>NZ_JALZ01000010.1 GCF_000521785.1 Roseivivax halodurans JCM 10272
CCCCGTTACCGAAGTCCTGACCCGACCCCGCCTGCGGGGTCGGGACATGGTCGATCAGACCGGCTCGCCCAACTTGCGGGGATAGCCCATGGCGCTGGTGCCCTCGCGGATCTCGTCGAGGATGGCCGGATCGTCGATGGTAGCGGGGAGCTTGAAGTCCTCGCCGTCGGCGATGGAGGCCATGGTGCGGCGCAGGATCTTGCCCGAGCGGGTCTTGGGCAGGCGGTCGACCACCTTGCAGAGCTTGAAGGCCGCCACGGGCCCGATCCTGTCCCGGACGAGCGCGACGCATTCCTTCTCGATCTCCGCGGGCTCGCGATTCACGCCCTTGGTGAGGCAGACGAAACCCATGGGCAGCTGGCCCTTGAGCTCGTCCTTCACGCCGATCACCGCACATTCGGCGACGTCGGGATGGGAGGCCAGGACCTCCTCCATGCCGCCGGTCGAGAGGCGGTGGCCCGCGACGTTGATGACGTCGTCGGTGCGGGCCATGATCCAGAGATAGCCGTCCTCGTCCATCATCCCCGCGTCCCCGGTCTCGTAATAGCCGGGGAAATGCGCGAGGTAGGATTTCTCGAACCGCTCGGGGGCGTTCCAGAGCGTGGGGAGCGTGCCCGGGGGAAGGGGCAGCTTGATCGCGATGGCGCCGAGCTCTCCGGCGGGCTTGGGGGTGCCGTCGTCGGCGAGGATGTGGATCTCGTAGCCCGGCATGGCGACGGTGGGCGAGCCGATCTTGACCTCCATCGCCTCGATCCCGACGGGGTTGGCGACCATCGGCCAGCCGCTCTCGGTCTGCCACCAATGGTCGTAGACCGGCTTGCCGGTCATCTCGTGCGTCCACTCGATCGTGTCGGGATCGGCGCGTTCGCCGGCGAGGTAGATGGCGCGGAGGTTCGAGAGGTCGTACTTCTTCAGATACTCGCCCTTGGGGTCCTCGCGCTTCACCGCCCGGAAGGCGGTCGGCGCGGTGAAGAAGCTGCGCACCTTGTGCTCTTCGATGACGCGCCAGAACGTGCCCGCGTCGGGCGTGCCGACGGGCTTGCCCTCGAAGACGATGGTGGTGTTGCCGTGGATCAGCGGCGCGTAGCAGATGTAGCTGTGGCCGACGACCCAGCCGACGTCGGAGGCGGCCCAGAAGACCTCTCCGGGATCGACGTTGTAGATGTTCTTCATGCTCCAGTGGAGCGCGACGAGATGGCCGCCCGTGGGGCGCACGACGCCCTTGGGCGCGCCCGTGGTGCCGGAGGTGTAGAGGATGTAGGCGGGGTGGTCGCCCTCGACGGGGGCGCAATCGGCGGGTTCGGCGCCCTGCTGGACCTCGTGCCAGTCGACGTCGCGGTCCGGGGTCAGCTCGGCGGGCGCGGCCTCGCGCTGGAGGATGACGCAGAAGTCGGGCTTGTGCACCGCCTGGTCGATGGCGCTGTCGAGGAGGGGTTTGTAATGCACAATCCGCCCGGGCTCGATCCCGCAGGAGGCCGCGATGATCGCCTTGGGCCTGGCGTCGTCGATGCGGACGGCGAGCTCGTGTGCGGCGAAGCCGCCGAAGACCACCGAGTGGATCGCGCCGAGCCTGGCGCAGGCGAGCATGGCCTCGAGCGCCTCGGGGACCATCGACATGTAGATGATGACGCGGTCGCCCTTGCCGACGCCCCGGGCGCGGAGAGCGCCGGCGAGGGTCGCGACGCGGTCGCGCAGCTCCGCATAGGAGATCTCGCGCTTGGTGCCGGTGATGGGGCTGTCGTGGATGATCGCGACCTGATCGCCGCGCCCTGCCTCGACATGGCGGTCGACCGCGTTCCAGCAGGTGTTGACCATGCCGTCGGCGAACCAGGCGTAGAGGTTGTCGCCGGTCCTGGTCAGAGCCTGCGAGGGTTTGCGGTCCCAGTCGATCTTCTCGGCCTCGCGCATCCAGAACCCCTCGGGGTCGGATTTCCAGGCGGAATACACCTCTGCGTAACTCATGGGGTCGCTCCTCCTCCTCGCGATGAGACGGTGTTACGGAAGGCGGGGCGGGTGCGGCAAGCCCGTTAGCGACACCAGCCCGGGGCCTGCGACATTAAGTTTGCAGAATGTTGCCGGTATGATTTGCAAAGCAATCCGGCTGCAAAGCGGCGCTGCGAAGCCCCCGGGAGTTTGCAAAGAACCGGGAACGGCGCGGCGGGTGGCAGGCGTTTCCCGGGGGATCACGGAGGTTATCATGCACGAGAAACTGACCGAGGCGCTCGACCGGCTCGACGCGGGCGAGTGGGAGGCGGCACACGACATCGCGCAGGACGATCCCGGGCCGGAGGCGGCGTGGCTGCACGCGCATCTCCACCGGGTCGAGGGCGACGAGGGCAACGCCGCCTACTGGTATTCCCGCGCGGGCCGGGAGAAGTTTCCCGGCACCGTCGAGGAGGAACGGGCCGCTTTGCGCGAGGCGCTCGCGGGCTGACCCTCAGCCGTAATGCGCGACGGGCGTGCCGCCGATCGCCGCCATGTTGAGCAGCCCGCGCGCGGTGATCGAGGGCGTGACGATATGCGCGCGGTTGCCCATGCCCATCAGGATCGGGCCGACCTCGAGCCCGCCGGCCTTCATCTTGAGGATGTTGCGCACGCCCGACGCGGCGTCGGCCTGACCGAAGATCAGCACGTTCGCGGTGCCGGACATCCGGTTCGCCGGCAGCAGCCGCGCGCGCAGGTCGGGATCGAGCGCGGCCTCGACGTTCATCTCGCCCTCGTAGCAGAAGTCGCGCTCCTTGCTGTCGAGGATTGCGATGGCGGCGCGCAGGCGCTCGGCGGATTCGTTCGAGAGGTTGCCGAACTGCGATTGCGAGCAGAGCGCGATGTTGGGCTCGATCCCGAAGCGGCGGACGTGGCGTGCGGCGCCGATGGCGGCCTCGGCGATCTCGTCCGGCGTGGGCGCGATGTGCACATGGGTGTCGGCGATGAAGAGCGGCCCGTCCTCGAGGATCATCAGCGAGAGCGCGCCCGTCGGGTGCAGTTCGGACGTGCCGAGGATCTGGCTGACGTAGTTGAGGTGCCACTTGTACTCGCCGAAGGTGCCGCAGATCATGCTGTCGGCCTCGCCGCGATGCACCATAACGGCTGCGATGGCGGTGGTGTTGGTGCGCATGATCGCGCGGGCGAGGTCGGGGGTCACGCCGCGACGGGCCATGATCTCGTGGTAGCTGCCCCAGTAGTCGCGGTAGCGCGGGTCGTTCTCGGGGTTCACGATGTTGAAGTCGCGCTCGGGCCGGATCTCGAGACCCATGCGCTCGCAGCGCATGTTGATGACCTCGGGGCGGCCGATGAGGATCGGCTGCTCGGTCGTCTCCTCGATGATCGCCTGCGCGGCGCGCAGGACGCGCTCGTCCTCGCCCTCGGCAAAGACGATGCGGCGCGCGGCGGTCGCGGCCGCCTCGAAGACCGGGCGCATGAGCAGGGCGGACTTGTAGACGTTGGCGTTGAGCCGGTGGCGGTAGGCCTCGATATCCTCGATCGGGCGCTCGGCGACGCCCGAGTCCATCGCCGCCTTGGCGACGGCGACCGAGACGGTGGCCGAGAGGCGCGGATCGAAGGGCTTGGGGATCAGGTAATCGGCGCCGAAGGTCAGCTGTTCGCCGCGATAGGCGGCCGCGGCCTCGGCGCTGGTGGTGGCGCGGGCCAGGGCGGCGATGCCCTCGACGCAAGCGATCTGCATCTCGTCGTTGATCGTCGTCGCGCCGACATCGAGCGCGCCGCGGAAGATGAACGGGAAGCAGAGAACGTTGTTGACCTGGTTGGGATAGTCCGAGCGCCCCGTCGCGATGATCGCAGTCGGATCGGCCTCGCGCGCATCGTCCGGCATGATCTCGGGATAGGGATTTGCGAGCGCGAAGATGATCGGGCGTTCGGCCATCTTCCTGACGTGCTCGGGCTTGAGCACGCCCGGGCCGGAGAGGCCGAGGAAGAGGTCGGCGCCCTCGATCACGTCGCCCAGGCTCCGCGGCCCGCCGGGCTGGGCATATTCGGCCTTCTGCGGGGTCATGTCGGCCTCGCGGCCCTCGTGGACGAGGCCTTCGAGGTCGCAGAGCCAGACGTTCTCGCGCTTCACGCCGAGCTTCAGCAGCATGTTGAGGCAGGCGATGCCCGCCGCGCCGCCGCCCGTCGAGACGATCTTGATGTCTTCGAAGGACTTGCCCGCGACGCGCAGGGCGTTGGTCGCGGCGGCGCCGACGACGATGGCGGTGCCGTGCTGGTCGTCGTGGAAGACCGGGATATTCATCCTCTCGCGGCAGATCTTTTCCACGATGAAGCAGTCGGGTGCCTTGATGTCCTCGAGATTGATCGCGCCGAAGGTCGGCTCGAGCGCGCAGACGATGTCGGCGAGCTTCTCGGGGTCGGGCTCGTTCAGCTCGATGTCGAAGCAGTCGATGCCGGAGAACTTCTTGAAGAGGACGGCCTTGCCTTCCATCACCGGTTTCGAGGCCAGTGCGCCGATATTGCCGAGGCCGAGCACGGCGGAGCCGTTGGAGACGACCGCGACGAGGTTGCCCCGGGCGGTGTAGTCGCGGGCGGCCTTGGGGTCGTCCTTGATCTCGAGGCAGGCTTCGGCGACGCCGGGGGAATAGGCGCGGGCGAGGTCGCGGCCGTTCGCCATCGGCTTGGTCGCGCGGATCTCGAGCTTACCGGGTTTCGGGAACTGGTGGTAGTCGAGCGCCTGCTGGCGCAGGGTGTCGTTGGTCTGATCTGACACGAAAAATCCCCCGGAGTGCTTATGCTCCGAGGGCTAGCCGATTTGGGGACGCGGCGGAAGCAGGCTTTCTCAGCCGGCGCGCCTGGCAAGATCGGCGATGCGCTCCTCGGCCTCGCCGCTGGTCAGGGACTCGTCGTATTCCGCCCCGGTCTTGTCGGCCAGATCGCGCAGCTGCGCGGCCTGCACGTCGGTCATCGGCTCGCGCGGATCGTCGGGCAGGGCGTCTTCGGGATCGAGGTCTGGGCGGTCGGGCTGCTTGGCCATCGCGTATCTCCGGGATAATGGCTTGGTCTGCGCTGAGAACGCGGGCCTCGGCCCGCCGTTCCCGCCTCAGCCGCGCCCGGTCTTGTCCTGTAGCTCGTCGATCCGCGCCGAGGCTTCCGCCTTGGTCAGGCTGTCGTCGAACTCGACCTCGGCCTCCTGGCAGAGGGTCTTGAGATAGGAGGCCTGCGCGCCGGTCATCTTCTCGTCGCCGGTTGTCCATTCCTCGACGGGCTTGTCGGCGTTGCCGGGGGCGTCCTGCTTGGGGGTGTCGGTCATGGGTCCATGTTCCTTTAATGTTCTTTTGAAGAACGCACGATTTCGGCGCCGGTTCCGCGGCGGCCGCCGTCTTGCGTCCGGTGCGCGGCTCTGCGCACGATAAAGGCCGGAATGCATGGCGGAGATCCGATGAGCGACGGACCGGACGAGTTGAGAGAGGCGGCGCGCCGCGTGCGCGAGATGGCCTATGCGCCCTATTCGAACTTCAAGGTCGGGGCGGCATTGCGGACGGGCGCGGGGCGCGTGGTTTCGGGCTGCAACGTCGAGAACGTCGCCTATCCCGAAGGCACCTGCGCCGAGGCGGGCGCGATCGCGGCGATGGTCGCGGGCGGCGAGACCGAGCTCACCGCGATCTACGTGGTGGCCGACGCGCCCGCGCCGGTGCCGCCCTGCGGCGGATGCCGCCAGAAGATCGCCGAATTCGCGGGCCCGGACGCTGTAGTGACCATGGCGACGCTCGCGGGCGATGAGCGGGCGATGTCGGTGGCCGAGCTGCTGCCGGGCGCCTTCGGCAAGGGCCACATGGAGGGCGCATGATCGATGCGCGCGCGGTGATCGCGGGGCTGCGCCGGGGCGAGGAGCCGTCGGCGGAGGCGCTGCGCTGGTTCGCCGCGGGCCTCTCGGACGGGTCGGTGTCGGACGCGCAGGCGGGCGCCTTCGCGATGGCGGTGTGCCTGCGGGGGCTCGGCGCGAGCGGGCGCGTGGCGCTGACCGAGGCGATGCGCGACAGCGGGCGGCGGCTCGACTGGGGCGCAGGCGCGCCGGTGCTCGACAAGCATTCGACGGGCGGCGTCGGCGATTGCGTGAGTCTCGTGCTCGCGCCGGCGCTCGCGGCCTGCGGGGTACGGGTGCCGATGATCTCGGGGCGGGGGCTCGGGCATACGGGCGGCACGCTCGACAAGCTCGAGGCGATCCCCGGGGTGGTGACCGCGCTTGACGAGGACGGGATGCGGGCGGTGGTGGAGACCGCGGGCTGCGCCATCGTCGGGGCGACGGCGGACCTCGCGCCCGCGGACCGGCGGCTCTACGCGGTGCGGGACGTGACCGGGACCGTGGAGAGCCTCGATCTCATCACCGCGTCGATCCTCTCGAAGAAGCTCGCGGCGGGGCTGCAGGGTCTCGTTCTCGACGTGAAGGTCGGATCGGGCGCGTTCATGAAAACCGAGGCGGAAGCAAGGGCGCTGGCAGAGGCGCTGGTCTCGACGGCGCGGGAGGCGGGCTGTCCGACCTCGGCGCTCCTCACCTCGATGGACGAGCCGCTGGCCGATGCGCTTGGCAATGCGGTCGAGGTGGCGGCGACCTGCCGGGTGCTGACGGGAACGGAGCGGGGTCCGCTCTTAGAGTTGAGCGCGGCGCTGGGCGGGGAGCTGCTCGCCTCGGCGGGGCTGGCGCGCGATGCCGCCGAAGGCGCGCGCCGGATCGGTGAGGCGATCGCTTGCGGCGCCGCGGCCGAGCGCTTCGGGCGGATGATCCACGCGATGGGCGGACCGGCGGGCCTTGTCGAGGATTGGGCGCGGTTCCTGCCTCAGGCGCCGGTGATCCGGGAGGTGACGGCGCCCGAGGGGGGCGTGGTGACGGCGATCGAAGGCGAGGCGCTGGGCCTTGCGGTGGTGGATCTCGGCGGCGGGCGGCGGGTCGAGAGCGACCGGGTCGATCCGGCGGTCGGGATCACCGGGATGGTACGGCTCGGCACCCGCGTCGAGGCGGGCCAGCCGATCGCGCGGGTCCATGCGGCGTGCGAGGAGCAGGCCGAGGCGGCGGGGCGCAGCATTCGGGTGGCGGTCCGGATCGGGGAGAGCGCGGCGCCGGCCGCCTTGGTGCGGGGGCGCGTCGGATGAAGCGGCGCGCGTGTGGTGAGGGCGCGCCGCGCCGCGAGGACGGTGCGGGGGCCGGCATGTTGCATGAGTATTTTTGCCAAGAAGAAGAGAGCTGGCCGGGTCCGGGGCTCCGCCCCGCCGCTGCTCGGCTGCCCGGGATATCTTGGTCAAGAAGAAGCGGGGCCGCGGCGCGACCGGCGTGCCGGCCGGAGGATGGGCGATGAGCCGGGCATTTCTTGTGGTGATGGATTCGGTCGGGATCGGCGGGGCGCCCGACGCGGGCGATTTCTTCTCGGGCGGCGTGCCGGATCGCGGGGCAAACACGCTTGCGCATATCGCCGAAGCCTGTGCGGCGGGGCAGGCCGAGGACGGGCGCTCGGGGCCGTTGAAGATGCCGGTGCTGGACGGGATGGGGCTCGGGGCGGCGGTGCGGCTGGCCAGCGGCGCGGAGGCGCCGGGCCTCGGGGCCGAGCCAAGGGCGCTCTGGGGGGCGGCGACGGAGGTCTCGCCCGGCAAGGACACGCCGTCGGGGCATTGGGAGCTCGCCGGGCTGCCGGTGCCGTGGGACTGGCATTACTTTCCCGTCGGCGAGCCGGCCTTTCCCGAGGAGGTGCGGGCGGAAGTGTGCCGGATCGCCGGGACGGAGGACATTCTCGGCAATTGCCACGGCTCGGGCACGGTGATGCTGGACCGGTTCGGGGCGGAGCATGTGCGGACCGGGCGGCCGATCTGCTACACTTCGGCCGACAGCGTGTTCCAGATCGCGGCGCACGAGGATCCGGAGATCTTCGGGCTCGACCGGCTGCTGGCGCTCTGCGAGGAGATCGCGCCGATGCTGCACGGGATGCGCGTCGGGCGGGTGATCGCGCGGCCCTTCGTGGGCGAGGCGGGCGCGTTCCGGCGGACGGGGAACCGGCGCGACTATGCCATCCGGCCGCCGGAGCCGGTGCTGACGAACTGGGCGCAGGATGCGGGCCGCGCGGTCATCGGGGTCGGCAAGATCGGCGACATCTTCTCGATGGAGGGGATCGACCGGGTGGTGAAGGGCAGCGATGCCGAGCTGATAGGGCATCTTTCCGGGCTGGTGGACGCGGCGCCCGAGGGGGCGCTGGTCTTTGCCAACTTCGTCGAGTTCGACAGCCTCTGGGGGCACCGGCGGGACGTCGCGGGCTACGCCAGGGCGCTCGAATGGTTCGACGCCGAGATCGGCAGGCTGCTGCCGAAGCTTCGGGAGGGGGACCTCTTGTGCCTGACCGCCGATCACGGCAATGACCCGACCTGGAACGGCACCGACCACACCCGCGAGCGGGTGCCGGTGCTGATCGCGGGGCGCGGGGCCGGATCGGTGGGGCAGGTGGCCTTTGCCGACGTGGCCGCGAGTGTCGCGGATCATCTTGGGATCGAGGGCCGCGGGCCGGGACGGAGCTTTCTGTGAGACAGGGTCGGAACGTAGAGGAGCATGCTGGCCAGGTGACCGAGGAGGCGCTCTCCGAGATCGCGGCCCTGCCGAAGGTCGAGCTGCACCTTCATCTTGAGGGGGCGGCGCCGCCGTCCTTCATTCGCGGGCTCGCCGCCGAGAAGCGGGTGGACCTCTCGGGCATCTTCCGCCCGGACGGGACCTACGCGTTCGAGGGCTTCCGGCACTTCCTGCAGGTCTACGAGGCCGCGACCGGCGTGCTGAGGAGCCCCGAGGATTACGCGCGGCTGGTGCGCGCTGTCATGGAGCAATCGGCCGAGGAGGGCGTCGTCTATTCCGAAACCTTCCTGAGCCCGGATTTCTGCGGCGGCGGGGACGTGGACGCCTGGCGCGACTACCTCGCCGCGATGGTCGAGGCGGCGGAGGCGGGCGAGCGCGATCTCGGCGTGACCCTGCGCGGCGTCGTGACCTGCGTGCGGCATTTCGGACCCGAGCGCGCGAAGGCGGCCGCCCGCTGCGCCGCCGAGACGGCGGGGGAGTGGATCACCGGCTTCGGCATGGGCGGGGACGAGAACGCCTACGAGCAGAAGGATTTCGCCTGGTCCTTCGACTGCGCCCGCGAGGCGGGGCTGCGGCTGACCACCCATGCCGGCGAATGGCGCGGGCCCGAGGAGGTGCGCGCGGCGCTCGATCACCTCGGCTGCGAGCGGATCGGCCACGGCGTGCGGGCGATCGAGGATCCCGCGCTGGTCGAGCGGATCGCCGAGGACGGCATCGTGCTCGAGACCTGCCCGGGCTCGAACGTGGCGCTCGGCGTCTATCCCACGCTCGAAGCGCATCCGATCGGAAAGCTGCGCGAGCGGGGCGTCACCGTGACCGTGTCGACCGACGATCCGCCGTTCTTCCACACCACGATGCGCGAGGAATACCGCCGCCTCGCGCGGGTGCACGACTGGGATGCGGAGGCCTTCCGCGACCTCGCCCGCATCTCGCTGAACGCCGCCTTCTGCGACGCCGCCACGCGCGAGCGCGTCGCCAAACGCCTGACCTGAGAGAGATCATGCCCGAGCATCTGACAATCGTCGACCATCCGCTGATCCAGCACAAGCTGACGATCATGCGCCGCAAGGACACCTCCACGAAGTCCTTCCGCCAGCTCCTGCGCGAGATCAGCCAGCTTCTGGCCTACGAGATCACCCGCGAGCTGGAGGTGACGACCGAGACCATCGAGACGCCCATGCAGACGATGGAGGCGCCGGTGCTGGCGGGCAAGAAGCTGGCGCTGATCTCGATCCTCAGGGCGGGCAACGGCCTGCTCGACGGGGTGCTGGAGCTGGTGCCCGCGGCGCGGGTCGGCTTCGTCGGGCTCTACCGCGACGAGGAAACGCTTCATCCGGTCCAGTACTACTTCAAGGTGCCGGACGGGCTCGAGGACCGGCTGGTGATCGCGGTGGATCCGATGCTGGCGACGGGCAACTCGTCTGCCGCCGCCGTGGACCTTCTGAAGCAGGCCGGCGCGACGAACATCCGCTTCCTGTGCCTCCTCGCCGCGCCCGAGGGCGTCGCCAAGATGAAGGAGGCGCATCCGGACGTTCCGATCGTGACCGCGGCGCTCGACGAGCGGCTCGACGAGCGCGGCTACATCGTGCCGGGGCTCGGCGATGCCGGCGACCGGATGTTCGGCACCAAGTAAGGCGCGCATCGCCGGTCAGAGGGTCTTCGCCCGCTCGCGCAGCTGGAACTTCTGGATCTTGCCGGTGGAGGTCTTGGGCAGCTCGCCGAAGACCACCGCCTTGGGCGTCTTGAACCCCGCGAGACGCTCGCGTGCGAAGGCGATGAGGTCCTCCGCGCCGACCTTCGCGCCGGTCTTGAGCTCGACGAAGGCGCAGGGCACCTCGCCCCACTTGTCGTCGGGCTTTGCCACCACCGCGCAGAGGCTGACGGCCTCGTGGCGCATCAGCGCGTTCTCGACCTCGATCGAGGAGATGTTCTCGCCGCCCGAGATGATGATGTCCTTGGCGCGGTCCGAGATCGTCATGTAGCCCTCGGCGTCGAGCAGGGCGAGATCGCCGGAATGGAAGTAGCCGCCCGCGAAGCTCTGCTCGGTGGCCTGCGCGTTCTTGTAATAGCCCTTCATCACGCCGTTGCCGCGGAACATGATCTCGCCCTGGTGGGCGCCGGTGCGCTGGACCTCCTCCATCCGCGTGTCGTCCATGACGGTCACGTGCTCGATGAAGGGCATGCCGACGCCCTGCCGGGCTTTCGCCGCGGCGCGGTCCTCGCCGGTCAGCGCGTCCCATTCGGGGTGCCAGAGGCACTCGGTCGCGGGCCCGTAGGTCTCGGTCAGGCCATAGACATGGGTGACGTTGAAGCCCATCGGCTCGATCGCGGCGAGGGTCGAGGGCGCGGGCGGCGCGCCGGCGGTGAAGACCTCGACGACGTGGTCGAAGGGCCGCCGCTCCTCCTCGGGCGCGTTGATGAGCGTGTTGAGCACGATGGGCGCGCCGCCGAAATGGGTCACGCCCTCGTCCGCGATGGCGTCGAAGATCGGCTTCGCGCGGATCTCGCGGCAACAGACGAGCGTGCCGCCGACGGCGGGCATCATCCAGGTGTGGCACCAGCCGTTGCAGTGAAAGAGCGGCACGATGGTCAGGTAGACCGGGCGCAGGATCATGCGCCAGCTGAGCACCTGTCCCATCGCGTTGAGATACGCGCCGCGGTGGTGGTACACCACGCCCTTGGGACGTCCGGTCGTGCCCGAGGTGTAGTTGAGCGAGAGGCTCTCCCACTCGTCCTCGGGCATGATCCAGCGGAAGCCCGGATCGCCCGATTGGAGTAGCTCGTCGTAGGTCATGTGATCGCCCGAGGCAGCGATCCCGGCCTCGGCGTCGGGCACCTCGACGATCGTCGGCGGCGTGCCCTCGCTCATCGCGGCGCAGGCGGCTCTCGCCTGATCGACCAGAGCCGCATCGCAGAGCAGGACCTTCGCGCCGCCATGTCCGAGAATGTAGGCGACGGTGTCGGTGTCGAGCCGCGTGTTGATGGCGTTGAGGACGGCGCCGCAGGCGGGCACGCCGAAATGCGCCTCGGCATGGGCGGGCACGTTGGGCAGGAGCGTCGCCACCACGTCGCCGGGTGCGATGCCGAGCCCCGCGAGCCCCGAAGCGAGGCGGGTCACCCGCTCGTGATATTCCGCGTAGCTGCGGCGCGTGCCGCCGTAGACCACCGCGATCTGTTTCGGAAAGACGTCCGCGGCGCGGTTCAGGAACGACAGCGGCGTCAGGGCGGCATAATTCGCCGCGCGCTTTTCGAGCCCCGTCTCGTCGGCCAGCCAACCCATGATGCGATCCTCCCCCGCGATGCCCTCCACCCGGAACCATGGCGGCAGGCCCGGCGAAGGGCAAGCTGGCCGTCGGATACGTCCCCTGCTTCTTCTTGGGAAAAATACTCCGGGGTGAATTGGCCGACAGGCCAAGAGGGGCAGCGCCCCTCCGCCGGTTCGGCATAGGCGTCGCCGGGATCAGACGCCGACGTCGGGGCCGGGGCAGATCATCGGATCCTCGTCCCTGCGGGCCTCGTAGAGGCTGCTGCTGGCCGGGTCGTTCTCGAAGACCGCGCGCAGGGTGCCTTCGCCGGTGCGGTAGAAGCTCCAGCATTGCGGGACGGGGTTGTCCTCGTAGACGAAGCAGATCTGCTCGCCCGCCTCGTACCAGCGGCCCTCCCGGCACTCGCCGTCGAGGAACGACCAGACGACCTCGCGGCCGGGCAGGTATTGCTCGACCCCGTAGGCCTCGCCGTTCTGGCCGAAATAGAGCGTCTTGCCGGTCACGTAGGCCTCGAACTCGGCGCCCGTGAGCGGCTGATCCGCGGCGGCGGGCAGGGCGAGGGCGAGTGTGGTGAGGAATGCGCGAATCATGCTCCGAGCGTGGCAGGCGGCGGCGGGGCGGTGAAGCGCGAAGCTTGAGAAAGCGTTAACGTGTCCGAGAGGCCGGGCGCCGATCGGAACCGCGCGCCGTGCATGGAATGCAGGCCGGGCGCAACCGAGCCGCAAGTCGCAGTCCCGGTGTCGCTTTTCGGGGTCACGGGGAGGCTCCGGGGCGGTAGGGATAGGGAAGGACCAAGGGAGGAGGCCCGGCAGACATGGCGCTCGACGGAGACAAACCGGTCTGGAAGACGCCGAAACGCAAGGGGCGCGCGACGCCGAAGGGCCGCCAGACCGAGGAGGAGGCTCTCGCGGAGGTGCGGGCGCTTCTCGGCGACCGGCCGCGGCGGCGCGATCTGCTGATCGAATATCTGCACCTCATCCAGGACGCCCATGGACATCTCTCGGCGCGGCATCTTAGGGCGCTCGCCGACGAGATGCGGATGGCGCAGGCGGAGGTCTACGAGGTCGCGACCTTCTACGCGCATTTCGACGTGGTGAAGGAGGGCGAGACGCCGCCGCCGGCACTGACGGTGCGCGTGTGCGACTCGCTCTCCTGCGAACTTGCGGGCGCGGCGCAGTTGCAGAAGGCGCTCGAAGACGGACTCGATCCCGCGGAGGTCCGCGTCGTGCGGGCTCCCTGCATGGGGCGCTGCGACACCGCGCCGGTCTGCGAGCTGGGACATTTCCATATCGACCACGCGACGCCCGAGCGCGTGACGGAGGCGATCGCGGCGGGCGAGACCCATCCGCACATTCCCGATTACGAGGATTTCGAGGCCTATTCGGGCGGCGGCGGCTATGCCGCGCTCGCGGCTTTGCGCGAGACCGGCGACTGGGAGGCGGTGCAGCGGCAGGTCACGGGTGCGGGCATCCGCGGCCTCGGCGGGGCGGGGTTCCCGTCGGGCAAGAAGTGGGGCTTCGTCCGCGCCGCGAAGGGGCCGCGCTACCTTGCGGTCAACGGCGACGAGGGCGAGCCTGGGACCTTCAAGGATCGCCACTATCTCGAGCGGCGGCCGCACTTTTTCCTCGAAGGGATGCTCGTCGCGGCCTGGGCCGTGGAGGCGGAGCGGTGCTTTGTCTACATGCGCGACGAATATCCGGCGGTGCTCGAAATCCTGCGGCGCGAGATCGCCGCGCTCGAGACCGCGGGCATCGCGGCACCGGGATATATCGAACTGCGCCGCGGAGCCGGGGCCTATATCTGCGGCGAAGAGAGCGCGATGATCGAATCGATCGAGGGCAAGCGCGGCATCCCGCGCCACCGGCCGCCTTACGTGGCTCAGGTCGGGATCTTCGACCGGCCCACTCTGGTGCACAATGTCGAGACGCTGCACTGGGTGGCGCGGGTCCTGCGCGAGGGCGGCGACATCCTGACCTCGGTCGAGAAGAACGGGCGGCGCGGCCTGCGCTCCTACTCGGTCTCGGGGCGGGTCGCGGCGCCGGGCGTCTACCTGCTGCCGGCGGGGTCCACGATCCGCGACGTGGTCGAGGCCGCGGGCGGCATGGCCGAGGGGCACGAACTCAAGGCCTACCAGCCGGGCGGGCCGTCCTCCGGGCTCTTGCCGGCGTCGCTGGACGACGTGCCGCTCGACTTCGACACGCTGCAACCGCACGGGAGCTTCATCGGCTCGGCGGCGGTGGTGGTGCTGTCGGACAAGGACAGCGCGCGCGAGGCGGCGCTCAACATGCTGCGGTTCTTCGAGGACGAAAGCTGCGGGCAGTGCACGCCCTGCCGCGTCGGCTGCGAGAAGGCGGTCAAGCTGATGCAGGCCGAGAGCTGGGACGCCGAGCTTCTGGAGGATCTCGCCGGGGTCATGGTGGATGCCTCGATCTGCGGGCTCGGGCAGGCGGCGCCGAACCCGTTCCGCTCGGTTCTGAAGCACTTCCCCGACGAGGTGAAGTGAGAGGCGCGGTGCCCCGTACTGGGGCACCGCAGCTGCCTCAGTCGCCTTCGTAGGCGCAGAGCGCCTGGACGTTCATGCCGAGATCCTCGAGCCGCTTACGGCCGCCGAGATCCGGCAGGTCGATCACGAAGGCGCAGCCGATCACCTCGCCGCCGAGCCGTTCGATCAGCTTGATCCCGGCCTCGGCGGTGCCGCCCGTCGCGAGAAGGTCGTCGACGAGCAGGATGCGCTCTCCGGCGGAGATGGCGTCGTCGTGCAGCTCGACCTCGGCGGTGCCGTATTCGAGCGTGTAGCTCTCCGAGATCACCGCGCCCGGCAACTTGCCCTTCTTGCGCACAGGCACGAAGCCCGCCGAGAGCTGGTGCGCGACCGCGCCGCCGAGGATGAAGCCTCGGGCCTCGAGCCCCACGACCTTGTCGAACCGCACGCCCGAGAACGGCTGCACGAGCTGGTCGACCGCCATGCGGAAGCCGCGCGCATCGGCGAAGAGCGTCGTCACGTCGCGGAACATGATCCCCTCGTGGGGGAAATCCGGGATCGTGCGGATGTAGTCTCTGACCGAGCTCATCTCATCCTCTCCGGCAGCAGGAGCGCGCAAAGTCGCGCATAGCTTGTGCGAATCGCATCTCGGGCATAATATTCCACGTGTTGATTGCGTCTTTTTCACATGAAGGAATTTCACAATGCGCCTGATTTGGCCACTCGTTCTGCTATTCACCTGCGTCTCCGCCTCGGCCCAGACGCAATGTCCCGGCACCCATTATCCCTGCGGCGAAGACAGCTGCTGTTCGCGCTGAGGGCCGTGCCATGACCCGTCTGAAAACCGTCGCGATCACGGCGCTGCTCTTTGTCGTGGGATGGATCGGCTATTACTGGATGACCAAGGTGGACCATCCCGACGTGCTGGCCTTCCACGATTACTCGCTTCCCTTCGATCCGCCGCGCAGCCCGCTCCGGCCCGGCGACGTGGTGGCCGTCACACCCGACAACTCGATCTACCGGCTGTGTTCGCTGAAACCGGCGCAGGATCAGGCCATGCCGAGCATGGTCACGGCCGCCTATTACAACGACCTCCGCGAGCGCTTTCCCGAATTCATCGATTCGATCGACGCCGTGAAGGGCCTCTTCGGTGAAAGCGCCGCTGCCGAGGAGCAGGAGGAGTTGCGCGCCGAGCGGCGCGAGGTGGTCCTGCGCGGGGTCAACCTCGTGATGGAGGAGGAATGGGACGTCTTCGTCGAGAGCGATTGCGAGGTGCGGACGGCGCGCGCGCTGAGCAAGGGGCGGCTGCCCTGCACGGTCGAGAAGTCGCTGATCTCGGAGGTGATGCTCGATGACGGCGTGCGTGAGATGCGCACTCTGGCGGTCCGGCTCAAGACGCATCCGAACTGGGTCGGCCCCAAGGTCTTCGACGATAACGGCATCGCCGTGCCGGACAATCTCGATGGCGTCTTCAGCGAGAAATGCACCGCGATGCGGCTGCCCATCGACGCGATGGTGCGGCGCTGGATCGGGGCCATCGCGCGGGAGGCCCCGGTGATCCGCGACGCGATCTAGAGAACACGGCCCGCGACGGCGTCGAGGCGCGCGAGAACCTCCGGGGCGCGCGCCTCGGGGGCTGTGATGATCGCGTGGTCGAGCGCCCGGTCGCAGCCCTCGGAGCAGGCGGTGCGGGCGGGCGGCAGGCGCTCGGGCAGGCCGCGGACGAGATTGCGCGCGGCCTCGGCATTGCCCTGAAGCGTGCGCACCACGGTGGCGACATCCACCGCGCCATGATCCTCGTGCCAGCAATCGTAATCGGTGACCATCGCCACGGACGCGTAGCAGAGTTCGGCCTCGCGGGCGAGCTTGGCCTCGGGCATGTTGGTCATGCCGATGACGTCGCAGCCCCATTGCTCGCGGTAGAGGCGGCTCTCGGCGAGGGTCGAGAATTGCGGGCCTTCCATCGCGAGGTAGGTGCCTCCCTCGTGGACCGTGACCCCGGCCGCCTCCGCCGCGCCGAGCACCGCGTTCGACAGGCGC
This sequence comes from Roseivivax halodurans JCM 10272, assembly GCF_000521785.1. Taxonomy (GTDB): domain Bacteria; phylum Pseudomonadota; class Alphaproteobacteria; order Rhodobacterales; family Rhodobacteraceae; genus Roseivivax; species Roseivivax halodurans. The sequence continues at coordinate 16,340 of NZ_JALZ01000010.1, forward strand.
CTGCAGGTCGGGTCGGCGAGCGAGACATGCGCGACGCATCCCGTGCCGAAGAAGCTCTTCGCGCGGGCGAAGGTGCGGTCGATGAACTGGTCGACGATGACGAAGTCGCCGGGCGCCATCTCCTCGCGGAACGAGCCGCAGGCGGAGAGCGAGACGATGTCGGTGACGCCGAGCCGCTTCAGCGCGTCGATATTGGCGCGGTAGGGCACATCGGACGGGGCGAGGGCGTGGCCGCGGCGGTGGCGGGGCAGGAAGGCCATGTCGAGCCCGTCGAGCGTGCCGGTCAGGATCGCGTCCGAGGGCGCGCCCCAGGGCGTGTCGACCTCCTGCCATGCCGCGTTCTCGAGGCCTTCGAGGTCGTAGAGCCCCGATTCGCCGATGATGCCGAGCTTCATGCCTGCCTCCTGACTGTCCTGCCGCAGGCAAAAGTGGCCGATCTCGGTGCCGGGGGAAAGGGGCGCGGTCTCGGCCGGCGCTTTCGGGAGCTCCGACCGGTCCCGGTGGTGCGGCTCGGGCGCCGGTCAGTCCCCCGGGCGCTTCAGCTCGAACTTCTCGCGCACGACGGTGTAGTCGCGGTAGCCCATGCGGCTGAGGGGGTTGAAGGTCAGGACGTCGAAGATCCCGTCCCGCAGGCAATTGTCGCGGATATGCACGCCGACGACCTCACCGAAGACGACGAAATTGGCCTCGCCCGGCAGCTTCACGATCTGGGTCAGACGGCATTCGAGGTTCGCCGGGGCGGTCGCGACGCGGGAGCAGGGGATGATCTCGCAGGCCGCCTTCTCGGCGCCGGATAGGTCGAACTCGTCGGTCTCCTTGTCCCAGGGGCCCGAGGTCTGGTTCATCACGTCGCGGGCCTCGTATTCGACGATGTTGACGCAGAAGACCTCGGTCTCGCGAATGTTGGCGACGCTGTCCTTGGTGTCGCCGCGGTCGTCCTTGGCGCTGGTCGAGGCGAACATGACCTGCGGCGGCACGTAGGCGACTGCGTTGAAGAAGGAATAGGGCGCGAGGTTCTCGGAGCCGTCCGCGCCGCGGGTCGAGATCCAGCCGATGGGACGCGGCGTGACGATGGCGTTGAACGGGTTGTGCGGCAGGCCGTGGCCGTCCTCAGGGCGGTAGAACATCGCCGGTCTCCTCTCGCCCGGGGCCGGTGCACGGGCCGGGGCTTCAAATTGCAGGTCCCGCGAGCAGGTGCTAGCGCGGAGGCTGGCGGCCAAGATGCACGCCGACCCGCCGAATTCAATGCCTGCCGCCGCCGCGAGCCCTCTGCCGATGTACGTGATCACCCCAGAACGCGAGACTGACTCTTGGGAGGTCGAGACGCTCTACGACCTCTGCTTCGCGCCTGGACGGGAGGCGCTCTCCTCCTACCGGCTGCGCGACGGGGTGCCGCCGGTGCGTCGCCTCTGCCGGGTCGCGCGCTACGAGGAGGGCGGTTTTCTCGGCGGGGCGATCCGCTACTGGCCGGTGCGCGTCGGCGGGGCGCCGACGCTGCTCCTGGGCCCGATCGCGGTGCATCCGACGGCGCAGGGCGAGGGCCTTGGGGGCGCGCTCATCCGCGAGAGCCTGTTCGTCGCGCGCGAGGAATGGGAGAGGGTGCTGCTCGTCGGGGACGCGCCCTATTACGGGCGGTTCGGATTTGAGCATCTGAGCGGGGTCGAGATGCCGCCGCCGACCAATCCCGAGCGGATCCTCGGGCTCGCGCTCAGCCCCGGCGCCTGGGACGGGGTCGCGGGCGAGGTCACCGCCTGGCATTGAAAGCGGGCGGGCAAACCAACATCTTACCCGCCATGAACGATCAGGTGGAGACGGGGATGACCGGCACGGAGCTCGCTGTGGTGGATCGCGACAAGGAAATGCTGAGCCTCGCGCGGCGACACAAGCGTGCGGGCGGTGTCGGACTTCAGGTGCTGAACATCATCGGCGGGCAGGCGGAGAACCTTCTCGAGCGGCTGCCCGACCGGGTGAAGAACCGGCTTGAGGAGGCGACGACGCGCGCGCTCGAGACGGCTCTGTACGCCGCGCATCGCTCGCGGGGCTACGTGCCCGACCAGAAGGGATGGCTCAACACCGCGCTCACGACCGCGATGGGGGCCGCCGGCGGGGCGGGCGGTCTTCCGACCGCGCTGGCCGAACTGCCGGTGACGACGACGGTGCTCCTGCGGGCGATCCAGGGCATCGCGTGGGAGCACGGCTACGATCCGGCCGATCCCGAGGTCCAGAAGGAGTGCCTTGCGGTCTTCGGATCGGCGGGTCCGCTCGAGGACGACGACGGCGTCGACATGGCGTTCCTCTCGGCGCGGGTCACGATCACCGGCGCCACGCTGCACGGGATCATCGGTCGGGTCGCGCCGCGGCTCGGCGTGGTTCTCGGCCAGAAGCTCGCCGCGCAGACGGTGCCGATCCTCGGCGCGGCGGCGGGCGCGGCCACCAACTATGCCTATACCTCGTATTACCAGGAGATGGCGGCGGTGCATTTCGGGTTGAAGCGCTATGCCGAGGAGACCGGCCGCGACCGCGAGGCGGTGGTGGCGGAGTTCCGCAAGGCCCTTTCGCGGGTTTGATTGCCAGCGCGTTAACCAATTCTTCGGGGGAATCGCGGTAAGCCCGTCCTGTCCGCACCCCGCCCGAGGGTGAGCCGATCCCGCAGAGCGGGGCGGCGTCCCGATTTCCGGCCCGACCGGAGCCCGGGAAGGACAGCGGCGGCGGGATTCGCCGCCATGTTCCTCGGCCAGAAGGTCGGGGATCCAACGCGCGGCGGAGGCGCAGGCCAGAAGGGCCGCAGCACCGGACCGCAGACGAAAGGCGCCCGGCCATGGTGAACGACCGTGCCGGGCGTTTTCGTGTTTCGGGTTCGGCTCGCGTTTGCGTTGTCGCTTGCCCCTGGGCCACCTCGGGCGCTTTCCGTACGGCAGGCGGGCCGTGTTTGCACAAGACGTGCCGGTTCCGAGAGCGCGAGGCTGCGCAGATATCGCCTTGGGGTTGTGTCGTAATGTGTGCTCTCGCCTTCGTGTTCGCGGCGAACGCTGTGCGGTGTTACGTTGCGGAAGGCGGCGCGATGCCGCCCCGCGGGACGCACGGATTTCGGGCGCCGCGTTCCGCGGGTCCCGTGGTACGCCCGGCAGCTGCGGAGTTCCGCGTCATGGACAGCACGGACAGAACCATCGGAAATCCCGCCTCCTGGCTCGGGCGGCGGCTCTTCTCGGGCTCGGCGTATCTGAGCGCGACGGCGGCAGAGATCGGCGGCTCGGACGCCTCGGGCCCCGTGGCGCATGAGGACATCGCCACGCTCACCATAAACGATCTGCGCGCCGCGCTCAGGGCCGGCTGGGAGGACCTCATGGCGTCGCGGGCCGACGCGCTGGTGCTCTGCCTGCTCTACCCGATCCTCGGCATGGCGCTGGTCTTCACGGCGATGACGCAGAGCCTCATGCCGTTGCTCTTTCCGCTGATGTCGGGCTTCGTGCTGATCGGGCCGCTCGCGGCGCTCGGCCTCTACGAGATGAGCCGGCAGCGCGAGGCGGGGCGGCCGATCAACTGGACGAGCGCCTTCGACGTGATGGCCGCGCCGGCCTTCGGGGCGATCCTCGTTCTGGGGCTCTACCTCGCGGCGATCATGGTGGTCTGGCTGCTGGCGGCGCGGCTGATCTTCGAGTCGACCATGGGCCCGGAGCTTCCGGCCTCGCTCTGGATGTTCCTCGGCAACGTGGCAACGACGCCCGAGGGCTGGACGATGGCGATCGTCGGCATCGCGATCGGTGCGGCCTTTGCGGTGCTGGTGCTGGCGACGGCGGTGATCTCGTTCCCGCTGCTGCTCGACCGCAACATCGGGGTGCCGAACGCGATCGTCACGTCGCTCCGGGTCTTCTTCAAGAATCCCGGCGTGATCCTCGCCTGGGGCGGGATCGTGGCGGGGCTGCTGGTGCTCGGGACGATACCGGCGCTGGTGGGTCTGGCGGTGACGCTGCCGATCCTCGGGCACGCGAGCTGGCACCTCTACCGGAGGGCCATCCCGCGCTGAGGATCAGGTGATCCAGCGCAGGTAATCCATGACCGCGGGCCGCACGGATTGCTCGTCGCGCTCGCGGGCCTCGTGGATCACCCGCCTCAGCTCTCCGAGGTCGACGCGGAGGAGCAGGCTCTTGACCGGGCCGATCGAGGGCGGGCGCATCGAGAGGGTGCGCACGCCGATCGCCGCGAGGCACATCGCCTCGATCGGGCGGCCGGCGTCCTCGCCGCAGAAGGACACCGGCGTTCCCGCCTTCTCGCAGCGCTGCACGATGCGTTCGATGAAGGTCAGGAACGAGGTGTTGAGCGTGTCGTAGCGGCGGCGCACGCGCTCGTTCTCGCGGTCGGCGGCGAAGAAGAACTGCTTGAGATCATTGCCCCCGATGGAGACGAAATCGACCTCGCGGAAGAAGCCGTTCGGGGCATAGGCGAGGCTCGGCGTCTCGAGCATGGCGCCGACCTCGATGCTTTCGGGCAGAACGTGACCGAGCCGTTCCTCGCGGGCGATGGCCTTGTCCATCTCGGCGCGGGCCTCGCGGAACTCGTAGAGCTGCGCGACGAAGGGGAACATCACCGTCAGTGCGCGGCCATTCGCGCCGCGCAGGAGCGCCTGCAGCTGCATGCGCAGCACGCCCGGCTTGTCGAGCCCGACTCGGATCGCGCGCCAGCCGAGCGCGGGGTTCGGCTCGTCGTTGGGCTTCATGTAGGGCAGGACCTTATCCGAGCCGATATCGAGCGTGCGGAAGATGACGCGCTTGCCGCCTGCGGCATCGAGCACGCGGGAATAGAGCGCGGCGAGCTCGGTGCGCTTGGGCATCTGGTTGCGCACGAGGAACTGCAGCTCCGTCCGGAAGAGCCCGACGCCCTCGGCGCCCGAATTCTCGAGGCTCGGCAGGTCCGCCATCAGGCCGGCATTCATGTGGAGCCCGATGCGGGTGCCGCAGGCGGTCACGCAATCCTTGTCGCGGATCGAGGCATAGCGCTCGAGCGCCTTGGCCTGCATCGCCATCTTGTCGCGGAAGGCGGTCACCACGGTCTCGTCGGGGCGCAGATGGACGATGCCGTTGTCGCCGTCGACCATGATGTGATCGCCGTTGAGCGCCTCGGTCGTGACCCGCCCGGCATGGACGACGAGCGGAATCGCCAGCGCCCGCGCGACCACCGCGGCGTGGGATCCGACGGAGCCCTCCTCGAGCACCACGCCCTTGAGGCTGCGCCCGTATTCCAGAAGCTCGCCGGGGCCGATGTTGCGCGCGACGAGCACCGGGTCTGGCGGCAGCTCGGCGCCGGTCTCGGAGCCCTGGCCGGTGAGGATCCGCAGGAGGCGGTTCGAGAGGTCGTCGAGATCGTGGAGGCGGTCGCGCAGATAGGCGTCGGTCACCTGCGCCATGCGGGCGCGGGCGTTCGACTGCTCCTTCTCGACGGCGGCCTCGGCCGACAGACCGCGGCCGATATCCTCCTCCATGCGCCGCAGCCAGCCCTTGGAATTGGCGAACATGCGGTAGGCCTCGAGCACCTGCACCTGTTCGGGGTCTGACGCTGAGGCGAGGATCTGGTCGACGCTGACGCGCAGGGAATCGACCGCGTCCTGCAGGCGCTTGAGCTCGGTCTCCGGATCGTCGGCGACGAGGTTCGTGACGACGACGCGCGGCTCGTGCAGCCAGACATGGCCCTCGGCCGCGCCCTCCTGGCCAACCGTGGCGCGGAAGAGGACGGGATTGGTGTGGCGGGCCTTGAGCGCCGCGCCCTCGCCGACGAAGGCGCCGAGCTCGGTCATCTCGGCGAGCACCATCGCCACGACCTCGAGCGCGTAGCATTCGTCGGAGGTGAACTGGCGCTGCTCCTTGGACTGGACGACGAGCACGCCGAGCTTTTCTCCGAGCCGCTGGATCGGCACGCCGAGGAACGACGAATAGATCTCCTCGCCGGTCTCGGGCATGTAGCGGAAGCCCTTCTCGGAGGGCGCGTTCGCGGTGTTCACCACCTTGCCCGACCGGGCGACGCGGCCGACGAGGCCCTCGCCAAGGCGCATCCGGGTCTGGTGCACCGCCTCGGCCTTCAGGCCCTCGGTGGCGCAGAGCTCGAGTGTGTCCTCATCGCGGAAGAGGTAGATCGAGCACACCTCGGTGCCCATCGAATCGGCGGTGAGATGGGTGATCTTGTCGAGACGCGCCTGTCCTGCCGCGTCCTCCGCCATGGTGTCGCGGAGGCGGCCCAGAAGTTTCCGGCTTTCACTCTCGGTTCGATCCGCCATGTCGTTGTGGTTCCTTCCGCCCGGCGCACGAGTCATAGGGCAGAGCGGCGGGCAGAGGAAAGGGCAAGCGCACTCATCGGGGGACTGCAAGCCGCCAGACGCCTGCCTGCCGGCGCGACAGTGGCGCGTATCGGAAACGCGCCGGCCTTCAGGCCTTCTCGAGCTCGAAGGCGTCGTGCAGGGCCTGGACGGCGAGCTCCATGTACTTGCGCTCGACCAGCACCGAGATCTTGATCTCGGAGGTGGCGATCACCTTGATGTTGATGCCCTCCTGCGCGAGCGTCTCGAACATCCGCGCGGCGACGCCCGATTGCGAGCGCATGCCGATGCCGACGACCGACACCTTGGCGACATCGGTCTCGGCTTCGAGCCGGTCGTAGGTGAGCTTGCCCTCGGCCTTCGCCGCCTCGAGCGCCTTCTCGGCGCGCTTGAGCTGGTCGTTGGGGCAGGAGAAGGTCATGTCGGTGACCTTGCCCTCGTGGCCCTCGTAGTCGCTTTCGGACACGTTCTGCACGATCATGTCGACGTTCACGCCGGCATCGGAGAGCGTGCCGAAGATCGCCGCGGCGATGCCCGGCTTGTCGGCGACAGTGACGATGGTGACCTTGGCCTCCTCGCGGGAGAAGGCCACACCCGAGACGACGTTCGATTCCATGATCAGTTCCTCTCCGCAGACGAGCGTTCCGGCCTCGTCGGATGGTTCCTCGAAGCTCGACAGCACCCGCAGCTTCACATTGTAGCGCATGGCGAGCTCGACCGAGCGGGTCTGCAGCACCTTGGCGCCGAGCGAGGCAAGCTCCAGCATCTCCTCGAAGGCGATGCGGTCGAGCTTGCGGGCCTTCCGGCAGACGCGGGGGTCGGTGGTGTAGACGCCGTCCACGTCGGTGTAGATGTCGCAGCGCACCGCGTCGAAGGCGGCGGCGAAGGCGACGGCGGTGGTGTCCGAACCGCCGCGGCCGAGCGTGGTGATGCGGCCCTCGGGCGAGATGCCCTGGAAGCCGGCGACCACGGCGACGCGCATGCCCTCGCCGAACTTCTGCGTGATGTTGTCGGTCGGGATCTCCTCGATCCGCGCGGCCGAATGCGCCGAGGTGGTCCTGAGCGGCACCTGCCAGCCCTGCCAGGAGCGGGCGGGCACCTCCATCTCCTGCAGGGTGAGGGCCATGAGGCCGGCGGTGACGTTCTCGCCCGAGCTCACCACCGCATCGTATTCGCGGGCGTCGTAGAAGGGCGAGGTCTCGTTCACCCAGCCGACGAGCTCGTTGGTCTTGCCCGACATGGCCGAGACGATGACGATGACGTCGTGCCCCTTGGCGACCTCGGTGCCGACGCGCTTGGCGGCGCGGCGGATGCGGTCGAGCGTGGCGACGGACGTGCCGCCGAATTTCATCACCAGAACGGACATGAGGCGCCTCCCGGGGCCGGACTTGCGCCCGGGTGCTTATGCGCGGCGGCGGCGCGGCGCAAGATGATTGCACAATTGGCTACGTGTCCCGGTAGTCGGCGGGGGCGAGGCCGTCGGGGCCGCGCACGAGGCTTTCGGCCCCTTCCATGATGTCGGTGTTTTGCGCGGTGACGACGATCCAGCCGTCTTCGCGGTGCTCCGCGACGAAGGTGAGGATCGTGCGCCGCTCCGCCGCCTCGCTGCCGTCCGGCGCGCGCTGGCCCGCGAGGCGGAAGCGGCACTGCACAACGGCGTGGGCGTCGCCGAGGCGTCTGACCCGGATGACACCGGGTGTCAGCCGCGTTTCGGAAAAGAAGCTCTTGAGCGCGTAATCGTGCGCCTTGGCGATGGCGGCGCGGTCGTGCCACCAGAGGCCGACCACGTTCACGAAGTCCGCATCCTCGGCAAAGAGCGCGCCGATGGCGGCGCCGTCCCGAGTGGCCCAGGCCTGCGCGAAGGCGGCGGGAATGTCCTCGGGTCGCGGGGGCCGCGGCGTCAATTGCTGTCCTTGGCCCGGCGGAAGGGGAGCGGGGCGACGGGCACGCCGTCCTCGAGGAGCGCCTTTGCCTCGTCGGGCCGCGTCTCGCCCCATATCGGCCGCTCTGGCGCGTCGCCGAGATGCATGGCGCGGGCCTGCGTCGCGAAATCGCGGCCGACGTAATCGGCGCTCTTCTCGATGTGCTTTCGCAGGGCTGCGAGCGCCTGTTCGGCGGGGGATTTCGGCGCCGAGAGCGCGCGTTTCGGCGGCGACGCTTCGGCGTCGGCAGCGACGTGAGGCGCCATCAGGCTCTTCTCGACGCGGGGAGACCCGCAGACCGCACAGGACAGATGGCCCGACCGGGCCAGCGCGTCGAAGGCGCCCGCGGACTGGAACCAGCTTTCGAATTCGTGCCCGTCGGCACAGCGCAGAGTGTATCGAATCATGCCTTCCGGACCCATGTGAGCCGAGGGAGGAAGATGGCCAAAAGCGATTACCGTTTCAAGAATTTACCCGCGGATGTGAAGGCTTATGGCGGCGTTGTGTTTTTCCCGAAGAGCGACAATAGCGCGTCGGACAGCGCGCCCGCGCCGGCCTCGGGGCGCAGGGAGTTCCGTGCCGCCTGCGCCACGCGTTCGCGGTGTTCGGCGGGTGCAAGGTCGGTCACGGCGGCGGCGAGGGAGGATGCGTCCGTGATGCGGATGGCGGCGGCGGCATCGCCGAGCGCGGCGAAGGGCGCGCGGAAGTTGCGCGTGTCGGGACCGTGGATGAGGGCGGCGTCGAACGAAGCGGGTTCGTAGGGCGTGTGTCCGCCCCGGTCGGTCAGCGTGCCGCCGATGAAGACCGTGCCGGCGAGCTGGTACCAGAGCGGCATCTCACCGAGCGTGTCCGCGAGATAGACGTCGCCCTGCGCGGGGTCGTCACCGGCGGAGCGTCGCGAGACGGTCAGGCCGCGGGCGCCGAGCAACGCGGCGATCTCGTCCGCCCGCCGGGGATGGCGCGGCGCGAGGATCAGCCGGAGATCCGGGCGCCCTTCGCGCGCGAGAACGTGCGCCTCGGCAACCACCGCCTCCTCGCCCTCGTGGGTCGAGGCGGCGAGCCAGGTGTGCTGCCGGTCGAACGCGGCGGCGAGGGACGGGTCAGGCGCGATGTCGGGGCGTTCGTAGAAGGACTTGAGGTCAGCGACGGGGCCGCGCGCCTCCGGGGCGAGGCCGAGCGCGGCCATCCGGTCGAGCGAGCCTGCGTCCTGCGCCGAGGCGTAGTCGATCCGGCCGAAGACGCGGGCTGCGAGCCTCGGGAACCGCGACCATGTGCGGGCGGACCCGCTCGACAGGCGTCCGCCAAGAACCGCCACGGGGCCGGGCATTTGGATGAAGCGATGCGGCCAGAGCTCGGATTCCATGGCGATATGCCCCTGCACTCGCCACCGCGCGCAGAACCGGTCGACGGCGCCGGGCAGGTCGAGCGGGGCGAGGGCGGCCTCGAGCCCCATCTCCCGCGCAAGCGCGACGCCGGTGTCCGAGTTGCAGGTCACGACGAGCGGCAGGTCCGGGCGCGCCTCGCGCCATGCGGAGATGATCGGCTTCGCGGAGGCCAGCTCTCCATTCGAGGCGGCGTGGAGCCAGATATGAGGAGAGTTCGAGTTCGGGCCATAGCCGAAGCGGGCGGTGATGGCGTCCTTCTGCCCACGCAGCGCGAGCCGGATCAGGACGCCGGCGGCAAAGAGACGGATGAGGATGCGATAGATCAGCATGGTACGGGGAACTGGCCGTCGATGAGATGCCCTGCGGTGTGTATTCGCGCGGACGGGTCAGTCGCAGGGGGATGACTCCGGGCATCGGACCGCTGCGGCGACCCCGAGAACTGGCTTCGGTTGGACCGGAACGCGGGACCGCGCCTTGTGTCCGCCAGGATGCTCACAGGCGGCCCGCGACCGTGTCCCGGATGGCGTCTTCGAGCGTGCCGATCAGGCGGCCGTTGTCGAAGCGGGTCTCGGCCACGGCGCGGGCGCGGGTGGCCATCGCGGGCTTGTCGGAGATGTCCATGGCGCGGGAAATCGCGGCGGTGAAACCGCTTGCGTCGCGCTCCTCGACCAGAAAGCCGGTCTCGCCCTCCTCGATGGCCTCGGGAATGCCGGCGTGTCGGGTCGAGACGGTGATGCAGCCCGCGGCCATCGCCTCCTGGATCGCGGTGGGGAGCCCCTCGGTGTTGCCGTCAGCGGCGGTCACCGAATGCTGCAGGAAGAATTGCGTGGTCTCGAGTCGGTCCCGGACGAAATCGTGCGGCTGCGCGTCGTGGAAGGTGACGCGACCGGCGGCGCCGAGCTCCTGCGCGAGGGATTGCGCCTCGGAGAGAAGCGGGCCGTCGCCGATGAAGTCGAGCCGGGCCTCGGGCCGCTGCGCCGTCGCCTCGACGAAACTGCGCAGCGTGGTGAGCGGGGCCTTCTTCTCGACGAAGCGGCCGACGGCGAGGCAGGAGAGCGGACGCTTGGTCCCGGGCGCGAAACGCCGCACGTCGACGCCCGAGGGGATCACGTGGGCGTTGGGGTGGGTGACGCCGACCGAGGCGAGGTTGTCGAGCAGAAATTGCGAGACCGAGACGATGCCCGCGAGGCGCGGCATCATCAGACGGTAGGCGCGGCAGATCCGCCTGGACCTGAGGTGCTTGGAGGCGTCGGTGCCGCGGAAATAGGAAAAGCAGGGGATGCCGAGATCGTTGGCGATCGGCGCGACCGCGAGGGCTTGCGTGCCGAATTCGGCGAGGATGACCTCGACCTTCTGCGCATGCAAAAATTCGGCGAGCGCGCGGTAGCCCGTGCCGAACGGCAGACGCGAGGTGCCATGCAGGAGGCGGTTCCGCGTGGCATGGAAGGGAAGGATGGCGAGATCGACCGCACCCAGCTTCTGACGCCGGGTGAAGACCGGCTTGCCGTAGGGATCGTCGCCGTTCGTGCGCCCGGCGATGACGACGGTGTCGCCGCCGAAGAGATGCGCGATGTGGCGATTGATGAAGGTCTCGCCACTTACGTGGTAGTCGCTGGTAGCGATCGCCGTGCGCATCGCGGCCCCCTCGCTTGCGGTTTGTGACCGCTTAGCAAGGGAGCCGCGAGGCGACAAGCGTGCGCCGCGCTCGGATCAGAGCACGAAACCCACAATGGCGACGACGATGACGACGAGGCCGACGATGTAGATGATCCGGTTCATGGTAACGCTCCTGTGAGACACTTCGCACGCTCAATGTGCGGAGACAGGTTGCGGTTCCCTCGCTCTGCAAAGACCGTCGCGCCGACGCAAAAGGATCACGCCGGGCCGGCTTCCGCGCGAAGATCGGGATACAGCGTCATGTCATCGTTGGGATAATGGTGGTGCTGCTGGAGAGAATTGAACTCTCGACCTCTCCCTTACCAAGGGAGTGCTCTACCTCTGAGCTACAGCAGCGCCGGGGCACCGTCGCGGTGTGGCGGGTCTCTACCCAGAACGTCGGAGGCGTGCAAGCGCAATCTGGACGGTTTTTTCGGTCTCCTGTAGAGACCGCCCATGGAACGCAAACGAGGCACTCCGGGTAAGAGGGATGAGGCGCGCGAGGACCGGTTGAAGGCCGCTCTGAAGTCGAACCTCGCCCGGCGCAAGGCTCAGGCGAAGGCCCGCGCCCGGCATGACGACAACGACAACAAGACTACCGAGCAGAACGAGGACAGCTGACCCATGGATTCGATCGTCGTGACGGGCAATGGCCCGCTCTCGGGAGATATTCCCATTGCCGGGGCCAAGAACGCATGCCTCACCCTGATGCCCGCGACCCTGCTGACCGAGGAGCCGCTGACGCTGACCAACGCGCCGCGGCTGTCGGACATCAGGACGATGGGGACACTCCTCCAATCGCTGGGTGCCGAGGTGAGCCCGCTGCATGACGGCAAGGTGCTGGCACTTTCCTCCCATGCGCTGACGAGCCACCGGGCGGAATACGACATCGTGCGCAAGATGCGCGCCTCGATCCTCGTGCTCGGGCCGATGCTGGCGCGCGACGGGGAGGCCGTGGTCTCGCTGCCGGGCGGCTGCGCGATCGGCGCGCGGCCGGTCGATCTGCACCTGCGCGCGCTCGAGGCGCTCGGGGCGGAACTCGACCTGCGCGAGGGCTACGTGCATGCCAAGGCGCCTTCCGGAGGCCTTAGGGGCGGTCGCATCACCTTCCCGCTGGTGTCGGTCGGCGCGACCGAGAACGCGCTGATGGCAGCGACGCTCGCCAAGGGCACGACGGTGATCGAGAACGCGGCCCGCGAGCCCGAGATCGTCGATCTCGCCGACTGCCTGCGCAAGATGGGCGCCCAGATCGAGGGCGACGGCACCCACACGATCACCGTTCAGGGTGTCGAGCGTCTGGGCGGTGCGACGCACCGGGTGGTGTCTGACCGGATCGAGCTTGGCACCTACATGCTGGCGCCGGCGATCTGCGGCGGCGAGGTCACCTGTCTCGGCGGCGAGCGGCGGCTGGTGCAGTCCTTCTGCGACAAGCTCGACATGGCGGGCGTCGCCGTCGAGGAGACCGATCGCGGTCTCAAGGTGGCCCGCAAGGGCGACCGGGTGCAGCCAGTCGACGTGACGACCGAGCCGTTCCCGGGGTTCCCGACGGACCTGCAGGCGCAGATGATGGCGCTGCTCTGCACGGCGGAGGGCACGTCGGTGCTCGAGGAGAAGATCTTCGAGAACCGCTTCATGCACGCGCCCGAACTGATGCGTATGGGCGCGCGGATCGACGTGTCGGGCGGCACCGCGAAGGTGCACGGAGTCGATCACCTGAAGGGCGCGCCGGTGATGGCGACGGACCTGCGGGCGAGCGTCTCGCTGATCCTCGCCGGGCTCGCGGCCGAGGGCGACACGGTGGTGAACCGGGTCTATCATCTCGACCGCGGCTACGAACACGTGGTCGAGAAGCTGGCCGGCGTCGGCGCAAAGATCGAACGGGCGGTGGGCGTATGAGCGAGGATGCACGATTCGAGGATGCCGGCGGGCGTCCGCTCTATCTCGGCGCGATGGACCTCGACGATCTCGCGGTGATCTCGGCGCTGGTGCAGGATGCGGTCCTGCCGGCGTCCGAGATGACGTGGAGGAAGGGCGAGGGACGTCTTGCCTTTCTGATCAACCGCTTGCGGCGCGAGGACGAGATCGGCCGCGGCGAGGTCGAACGGGTACAATCGGTGCTGGTGATCGAAAACGTGGCCCGCGTGGCGAGCCAGGGCGTGACGCGAGGCGATCCCGACACGGTGCTGCAGATGCTGACCGTGAGCTTCGAGCCGGGCGAGGATGCCGCCGGATTCGTCGAGATCACCTTTGCCGGCGACGGCGCGGTGCGCGCCGAGGTCGAGGCGCTGGAAGTGTCGCTGAAGGACGTGACGCGGCCCTACGCGGCGCCCTCGGGCAAGCGGCCGTCCCATCCCGAGTGACCGGCCGGGGCCGGCCCGGTCGACACCGGTGCACGGGCCGCTATAACGCCGCTCTGACGATCTGACAGGGGAGGGCCCGATGCCCGTCTTTCTCGACACGCGCGACGAGGGGTTCGAGGCGGAGTTCCGGCGCCTTCTGACGGCCAAGCGCGAGGACAGCCCGGACGTCGACGATACCGTCGCGGGGATCATCGCCGATGTGCGCGCCCGCGGCGACTCGGCGCTCTGCGAGCTGACAGAGCGGTTCGACCGGATGTCGCTGACGCCCGAGGGCCTCGCGATCAGCCGCGACGAGGTCGACGCCGAGATCGCCAAGGTCCCAGCCGAGGACCGTGCGGCGCTCGATCAGGCGGCGCAGCGCATCCGCGCCTATCACGTGCGGCAGATGCCGGAGGATGCGCGCTGGACCGATCCCGAGGGCGCGACGCTCGGCTGGCGCTGGACGGCGGTGGCGGCCGCGGGGCTCTACGTGCCGGGCGGCACGGCGTCGTACCCCTCGTCGGTGCTGATGAACGCGATCCCCGCCAAGGTCGCGGGCGTCGAGCGGCTGGCGATCTGCGTGCCGACGCCGGACGGGGCAATCAACCCGCTGGTGATGTATGCCGCGCGGGTCGCGGGCGTCGACGAGATCTACCGGATCGGCGGGGCGCAGGCGATCGCGGCGCTGGCCTACGGGACCGAGACCATCGCGCCGGTCGACAAGATCACCGGGCCCGGCAACGCCTTCGTCGCGGCGGCCAAGCGGCGCGTCTTCGGCCGGGTCGGCATCGACATGATCGCGGGACCGTCGGAGATCCTCGTGATCTCGGACGGCACGGGCGATCCCGATTGGGTGGCGCTCGACCTCATGAGCCAGGCCGAGCACGACGAGAGCGCGCAGTCGATCCTGATCACCACGGATGCCGAATTCGGCCGCCGGGTCGGCCAGGCGGTCGAGGCCCGGCTCGAGACGCTCGAGCGCCGCGCCATCGCAGGGGCGAGCTGGCGGGATTTCGGCGCGGTGATTGTAGCGCGCGACCTCGAAGAGGCCGCGGCCCTGTCGGACCGGATCGCGCCTGAGCATCTCGAGCTCTGCGTCGACGATCCCGCGCCGCTGTCGGAGAGGATCCGGCACGCGGGCGCGGTCTTCCTCGGTCACTGGACGCCCGAGGCGATCGGCGACTATGTGGGCGGTCCGAACCACGTGCTTCCGACGGCGCGCTCGGCGCGGTTCTCCTCGGGGCTGTCCGTGCTCGATTTCCTCAAGCGCACGACACTGGCGCAGATGACGCCCGAGGCGCTCGCCGCTATCGGCCCCGCGGCGGAGCGGCTGGCGGCCGCCGAGAGCCTCGAGGCCCACGGGCTGTCGGTCACCGCGCGGCTCTCCAAGCTCAATTGCGGGCCGGAATGAGCGATGCTGCGTTGCGGCATTGCCGCCGGCCGGAGGCCGCGCTACCGTGCGACCAAACAGCACAAGAGCGCGGCCCCATGAGCCATATCGCCACGATCGCCCTCGACGACGCGAACCTGCCTCCGCCGACCCCGGAGATCGAGCAGGAGCGGCGGGTCGCCATGTTCGACCTGATGGAGCGCAATTCCTTCGCGCTGCCCGCGCGGAACGGACAGGCGATGCCGGATGGGCCCTACGGTCTGTCGCTGTCAATCCGGGAAAAGCGGCTCGTGTTCGACGTCGCGGGCTCGGACGGGCAACAGGCGGCGGAGTTCCACCTGTCGCTGTCGCCGTTCCGGCAGGTGGTCAAGGATTACTTCTCGATCTGCAAGAGCTACTACGATGCGGTGAAGACGCTGCCGCCGAGCCAGATCGAGACGATCGACATGGCCCGCAAAGGCATCCACGACGAGGGCGCGCGCATCCTCAGGGAGCGGCTCGACGGCAAGGCGGAGATCGACGAGGACACGGCCCGGCGTCTCTTCACGCTCGTCTGCGTGCTGCATTTCGGAGGCTGAGAGGTGCCCGAGCGGCTGCCGCAGTCCGTTCTCTTCGCCTGCGACCACAATGCCGTCCGCTCGCCCATGGCGGAGGGGATGATGAAGGATCTCTTCGGAGAGAGCGTCTACGTGCAGTCGGTGGGCGTGATCAACGATCTCGAGATCGACGGCTTCGCCATAGCCGCCTGCGCCGAGATCGGGGTCGAGCTGTCGCGCCACCGCACGCGGTCCTTCGAGGAGCTGGAAACCTCCGGGGAGGCGCTGTCGGGGTTCGATCTGATCGTCGCGATGTCGACCGAAGCGCGGCGGCGGGCGCTCGACCTCACGCGGTTCCATCATCTCGCGGTCGAATACTGGCCGGTCTCGGATCCGACCGGGATCGGCGAGACGCGCGAGACCAAGCTCAACGCCTACAGGCACACCCGCGACCAGATCCGGGCACACATGACATCGAAATGGGGGACGAGATGAGCATCGAGACACTGGAGCGCTACTTCGACGCGTTCAATCGCAAGGACGTGGAGGGCATGCTGGCGTGCCTCGCGGACAACGTGGCGCATCACGTCAACGAGGGCGAGGTGCGGATGGGCAAAGAGCAGTTCCGCGCCTTCTGCCATCACATGGCGCGCTGCTACGACGAGAGCCTGACCGAGCTCGTGGTCTTCACCGCCGAGGACGGCGCGCGCGGGGCGGCGGAGTTCATGGTTAACGGCGTCTACCTCGAGACCGACGAGGGGCTGCCCGAGGCGAAGGGGCAGAGCTACCGGCTGCCGGCGGGGTCGTTCTTTTCGCTGCAGGACGGCAGGATCGCGCGGGTCGTCACCTATTACAACCTGTCGGACTGGGTGGCCCAGGTCTCGGCATGAGGGTCGAGGTCCTGACCGGCGAGGCGCTGGAGGCGGCGCTGGACGACGTGGCGCGCCTGCGGATCTCGGTGTTCCGGGCGTGGCCCTATCTCTACGACGGCTCGGAAGCCTACGAGCGCGAGTACCTGCAGGCCTATCGCGAGAGCGAGGGTGCGATCGTGGTCGGAGCATTCGACGGCGACCGGCTGGTGGGCGCCGCGACGGGCACGCCGATGGAGGATCACGCAGGTGACTTTGCCGCGCCCTTCGCGCAGACGGGGCTCGATCTGAAGACGATCTTCTACTGCGCGGAATCGGTCCTGCTGCCCGAGTACCGGGGAAGGGGGATCGGGCACGCTTTCTTCGAGGCGCGCGAGGACCATGCGCGGGCGCTGGGGCGGTCGTGGTCGTGTTTCTGCGGGGTGCAGCGGCCGGAGGACCATCCGCTGAGGCCGGACGATTACCAGCCGCTCAACGGCTTCTGGCGCAAGCGCGGCTACGAGCCGCTGCCGGGCGTGGTGGCGCACTTCCGGTGGAAGGACATCGACGAGGCCGAGGAGACGGACCACCAGCTGCAGTTCTGGATCCGGGAGCTCTAGGGGCGGCGGCCGCGCTCAGTGCGCGGCGGCCCAGTTCATGCCCTGTCCGGCCTCCACGACGAGGGGCACGTCGAGTTTCACCACCGGGTCGGCGGCGCCTTCCATGATCTCCTTGGCGCGGGCGATCAGCGCGTCCGCTGTGTCTGCCTGCACCTCGAAGAGAAGTTCGTCGTGGACCTGAAGCAGCATCTGCGCCTTCGGGCCGAATTCCGCGATGGCGTCCGGCATGCGGACCATGGCACGGCGGATGATGTCGGCGGCGGTGCCCTGGATCGGCGCGTTGATCGCGGCGCGGCGGGCAAAGCCGGCGCGGGGGCCCTTTGCGTTGATCTCGGGCGTGTGGATCACCCGGCCGAAGAGCGTCTCGACGCGGCCGGTCTTCTTCGCGAAGTCCGTGGTCGCGTCCATATAGGCCTTGATGCCGGGGAAACGCTCGAAATAGCGGTCGATGAAGCCCTGCGCGTCGGCGCGGGGGATGCGCAGGTTGCGGGCGAGGCCGAAGCCCGAGATGCCGTAGATGACGCCGAAGTTGATCGCCTTGGCCTGCCGGCGGATCTCGGGCGTCATCTCCTCGAGGGGAACGTTGAACATCTCGGACGCGGTCATCGCGTGGATGTCGAGCCCGTCGCGGAAGGCCTGTTTCAGCGTCTCGATCCCGGCGACATGGGCGAGGATGCGCAGCTCGATCTGGGAATAGTCGAGGCTGACCAGCACATTGCCGTCCTCGGGCACGAAGGCCTCGCGGATGCGGCGGCCTTCCTCGGAGCGGACGGGAATGTTCTGCAGGTTCGGCTCGGTCGAGGCGAGCCGCCCCGTGTTGGCGCCGGCGATGGAGTAGGAGGTGTGCACGCGGCCCGTGACCGGGTTGATGTGCTCCTGCAGCGCGTCGGTATAGGTCGATTTCAGCTTCGAGAGGCCCCGCCAGTCGAGGATGCGGGCGGGGAGGTCGTGGATCGTCGCGAGGTCCTCGAGCACGTCGGCGGGGGTCGAGTACTTGCCGTTCTTGCCCCGCTTGCCGCCTTCCATGCCCATCCGGTCGAAGAGGATCTCGCCGACCTGCGCCGGGCTCCCGACGTTGAAGCTCTCGCCTGCGAGCGTGTGGATCTCGTCCTCGAGCGCCGCCATCTTCTGGCTGAAGGCGGCGGACATGCGGCTGAGCGTGTCGCGGTCGACCTTGATGCCGTTCATCTCCATCGCGGCGAGGACCGGCACGAGCGGGCGCTCCATCGTCTCGTAGACGCGGGTGACATGCGCGCGGTGAAGCTGCGGCTTGAAGAGTTGCCAGAGCCGCAGCGTGATGTCGGCATCCTCGGCGGCGTATTTCGTCGCATCCTCGATCGGCACGCGGTCGAAGGTGATCTGGCTCTTGCCGGTGCCGATCACGTCCTTGATCGGGATCGGCTGGTGGCTGAGATAGCGCTCGGACAGGGTATCCATGCCGTGGCCGTGCTCGCCGCCGTTCATGGCATAGGACATGAGCATCGTGTCGTCGATCGGGGCCATGACGATGCCGACGCGGGCGAGGATCTTGGCGTCGTACTTCATGTTCTGGCCGATCTTCATGACCGCCGGGTCCTGGAGCAAGTCCCTCAGCGCATCGAGCGCGGCGTCCTTGTCGACCTGATCGGGCAGCAGCTCTCCGGGGCCGAAGAGATCGCCGTCGCCCTGGGCGCGGTGGGTGAGCGGCAGGTAGGCCGCCTCTCCGGGCTCGATGCAGAGCGAGACGCCGACGAGTTCGGCGGTCATCTCGTTGAGCCCCGTGGTCTCGGTGTCGATGGCGACCCAGCCGCGCTCGCGCGCCTTGCCGATCCAGGTGTTCAGGGTCTCGAGGTCGCGGATGCAGACGTAATCCTCGGGCACGAAGGGCAGGGCTTCGGGCATGTCGCCTTCCGCCTTGTCCGCGGTCTCGGGCGCCTTGTCGGGGATGGTCGGCGGCTCGATCCCGAGCTGCTCGGCGATGCGGCGGGTGAGGGAGCGGAACTCCATCTCCGCGAGGAAGGCCATGAGCGCCTCGGGGTCGGGATCGCGCAGCTCCAGATCCTCAATGGAGAAGGGCAGCGTCATGTCGCAGTCGAGCTGGACGAGCTTCTTCGAGAGGAGGATCTGCTCGCGGTATTCGAGCAGCGTCTCGCGGCGCTTCTTCTGCTTGATCTCGCCGGCGCGGTCGAGAAGCTCCTCGAGCGTGCCGTATTCGTTCAGCAGGAGCGCCGCGGTCTTCACGCCGATACCGGGCGCGCCGGGGACGTTGTCGACCGAATCGCCGGCGAGCGCCTGCACGTCGACGACCCTGTCGGGCCCGACGCCGAACTTCTCCATCACGCCCTCGGCGTCGATGCGGCGGTTCTTCATGGCGTCGAACATCTCGACCCCGTCGCCGACGAGCTGCATGAGGTCCTTGTCGGAGGACACGATGGTCACGCGGCCGCCCGCTTCCTTGGCCTGAGCGCAGAGCGTGCCGATGATGTCGTCCGCCTCGAAGCCCTCGATCTCCTTGCAGGCGATGTTGAAGGCCTCGGTCGCGCGACGGGTCAGCGGGATCTGCGGGCGCATCTCCTCTGGCATTGCCTCGCGGTTGGCCTTGTACTGATCGTAGAGATCGTTGCGGAAGGTGTGGCTGCCCTTGTCGAAGATCACCGCGATGTGGGTGGGGGCGTCCGCGCCGTGATCGTGGCCGATATAGCGGCGCAGCATGTCGCAGAAGCCCTGCACAGCGCCGACGGGCAGGCCGTCGGACTTGCGCGTCAGCGGCGGCAGCGCGTGGAAGGCCCGGAAGATGAAGGCCGATCCGTCGATCAGGTGCAGGTGGCAGCCTTTGCCGAAGCTCTCGCTCATCTCGCGGATCCCTTGTCGCTCGTCGCTCAGGGGCCTTCTGACACGAAGGCCGCGCGGCTTCCAGATGGCGATCTAGGGGGCGATGCCCTCGATGGGCAGGGCCGCGGCGAGGAAGACCGCGACGAAGAACACGATGGAGGCGATGACGACGAAGAGATGCCAGATCGTATTGTGATAGCGGACCGTCTGGAGCGCGAGGAAAATCGTGCCTGCAGAATAGAGCGTGCCGCCGACGATCATCAGGACGACGACCGACCAGGGCAGGCGTTCCAGCACGTCCTGCCCGCCGACGAGCACGGCCCAGCCCATGGCGAGGCCGATGCCGATCCCGAGGAGGGTCGAACGGTCGCGCAGGATGAAGGAGAGCGCGGTCGCGCCCGCCGCGGCGGTCCAGATCGCGGTCAGAAGGCCGCTGCCGGCGCCGGAAAAGAGCGCGAAGGGCGTGTAGGTCCCGGCGATCTTGAAGTGGATCGCGGAATGGTCGAGCCGCCGGAAAAGATCGGTCCAGCGCGGCCGGCCGACATGGTTGTAGAGCAGCGAGCAGAGCAGCATGAGGATCAGCGTCGCGCCGTAGATCGACACGCCGGTGATTCCGGCCGCGTCGCCGCGCCAGACCGCCGTCAGGGTGATCAGCACCGGCACCGCGCCGAGCGCCAGAACGAGCCCCGCGAGGTGAACGGCGACATCGCTCGCCAGTTCGGCTCGGGTATAGGACCGCCCGGTAGGGACCGGCGGCGCAGATGGGGTATCGGCCTCGCTCATGCGCTTAATGTAGCGTAGGAACGGCCGCGCTCAAAGGCTGGCGAAGGTCTCAGACCCTGCCTTCGAAGTCACGGTGAATGAACTTTGCATCACAATAGCCGCATTCGGCCCAGCCGCGGTCTTCGGGGATCTGCAGCCAGACCCGGGGATGCCCGAGCGCTCCTTCTCCGCCGTCGCAGGCCACGCGGTAGCTGTCGACGATCTTGGTTTCCGGCGCGTCGGTCGTCATCTGGGGGCTCCCCTCTCGCATCTCGGGCACTAGCTGCGTTATGACCGAGCGGCAGAACGGGAGCAAGGCCAACACCATGAGCGACGCGGCGATCCGGATCAAAGGATTGAAGAAAACCTACGCGGGCAGCCACGGCCAGCCTCCGAAAGAGGCGCTGAGGGGCGTGGACCTCGAGGTGCCGAGGGGCTCGGTCTTCGGCCTGCTCGGCCCCAACGGCGCGGGCAAATCCACCCTCATCAACATCCTCGCGGGGCTCGTCGTGAAGACGGCCGGCAAGGTCGAGATCTGGGGCTGGGACCAGGACACCAACCCGCGGCAGTCGAGGGCCTCGATCGGCGTGATGCCGCAGGAGCTGAATCTCGACCCGTTCTTCACGCCGCGCGGGGCGCTCGAGGTGCAGGCCGGGCTCTACGGCGTGCCGAAGAAGCAGCGGCGCTCGGACGAGATCCTGCGCACCGTAGGGCTCGAGGACAAGGCCGAGGCCTATGCGCGCACCCTTTCGGGCGGTATGCGGCGGCGGCTGCTGCTGGCCAAGGCGCTGGTGCATCACCCGCACGTGCTGATCCTCGACGAGCCGACTGCGGGCGTCGACATCGAGCTGCGCGAGATGCTCTGGGAGAACGTCCGCAAGCTCAACGTGGAGCAGGGCATGACGGTGATCCTCACGACGCACTACCTCGAGGAAGCCGAGAAGATGTGCGGCGACATCGCCATCATCAACGACGGCGCGGTTGTGGCGCGGGACCGGACGTCAAACCTGCTCGGACAGATCGACGCGCGGACCATGGTCATCGTGCCCGAGACCACACCGAACGCGCTGCCGCAGCATCCCGAGCTCGAGGTCGAGACGCGTGAGGACGGGGCGATCGCGGTGACGTATCACGCCAATCAGACGAGCGCGGAGCGGGTGCTCGACGCGGTGCGCGAGGCGGGCATCCGGATCGCCGACGTCCGCACCGAGCAGGCCGATCTCGAGGACGTCTTCCTCAACCTCACCCGCGGCGCGCACAAGCGGTCCGCATGAAGGTCGCGACCGCCGCATATCCGCTCGACGTGCTGCCCACATGGGGCGTCTATGCCGACAAGATCGCCCGCTGGGTCGGCGAGGCGGCGGGAGAGGGTGCGGAGCTTCTGGTCTTTCCCGAATACGGCGCGATGGAGCTTGCGACGCTCGACGGGCCGGCGGTGGCAGGCAATCTCGAGGCGTCGCTCGCCGCGGTCTCGGCGCGGATGGGGCACGTGGCGGCGCTGCATTCTGCGCTCGCCCGCCATTACGGGGTGCACATCCTCTCGTCCTCGGGTCCGGTTTTCGATCCCGCCATTTCCTATCGTCCGGTGAACCGGGCGATGCTGTTCACCCCCGGTGGCCAGGTCGGTGTTCAGGACAAGCAGATCATGACCCGCTTCGAGCGCGAGGTCTGGGGCGTGGTTCCGGGCGGACCGCTCCGGCTCTTCGACACGGCGCTGGGGCGGATCGGCATCCTGATCTGCTACGATTCGGAATATCCGCTGCTGGCGCGCGCGGTTGCGGACGCGGACATGCTGCTTGTGCCGTCCTGCACCGAGGCGCTCGCGGGTTACTGGCGCGTGCGGATCGGCGCAATGGCGCGGGCGCTCGAGCAGCAATGCGTCACGGTCATGTCCTCCACTGTAGGCGATGCGCCGTGGTCCGAGGCGGTCGACACCAACGTGGGCGCGGGCGGGGTCTTCGGGCCGCCGGATGTGGGCTTTCCGCCAACGGGCGTGATCGCGGCGGGCGAGATGAACGCGCCCGGCTGGACCTACGCGCATGTTGACCTCGCGCAGGTCGCGGCGGTGCGGGCGGACGGCGTGGTGCTCAACCGCGCGCATTGGGCCGAGCAGGGACCGCGCAGCGGCCCGCCGCAGGTGGTGCCGCTCGCCTGACCCTCCGATTGGGGCTTGAAAACTTCGCCGTTTGGGACAATTAAGGCGCATCGAACGGGGTGGTGCGTGGCGCCGCCCCCGAACGCAATTCAGGAGAGACCATGGCCAAGGAAGATACGCTCGAATTTCCCGGTGTCGTGAAGGAACTCCTGCCCAACGCGACGTTCCGGGTCGAGCTAGAGAATGGCCATGAGATCATCGCGCATACGGCAGGAAAGATGCGGAAGAATCGCATCCGGGTTCTGGCCGGCGACAAGGTGCAGGTGGAGATGACGCCCTACGATCTGACAAAGGGCCGCATCAACTACCGCTTCAAGTGATCCGTTTATCACGGACGAGTGCGGGGCCTTCGGGCCCCGTTTGCATGCGCGGAGAGACCTCATGAAGCTCATTCTCGGATCCGGCTCGCCCCGGCGGCGCGAATTGCTTGCGCAGCTCGGGATCGAGGCGGACGACATCCGCCCGCCCGAGATCGACGAGACGCCCGAGAAGGGCGAGCTGCCGCGCCCCTATTGCCAGCGCATGGCGCGCGAGAAGGCGCAGGCGGTCGTGGCGGACGAGGCCGACGTGGTGCTGTCGGCGGACACGACGGTGGCGCTCGGACGGCGCATTCTCGGCAAGGCCGCGGACGAGGCCGAGGCCGAGGAGTTCCTGCGGGCCATGTCCGGCCGGCGGCACCGGGTGGTGACCGCCGTGGCGGTCCGCAAGGGCGGCAGGCTCTGGGAGCGGGACGTGGTCACGCGGGTGAAGATGAAGCCGCTGTCGAACGCCGAGATCCGCGGCTACATCGCCACCGGGGACTGGCAGGGCAAGGCGGGCGCCTACGGGATACAGGGGCCCGCGGGCGCGCTGGTGCCATGGATCTCGGGGAGCTTTACCGCCGTCGTGGGCCTGCCGCTCGCCGAGACCGCGGGGCTCTTGCAAGCGGCCGGGTGGCCGGTCTGGAGGACGACATGAAGGGCGCGACCATTGCTCTCGACGAGCTGAACGGCCGCGAGGCGGCGGCGCTGGTCGTGGACGGACGGCTCGAGGATCTCTTCCTCGACGGGGGCGGCGCGCTGCCCGGCACGATCTATCGCGGGGTCGCTGGACGTCCCATGAAGGGGCAGGGCGGCATCTTTTTCGACACGCCCGATGGGTCTGCCTATCTGCGGCAGATCAAGGGGATCTCCCCTGGCGAGGCGCGCATCCTTCAGGTCACGGGATTTGCCGAGCCCGGCAAGGCGATCCCGGTCACCGACCGCGTGCTCTTCAAGAGCCGCTACGCCATCGTCACGCCCGGCGCGCCCGGCATCAACGTGTCGAAGGCGATCAAGGACGACGAGATGCGCGATGCGCTGCGGGGACTCGCGCGCGAGGTCTTCGACAGCGAGGACGGGCTGATCCTGCGTTCGTCCTGCGCGGGCGCCGACGAGGAGGACGTCGCCGAGGACATCCGGCAGATGGCCGAGCTCTCGAAGGCGGCGATGGCGGACGCCTCGGGCGGCGCGGAGGTTCTTGTCGAGGGCGACGGAGCACATGCCCGTGCGTGGCGCGAATGGACGATGCGCGCCGAGGTCGACCGCGATGCGGGCAGTTTCGAGCGGCACGGCGTGCTCGATGCGATCGACGCGCTGGGCGCGGCGGACGTCCCTCTCGGGGGCGGTGCGTCCATGGCGGTCGAACTGACGCGCGCGCTGGTTGCCGTCGACGTGAACACCGGCGGCGACACGTCCCCGGCGGCGGGCCTCAAGGCAACCATCGCGGCCCTGCGCGAGCTGCCGCGGCAGCTGCGCCTGCGGGGGCTCGGGGGCCTTGTCACGGTCGATCCCGCGCCGATCCCCAAGAAGGAGCGCAAGCAGATCGAGCAGGTGCTCCGGGCCGCGCTAAAGACCGACAGCGTGGAGACGAACTTCGCCGGGTGGACGCCGATGGGCAATCTCGAGCTGCAGCGCAAGCGCGACCGCCCGGCGCTTGCCGAGATACTGAGAGGGGGCGCGCAATGAGCTGTCCGATCTGCGCCCGGGAGACCGACCCGAAATACCGTCCGTTCTGCAGCCGGCGCTGCGCGGACGTGGACCTCGCCAAGTGGATGAGCGGGTCATACGCGGTGCCCTCGAGCGACCCCGAGGACATCGAGGAGGCGCTCGACGCCGCAGAACGGGCCGCCGAGGAACAGGGGAAGCTGAATTGACCTTTTCGCCCGAACTGATGGCCGAGATCCGCGGCCGCTTTGCCCATGTCGAGGAATGCCCCTTCGAAGGGCGCCGGATCTTCTTCGAGAACGCGGGCGGCGCGCTGACGCTGAAATCCGTGGTCGAGACGAGCGGCTTCTACGCCTCCGTGCCCGACAACCAGGGCCGCGCGAACGGCGCGAGCGCCAAGCTCATGGAGACCATCGCGGCGGCAAAGGCCGAGGTTGCGGAGTTCTTCAATGCGCAGGGCGGAACCGTCTTCGTCGGCGAGAGCGGGACGGAGCTCCTGTTCCGGATGATCCGCGACGCCTGCCTCGGCGCGCCCGAAGGCGGCGTCGTGCTGGGCTCGACGGTGGAACATCCCGCGTCGCGGTCTGCCGCCGCGCGTTGGGCGGAGGTCACAGGGCGCGACTACGTCCAGATGCCGCATGACGACGCGCTCGGTCTCGTGACGCCCGAGGCCTACGCCGCGGCGGTCACGCCCGAGGTGCGTGTCGCGACGATCCTGCACACCTCGCCGGTCACCGGCATGGGCATGGACGTCGCCGGGATCTCGGCGGCGATCCGGGCGGTGGCACCCGAGGCGCTGATCGTCGTCGACGGAATTCAACATGCCTGCCACGGCTCGATCGACATCGCCTCCTACCGCATCGACGGCTACGCGGTCTCGCCCTACAAGGTCTTTTCGCGCCACGGCTACGGCGTCGCCTGGGCCTCGGACCGACTGACGGCGCTCGGCCACGACGCGCTCGCGGGCGGGCCCGCTGGCAACTGGGAGCTCGGCACCCGCGACACCGGCGCCTACGCTACCCTGCGCGACGTGGTGGCCTATTTTGACTGGCTCGGCGGCGAGGTCTCGGAGGCGTGCGACCGTCGCGCTCGGATCGAGGCCGCGGCCGCGGCGATCCACGACCACGAGCGCACGCTGACCGATGCGATGCTCTGGGGGACGGACAACCTGCCGGGGCTCGCGCGCATGGACGGCATCACCATCGTCGGCGGGGCCGAGAACGCGGCGCGCGAGGGGCTCGTGACCTTCGCCGCGGAGGATCGGGCCGCGCCCGCCATCGTCGAGGCGCTGGAAGCGCGCGGCATCCGGGTGCACACGCGCAAGGCGGACCATTACTCCGGCAACATCCTGAGCCCGCTCGGGCTCGAGGGCGCGGTTCGCGTGTCCGTCTGCCACTACAACACGCTCGGCGAAGTGCGCGATTTCCTCGCCGCGATGCGCGAGATCGTGTGATCCGTGGAGGCTGACGCGCGCGAGCGGGTCAGTCGTTGCGGTAGACGGCGCAGATGCAGCCCTGGCGTCGGAGCTCGGCGCAGAGGCGATGGGCGGCGGAGGCGCTCTGCTGGCCGAGCCGCGCCATGTAGCGGGCCCGCTGGCCTGTGATGCGGCTCCTCACGTAGACGAGGTCGAGATCGATCTCCTCGACGCCGGAGCGGCAAGCCTGGCTGCGCTGCTCGAAGGACTGGCGCGCCGCGGCCACGGTCAGACCGTAGGCGAGCTGCACTCCGAAGGGCGCGTGCACGGGCTCCGGCGGCGGGTAGCGGGTCATGCGGCGGTTCCGGGCGAGGTCGTGGCACGCCTCGCGGAAGGGCATGTCTCCCTGCAGGCGGAAATCCGGGTCCTCGGGCGGGTCGTCCCGCCATGTCTCGGCCCTGAGCCCGGTGATGATCTGGACGTAATGCACGGTCTCGCGGGCGAGGCCGCCGCTGCCCGCGATCAATCCCTCTGCGCGTCCCTCGCCGCCATTGTAGCCGACCGCCGCGAGCCCCTGATTGCCGTAGCGGCGCGCCATGTCGCCGAGATAATGCGCCGAATGCTCGAGCGCCTCGGCCGGGTTGTAGCTGTCCCCGAGCCCGCGCAGGTCGGCGGTGCCGTCGATGAACTGCGCGATCCCGCGGGCGTCGGCGTGGCTGAGGGCGTTCGGGTCGAACCGGCTCTCCTGCCAGATGAGGCGGGCGAAGAAGCCCGGGTCGAGCGCGTTCTCGCGCGCGAAATACTCGATCGCCTGGCAGGTGTCGTGGACGTAATGCGAGGGCCGGATGCACTGGACGTGGTTCCACTTGCCGGTCGAGCACATCCTGCCCGGCTCCTGCGCGGCGGCAGGCAGCGGAGCGGTCAGCAAAAGCAGGATTAGGAAGCGACGGATCATGCCCGGACCATAGAAGGCGGAGGCGCCCGCCGGTCAACGGGCCTTTTCCTTGGCCCGGATCGCGTTTAGGTGAGGAGGGTCCCGATCCGACCGAAGGCCCGTGCCCCATGTCCTTTTTCGGCAAGCTCAAGTCCCGCCTGATGCGCTCGTCCTCGAAGCTCGAGGAGGGGCTCGACGCCATCGTGGAAGAGGGCGGCAGCGCCGATCCCGAGCGCCCGGAGACGCCACCCGCGCCCGACACCACGCCGCCGCAGGACCCGCCGCCGGAAGATCCCGCGCCGGATCTGCCGCCCGAGACGCCCCCCGAGGCCCCGGAGGAGCTGCCGCCCGGCGTGCCCGAAGAGGCCCCGGTCCCGGAGGATCCGGTCGAGATCCCGGACGCGCCCGCACCGGGCCCGGCCGATCCCGCGCCGGAGGATCCGGTGCCGGAGCGTCCCTCCGAAGCGGTGCCGCTCACCCCGATGGAGATGCCGCAGGAGGAGCTGCCCTCGGCGCCCTCGGCGCCCGCCGAGGTGCCGTCGGACGCGCCGCCCGAGAACCGCAACACTGGCCTCTTCGGCCGTCTCTTCGGGCGCGGGCCGTCCGAGGCGCCGGTGGTGCGCCGCACGCTCGACGACGAGATGGTCGAGAGCCTCGAGGAGCTGCTGATCTCCGCCGACATGGGTGTCGACACGGCCCTGCGCGTCGCCGGCAACATGGCCGAGGGCCGCTACGGCCGCCGCGTGTCGACGCAGGAGATCAAGGAGCTTCTCGCCGCCGAGATCGCCCGCATCATGGAGCCGGTTGCCAAGCCCCTGCCGCTCTACCGCAGCAAGCCGCAGGTGGTGCTGGTCGTGGGCGTCAACGGCTCGGGCAAGACCACGACGATCGGCAAGCTCGCGAGCCAGTTCACGCAGGCCGGCAAGAAGGTCGTGATCGCGGCGGGCGACACGTTCCGCGCCGCGGCGGTCGAGCAGCTGCAGATCTGGGGCGACCGCGCGGGCGTGCCGGTCCTGACCGCGCCCGAGGGTTCGGACCCCGCCTCGCTCGCCTTCGACGCCTTCACCAAGGCCGAGGCGGACGGCGCGGACCTTCTGATGATCGACACCGCGGGCCGCCTGCAGAACCGGCAGGACCTGATGGAGGAGCTCGCCAAGATCGTCCGCGTGCTGCGCAAGAAGGATCCGGACGCGCCGCACAACACACTCCTCGTGCTCGACGCCACCACCGGCCAGAACGCGCTCAGCCAGGTCGAGACCTTCCAGAAGCTCGCGGACGTCTCGGGCCTCGTGATGACCAAGCTCGACGGCACCGCCAAGGGCGGCGTGCTGGTGGCGCTCGCCGACAAGTTCGGACTGCCGATCCACGCGATCGGGGTGGGGGAGCAGATCGACGACCTCGCGCCCTTCGATCCCGAGGAGTTCGCCGCGGCCCTCACGGGGCTCGAGCAATGAGCGTGACCTGGGGCAACGAGCCCCCGTCGGTCGGCGAATACGGCGAGCTGCGCCGCCTCGCGGGCCTCTCTCGCCGGGCGCCGAACGCCGCCGCGAAGGGTCTCGAGGGCTCGCTCCACGTGGTGACGGCGCGCGAGCGTGCGCGGCTCGTCGGAATGGGGCGCGTCGTCGGAGACGGCGGCTGCTTTGCTCAGATCGTGGACATTGCCGTCGATCCCGAGTTCCGACGGCAGGGCATCGGGACCGGCATTCTCGAGCGGCTGATCGCCTGGGCCGAGGCCGAGCTGCCCGCCTCCTGCGATCTCAGCCTGATCGCCGATCCGGGCTCGTTCGAGCTCTACAAGCGGTTCGGGTTCGAGATCCGGACGGGCATGGTGCGCCACCCCGGATGACGAAGAACGGCGCGGGCCATCTGCCCCAATTCTACCCCTTGCCGGTCTCCGGCACGACCTTGCGCAAGAGCCAGGTCACGATGACCGTGAGCGCCGTGGCGAGTGCGGCCAGCGGCACGTTGCCCGTCCCGCAGGACAGGCCAACGGCCCCGGCGAGCCACATGCCGGCGCCGGTGGTGAGCCCCCGCACCTTGGCACCCTGCGTGATGATCGAGCCCGCGGCGAGGAAGGCCACACCGGCTGTCACCGCCTCGATCACGCGGATCGGATCGACCCGCAGCGAATCGCTTTCGGTGGCCTCGATCGCCATGAGATCGAAGGCGATCAGCGTGAAGAGGCAGGCCGCGACGGCGACCAGGATATGCGTGCGCAGGCCGGCGGGCTTCTCGTGCGCCTCGCGCTCCCAGCCGAGGATGGCCCCCAGCATCGCGGCCGCGACGAGCCGCAGCACCGCCACGGAAAGTGGCGTCGCCGAAAACGTCGTCAGCAGCTCGCTTCGTACCAGATCGATCATGGCAGACTCCTCCCGTCGCGCCTCTCTTTGCCGATTAACGTCGCTGCCGCGCACGCGTTTCCCCGCGATCCCACCGCGGCGCGATATTCTTCGGGCGCGCCCTTCTTCTTGGCGGAAATACTCCGGGGGTGTCGCCGCAGGCGACGGGGGCAGAGCCCCCTGCACCTTACCGGAAGGCGCCGCCGCATGAGCGACTGGCTGATCTCGCTCGAAGGGACCGAGGCCGGGCACCGGCTCGCGCTGATCCTCGCCGTTTCGGCAGCGTTCCTGCATGCCGTCTTCGGCGCGCTGCAGAAGGGGCGGCACGATCCCTGGCTCTCGCGCGGCGCGATCGACGCCTCCTACGGCATCATGGCGGCTCCCTTCGCGCTCTTCGTCGTGCCCTGGCCCGAGCCGCATCTGTGGCCGATCCTTGCCGGCGCCTTCCTCATCCACGTGGTCTACAAGGTGCTGCAGGGGCTCGCCTATACCCGTGGCGCCTACACGGTGGTCTATCCGGTGGTGCGCGGGACGGGGCCGTTCTTTGCCGTGATCGGCGCCCACATCATCTTCGGCGAGGTATTCACGCCGGTGCAATGGCTCGGCATCGCGGTGCTGATGGCGGGAATCTTCGGGCTCGCGGTCTACAATTATCTCTATCTGGTGCAGGATCGCGCGACGCTCGGGCCGGCGCTCGCCTTCGCGGTGGCGACGGGGACGTTCGTCGCGCTCTACACGACCTACGACGCCTACGGCATCCGCTCCACCGCCGATCCCTTCACGTTCCTGGCGTGGTTCTTCTTCATCGACGGGCTCGCCATGCCGCCCTATGCGCTCTGGCGCTACATGCGGATGGACGAGCCGCCGTCGCCCGGACCGCTGGCGCTCCGCGGCATCGTGGGCGGCTTCATCGCCTTCGCGAGCTTCGGCTCGATCATGCTGGCGACGCGGCTCGACAAGGTCGGCGAGGCGGCGGTGCTGCGCGAGACCTCGACGGTCTTCGCCGCGCTCATTGGCTGGCTCGTTCTGAAGGAAACTGTCGGGCCGCGGCGCATTGCCCTGATGACGCTGATTGCGGCGGGCGCCGTGATCGTTGAGATGGGGGGCTGAAGCCGCCATATGACGAGCCGGAGGTGACCATGGCCAAACGCGAGATCAATCCGATGCTGAAGACGGCGCTGGAGCTGGGGCCGGTGCTGGCCTTCTTCGTGGCGTATCTGCTGCTCAAGGACCGCGTGTTCGAGATCGGCGGGCGCGACTACGAGGGTTTCATCGTGGTCACCGCGGGCTTCGTGCCGGTGATGATCGCGGCGACGGGCGTGCTCTGGGCACTCACGGGGCACCTCAGTCGCATGCAGGTGGTGACGGTGGTGCTGATCGTCGTCTTCGGCGGGCTGTCGGTCTGGCTCAACGACGAGCGGTTCTTCAAGATGAAGCCGACGCTGATCTACCTGATCTTCGGGGGCGTCCTCGGCTTCGGTCTGCTGCGCGGCCAGAGCTACCTGCGCTTCGTGATGGAGGGGCTGATGCCGCTCGAGGACGAGGGCTGGATGATCCTGACGAAGCGCGTCACCATCTTCTTCCTCGGCCTCGCCCTCGCCAACGAGGTTGTGTGGCGGACGATGTCCACCGAGACTTGGGTCTATTTCAAGACCTTCGGTCTGACAGCGGCCTTGTTCCTGTTCTTCATGTTCCAGGGCGGACTCTTCCGCCGCTACGGCACCGGAGAGGACGAGGCCTGAACCCGCGCCTCACCGCCTGTCGAGCTTGGTCGAGAGGTGGATGAGGCTTTCCGAGCTTCTGACACCCTTGGCCTCGCCGATCCGGTCGAGCGTGTCGTCGAGCGCCTCGGTCGTGTCGGCCACCACCTCGAGGATCATGTCGACGCGGCCGCTCGTCGTGTGCGCCGCCTCGACCCCGCGCAGCGCCTTGAGGCGCGCGAGCACGGCGGGGCCCGAACGCGGCTCGATTGCCACCAGAACCGTGGCGCGGAGCGCGGGCCGCAGCTTGGCGCCGGGCTTCAGCGTGTAGCCCGCGATCACCCCGCGATCCTCGAGCCGTTCGATCCGCGCCTGTACGGTCGTGCGCGCGATGCCGAGGCGCCGCGCAAGTGCCGCGACCGAGGCGCGCGCATCCTCGGAGAGCGCGGCGAGCAGTGCGCGGTCGGTTTCGTCGATCTGACTGGTCATCCTGCCTCTTTAACTGACTTGCGCGACATTCTGCCACAAGTGCCGAGCGACTTCGACATATCTCGGCCCCACCATGACAAAAAAGGCCCGAGCAGGAGTACCGTCATGACGACCCAACGCCCCGTGGCGACCGATCCGGTTGCGCATCTGGTCCGCCATCGTCCCGACGCGCCGGTCTTCTTCTTTCGCCCCGGCACGTTGGCCGCGACCGCGCGGCTTTTCGCGGGGGGCTTTCCGGGACAGGTGACCTACGCGATCAAGGCCAACCCGGCGCCCGAGATCCTGGCGACGCTCGCGGCGAGCGGCATCGCGGCCTTCGACGTCGCCTCGCCGCAGGAGATGCGGGCCGTGCGGACCGTCTGTCCTCGGGCCGTGCTGCATTACAACAACCCGGTGCGCTCGACGGGAGAGATCGCCGAGGCGCGGCGTCTCGGCGTGCGGTCGTGGTCGGTGGACCGGGTCTCTGAGCTCGAGAAGCTCGGCCCTCTCGATGAAACGCACGAGGTATCGGTGCGCCTGCGCCTGCCCGTGGCAGGCGCGGCCTACGATTTCGGCGCGAAGTTCGGCGCCGATCCCGAGCTGGCCGCGGAGCTCCTGGCCCGGGTCGCCGCGATGGGCGCCGTTCCGTCGATGACCTTCCATCCCGGCACGCAATGCCCCGACGGGGCGGCCTGGGCGCGGTACATCCATGCGGCGGCCGAGGTGGCGGAACGCGCTGGCGTCCGGCTTGCTCGGCTCAATGTCGGCGGCGGCTTTCCGGCGCATCGCGACAGTGCCGCGCCCGATCTCGGCGCGATCTTCGCGGCCATCCGCGAGGCGGCCGAGCAGGCCTTCGACACGCAACCGGTGCTGCTCTGCGAGCCCGGGCGCGCGATGGTCGCGGATGCGGTGACGCTGGCGGTGCGCGTGAAGGCGGTGGACGACGGTGCGATCACGCTCAACGACGGGGTCTACGGCGCATTCGGCGAATGGCGCGACCTGCCCGCGATGTCGCGGGTGTCGGTCGTCGCCCCGGATGGCACGCCCCGGACAGGCGATGCGAGCGCGCGCATCGTCTTCGGGCCGACCTGCGACAGCCTCGACCGGTTGCCTCACCCGCTGGAGCTTCCCGCCGACCTCGCCGAGGACGATTACGTCCTGATCGAGGGGATGGGCGCCTATGGCGCGGCGCTCGTGACCGGCTTCAACGGCTACGGCACGCGCGAGGTGGTGACGCTCGGCATCGACTGACGCGCGGCGGCCCTCTGGACAGGGCGCGCGGGGACCGTAAGGTGCCCCGGGCACGCAGGAACGAGGGCGAGGGGCAGCATGGACAAGTTCGGCAAGAGCCAGCCGGTCAAGCGGGTCGAGGACGTGCGCTTCCTCACCGGACACGGGCGGTACATTGACGACGACGCTCCCGAGGGCGCGCTTTTCGCCTGTTTCCTGCGGTCTCCCGTCGCCCATGCGGACATCACCGGACTCGACGTGTCGGAGGCGCGCGCCGCCGTGGGCGTGCACCTTGTCCTGACCGCGGCCGATCTTGCCGAGGCGGGGATCACGAGCGGGCTGCCGACCGTCATGGTGCCGAACCGGGACGGAACGAAATCCGAACCGCCGCGCCGTCCGCTCCTTGCCGAGGGGCGCGTCCGCTTCGTGGGCGAGCCGGTGGCGATGGTGGTCGCGGAGACGCGGGATCAGGCCAAAGACGCCGCCGAGCTGATCGAACTCGACCTCGAGGACCGCGCACCGCACATGGAGACGCGTGCGGGGGGCGAGGCGATCCACGAGACGGTGCCGGACAACCGCGCTTTCGATTACGGGCTCGGCGACGAGGCGGCGACGGCGGCGGCCTTCGACAGCGCGGCGCGGGTGGTGCGCCTCACGGTCGAGAACAGCCGCATCATCTCGAACCCCATGGAGGCGCGGGGCTGCCACGCGACATGGAACGGCGACCGGCTGCATTTCGGCTTTTCCGGACAGGGCGTCTGGCAGATGAAGGATCTTCTCTCGAAGTTCCTCGGCCTCGATGCCGACGCCGTGCACGTGACGACGCCGGACGTGGGCGGCGGGTTCGGCACCAAGACGATGCCGTACCCTGAGTATTTTCCCGTCGCCCATGCCGCGCGGGTGCTGGGTAAACCGGTGCGCTGGTTCGCGGAGCGCGGCGAGGGGATGCTCTCGGACAATGCTGGCCGCGACCTCGTCTCGGAGGCCGAGCTCGCCTTCGACGAGGACAACCGCATCACCGGCTACCGGGTGCACACGCGGTTCAATCTCGGAGCGTATCTCTCGGGCTTCGGGCCGTTGATGCAGACCCATCTCTTCTCGCGCGTCCTCACGGGGGTCTACGACATCCCCACGGCCTGGCTGCGCTCGGAGGGGATCGTGACCAACACCACGCAGGTCGACGCCTATCGCGGCGCGGGGCGGCCCGAGGCGAATTACCTGCTCGAGCGGATGATGGACCGGGCGGCGCGCGAGCTCGGCGTCGATCCCTGGGAGCTGCGCCGGATCAACTTCATCAAGCCGCAGCAATTTCCCTACGACACGGTGTCTGGCGAGACCTACGACGTGGGAGACTTCTCGCGTGTCCTGACCCGTGCGGCCGAGGCTGCGGATGCGGGCGGCTTTGCTTCGCGGCGGGCGCAGTCTGAGGCGCGGGGCAAGCTGCGGGGGCAGGGCATCTGCTATTACATTGAGTCGATCCTTGGGGCGCCGAACGAGGACGTACGGATCGAGTTCGAGGAGGACGGCGCGGTCATCTATGTCGGGACGCAGTCGAACGGGCAGGGGCACGAGACGGTCTTCGCGCAGTTCCTGTCCGACCAGTCGGGCATCCCCGTGGACAAGATACGCGTCGTGCAGGGCGACAGCGACCTCATCGCCAAGGGCGGCGGCACCGGCGGGTCGCGCTCGGTCACCGTGCAGGCGAATGTCACGCTCGTCGCGGTCGAGCAGATCGTCGAGGCGTTCCGCACCTTCCTCGCGCCCGAGATGGGTGTCGATCCGCAGGCGATATCCTTCGACGACGAGCGCTTCCGGGCGGAGGGCTCCAACCTCACGCCGACGATGCTGGAGGCGGCGCAGATGGCGCGGGAGACCGGGCGCGGGGATCTTCTGGTCCATGCGGCCACGGCGACGCTGCCGGCGCGGTCCTTCCCGAACGGCGCGCATGTCGCCGAGGTCGAGGTCGATCCCGAAACGGGTGAGGTGACGCTCGACCGCTATTCGGTCGTGGATGATTTCGGCAATCTCGTGAACCCGCTCCTCGTCGCGGGGCAGGTGCACGGCGGCATCGCCCAGGGTGTGGGGCAGGCGCTCTACGAGCGGGTGGCCTATGACGAGACCGGGCAGCTTCTGACCGCGAGCTTCATGGATTACGCGATGCCGCGGGCCGACAACATGCCGATGTTCGGGTTCGACACCGAGCCGGTGCCCTCGACCGCGAACCAGCTCGGCATGAAGGGCTGTGGCGAGGCCGGGACCGTCGGCTCGATCGCGGCGACGGCGAACGCGGTGCAGGATGCGCTCTGGTCCCGCGGCGTGCGTCAGGCGGACATCCCGTTCACGCCGGTCCGGGTCTGGGAGATGCTGCGCGGCGCCGAGGCTATGGCGGCGGAATGATCTCCGCCCGGAAGTTGCGCGGAACGTCAACCTTTTTCGTTCACGACTTCTTTAGGGGACTTCACACTGTGACTTTCGTGCCCATGTTTAGTGCAGGCTCGCGGGACCGGAACCCCCGCGAGACCTTCACTGTCCCTCGTTCCGTACCTGCGCCCGAGTTAGATCTCGGGCGCTTTTTTGTGTCCGGAGAACGGGTTACGGTCGGCTCATGACCTATGCGGACGAATTTCTGAGGGACGTGCTGAAACGCGCGCGGACCATCGCGGTCGTGGGCGTGTCGATGAACGAGATCCGGCCCTCCTATTACGTGGCGCGGTATCTGTCGCTCAAGGGATACAGGGTGATTCCGGTCAATCCCGGGCACGCGGGCAAGACGCTCTTCGGGGAGACGGTGATCGGGGATCTGTCCGAGGCGCCCGACGACGTCGACATAGTCGACATCTTCCGCCGCTCGGATGCGGTCCCCCCGATCGTTGAGCGCGCGCTCGAGGTGTTGCCCGGGCTCCGGACGATCTGGATGCAGATCGGGGTCGAGCATGCCGAGGCGGCGGCGCAGGCCGAGGCGCGCGGGATCGATGTGATCCAGAACCGCTGCCCCAAGATCGAGCATCAGCGTCTTTTCGGAGAGCTGCGGAAGGGTGGTTTCGCGACCGGCGTGATCTCGTCCAAGCTGTGAGCCGCCCGGCGCTCCTGCCGTTCGCTTCCCATCGAGAGGGTGGGGCGTGTCGACGCCGAGGGCGGACGTCGCCTGCTGCGTCCGAGCGCTGGATCTGGGCGGGCTCCCGTCGTGGATCGGGACACGACCCGGCGCCGGGCGCTCGCCCAGTATCGGCCTTGCGCCCAGCGGGCCCGGGCGGTTTTCCTGAACCACGGGAAGGGACGGCATGACGGACGGGTTTCCACGGATCGACAGCGCGGGCACGGACGGGCTGCTGGTTCGGTTCTCCGGCGCGCTCGGCGAGCCCGCGAACCGGGCGGCGCTCGCGTATCGCGCGGCGCTCGACGCCGAGGGGATCGAGGGCGTGGCGGAGACCTCGACCTCGCTCGTCTCGACCTTCCTGCGGCTCGATCCGGGGTCAGATCCGGGCGCGGTGGAGGAGCGGGCGCGGACGCTTCTGGACTCGCGGAACTGGACCGAGGCGCCGCTGCCTGCGGGGCGGCGATTCGTGCGGATCCCGACGCTCTACGGTACGGATCGGGCGCCGCAGCTCGCCGCCGCGGCGGAGGCGGCGGGGATGAGCGCGGAGGAGGCGGTCCGGCAGCTGTCGCAGGCGCGGGTGCGGGTCACGACGATCGGCTTCGCCCCGGGGCAGCCCTATCTCGGCACGCTGCCCGAGGACTGGGACATCCCGCGCAGCGCGGAGCTTGCGCAGGTTCCGGCGGCGGCTCTCGTGGTTGCGGTGCGGCAACTGGTTCTCTTTGCCAATGCCAGCCCGACCGGGTGGCGCCATGTCGGGCAGACCGGGCTCCGACTCTTCCGGCCGGAGAGCGAAACGCCGTTTGTGTTGCGCCCCGGCGACGAGGTGACGTTTCCCGCCGTGGACGAGGCGGAGTTCTCTCGGATCGAAGGCGACGACGACGGCGGCGCGGACTGGGAGGACGTCGCGTGAGCGCATCGCTGCATGTCGAGAAAGCCGGGCCGCAGGTCACGGTCCAGGATCTCGGACGATCCGGGGCGCTGGCCTTCGGCCTCTCGCGCGGCGGTGCGATGGACCGGATGGCGCTGTTCGAGGGGGCGGCGCTTCTCGGTCAGGATGCGGGGCTCGCGGCGCTCGAGATGGCCGGTGCAGGCGGCACGTTCCGGGCCGAAGGGGCGTGCCGCATCGCGCTGACCGGAGCGCCGATGCGGGCGCAGACGGATGGGCGGGCGCTGACGTGGAACGCCTCGCACGAGCTGGAGGACGGCGCGGTGCTCGAGATCGGCGCGGCGGAGCGCGGGATCTACGGCTACCTTCACGTCGGCGGCGGGATCGAGTCCGACATGGTACTGGGCGCGCGGTCGGCGCATCTGGCCGGAGGGCTCGGGCGCGCGCTCGCGGCCGGGGACGTGCTTTCGGTGGGCGGGGGCGGACGCTCGGGACAGATCTTGCCGTCCGAGGAAAGGTTCGGTGGCGGCAGGGTGCGCGTCGTGCCGAGCCTGCAGACCGCGGTCTTTCCAGACGAGACGCGCGCGCGGTTCGAGAAGACCGAATTCCGCAAGGATGCAAGGGCCAACCGGCAGGGCGCGCGGATGGATGCGGAGGGCGAAGGCTTCGGTGTCGACGGAGGTCTGCATGTCGTCTCGGAGGTGATCGTGCCGGGTGACATCCAGATCACCGGCGACGGCACGCCATTCGTCCTTCTGGCGGAAAGCCAGACCACCGGGGGCTATCCTCGGATCGGCACCGTCATCCCGCCCGACCTTGCCCGCGTCGCGCAGGCGCAGCCGGGCGCGGCGCTGCGGTTCGAGTTCGTCACGCTGGAGGAGGGGCGGAGGCTCACCGCGGCGTGGCGCGAGGCGCGTCCCGGGCTGAAACCGCAGCCGCTGGTGCGCGATCCGGCGAAGATGACCGACCTCATGTCGTACACGCTGATCGGCGGCGTGACGGCGGGCGACGACCTTGATCAGGAGAGCTGACGTGGACCACGTGGACCTCAACGCCGACATGGGCGAGAGCTTCGGGCCCTGGAAGATGGGCGACGACGAGGCGCTGCTCGACGTGATCACCTCGGCCAACATCGCCTGCGGCTTCCATGCCGGGGACGCCGACGTGATGGCGGCGACGATGGCGCGGGCGGTCGAGCGCGGTGTCGGGATCGGGGCACATCCCGGCTTTCCAGACCTTCAGGGGTTCGGGCGGCGGAAGATGGACATTCCGGGCGGGACGCTCGCCAACATGGTCCGCTATCAGGTCGCCGCGGCGCAGGGCATGGCGCGGGTCGCGGGCGGACGGGTCCGGCACCTCAAGCTGCACGGGGCGATGGCGAACATGGCCTCGCAGGACGCCGAGATGGCCAGGCGCGCCTATGACGCGGCGCTCGAACTCGATCCGGACCTCATCTTGATGGTGCTCGCGGGGACGAAGCAGGAAGAGGCGGCGCGGGGTCTCGGCTGCCTCTGGGCGGGAGAGATCTTTGCCGACCGGGCCTATAACGACGATGCGACGCTGGTCGACCGCTCGCAGCCGGGGGCGGTGATCCACGAGCCGGACGTGGCCGCCGAGCGCATGGTGCGGATGGTCGAGGCCGGGGCGATCCTGACCGAGAGCGGCGCGCGGATCGGCGCGGCGGTCGACACGATCTGCCTTCACGGAGACGGAACGACAGCCCTCGCGATCGCCCGCGCGGTGCGGGACGCGCTGAAGGATGCGGGCGTGACGCTTCGGACCTTCGAGGGGCGGCGGTAGGGCCCGCTACTGCTGGCCCGGGACCATGAGCAGCGCCTGCACGTCGGCGACATTGGTGCCGGTGGCGGGGACCTGCAGCAGGTCCCCCGCGAGCCTGAGCGCCCGGTAGCTGTCGTTGTCGGCAAGGAGGGCCTCCGCGTCGCCGCCTGCCGCGCGGATGCGCTCCGCCGTCCCGCCGTCGACGATCCCGCCCGCGGCATCGGTCGGCCCGTCGCGCCCATCCGTTCCGGCGGAGAGGAAGACCCACGGCCAGTCGTGGTCCGGTGCGGCGAGCGCGATGCGCAGGGCCATTTCCTGATTGCGGCCGCCTTTGCCCGAACCCGAGAGGCGCACGGTGGTCTCTCCTCCGAAGAGGAGCGCGGTTGGTCGATCCGGGGTGGCGAGATGCGTCAGCACCTCACGGGCCGCGTCGCCCACATCCCCGGTCAGGTGATCCGAGACGATGCGGGCCGCGAACCCTGCGCGTTCCGTGGTTTCCTCCATCGCCTCGAGCGAGACGCGGTTCGAGCCGATGAGGTGGTTGCGCGCCGGCGTCGCGGGCTCCTTTTGGGTCGCGCTCTCGAGCCGGTCCTTCGCGGCTTGCGGGAGACGGTCCCAGAGCCCCGCTTCGGCGAGCAGGTGCCGTGCTTCCTCGGGCGTGCCGATGGGCTCGGAGGTGGGGCCGGAGGCGACGACGCGCAGGTCGTCGCCGATCACGTCGGAGAGGATGTAGGCGGTCACCGGTGCGGGTGCGGCGCGGCGCAGGAACCCGCCGCCTTTCAACTCGGACAGCTGCTGCCGGACGAGATTGGTGCCGACGATGTCGAGCCCGCCCGCGAGGAGCACCTCGTTCACCGCCTGCTTGTCGGCGAGCGTGAGGGGCGGCACCGGTGCGGGCAGGAGCGCCGAGCCGCCACCCGACACGAGCGCGATCACGCGGTCGTCCGGACCGGCCGCGTCGAGGCGGCGCATGACCTCCTGCGCGGCCTCGGCGCCGGCGGCGTCGGGGACGGGATGACCCGCGCGCATCACCCTGGAGCCGGACACGTCCATCTCGTTCTCGTGATGTGTGACGGCGAGCGCGTCGACAGCACCCTCCACTCGCGCGAGCGCGGCCTGCATCATCTGCGGCGCGGCCTTGCCGAAGGCGATGAGGACCGTGCGGCCTGTGGCTTTGTCCGGGGGCGCCTTGTCCCAGGCGCGGGCGAGGGCGCGCGCGGGATCGGCGGCGGCAATCGCGGCCTCGTAAAGTGTCCGCGCGAGGTCGCGCAGGTCGGCAATGTCGTGTGGCATGCGGCTCTCCGGTCGCTCAGCGCTGCTCCGCAAGGCTGTCGGCATAGACGTTGCGGCACTGGGCGGCGCCGGTATCGGCCGAGGTCTGCAGCGCGGGCAGGCGGGCGCGGATCTCGTCGGCGCGCTGGGCGACGCGGACGAGGTTCACCGGCACGCGCTTCGGCACACGCTGGGTGCGCTCGCGGACACACGGGTAGGGATCGCCGTCGCCGTCGACGCAGGTGACGAAGACCGGATAGCTGCGGGTGCGGTACTCGATCGCGTAGCCGCGGGCGAGAATCTGTTCGAGCTCGCGCAGCTCGCTCTCGGCGGCGGTGAGACTGGCGCGGGCCTGCGAGACGCACCGCTCGAGCGGGGTGGCGCAGGCGGCGAGGAGAGCGAGGAAGACGATCGGGATCAGGCGCATGACCAAGAGCTTACCAGCTTTCCGGGCCCTGTCGATCCTTGGCAGGGCCCCGCCGCGGCGCTAGCGTGACGGAAATGACCAAGTCCGGAGAAGTGCCATGCGACGCGTCCTGATCCTCCTTGCCGCGGGGCTGGCGGCCTGCACCGCGGCCGAGCCCAATCCCTCGGCGCCAGCCTGCGGGGCGGACGGCTACCAGAGCCTCGTCGGCAGCCCGCTCGCGGCGGTGACCCTGCCCGCGGAGCTGCCGCAGCGGGTGATCCGGCCCGGCGAGATCGTCACGATGGAGTACCGGGCCGACCGGCTGACCATCGACGTCGACGAGGCCGGCACGATCACCGGTGTCCGCTGCGGCTGAGCCTCCGGCCTTGCTGCGGGAGCCCGGCGATTTCGAACGAAACATGACAT
Organism: Roseivivax halodurans JCM 10272; assembly: GCF_000521785.1. Lineage (GTDB taxonomy): Bacteria > Pseudomonadota > Alphaproteobacteria > Rhodobacterales > Rhodobacteraceae > Roseivivax > Roseivivax halodurans. The sequence continues at coordinate 56,983 of NZ_JALZ01000010.1, forward strand.
GAATCAATGCGATGCCTGCCTGTCCCGCCCAAGGTCGGGGCAGGAGGTAATCGCCATGTACAAGAAGATACTGATCCCGATCGCACCCGACCATATCGAGGCGGTGGAAGACAGCATCGCCGTCGCGCGCCAACTTGCGGGCGAGAATACGGTCATTGAGGCAATGTCAGTGCTGGAGATGATCCCGCTCTATGTCGCGGCCGAGGTGCCTGCCGAAGTCTACGAAAAATCCAGTTGCGAGATGAAAAAGCAGCTCGAAGAGGCGTTTCGCGACAAACCCGAGGTGAAGGTCTCTGCCGTGACCGGCTCTCCCGCGTCCAAGATCGTGGACGTGGCGCGTGACGAGGGCTTCGATCTGATCGTGATCCGCTCGCACAAGCCCGGTCTGCAGGACTGGTTTCTCGGCTCCACGGCGGGCCGCGTGGTTCGTCACGCCCCTTGCGCGGTGCACGTCCTGCGCTGAGGGGTGAAGACCGCCGGGGCGCGCAGGCCCCGGCGCCTTGCCTCAGGGGTTGACCGTCTTGTCGCCGGGCCCCGCCACGAGCCAGGCGATGAAGCCGAGCAGCGGCAGGATGAGGATCAGCAGGACCCAGAGCACCTTTGCGCCGGTGGATGCGCCCGAGGTGATGATCTTGTAGATCGCGTAGATGTCGAGGATGAGGACGAGAAGTCCGAGAATTCCGTATTCCATGATGTGCCCTCCTGTACGGGGTATGCTTTTCGACAAACCGATGGAGGGGGGCTCGCGTTCCGTCGCCCGGCCAAGTGAGCAGCGGCCTACTTCTTCTTCCGGCGCTGCACATTGCCGCCACGCTGTCCCGGTCGGCCCGCGGTCGAGCGGCCGGAGCGCTTGGTCGCCTCGTCGGAGGCCTTCTCGACCGCCTGCTGCCTGGCGAGGGGGTCGTCGGCGACGGCGAGGTCGACGGCTTCGAGACGCTTGACCTCGTCGCGCAGGCGCGCCGCCTCCTCGAATTCGAGGTTCTCGGCGGCCTTGCGCATGTCCGTCCGCAGCCCCTCGAGCACCGCCTGCATGTTCGAGCCCTGGTGTGCGGGCTCGATCTTGGCGGTGACGCGGTTCATGTCGGTGTCGCCCTGATAGACGCCCGCCAGCACGTCCTCGACGTTCTTGCGGATCGTCTCGGGGGTGATGCCGTGTTCCTCGTTGTAGGCGATCTGCTTCTCGCGGCGACGGTTGGTCTCGCCGATGGCACGCTCCATCGAACCGGTGACGCGGTCGGCATACATGATCACCCGGCCCTCGGCGTTCCGCGCGGCGCGGCCGATGGTCTGGATCAGCGAGGTCTCGGAGCGCAGGAAGCCTTCCTTGTCCGCGTCGAGGATCGCGACCAGACCGCATTCGGGTATGTCGAGCCCCTCGCGCAGGAGGTTGATGCCGACGAGCACGTCGAAGGCGCCGAGGCGCAGGTCGCGCAGGATCTCGATCCGCTCGATCGTGTCGATGTCGGAATGCATGTAGCGCACGCGGATGCCCTGCTCGTGCAGGTACTCGGTCAGGTCCTCGGCCATGCGTTTGGTGAGCACGGTGCAGAGCACGCGGTAGCCGTCGGCCGCCACTTTGCGGATCTCGTCGAGGAGATCGTCCACCTGCGTCTCGACGGGGCGGATCTCGACCTGCGGATCGAGAAGACCGGTGGGGCGGATGACCTGCTCGGTGAAGACGCCGCCCGACTGGTCGAGTTCCCAGTTCGCCGGCGTCGCCGACACGAAGATCGATTGCGGGCGCATCGCGTCCCATTCCTCGAACTTGAGCGGGCGGTTGTCCATGCAGGAGGGCAGGCGGAAGCCGTGCTCGGCCAGCGTGAACTTGCGCCGGTAGTCTCCCTTGTACATCGCGCCGATCTGCGGGACCGAGACGTGGCTCTCGTCGGCGAAGACGATGGCCTCGTCGGGGATGAATTCGAAGAGCGTCGGGGGCGGCTCGCCCGGCGCGCGGCCCGTGAGGTAGCGCGAGTAGTTCTCGATCCCGTTGCAGGTGCCAGTCGCCTCGAGCATTTCGAGATCGAAGTTGGTGCGCTGTTCGAGCCGCTGCGCCTCGAGCAGCTTGCCCTCGCCGACGAGGATGTCGAGCCGCTGGCGCAACTCCGTCTTGATCTTCTCGATCGCCTGCTTGAGCGTCGGACGGGGCGTCACGTAGTGCGAGTTGGCGTAGATCCGGATGCGGTCGAAGCTGGTGGATTTCTGTCCCGTCAGCGGATCGAACTCGGTGATCGCCTCGAGCTCCTCGCCGAAGAAGCTGAAGCGCCAGGCGCGGTCCTCGAGGTGAGCGGGCCAGACCTCGAGCACGTCGCCGCGGACCCGGAAGCTGCCGCGCTGGAAGCCCTGATCGTTGCGCTTGTATTGCTGCGCCACGAGATCGGCCATGACCGCGCGCTGGTCGTATTCCTTGCCGACGAAGAGATCCTGCGTCATCGCGCCGTAGGTCTCGACCGAGCCGATGCCGTAGATGCACGACACCGAGGCCACGATCACCACGTCGTCGCGTTCGAGCAGCGCGCGGGTGGCCGAGTGGCGCATCCGGTCGATCTGCTCGTTGATCTGGGATTCCTTCTCGATATACGTGTCCGAGCGCGGCACGTAGGCCTCGGGCTGGTAGTAATCGTAGTAGCTGACGAAGTACTCGACCGCGTTCTCCGGGAAGAACTGCCGGAATTCGCCGTAGAGCTGGGCCGCCAGCGTCTTGTTCGGGGCGAGGATGATCGCGGGGCGCTGGGTCGCCTCGATCACCTTGCCCATGGTGAAGGTCTTGCCGGTGCCCGTCGCGCCGAGCAGCACCTGATTGCGCTCGCCCGACATCACCTGTTCCGACAGCTCCTTGATCGCGGTCGGCTGGTCGCCGGCGGGCGAATATTCGGTATGCATGACGAACCGCTTGCCGCCCTCCAGCTTCTCGCGCTGCGCCACCTCGGGGGCGGGCGCGTGCAGGATGGGCATGGCTTCGGGATCGTTGTTGTGCATGGGGCCGCTCTTGTCAGGTCTGCCCCAGACTTGCGCCCGGATCGGCGCCGTTCAAGGGGTAGCCGAGAACCGGGTTTGGCCGAGGAGGGAAACTTTCGCCTGTTCGCTGGTGCGTGTCCCGGATCGGACGCGCTCGGGCCAACGTGACGCTTCGGTCGGGCGAGGCGGGTCAGTCCGTCGCGGCTCCGGTCAGGCGCGCGCGCTCGTCCTCGAGCGTGCGCGGCTTGTGTCGCGCCTCGCGCAGCGCCGCCGCGAGATCCCGGCCCTCGACCGCGGCGGCGGCGATCCGGGCGAGCGCGTAGGTCGGGACCGTGACCGCGCCCTGCAGCCCGGCGCGGCCGAGCGCCTGCACGGTCAGGTACGTCCTCTGCGCGCCGAGAACTCCGGGACCCGCGGCGGGTGTGCCTTCCGAGATCTGGCGGCAGGCTTCGGCATCGGGCGAGACGTAGGTGCGGCAGATCATCGGACGCGCGTCGTAAGCCCGGCACATGCGCGTCTCGGGATCGAGGGCGGGGCAGGCGCGAGAATGCCATGCCCGCCCGTCCGGCGCCCCGGCAAGCGGCACGAGCGCCTCGTGCAGGCGCCGCGCCTCGGCCTCGAGGATGACCGCACCCTCGTCCCCGGCGAGGATGCAGCAGAAGGCGCAGCCGGGCGCGCAGGCCGCCAGCCGCACCGGAGCCGAGTCCGTCTGGGCCGTCAGTTCCGCCCCGCCGATACGCAGCGCGGGAAGACCCGACTTGATCTCCCGCGCGACGTCCTCGACGGCGAGCCCGTGCGTCGCGGCGGTTTCGAGATAGACGTCGAGCATTCGGCGGGCCCGTGCCACCTCGTCACCGCCGCGCATCGTCACCTTGCCGACACGGGCACGGAGTTCCGCGACGCTGCGGGGCAGGCCCTTGGCCTTCATGGCCAGGACCGCTCGGTATCCGTGGCGCTGACGCCGGTGTGAGATGTGACGGGCATCGGGGGCTTCAGATTGCTTCCCCGCGGACCTATAAGAGCCCCCGCATTCCGTCAAACCCCGTGCCACCCTCAGGGACGTGCCCATGACCCTCAGCGCGAGCGATCCTGCCTCCCAGCCTGCGCCCCGGCGCCGGCCGAACCTCTGGTCCGCGGGGGCGGTCCTGATCGCGGCGCTGGTGCTGGCGCCGATCCTGTCGGTGCTGGGCCTCGCGTTCTTCCCCGAGGAGAACATCTGGCCGCATCTCATCTCGACGACGCTGCCGCGCTATCTCGGCAACACCGCGGTACTGATGGCGGGGACCGGCCTCATGACCGCCTGCATGGGCACGGGCGCGGCCTGGCTCGTGGCGCGCTACGATTTTCCGGGCCGGCGCTGGCTCGAATGGCTGCTGCTCCTACCGCTGGCGATTCCCGCCTATGTCGGGGCCTACGCGCTGGTCGACTTCCTCGAATACGCCGGACCGGTCCAGACGGCCTTGCGCGACCTCTTCGGCTGGCAGAGCGCGCGCGACTACTGGTTCCCCCAGATCCGCTCGATGGGGGCGGCGATCGTTGTTCTGTCCGCGGCGCTTTATCCCTACGTCTACCTGCTCACCCGCAACGCCTTCCGCGAGCAGTCGGGCAGTGCCGAGGAGGTGGCCCAGTCGCTCGGCGCGGGCGCCTTTGCACGGTTCCGCCGGATCGGCCTGCCGCTCGCGCGGCCCGCCATCGCCGCGGGCGTCGCCATCGTGATGATGGAGGCGGTCAACGATTTCGGCACCGTGGATTACTTCGCGGTGCAGACGCTGACGACCGGCATCTTCTCGGTCTGGCTGCAATCGGGCAATGCGGGCGGCGCGGCGCAGATCGCCTGCGTGATCCTCGTCGTGGTAGTGCTGCTGGTCTCGCTCGAGCGCACCTCGCGCCGACGGATGCGCTTTTTCAACCTCTCGACCCGGCACCGGCCGGTGCTGCGCAAGCGGCTGACGGGGCGGGCGGGGCTCGCGGCCTGTCTGGCCTGCGGGTTCCCCTTCGCCCTCGGCTTCGTTCTCCCGGTGGGGGTGATCCTCGAACATGCCTTCGACAACGCAGGAGAATGGACCGATCCGCAGCTCGTTCGCGCCGGCCTGCACACGATGACGGTGGGCGCCATCGCGGCGGCGGTGACGGTCGCGGGCGGTGTCTTCATGGTCTACGGCGTGCGCCTCTCGGGGCGGCGGCTGCCGCGTCTGCTGATGCCGATCACCTCGATCGGCTATGCCGCGCCGGGGGCGGTGCTTGGCGTCGGCATCCTGATCCCGCTCGCGGCCATCGACAACGCGGTCGCGGACGCGATCGAGAACGCCACCGGGGTCGATATCGGTCTCGTGATGACGGGATCTGCCTTCGCGCTGGTGCTCGCCTATTTTGTGCGGTTCTTCGCCATCGCCCAGGGTGCGGCGGACGCGGCGATGGGGCGGGTATCGCCGAACCTGCCGCTCGCCGCGCGCTCGCTCGGACGCAGCGAGGGGCAGGTCCTCGGCGCGGTCTATTACCCGCTCATCCGCTCGAGCGTCGCTTCGGCTCTGCTGCTCGTCTTCGTCGATTGCGTGAAGGAACTGCCCGCGACGCTTCTCCTGCGGCCGTTCAACTACGAGACGCTGGCGACCCGGGTGCACCAGCAGGCCAGCCTCGAGAATCTCGGCGGCGCGGCCCCGGCGGCGGTGCTGGTAATCTTGGTCGGGCTGATCGCGGTGGGGATGCTGGCGCGGGCGAACCGCTAAGCGCTCAGCGCACCACTACTTCGTTCGAGCGGATCAGCCCCAGCACGTCGCGCGCCTGTTCGTCGAGAAGGTCGAGATCGAGGTAATCGTCCGAGAGGCGTTTGGTGAGGTTCTCCATCCGTGCGACGTCGGCCTCGAGCGAGGCGAGCTCCTCGCGGAGCACGCGGGTCTCGACCTCGATCTCGGCGCGGCGGAAGAGACCGTAATCTCCCTGCACGGCGGCGAAGGTGAAGTAGCCGCCGACCACAAGGGAGCCGGAGAAGAAGATAAGCGCCCCGATGGCGGGGCGGGACTTGCGATTGCTCATGGCTCTGCCTCGATCGCGCCTCTGGCACCGGGCGCTTGTGGCGTGACCATGCCACAGCGCCCGGCGCTTGGGAATCCCTTGCGCGAGGGGGTGTTACCCGAGCGCCGCAACCCCCGGCAGGTCCTTGCCCTCCATCCATTCGAGGAAGGCGCCGCCCGCCGTCGAGACATAGGTGAAGTGATCGGACGCGTCCGCCTTGTTGAGCGCCGCGACGGTGTCACCGCCGCCCGCGACGGAGATCAGCTTGCCCGCCTTCGTGAGTTCCGCGGCATATCCCGCGGCGGCGTTGGTCGCCTCGTCGAACGGCTTGATCTCGAAGGCGCCGAGCGGGCCGTTCCAGATCAGCGTCTCGGACCGGTCCAGCACCTCCTTGATATGGGCGACGCTGTCGGGTCCGGTGTCGAGGATCATCGCGTCGGACGGCACGTCCTCGGTCTTGACGATCTGGTGCGGCGCGCCCGCCTCGAAGCGGTGCGCGACCACCACGTCGCGCGGCAGCAGGATCTCGCAGCCGGCCTCGGCCGCCTTTTCCGCGATCTCGGAGGCGGTGCCGGTCATGTCGTGCTCGCAGAGCGACTTGCCCACGTCGAGGCCCTGCGCGGCGAGGAAGGTGTTCGCCATGCCGCCGCCGATCACCAGCGTGTCGACGCGGGTGACGAGATTCGACAGAAGGTCGAGCTTGGTCGACACCTTCGCGCCGCCGACCACGGCGACCGCCGGTCGCTTGGGCTCCCCGAGCGCCTTTTCGAGGGCCGAGAGCTCCGCTTCCATCAGCCGGCCCGCGCAGGAGGGCAGCTTGCGGGCCAGCGCTTCCGTAGAGGCATGCGCCCGGTGCGCCGCCGAAAACGCGTCGTTGCAGTAGATGTCGCCGAGTTCCGCCATCTCGGAGGCGAGAGCGTCGTCGTTCTTCTCCTCCCCGGGATGGAAGCGGGTGTTCTCGAGCAGAACGACCTCGCCGTCGCCCATCGCCTCGATCGCGCTCTGCGCCGAGGGGCCGCGGCAATCGGCGGCGAATACGACGCGGGTGCCGAAGGCCTCCTCGAGTGCGGGGATCAGCGGCTGGAGGCTCATCTCAGGCACGCGTTCGCCCTTGGGGCGGCCGAAATGGGCCAGCAGGATCGGCTTGCCGCCCTTCGACAGGATGTCCTTGATCGTCGGAACCACGCGCTCGATCCGGGTCGCGTCGGTCACGCGGCCGTCCTCGACCGGCACGTTGATGTCCACGCGGGTCAGCACGCGCTTGCCTGCCAGATCCATGTCGTCGAGCGTCTTCCACGCCATATTCATCTCCTGCGTTCCCGTTTCGGCATTTGCATGGCCCGCTGCGGGGCCGTCGTCAACAAACCCTGCCTTGTGGTGCCGCGTTCCCGCCTCTACCTAGGGCGGGACTTTATGACAGAGGGAGAGCCGCCATGGCGGAGATCAAGGACCCCGAGAACACCATCCTGATGGAGCTGAAGGACGGCACCGTCGTCATCGAGCTTCTGCCGGACGTCGCGCCGCAGCACAGCGAGCGCATGAAGGATCTCGCGCGGAGCGGCGCCTACGACAACGTCGCCTTCCACCGCGTGATCGACGGCTTCATGGCGCAGACCGGTGACGTCGCGCACGGCAACATGGAAAACGACTTCAACCTGCGGCGCGCAGGGACGGGCGGCTCGGCGATGCCGGACCTGCCGGCGGAATTCTCGAAGCTGCCGCACGACCGCGGCACGCTCGGCGCGGCGCGCAGCCAGAACCCCAATTCGGCGAATTCGCAGTTCTTCATCAGCTTCAAGGACAACCACTTCCTGAACGGCCAGTACACCGTCTACGGCCGCGTCATCGAGGGGATGGAGCATGTCGACGCGATCACCCGCGGCGAGCCGCCGGAGAATCCCGACCGCATGATCAGCGTGAAGGTCGCCGCCGATGCGTAACTTGGTCGTCGCAGGCCTGATCGTGGCGGCCGGACCCGCCGCCGCGACGGGCATCGAGATCGACGTCGCGGGCGAGGGCGCAAACGGCACCATCGCCATCGACCTCTTCGAGGACGTCGCCCCCGAGCATGTCGAGCGGATCACCACGCTCGCCCAGGACGGCGCCTACGACAACGTGGTCTTCCACCGGGTGATCGACGGCTTCATGGCCCAGACCGGCGACGTCGAGTTCGGAAAGGCCGGCGGCGACATGCGCATGGCCGGACGCGGCGGATCGGACAAGCCGGACCTGCCGGCCGAGTTCTCGGACCGGTCCTTCGAGACCGGCACCGTGGGCATGGCCCGCTCGCAATCGCCCGACAGCGCCAATTCGCAGTTCTTCATCATGCTCGCGCCCGCACCGCATCTCGACGGCAGCTACACCGTCGTGGGAGAGGTGACCGGCGGGCAGGACGTGGTCGACGCGATCAAGCGCGGCACCGGGCAGAACGGCGCGATCGTCGGCCAGCCGGACGTCATGGAAGCGGTGCGCGTCACCGAGTGAGGCGCGCCGGGGCAGGGGAGCCCGGCTCGCCCTGCGGCCACGCCCAGGCCGGTGGCGCCCTCCGCGCCATCGGCGCCAGCACCGGATGGTGGAGCCAGGTGCCGCCGAGGCGCACAGGCTCGGCCCCGGTGCCGAGCTTGAACGCGGCAAGCCCCCCGGCGGTCTTCGTCTCGATCGTTCCAAGGTCGAGCCTGTCGTAGCCTTGCTCCGCCGCCCAGCACATCGCCTCCCAGAGAAGCGCGTTCATGGCGTGCGTCCTGCGACCCTCCGGCAAGGACACCGCGACCTGCCATGTCGCGGTGCTGCCGTGCAGCAGCACGACCGCGCCCGCGAGGGTCGCTCCCTCCCCATGGGCCACGAAAAGCCGCGCCGCCCCGGCGCTGGTCTCGGCCCAGGCGGCGCAAAGGCTCGCAGGCCAGCCGCGATAGCCGCGGCGCTGTGCCTGTTCGGCCTCCGCTGCAAGCAACCAGTGCCGGGGATCTGCGGGCAGCGCACTTGCCTTCACCGTGACCCCCGCGCGCTGCGCCGCATTGAGCCGGTTGCGCCATTTCTGCCTGAGGCGCGCGCGCATCTGCGCCTCGGGGCCGAGCGGCAGGGTGGCGAGGGTCGCCGGCGTCAGGATCGGCCAGAATCCCGCCCGCCAGAGATCCGCATCGCGTCCTTCCTCTGCGTTGAGAAGAAGCGGTCCCGGACGCGCCGCCGCGGCGAGCCATCCTGTGCCGGCAGGCGCGCGCGAGATGAGCCGCACGGGCCCGAAGAGGGGCAGGCGCCGCCGCTGCTCGATCCAGCACGTGCCGCAGGGCGCGCGGCCCCGCTCCACCGGCCAGCCGAGAGCCCGTGCGGCGTGAAAGAATTCGTCCGATTGTTGCAGGGCGCGAGACATGGTCCCGATTGACCGATCGGAAACCTAAAACCGAGTAAACTTCGGCGAATGAGGCAGACGATTCCTCCACCCCGTCCGACACGCGCTGCAGCTCTCCTCGCCGCGATGCTGCTATCGCTGCCCTTCGCCCTGATCGCGCTCGGGGAGCTGGCCTGGTGGCTGCTCGCGGGCGGCTGACCGCCCGCGAACCGATTACTCCGCGAGCTTGACGAGCGCGTGCCGCTTCTTGCCTGCCGAGAGCTTCACCGGCGATTGCAGCGCGCCGGCGTCGAGCATGAGCCCGGGATCGGTCAGCGCCTCGTCGCCCATCCGCGCGCCGTTGTCCGAAATGAGCCGCTTGGCCTCCTTGCCGGACTTCGCGAGCCCCGAGCGCACCAAGACCTGCACGATCGAGATGCCACCCGCGACCTCGTCCCGGCTGAGCTCGACCGTGGGAAGATCGTCCCCAGCGCCGCCCTTCTCGAAGACCTCGCGCGCGGTCGCCTGCGCAGCCTCGGCCGCCTCCCGCCCGTGGCAGAGCGCCGTGACCTCATTCGCGAGCACGGCCTTGGCCTCGTTGATCTCGGCCCCGCCGAGCGCGCCCAGCCGCTCGCATTCCTCGACCGGGAGCTCGGTATAGAGCTTGAGGAACCGGCCCACATCCGCGTCGGTCGTGTTGCGCCAGAACTGCCAGAACTCGTAGGGGCTCAGCATGTCGGAGTTGAGCCACACGGCCCCGCCCGCGGACTTGCCCATCTTGCGCCCGTCCGAGGTGGTCAGGAGCGGCGAGGTCAGACCGAAGATCTCTGCGTCGAGAACCCGGCGGGTCAGGTCGATGCCGTTGACGATGTTGCCCCATTGGTCGGATCCGCCCATCTGCAGCACGCAGGAATAGCGGCGGTTGAGCTCGAGGAAGTCGTAGGCCTGCAGGATCATGTAGTTGAACTCGAGGAACGACAGCGACTGCTCCCGGTCGAGCCGCGACTTCACGCTCTCGAAGCTCAGCATCCGGTTCACGCTGAAATGCCGCCCGATGTCGCGCAGGAACTCGAGGTAGTTGAGCCCGTCCAGCCACTCGGCGTTGTCGAGCATCAGCGCGCCGTTCTCGCCCTTCTCGTAGGTCAGGTACTTGGCGAAGACCTGTTTCATGCCCTCGATGTTCTCGGCGATCTGGTCGGGCCCGAGCAGCGGGCGCTCGTCCGAGCGGAAGGACGGATCGCCCACCTTGGTGGTGCCGCCGCCCATGAGCGTGATCGGCTTGTGGCCGCATTTCTGAAACCAGCGCAGCATCATCACGTTCAGAAGATGCCCGACATGCAGCGACTTGGCGGTCGCGTCGTAGCCGATATAGGCGGTGACCATCCCGGCGGAGAGCGCCTCGTCGAGCCCCTGATAATCGGTGCAATCGGCGAGATAGCCGCGCTCCATCATCACGCGCATGAAATCCGATTTGGGATGGTAGGTCATCGCTGAACCCTCGCGAAGTGGTGGTCTCGCGGCTATAAAGCGGCAAACGGCAACATCCAATCCCGGTTTTCACGGCAAGGCAGGCACACATGAGCAGGAACGAAGCGATCTGGGCGCTCGGCGCGATGTCGGGCACGTCGCTCGACGGCGTCGACGCGGCGATGGTGCTGACCGACGGCGAGACGGTGTTCGAGACCGGCGCGTCGGATTACCGGTCCTATGCGCCGGACGAGACGGCCATCTTGCGCGCCGCGCTCGGCCGCTGGCCGGGCGACGATCTCGACGCTGCGGCGGAGGTCGTGCATCGCGTCCATCTCGATGTGCTCTCGAGTTTCGAGGGCGCGGAGCTCGTGGGCTTTCACGGCCAGACGCTCGCGCACGAGCCGCGCGGGCGGGGCACGCACCAGCTCGGAGATGGAGCGGCCCTCGCGGAGGCGCTCGGGCTGCCGGTGGTCTGGGATTTCCGCTCGTCGGACGTGCGCTTCGGCGGTGAGGGCGCGCCGCTTGCGCCCTTCTACCACTTCGCCTGCGCCAGATCCCTCGGCGCGGCCGAACCGCTCGCCTTCCTCAATCTCGGTGGTGTCGGCAACATCACCTGGATCGACCCGTCGAAGGCCCGGCCCGAGGATGAGGGCGCGCTCCTCGCCTTCGACACCGGGCCCGCGAACGCACCGCTCAACGATCTGATGATGGAGCGAAAGGGTCTTCCCTACGACGAGAACGGCGCACTCTCCGGCGAGGGCAGCGTCGATGAGGGCGCTCTCGGGCGCTTCCTCGAGGAGAGCTACTTCCGGAAGAGCCCGCCGAAATCCCTCGACCGGGACGATTTCCCGGGGCTGCGCGACCTCGTGCGCGATTTCGGCGACGCGGATGCGGCGGCGACCGTGACGGCGATGGCGGTGGCGGCGGTGCGGCGTGCCATCGCGCATTGCCCGGCGCCGCCCTCCCGCCTGCTCGTCTGTGGAGGCGGACGCAAGAACCCGGTGATGATGGCGATGCTCGGAGCTGGTCTAGACTGCCCGGTCGAGCCCGTCGAAGCGGTCGGTCTCGACGGCGACATGCTCGAGGCGCAGGCCTTCGCCTTTCTCGCGGTGCGGGTCATGCGGGGCCTGCCCACCTCTTGTCCCGCAACGACCGGCGTCAGCGTCGCGGTGGGAGGGGGAGAGATCAGCCGGCCCGCCGATACCCCGAAGATGCGCCTGGGCTGACCGTCGGGCCTGCCTTCGGCGAGGATATTTGGGTCAAGAAGAAGCAAATGCGCTTGCCTTCTTCTTGACCCAAATATCCCGGGGAGTGTGAGGGTCTGGCCCCTCACGATCGGTCGCTCTCAGCCGCCGGTATGGCTCATGTGGCGCGAGACGCGGCCGTCGACGCTCTGGCGCGAATAGTCGAAATCGTGGCCCTTGGGCTTGCGCGCGATCGCGGCGCGGATGGCGTCCTCGAGCGGGCCGTCGTCGCGCGGGTGGTTGCGCAGCGGCGCGCGGAGGTCGGCGTTGTCCTCCTGTCCGAGGCACATGAAGAGCTCGCCCGTGCAGGTGAGGCGCACTCGGTTGCAGCTTTCGCAGAAATTGTGGGTGAGCGGCGTGATGAAGCCGATCTTCTGCCCCGTCTCCTCGAGCCGGACGTACCGCGCCGGACCGCCGGTGCGCTCGGGCAGATCGGTGAGCGTGTAGTGCTCCCCGAGGCGCGCCCGCAGGTCGTCGAGCTTCCAGTACTGGCCGATCCGGTCCTCGTTGCCGATATCGCCCATCGGCATGACCTCGATCCAGGTGAGATCGATGTCGCGCGATGCGCACCATTCGGTGATCGAGAAAAGCTCGTCCTCGTTGAAGCCCTTGAGCGCGACCGCGTTGATCTTGACCCGAAGCCCCGCGGCCTGGGCGGCGTCGATCCCGCGCAGCACCTGCGGCAGGCGGCCCCAGCGGGTGACGTCGGCGAACTTCTTCTCGTTGAGCGTGTCGAGCGAGACGTTCACCCGGCGCACCCCGGCGGCATAGAGATCATCGGCGAAGCGCGACAGCTGCGAGCCATTGGTGGTGAGCGTCAGTTCCTTCAACGCGCCTGCGTCGAGATGGCGGGTCATCGACCGGAAGAAGGTCATGATGTCCCGGCGCACGAGCGGCTCGCCGCCGGTGATTCGCAGCTTCTCGACCCCGAGGCGGACGAAGCTCGAGCACATGCGGTCGAGTTCCTCGAGCGTCAGCAGTTCCTTCTTGGGCAGGAACGTCATGTTTTCGGACATGCAATAGACACAGCGGAAGTCGCAGCGGTCGGTGACCGAGACCCGCAGGTAGTTGATCGGGCGGGCGAAGGGGTCGATGAGCGGCGTATCCATGTGTCAAAGCTAGTAATTCCCGACCATCTCGGCAAGGATCGCGGGCAAGACGACTGTCACGACAAAGGTACCACCCATGCAACTTCGCTCCGCCCTCCTTCTCGGCACCGCCATTTCGCTCGGCGCCTGCACGCAGATGCCCGCGCCCTCCGACACCCGGGGCGCCGACGCGCCGGTCCCTTCCGCGCAGCCCGCGCCGCAACAGCCGATCGAAGAGCGGTTTCCTGACGCCAACGCCAACTCGGTCGATGATTTCGACCTGACGACGGAGGCGGAGCGGCAGGAAGCGGCGGCGCCCGCGCCGATCGGCGGCGAGACGAGCCTCGGCACGACGGTGGCATCGCTCGGCGATCCCGCGTCGCAGGGCTTCTGGCTCGAGACGCCACTGGTCGATGCCGAAACCGAGGGGCGGGTGGTCTATCCCGAGACCGGCGAGTCGGCGAGCGTGACGCTCCGCCCGATCCCGGGAGAGCCCGGCGCCGGCAGCCGCATCTCGCTGGCGGCGATGCGCCTCATCGAGGCGCCGCTCACCGACCTGCCGACGCTGGAAGTCTACGCGGGGGGCTGACGCCCCCTCACTCCACGGTCACGGACTTGGCGAGGTTTCTCGGCTGGTCCACGTCCGTGCCCTTCGCGATCGCCGCGTGATAGGCGAGCAGCTGCGCGGGAAGGGCGTAGAGGAGCGGCGTGAGGCGGGGGGAGACCTCGGGCAGGATCACGGTCCGCCAGACGTCTTCGCCCGCGGCCTCGGCCCCGGTGGCATCGGTTATCAGCAGCACCTGCCCGCCGCGGGCCATGACCTCCTGCATGTTCGACACGGTCTTGTCGAAGAGGTGGTCGTTCGGCGCCATGACGACCACCGGCACCGCCTTGTCGATCAGCGCGATGGGGCCGTGCTTGAGCTCGCCCGACGCATAGGCTTCGGCGTGGATGTAGCTGATTTCCTTGAGCTTCAGTGCGCCCTCGTGGGCGAGGGGATACATAAGGCCCCGGCCGAGGAAGAGCACGTCGCGTGCCTCGGCCATGGCGCGGGCGGCCTCGGCCACGCTGGCATCGCGGTCGAGCGCCGCGTTGAAGACGCCCGGCAGGGCGCGGAGTTCCGCGAGGGCCGTCGCCAACTCTTCGGACGTCATCCGGCCGCGATCCGACGCTGCTTTCAGCGCCAGCAGGTAGAGGACGTTGAGCTGACAGGTGAAGGCCTTGGTCGAGGCGACGCCGATCTCGACCCCGGCATGGATCGGCAGGGCGATGTCCGATTCCCGCGCGATGGAGCTTTCGGCGACGTTCACCACCGACAGGATGCGGTCCGCCTTTCCCCGGCAGTAACGCAGGGCGGCGAGCGTATCAGCCGTCTCGCCCGACTGGCTGACGAAGAGCGCGGTCGAGCGGTCCGGAATCGGGGGCTCGCGGTAGCGGAACTCCGAGGCGACGTCTGTCTCGACCGGGAGGCCCGCGATGGTCTCGAACCAGTATTTCGCGGTCAGGCAGGCGAAATACGCGGTGCCGCAGGCGACCATCGTGACCCGATCGGTCTCGGAGAAATCCAGCCCCTCGGGCAGCACGATGTCGTCGCCGTCGAGATAGGCCGAGAGCGCGTCGGCAAGGACCGTCGGCTGTTCCCAGATCTCCTTGGCCATGAAGTGCTTGTAGCCGGACTTGTCGACGCGCGCGGCGTCGATCGAGACGGTCTTTGCGGGGCGATCGACCGAATGGCCGTCCGCGTCGCGGATCTCGATGCTGGTGCGGGTCAGGATCGCCCGGTCGCCTTCCTCGAGATACGTGATCGTGTCGGTAAGGGGGGCGAGCGCGATGGCGTCCGAGCCGACGTAGACCTCGCCGTCGCCGTGTCCGATGGCGAGTGGGCTGCCCTTGCGGGCGGCGACCATCAAGTTGTCCTCGCCGTCGAAGAGGAAGACCAGCGCAAAGGCGCCTTCGAGTCGCGAAAGCGTCTTCAGGGCGGCCTCGGCTGGCGCGAAGCCCTCGGCCAGGTAGTACTGGGTCAGTAGCGCCACGGTCTCGGTGTCGGTCTGGGTCTCGAACTCCGCGCCCATGCCGCGAAGCTCCTCGCGCAGGGCCTTGTAGTTCTCGATGATCCCGTTGTGGACGACCGCGACGGGCCCGGCCTTGTGGGGGTGGGCGTTGACCTCGGTCGGTGCGCCGTGCGTCGCCCAGCGGGTGTGCCCGATCCCGGCCTTGCCCGCGAGCGGCTGGTGCACGAGGAGGTCAGAGAGGTTCGCGAGCTTGCCGACCGCGCGGCGGCGGTCGAGATGGCCCTCGTTCACCGTGGCGATCCCCGCGCTGTCGTAACCGCGATATTCCAGCCGGCGCAGCGCCTCGACCAGGGTCGGGGCCACTTCGTGGGTGCCGAGCACCCCAACAATTCCGCACATGATCAGTCGCCTTTGGTCTGGTTGGCCTTGCGGGCCTTGAGCATCTCGAAGAGCTTCGCGCCGCGGCCCTCCTTGGTGATCTGGGCCGCCCTGCCCAAGGCAAGCGCACCGTCGGGCACGTCCTCGGTGATGACGGACCCGCTTCCCGTGAGCGCGCCCGCGCCGATCTTCACCGGGGCGACCAGCATCGTGTTCGACCCGATGAAGGCGCCGTCACCGATTTCCGTCCGGTGCTTGAAGACGCCGTCGTAATTGCAGGTGATGGTGCCTGCGCCGATATTGACCCCTTCGCCGATCTCGGCATCGCCGATATAGCTCAGGTGGTTGGCCTTCACGCCCGCCGAGAGGTGCGCGTTCTTGACCTCGACGAAGTTGCCGACGTGGACATCCTCCGACAGCTCCGCCCCGGGCCGGAGGCGCGCATAGGGTCCGACCACGCCGCCGGTGCTGACGTGGCAGCCCTCGAGATGGCTGAAGGCGCGGATGCGGGCGCCGCTCTCGACGGTGACGCCGGGGCCGAAGACGACATGCGGCTCGATCTCGGTGTCGCGGCCGAGGACCGTGTCGAAGCTCAGGAACACCGTCTCGGGCGCCTGCAGCGTCACGCCGTCCGCCATCAGCTGCGCGCGGGCGCGGATCTGGAACGCGGCCTCGGCGCGGGCGAGCTCGGGGCGCGAGTTGATGCCCTGCGTTTCGGCCTCGTCGCAGGCCACGGCCGTGGCCGAAAGCCCCTGGCTTGCCCCGAGCGCCACGACGTCTGGCAGGTAGTACTCGCCGCTCGCGTTTTCGTTGCCGACCTCTCCGATCAGTCGGAAGAGCGTCCGCGCGTCTGCCGCCAGAACGCCGGAATTGCAGAGAGTTATGGCGCGTTCTTCCTCGGTCGCGTCCTTGTATTCGACGATGCGGGCAAGACTGTCGCCCTCCATCACGAGCCGTCCGTAACGCGCGGGATCCGCCGCCTCGAACCCGAGCACGACGATGTCGTGCCGCGCGCGGGCGCGGGCCATCTCCTCGAGCGTGTCGTGGCTGATGAAGGGCGTGTCGCCGTAGAGCACGATGACGTCGCCGTCGAAGTCCTCGAGCACATCCCTTGCCTGCGCGACCGCATGAGCCGTGCCGAGCTGCTCGGACTGGATCACGACCTCGGCGTCGGGGTCGTAGTCCTGCGCGGCCTTGGTGACCGCGTCGGCGCCGTGGCCGGCGACCACCACGACGCGCTCGGGCGAGAGGGAGGCCCCCGTCGCCAGCGCGTGCAGCAGCATCGGCGCGCCGCCGATCTTGTGGAGGACCTTGGGCCGGTCCGACTCCATGCGGGTGCCTTTGCCGGCGGCCAGAACGACCAGGGCGATGCTCATGCGATATCTCTTTGTGTTTCCTGCGCCGCCGTTTTAACCACGTGGCATCTCAGGACAAGCGGGCGCGCCATCACTTAGGGTTTCCGACGCTGTCATGTTGCATGAAACGGGCGGGGGAGGCGGCGATGCGCTGCGTGATCTTCGATCTCGACGGCACGCTGGCCGATACCAGCGGTGACCTGATCGCGGCGGCCAACCATTGTCTGGCCGAGATGGGAAGCGACGTGCGGCTCGATCCCGACGAGGATGCCGCGACCGCCTTCCGCGGCGGGCGCGCGATGCTGCGCCTCGGGCTCGAGCGCATGGGCGAGCCGGACGAGGACGCGGTCGATCGCTGGTATCCCGAGCTTCTCGAGGCCTACGGCGCGGCGATCGACGTGCACACGACGCTCTATCCCGGCGCGGTGGCGGCGGTCGAGACGCTGCGCAGCGCCGGCACCCAGGTCGCGATCTGCACGAACAAGCCCGAGGGGCTGGCCGAGACGCTGACCGCGCGGCTTGGGATCCGGGACCTCTTCGGGGCCCTCATCGGAGCCGACACCCTGCCGGAGCGCAAACCCGACCCCGCGCCCTACCGTATCGCGGTGGAGCGCGTCGGCGGCGCCATGGACCGGTCGCTCATCGTCGGGGATACCGAGACCGACCGCGCGACGGCCCGCGCCGTCTCGCGTCCCTGCATCCTCGTCGGCTTCGGCCCTGAAGGCCGCGACGTCTCTCGCCACGAGCCCGAGGCGATCATCGGCCATTACGACGAGCTTGGCGCGACGGTCGACCGCCTGATCACCTGATGACCGAGCGCTTCGAGGGCAGCTTCACCCAGCAGGAGCCGATCCCCGAGGACGGCATCGAGGCCGCGGTCGCGGTGATGCGCCACGGGCGCCTGCACCGCTACAACCTTTCCGAGGGCGAGCTGGGCGAAACCGCGCTGCTGGAGCAGGATTTCGCGGCGATGACCGGCGCGCGCTACTGTCTTGCCGTCGCCTCGGGGGGCTACGCGCTCGCCTGCGCTCTGCGCGCCGTGGGCGTCGCTCCGGACGACAGGGTCCTGACCAACGCCTTCACCCTAGCGCCTGTGCCGGGCGCGATCGCCTCGCTCGGGGCGGAGCCGGTCTTCGTCGGCGTGACCGAGGATCTGGTGATAGACCTCGATGATCTCGCGGAGAAGGCCGCCGCGGCGGACGTGCTGATGCTCAGCCACATGCGCGGGCATATCTGCGACATGGACCGGCTCATGGCGATCTGCCGCGAGGCGGGTGTGACGGTGATCGAGGATTGCGCCCACACCATGGGCGCCCGCTGGCGCGGCGTTCCCTCGGGGCGGCACGGGCTGGTGGGGTGCTATTCGACACAGACCTACAAGCACGCCAATTCGGGCGAGGGCGGGCTTCTGGTCACCGACGACGAGGAGATCGCCGCCCGGTCGATCCTGCTCTCGGGCTCCTACATGCTCTACGAGCGCCACGCGGCTGCACCGCCTGCCGCGGCCTTCGATCGGCTGCGCTGGCACGTCCCGAACGTGTCGGGGCGGATGGACAACCTTCGTGCGGCGATCCTGCGCCCGCAGCTGTCGAGGCTTTCGGACCGGTCCGAACGCTGGGCCGAGCTTTACCGTGCCATGGAGGCGGGCCTCTGGGGTGTGCCGGGCCTCACCCTCGTCCAGCGCCCCGAGGCGGAGGATTTCGTCGGCTCGTCCTTCCAGTTCCTGCTGCTCGATTGGCCCGAGCCGACCGTCGCGGAGGTGGTCGCGCGCTGCGCCGCGCGCGGCGTCGAGCTGAAATGGTTCGGCCCCGAGGAGCCGGCGGGCTTCACCTCGCGCTACGGCGCATGGCGCTACGCGCCGAGCGTTCCGATGCCGCGGACCGACCGCGTGCTCGCAGGACTGCTCGACATGCGCCTGCCGCTCACCTTCGACGTCGAGGATTGCAGGCTCATCTCCCGCATCATCGCCGAAGAGGTCAGGGGCGTCCGCCCAGCGGTATGAAAAAAGGCGCGGCCCCGCGGGACCGCGCCTTCGATACGTCGATCAAGCCTCGATCAGAACGCGACGCGTCCGTGTTCGCCGCCCTCGGCGGTCTGCTTGGTGAAGTTGGCCTTCGCCACTTCCCACAGGAATGCGACGGAATTCTCGGTCGCCCAGACCTCGGCCGAATGGGGGGTGAACTTCACCAGCTCCACGGCCTCGTCGTCCTTGCCGTCCTCGAACCACGCGCCGGCGAAGGCGTTCCAGATCTCGTCGAGCTTCTCGTCCGAGCCGTGATCGAGCTTGCCCTCGATGACCGCGTAGAGGCCCGCCTTGGTGTCGGCGACGTCGAAGCGCGCCTCGCCGCCCGATTGCGATGCGCGGTCGGCGGCCGAGCCCTTCGCGGTGATGAACCAGATCGCCTTGTTCTCGCGGTCGACCTGCGGTGCCATCGGGATCGGGCGCTCGCTGTCGGCCGAGAGAAGCCCCGCGGTGACCTTGTCCATGCGGTTCCAGAAGGTCTCTTTCAGATCGCTTGCCATGACTGGCTATCCTTTTCTGTCCGATTTGCTGTCGGTGTCTGACCGGCGAACGCCGCCCTCTTACGCGTGGTTCCGGTTGCAGCGGGTGACGCCGGGGGATAGCCCTAAAAGCGGGAGAGCATTGCTAGGGGAGGAGCACGTGTTCGACGCCACCATGACATTCGACCTCGGCGAGGACGTCGGTGCCCTGCGCGAGATGGTGCATCGCTGGTCGCAGGACCGGCTGAAGCCCATGGCCGCCGAGATCGACGCCTCGAACGCCTTTCCGAACGAGCTCTGGCGCGAGATGGGAGAGCTTGGCCTTCTCGGCATCACGGTCGGCGAGGAATACGGCGGCTCCGGCATGGGATATCTCGCCCATGTCGTCGCGGTCGAGGAGGTGGCGCGCGCCTCGGCTAGCGTGTCGCTCTCCTACGGGGCGCATTCCAACCTCTGCGTGAACCAGATCAAGCTCAACGGCTCGGACGAGCAGCGCAAGAAGTACCTCCCCGGCCTCGTCTCGGGAGAGAACGTCGGCGCGCTCGCGATGTCCGAGGCGGGCGCCGGCTCCGACGTCGTGTCGATGTCCCTCGCGGCCGAAAAGCGCAACGATCACTTCCGCCTGACCGGAACCAAGTACTGGATCACAAACGGCCCCGACGCCGACACGCTGGTGGTCTACGCCAAGACCGACAAGGAGGCGGGCTCGAAGGGGATCACCGCCTTCCTCATCGAGAAGACGATGACCGGTTTTTCGACCTCGCCGCATTTCGACAAGCTCGGCATGCGCGGCTCGAACACGGCCGAGTTGATCTTCGAGGATGTCGAGGTCCCGTTCGAGAACATCCTCGGCGAGGAGGGGCGTGGCGTGAAGGTCCTGATGTCCGGCCTCGATTACGAGAGAGTCGTGCTCGCCGGCATCGGTCTCGGCATCATGGCCGCCTGCATGGACGAGGTCATGCCCTACCTTGCCGAACGAAAGCAGTTCGGAAAGCCGATCGGGTCCTTCCAGCTCATGCAGGGCAAGATCGCGGACATGTACACCGCGATGAACTCTGCGCGCGCCTATGTCTACGAGGTCGCCAAGGCCTGCGATGCGGGCCGCGTGACCCGGCAGGACGCCGCCGCCTGCTGCCTCTACGCCTCCGAGCAGGCGATGGTGCAGGCGCATCAGGCGGTGCAGGCGATGGGCGGTGCCGGGTTCATGAACGACGCCCCCGTCGCGCGGCTCTTCCGCGACGCCAAGCTGATGGAGATCGGCGCGGGCACGTCCGAGATCCGGCGCATGCTCGTCGGGCGCGAGCTGATGGCGGCGATGAGCTGAAAGATGGCTGCGCGCTTCGGATTGGTGCAGCACTCTGGTAGGGTTCCGGCATTGCCTGCCCCGAAATCCTTTCCGGAGACCTTTTCCTATGCGCCTTGCCCTCGGCCTTGCCGCTCTCCTGTGCCTGACCGTCCTGCCCATGCCGAGTGTGGCGCAGGAGGCCCGGGGCGTCGCCGCGATCGAGGATTGCGTGGAGAACCGCTCCCGCGGCGGGACGCAGGAGAGCGTGATCGGCGGCTGCGTCGGGATCGTGGACGGCTCCTGCCGGGGCGGCACGACGCTCGAGATCTCCGACTGCATCATGGCCGAATACCGCGCGTGGGATTCGCTCCTCAACCGGTGGTGGGAGCCGATGAAATCCGCCGCGCAGGCGAACGGCAGCTGGGACGGTCTCCTGAATGCGCAGCGCGCCTGGATCGCGGAGAAGGAAGTCGCGTGCCAGCGCGCCTACGACAGCGCGGGCGGGGGCTCCATCCGCGTGATCTACGGCGCCGAGTGCCAGCGCGACATGACGGCCGCAAAGGCGGTGGAATTCTTCTACGCGCTTTACCGGTGATCGGTGCCGCCTCCGGACCGGTCCGGAGGCGCGTCTGATGCGGCGCACGGTGTTCTTCCTGCCTGTCGCGGGGCTCGTGGCGATCGCCGCGATCCTCGGCTGGCGGCAGGGCTGGATCCACGCCAACGTGACCGAGACGCAGGCCATCGCCGCTTTCGCGGAGCGCTATCTCGCCGACCGCGCGGGGGACGGCACCGGGGCCACGGCCCGTGCCGCCGAATGCCGCGGCGTTCCGGGCGCGGGGCAGGGCGCATGGCTCGTCGTCGTCTGCGGACCCGAGCCCCACGATGCCGCACGTCATTACACCTATTACGTCGACCGCGCCGGCAAGCTCATCCGAAGGGTGGGACCGGACGATGCCTGAGGCTCGCATGCTGCGAAAACGCCCCTATCCAGAGCTCTACGCCCGTTTCCGCTGGGATCTGCCCGACCAGCTCAACATGGCCGAGCAGGTCTGCGACGGCTGGGCCGCGACCGAGCCCGACCGGCTCGCCATTCTCGACCTCACCGGCGGCGCGCGCCGCGGCTGGACCTATGGCGAGCTCTGGAAGCTCTCGCGCCGGGTCGAGGCGGCGCTGATCGAGAAGGGCATCGAGCGCGGCGACCGCGTCGGCGTGCTGCTGTCGCAATCGCCGCTCACGGCGGCGGCGCATATCGCGGCCTGGCGGCTCGGCGCGATCTCGGTGCCGCTCTTCAAACTCTTCCGCCGCGAGGCGCTGGAGAGCCGAATCGACGATTCGGGCCTCGGAGTGGTGGTGTCCGATGACGAGGGCCGCGAGGCGCTGCGGGGCATGGGCCTCGCCGTCCTGACCGAACGCGACCTGAAGCAGGGCGCGCCGTCCTCCGCGGGGGTCGAGACCGGACCGGACGATGCGGCTGTGCTCATCTACACCTCCGGCACGACCGGCACGCCGAAGGGCGCGCTGCATGGCCACCGCGTGCTGACCGGCCACCTGCCGGGCGTCGAGCTGAGCCACGATTTCCTCGGGGCCCGCGGCGACGTACTCTGGACGCCGGCCGACTGGGCCTGGATCGGCGGCCTCTTCGACGTGCTGATGCCCGGGCTCGCGCTCGGCGTTCCGGTGGTCGCCGCGCGCCTGCCGAAGTTCACGCCCGAGGACTGTGCTCGCATCTGCGCGGAAGGCGCGGTGCGCAACGTCTTCTTCCCGCCGACGGTGCTGCGGATGCTGAAGGCGTCGGACGCGCGGATCGACGGGCTGCGCTCGGTTGCGAGCGGAGGCGAGCCGCTCGGCGCCGAGATGCTGGCCTGGGGCCGCGAGAACCTCGGCGTCACGATCAACGAATTCTACGGCCAGACCGAGTGCAACATGGTCGCCTCCTCCTGCGCCGCGCTTTTCGAGCCCGTGCCGGGGGCCATCGGCCGGGCCGCGCCGGGCCACCGCGTCGCCGTGCTCGACGAGGCGGGCGAGCCGACGGACGGCGAGGGCGACGTCGCGATCAAGCGCGGCTCGGCCTCGATGATGCTCGAATACTGGCGCAAGCCACGCGAGACGGCGGCGAAATTCAGAGGCCGCTGGATGCTGACCGGCGACCGCGGCGTGCTCGACGGCGACGTGTTGCGCTTCGTCGGGCGCGAGGACGACGTGATCACCTCGTCGGGCTACCGCATCGGCCCCTCCGAGATCGAGGATTGCCTCATGACCCACGACGCGGTCGCCAACGTGGGCGTCGTCGGCAAGCCCGACCCGATGCGCACCGAGATCGTGAAGGCCTACGTGGTGCTGCGGGACGGTCTGGACCGGTCCGACGAGCTGGCCGAGGACCTCAAGGCGTGGGTCAAGGAGCGGCTCGCGAGCTATTCCTATCCGCGCGAGATCGCCTTTCTGGACAAGCTGCCGATGACGGTGACGGGAAAGGTGATCCGCAAGGAGCTGAAGGCGCGGGCGACAAGGGAGAGCGAGACGTGAAACTGAAATCCCAGGCGATCCCGTCCTCGGACGAGTTCCGCGCGAACCGGGACGCGCATCTGGACGCGCTGAAGGTGGTGCGGGAGGCGGCCGAGATCGCCGCGGCGGGGGGCGGCGAGCGGGCGCGCAAGCGGCATCTCGAGCGCGGCAAGATGCTTCCGCGCGAGCGGGTGGCGAACCTTCTCGATCCGGGCTCGCCCTTCCTCGAGGTTGGCGCGCTCGCAGCTCACGGCATGTATGACGGTGCGGCCCCGGCGGCGGGCGCCATCGCCGGGATAGGGCGGGTGCACGGCCAGGAGGTCATGGTGGTCTGCAACGACGCCACCGTGAAGGGCGGCACCTATTACCCGATGACCGTCAAGAAGCACCTGCGCGCGCAGGAGATCGCGGAGGAAAACAATCTGCCGTGCATCTACCTCGTCGACAGCGGGGGCGCGAACCTGCCGAACCAGGATGAGGTCTTTCCCGACCGCGACCATTTCGGGCGGATCTTCTACAATCAGGCGCGGATGAGCGCCAAGAACATCCCGCAGATCGCCGTGGTCATGGGGTCGTGCACCGCGGGCGGCGCCTACGTGCCCGCGATGTCGGATATCACCATCATCGTGAAGAAACAGGGCACGATCTTCCTCGCCGGGCCGCCGCTGGTGAAGGCGGCGACGGGCGAGGTGGTCACCGCGGAGGATCTCGGCGGCGGCGACGTGCACACGCGGCTCTCGGGCGTTGCGGATTACCTGGCCGAGGACGACGCGCATGCGCTGGCGCTGGCGCGCCGCGCGGTCGAGAGCCTGAACCGAACGCGTCCTGCGACCGTCGACTGGCAGAGCCCCGAGCCCCCGGCTTACGACCCCGAGGAGATCCTCGGCGTCGTGCCGGCCGATCTGCGCACGCCCTACGACATCACCGAGGTGATCGCGCGGCTGGTGGACGGCTCGCGCTTCGATGCGTTCAAGCCACGCTTCGGCGAGACGCTGGTCTGCGGCTTCGCCCACGTTCATGGCTGCCCGGTCGGGATCGTGGCGAACAACGGCGTGCTCTTCTCCGAGGCGGCGCAGAAGGGCGCTCATTTCGTCGAGCTCTGCTCGCAGCGGGGCATCCCGCTTGTCTTCCTGCAGAACATCACCGGCTTCATGGTCGGGCGGAAATACGAGAACGAGGGCATCGCGCGCCACGGCGCCAAGATGGTGACCGCGGTGGCGACGACGAGCGTGCCGAAGGTCACGATGCTGGTCGGCGGCTCCTTCGGCGCGGGCAATTACGGCATGGCGGGGCGGGCCTACCAGCCCCGCTTTCTCTGGACCTGGCCCAACAGCCGCATCTCGGTGATGGGCGGGGAGCAGGCGGCAGGCGTGCTGGCGACGGTCAGGCGCGCGGCGATGGAGAAGGCTGGCGAGGAATGGTCCGAGGACGACGAGGCCGAGTTCAAACGTCCTACGGTGGAGATGTTCGAGCGTCAGTCGCATCCGCTCTTTGCCTCGGCCCGGCTCTGGGATGACGGCGTGATCGACCCGCGGAAAAGCCGCGAGGTTCTCGCGCTGTCGCTGTCGGCGGCGCTCAACGCCCCGATCGAGGAGACGCGGTTCGGCGTCTTCCGTATGTGACGGAGCGGGTGCCCGGCCGACGGGACGAATTTTGGATATTTTGATCAAGAAGAAGATGGGACGGAGCGCGCGATGTTCGGCAAGATCCTGATCGCCAACCGGGGCGAGATCGCGGTGCGGGTGATCCGCTCGGCACGGTCGATGGGCGTCGCGACCGTGGCGGTCCACTCCGATGTGGACGCGGGCGCGATGCATGTCGCCGAGGCCGACGAGGCGGTGATGATCGGCGGCGCGGCCCCGGGCGAGAGCTACCTGCGCGGCGACCGGATCATCGCGGCGGCGAAGGAGACCGGCGCCGAGGCGATCCACCCGGGCTACGGCTTCCTGTCGGAGAACCCCGATTTCGTCGAGGCGGTCGAAGCGGCGGGCCTCGTCTTCATCGGCCCGCCCGCATCGGCCATCCGCAAGATGGGCCTCAAGGACGAGGCCAAGCGTCTGATGGAGGGGGCCGGGGTGCCGGTCGTTCCGGGCTACATGGGGGCCGAGCAGGCGCCCGATCGGCTCGCCACGGAAGCGGAGCGGATCGGCTACCCGGTGCTGATCAAGGCCGTCGCGGGCGGCGGCGGCAAGGGCATGCGGCTCGTCGAGCGGGCGGAGGATTTCGCCGCCGCGCTCGAGAGTGCGCAGGGCGAGGCGAAGGGCGCCTTCGGCAACGCCCATGTGCTGATCGAGAAGTTCGTCTCGACCCCGAGGCATATCGAGGTGCAGGTCTTCGGCGACGGCACCCGCGCAGTGCATCTCTTCGAGCGGGACTGCTCGCTGCAGCGGCGGCACCAGAAGGTGATCGAGGAAGCGCCCGCCCCGGGCATGACCGAGGAGATGCGGCAGGCGATGGGCGAGGCGGCGGTGCGCGCCGCGGAGGCGATCGGCTATTCCGGCGCGGGCACGGTCGAGTTCATCGTCGATGCGAGCGAGGGGCTGCGCGCGGACCGGTTCTATTTCATGGAGATGAACACGCGCCTTCAGGTCGAGCACCCGGTGACGGAGCTGGTGACCGGCGTCGATCTCGTGGCGTGGCAGCTGCGGGTCGCCGCCGGAGAGGCGCTGCCGATGCGGCAGGAGGATCTGGCGCTCGGCGGCCACGCCTTCGAGGCGCGCCTCTATGCCGAGGACGTGCCCGCGGGCTTCCTGCCGGCGACGGGGCGGCTGTCGGAGCTCGCCTTCCCGGACGGCGTGCGGGCCGATACCGGCGTGCGGGCCGGCGACGCGATCAGCCCCCATTACGATCCGATGATCGCCAAGCTGATCGTGCACGGCGATACGCGGGCCGTCGCCCTGCGCAAGCTCGCCCGCGCGCTTTCCGAGACGCGAGTGGCCGGAACCGTGACCAACCTCGCCTTCCTCGGGGCGCTGGCGACGCATGAGGGTTTCGCGCGCGGAGAGGTCGATACGGGGCTCATCGCGCGGGATCTGGAGGCCCTGACGGCCGCCCCCGAGGCCGGTCCCGCCGTGGTGGCCGAGGCGGCGCTCGCGGCCGCCGGGCTCGACCGGCGTGCGGACGATTTCGCGGGCTTCGCGCTCTGGCAGCCGCTGACCCAGACCGTGCGGCTGATGCGGGAGGGCGAGGAGATCGCCTGCCGCCTCTCGGTGCAGTCGCCGTCGGAGATCGAGATCGGCGTCGGCGAGTCGACTGTCACCGCCGCGCGGACGGGCGGCCACTGGCGGTTCGACGGGCGGCCGGCGCATGGGGTTCATGTCGACGGCGCGCGGATCACCGTCTTTGCCCATCACGGGCTCGCCTTCAATCATGTCGATCCGCTGGAGCAGGCGCAGGTCGCGACCGGCGAGAACGTGATCGAGGCGCCGATGCCGGGGCGCGTCTCGCGGGTGTCGGTCAGTGCCGGCCAGAGCGTCCGCGCCGGCGACCGGCTCGCCCTGCTCGAGGCGATGAAGATGGAGCACGCCCTGACCGCCTGGCGCGACGGGACCGTCGCGGAGGTGCTCGTCTCCGAAGGGGACCAGGTCGAGGCGGGCGCGGCTCTGGTGCGGCTCGAACCCGAAGAGGAGGCGGCATGATCCGCCTCCACCACGCGCCCCAGACCCGGTCGATGCGGACGCTATGGCTGCTCCACGAGCTCGGGCTCGAGTTCGAGGTGGTGGTGCATCCCTTCGACAAGTCCCTGCGCGCGCCGGACTACCTCGCGCTCTCGCCCGCGGGGCGGGTGCCGGCGCTCGAGATGGACGGCGAGACCCTCTTCGAGACCGGCGCGATCGCCGAGATCCTCTGCGAGCGGTTCCCCGAGGCGGGGCTCGGACGAGCGTCTGGGGATTCGGAGCGGTCGCAATGGCTGATCTGGCTGCACTTCGCCGAGACGATGAGCCAGCATTCCGCCGCGCTCACGCAGCAGCACGTGATGCTCTACGAGGATTCGATGCGCAGCCAGCCCGGTGGTGATGAAGCTCGAGGCGGCGCGTCTCGGCAAATGCTACGCCGCTGTCGAGGCGCGTCTCTCCGGGCGCGACCATCTGCTGGAGGGCGGGTTCTCTGCGGCGGACGTCGCGGTCGGGCAGGCGGTCTACATGAGCCGGCACTTCGCGCCTCTGGCCCCGTTCCCGGCGATGTCGGCGTGGTATGCGCGGATCACGGCGCGCGACGCGTTCCGCAAGGCTTTGCCGACGGAGGGCGAGGCGCGACTCTACACGCGGGACTTCTACCCGGCGTGGGAGGGCTGAACGGACGGGACCGGGGCTCCGCCCCGGACCCCGGAGTATTTCCGCCAAGAAGAAGGGCCGGGCGCCGGCCAGGGAGGCGATATGGACAAGGTCGAGATCTTCGAGGTTGGCCCGCGCGACGGGTTACAGAACGAGGCGCGCGAGATCCCGGTCGCGGAGAAGATCGCGCTGGTCGATTGCCTGAGCCGGGCGGGGTTCTCGCGGATCGAGGTCGCGTCCTTCGTGAGCCCGAAATGGGTGCCGCAGATGGCCTCCTCGAGCGAGGTCCTGGCGCGGATCGCGCGGGCGCCGGGTGTCTCCTACGCCGCGCTCACGCCGAACATGAAGGGGTTCGAGGCCGCGATGGAGGCGGGCGCCGACGAGGTGGCGATCTTCGCCTCGGCCTCGGAGGGATTTTCCAAGGCCAATCTCAACGCCACGATCGCCGAGAGCCTCGCGCGTTTCGCGCCGGTCGCTGAGGCGGCCCGGACCCGCGGCGTGAAGGTGCGGGGCTACGTCTCATGCGTGGTCGAATGCCCCTATGACGGTCCCGTGCCGCCTGAAGAGACCGCGCGCGTCGTGGCGGCACTGCGGGACATGGGCGTCTACGAGGTGAGCCTCGGCGACACGATCGGGCAGGGCACGCCCGACGCTGTCGACACGATGCTTGCGTCCGTGCTGGATGAGATGCCGGCGGAGCGGCTCGCGGGGCACTACCACGACACGTCGGGGCGGGCGCTCGAGAATGTCGAGGTCTCGCTTGCCCGCGGCCTGCGCGTCTTCGACGCCGCGATCGGCGGGCTCGGCGGCTGTCCCTACGCGCCCGGCGCCAAGGGCAACGTCGCGACGCGCAAGGTCGCCGATTTCGTCGAGGGGCTCGGATATGCGACGGGGCTCGACCGGGCAGTGCTCGACGCGGCGGCGGAGGTGGCGCGGGCGATGCGCGGATGAGCATGCGGCTGCGTCATGTGAGAAACGCCGGCGCGGCGGGGCCGCGCCCAGAGGAAGGATATCTGACATGACACATGAGTTCATCCGGCTCGGGACCGATCCCCGCGGCGTCGCGACGCTGACCCTGGCGCGGTCCGAGAAGCACAACGCGCTTTCGGCGGAGATGATGACCGAGCTTCAGCAGGCGGCCGAGCGTCTCGCCGCCGACGACACAGTGCGCGTGGTCGTCCTCGCCGCGGACGGGCCGACCTTCTGTGCGGGCGGCGATCTGCGCTGGATGAAGGCGCAGCGCGAGATGGATGCCGCGACCCGCAAGACGGAAAGCGCGCGCATCGCCCATGTGCTCGGCGCGCTTGCTTCCCTGCCGCAGCCGCTGATTGGGCGCATTCAAGGCAACGCCTTCGGTGGCGGCGTCGGCCTCGCCTCGGTCTGCGATGTGGCGATCGGGGTCGAGGGGCTGAAGATGGGCTTCACCGAGACTCGGCTCGGGCTGATCCCGGCCAATATCGGCCCCTACGTGGTTGCGCGGATGGGCGCGGCGCGGGCCAGGCAGGTCTTCATGTCGGCGCGGATCTTCGAGGCGGAGGAGGCTCTGCGGCTCGATCTTCTCACGCGCGTGGTGCCCCTGGGCGCGCTCGATGAGGCGGTCGAGGCGGAGGTCGCGCCCTATCTCGCCTGCGCGCCCGGCGCGGTCGCGGACGCCAAGCGGCTGCTGAACGATCTCGCGGGGCGCGTGACCGAGGCGCAGGTCGAGCACGCCGTCGAGGCGCTTGCGCGGCGATGGGAGACCGAAGAGGCGGCCGAAGGTCTGTCGGCCTTTTTCGACAAGCGGCCCGCCTCGTGGGCCGGGGGCTCGGCCTGACCTCGGACCCTATCCGTTCGGATAGGATCACATCCATCGGGCGCGGCGGTCTATACGCGCGCCCGGATGTGTTAGGGGGCATATCGCCTATATCTCTGGTTGCAGAGGCGCTGTGGCGCCGCCCGTGAACGGGGCGGGGCTGCAGCGCTGGAAACGGGCTCCGGACCTGGCCTTTCGGCCGGGTTTCGGAGATCGGGACAACCCCGGGGGACGCACCCATCCCCCCAATTGCCCCCGGGGTTGCTTTCCGCCTCTGCTCTCACAGGACCGCATAGTTTTCCGATACGGCGACGGGTGCCTGTTTGCTCCGTCGGAAACGTCAGCTCGAAGCATCGAAGATGGCAGAGCAACGCGGGTCCAAAGGCACAGGCGTCACCGAGCGTCTTCGCTATGCCGCGTGTTTGCCCGTTCCGAGGGTCTTTTCGCGTCACGTCTGCGTGCACCCGTCCCGATGCGACCATCCGGCGCGGAGGTTCGGTTGACCCCGCAATGCCCGGGGGATAGATGACCAAGCAGTCGATTTCGCCACTAGATGCCGCCACGCCCTGTCAGGGCGCGCGCCGCGGCAGAGGGAGCCCGGTTCCGTGGAAGAGCTGCTTCGGGAATATCTTCCCATCCTCGTGTTTCTGGCCGTAGCCATCGGGCTCGGCCTCGTCCTCGTCCTCGCTGCCGTGGTCCTCGCCGTCCGCCGTCCGGACCCCGAGAAGGTTTCGGCCTACGAATGCGGGTTCAACGCCTTCGACGATGCGCGCATGAAGTTCGACGTGAGGTTCTACCTCGTGTCGATCCTGTTCATCATCTTCGATCTCGAGATTGCGTTCCTGTTCCCCTGGGCCGTCGGCTTTGCCGGGCTCTCGGACGTGGCGTTCTGGTCGATGATGGTGTTCCTCGGCGTGCTGACGATCGGCTTTGCCTACGAATGGAAGAAGGGGGCGCTCGAATGGGAGTGATGACCGGAGCCAACACGGCCGGTCCCGACCGCGAGGTCGCGACCCAGAACCTCAACCGCGAGCTCTCCGACAAGGGCTTCCTGCTGACCTCGACCGAGGACATCATCAACTGGGCGCGCACCGGCTCGCTGCACTGGATGACCTTCGGGCTGGCCTGCTGCGCGGTCGAGATGATGCACACCTCGATGCCCCGCTACGATGCCGAGCGGTTCGGCGTCGCCCCGCGTGCGAGCCCGCGCCAGTCCGACCTGATGATCGTCGCGGGCACGCTGACCAATAAGATGGCGCCCGCGCTGCGCAAGGTCTACGACCAGATGCCAGAGCCGCGTTACGTGATCTCGATGGGCTCCTGCGCCAATGGCGGCGGCTACTACCATTACAGCTACTCGGTGGTGCGCGGCTGTGACCGGGTGGTGCCGGTGGATGTCTACGTGCCGGGCTGCCCGCCGACTGCCGAGGCGCTGCTCTACGGTATTCTCGCGCTCCAGCGGAAGATCCGCCGGACCGGCACGCTGACGCGCTGAAGGAGGGACGATGAGCACCGATCTGACCGAGCTGGGCGAATTCATCGCCGCCAAGCGTCCCGAATGCGTCGTCCGCTTTGCCGTGGTCGAGGACGAGCTGACCGTCGAGGTGGCGCCGTCGAACATCCGCGGCCTCGTCGAGTTCCTCAAGACCGAGCCGACCTGCAAGTTCTCGACGCTGATCGACATCACGGCGGTGGACTATCCGCAGCGTCCCAAGCGCTTCGACGTGATCTACCACTTCCTGTCGATGTACCAGAACCACCGCATCCGCCTGCGCCTTTCGGTGCGCGAGGAGGATATCGTGCCGTCGATCACCGCGGTGCACCCCTCGGCCAACTGGTTCGAGCGCGAGGTCTTCGACATGTTCGGCCTGCTCTTCTCGGGCCATCCCGAGCTGCGCCGCATCCTCACCGATTACGGCTTCCGCGGCCATCCGCTGCGCAAGGACTTCCCCACCACCGGCTACACCGAGGTGCGCTACGACGAGGCGCTCAAGCGCGTCGTCTACGAGCCGGTGAGCCTCGTGCAGGAATACCGCCAGTTCGACTTCATGAGCCCCTGGGAGGGCGCGGAATACGTGCTGCCGGGCGACGAGAAGACCGAAGAGGGCGCGAAGAAGTGAGCCTGATCGGCCATATTGCCCGGGCGCCCCTCGGCGGGCCTGGCGCCCTTTTCTCCAACGCATGTGGAGGCTGACGACATGATGGACGGCTCCAACCAGTTCGGCGACGCCGAGACCGGCGAACAGAAGATCCGCAACTTCAACATCAACTTCGGCCCGCAGCACCCCGCGGCGCACGGGGTGCTGCGTCTCGTCCTCGAGCTCGACGGCGAGATCGTCGAGCGCTGCGATCCGCATATCGGCCTGCTGCACCGCGGCACCGAGAAGCTGATGGAGAGCCGGACCTACCTGCAGAACCTGCCGTATTTCGACCGGCTCGACTACGTCGCTCCGATGAACCAGGAACATGCCTGGTGCCTCGCGATCGAGAAGCTGACCAAGACGCCGGTGCCGCGCCGCGCCTCCTTGATCCGGGTGCTCTATTCCGAGATCGGGCGCGTGCTGAACCACCTGCTGAACGTGACCACGCAGGCCATGGACGTCGGCGCGCTGACGCCGCCGCTCTGGGGCTTCGAGGAGCGCGAGAAGCTCATGATCTTCTACGAGCGGGCCTGCGGCGCGCGTCTGCACTCGGCCTATTTCCGGCCGGGCGGCGTGCACCAGGACCTGCCGCCCGAGCTGCTCGACGACATCGACGCATGGGCCGATGCGTTCCCGA
Organism: Roseivivax halodurans JCM 10272; assembly: GCF_000521785.1. Taxonomy (GTDB): domain Bacteria; phylum Pseudomonadota; class Alphaproteobacteria; order Rhodobacterales; family Rhodobacteraceae; genus Roseivivax; species Roseivivax halodurans. Next base: position 88,955 of record NZ_JALZ01000010.1, read on the forward strand.
GCGTGCTCGAGGACATCGACGGGCTCCTGACAGAAAATCGCATCTTCAAGCAGCGCAACGCCGATATCGGCGTGGTGACCGAGCAGGACATCCAGGACTGGGGCTTCTCGGGCGTCATGGTCCGCGGCTCGGGCCTCGCCTGGGACCTGCGGCGCGCCCAGCCCTACGAGTGCTATGACGAGTTCGACTTCCAGATCCCGGTCGGCAAGAACGGCGACTGCTACGACCGCTATCTCGTCCGGATGGAAGAGATGCGCCAGTCGACGCATATCATCAAGCAGGCGATCGCGAAGCTGAAGGATCCGGCGAACCAGGGCGACGTGCTTGCCCGCGGGAAGGTCACGCCTCCGACCCGCGGCGACATGAAGACCTCGATGGAAGCGCTGATCCACCACTTCAAGCTCTACACCGAGGGCTTCCACGTCCCCGAGGGCGAGGTCTACTGTGCGGTCGAGGCCCCGAAGGGCGAGTTCGGCGTCTTCCTCGTCTCGGACGGCACCAACAAGCCCTATCGCGCCAAGCTGCGCGCGCCGGGTTTCCTGCATCTGCAGGCCATGGACCACGTCTCGCGCGGGCACCAGCTGGCGGATGTCGCGGCCATCATCGGCACGCTCGACATCGTCTTCGGCGAGGTGGACCGGTAACGCTTCGGCACGGGTCCGGTCCCGCCGGGCCTCCGCCGAAGAAACGAACGACACTGACAAGGGACTTTCCATGAAGATCATCCGCGGCGTTCTTCCCGCTCTCGCGCTCACGGCCGCCTGTGCGATGCCTCCCGAAGGCACCGACGAACAGGATTCCGCGAATTACGACGCCGCGGTGGCTTCGGTCGGGTGCGATCTACGCACCGAGAGCGAGTATCTTGCCGTGGAACTGCAGACCGGCCTGACCCGGGCTCAGCTTCAGGAGATGTCCGACTACAAGGTGGCGAACGGCGCCGCGCAGCGCTTCGAGAACGGCGGCGTACGCCTCGTCACCGGCACCTGTGCACCCACGGTCGCCGAGGGCGACACGTCCGCACCCGGAGAGGCCTGACCCATGCTTCGCGCCATCCTCGTCGCCACGTTCGCCTTCGCCGGCCCGCTTCTCGCGCAAGACCAGAACCTCTCGCAGTTCCGCAACCTCTCGAGCCTTGCGGAAGAGGGGTTCGAGACGATCCCGGTGCAGGGTGGCGGCGCGGTCTTCGGGATGCGCAAGGCGGCCGAGATCTACCTCTGCTATCTCGAGGACAAGCCGGCGCTGCGGGCCGATCGCCAGCGGGTGATCTCGGAATATTCGAGCGGACAGAGCGAGAACCGCACTCTGCCGAACGTTCCCGTGGTCTGCGTCAAGGCTGAGTGAGGACATGCGTGCGGCCCCCAATATCTCAGCGGCGGCTCTGGCTGTGATCCCCGGCGGCGCGGCCGCGCAAGATGCAGACCTGCTGAAATCCGAGCGCCAGCGGGTGAGGCTGGCCGAAATAGACGGGACCGGCGAGACGCGCGCGGTGCCCGACATTCCGCTACTCTGCGTGGCGACACGATAGGACCCGACATGCTGAGACGACTGCATCACGACCAACCTGCAAGCTTCGACTTCACGCCCGCGAACCGCGAGTGGGCCGAGGCGCAGATGACCAAGTTTCCCGCCGGCCGCCAGGCCTCGGCGATCATTCCGCTGCTCTGGCGCGCGCAGGAGCAGGAGGGCTGGCTGACCCGGCCCGCGATCGAGCATGTCGCCGAGATGCTCGACATGCCCTACATGCGGGCGCTCGAGGTCGCGACCTTCTACTTCATGTTCCAGCTCGAGCCCGTGGGCTCGGTCGCGCATGTGCAGGTCTGCGGCACCACCTCCTGCATGATCTGCGGCGCCGAGGACCTGATGGAGGTCTGCAAGGAGAAGATCGCGAAGAAGCCGCACCAGCTCTCCGAGGACGGCAAGTTCTCGTGGGAGGAGGTGGAGTGCCTCGGCGCCTGTGCGAACGCGCCGATGGCGCAGATCGGCAAGGATTACTACGAGGACCTCACGACCGAGCGCTTCGCGGAGATCCTCGACGAGCTCGCCGCGGGCCGCGTTCCGACGCCGGGGCCGCAGCAGGGCCGCTACGCCTCCGAGCCGGCGAAAGGTCTCACCTCCCTGACCGGCTTCGTCGACGGCACCTCCGAGGGCAACGCGTCGGTCGCGCTCGCCACCGACATCGGCGACACGGTGAAGCGAATCGATGGCACCGAAGTGCCGCTGCGCACCCCGTGGCGCGACATGGATACGGTCGGCGTCGAGCCCGAGACCGATCCGCGCAGCCCGGAGCTCGCCGGCGATCATCCGGTGGACGAGACCGGTGTCGACAAGCGCGCCGCGCCCGAGAGCGGCGAGGGACACCCCGAAAGCGGCGCCCCGGCGCAGGAGGCAGAGACTGGATCGCGCCCTGCGTCGCTCGACGCGCCGAGAGGCGAGAAGCCGGACGAGTTGACGCGGATCAAGGGCATCGGGCCGAAACTCGAGGAGCTGCTCTTCAGCCACGGGATCTATCATCTCGACCAGATCGCCAATTGGTCGGATGACGAGATCGCCTGGATCGACGCCAACCTCGAAGGGTTCAAGGGCCGTGCCACCCGCGACAACTGGGTGGGGCAGGCGCGCGATCTCTCGGGGTCCTGATACGGCCGAGCTCCGCCCGAACGCCGATCACCGGACAAGACGCCTTGTTCCGAGCATGCTAAAAGAGTCAACGTGTTCAAGACACGGGTCTCTATAAGAGCGGACAGGGAGTGGGAGATGAACGGATCTAAGAATGGCATGAGCTGCCAGACGGGATGCTGGGCGCTCGCGGCAGGCGTGGGTTTCGTGGCCTTCGTGCTGATGCTCGTCGTCGGCAGCTACGGCGTCATCGGGGCGATGTTTCTTGGCGGGTTGGCTTTCGTGGTGCTGGGGTTTCTCTTCAGCATGATCTTCTGCTCGCCCCTGACCAAGCCCGGCGAGAGGCGCAATCCGGGACCGGGCACCGGTGTTCCGGTCTCGACGCAATCGCGTCAGTCGCAGCCTCATTCCGGCGCGGCGCCGGCATCCGGGGGCACCGCCACCGAGGCGACCTCCGCTGCGGCAGGGTCGGGCCGCCGGAGTTCGGCCGCCGAAGCTGCCGGGACGGGTGCCGCGGCGCGCAGCTCTGCACCGACGGCCGAGACCGCGGCGTCCGAGCCGGAGACCGCGTCGCACTCGGGCCCTGCGCCGACCGAGACGCAGGAGAAGGCGGCGCCGCCGGCTCCCGGGGCCGCGGTCGCGACCGCCGATGCGGAGGCTGGCGGCACGGTGAAGCCGTCGAAGGACCTGCCGGGGCAGCGCGACCTCGAGGGTCGCAAGGGATCCTGGCGCTACGAGGGCAATAGCAGCGCCCAGGCACCCGGCACCGGGCCGAGCGCGGGGACCAAGCCGCCGCTCCTCGAGGCTCCGCGCGGAGAGGGCGCGGACGACCTCAAGCGGATCAAGGGCGTCGGCCCCAAGCTCGAGCAGGTGGTCAACGGCCTCGGCGTCTATCATTTCGACCAGATCGCAAACTGGTCCGAAAGCGAGGTCGCCTGGGTTGACGACAACCTCGACGGGTTCAAGGGCCGGGTCACCCGCGACGACTGGGTGAACCAGGCGAAGATACTGGCGGGAGGCGGCGAGACCGATTTCTCGCGCCGGCCCGACATGAACAACGACACGTAAGGGAGCACCGGGACACCGCATGACGGACGAGGAACAGGCACGACGGGGGCGCGTCATCGCGCTGGTGATCGCGGCCACGGGCCTTTTCTGGATCGCGGCGACGGCTCTCGGGGCGGCGCTGGACTGGAGCCAGCGCGCCCGGGCCTTGTGCGACCTTGCCGCACTGGCAGGGTTCGGCATGGCCATCTACATGCTGTTTGAGCTATGGCGTGCGCGCCGGGCGAATAAGGACTGAGAGCCATGCTGAAGGACGAAGACCGCATCTTCACCAATCTCTACGGGATGCACGACCGCACGCTCGCGGGCGCCAAGGCGCGCGGGCACTGGGACGGGACCGGTGACATCATCAAGCGCGGCCGCGACGCGATCGTGGACGAGATGAAGAAGTCGGGTCTGCGCGGACGTGGCGGCGCGGGCTTCCCGACGGGGATGAAGTGGTCCTTCATGCCGAAGGAATCGGACGGGCGTCCGTCCTATCTCGTGGTGAACGCGGACGAATCCGAGCCTGGGACCTGCAAGGACCGCGAGATCATGCGCCACGATCCGCACACGCTGATCGAGGGCTGCCTGATCGCCTCCTTCGCGATGAACGCGAATGCCTGCTACATCTATATCCGCGGCGAATACATCCGCGAGAAGGAAGCGCTGCAGAACGCCATCGACGAGGCCTATGACGACGGTCTCCTCGGCAAGAACGCCGCCGGCTCGGGCTGGGATTTCGATCTCTACCTCGCGCACGGTGCAGGGGCCTATATCTGCGGCGAGGAGACCGCGCTTCTCGAATCGCTCGAGGGCAAGAAGGGCATGCCGCGCATGAAGCCGCCCTTCCCGGCGGGTTCGGGCCTCTACGGCTGCCCGACCACGGTGAACAACGTCGAATCGATCGCCGTCGTGCCGACGATCCTGCGCCGCGGCGCCGAGTGGTTCTCGTCCTTCGGCCGCCCGAACAACGCAGGCACCAAGATTTTCGCCATCTCCGGCCACGTGAACAATCCCTGCGTCGTCGAGGAAGAGATGTCGATCTCTTTCGAGGAGCTGATCGATCGGCATTGCGGCGGCATCCGCGGCGGCTGGGACAATCTCAAGGCGGTGATTCCCGGCGGCTCCTCGGTTCCCTGCATCCGCGGCGAGAACATGAAGGACGCCATCATGGACTTCGACTGGCTCAAGGAGCAGCGGTCGGGTCTCGGGACGGCGGCCGTGATCGTGATGGACAAGGACACCGACATCATCAAGGCGATCTGGCGGCTCTCGAAGTTCTACAAGCACGAGAGCTGCGGCCAGTGCACGCCCTGCCGCGAGGGCGCGGGATGGATGATGCGGGTGATGGAGCGCCTCGTGAAGGGCGATGCCGAGCCCGAGGAGATCGACATGCTGCTCGACGTCACCAAGCAGGTTGAAGGCCACACGATCTGTGCGCTCGGCGACGCCGCCGCCTGGCCGATCCAGGGTCTCATCCGCAACTTCCGCGACGAGATCGAGGACCGCATCCGGCACAAGCGCGGACCCATCGCCGCCGAGTGAGGCCGCTGCGAGACTGAGAGTTCGGGCGCCGCGCGGGCATCGCGCGGCGCTTTTGCTTTCCGCGGCCCCAGTCTGCCCGAGGCGGCTGTCTACCTTTCCTTTCGCGCTCGCCGGCCCATCTCGCGACGCGAACGCCCTCAGCGATCCCGGAGCCCGATTCATGTCCCGCAGCCAGCGCGCGCTCTTCGTCTTCATCACTTGGCTCTGCGTCTATCCCGGCGTTCTGGTCTTCGCCGAACTCGTCGGCTGGATCGCCCCCGGCGCGCCGGTCTGGCTGCGCATCCTGCTCTCGACCGCGGTGACCGTCCCGACGATCTCGATGGTGATCCTGCCGCGGGTCACGCGCCTCGTCGCCGCCGCCAAGGGCCAGAGCGTCGCCGAGCTCAAGCGTGCCGAGGCGAGAGCCGCCGAGAGCGCGGGCTGACGGACTGGACGGCGCGGTCGATTTCCCCGATACCGGGCACAGCGGGGCAGGCTCCCGCCGGACTGCGAAGGGGACAGGAATGCAACGGAACCGCGCCGCGCTCATCAGCCTCGGGATTGCCGCCCTGGCACTCACGGCTTGCGTCGAAAGCTCCAAGCGCGTGCCCTTTGACGGCCAGTTTTATCGCGCCAAGGCCAGTGCCCCGCGGAGCGACCGCCACAATTTCACCGTGACCTCCGGCCCGCTGCAGCGCGGCTTCGAGGGCGCGCGTCAGGCGGCCTTCTACGAGGGCACGCTGCACTGCATCCAGAACTACGGCACGTCCGACATCGACTGGGTCGTGCATCCCACCCGCGATCCGGCGAGCGCGCTCACCATCGACGGAAACCGCCTCGTCGCGCAGGGCCGCTGCATCGAATGGCCGGTCCCCGAAGGTGCCGCTACGGTACCCTACCGCGCGGGATCGTGAGGGCGGCCGCGGCGTTACGGTTATTGAATGACCGGCCCCGCGGCACCCATCTGTCGGTGACTCGCCCGCACTGCCGGGTCCTCTGACGACAGGAGAGACAGATGCGCCGTCTTGCCGCCGCCCTTGCCGCGACCCTCACCCTCGTTCCGCTGGCCGGTCCCGCCGCCACGCAGGCGAAGCCCCCGCTGCGCGAGGTGTCGCAGATCGACGACGCGCTGCTGATGGTCGCCATCGCCGACGATCTGCGCAAGACCTGCGACAACATCGACGCGCGACTGATCCGCGCCTATTCTTATCTCCAGAAATTGAAGGGCATTGCCAGGGATCGCGGCTATAGCGACGAGGAGATCGAGCGCTACGTGACCTCGAAAGAGGAAAAGGCCCGGATGGAGGCCCGCGGTGATGCCTTTCTTGCGTCCCGGGGCGTCGACAGGGGCGACAGATCGGCCTATTGCACCTTCGGCCGCCAGGAAATAGCCAAGGGCAGCCAGATCGGCGTCCTGCTCAGAGCAAGGTGAGACTATCCCATGTCCGACCTCCGCACAGTCAATATCGACGGAACCGACTACGAGGTGGATGGCGCCATGACCATCCTCCAGGCCTGTGAGAGCGCCGCCGGGGTCGAAATCCCGCGCTTCTGCTACCACGAGCGTCTGTCGATCGCGGGGAACTGCCGGATGTGTCTCGTCGAGGTCGTGGGCGGCCCGCCGAAGCCCGCCGCCTCCTGCGCCATGCAGGTGCGCGACCTGCGCCCCGGCAAGGACGGCGAGCCGCCGCAGGTGCGGACGAACACGCCGATGGTCAAGAAGGCCCGCGAGGGGGTGATGGAGTTCCTGCTCATCAACCACCCGCTCGACTGCCCGATCTGCGACCAGGGCGGCGAATGCGACCTGCAGGACCAGGCGATGGCCTACGGCGTCGACTTCTCGCGCTTCCGCGAGCCCAAGCGCGCCGTGTCGAACATGGATCTGGGGCCTCTCGTCGGCACGCACATGACGCGCTGCATCTCCTGCACCCGCTGCGTGCGCTTCATCACCGAGGTCGCGGGCATGCCCGAACTCGGTCAGACCGGCCGCGGCGAGGATGCCGAGATCACCGCCTATCTCGGCCAGACGCTCGAGAGCGAACTTCAGGGCAACATCATCGATCTCTGCCCCGTCGGCGCACTGACGTCCAAGCCCTACGCCTACACCGCGCGGCCGTGGGAGCTGACCAAGACCGAGTCGATCGACGTCATGGACGCTCTCGGCTCGTCGATCCGCGTCGACGCGAAGGGCCGCGAGGTCATGCGCATCCTGCCGCGCAACCACGACGGCACCAACGAGGAATGGATCTCTGACAAGACGCGCTTCGTCTTCGACGGCCTGCGCCGCCAGCGCCTCGACAAGCCCTTCGTCCGCGAGAACGGCAAGCTGCGACCGGCAACTTGGCCCGAGGTGCTGCGCGTTGCCGCGGACAAGCTGAAGGCCGCGAAAAAGCCCGTCGGCCTCGTCGGCGACCTCGCCCCGCTCGAGGCGACCTACGCGATGAAGGAGTTGATCGAGAGCCTGGGCGGCACCACCGAGTGCCGCACCGACGGCGCGAAGCTCCCCGCGGGCAACCGCTCGGCCTATGTCGGCAATGCGAGCATCGAGGATATCGAGGACGCCGGCATGATCCTCGTGATCGGGTCCAACCCGCGCAAGGAAGCGCCGGTTCTCAATGCGCGCATCCGGAAGGCGTGGATCAAGGGCGCAGACGTCGCGATGATCGGCGAGAACGTGGATCTGACCTTCGATTACGAGCATCTCGGCTCCGACCGCGCCGCGCTGACCTCGCTGATCGACCGCGGCCTGCCGGACGAGCTCAAGGACAACGGCAGCCTGCTCGTCGTTCTGGGGCAGGGCGCGATCACCGGCGCCGACGGCGCCGCGGTCCTCGCCGCGACCCAAAAGCTGGTCGACAGCGTCGGCGGCAAGCTGCTCGTCCTGCACACTGCGGCAAGCCGCGTCGGCGCGCTCGACGTGGGTGCGGTGACCGAGGGCGGCATCGGTGCGGCGACCGAGGGGGCCGACGTGGTCTACAATCTCGGGGCGGACGAGATCGACGTCGCAGACGGCGCCTTCGTGATCTACCAGGGCAGCCACGGCGACCGCGGCGCGCACCGCGCCGATGTGATTCTGCCGGGCGCGGCCTATACCGAAGAGCAGGGCCTCTTCGTCAACACCGAAGGACGGCCGCAGCTGGCACTCCGCGCGGCCTTCCCCCCGGGCGAGGCCAAGGAGAACTGGGCGATCCTGCGGGCGCTCTCGGCCGAGGCCGGCAAGCAGCTGCCCTTCGACAGCATCGCCGAGCTGCGCCGCGATCTCGTCGCGAAGGTGCCTCATCTCGAGCGCATCGACAGGGTGCCGGAGAACGAGTGGAAGATCGAGGAGGCGAAGGGTGAGCTCGGCAAGGGGAACTTCCGCAGCTCCATCGCCGATTTCTACCTGACGAACCCGATCACCCGCGCGAGCGAGCTGATGGCCGAGCTCTCGGCGAACGCCAGGGCCCGCAACGAGACCCCGGTCGCTGCGGAGTAATCCGTTGCGCGGCGCCACCGATCCGGCGACGACCCGGAGCATTCCGCGGGCGGCATCGAAGGGGCGGCTCGGCAGCCCCGCCCTCGCGCGTCAAATGCGCACAAATATCGAGGAAGAGGGTGGCTTATGGCGCGCAGATGCGGTTTACAGCAACTCGCCAGCCCTGCCGCGGGGCCTCGGGACGATCGGCGGCGACGCCACCGGTCCGGGCTCTGCGCAGAACGGAATACCGACGGTGTGAGGGACCTTCATGTCTGACTTTCTGTCCACTACCGGCGGCACCGCGCTGATCGTGACCCTGCAGGTTCTGAGCATGGTCACCTTCGTGATGCTGTCGCTCCTCTTCCTCGTCTACGGCGACCGGAAGATCTGGGCGGCGGTGCAGATGCGGCGCGGCCCCAACGTGGTCGGCATCTTCGGCCTGCTGCAGACCGTCGCGGACGCGATGAAATACGTCTTCAAAGAGGTCGTCATCCCCGCGGGCGCCGACCGCGCGGTGTTCATCCTCGCGCCGCTGACCTCCTTCGTGCTCGCCATGATCGCCTGGGCGGTGATTCCGTTCAACGAAACCTGGGTGCTCTCGGACATCAACGTCGCGATCCTATATGTCTTCGCCGTCTCCTCGCTCGAGGTCTACGGTGTCATCATGGGCGGCTGGGCGTCGAACTCGAAATATCCGTTCCTCGGAAGCCTTCGCTCGGCGGCGCAGATGATCTCCTACGAGGTCTCGCTCGGCCTCATCATCATCGGCGTGATCATCTCGACCGGCTCGATGAACTTCGGCAACATCGTCGCGGCGCAGGACACGGACTGGCACCTGCTCGGCTGGTACTGGCTGCCGCATTTCCCGATGGTCTTCCTCTTCTTCATCTCGGCGCTGGCCGAGACGAACCGCCCGCCCTTCGACCTGCCCGAGGCCGAATCGGAGCTCGTCGCCGGCTACCAGGTGGAATATTCCTCGACGCCGTTCCTGCTCTTCATGGCCGGCGAATACATCGCCATGTTCCTGATGTGCGCGCTGACGTCGCTCCTGTTCTTCGGCGGCTGGCTCTCGCCGATCCCGGGCCTGCCTGACGGCGCGCTCTGGATGGTCGCCAAGATGGCGTTCTTCTTCTTCCTCTTCGCGATGGTGAAGGCGATCACACCGCGCTTCCGCTACGACCAGCTGATGCGCGTCGGCTGGAAGGTGTTCCTGCCCTTCAGCCTCGTCTGGGTGGTGTTCGTCGCCTTCGCGGCCAGGTTCGAATGGTTCTGGGGCATCTTCGCCCGCTACACGACGGGCGTCTGAGACAATTGCCCCGCCGCGCCCCGACGGCGCGGCGGCGGCGACGAGGGACGATCTTGCAAAAGGTGCCGGAACCGCGGCACCGACGCGGACGGGGCAGGGGCCCCGCCGAAGACAAACCGGAGGACGCTGACACATGGCGACCATGGATTACACCCGCGCCGCGAAGTACTTCCTGCTGCAGGACGTCTGGAAGGGCTTCCGCCTCGGCCTGAAATACTTCTTCGGCCCCAAGGCGACCCTGAACTACCCGCACGAGAAGGGCCCGCTCTCGCCTCGCTTTCGCGGCGAGCACGCCCTCCGCCGCTACCCGAACGGCGAGGAGCGCTGCATCGCGTGCAAGCTTTGCGAGGCGATCTGCCCGGCGCAGGCGATCACCATCGATGCCGAACCCCGCGACGACGGCTCGCGCCGCACGACGCGTTACGACATCGACATGACCAAGTGCATCTATTGCGGCTTCTGCCAGGAAGCCTGCCCGGTGGACGCCATCGTCGAGGGCCCGAACTTCGAATTCTCCGCCGAGACGCGCGAGGAGCTCTACTACGACAAGACCAAGCTTCTCGAAAATGGCGAGCGCTGGGAAGCCGAGATTGCCCGCAACCTCGAGATCGACGCGCCCTACAGATGAGCGACGCGGTCTCCAAGGAGCTTCTGGCCGAGATCCGGCTGATGCGCGAGGAAATGTCCGAGCTCCACGACGAGCTCGACATCGTGCATCAAAAGGTCGACGGGCTGTCGGTGCTGCTGACCATGCTCGCCGGCGCCTCGGTCGAGGTGGAGGAAGACGACATGGCCGCGATGATGGCCGAGCTCGGGGACGACAACCCGCAATGAGCACCAAGACCCCCTTCGAGCTCTTCATGGAGCAGGCGCAGGAGATGGCGCGGGCCTTCAATCCCGCGCTCGAGAACTTCGATCCGCGCGGCTTCGAGAAGATGTGGCCGACGATGCCGAAGGACGCCATGGAGATGTGGTTCGGCAAGGGCATCTCGAAGGAAGGGCTCGACGCCAAGACGCGGCTGCTCTTGACCTTGGCGGGCCTGACGATGCAAGGCGCGCAGGCGGACACGCAGGTGCGCATGACGGTGCGCCACGCCCTCGAGGCCGGCGCCACGCGGGACGAGATCGCCGAGACCATCGCGCAGATGTCGATGTTCGCCGGTATCCCCGCGATGACGCGCGCGATGGAACTCGCGCGCGAAGTGATGAACGACGAGACGAAGGACGAGGGAACATGAGCGCGTTTGCCTTCTACCTCTTTGCGGTGAGCTGCCTCGCGGGCGGTCTCTTCACCGTGATCAGCCGCCACCCGGTGCACTCGGTGCTCTGGCTGATCCTCGCCTTCCTGTCCTCGGCGGGCCTCTTCGTGCTGCTCGGGGCCGAATTCGTCGCGATGCTTCTGGTCATTGTTTATGTCGGCGCGGTCGCGGTGCTGTTCCTCTTCGTGGTGATGATGCTCGACGTCGACTTCGCCGAGCTCAAGGCCGAGATGGCGCGTTTCATGCCATTGGCGCTCCTGATCGCGGTCATCATCCTCATGCAGTTCGCGGTCGCCTACGGCGCGTGGGAGACCTCGGAGCTGGCGGCGGACGCTGCGCAGCAGCCGATCCCGACCGACATGCACAACACCGAGGCGCTCGGGATGATCCTCTACGATCGCTACTTCCTGCTCTTCCAGCTCGCGGGTCTCATCCTGCTGGTTGCGATGATCGGGGCGATCGTGCTGACCCTGCGCCACCGCTCGGACGTGAAGCGGCAGGACGTGCTCGCGCAGATGTACCGCGATCCCAAGACCGCGATGGAGCTGCGCGACGTCAAACCCGGGCAGGGCCTTTGACCCTTCCGCACCTGCCGCCGTTCGCGGGGACGCATCCCGCGGCGGTGGTTGCCGGGGCCGCACTATTCTGGGTGGTCAAGGCTCTGATCGGCTACCGGCTCTGGGGCCTCTGGCGCAACCGGCGGACAAGATGACGGCCGGCGCGCCGCGCCGCCGTAGACATTCGGAACGGGGGCGGCCCGAACGGCCGTGACCGATGGCGCCGGGGCGCAGGGTCCCGGTGCGGCACCAAGGAAGGGATCCAACCCATGTCGCGCAACACTCTCATCATCGTCGCCGTGATCGTCGTCGTCCTCATCATCGGGGGCTTCGTGTCCGTCTGATGCGGCAGCGCGGCGCACGCCGCATTGCAAACGCCCGGTGCGGGGGCTAAGCCGCACCTCAAAAGGCCAGCCGGGTCCGACCGGCACGCGGAACAGACACGGGGACGACGATGATCGGACTTGAACATTACCTGACGGTGGCGGCGGCGCTCTTCGTCATCGGCATCTTCGGGCTCTTTCTCAACCGCAAGAACGTCATCATCCTTCTGATGTCGATCGAGCTCATGCTGCTCGCGGTGAACATCAACCTCGTCGCGTTCTCGTCCTTCCTCGGCGACCTCGTCGGACAGGTCTTCACGCTCTTCGTGCTGACGGTCGCCGCGGCCGAGGCGGCGATCGGCCTTGCCATCCTCGTCTGCTTCTTCCGCAACCGCGGCACCATCGCCGTGGAAGACATCAACGTGATGAAAGGCTGATCCGATGGAGAGCATCATCCTCTTCGCCCCTCTCGTGGGCGCTCTCATCGCGGGGTTCGGCTGGAAGCTGACGGGCATCCGTGGCGCCCAGTGGATCACCACCGGCCTTCTCTTCCTCGCCTGCTTCTTTTCGTGGATCGTCTTCTTCAGCCACGGCCCCGAGACGCAGCACGTGCAGGTCATGCGCTGGATCGAGAGCGGCTCGCTCTCGACCGACTGGTCGATCCGCCTCGACCGCCTGACCTCGATCATGCTGATCGTCGTCACCACGGTCTCGGCGCTCGTGCACCTCTACAGCTTCGGCTACATGGCGCATGACGAGAACTTCCGCGAAGGCGAGGAGAGCTACAAGCCGCGCTTCTTCGCCTACCTGTCATTCTTCACCTTCGCGATGCTGATGCTGGTGACCGCGGACAACCTCGTGCAGCTGTTCTTCGGCTGGGAGGGCGTCGGCGTCGCCTCGTACCTGCTGATCGGCTTCTACTACCGCAAGGCGTCCGCCAACAACGCCGCGATGAAGGCGTTCATCGTCAACCGCGTCGGCGATTTCGGCCTCGCGCTCGGCATCTTCGGGCTGTTCTTCCTCGTCGACTCGGTGCGCTTCGACGACATCTTCGCCGCCGCGCCCGAGATCGCGCAGACCCAGATCAGCTTCCTGTGGTTCGAGGTGAACGCGGCCGAGCTCATCGCTGTGCTGCTCTTCATCGGTGCGATGGGCAAGTCGGCGCAGCTCATCCTGCACACTTGGCTGCCGGACGCGATGGAAGGCCCGACGCCGGTCTCCGCGCTGATCCACGCCGCGACCATGGTGACCGCGGGCGTCTTCCTCGTTTGCCGGATGTCGCCGCTGATGGAGTTCGCCCCCGGCGCGTTGCAATTCGTGACCTTCCTCGGCGCGACGACGGCGTTCTTCGCGGCTACGGTCGGCCTCGTGCAGAACGACATCAAGCGCGTCATCGCCTATTCGACCTGCTCGCAGCTCGGCTACATGTTCGTCGCTGCGGGCGTCGGCGTCTATTCGGTCGCGATGTTCCACCTCTTCACGCACGCCTTCTTCAAGGCGATGTTGTTCCTCGGCGCCGGCTCGGTCATCCACGGGATGCACCACGAGCAGGACATGCGGAACTACGGCGGCCTGCGCCACAAGATGCCCTACACGTTCTGGGCCATGATGATCGGTACGCTCGCCATCACCGGCGTCGGCATCCCGCTCACCCATATCGGCTTTGCCGGGTTCCTCTCGAAGGACGCGGTGATCGAGAGCGCCTGGGCCGGCACGGCGGGGGGCTACGCCTTCTGGATGCTGGTGATCGCGGCGCTCTTCACCTCGTTCTACTCGTGGCGCCTGATGTTCATGACATTCTTCGGCGAGCCGAAGGGCGACAAGCACACGCACGACCACGCCCATGAAAGCCCGGCGGTCATGACCATCCCGCTCGGCGTGCTCGCGATCGGCGCAGTCTTTGCCGGCATGATCTGGTACGGGCCCTTCTTCGGCGAGAGCGAGAAGGTGGCGCGGTTCTTCGCCATTCCCGAAGCCCATGCCGAGGAGAGCCACGGCGCCGAAAGCGCCGAGAGCCATGCCGACGGCGAAGGCCCGGCAGAGGCGGTCGAGGAAGCGGCGCACGGTGATGCCGAGGCCGCGGCCGAAGCCATCACCGCGACCGAAGGAACGGGCGACAGCCCCAGCGCCGAGGGCCACCACTTCGCCTTTGGCGGCGCTCCGGGCGACGGCGCGATCTATATCGGGCCCGAGAACCACACGCTCGACGAGGCGCACGAGAGCCCGGTCTGGGTCAAAGTCTCGCCCTTCGTCGCCATGCTGATCGGCTTCGTCACCGCCTACTGGTTCTACATCGTGAACCCCGCGATCCCGCGCCGCCTCGCCGAGAGCCAGCGCCCGCTGTACCTCTTCCTGCTCAACAAGTGGTATTTCGACGAGATCTACGACTTCCTCTTCGTCCGCCCCATCCGCCATCTCGGCCGGACCCTCTGGAAGCGCGGCGATACCGGCGTGATCGACGGCGGCATCAACGGCTTCGCCATGGGCATCGTCCCGTTCTTCACCCGCCTCGCGGGCCGCGCCCAGTCTGGATACATCTTCACCTACGCCTTCGCGATGGTGATCGGGATCGCGGTCTTCCTCACCCTGATGACGCTGACCGGAGGAGCGCAGTAATGGACAATCTGCTATCCATCACCACGTTCCTCCCGGCCCTCGCGGCGCTGATCCTCGGCGTCTTCCTCAAGGGCGGGGACGCGGCGGCGGACAGGAACGCCAAGTGGCTGGCGCTGATCGCGACCGGCGCGACGTTTCTCGTCTCGCTCTTCATCCTCGCGCAGTTCGATCCGCGGAACCCCGGCTTCCAGATGGTCGAGGAAGGGGAGTGGCTGCTCGGTCTCAACTACAAGATGGGCGTCGACGGGATCTCGGTCCTGTTCGTGATGCTCACCACCTTCATCATGCCGCTCGTCATCGCCGCCTCGTGGGAGGTGAAGACGCGGGTGAAGGAATACATGATCGCGTTCCTGCTGCTCGAGACGCTCATGCTCGGCGTCTTCATGGCGCTCGACCTCGTGCTCTTCTACCTCTTCTTCGAGGGCGGCCTGATCCCGATGTTCCTGATCATCGGCATCTGGGGCGGCAAGAACCGGATCTACGCGGCATTCAAGTTCTTCCTCTACACCTTCCTCGGCTCGATCCTGATGCTGGTGGCGATGGTCGCGATGTATGCCGACGCCGGCACCACGGACATCCCGACGCTGCTGAGCCACGATTTCGCCCATGCGCCGTTCAGCGTGCTCGGCATCCAGGTGGTCGGCGGTCTCCAGACCATGCTGTTCCTCGCCTTCTTCGCCTCCTTCGCGGTGAAGATGCCGATGTGGCCGGTCCACACCTGGCTGCCCGACGCGCACGTGCAGGCACCGACGGCGGGTTCGGTGGTGCTGGCCTCGATCCTGCTGAAGCTTGGCGGCTACGGCTTCCTGCGCTTCAACCTGCCGATGTTCCCCATCGGCTCCGAGGTGATCGGGCCGCTGATCCTGTGGCTCTCGGTGATCGCCATCGTCTACACCTCGCTGGTGGCGCTGGTGCAGGAGGACATGAAGAAGCTCATCGCCTATTCCTCCGTCGCGCATATGGGCTTCGTGACCATGGGCATCTTCGCGGCGAACCAGCAGGGCGTCGACGGGGCGATCTTCCAGATGATCTCCCACGGCTTCATCTCCGGCGCTCTCTTCCTCTGCGTCGGCGTGATCTACGACCGGATGCACACCCGCGAGATCGACGCCTATGGCGGGCTCGTGAACCGCATGCCGGCCTATGCGACGATCTTCCTGCTCTTTACGATGGCGAATGTCGGCCTGCCGGGCACCTCCGGCTTCATCGGCGAGTTCCTGACCCTGATGGCCGTCTTCCAGGTCAACACCTGGGTCGCGGTCTTCGCCACGACCGGCGTGATCCTCTCGGCCTGCTACGCGCTCTGGCTCTACCGCCGCGTCGTGATGGGCGAGATGGTCAAGGAATCGCTCAAGTCCATCACCGACATGAGCCGCCGCGAAAAGGCGATCTTCGCGCCGCTCGCCTTCATGACGATCTGGCTGGGCGTCTATCCCGCCCCGATCCTCGACCGCATCGGCCCCTCCGTGGAGGCGCTGATCGAAACCTACGACGAGCGGGTGGCAGCCGCGGACCTCGGCGGTCCGCAGGTGGCCGACGCATCGCAAGACGCACACTGAGGACGACGCCCCATGCTCTCCGCAGACCTGAACCTCATCCTTCCCGAGATCATCCTGGCGGTCTTCGCCATGGCGGCGCTCGTGGGGGCGGTCTACACCACGAAGGACGACCTCGCGCGGCCGCTCGTCTGGATCACCTCGGGCCTGATGGTCGCGCTGGCGATCTGGATCGCGACGCGCGGTCCCGGAACCCGGACGGCCTTCGACGGCATGTTCGTCGCCGACAGCTTCGCGCGCTTCGCCAAGGTCACGATCCTCGTCTCGGCCGCCTCGGTCCTGGTGATGAGCCAGGATTACATGGCGCGCCGGGAGCTCCTGCGTTTCGAATACCCGATCCTCGTGGCGCTCGCCGCCATCGGCATGATGATGATGGTTTCCGCGGGCGATCTCATCGCGCTCTACATGGGGCTCGAGCTGCAATCGCTGGCGCTCTATGTCGTCGCCTCGCTGCGCCGCGAGAGCGCCAAGTCGACCGAGGCGGGCCTCAAGTACTTCGTGCTCGGCGCGCTCTCCTCTGGCCTTCTGCTCTATGGCGCGTCGCTGAGCTACGGCTATGCCGGCACGACGCTCTTCTCGGGCATCATCGGCGCGGCGGGCGAGGGCTCGGCATCGCTCGGCCTTCTCTTCGGCCTCGTCTTCATCAGCGCAGGCCTCGCCTTCAAGATCTCGGCGGTGCCCTTCCACATGTGGACACCCGACGTCTACGAGGGCGCGCCGACGCCGATCACGGCCTTCTTCGCGACCGCGCCAAAGATGGCCGCCATGGCGCTCTTCGCCCGGGTCCTGCACGACGCGTTCGGCGGCGTGGTCGGCGACTGGCAGCAGATCATCGCGCTCATGTCGGTGCTCTCGATGTTCCTCGGCGGCATCGCCGCGATCGGGCAGCAGAACATCAAGCGCCTGATGGCCTATTCCTCGATCGCACATATGGGCTTTGCGATGATGGGCCTCGCGGCGGGCACCGCGCTCGGCATCGAGGCGATGCTGATCTACATGGCGATCTACATCGCCATGAACATCGGCACCTTCGCCTTCATCCTCTCGATGGAGCGCGACGGCCAGCCGGTGACAGAGATCGCCTCGCTCAACCAGCTCTCGAGCACCGATCCCGGCCGCGCCTTCGCCATGCTGATCCTGATGTTCAGCCTCGCGGGCGTGCCGCCGCTCCTCGGCTTCTTCGGCAAGTTCGGCGTCTTCCGCGCGGCGGTCGAGGCGGACCTCTTCTGGCTTGCGGTCCTCGGCGGCATCGCCTCGGTCCTCGGTGCGTTCTATTACCTGCGCATCGTCTACTTCATGTATTTCGGCGCGGATCGGGACGACGGGATCGACCAGAACCGCTCGGGGCTTCTCTGGGGCTTCATGGCGCTCTCGGCCTTCATCATGGTGGGCGGCGTCATCAACCTCTTCGGCATCGAGGGCGCGGCCTCCGCGGCGGCGGCCTCGCTCGTCAATTGAGGCCGGCATCGGCGGGGCGGGTGTCCGGCCTGCCTTCGGCGAGGATATTTGTGTCAAGAAGAAGCCGGGATGCGCGCCGGTGAGCTGGCCTGCGGGATATGCGCGCGTCGAGCTGGACGAAGTCGACAGCACCATGGCCGAGGCGGCGCGGCGCGCCCCCGAGGCGGCGGGCCCGGTCTGGATCTTCGCACATCGCCAGACCGCCGCCCGCGGCCGCCGCGGCAGGGCGTGGGTCGAGGAGGACGGCAACTTCGCCGCAACGCTCCTCCTGCCGGTCGCGGGCCCGGCGCAGCATCTCGCCCTGCGTTCGTTCGTGGCCTCGCTGGCGCTCGTCGACGCGCTCGTCGCGGTGACGGGCCGCGCCGAGCCCTTCTCGCTCAAATGGCCCAATGACGTCCTGCTGAATGGCGGCAAGGTGGCGGGCATCCTGCTCGAGAGCCATGGCGGGCGCGGGGCAGGGGGCGCGGCCCATCTCGCCGTCGGCATCGGGGTGAACCTGCGTGCCGCGCCCGGCGCGGAAGCGGTCGAACCGGGCGCAATGCGCCCTGTTGCGCTCCTGCCCGAGACCGGCGCCGATGTTGCGCCGGAGGATTTCCTTGAGCATCTCGCCGAGGCCTATGCCAGGCGCGAGGCGGCGTTCCGCACCTTCGGCTTCGACCCGATCCGGCAGGCCTGGCTCGCGGGCGCGGCGCGGGTCGGCGAGACCGTCACCGCCCGCACCGGAACGAGCGCCACCACCGGCACCTTCGAGACCGTTGATCCCTCGGGCCATCTCGTCCTCTCGACGCCGAGCGGCCGCATCGCCGTCGCGGCGGCGGACGTCTTCTTCTGAGAAAGGGGCACGCGATGCTTCTCGCCGTCGATGTGGGCAATACCAACACCGTCTTCGCGATCTGGGACGGGACGCGCTTCCTCGCCACCTGGCGCACCTCGACCGAGCACCAGCGCACCGCCGACCAGTATTACGTCTGGCTCTCGACCCTGATGAACCTCAAGGGGATCGACGCCGAGATCACCGACATGATCGTCTCGTCCACGGTGCCGCGCGTCGTCTTCAACCTGCGTGTCCTCGCCGACCGCTATTTCGGGACGCGACCGATTGTCGTCGGCAAGCCCGATTGCGCCCTGCCCGTGGACGTGCGAGTGGATGCGGGAACGCAGGTCGGCCCGGACCGTCTTGTAAATACGGTGGGGAGTTACGACCTCTACGGAGGCGATCTGATCGTCGTGGATTTCGGCACCGCCACCACATTCGACGTCGTCGACCATGACGGCGCCTATGTGGGCGGTGTGATCGCGCCGGGGGTGAACCTTTCGCTCCAGGCGTTGCACGAGGCCGCGGCGGCGCTTCCGCATGTCGACATCTCGCGGCCGCAGGCGGTCGTCGGAACCAATACCGTAGCCTGCATGCAATCCGGCATCTTCTGGGGCTACGTGGGGGTCGTCCGCGAGATCTGCCAAAGGATCAAGGCCGAACGGGAACGGCCCATGAAAATCATCTCGACCGGCGGGCTGGCGCCGCTCTTCCAGCAATCCGAAGCCCTGTTCGACGAGTTCAGGGACGATCTCACGATGCACGGTCTGACCGTCATCCACCGACACAATACGAACCAAGGATAACGAACAAAATGAGCGGAGAACGCATCATCTACCTGCCCCTCGGGGGGGCGGGCGAAATCGGCATGAACGCCTATGTCTACGGCTACGGCAAGGCGGGCCAGGAGGAACTGATCCTCGTCGACATCGGCGTGACCTTCCCGGACATGGAGACCTCGCCCGGGGTCGACCTGATCTTTCCGGACATCGCGTGGCTCGCCGAGCGCAAGGACCGGCTCAAGGCGATCTTCATCACCCACGCACACGAGGACCATGTGGGCGCCGTCGCGCATTACTGGGAGCGTCTCGGCGCACCGGTCTACGCGCGCGCCTTCACTGCCAACATCGCGCGGCGCAAGATGGAAGAGATGGGCCACAAGCCCGAATACGTGCAGACCGTCTCGGCCTGGCCCGAGACCCAGCGGGTGGGATCCTTCGAGGTCGGCTTCCTGCCGATCTCGCACTCGATCCCCGAAAGCTCGGCGCTGGTGATCGACACGCCGGCCGGCCGCCTCATGCATACCGGCGACTTCAAGATCGACCTCACCCCTGTCGTCGGCGAGGCCTTCGACCGCGGGCTCTGGGAAAGCGTCGCGAGCTCGGGTGTGAAGGCTCTGGTCTGCGATTCGACGAACATCTTCTCGTCCCACGAGGGCCGGTCCGAGGCGACCGTCGGCCCCGAGATCGAGCGGCTCCTGTCTGAGTCCAAGGGCATGGTCTGCGCGACCACCTTCGCCTCGAACGTCGCGCGCCTGAAGACGCTGGCCGAAGCGGGGCAGAAGGCGGGGCGGTCCATCGTCCTGCTCGGCCGCGCGATGCGGCGGATGGTCGAGGCGGCGGTCGAGACCGGCGTGCTCAAGGATTTCCCGTCGACCGTGCCGGTCGAGGAGGCGGGATCGATCCCGCGCGAGAACCTGATGCTGATCGTCACCGGCTCGCAGGGCGAGCGCCGTGCGGCCTCGGCCCAGCTCGCGCGCGGCAAGCATCACGGGATGGAGCTCAAGGAGGGCGATCTCTTCCTCTTCTCCTCCAAGACCATACCCGGCAACGAGAAGGGCGTCATCCGGATCATCAACCAGCTCTCGGAACGGGGCGTGGACGTGGTCGACGACAGTTCGGGGCGCTACCACGTCTCGGGCCACGCGAACCGTCCCGACCTCGAGGCTATGCACGACATCGTCAATCCGCAGATGGTCGTTCCCATGCATGGCGAGCACCGTCACCTGCGCGAACACGTGAAGCTGGCGCAAACGAAGGGTCGGCAGGGCGTGCTCGCGGTCAACGGCACGATGGTGGACCTGACCGGCAACGAGCCCAAGGTCGTGGATTACGTCGAGACCGGGCGCACCTATCTCGACGGATCGGTGCAGGTCGGCGCGCTCGACGGGGTCGTGCGGGACCGCATCCGCATGGCGCTGAACGGACATGCGACGGTCACGCTCGTCCTCGACGAGGAAGACGAGGCGCTCGGCGATCCCTGGGTGGACCTGATGGGCCTGCCCGAGACCGGGCGCTCGCGCCAGCCGCTCTCGGACGTTCTCGAGGAGGAGCTTGCCGCCGTCGTCGCGCGTGCGGGCAAGAAGACCCTCAAGGACGACGACAAGCTCGAGGAAGAGCTGCGCCGCGCGATCCGCAACGGCGCGCAGAACGAGATCGGCAAGAAGCCCGAGGTCACGGTGGTGGTCAGCCGCTTGTCGTGATCCCCGGCCGCAGGGCCCGACGAGGAAACGCCCGGCCGGCCACGGCCGGGCTTTTTTTGCGACCGGCTGGCGCGTGAACGCGCGTTTTCCGGGAGAGGCGGACAACAAAAAAAGGCGCCCCGCGGGGCGCCTTTCGAATCCTGCCGGAGGGTCGGATCAGCCCGCGCGGCGCTGCTCGAAGCTCATGGCGATGAAGGACGGCAGGTGATCGCCGAGGCCGACGACCTTGTCGTCCTTGCCCCGTCCGCCGGAGCGGCCGCGGCCACTCCTGTCGCTCTGGCTCTTCGCGGAGGCGGATCGCTCGGCCGGGGCCTCATCCGCCTGCACCGGCACGTCGGTATTGGCCGTCTCGGGCACCTTGTCCTCGGCCGGCGCATCGTCGCGCGCCTCCGTCTTGGCCTTGGCATCGGCGCCCTTGCGTCCGCCCGATCGGCGGGTGCGCGCAGGCTTCTCGCTTTTCGGCGTCTCTTCGACCTCGGCCGGAGCCTCGCTCGCCTCGGACTTCGCCGGGCGGCCCGGATCCTCGATCTTCGGGATCTGCTTCTCGATCAGCTTCTCCACGTCCTCGAGGTTCTTCTCGTCCTTCGGGGCGCAGATCGTGATCGCCTTGCCCGCGCGGCCCGCGCGGCCCGTGCGGCCGATGCGGTGGACGTAATCCTCGGCATGGCCCGGCACGTCGTAGTTGAAGACGTGGCTCACCGAGGGCACGTCGAGCCCGCGCGCCGCGACGTCCGAGGCGACGAGAATCTTCAGATCACCGTTCCGGAAGCCGTCCAGCGTCCGCGTGCGCTGGGACTGGTCAAGATCGCCGTGGATCGGGGCGGCGTCGACGCCGTATTTCTTGAGCGACTTCGCGACCACGTCCACATCGACCTTGCGATTGCAGAACACGATCGCGTTGGTCAGCTTCTCGCCTTCCGCCTCGATCAGCATCCGCAGCGTGCGGCGCTTCTCGCTGTCCGCGCGGTCGCGGCGCGAGGGTTTGAACATGCAGACATGCTGGTCGATCGTCTCGGAGGCGGTCGCCTGGCGCGCCACCTCGATCCGAACCGGCGCCTGCAGGAAGGTGTTGGTGATGCGCTCGATCTCGGACGCCATCGTCGCCGAGAAGAACAGCGTCTGGCGGGTGAAGGGCGTCAGCGAGAAGATCCGCTCGATATCCGGGATGAAGCCCATGTCGAGCATTCGGTCGGCCTCGTCGACCACCATCACCTCGATCCCGGTGAGCAGCAGCTTGCCGCGCTCGAAATGGTCGAGCAGGCGGCCCGGCGTCGCGATCAGAACGTCGACGCCCTTGTCGATGAGCGCGTCCTGCTCCTTGAAGCTGACGCCGCCGATGAGCAGCGCCTTGGTCAGCTTCACGTTCTTGGAATAGGTGTCGAAGTTCTCGGCCACCTGCGCGGCAAGCTCGCGCGTCGGGCAGAGCACGAGGCTGCGCGGCATCCGCGCGCGTGCCCGGCCGCGGGCGAGCTTGTTGATCATCGGCAGGGTGAAGGACGCGGTCTTGCCGGTCCCCGTCTGCGCGATGCCGAGCACGTCCTTGCCTTCGAGCGCCGGCGGAATTGCTCCCGCCTGGATCGGAGTGGGCGTGGTGTAGCCGGCTTCCTCGACGGCTTGCAGCACCTTCGGGCTGAGGTTCAGATCGCTGAATTGGGTCATATGTATCCGCTTGTTGCGGACACGTCTCGGCCCGCACGTCTCGTCGTCGTCGGGCCCGTCCGGCCCTCGATCGTCCATCCGGGCGCTATCCGCCCGATCGGGGCCCTGTCCGGACCCTCGCAGCGCTCTCTAACGAATTGTCGCTCCAGCGTCAATCTAACCGTGCGTCAAAGGCTTGGTATCGCGCGCGCCAGCCCGTCAGACCATCATCTCCTTGGTCGCCGAGAGCGTCACCTCGGGATAGTCGCGCTCGACCCGGTCGATGTCCCACTGCATCCGCGTGAGGTACACGGTGTCGCCGTCGTTGTCGGTGGCGATGTGCTGCGTGTTCTTGGCCGCGAAGGTTTCGACCGCGTCCTTGGGCCCGTGCACCCAGCGGGCGGAGGTGAACTGCGACGGCTCGAAGCGCACCGGCAGACCGTATTCGCTCTCGATGCGCGCGCCCAGAACCTCGAATTGCAGCGCGCCGACGACGCCGACGATGTAGCCAGAGCCGATCGACGGCTTGAAGACCTTGGCCGCGCCTTCCTCGGCGAATTGGTAGAGTGCCTTCTCGAGATGCTTGGCCTTCATCGGATCGCCCGCGCGCACCGATTGCAGCAGCTCCGGCGCGAAGGAGGGAATGCCGGTCACCTTCAGCGTCTCGCCCTCGGTCAGGGTGTCGCCGATCCTGAGCTGGCCATGGTTCGGGATGCCGATGATGTCCCCGGCCCAGGCCTCTTCCGCGAGCTCCCGGTCGGAGGCGAGGAACAGCACCGGCGCCGACACCGTCATCGCCTTCTTCGAGCGCACATGCGTGAGCTTCATGCCCCGCTCGAAATGCCCCGAGGCGAGCCGGACGAAAGCGACCCGGTCGCGGTGCTTGGGGTCCATGTTGGCCTGCACCTTGAAGACGAAGCCCGCGACTTTCTGCTCTTCGGGTGCGATCTGGCGCGGCTCGGCACGGGCGGGCTGCGGCTCGGGGGCGTAGTTGCCGATCCCCTCCATCAGCTCCTTCACCCCGAAGGAGTTGATCGCCGAGCCGAACCAGATCGGCGTCATGTGCCCCTCGAGCACCGCCTGCTTGTCGAGCGCCGGCAGCAGCTCGCGCGCCATCTCGACCTCTTCCTTCAGCTGCTCGAGCAACCCGGCGGGCACGTGCTCGGCGAGCTTGGGGTCGTCGAGCCCGCTGATCTGGATCGAATCCGCTACCTTGTTGCGGTCGGCCCGATCCATCAGCTCGAGACGGTCGTTCAGCATGTCGTAGGCGCCGACGAAGTCGCGCCCCATCCCGATCGGCCAGCTTGCCGGGGTCACGTCGATCGCGAGGTTCTCCTGGATCTCGTCGATGATCTCGAAGACGTCGCGGCTCTCGCGGTCCATCTTGTTGCAGAAGGTCAGGATCGGCAGGTCGCGCAGGCGGCAGACCTCGAAGAGCTTCCGGGTCTGGCTTTCCACACCCTTCGCGCCGTCGATCACCATGATCGCCGCGTCGACCGCCGTGAGCGTCCGGTAGGTGTCCTCGGAGAAGTCCGAGTGGCCGGGCGTGTCGACGAGGTTGAAGCGGAAGTTCTTGAAGTCGAACGACATCGCCGAGGCCGAGACCGAGATGCCCCGGTCCTTCTCCATCTGCATGTAGTCCGAGCGCGTGCGGCGTGCCTCGCCCTTGGCGCGGACCTGACCGGCCATCTGGATCGCGCCGCCGAAGAGCAGGAACTTCTCGGTCAGCGTCGTTTTCCCTGCGTCGGGGTGCGAGATGATCGCGAAGGTGCGGCGTCGCGCGATCTCGGGCGGCAGGGCGGGGCGGTTTGAAGGGGCGTCGAGCATGGCGGGCATATAGCGCCGCCCCGGAGCGCCCGCAATCGCCCGCGCGGGAACATCGCCCGGCAGCGGCGGGTTCGGATGCCGAAAGGAGACCCATCATGGCCAAGTCGATCAAGGACGAAGAGACCTACGACGCGCTGCGGGACGAAGGCATGTCCAAGGAGAAGGCGGCGCGCATCGCCAACGCCAAGGCGAACGACAGCCAGCAGCCGTCGAAGAAGGGCGGCAAGCAGCCCCCCTACGAGGAGTGGAGCAAGGAGGACCTCTACGAGCGCGCGCAGGAGATCGGCATCGACGGGCGATCGGACATGACCAAGGACGAGCTCATCGAGGCGCTGCGAAGCCACTGATGAAAGTGTCTTGCCCGACTCGCATCTCCGCGGCATGATGTGAACATTAGGTGAACATCCGGGGAGAATGACGATGGACCTGATGAGTGTCGCAAACGAGCTCGTCGCGGGCTGCCGCGAGGGCCGCGAGCGCGAGAACCTGGACAAGCTCTATGCCGCGGACGCGGTCTCGGTCGAGGCGCACTGCATGCCGGGGGTGGACAGTCGCGAGACGCACGGCCTCGACGGCATCAAGGGCAAGCACGAATGGTGGGAGCAGAACATGGAGGCGACCGGCGGGAGCGTAGACGGGCCGTTCCCGCACGGCGACGAACGCTTCGCCGTCGTCTTCAAGGTCCAGGGCCGCGACAAGAATTCCGGCAAGGAGTTCGACATGGAGGAGGTGGGTATCTACCACGTCTCCGGCGGCAAGATCGTCCGCGAGGAGTTCTTCTACACCTCGGACTGACGCGGGCGCGCGCTGCGCGGCGAGGGCGCTGCCCTCGCGCTCCCGGAGTATTTGTCCCAAGAAGAAGGGCATGGCCGCCACCGCGCGAGGGGACGGCCATGCGATTGTGTCGCGGCGCGCCCTGCTGTTCATATGGCGCGGACGTGAAGCAGACAGGAGAAGCGATATGGATCTCGGGATTCGCGGCAAACGCGCGCTGGTGACGGCGTCGTCGAAAGGGCTCGGCCGCGGCTGCGCCGAGGCGCTGGCCGAGGCCGGCGTCGACCTCGTGCTCAACGCCCGCGGCGAGGAGGCGCTCGACGCCACCGCCGAGCACATCCTGCGCACATGGCAAGTCGACGTGACCACGGTGGCCGCCGACATCTCCACCGAGGAGGGCCGCGCCGAGGTTCTGGAAGAGGCGGCGGGCGTCGACATCCTCGTCACCAATGCCGGCGGCCCGCCTCCGGGCATGTGGAACGACTGGAACCGCGACGATTTCATCGCCGCGCTCGACGCCAACATGCTCGCGCCCATCGCGCTGATGACCGCGCTCCTGCCCGGCATGTGCGACCGCGGCTGGGGCCGGGTCGTCAACATCACCTCGCAATCGGTCAAGGCGCCGATCCCGCAGCTCGGCCTGTCGAATTCCGCCCGCGCGGGCCTCACCGGCTATGTCGCGGGCACGGCGCGGCAGGTGGCGCAGAAGGGCGTGACGATCAACAACCTGCTGCCCGGCATCCACGCGACCGACCGCGCCGACGCGCTCGACGGCGGCGTCGCGGAGCGCGAGGGGATCGCCATCGACGAGGCCCGCGCACGGCGCGTCGAGACGATTCCGGCCCAGCGTTACGGCACGGCCGCGGAGTTCGGTCAGGCCTGCGCCTTTCTCTGCTCGCAGCATGCGGGGTTCATCGTCGGTCAGAACTGGCTGCTCGACGGCGGCGCGGTGAACGCGACCCTCTGATGGCGCGCGGGCCGGACGGGCAGGGCGGCGGCGCGGGCTTCTCGCTCTCGGACCAGCTCTTCAATGCGGGGACAGTCCGGCAGCTCGCGGGAGAATACGCGGTGCTGCCGGGCTTCGATCCGGACCGCTTCGAACAAGAGGCGCTCGCGGGCCTTGCCGGACGGGGCCTGCTCGAGCGGCTGGACTGGCTCGCGACCTGCGTCGAGGCGCAGCTACCCCGCGACTTTCCCGCCATGGCCGAGGCGCTCGAGGCGGCGATGTCGCCGCCGCTCGATCCCGCCCGCACCGACGACGATTTCGGCCGGTTCATCCACGCGGTCCCCGGCATCCTCGCCGTCCGTCACGGGCTCGAGCACCATCGCGAGAGGGCGCTCGACCTCCTGCACGAAGCGACGCGCCGCTTCTCGATGGAGTTCTACATCCGTCCCTTCCTCAACCGCTGGCCCGAGGAGACGCTGGCCCGGCTCGAGCGATGGACCGGGGACGAGAACTATCACGTCCGCCGGCTCGTCAGCGAGGGCACGCGCCCGCGCCTGCCCTGGGCCGCGAACGTCACGCTCGATCCGCGGCGGCCGCTGCCGCTGCTCGATGCGCTGCATGCCGATCCCACCCGATACGTCACACGTTCCGTCGCGAACCATCTCAACGACATCTCGAAGATCGCGCCAGACGCGGTGACCGGTCGCCTGCGGGACTGGCGGGCCGAGGCTCGGCAGCGCCCGAAGGAACTCGACTGGATGACGCGGCATGCCCTGCGCACCGCGGTCAAGCGCGGCGAGCCCGGGGCGCTGGCCCTCCTTGGCTACGATCCTGACCTGCCCGTGCGCGTCACGCTCGACGTGCCGCGCCGGGTGGCGATCGGCGAGGCGCTGAACCTGCGTGTCCGGATCGAGGCCGAAGAGCCCGGCCGCGCCCTCGTCGATTACCGCGTCGTCTTCCACCGTCCGAGTGGACGGGCCGCAGAGAAGGTCTTCAAGCTCGGGCAGGGCAGCGTCGCGCCGGATACGCCGCTCGCCCTGTCGAAACGGCACGTGCTGAAAGCCGAGGCCAGCACCTTCACCTGGCATCCCGGCCCGCACCGGATCGTGCTTCAGGTCAACGGGCGCGACCGGGCCGAGGCGCAGGTCGAGGTGACGGGGAGAGGCTGACGCCTCTGCGAGGGCTCTGCCCTCGCGCTCCCGGGATATTGTCGCCAAGAAGACGGATGGCGCTCAGGTCGGGGCCTTCGTCCAGCGGTGTTCGAGCTTTTCGAGGGCGGCGATGCGCTCCTCGGTCTTGGGGTGGCTCATGAGCCAGGCGGGCATGCCTGCTCCGCCGGATCCGGTGAGCTTCTCGAGCTTTCGGAACAGCGACTTCTGCGGCTCGATCCCGATCCCGGCCTTCGACAGGAGCGCCGCGGCGTAGGCGTCCGCCTCGTACTCGTCCGAGCGCGAGAGCCGCGCCGCCAGCAGCGAGGTCAGCGCGTTCGCGATCACCGCGCCCAGCCCGGGGATGATCCGGCCGAGCACCATCATCAGCGCCGTGCGGATCGCGTTCTGGCCCGAGAAGTCGATCATCCGCTTCTTGGAATGCCCGAGTGCGACATGTCCGAGCTCGTGCGCGATCACGCTCGACATCTCCTCGGCCGACACCTCGCCCGAGCGGTATTTCTGGTAGAAGCCGCGGGTGATGAAGATGCGCCCGTCCGGCGCCGCGAGCCCGTTCACCGGCTCGATCTCGTAGACGTTCACCCGGATCCGGTGCAGGTCGAGAGCCGCCGCCATGCGGTCGGTCAGCTTCTTCAGGACCGGATCGGCAAGCTCGGTCGACTTCGCGTCGAGCTCTTTCGCCGTGCGCCACGCCGAGACGCGATACATCGCGACGGCGTAGAGGATGGCGAGCAGGATGGGGGTGAGCTTGAGCATGCGCTCAATATGGAGCCTTCAAGGCTCCGCGCCAAGCGCCCGGAGGTCGCATCTCCGGGCGCGCGCGTCGTCTTACGCCAGTTTGGCGTCCATCGTGATCTGCGCCGTTCCGCCGGCATAGAGCTTGGAGATCGGGCAGCCGTCCTTGGCGGCGTTCGCCGCTTCCATGAACTGCGATTCGTCCATGCCGGGCACGCTCGCGGTCACGTCGAGATGCACCTTCTTCACCGAGAAGCCGTCGCCGTCCTTCTCGAGCGAGACGGTCGCCTTGGTGTCGATGCTGTCGGGCGTCGCGTCGTGCTGGCCGAGGATCATCGACAGCGCCATCGAGTAACAGGCGGCGTGTGCCGCGCCGACGAGCTCTTCTGGGTTCGAGCCGGGCTCACCCTCGAAGCGCGTGTTGAAGCCGTAGGGGGTGTCGTTCAGGGCGCCCGACTCGGTCGAGACGTGACCCTTGCCGCTCTGCAGATCGCCCTTCCACTGTGCGGTGCCGTACTTGTCGATCATCGATCGTCCTCCTGATGGGTTGCCGTTCGGATCAGGAACGGCCCACGAGCCTCCGCCGTTCCATCGCGCGCGACATAAGTCCGGTATGCCGCGTATCGCCTCGCATCGGCGTCAGGGAAGTTTACGGCACCGGTAGTGTCCACATGCTCCCCACGGTCGCCGAGGCGCTCCACGGGACCGCCCGACGCCGTTCAACCGTCTAGCCGGTCAGCGCGTCAGCATCCTCATGCCCTCATCGATGCCCTGAACGGTCATCGGGACCATACGCTCGTCCATGATCTCGCGGATCATCCCGATCGACTGGGTGTAGCCCCAGTAGCTGTCCGGCACCGGGTTGATCCAGAGATGGTCTGGCCATTGCTCGCGCGCGCGGCTCAGCCAGACTTGGCCCGCCTCCTGGTTCCAGTGCTCATTCGCGCCGCCGGGCATGGCGATCTCGTAGGGGCTCATCGAGGCGTCGCCGACGAAGATGCACTTCCAGTCCGGTCCGTAGGTGCGCAGGATCTCGGTGGTCGCGACCTGCGCGTTCCAGCGCCGGGAATTGTCGCGCCACACGCCCTCGTAGAGGCAGTTGTGGAAGTAGAAATGCTCGAGATGCTTGAACTCGGCCCGCGCCGCAGAGAAGAGCTCCTCGACGATCTTCACATGCGCGTCCATCGATCCGCCGACATCGAGAAACAGCAGCACCTTGACCGCGTTGCGCCGCTCGGGCCGCGTCTGCACGTCGAGATAGCCGTGCTCAGCGGTGGCGCGGATCGTGCCGGGCAGGTCGAGCTCGTCCGCCGCGCCGTCCCGCGCCCATTTGCGCAGCCGCTTGAGCGCGACCTTGATGTTGCGGGTGCCGATCTCGATCTGGTCGTCGAAGTCGCGGAACTCGCGCTTGTCCCAGACCTTGACCGCGCGCTGGTGGCGGCTCTTGTCCTGTCCGATCCGCACGCCCTCGGGATTGTAGCCATAGGCGCCGAAGGGCGAGGTGCCCGCGGTCCCGATCCACTTGTTGCCGCCCTGGTGACGGTCCTCCTGCTCCTTCAGCCGCTCCTTCAGCGTCTCCATCAGCTTGTCGAACCCGCCGAGCGCCTCGATCTCGGCCATTTCCTCTTCCGAGAGGTGCTTCTCGGCCATCTTGCGCAGCCAGGCCTCGGGCAGGTTCACGGCCTCCATGACCGCTTCCGCGGGGATGTCCTCAAGCCCCTTGAAGCAATGGGCGAAGGCGCGGTCGAACCGGTCGACATGCCGCTCGTCCTTCACCATCGCCGCGCGGGCGAGGTAGTAGAACGCCTCGACATCGTAGGTCGCGAGGCCGGCGCGCATGGCCTCGAGGAAAGTGAGGTACTCCCGGAGGCTGACGGGCACGCCGGCGCGGCGGAGGGTTTCGAAGAAGGGCACGAACATGGGGCCTTTCTAGACCGTGCGCGCAGGTTTGGCGATGGGCCGAGTGAGCGGCCGGGGGTGCCTCCGGCGGGGATATTTCCGTCAAGAAGAAGCGGGCAGTGCTCAGACCAGCGCTTTTTCCAGCACGATCGTGGCGATCAGTCCGATCAGTGCGAAGAGGATCGCGTAGCCCGCGGCATATTGCGCCATGTCGGCGGTGTTGCCCTTGTGGCGGCGGGCGGAGAGGCCGCCGAGAAGCGCGCCCGCGAGGGCGCTCAGGAGCACGATCATGGCCGGACGACGCCTCCTTGTGCCGGGGTGAGTGAGGCGGCGTCACGCGTCTTGGCCTGGACCGCCCAATCGGAGCCGAACCCGTATCGCGCCCAGCCGAGACTGTCCAGCCGCACCGCCCGGGCCTCCGCCGCGCGGCCCGAGAGCTCCAGCGCCTCGGCTTCGAGAAGCATCAGCGTGGCGAGGAGCGCCGCGTTCTCGTGCCGCTCCGCGACCACGCGGGCCGGGCGGATCCAGGCCAGGGCCGCCTCCGTGCGGCCGGCGGAGAGCGCGTCCTGGGCGAGGTGCGGGGCGACATAGGCGCGGTGCAGGGCGGTACGCGCGCTGGTGGCGAAGATGCGGTCGGCCGCCTCGAAATGTGACCTCGCCGCGTCCGGCGCCCGCCGCTGCAGCGTGCGCCCCATCGCATAATGGGAGAAGCCGCGGCGATGGTCGTCCGGTTCGAGGGACGCGGCGATGTGCAGCGCGCGCCGGGCGGCGCGGCGTTTCTCCTCGGCCGAGGGGCCGGGGGCGAGCGCGGTCTGCACCGCCTCCGTCCAGTCGCGCGGCGTGTCCGCAAGCCCCGTGGGCGGCACGCCTTCGCCTGCGGGGTTCAGCCGCGCGAGAATGCCGGGCAGCCGGGCCCCGACTTTCTCCCGCGTCATGCCCGACCGCAGGGCCGGGTCGTAATAGGCCCGCAGGATCGTCATGTCGTGGCCGGTCAGCACGTTGTGCACGTTGTCGTCGTTGAAGACCGACTCGGGCAGCCGGTATAGGTCGTTGAGCGGCCCGAGCGCCTGCGCCAGCTCCTCGTGCAGGCAATCGCGGGCTTCCTGAGGCGAGGTGTCGCCCGGCACGAAGATTGCGGCGCGGCTGCGTTCGGTGAGCTTAGACCAGGACACGTCGGGCGCGTGGCGCTTGTCCGCATACTCGGCCAGCGAGGAGACGTTCGGCACGACGAAACAGGCCGCCTGCGGCAGATGGCGGCGGATGTCCGAGCGGCGCACCACCTGCACGGTGATCTGCGCATCGCGCCGCTCCGTCGCGGCGATGTCGATCCCGGCCTCGTCGCGCAGCCGGGACAGGAGGCGCGCGAGATCCGACCGCATCGCGGCGCCCGCGGGACCGGTCAGGCGCACGCCCACCGGCGTCTCGAACCGGGTGAAGCTCTCCAGCGGCCGCCCGGATTCCAGCGTGAAGGAGAGGTCGAGGAAATCGCGGACAAGATCCGCGTTGGAGGTCGTGCCGGACGGAACGCGCCGCGCGGCAAAGGTCTTCATGGGTGGTAGGATGGCGTCCGGAGCGGTCGCAATGCGGGTCGCGGCTTCGGGGATGGGCGCCGTGGGTACACATGCGCCGAGAAGGACCGAGAGGATCAAGACTGCGCGGCGCCTCCCGGCCGTCCGAAACGGGCTGGGTCGGCGTTGGAGGGGGAGGGAGCTCACGCGGTTGTCTGCCTGCTCGGAAGTGTCTGAGGCCGCGAAAATTGCGCACCGCCCCTGCGGCGCCATTCCGGTCGGCCGACTCCCATCGTGCTACGAAAGCTGCGCACGCGGCAAACACCATGCCCGGTCAGGCCGCGCTTCGGTGCAAAGCGGCAACAGCGGGCGCCGCCGAGCCGGTCAGGTGTCGATCCAGAGCCGTGCGGTGATCTGGCCGTGATCCGACGCGGCGCCGAGCCCCGGAGCGCCGGTCAGCGAGCTGTCGGTCAGATGGTCGTTGAGGCAGCGCACGAAGGCCACGTCCCCGATCGCGCGCGTGTTGCGGTAAAAGAATTCCTGGCTGACGAGGATGTGGTCGATGGTCGAATAGTGACCGTTGTAGATATTGGTAAAGAATTCGACACCTTCGGACCGCCGCAGCTGGATGCGCGCGGCCGAATGCATCTCCACGTCCCAGAAGAGCGCCTTCACGTCGATCGGCAGCCCGCGGAACGGGGCCTCGCCGCGCACCATCTCGGTCGTCACAGCTCCGATGTCGTCGTTGAGATCGCCCACGACGATCAGCGGCGTCGTTGTGCCCTCCATCAGCCCGATCACCTCGCGGCGGAGCGCCAGCGCCTCGCCCGCGCGCAGCACGAGGCTGCGGAGCGACCCCATCGCCCGCTCGAGAAATTCGGCATTGGCCTCCACCTCCGCCTCGGACCCGGCGGCGTAGAGCGGGCGCTTCGATTTCAGATGCGCGTTTGCGATCCAGCCCTCGTGACCTTCGGCCAGCGCCACGCGCGCGAATTGCTGGGGACGCGAGAGCTGCGTCAGCCGGTAATCCAATCCGCCGATATCGGCGACCTCGATCGGATCGTCCGTCAGATCCTGTCGCGATCGCTTCTCGAGGATCGGGCTGCGGCTGAGAAAGCCGACGCCGGGAGACGGGTCCTCGGCGCTGCCTTGCGCGTTCGGCAAGTGCCAGACCTCCGAATAGCGCTTCCGTTCCGCGGCACCGGTCCCATCGCGCTCGGCCACGATGGCCTCGTAGGCGTCGGCGAGCGCCTGGAAGGCCTCGGCATGGAACACCTCCTGGCAGCCGACGAAATCGGCGTCCATCCGGTAGAGCTGTTCAGCAAGCCACGCGATTTTCCGCGCGAATGCCGCTTCGGAATAGCGATTGGTCTGGTAATAGGTGACGCCGGAATTGACGAGATTGCGCAAATTGAAGGTCGCCACGGTGAAGTAAGAGCGCGCCATGAAATGCTCCCGGGACTCGATTTCCCCAAAAGCCTAACGCAGCCTCGTGACCGTTTGGCAACTTTTGCGCGATCAGCGCCCCTGTCTTCGCGCCATGAAGGCGAGGCGTTCGAAGAGATGCACGTCCTGCTCGTTCTTCAGCAGCGCTCCGTGCAACTTCGGCAGGGCGTTCGCGCCCTCGCGCCTCAGATCGGCGGGATCCATGTCCTCGGCCAGCAGAAGCTTCAGCCAGTCGAGGACTTCGGAGGTCGAGGGCTTCTTCTTCAGCCCCGGCTGCTCGCGGATCTCGTAGAACTGCGTCAGCGCGACCGACAGCAGCTCCTGCTTGATGCCGGGATGGTGCACCTCGACGATCTTCTTCAGCACCTCGGGCTCCGGGAAACGGATGTAGTGGAAGAAGCAGCGGCGCAGGAAGGCGTCCGGCAGCTCCTTCTCGTTGTTCGACGTGATGATCACGATCGGGCGGTGGCGTGCCTGCACCGTCTCGCCGGTCTCGTAGACGTGGAACTCCATCCGGTCGAGCTCCTGCAGGAGGTCGTTCGGGAACTCGATATCCGCCTTGTCGACCTCGTCGATCAGCAGGACGATCTTCTCGCCGGCCTCGAAAGCCTGCCAGAGCTTGCCCTTGCGGATGTAGTTGGAGACGTCGTTCACCCGCTCGTCGCCGAGCTGGCTGTCGCGCAGGCGGCTCACCGCGTCGTATTCGTAGAGGCCCTGCTGCGCCTTCGTGGTGGATTTGATCGACCATTCGATCATGCGCAGCCCGAGTGCCTCGGCCACCTGCCGGGCGAGCTCGGTCTTTCCCGTGCCGGGCTCGCCCTTCACCAGAAGCGGACGCTCCAGCGCCACGGCCGCGTTCACCGCCATGGTCAGATCCTCGGTCGCCACGTAGGCGTCGGTCCCCTCGAAACGCATGTGCTCTCCTTGCCCGCTGCCGGCGCTGCCGCCTTGCGTGCGGCTACCGGCCCGGACCCGTTTTGGCAAGGTGGCGCGCGGGCTGCGAGGGCGCGGAAAAGGTCATGCAATTGTCATGGAACCTTACCGTGAATTGCTCGGGCGGGCTCCGAAATCAGTAGTGACATTGCCCTTGGGTTCGGTTAAGTGCTGCCCGCAGGGGTGCCTGATATCTGGGGAATTTCTTATGGCAGATATCGGCGTTGATAAGGGATGCGCCATGAAACCTGAATCGTTTCTTCCCGATGATTACCGGCCGGCGGACGACGAGCCGTTCATGAACGAACGCCAGCTCGAGTACTTCCGCCGCAAGCTGATCACGTGGAAGACCGACCTTCTGGCCGACAGCCGGGACACGATCGAGGGGCTGCAGGACAGCTCCCGCAACATTCCCGACGTGAGCGACCGCGCAAGCGAGGAAACCGACCGCGCGATCGAGCTTCGGACCCGCGACCGCCAGCGCAAGCTCGTCGCCAAGATCGACAGCGCGCTGCGCCGGATCGAAGAGGGCGAATACGGCTATTGCGAGGTGACCGGTGAGCCGATCTCGCTCAAGCGTCTCGATGCACGGCCGATCGCCACGATGAGCCTCGAGGCGCAGGAGCGTCACGAGCGCCGCGAGAAGGTCCATCGCGACGACTGACCGCATGGAATGCCCCGCAGAAACGGGCAGGGCGCCGGGGCAGAGCTCCGGCGTTTCGCGTTGAAAGGGAGGCGCATGCGACTGCGGGATATGCACGTGACCGTGGTGGGCGGCGGCATTGCCGGGCTCGCGACCGCGACGGCCCTGGCGCGCCGTGGCGCGCGGGTGGAGCTTCTCGAACGTGCCGCCGAGCTGCGCGAGGTCGGGGCCGGGCTCCAGATCACGCCGAACGGGCTCGCCGTGCTGCGCGCGCTCGGTCTCGAAGACGGGCTCGAGCCGGCGCCGCGCGCCGCCGCGGTCTCGCTGCGCGACTACCGTGCGGGGCGCGAGGTCCTGCGGCTCGATCTCGCCGCCCGCGGCCTCTCGGACGGCTATCGCTTCGTGCATCGCGGCGATCTCGTTGCGCTCCTCGGGCAAGCCGCGCGCGCGGCCGGCGTGACGATCCGCACCGGCGTTCTCGTCGACGGCGTCACGCCTGGTGAGCCGCCGCAAATCTCGGTCTCGGTCTCGGACAAGGCCTCGCCCACCGATCTCGTCATCGGCGCGGACGGGTTGCATTCGGTCGTCCGTCCGGTGCTCGACGGGCCGCGCGCCCCGCGTTTCACCGGCCAGGTGGCCTGGCGCGCCGTGGTCGAGAACGTCACGGACCACCCGCCCGAGGCGCGCGTCCATATGGGCCCCGGACGGCATGTCGTGAGCTATCCGCTCCGCGGCGGCCGCTTCGTCAACCTTGTCGCCGTGAAGGAGCAGAGGACCTGGGTCGCCGAGGGGTGGCAGCACGAAGACGATGCACACAATCTCCGCCACGCCTTCCGCCGATTTGGCGGCGACACCGC
This sequence comes from Roseivivax halodurans JCM 10272, assembly GCF_000521785.1. GTDB lineage: Bacteria > Pseudomonadota > Alphaproteobacteria > Rhodobacterales > Rhodobacteraceae > Roseivivax > Roseivivax halodurans. The sequence goes on from NZ_JALZ01000010.1 coordinate 124,345, forward strand.
GCGGCTCCTTGCGGCGGCCGAAAGGCCCGGTCTCTGGGGGCTCTTCCGCCACCCCGTCGCCGCAAAATGGCACGGGACGGGGCTCGCGCTTGTCGGCGATGCGGCGCATCCGACGCTGCCGTTTCTTGCGCAGGGCGCCAACATGGCGCTCGAGGATGCTTGGGTGCTGGCGGACGCGCTCGAAAGCGAGGGATCGCTGGCCGAGCGCCTGCACGCCTACCAGACCCGCCGCCACGCCCGCACCGTGCGCGTGGTCGAGACCGCCGACGGCAACGCGTGGAAGTACCACCTGCGCCTGCCGGGCCTGCGACTTGCCGCCCACGCGGTGCTGCACCTCGCCGGACGGCTCGCCCCGGGCCGGGTCATGAGCGGCTTCGACTGGCTCTACGGACACGACGTGACGTCCTGACGGCGAGGGTAGGAGCGAGGGCGCTGCCCTCGCGCTCCCGGGATATTTCGATCAAGAAGAAGGGGCGTGCGCCCTTGGCAGGGGGCGACATCGCCCGCATGCATGCCTAGATTTGCGCCAGGAGGGCCTCAGACATGCCAACCGATCCGAACCTCGACCGCTTCGACCACATCCCCGAAACCGCACTGGCCTGGCACCGCGAGGGCAAGGGGGCCGCGCTCGCGACCGTGGTGGAGACCTGGGGCTCGGCCCCGCGCCGCGTCGGCAGCCAGCTCGCGATCTCGGGCGACGCCGAGATCGAGGGCTCGGTCTCGGGCGGCTGCGTCGAGGGCGCGGTGATCGTCGAGGCGCTCGAGGCGCTCGAGGAGGGCGCGGCGCGCGAGCTCGAATTCGGCGTCTCGGACGGCGACGCCTTCGCGGTCGGGCTCGCCTGCGGCGGCACGATCCGCGTGCTGGTCGAGCCCGTCGGCAAGGCCATGCCCGAGGACATGCTCGCCGATCTCGTCGCGGCGCGCGCCGCGCGCGAGCCCCGCGCCTATGTCGTCGATCTCGAGACCGGCGCGCGCCGGCTCGACGCGGACGGCCACGAGACGCGCTTCCGCATGGACCGGTCCGGCTTCGAGGAAGGCAGCCGCACCTTCGTCGCGATCCACAACCCGCCGCTGCGGCTCGTGGTGGTGGGCGCGGTGCACATCGCCCAAGCGCTGGTGCCGATGGCGCGGATCGCCGGCTACGATCCGGTGATCGTCGATCCGCGCGAGACCTTCGGATCGGATGCGCGCTTTCCCGGCGAGCGGATCCTGAACGACTGGCCCGACGACGCGGTGGCCGGGATCGGCCTCGACGGACGCACCGCGCTCGTGCTGCTGACCCACGATCCCAAGCTCGACGATCCGGCGCTGATGCGCGCGCTGCGGTCGGACTGTCTCTATATCGGCGCGCTCGGCTCGACGCGGACCCATGGCAAGCGTGTCGAGCGGCTCGCCGAGGCGGGCTTTTCCGAGGACGACATCGCGCGCATCCACGCGCCGATCGGCCTCGACCTCGGCGCCGCCGGTCCGGCCGAGATCGCCGTGTCGATCATCGCCGAGATGACGCAGGTGCTGCGGAAGGGGGCGCGGTGAGATTCGGCTCCGTCCCACTCGAGGAGGCCGAGGGTGCGATCCTCGCCCATTCGGTGAAAACCGGCGCGGGCAAGCTCAAGAAGGGCCGCCTGCTGGAGCCCGCCGACCTCGCCGCGCTTCGCGAGGCGGGGCACGATGAGGTCATCGCCGCGCGCCTCGATCCCGGCGACATCGCCGAGGACGAGGCCGCCGCGCGCCTCGCCGAGGCATTGGTGCCCGATCCCGAGGCGGCGGGGCTGCGCATCGGCAAGGCCGCGACGGGCCGCGCGAACCTCTTCGCCACCGCTCCGGGCGTGGTCGAGATCGACGCCGCCAAGATCGACGCGGTGAACGCCATCCACCCGATGATCACCGTCGCGACCGTCCCGCGCTGGCAGCGCATGGCGGCGCGCGGCATGGTGGCGACGGTCAAGATTATCTCCTACGCCGTGCCGGGCGCCTCGCTCGACCGCGCCTGCGCGATGGGAAGCGACGCGCTGCGCCTGCGCCCCGCGACCCTGATCCGCGCCGAGCTGATCCAGACCGAGGTCGCCGGCACCAGAGAGGACGGGACCAAGGGCCAGAAGGCAATCGGCGACCGTCTGGACCGCCTCGGCGTCAGCCTCGCGCCCGTGCATGTCGTCCCGCACGAGGCCGGACCGCTGTCGCAGGCGCTCGCCGCTTCGGACGCCGAGGCGCTCTTCATCCTGACCGGCTCCGCGACCTCGGACATCGCCGACACCGCGCCCGAGGCGGTGCGCATGGCGGGCGGGCAGGTGCACCATTACGGCATGCCGGTCGACCCCGGGAACCTGCTCTTCATCGGCGAGCTGCGCGGGCGCCCCGTCGTGGGCCTGCCCGGCTGCGCCCGTTCGCCCGCGCTCAACGGCGCCGACTGGGTGATGGAGCGCATCCTCTGCGGCGTCGAGGTCACCCCCCGCGACATCTCGGGCATGGGTGTCGGTGGGCTCCTGAAGGAAGTCCCCCAGCGCGGACGGCTGCGCGAGGGCTGAGCGCGGGCCCGCCTCTGCCGCAGACACGAAAAAGGGCGCCCGCGGCGCCCTCATCGCTCGGCCATCGGCCGGGGATCACTTCGTGGTCGGCCCGATCATCATGACCATCTGGCGGCCTTCCATCTTCGGCATGTTCTCGACCTTGCCGAGTTCCTTGACGTCGTCGGCCACCCGCTCGAGCAGCTCGCGCCCGAGGTTCTGGTGCGCCATCTCGCGTCCGCGGAAGCGCAGGGTGACCTTCACCTTGTCGCCGTTCTCGAGGAACTTGTAGACGTTCTTCATCTTCACGTCGTAGTCGTGGATGTCGGTGTTCGGACGGAACTTGACCTCCTTGACCTCGATCGTCTTCTGCTTCTTGCGCGCTTCGGCCTCGCGCTTCTGCTGTTCGTACTTGTACTTGCCGAAGTCCATGATCTTGCAGACCGGCGGCTTGGCGTTGGGAGAGATCTCCACGAGGTCGAGCCCCGCCTGTTCGGCGAGCTCCAGACCACGGGCCGGGGTCACCACCCCGACATTCTCGCCCTCTGGGCCAATCAGACGGATCTCGGCCACTCGGATTTTGTCGTTGACGCGGGGGCCGGTGTCGCGCGTGGGAGGCGCGTTGTGAGGTCTGCGGGCTATGACTTTGCTCCAGTCGTATGATTTCGGTCAGGGGCGCAAAATAGACGCGAGCCCCTTTGGAATCAAGCGCCAAAAGCCCCTTCTCGGGCAGCGGACTTGCGTCTTTCCGGGCGGAATGCAAGCTGCACCCTATCAGGCGGGCCGGTCCGGCGCGCCGGCAATCGGAAAGGCGGACAAGGATGACTTCAGGCAAGGGCATCGCGGGCGCAATCGTGGGCCTCTGGGTGATCGGCGCAGCAGCCGTCGCGACCGCGGACGACGCGCAACAGGCCGCCGAAGACGCCGAAACCGCGGCCGAGGACGCGGTCGAGACCGCCGAAGAGGCCACCACCGGGGCCAAGACCACCGTCCGCTCGGCGATCGAGGCTGCCGTCGGTGCTGCGGAGGAAACGGCAGCGCGCGCAGGCGAGGCCGCCGAAGAGGCGAAGGGCGCCGCGGGCGAGGCTGCCTCGGACGCGGTCAATCGCGCTACCGAAACAGCGGGCACAGGGGCAGACGCCGCCCGTGAGGCTGCCGAGAATGCCGCGCAAGCGGTGGAGGAGGTCGCCGAAAATCCTGGCGGCGAGAGCGCCGCCGCTGCGGACGAAGCCGCGGCCGCCGCCGCCAGTGCGGCCGAGGCTGCCCGCAAAGCCGCCGACGAGGCGCGCGCAGCTGCCTCGACCTCCGCAGACGAAGCCGACACCGCCGCCGCCGATGCGGCAAATTCCGCGGCCGACGCGGCCGGCGCTGCTGCAGATACCGCCGCCGATGCGGCTGCCGTCGCAGCGGAGGCCGCGGCCGAGGCGATGCAGCAGGATGGCGCGGCGGAGGTCCCGGCCGATCAGCCGCTTGCCGCGATCGCACGCGACATGGGAACGAGCCCTGCGGAACTGCTCGATCTGCTGACCGTCTCGGGCTACGATCACGACCGCGTCAGGATGCTTGTCGCGCAGGCGGAACTTGCGCCCGAGATTCAGGCCGAGACCCTGACCGCACTCGACGCGGCTCAATCCTCGCCGGACGATCTCGCGCCGGCTCTGGACACTCTGCGCGCGCATCTCGGCCTGCCGCCGCTGCCCGCCCAGTAGGGTAGTGGCCGGAAACGGCTAAAGACGAGTGCCTGACGCAGAATAATCTTTGGGCGTGATCGCGGAGCCTGTATCGTTGCGGAAGCAGAGGCAATCCGTACATGACCGAATCGTCCTTCTCCGCACAGCGCTACAACCCGACGGGGCTGATTGCCGGATTCGGCGCCTCGGTGTCGCTTGCGATTCTGGTGGTGGGCTGGTTCGGCGGGGTCGATCCTCTGGTCCGCGTGGCCGAGAGCCATCCCGCGACCATGCCCTCGGCGGCCGTGGGGTTTGCCGCGCTCTTCGGCGCGCTTCTGACGGTGTCGCACCCGCAGGCGCGATTCCTCGGCATCTGTGTCGCGATTTCCGTGGTGCTGCTGGGGCTGGGCAACGCCGTGAATCTGGGGACCGGTACGCGGCCGAACCTCGACATGCTCTTCGCCGACGGGCTGCTCGACGTGGACAGGCTCTCGGGCGTGACGTCCTCGGCGCTCGTCTTTGCGGCCGTTGGGGTCGTCGCGCTGACACTCGGTAGCCGACGCGCCACGGATCTCGCCGAAACGGGCGCATTGATCGGACTCTCGGGCACCGTCGCGACGCTTCTGGGTCACTCGTTCGACCCGCTGTCGATCTATTCGATCCAGTACCTCTCGGGGGTGTCGGAGTACGAGGCGGGTCTGTTCCTGCTGTTCTTCCTCGCGCTCCTCACCGCCGCGCGCAACAGAAAGGCCGCTCTCGTCTGAGGCGGCCTCTCGCGTCGGTACCGTCGGGCGATCTCAGTCGAGGAACGCCTTCTCGACCACGTAATGCTTGGGGTCGGAATTCGCGCCTTCCTCGAGCCCGTAGCCCTCGAGCAGCTCCTTGATCTCGAGATTGAAGGCGAGGTTGCCGCAGACCATCGCGCGGTCGGTCTCGGGCGAGAGCTGCGGCACGCCGAGATCCTCGAACACCTTGCCCGAGCGCATGAGATCGGTGATCCGGCCCATGACCGGGCTCTCCTCGCGCGTCGTCGTCGGGTAGTAGCGCAGCTTCTTGAGGTTCTCGGCGCCCAGAAGCTCCACGAGCAGCTCGTCCTCCGGGATCGACTTGATCAGCTCCGCACCGTAGGTCAGCTCTCCCACTTCGCGGCAGGTATGGGTGAGGATGATCTCGTCGTAATCCTCGAAGGTCTGCGGATCGCGCAGGAGCGACGCGAAGGGCGCGATGCCGGTCCCTGTCGCGAAGAGCCACAGCCGCTTGCCGGGCAGCAGCGCGTCATGGACGAGCGTGCCCACGGGCTTCGGCCGCAGGATGATCTCGTCGCCTTCCTTGATGTGCTGGAGCCGCGAGGTGAGCGGGCCGTCCTGCACCTTGATCGAGTAGAACTCGAGTTCCTCGTCCCAGGACGGCGAGGCGATGGAGTAGGCGCGCAAGAGAGGCTTCTGCTTGCCGGTCTTCTCGTCCAGCTCGCCCATCAGGCCGATCATCACGAACTCGCCCGAACGGAAGCGCAGGCTCGCGGGCCGCGTGCAGCGGAAGGAAAACAGCCTGTCGGTCCAGTGGGTGACCTGCGTCACCGTCTGCGCGTCGGGGAGGGTCGGCTGCTTTACCGGTTTTGCGGCTGTCTCGGTCACTCGGCTCTGCTCTGTCATCACGTATCCTGTCTCGCGACCTATAGGCCGCGTCCGGGGTGTCTTGCAAATGTCGGGAAGGTCGGCGCGGCGCTCAGCCGCGCACGCGCGCCTGATAATCGTGCGCCTGCCAGTTCGCCCGGAAGAGCCACTGGTCCTCTGGCTGCCGCTCGGCCAGCGCATCGTCGATCTCGACCTCGTCGAAGCCGCATCGCCGCGCCATCGCGTACTGGTCCGCGATCAAGTGGCCCTGCGCGCGCAGCCGTCCGCGATAGCCGCGCATCCGCAGGAGCCGCGCCAGCGTGAAGCCGCGCCCGTCCGCCGAGGACGGAAACGCGATCCGCACCATGCTGGTCCCCTCGGGCAGCGCGGCGAGCGCCGCAGGGTCGGTGTCGCTCGGCAGGTCGATGCCGGGGGCGCCTCCGTCCTCGAGCGACGCATATGTCCCGTTCCAGTCGTCCTGTCCGAAACCCTCGTCGGTGACGATCACGCTCATGTCGTCTCTCCTTGTCTCGCGGCGCGGCCGTTCACGAAGTGGATGCCGCATTCGTCCTTGTCCTCGCCCCGCCAGCGCCCGGCGCGCGGATCTTCGCCATCGGCCACCTTCGACGTGCAGGGCCAGCAGCCGATGCTGGGGTAGCCTTGGGAGACCAGCGGATGCCTGGGCAGGCGGTTCTCGTCCATGTAGGCGCGCACGTCCTCGGGCTGCCAATGGGCCAGCGGATTGACCTTGATCCGGCCGGTTTCCTCCTCGAGCTCGAAGAAGTCGAGCGTCGCGCGGCCCGTCGACTGGTAGCGCTTGCGCCCGGTGATCCAGCCGTCGAAACCCTGCAGCGCCCGCTCGAGCGGCACCGTCTTCCTCAGAGCGCAGCAGGCATCGGTGTCCGAGAAGCGCAGCGCGCCGTACGGATCGCGCTCCTTCATCAGCTCATCGTCCGTCCTGAGCACGCGCACGTCCTTGAGGCCGAGCCGCTCCGCCACCTCCTGCTGGTAGACCAGCGTCTCGGGGAAGAGGAGCCGCGTGTCGATGAAGAGCACCGGCGTCGTCCGGTCGGCGATGGCCACGAGGTGCAGAAGCGCCACCGACTCGGCGCCGAAGCTCGACACCATCGCGATGTCGCCCGCCTCGGGATCGCTCAGGGCGCCGCGCAGCACGTCCGTCGCACCGTGGTGGCGATAGCGCGCGTTGAGGCGCGCCACCCGCTCGCGCAGCGGTGCGAGATCCCGCACCGGCTGCGTCTGGCTCTCTACGCGCTCATGCCGCATTTGCCCGTGCCTCGGCGTCTGCTTTGGCTTTCTCCGGATAGAGCGCCGCCTTGAACGGCGCCATGCCGACCCGGCGGTAGGTCTGGATGAAGGTCTCCTCCGCGCTCTCGCGCTCGCTCATGTAGGTCTCGACGATGGTCTCCACCGCACCCACGATCTCGTCCGCGGAAAAGCCGGGGCCCGTCCGCTCGCCGAGGCTCGCGGTCTCGGTGTGATCGCCGCCGAGCGTCACCTGGTAATTCTCCACCCCCGCCCGGTCGAGGCCGAGGATGCCGATATGGCCGACATGGTGGTGACCGCAGGCGTTGATGCAGCCCGAGATCTTGATCTTCAGATCGCCGATCTCGTGCTCGATCTTCAGCTCGTCGAACCGCGTCGCGATCTGCTGCGCGATCGGGATCGACCGGGCCGTCGCCAGCGCGCAATAATCCATGCCCGGGCAGGCGATGATGTCAGACACGAGACCGATATTCGCCGTCGCGAGCCGGTGCGCCTTGAGGATCTTGTGCACCTCCGGCAGGTCCGACTTGTGCACGTGCGGCAGCACCACGTTCTGCTCGTGGCTGATGCGCAGCTCGTCGTGGCCGAAGCGCTCGGCGAGGTCCGCCATCACGCGCATCTGCTCGGATGTCGCGTCGCCCGGCGTCTCGCCATGCGCCTTGAGGCTGATCTGCGCGATCGCATAGCCGTCCGCCCGGTGCGCAAAGAGGTTGGTGTCCGCCCAGGCGCGGAAGGTCGGGTCGCTCTCGTAGGCCGCGTCATAGGCGTCCGTCGGGGCCTGCCGGAACTCCGGCGCCGCGAACTGCGCGGTGATCGCCGCCAGCATCTCCTGATCGACACCCGAGAAGAGCGGCTTCACCTCGGCAAAGCGCTCCTCCACGAGATCGCGGATCGCGTCGATGCCGTGCTCGTGCACGGTGATCTTGATGCGGCTCTTGAACTTGTTGTCCCGGCGGCCGAGCACGTTCCAGACCGACACGATCGCCTCGAGATAGGGCAGGAGATCGTCGCCCGACACGAAATCGGAAATGACCTTGCCGATCATCGGAGTCCGGCCGAGCCCGCCGCCCACCAGCACCTGGTAGCCGATCTCGCCGTCCCGCTCCACGATGCGGATGCCGATGTCGTGCGCGGCCGTCACCGCCCGGTCGTTCGGGCTGCCGGTGACCGCGATCTTGAACTTGCGCGGCATGAACTGGAACTCGGGATGGTCGGTCGACCATTGCCGGATCAGCTCCGCAACGGGCCGCGGGTCGGCGACCTCGTCCTCGGCTGCGCCTGCAAAATGGTCCGCGGTGACGTTCCGGATCGTATTACCGGAGGTCTGGATCGCGTGCATCTCGACCTCGGCGAGCGCGTCGAGCATGTCGGGAATGTCGCGCAGCTTCGGCCAGTTGTACTGGATGTTCTGCCGCGTGGTGAAGTGGCCGTAGCCCTTGTCCCACTTGTCCGCGATGTAGGCGAGCTGCGTCATCTGCGCAGAGCGCAGCGTGCCGTAGGGGATCGCGACCCGCAGCATGTAGGCGTGCAGCTGCAGGTAGAGCCCGTTCATCAGGCGCAGCGGCTTGAACTCTTCCTCGGTCAGGCTGCCGTCGATGCGGCGCTCGACCTGGGCGCGGAACTGCCGGTTCCGCTCGGCCACGAAAGCGGCGTCGAAGTCGTCGTAGCGATACATGTTGGTCTCCTTGGGCCGGCCGGGGGCTCAGCTCGCCTGCTTGCCGAGGAAATAGTTCGAGGGTCCGGTGCGGCGGAAGTCCTCGCGGAAATGGGTGGGCTCGGGGCCGGTCTCGCCCTCCGCCATGTCGGCGAGGTAGACGCCGGTCACTTCACCCACGCGGGCCTGCGCGTCGATCAGGCGCACCTGAGCGTCGGCCTCGTCGGTGATGAGCTCGGCTTGCGAAAGCTCGCGTGTCCAGCTGTCGTCGGCGGCGAGGTACACCACGTCGCCCTCGAGCAGGGCGTTGCCGGTGATGACCTTGGGAGTGAACTTGCGGGGCATCAGAGAGCCTCCTGCTGGGACATGAGTGTGACCGTCTCCTCGGCCGCCCGGGGGGCGAGGCCGTAGAGGACGAGCGCCGGGCCGGAGAGGTCCGCCTCGGCGAGATCGGCGGGAAGGGCCGACAGCGACGTCCCGATCACGCGCTGGTCGGCGCGCGAGGCGTTCTCGACCACGGTGACCGGTGTCGCGGGATCCGCGCCGTGCATCATCAGCCTACCTTGGATGAACCGCGAGGCCTTCTTGCCCATGTAGATCGCCGCGACCTCGCCGGTCTTGGCCAGCGCCTTCCAGTCGTGATCGGCGAAACCCTTCATGTCATGGCCGGTCAGCAGCCGCACCGAGGCGTTGCGCTCGCGCTTGGTCAGGCTCTGCCCGATCGTGGCGACGGCCGCGGACGCGGCAGTGATTCCGGGCACGACGGAATACGAAAGGCCCTCGGCGGTGACGGCCGCGACTTCCTCGTCGAGCCGGCCGAACACCGTCGGATCGCCCGATTTCAGCCGCACCACCTGCGCGCCCTCGCTCACGTGCCGCACGATCAGATCGTTGATGTCGGACTGCGATACGGAGGGCCCGAACCCCTCCTTGCCGGCCGAGATCATCAGTGCCTCGCGGCGGGCGAGTTCGAGGATCTCGGGGCTGATGAGCCGGTCGTGGATCACCACGTCCGCGGCGTCGAGCAGCTTGCGCGCCTTGAGCGTCAGAAGCTCGGGATCGCCCGGACCGGCACCCACGAAGGACACGTGACCCGGCGCCTGCTCCTCGGAGAGGTGCCGCGCGAGCAGATCGTCGAGCGCCCGCGCCGCGCTGTCGCGCGCATCGCCGTCCTCGACGCCGTCCACCGCGCGGGGGCCCGCGTCGAAGTAGTAATCCGCCCAGAAGTCGCGGCGCTTGCGGCCGAAGGGCAGCGCCTCGGCCATCTTGCGGAAGCCCTTGCCAACGCGCGCGAGCATCCCGAGCCGGCTCGGCAGCCGCGCTTCGAGTTCGGCCTTGATCGCGCGGGCGAGCACGGGCGCCGCGCCCTCGGTGCCGATCGCCACCGTCACCGGGTCGCGGTCGACGATCGCAGGCGTGATGAACTGGCTGTCCTCGAGGTTGTCGACGATGTTGATCATCGCGCCGTCCGCCCGCGCGATGGCGGCGGTGCGGGCATCCTCGGCCGCATCCTCGTCGGCGGCGTAGAAGAGCGCGGCGCAGGTCGCATCCCCGGGCTCCATCCCGCGGCGCACGAGGCGCAGGCGCCCCTCGGCGTCCCAGCCCTCGATCTCGGGCGCCGGGGCAGGGGCGAACACCGTCAGGTGCGCCTCGGTCTTCATCAGGAGCCGCAGCTTGGCCAGCGCCGCCTCGCCGCCGCCGGACAGGACGACGCGGCGGCCGGCGAGTGCTACGAAGATCGGGAAGTGCTGCATGTCTCACGCCTCCGGGTCGCGCCTTGGGTTCTCTCTGATATAGAATTTTGTCCCGGTTTCCTTCCAGTCCTCTGGCGAAACAAGGACGTTCGTTCTAAACGGGAGGCGGGGCAGGACGCGCGGTCCTGCAAACCGCAGAAGTGGGGAACACATGGTCCGCATCGACGACACCGACCGGAAAATCCTGATCGAGCTGCAGGAGGATGCCAGCCGCTCGCTTGACGAGATCGCCAAGGCGGTCGGCTCTTCCAAGACACCGGTGTGGAACCGCATCCGCAAGCTGCGCGAGGCCGGCGTGATCGGGCCGCAGACCGTGCGGCTCGACGCCGACGCGCTCGGCTTCGAGGCGTGCTTCTTCGTGCTGATCCGCACCTCAGAGCACGAGGCCGCCTGGCAGCGCCGCTTCCTCGCCGCGCTCAAGGCCCGCCCCGAGGTGCAGGAGGCGCACCGACTCGCCGGCGACATCGACTACATCCTCAAGGTCCGGGTCCGGAACGCGCGCGCCTACGACGCCTTCTACCAGGCGCTGATTTCGGAGGTGAAGGTGCACAACGTTACCGCGCTCCTGTCGATGGAGGAGATCAAGTCCACGACCGCCTTGCCGCTCTGACAGGAGTGCCGAGCCGTGGTCAGGCTGCGCCGAGCGCCTCGACGATGGGCAGGAAATCCCCGGCCTTGAGGCTCGCGCCGCCGACGAGCGCGCCATCGACATTGGACGTCGCGAAGATCTCGGCCGCGTTCCCGGCCTTCACGCTGCCGCCGTAGAGCAGGCGAATGGCCTTGCCGGTCTCGTCGCCGAAGCGCTCGCGCAGCGCGGCGCGCATGGCGTCGTGCACCTCGGCGATCTGCGGCGGCTCCGCCACGCGCCCCGTTCCGATCGCCCAGATCGGCTCGTAGGCGACGACGAGGTTCTCGGCCGTCGCGCCTTCGGGGATCGACCCGTCGAGCTGCCGGCGCACCACGTCCAGCGTCTCGTCCGCCTCGCGCTGCGCGAGGCTCTCGCCGCAGCAGAGGATCACGCTCAACTCCGCGTCCCACGCGGCCTGCACCTTGGCGGCGACGTCGGCGTCGGTCTCGCCGTGATCTTGCCGGCGCTCGGAATGGCCGAGGATCACGTAGGTCGCGCCCGCGTCCTTCAGCATCTCGGCCGAGACGTCGCCCGTATGCGCGCCCGCGGCCTCCGCATGGCAATCCTGTCCGCCGATGGCGAGGTTGCCCTTGGCGCGCTCGGCGGCCGCCGCCACCAGCGTAAAGGGCGGGCAGATCGCCACCTCGGGCATGTCGTCCGCGCCGATCGCGGCAGCGATGGTATCGAGTTCCGAAAGTGCGGCCTCAAGGCCGTTCATCTTCCAGTTTCCGGCGGCGAGCTTGCGAGCCATGAGGCCTCCCGATGATGTGAGATTCCGCGCCATCATCGGGAGGCGCGCGGCAGGGTCAAGGGCGGCGCTGTCAGCCCGCGCTGCCCTCACGCTCGGACGACAGAGCGTCCACGTCCTTGAACTTGATCGATTCTCCGCATCCGCAGGCATCGACCACGTTGGGGTTGCGGAACTTGAACCCCGATTCCAGCAGCGAGGTCTCGTAATCGATCTCGGTGCCGAAGAGGAACATCTGCGCCATCGGGGCGATCAGCACCCGCGCGCCGTCCTGCTCCACGACCTCGTCGTGGCCATCCGCGGCGTCCACGTAGTCCATGGTGTATTCCATGCCCGCGCAGCCGCCCTTCTTGACCCCGATCTTGAGGCCGTAGCGGCCGTCGCTGGTCATGAGTTTCGAGATCTGCCGGACCGCCGCGTCGGTCATGGTCACGGGGGCCTGGCCGGGTATGCCGAACATGGGGGCGTCTCCTTTGCCTGTCCGACAAAATTAGTCGGTGATGCCGCCTCGAACAAGGGGGCGCGCCGGATTGCCCACGACCGTCGCGCCTTCGGCGACGTCCTTCGTCACCACAGCGCCCGCGCCGATATTGGCCCCGTCGCCCACCGTGACCCCGGGCAGGATGATGGCGCCGCCGCCAATCCAGACGGACCTGCCGATGGTCACCGGCCTGCCGTTCTCGAGGCCCTTGTCGCGCGTGGCGCGGTCCCGCGGATGGTCCGCGGCGAGGATCTGGCAATAGGGCCCCACCTGCGTGTCGTCGCCGATGGCGATCGCGCAGACATCGAGCAGGATGCAGCCGTGATTGAGAAAGACGCGGGCGCCGAGCGTGACGTTGAAGCCGTAATCCATGTGCACCGGCGCGCGCACCTCGGTGCCCTCGCCGATCCCGGCCAGCACCGAGGACAGCAGCTCCGTCCGTCCCAGATCCCCGAAGATGGTGGTGTTGTAGTCCCGCAAGAGCGCCTGCACCCGCTTGCGGTCCGCCACCAGCTCGGTGTCGCCGGGATCGTAGAGCTCTCCGGCGATCATCTTCTCGCGTTCGGTCATGGCATGTCTCCCTGTGATGTGAGCCAGATCGCCGCCGCGGCGGCGGCGAGTGCCCAGCCGACCGAGGCGAGCGTGCCCAGGATGATGGTTTCCGCCGCGGCCCGGTCGCCGCGCGTCGATTCGAAGCGCAGGACGGATTTTGCGGCAAGGAGGAAGGCCACGCCCGAAAGCTGGCCGGTGACCACGAGCCCGTAGGCGACAAGCCGTTCGAGCTCGCCGATCCGGGCCCCGGCATCCGGCAGTCCGGGCTGGGGCGCAGGCCGCACGGTCAGCGCGGCTCCGGTCTGCCGCGGCGGGTGAGGAAGGGCCGAGAGGAGCTTCTCGACGGCGAACCGTCCTCCCCGCACCGCGGCGAGGCCGAGCGCGAGATGCACCATGATCGCGGGCAGCGCCTCGGGTCCGATCGCGGCCCAGACGCTGTCGGCCCAGAGTTGCGGAAAGAGCGCCGAGGCCGCGGCGAGGCTCGCCACATGCGCCGCCTGATCGACGAGGAAGGGCGCGAGAGTGTCGCCGAACTGCCGCTTGATCCGGTCGATGCCGGCATGGACCGCCGCGATCGCGAGTGGCACGAGGAACGCCTCGGCGCTCGGTCCCTGCACGATCAGGAACGTCGCGCCGAGGACCGTCGCCGCATGGGCGAGCTGCACCCGCAGGGCGTCCTTCCCGCGCACCATCGCGGCGGTCTGGAGCACAAAATCCGCAAGGACATGCGCCAGAAGCAGCGCGGCGAAGGTCGCGGCCATGTCGCTCACGGTCGCTCTCCGCCTTTTGCGCGGAGGGACAGGCTTCCGAGCCTGTAATGCCCGGTACAGGTTCCGGTGCCTGATTTGTTAACAGGCTCATTGGCCTGTAATGTAAAATACAGGCTTTTGAGCCTGTTTATAGAGGGGGCCGATGCCGACCCCATCACGGCGATCCGCCCAAAGCGTCTTCAAACGCCTCCAGCGCCTCCGTCATTGCCGCGAAACCTGCCGCGTCGAGCCTGTCCGCGATGCTCTGCTGCGTGACGCCGAGCGTCGCCGCAAGACTCGTCTGAGAGATCGCGGAGGGCTGCAGAAGCGGCCAAACCACCTCGCCCTGCAAGCGCGTCCAGCCGCCTGCGAGCGTATCGCAAAGCGCGACCAGCGCCGGAGCAAGCGGCGGCACCGCCTGCGGGGAGAGGACGAGCCGACGCGACCGGCCCATCCTCTCGAGCATGTCCGCGGCCGCATAGAATGCCGGCCCGTCGCCGTCCGACAGGTCGGCCGATCCCAGGGACTTCACCCCGCCAAGGCCGATCCCGATGCGCGTCTCCGGCAGATCCCGCGCTCGCAGATAGGCTCTGATGCAGAGAGCGACCCGCAGCGCCCGCGCGCCGTCGGGCACCGCCGCCTGCCAACCGTCGCCGCGGGACCGGGTCAGCCGCGCCGGCCCCCCGGACCACCCCTCGACACCCGAGAACGCCTCGCCCAGGGCAGCGAATACGGCGGCCGTGCCGTCGGTGCCGATCTTGCGCGACCCGACGATGTCGCCGGTCAGAATTGCCATTGTGTCGAGCGTCACGTGCGTCCCTCCGCCGCCGAGTAGTGACACAGACCACCGCAAGGGCAAGCCGGGCGCAGGAAAAAGGCGACCCTGTCAGGCCTCCATCGGCGAGATATTGGGAAACATCGGCCGTGCCTCGGTATCCACCTTCGCGACCTCGTTCAGCATGCGCTCGCGCACCTCGCAGATGCGCGCCCAGGCGGCGTTGGGATCGGGGCAGGGGACGAGGAACAGGACCTCCATCCCGAACGCGTCGTGCCCGGCGATGTAGACGCCCCGGTCATCCGCGAGCGCCTTCTCGTCCTCATTGTCGAGCTCGTCGAGCACCTCGTAGAACCGCGCGCGCAGTTCCTCGACCCGTGCGGTATGGGCCAGCTTGAGCCGTACCTCGCCGATCTGCGCGGGATCGCGCATCGTCCAGTTCTCGAACGGCTCCTCGACGAAGTCGATCACCGGCACGACGATGCGCTTGCCGGTCCATTCGCGCAGCTGGACGTAGGTGAAGTGGATGCGCTCGACCGAACAGAGATGCCCTTGAAAGACGATCTTGTCGCCGATCCGCGCCGACTGGTTCAGGGCGATCTGCAGGCTCGCCATGATGTTCGAGAGCATGTTGCGCGCCGCGAAGGCCAGCACGATGGTGAAGGCGCCCGCCGACGCCAGCAGCGAGAAGCCGAGCGTCTGCATGACGTTGGCCTCGCGCAGCACGATGCCCGCCCCGGCGATCGTGACAACGACGATCATCGCCCGGCGCACCGCGGCGACCTTGGTGGCCATCGCACGCTTCTTTTCCTGACCCTCGCCGGTATCCATCAGCGCGTCGCCGTCGAAAGTCACCAGCCGGTCCATCAGCGCGTCGGCCACGTTGATGATTGCCCAGATCGTCGCCATCACGAAGAAGATCGCGATCACCGGCGTCAGCAGCGTGTCGATCCGCCCGGAAAAGAGAAAGAGGTTCTGCGTGACCAGCGTCAGCGTCGTCGCCACCACCGTTAGGACAGCGGGCGGGCGCAGCGCGACCATCAGCGAGTCGCTGCCGAAGTCGCGCCGGTCGCGGCCGAGCCCCCGGGACATCAGGTTGTAGGTCAGCCGCCCGAGCATCAGCGAGAGCGTGATTACCAGCGGCAGGCCGATCACCTCCCACCACCTCAGGCCCCAGAACGCCCGCTCGCGCAGGAGATCCGGCATAAGCTCCTCGAGCCGCGAGGGTCCGTAGAGCGAGAAGAGGGCGGGCACGTTGTCGACGGTCTGGCGCGAGAACACCCAGACCGGATCGCTGCCCTCCTCCTGAAGACGGTTCAGCCGCAGGCTCACGGGGCGGCTGTCGAGTTCCACAAGCGCCAGCAGGATCGAGCGCCGCGGCTCGCCCGCCATTGCGCTTTCCGACGCGGCGCGCGCATCGAGCGCGTCGGGCCGGTCGAGAAGCTGGTACCAGTTCACAACGATCTTGCGGTCGATGACCGTGAAGAGCTGTTCTGCGAGATCGGGGCCGACCTCGGCCTGCTCGTCTTCAGGCCAGCCGGCCAGATCGAGAAGATGCGCAGCGGCCTGCCATTTCTCGTGTCGGCCGAGGTAGAGAAAGCTTTCGATCGCCGACCGGGGCGTCGTCCGGTCTATTCCGTCCGGTGTGTCACCGAGACCGGGATTGAGCTCCCGGACCTCGTACCAAGAGGTCGTGCCTGCGTTTTCCTGCGCCGACATCGGCGACGCGAGCAGGATGAGGGCGACAAGGCAGGCTAGGACGGATCGCAGGCGACGCATGTGTTGCGAACCCGCACGCGCCGCGCGGGTTCCATCCGTGTTTGCGTCAGACGTCCCTCACGGGCCGCTTACATGAAGCCGAGCTCGAGCCGCGCCTCGTCCGACATCATGTCCATGCCCCAGGGCGGCTCCCAGGTGAGGTCCACGTCCACCCGCTTGACCCCGCCGATGGGCTCGATCGCATCGGCGATCCAGCCCGGCATCTCGCCCGCGACCGGGCACCCCGGTGCGGTCAGCGTCATGGTGATGTGCACCTCGTTCTCGGCCGAGATGTCGATCGTGTAGACGAGCCCGAGATCGTAGATGTTCACCGGGATCTCCGGGTCGTAGACGCCGCGGCACGCCTCCACCACCTGATCGTAGAGCGGGTGGTCTGTGGAAGACGGCGCGATCAGCGGCGCGCCTTCGAGCTTTGGGCTGGCCTCGGTCATGAACCGGTCCTCTCCGTCGATTACCTTAGCGTTCATATAGGGAATGGCGGCGACACGGTAAAGCCGTCGCGGCTCGCACCGCCGATTGCCGTCGCGCCCTCCCTGCTGGAAGCGGCGCGGCTGTGGCATAGCTTCCGTCGGACGACCCACACGTCCGCGCAGCCATCTCCCCGGAGCCCGACGCCCATGGCAAAGTCCGCCCGCAACGACTTGAAGATCTACGACGACGTCGCCGCGAAATGGTGGTCCGACGAAATCCGCTGGGTCCGCACGCTCAAGAACCTCGTCCCGGGCCGTCTTGCCTTCTTCGACCGGCACATCGACTGGCAGGGCAAGCGCGTTCTCGATCTTGGCTGCGCGGGCGGCTTCATGGCCGAGCCATTGGCCAGGCGCGGTGCGATCGTCACGGGCCTCGACCCCGCCACGGCGGCAATCGACGCCGCACGCAGCCATGCCGCGCAGGAGGATCTGGAGATCACCTACGAGGTCGGTGCGGGCGAGGACATGCCCTATGCCGACGCGAGCTTCGACGCCGTGGTCTGCGTCGACGTGCTCGAACATGTCCGCGACCGGGCCCGGGTCCTTTCTGAGACCGCACGCATCCTGCGCCAGGGCGGCCTGTTTCTCTTCGACACGATCAACCGCAACTGGATCGCCCGGTTCGGCGCGATCACCATGGCCGAGGACGTGATCGGCATCCTGCCGAAGGGGACCCACGATCCCGAGATGTTCATCCGTCCGGACGAGCTTCGCGCGGAACTGGAGCGGGCGGGCCTCGAGCCCGGTCCCTTCACGGGCCTCGGCCCCCGCGGCATCACCCGACGCGGCGATCCCACCTTCGGTCCCCTCCCGGTCCAGACCGTTCAATACATGGGCCTCGCCAGTAGAGAGGCCCGGTAACCACGCGCCACCGTGGCGCCGTGGGCGCTACGGGAAGCGGGCGGCATCCCGATCGGGATGACGTGCCGAATTCCACTGTGGAGGGTCGTAAGGCCGTCCGTCGGATGGTTTTAAGACAAGTGAAGGCTGCCTCAATCAGTGCACGCGACCGGAAGGGATTTCCCGGCCGCGTTCATGGTTAAAGCTCCGTCACTCGGCGGGGACCTCGCGGAACTCGTTCTGCTCCTGCCCCATGAGGCTCACCGCGATGATCGCGATGAAGGCTGCGATGAAGCCGGGGATGATCTCGTAGATCCCTGGCCCGCCCAGGAATTCGCCGTTCCAGCCGAGCGAGATCCAGAGGATCACGGTGGCTGCGCCGACAACGAGACCCGCGACCGCCCCAGCGCCCGTCATCCGGCGCCATGTCAGGGACAGGATGACGAGCGGGCCGAAGGCCGCGCCGAAGCCCGCCCAGGCGTTGGCGACTAGGCCGAGGACCTGGCTTTCGGGATCGGCCGCGATGAAGGCAGCCACGATGCCGACGGCGACCACCGCAACGCGCCCCACCGTGACGATCTCGCCCTCGCCGGCATCCTTGCGCAGGAAGAGGCGGTAGAAATCCTCGGCGAGCGACGAGGACGAGACGAGCAGCTGGCTCGAGACGGTGGACATGATCGCGGCGAGCAGCGCGGCGAAGAGGAAGCCGGTCACCAGCGGAATGAACAGCATGTCGGCGAGAAGGATGAAGATCGTCTCCGAATCCTCGACGCTCACCCCATTGCGCTCGGCATAGGCGCGCCCGAAGATGCCGACGCCCACGGCGCCGATCAGCGAGATGCCCATCCAGACCATGGCGATGTTGCGGGCGGTGGCGACGGCGGCGACGCTTTTGATCGCCATGAAGCGGACAATGATGTGCGGCTGGCCGAAATAGCCGAGACCCCAGGTGACCGCAGAGAGAAATCCGATGAAGGTCAGCCCCTCGGTGAGCGAGAGGAACGAGGGATCGACCTCCGCGAGCGTGTTCGACGCCTGGTCGAAGCCGCCGCCATCCCCGGCGAAGAGGACGACGATCGGTATCACGATCAGGGCGAGCATCATGATGCAGCCCTGGACGAAGTCGGTGAGGCTCACGGCGAGAAACCCGCCGACCACGGTATAGGTGAGCACGACGCCCAGGGTGACCCAGACGCCCGTGAGGTAGCCGCCGTCGAATGCGCTCTGGAAGAGCTTCCCGCCGGCGACGAGGCCCGAGGCGGTGTAGACCGCGAAGAAGATCACGATGATCACGGCCGACACGATCCGCAGCGCGGTCGCTTGGGTGGGAAACCTGTTGGCAAGGAAGGACGGAATGGTCAGGGAATTGTCGTAGCGCTCGGTCTGCTCGCGCAGGCGCGGGGCCACGACGACCCAGTTGACCAATGCGCCGAGGAAGAGGCCGATGCCGATCCAGGCTTCGACGAGGCCCGACGCGTAGAGCGCTCCGGGCAGGCCGAGCAGGAGCCAGCCGCTCATGTCCGACGCGCCAGCGGAAAGCGCGGCGACAGCCGGCGGGAGATTGCGGCCGCCGAGCAGGTATTGCTCGGAATCGGAGGTCGATTTCCGGTACGCGTAATACCCTATTCCGAGCATGAGCGCGAAATACGCGATCAGGATGATCCAGATGCCTGCTTGCATGATGTCTCCCTTTCATTTCGTCCGTGGCAGAACTGCGATCCTGACCATCCCACCATGCAAATAGCGATCATTCACCTTGCGTAAAGCGAAGCGGATCGCCGGGCCGGGCTCATTCGGGCGCGCGGGAATGCGGAAATCGACGCAAGAGCCAATGCATGGTCCTGATCCACCGCATCTTCGGACCAGGCAGATTATTGAGTGTCTTGTTGAGTAGGTGCGACCGTGACCGTGCGCAGGCATCTCCCCGATGATCATGCGTGAGCAACGGTTGTCCGTCACTTCCGGCGGAGATGCGCCCGTGGCGCGAGATCTCATAGGAATCGACGCATCTCGGTCGACCCCGGAAGCGAAGGTGAGGCGATCGTGGCAGGACTGAAGCGCCACGGACCGTCCCGGCTTGGGGGCCTGTGGCAGCTTTCCGTTGATGCGCCTTCTCGCTGCCGCGCCCGCGCCTGTGGTTTGCGTGTGCTGAGCGGGGTTTTTGAGCG
>NZ_JALZ01000011.1 GCF_000521785.1 Roseivivax halodurans JCM 10272
CAGGTTAATGTCGAAGGGCTTTAACTGTAATCAACACGTTACCACGTGTCCCGCATGCAGTGGACCTCAGGCAGACGCCTTGTCCATGGAGGCGGCGAAGCGCTCGAAGAGGTAGTAGCTGTCCTGCGGGCCGGGGCTCGCCTCGGGGTGATGCTGCACCGAGAAGACCGGCTTGTCGGTCATCCGGATGCCGCAGTTAGACCCGTCGAAGAGCGAGACATGCGTCTCGAGCACGCCCGTCGGCAGAGTCTGGCTGTCCACCGCGAAGCCGTGGTTCATCGAGGTGATCTCGACCTTGCCGGTCTCGAGCTCCTTGACCGGGTGGTTGGCCCCATGGTGGCCGTGGTTCATCTTCTGCGTCTGCGCGCCGAGCGCGAGCGCGAGCATCTGGTGGCCGAGGCAGATCCCGAACATCGGGACGTCCTTCTCGAGCACGCCGCGGATCATCGGCACCGCATATTCGCCCGTCGCGGCCGGATCGCCCGGCCCGTTCGACAGGAACACGCCGTCCGGAGATTGCGCCAGCACGTCCTCGGCGGTCGCAGTGGCGGGCAGCACCGTCACCTCGCAGCCTGCGGAGGCGAGGCTGCGCAGAATGTTGCGCTTGGCGCCATAATCGATCGCGACGACCCGGTGACGCGCCTCGGTCTGGCGCACATGCCCCTCGGGCCAGGCCCACCGCATCTCGTCCCAGCGGTAGCTCTGCGCGCAGGTGACGCCGCGGGCGAGGTCGCGGCCGGTCAGGCCGGGGAAGCCGCGGGCCCGCTCTACCAGACCGGCGATGTCGAAATTGCCCTCGGGATCGTGCGCCAAGGCCACGTGAGGCGCGCCGAGCGTCCGGATCGCGCGCGTCAGGCGGCGGGTGTCGACGCCTCCGATCGCGATGCGTCCGCGCTTGGCGAGCCAGTCGGACAGCCGCTCGGCCGCGCGCCAGTTCGACGGCTCGGTCGGCATCCACTTGACGACCATGCCGTCCGCGACCGGATCCTGGGTCTCGTCGTCCTCGGGATTGACGCCGACATTGCCCACATGCGGGAAGGTGAAGGTCACGATCTGCCCCGCATAGGACGGATCGGTCATGATCTCCTGGTAGCCCGACATCGCGGTGTTGAAGCAGAGCTCGGCCTGCGTCTCTCCGGTCGCGCCGAAGCCCATGCCGTAGAACACCGTGCCGTCGGCGAGCGCGAGGCAGGCTGTGGGGCGGGGCTGTTGGGTCTCGGCCATGGCTGTCCTCGTCGTCTGGCGCCCGTGGGGCAAATCGAGGCATACCTAAGCGGCGCCGGGAACGCGGTCAAGGGGGCGGGTCATTGGCCAAGTACTTGAAATGTAATGATTTGCCATCCCGAGGGGGCTGTTGCGCCGCCTCTGCGCATTGGATAATGTGCGCTCTTGCTGTCACTTGGGGGAAGCATTGACCATGGATCTGCGCACGCGCATCACCGCCGCGACCAAGCAGGCGATGAAGAACAAGGATGCGACGCGGCTCTCGACGCTGCGGCTCATCTCTGCGGCGATCAAGGACCGGGACATCGCCGCCCGCGGCGAGGGCGCCGAGACCGGCGTCGGGGATGGCGAAATCCTGTCGATCCTCCAGAAGATGGTGAAGCAGCGTCAGGAAAGCGTACGCACCTACGAGGAGGGCGGCCGGCTCGACCTCGCCGAGCAGGAAGAGGCCGAGATCGAGGTGATCGAGGAATTCCTGCCGAAACGCATGAGCGAGGCCGAGGTCGACGCCGCGGTCGACGAGGCGGTGGCCGAGATCGGCGCGAGCTCGATCCGCGACATGGGCCGCGTCATGGGCGTTCTGAAGACGAAATATGCGGGCCGCATGGATTTCGGCGCGGCCAGCCCGAAGGTCAAGGCGCGCCTCGCGGGCTGAGATCGCAGGATCGCCTGCGGCGGCGAGGGCTCTGCCCTCGCGCTCCCGGGATATTTTGTTCAAGAAGAAGAGCAGGGCTCAGGGGAAGTCGCGGATCACCTCGCGCAGCATCTCGGCGTCGGTCACGCGGTACTTGGCGACGAACCGGCTCTTGTAGCTGACGCGACCCCGCCGGGCGCCGAAATTCTCGCCGTGGTTCAGCTCGTAGAGCACCGAGGGGCGCGAGAGCGGCGCCAGCGGCAGGCCGGCGAGCGCCGCGAGATGCGGGAACATCCGGTGCTCGTGCTGCCACATCTCGCGCAGGAAGGCGGCGCTCTGCGGCAGGGCGGGATCGTGCAGCAGCGCGGCGCAGGAGCCGCA
This sequence comes from Roseivivax halodurans JCM 10272, assembly GCF_000521785.1. Taxonomy (GTDB): domain Bacteria; phylum Pseudomonadota; class Alphaproteobacteria; order Rhodobacterales; family Rhodobacteraceae; genus Roseivivax; species Roseivivax halodurans. Next base: position 2,240 of record NZ_JALZ01000011.1, read on the forward strand.
GAGCTTCCAGAACGGCTTGCGCAGCGGGGCCGAGGGCCCGCGCGGTGCGGCGAGGGCGACGTTGCCGGTCGCGACGTCGCGCACGAAGCCGGTCTCTGCGAGAAAGCCCGGACCCTGCCGTCCCAGCATCTCACCCACGCTGCCCTGCCGGAGGAGATCGTCGGCATCGAAGCTCATCGCATAGGCGGGCGGTCCGCCCCGGGCGCCGAGGTGATCGGCGAGCATCGCGAGCTTGCGCCACTTGTCGTTCCCGGGCGCGGGATCCTCGAAGGGCAGGTGGGTGACGCGGGCATCATCGGGCAACGCCGGACGCTCCTGGCAGCAGATCACGGCGCGCCAGCGCGGATCGTCCTGCCGGATGAAGCTTTCCAGGGTCGCAGTCAGCCGCCGCCCGACCGCGCCCCAATCGGTCACGTGCGCCGGCCCGACGAGCGGGATCAGGAAGACCACCTCTTCGGCCACGGGCAGGCTTCGGCGCGCCGCGCGCAGGGCCAGAGCCGCGCGTTCGCTCGGCACTTCGGTCGCGGACATGGCACGGGACGGCGAGAGCCGGGCGAGGGCACGGAGCGGCGCGCGGCGCGCTTTCGGTGTCGCGGGAACCTGGGCCATCAGAGCGCCGAGAGCCGCGAGACGCAGGCCGAAAGTTCGGAATAGAGCGCCTTGCGTTCGTCCTCGGAGAGGAACGCACCGATCTCGACCTCGCGGCCCGCTCCCGAGAGCGTCACGTAGTTCGGGACCGGTCCGCCCTTCGGATGCAGGGTGACGCGGACCCAATAGGGGTTGCAGTGCCATTCCCGGGCCCGGCCGCGCGGATCGTGACGCACGAGATGCAGATCGTCCCGCGCCAGCGTCAGGACCTCGAGGATGCGTCGGTCGGTTTCGTTGCGCCGAAGCGCCCAGTAGAGCGCGGCGATGGCGACGAGCAGAAACGGCAGCAGCCCCCAGAGAAGCGCGGTGCCGAGAAGCCCGTAGAGCGGCAGCGTCGCCATGAGGAAGGTGGCGCCCACGAAGGCCGCAAATCCCGCCGGCGGCAGCGAGTTGTGCGGCCAGAGGGTCAGCTTCCGCGCGTCGCGGGCAAGGTCTTGGGTCCAGCGGTAGGGCATCTGCCAAGCGGTTCTAGCATCGGGGCCGGCCGTGTCGACGCGCAATCTGCGTCGGGCGGGACCGGAACGGAAAAAGGCCCCGCCGGAGCGGGGCCTTCGTGGTCAGGTGCCGGGATCAGTGGGCGTGGCCCTTGTCCCAGTCCTCGCGCTTCGGAAGCTGCTCGAAGGTGTGCTCCGGCGGCGGCGAGGGCAGGGTCCATTCCAGCGTGTCGGCATATTCGTTCCACGGGTTGGCCGCGGTCTGCGCCTCACCCTTGCGGAGCGACCAGACCATCACGCCGATGAAGAACAGGAACGACGCGAAGGAGATGAAGGCGCCCCAGCTCGACACGTGGTTCCAGAGCGCGAAGGCGTCCGGATAGTCGATGTAGCGGCGCGGCATGCCCTGGCGGCCGAGGAAGTGCTGCGGGAAGAACGTCAGGTTGGCCCCGATGAAGAACGTCCAGAAGTGCAGCTTGCCGGCCCATTCGGGGTACATCTTGCCGGTCATCTTGGGGAAGTAGAAGTAGATCCCCGCGAAGATGGCGAAGACGGCGCCGAGGCTCATCACGTAGTGGAAGTGCGCCACGACGTAGTAGGTGTCGTGATAGGCGCGGTCGATGCCGGCCTGGCTCAGCACGATGCCGGTCACGCCGCCCACGGTGAAGAGGAACAGGAAGCCGAAGGCCCAGAGCATGGGAGTCTTGAACTCGATCGAGCCGCCCCACATCGTCGCGATCCAGCTGAAGATCTTAACGCCGGTCGGCACCGCGATGACCATCGTCGCCAGCATGAAGTAGCTCTGCTGGGTCAGCGACATGCCGACGGTGTACATGTGGTGCGCCCACACGACGAAGCCGAGCGCGCCGATCGCGATGATCGCCCAGACCATCGGCAGATAGCCGAAGATCGGCTTGCGGCTGAACGTGGCGATGACGTGGCTGATGATGCCGAAGCCCGGCAGGATCACGATGTAGACCTCGGGATGGCCGAAGAACCACAGGATGTGCTGGTAGAGCACCGGATCGCCGCCGCCCGACGGATCGAAGAAGGTCGTGCCGAAGTTGCGGTCGGTGATCAGCATGGTGATCGCGCCGGCGAGGACCGGCAGGGCCAGCAGGATGAGCCATGCGGTCACGAAGATCGACCACGAGAACAGCGGCACCTTGAAGAGGCTCATGCCCGGTGCGCGCATGTTGAGGAACGTGGTGATGATGTTGATCGCGCCGAGGATCGACGACGCGCCCGAGATGTGCACGGCGAAGAGCGCAAGGTCGGTGGAGTAGCCGCCTTCGCGGACCGACAGCGGCGGGTAGAGCACCCAGCCGATGCCCGAGCCGAGCTGACCGTTGCCGCCGGGCGAGAAGACCGACACCACGACCATCAGCGAGCCCGCGGCGAAGAGCCAGAAGGACAGGTTGTTGAGGCGCGGGAACGCCATGTCCGGCGCGCCGATCTGGAGCGGCATGAAGTAGTTGCCGAAGCCGCCGAAGAGCGCCGGGATCACCACGAAGAACATCATCAGGATGCCGTGGCCGGTGATCATCACGTTCCACAGATGGCCGTTCGGCGTGCACTCGCCGGCCGCGGCCGGCCAGAGGCGCGCGCCTTCCTGGCACATGAACTGGACGCCGGGCTCCATCAGCTCCATCCGCATGTAGACGGTGAAGAGGACGGACACGAAGCCCATCAGGGCACCGCCGAACAGGTAAAGGATCCCGATGTCCTTGTGGTTGGTGGACATGAACCAGCGCGTGAAGAAGCTGCGCTCGTCTTCGTGTTCATGGCCGTGGATGGCGGCGTCTGCCATGTAAGCCTCCTGAATGTATTCCCGGAGGGCGACGGGCAGACTTCACCCGCACCCCTGCTGCGTCCGCGTTTTAGGAAAGAGCAGGTTGCACGGCAATGGCGTGTTTTGACACAGGACAAGGAAATTTGTCGCAGGGACGCAATCCTGGGCCGAATCACGCGAGCGGCTTACGCCGCTGCCAATACGTCACATAAACGTCAAGTATGTTGGGGTGAGGCATTCCCCACTAGGCAGAATCGCGCCGACGTCCTATCTTCGCAAGGAAGACGCGTATTGCGCGTCCGGCTTTTTACATTGCGAGGCTCTAGGCATGGCCTTTTTCGATCAGTCATTCTCCACCCCCTCGGCCCGCCACTGGTCGGGACCTTTCCAGCGTCTTTTCGATACGCCGTTCGATCTCCGATCTCGCCGCATCAGATCCCGGATTGCCGAATTGCGCGCGCTGTCCGACGAGGAGCTCTCGGCCTGCGGCATCACCCGCGCCGAGATCGTTCGACATGTCCTGATGACCGTTAGGCGCTGAGGCCGGTTTCCGCTCTCTCTCCGAGCTTGACTTGATCGCCATTTGCGCAACACTGTGGTTGCGTCTTCCGCGCAATTAATTCCCGCGCCGTGGCGCTGACTATTTCGGCTCTGCCGATCCGCATTATCGCAAGTCATCGGAGAAAGTCATATGCGCCCACATCATCTGCCCGCTGTGGCGGCTGTTCTCGCCCTTTTCATCGCGCCTTTGCCCGCCGCAGCGAATGACGCATTCGTCGGCGGCCTCGTCGGAGGATTCATCGGCAGCGCCATCAACAATGCCGCCCAGCCCAAGACGCGCACGGTGGTGCGGCAAGCCGCGCCCCGGCAGGTGGTGCGGAAGGCCGCGCCTGCGGCGAAACCTGCGGTGTCGAGCTTCGAGCGCACCCAGAACCGGGAGACGCAGGAGGCCCTGAACCATTTCGGCTTCAATGCGGGCACGCCGGACGGCATTCTCGGCAGTCGCTCGCGCTCGGCGATCTCGTCCTACCAATCCTATCTCGGCTATTCGCCCACCGGTCAGCTGACCACCTATGAACGCGACTTCCTCGTGTCGTCCTACCACCGCGCGCAGGCCGGCGGGGCGAGCACGGCTCAGCTCGTCGCCTCGAACGCCGAGGGCGTGCGCGGCCTGCTCAAGGCCTACCGGGACGAGCAGACCAACGGGACGGGGGGAACCGCCACCGCGGCCATCGGCGGCCATTTCGGCCTGCCGACGGTGATCGCGGACGCCGTGCACGAGATCGCGAAGAGCTCCGATCCGACCGCCGAGCAACTGGTGAACCGCTCGGGCTTCATGCAGCTTGCGGATATCAACGGCGACGGCCGCACCGACTACATCATCGACACGTCCGTGACGGGGTCGGCTTTCTGGTGCAACGCGCGCGACTGCGCGGTCCGGGTCTTCGCCTCGACCCCGGATGGCTACGAGCGCAACGACTTCCAGGCCTTCAACGTGACGCCGGCGATGTTCTCCTGCACAAGGGGCACGTGCTCCAAGACCGGGGATTCCGCACCGCAGCTTGCAGGTCCTCTCGTCGGGCCGGGCCAGCCCGGCTTGCCGCAGACCCAGCTCGCCGCGACGACGCCTGCGCCCCTTGCACCGGCTCCGGCAGCCGCGGCCCCAGTGCAGGCGGCGCTGCCCAGCTTCGCCGCTGCCGCGCCCGCGATCCCGACCTTCGGCACCGCCGCGGGCGGCGAGTCCCTGTCCTCGGAATGCAACCGGATCAACCTCCTCGCGACGACCGAGGCCGGCTACACCACGGCCGAGACGATGACCGACGCCTCCGCCGCGCTCGGCGAACAGCTCTGCCTCGCGCGCACCTACGCGATCACCGCCGGCGAAGGCCTCATGGACAAGGTCGCCGGGGTCAGCAAGGCGCAGATCTCCGAACAATGCGCCGGGTTCGCGCCGCTTCTCGCGCCCCATGTCGCAGCGCTCTCGGTCAAGCCGCGGCAGGAGGTCGTCGCCGACATGAAGGCCTTCGTCCTCGGCTCCGGCATGGCGCCGGCGCAGCTCGAGACCACCGCGCGGATCTGCCTTGCCTCGGGGTATCTCGAGGACGATCTCGACGTGGCGGTCGGCTCCGCCCTTCTCCTCGTGGCGCTCGGCCGCGAGCCGTATGGCGAGTTCGTGGGCCATCACCTCGCGCTCGGACGGGGAACCGCCGCGCGGGGAGACTTCGCCGCCGCGTGGTACGGACCTGCGCTGACCGCTCTCGACACCGGCGCCCCGGCGCTCGTCGCACCCGGTCAGCCCGAACGCCGCGCGCTCCTGAAGAAGGCCTCGCTCCAGCTCGGCGGGGCTGCGCCGGCCGCGGCACCCGTTCAGGCCAGCGCTCTGCCGGTCTTCTCGGTCAGCGAGTGAGGCACTCGCGGCCGGGTCACCCGGCCGCGTCTTCCGCTCCGAAGACCGTATCGAAGGTCTTTCTCAGGGCGACATCGACGTCGTCCATCGTCACCGGCAGGCCGAGATCGACGAGGCTCGTCACCCCGTGCTCGGTGATGCCGCAGGGCACGATGCCGCCGAAATGCGACAGGTCCGGCTCGACGTTGATCGAAATGCCGTGAAAGCTCACCCAGCGCCGCAGGCGGATGCCGATGGCGGCGACCTTGTCCTCGGCCGGCGCGCCGGACAGGGTCCGCGGCTTCTCCGGCCGCTCGATCCAGACCCCGACGCGGCCCTCGCGAATGCGCCCGGTCAGCCCGAACTCCGCGAGCGCCGCGATCACCCAGGTCTCCAGATCGTGCACGAAGCGGCGGACGTCGCGGCCGCGGCGGCTGACGTCGAGCATAACGTAGACCACGCGCTGCCCCGGCCCGTGATAGGTGTATTGTCCGCCGCGCTTGCTCTCGTGGACCGGGAACCGATCGGGGTCCTTCAGATCCTCGCGCCTTGCGCTCGTGCCCGCGGTGTAGAGCGGCGGATGCTCGACGAGCCAGACCAGTTCCTCGGCATCGCCCTCCGCTATGGCGGCGGCGCGCGCCTCCATGACGCTCACCGCGCGGTCGTAATCCGTCAGCCCGGGCTCGATGATCCACTCTACCATGCGCGCCGCGTAGCGCTCGCCCGGGGTGCGGTCAACGCCGTCCGACACATGCCGTTCACGAAAAGCGGGGTTTCGATGCGCGCTCGCGATTGCACGGAACCGCCTCATTCTGGCGACGTTCTCCGGCTGACACCTGGCCCCTTGGACATCACCCCCATGAGCTTTCTCACCAACCCGCACACGGACCCGAGCAAGGTAGTGATGTCGCGCGACACACGTGTCTGCGTGTTGCTGAACACCGGCTCCGGCGACGGCGACGCGGACGACCGGGCCCGCGAACTCGAAGAAGCCTTCGACCGCTACCCGACCCGCTTCGAGCTGCGCCGGGTCTCGCCCGGCGTGGGCATCGCCCATGCCTGCCAGCGCGCCATGAAGGACGGCTTCGGCACCATCGCAGCGGCGGGTGGCGACGGCACCATCGCCGGCGTCGCGGGACAGCTTGCCGGCAGCGGCCGCCGCCTCGGGATCATCCCGATGGGCACGTTCAACTTCGTCGCCCGCGGGCTCAAGATCCCCGAAACGGTCGAGGGCGCCGTAGAGCTCCTCGCCACCGGCGAGGCGCGGCATCTGCCGGTCGGCGAGGTCAACGGTCAGGTCTTTCTCAACAACGCGAGCCTCGGCGTCTATCCGTCGGTCCTGCGTGAGCGCGAGGGGACCTACAAGCGCTGGGGCCGGTCGCGCATCGCGGCGCATTGGTCGGTGATCAAGACCTTCCTGACCTTCCGCCGGCCGGTGAAGATGCAGGTCAGCGTCGGCGGAAAGACGATCCGCCGGAAGACGCCGCTCGCCTTCGTCGGCCGCAGCGCGTTCCAGCTCGAGCATTACGGCCTCGAGGGCGTTGATGCGGTGCAGCGGGGAGAGTTCGCGCTCTATCTTGCGCCCGACAGCACCCGCTGGGAGCTTCTCATGCGCGCCATACGCCTTGCGTCCAAGGGCATGGAGGTCGATCGCGACTTCGAGCTGATCACCGGCACCGACATCGTGATCGAAACCTCGCGCCGCACCCAGACCCTCGCGATGGACGGCGAGCGGTTCAAGATGGAGACGCCGTTCCACTTCCGCATGCACGATCAGGCGCTGCATGTGGTCGCTCCGCCCCAGAGCGGCCCGGGTTCGGAGACGTCCGACGGAGCGGCATGACCGCGACACTGGTTCATCTGTCCGATCTGCATTTCGGCCGCGACCGGCCGGAACTGCTGCAGCCTCTGATCGACGAGGTGAACGGCGCTGGGGCCGATCTCGTCGTCGTGTCGGGCGACCTGACGCAACGCGCCCGCCACGAGCAATTCCGCTCCGCACGCGCGTTCCTCGACCGGCTCACCGCTCCCGTGCTCGCCATCCCCGGAAACCACGACACGCCTCTCGACAATCTGGCGGTGCGCCTCCTGCGCCCCTGGGGCCGCTTCCGCAAGCATATCAGCCGCGACCTCGAACCCTCGCACGAGGGCGAGGGATATCTCGTCGCGGGCATGAACACAGCCGATCCGCAGGCCTGGCAGCGGGGACGCCTGCGCTGGAGGTCGCTCGTGCGGGCCGGCGACCGGATGAAGGCCGCGCATGCCTCGGGCCGCCTCGGCGTCCTCGCGATGCACCATCCCCCGGAACACATGCCCGAAGACGAGAAGTCGCGGATGCGCGGCGCGGATCCCGCGCTGAGCGCCCTGAGTGCCCAAGGCGCGGACATCGTGCTCTGCGGGCACCTCCATGTCTGGCGCGCCATGCCGTTCCGCGCCACCGCGGGCCTGCTGCTGGTGCAGGCGGGCACCGGCCTCTCGACCCGGGTGCGGGGCGAGCCGAACGACCTCAACATCCTGAGGATCGAGGGCCGCAAGGTCACGGTCGAGCGCCGCGGGGCAGGGGAAGATCTTCGCTTCTCGACGCTCTCGCGCACGCGCTTCGAAAAGGTCGACGGGCGCTGGCGCACCCTGCGCTGAGCGCCTTCCGCAACGTGATGCCCCTCGGCGTGCGGAAAGGCCCAAATTTTCGGTTCGACCCCCTTGGCACCCCCGAATTGCTCGTCTATACGCCCGCCATCCAAGCCAAGACAGTGCGGTCGTGGCGGAATTGGTAGACGCGCAGCGTTGAGGTCGCTGTGGGATAACACCCGTGGAAGTTCGAGTCTTCTCGACCGCACCATCTTTGGCCTGAGAGCGGCGCCGCCGAGACCCCCAGGGTCCGGTCGGCACCTTGCTCCGGAAGCGACGAAGGTCGCTCTCTTGGCTGGAAAACTTTCCTTATTTACATCAGAGCCGTACGACGATTCCAAACATCCGGGATGATCGTCGTCCTATTCCTGACATCTCCCGGCCTCGCGCCGCGGAGAGGCGGCTATCGGCTGCGATATCTGCGGGGATATGCCGGTCGGCACGTCCGGCGCGCAAGTTGCGTCGGGACCCTGCGTGGCTCGTCCCGTCGGCCGCTCTGTGATGGAGCCCCCGGCCTGCAAGACCGAGAGCTCCATACTCACTGCAACTTATCCGACAGCTTCACCGTCGGCGCGCTTGACCGTCACGATGGCCGAGCGGGGCAGCATGCCCTCGCCATCTGGGAACGGGGCGCCCGGGTGCTGGATGCCGACGAACATCGTCCGCCGATCCGACGACCAGGTCAGACCCGTCACTTCGCTGCCGTTCGGGCCGGTCAGGAAGCGGCGGATCTCGCCGGTCTCGGGATCGCCCGCGAGCATCTGGTTGTTGCCCATGCCCTCGAATTCACCCTCGTTGCTGTCGTCGCCATCGGTCTGGATCCAGATCAGACCCGTGGTGTCGATCTGCATTCCATCCGGCGAGTTGAAGAGGTTGCCGGCGTTGATGTTGTCGGACCCGGCATAGGGGCCGTCCTTGTGAACCTCCGGGTTGCCGGCCATAACGTAGAGGTCCCACTCGAACGCCTCGCTGCCGTGATCGCCGCCTTCGGGGCGCCAGCGCACGATCTGACCGTATTCGTTGGTCTCGCGCGGGTTCGGCGCGTTGACCTCCATCGGATCGCCACCCTCGTTGGTGACGATGTTGCCGTCGTCATCGGTCGCGCCGCGCCGCGAATTGTTGGTCAGGCAGCAATAGCCCTCGGGCGCGGTCGGATTGACGGCGATCCATTCGGGACGGTCCATGGTGGTCGCACCGACCTCGGAGGCGGCCGTGCGGGTGAAGATCGCGATCTCGGCGGCCTCCATTCCGGTGGCCTCGGGCGTCAGCGCCACCCAGCGTCCGCTCTGATCGTCCGAGAAGGTCGCGGCAAAGAGCTGACCCTCGACCAGAAGCGTCGAGGTGTCGCCGCCCTCCTCGTAGGGGGCGCGGCTCACCCATTTGTACATGAACTCGCCACGTTCGTCGTCGCCCATGTAGACAACCAGCCGGTTGTCCTCGGCGAGCGCATAGGCCGCGTTCTCGTGCTTGAAGCGGCCGAGCGCTGTGTGCTTCACGGGCGTCGAGCTTGCGTCGCTCGGGTCGATCTCCACGATCCAGCCGGCGCGGTGAGGCTCGTTCGGTGTCGTGGAGACGTCGAACCGCGGATCGTAGAGGTGGTAATTGTACCCCCAGCCCTCGGCCGCGATGCCGTAGCGGGCGTAGCCCGCGGCGATCTTCTCGTCCGTCGGCATCTCTCCGGTCGCGCCGAAATAGCCGTTGAAGTTCTCCTCGCAGGTTAGATAGGTCCCCCAGGGCGTCCGGCCCGAGCCGCAATTGTTGAACGTACCGAGCGATTGCGTGCCGGTCGGATCGTCCTCGGTCTGCAGCAGCGCGTGACCGGCGGCGGGGCCGTCGATCGACATGGGCGTGTTGTGTGTGATGCGGCGGTTGTAGGGGCTGTCGACCACCACGGACCAGCCGGTCTCGCCTTCCGCCACTTCCATCACCGTCACGCCCTGGAAGTTCTGCAGGCGCAGGACGTCGTCGGCCGAGCTCGGTGCGCGCTCCTCCTCGAGGCTGTTGGCCTCGGCGGTGGTCGATCCGACGAGGTTGATGTCGTTGTTGGTGTATTCACTGTTCGCCACGAGGATCTCGCGGCCGTCGATCGAGAAGAGCTCCATCCCGTCGGTGTTCTCGCCGAAGACGCGGTCGGAACCCTCGGTCGGGATACCCGTCTCCTGGCTGAACTCGGGCGCGTCGGAGAAGAGCGGATCGCCCCACCGCACAAGCACCTGCCAATCGTATCCGCCGGGCACGTGAACCGTCCCGTCGGTCTGTGCGGCAATCTGCTCGAACGGGAAGCGCCCGGCGCCCTGCGCCAGCGCCGTCGAGCCGCGGAGGGCCGCGGTGCCCATGACCGCCGCGCCGGAGCCGAAGGCCAGAACGCCCCCGAGGAAACCGCGGCGGGAGATCGCGCGCTCGACCACGCGATCGAACTCCTGCGTCTTGGCGCGCGGGAAACGTGCCTCGTCCCACTCATCGAACGTGAGACCGTGGTGCGTGTCGTCTTTCATGCCATCCATCCCTGAGATGCAAATTGTTCTGCCCCGGACGAGCGATCGTCCACCGGAAGACGGCTAGACTCGAAGTTTAACACTGCGATGACGGACGGTGCGACAAAAGATCCCGCCCGGACGGTCTCGGGAGGCACCTGGCAGCTCGAAACGTCACGCTCCCGCGTCTTTCGTCCGTTGGTGCAAGGTGATAAGTGCGGGCCGCTGCCCGGACGAAAAGGCGCCGTCAATCGGCGAGCAGGCCTTGCCGAGCCGTTCGGCCCCGCAGATCGAGAAGACACCAGGCGAACATGAGCACAGACCACGGAAAAGAAGAGATATCCGCCGTTCGGCGTGCCGCACGTCTCTCCGTCGCGCCGATGATCGACTGGACCGACCGGCATTGCCGGATGTTCCACCGGACGTTGTCGACGGAGGCGCTGCTCTATACCGAGATGGTCACAGCGCCGGCCCTCGTGCGGGGCGGTGCGCTGCATCTGCTCGACTTCTCGCCCGAAGAGCTTCCGGTGGCGCTGCAGCTCGGCGGGTCCGATCCGGCAGAGCTCGCCGAAGCGGCGCGGATGGGCGAGGCGCAGGGCTATGCCGAGATCAACCTCAATTGCGGCTGCCCGTCGGACCGCGTGCAATCGGGCACGTTCGGCGCCGTCATGATGACCGAGCCCCAGCGGGTGGCCGATTGCGTGCGCGCCATGCGCGAGGCCGTGGACGTCGAGGTCACGGTAAAGTGCCGCATCGGCGTCGACGACCAGGATCCCGAAGCCGTGTTGCCGGACTTCCTCAGCCGCATCCTCGACGCGGGCTGTGCGCGCGTCGCGGTGCATGCCCGCAAGGCGTGGCTCCAGGGCCTCTCGCCCAAGGAGAACCGCGACATTCCGCCCCTCGATTACGATCTCGTGGCACGGATGAAGCAGAGCTTTCCCGACCTGCACATCTCGCTCAACGGCGGAGTGCAGAGCCTCGAGGAGGCCGCGGCCCATCTTCGCGCCGGGTTCGACGGCGTGATGATCGGCCGCGCGGCCTACCAGCGCCCCTGGGACATCCTGGCCGGGGCGGATGCGGAGATCTTCGGCAAGGATAGCACCGCGCCGGAGCCCGGTGACGTGGCGCGCATCATGCGCCCCTACATCGCCGATCACGTGGCGGCGGGCGGCAGGCCGCATCAGGTGACCCGGCACATGCTCGGGCTCTTTGCCGGTCGCCCCGGGGCGCGCGCCTGGCGCCGGACGCTGTCCGAAGCCGCGAGCCGTCCGGGCGCCGGGGTCGAGATCCTCGACGAGGCCCTCGATGCCGTCGAAGGCGAGGCCCGGGCGGCCTAGACCCGCCGGCGTCCCGACGCGCCGCCCCGGCGCCGTGCCAGTTGCGGCGCACGCTCCGGCAGCTCGTCCATGATCCGGCGACGGTCTTCGGGGGTCATCCGCGCCCAGCCGGTGATCTCGTCGATCGTGCGCAGGCAGCCGACGCAGAGCCGTGCCTCGGGATGGATCTGGCAGATCTTTGTGCAGGGGCTCTCGATCTCGCCGCTCATGTCGCCTCGCTGCGCAGATGCCGGAGCCGGTCGAGCGCGCCCTGCAGGATGACCGAGGCCGCCACGTGATCGATCACCTCGGCGCGCTTGGCGCGCGAGGTGTCCGCCTCGAGGAGGGCCCGCTCGGCGGCGACGGTCGAGAGCCGCTCGTCCCAGAACCCGATCGGCCCGTCCCAGAGCCGCGATAAGTTGCGCGCGAAGGCCCGCGTCGACTGGCAGCGCGGCCCCTCGCTTCCGTCCATGTTGCGCGGCAGGCCGAGGATCACGCCACCGATCTCGCGCGCGGCGAAGATCGCCAGCAGCCGCTCCGCATCCGCCGTGAACTTCTTGCGCTTCACGGTCTCGAGCGGCGTTGCCACCGAGAGGAGCCGGTCCGAAACCGCGACGCCCACCGTCTTGTCTCCGAGATCGAGCCCCGACAGGGCGGCGCGGGCGGGCAGGGCGGCCGCGAAGTCCTGGATATCCTCGTGGATCATTCCAGCGCCCCCGCGTCTCTCGCCGCACCGCGGAGGCGCTCCAGCGCCTGCGCCTCGCCCTCGTAGGCCGCCTCGGCCGCCTCCAGCGCCTCCGCCGCGCGCTCCCGCTCTCCGAGCACGCCGAGCGAGGAGATGAGCCGCACCCACTCGTCGACGCTGCCGCCATCCGACATGAGCCGTTCCGACAGGCCCGAGACCATCCCGCGGATCATCTCGTCGCGGGCGCCGGGATCCATCTCCTCGGCCGCGCGCATCTGCTCCCGGCTCGGCCCGGGCCCGGGCGCCGCCATCTCGGGCAGACGGTAATCGGTGACGCCCGCCCGCTGCGCCATCGCCTCGATCTGGCCGCGCACCGGCGCGACCCACGGATCGCCCGCGGCACTGCCGCGCAGAAGCTCGTCCCAGATCCGGAAGGCCCGGTCCGGCCGCCCCGTCTGCGCATAGGAGAGGCCCAGGTAGTAGCGCGCCGGTCCATTCTGCGGGTCGCGCTCGAGCGCCTGCCGAAATGCGCTCTCGGCCTCGGGCGAGACGTATCCGCCGGCCGCGAGCACCATCATGTCGCCGAGATCGGCGTAGTCCTTCGCATTCGCCTCGGCCCCGCGGATCTCCACGATCCGCCGCTGCGCCTTCCAGGCCGCCGAGTAATTGCCCAAGGCCGCCTCGGAGCGCGCGAGCAGCTGGAAGCCCTGCAGATCGTCGGGCCGCTCCGCCACGGCGCCGCGCAGGCGCTGGACGAGATCGCGGTACTCCGCGCTCGCCTCGGCGTTGGTCTGGTCCGGCACCTGCGCTTCGGCATCCGCCTGTGCGGGCCGGCTGGCGCGCGCCTCTTCCGCGCGGGCGATCCGGGTCTTGAGCGAGAGATCGCCATATCCCGGAGCGCCGAGCCACGCGTAAAGCCCGAAGCCGCCTCCGACGACCGCCGCCACGATGAGAGCCGCGACCGCACGCCCGAAGGTCTTCGGCTGATCGCTGCCTGCGGAATCCGCGCTCACTCGTGCATCGGCGGCCAGCAGGCGCCGCGACACTTCGGTGCGCAGGCGCTCGGCCTCCTCCTCGGCGATGACGCCGCGGGCGCGGTCGCGCTCCACTTCCTTCAGCTGATCGCGGTAGACATGCAGGTCGAAGGCCTCGCCGGCACGCGTGTCGCGCCGCCCCCGCAGCAGCGAGAACGCCAGCAGGAGGCCCACCAGCGCCGCAAGCGCGCCCGCGAGGAACAGGAAGTCGGTCATGCATCCTCCGTACAGTCTCACGGGGTCATATCCCGCCGTCCATCGTGCCGAAAGGGCAAAACCCCGTGACCGCGGGGGCGTGGTGTCGCGCCCGGCCCGCCCATGTCGCAAACCCGTCGCATAACGACGGAACCAGCAGCGGCGGACGATGCGAGGCGGGGCAATGAGGGGGAAATCGACACCCCCGACGGGAGGGCCGCGCCCATGAAGCACTACTCCGCTTTTGCCATCGCCCGCGAGGCCCTGCGCGGCCATACGGGCTGGGAACGCGCCTGGCGTGCCGCGTCCCCCAAGAAGCATTACGACGTGATCATCGTCGGAGCGGGCGGACACGGCCTCGCCACCGCGTACTACCTCGGCAAGAACTTCGGCATCACCAACGTCGCGGTGATCGAGAAGGGCTGGCTCGGCGGCGGCAATACCGGCCGCAACACCACGATCATCCGCTCGAACTACCTACAGGATCCCTCCGCGGCGATCTACGAAAAGTCGCGCTCGCTCTACGAGACGATGAGCCAGGACCTCAACTACAACGTCATGTACTCCCCCCGCGGCGTCATGATGCTGGCCCAGACCGAGCACGAGGTCCGCGGCTACCGCCGCACCGCCCATGCCAACGCGCTCCAGGGCGTCGAGACGCAGTTCATCACGCCCGAACGCGTCAAGGAGCTCTGCCCGATCATCGAACTCAAGGGCCCGCGCTATCCGGTCCTCGGCGCGCTCTGGCAGCCGCGGGCCGGCACGGCCCGCCACGACGCGGTCGCCTGGGGCTATGCGCGCGCCTGCTCGGCGATGGGCATGGACATCATCCAGAAATGCGAGGTCACCGGCGTGCGCTCCGAGAACGGCCGCGTCACGGGCGTCTCGACCTCGAAGGGCGAGATCGGCTGCGACAAGCTCTGCATGGTCGTCGCGGGGCACTCGGGCCACCTCGCCGAGATGGCGGGCTTCCGGCTGCCGATCGAGAGCGTGGCGCTGCAGGCGCTCGTTTCCGAACCGATCAAGCCCTGCATGGACGTCGTCGTCATGGCCAACACCGTGCACGGCTACATGAGCCAGTCCGACAAGGGCGAGATGGTCATCGGCGGCGGCGCGGACGGCTACAACAACTACACCCAGCGCGGCTCCTTCCACCATATCGAGGAGACCGTGCGGGCCCTCATCGAGACCTTCCCGATGATCAGCCGCCTCAAGATGCTGCGCCAATGGGGCGGGATCGTCGACATGACCGGTGACCGCTCGCCGATCATCTCGACCACGCCCCTGACTGGCTGCTTCATCAATTGCGGCTGGGGCACGGGGGGCTTCAAGGCGATCCCGGGATCGGGCTGGGCGACCGCCGAGATGATCGCAAAGGGCACGCCGGGACCGCTCGCCGCGGAGTTCGGTCTCAACCGGTTCCGTGAGGGCCGCTTCATCGACGAATCGGTCGCCGCGGGGGTCGCTCACTGATGGAAAATCGCGTGTCCTCTCAGGCGGAAGTACGCCACGTCACGGAATTCGCCGGAACTTTTCGATGGGGCAAAGCCGTTCCTTCGGCAAATCGAATGTATCCGGAGACCGCAAGATGTCCGACCATAACGACCTGCACACGCATACCCGCGAAACCCATGTCGAGCGCCACGGCAGCGGCGGAACCGGCGTTCTCGCCTTCATCGTCGGCGGCCTCGTCGTCGCCGTCGGCGTACTCGGTTTCGTCTTCTGGAGCGGCGGCTCACCGGAAGGCTCGGGCGGCAACGCAGCCGAATCCGCTGCCGAAAGCGCGGCAAGTTCCGCCGAAACCGCAGCCGAATCCGCCGGCAACGCCGCCGAAAGCGCCGGCGATGCTGCAGAATCCGCGGCCGAAGGCGCGACCGGAGAGGAATGATCCCTCCCGCGCGTCCGGCCTCTGGGCCGGGCGCGCATCCCTCGCGGGCCCGGGCGATCTATCGACCCGAGGAGCCCGCGCATGCTGATCCTGACATGCCCCTATTGCGGCGTTCGCGCCGACGAAACCGAGCTCGCCCCCGGCGGTGAGGCCCATGTGGCCCGCCACGGCCCCGGCGCCTCGGACGAGGCGTTCGAAGCCTATCTCTTCCTGCGCGCCAACCCGCGGGGCCTCCACTACGAGCGCTGGCGCCATGCCCATGGCTGCGGCAAGTGGTTCCACGCGGCCCGCGACACCGTCACGATGGGAGTCGTCGGGACCTATCCCGCGCAAGTGACGGAACCGCCCGCCGAACTCTCAAGGCCCCGCGGGTCATGAGCCTCGTCGCCCGGCAGGAGCGCACCGCTCTTCTTCTTGATCGAAATATCCCCGCCGGAGGCACGCTCCGCCTCCGCCAGTGCAAGGGTTCAGCATGAGCCATCGCCTCTCCTCCGGCGGTCGCCTGATCGACCGCGCGACCTCAGTCCGCTTCACGTTCAACGGCACCTATCTGCGCGGCCATCCCGGCGACACACTAGCTTCGGCGCTGCTCGCCAGCGGCCGCTCGCTGCTCGGCCGCAGCTTCAAGTATCACCGCCCCCGTGGCCTAGTCGCCAGCGGCGCGGAAGAGCCCAACGCGCTTCTCGGCCTCGGCACCGGCGACCGGTTCGAGCCGAACCAGCGCGCCACGACCTCCGAGCTCTTCGAGAATGCGAGCACCACCTCGCAGAACCACTGGCCCACGCTCGACTTCGACATCGGTGCGGCGAACACGGCCCTCTCGCGCTTCCTGCCCGCGGGCTTCTACTACAAGATGTTCATCCATCCGCGGCCGCTCTGGAAGCATGTCTACGAGCCGTTCATCCGCCGCTCCGCCGGGCTCGGCAAGGCACCGGCTCCGGAGTCCCGCGACCCCGACCGCTACGAGCATTTCTACCTGCACACCGACGTGCTGATCGTCGGCGGCGGTATCGCGGGCCTCGCCGCGGCGAAGGCCGCCGGGGAGGCGGGCGCCGAAGTCCTGCTGATCGAGCAGACCCCGCATTGGGGCGGCCGCGCCCCGGTCGATGGCGGCGAGATCGACGGGCTCGACCCCGAAGCCTGGATCCAACGCACCGTCTCCGAACTCGAGGCGATGCCGAACGTGCGCCTGCGCACCCGCACCATGGGGTCGGGCGTCTACGATCACGGCTACGCGCTCGCCTACGAGCGGATCGCCGATCACGAGCCCGGATCCGAAGCGCCGCGTCACCGTCTCTGGCGGATCCGCGCGAGCCGCATCGTGACCGCCACCGGCGCGCTCGAGCGTCCGCTCGCCTTCGCGGGCAACGACGTGCCGGGCGTGATGCTCGCCTCCGCCGTCCGCGACTACGTCGTGAACTACGGCGTCGCGCCCGGCAAGCGCACCGTGATCGTGACCAACAACGACGACGCCTACCGGACCGCTCTGACCCTGCGCGACGCCGGCCTCGACGTTCCTGCGATCGTCGACGCGCGCCCCGAAGGCGGCGGCGCGCTGATGGCCGAGGCCCGCGCACGCGGCATCCGCATCCTGACCAACCGCGGCATCGCCAAGGTCAAGGGCGGCAAGAAGGTGAAGGCCGTCGCCATCTGCAACCAGCAGGGCGAGGGCGGCGTTCTCGACGTCATTCCCTGCGACTGCGTCGCCATGTCGGGTGGCTGGTCGCCGGTCGTGCATCTCTGGTCCCACGCGGGCGGCAAGCTGACCTGGGACGAGAAGGAGATCTTCTTCCGCCCCGATCCCTCCCGCGCGCCGACCGGCGCGGACGGACAGGCCTTCGTCATCGCCGCGGGCTCGGCCAACGGCCATCTCGGGCAGGGCGAGATTCTCACCGATGCCGCAAACGCCGGCGCAGAAGCGGCCGGGCAGGGGACGTCCTCCGCACCGCAGGGCGCAGCGCGCGACGAGGCGCCCATCGCGCCGGTCTGGATGATGCCCGCCAATGCGAACCCAGCGCTCCGCCGCAAGGCCTGGCTCGACTTCCAGAACGACGTGAAGGTGTCGGACGTCATGCTCGCCGCGCAGGAGGGCTACGAAAGCGTCGAGCACACCAAGCGCTACACCACGCTCGGCATGGCCACCGACCAGGGAAAGCTCAGCAACATCAACGGTCTCGCGACGCTCGCTCAGGCCTTGGGCGAGGCCATCCCCGCCGTCGGCACCACCACCTTCCGTCCGCCCTACACCCCGATCTCCCTGTCGGCGATCGCGGGCGAGGCGCGCGGCGATCTCTTCCAGCCGATCCGCAAGACCCCGCTGCACGAGTGGCACGAGGCGAACGGCGCGGCATGGGAGCCGGTCGGTCACTGGCGTCGGCCCTATTGCTACCTGAGGGGCGGCGAGACCAAGAAGGACGCCGTGATCCGCGAGATCAACCAGACCCGGACCTCGCTCGGTCTGCTCGATGCCTCCACCCTCGGCAAGATCATCGTGAAGGGCCCGGATGCCGCGCGCTTCATGGACATGCTCTACACCAACATGATGTCGTCGCTGAAGGTCGGCGCCTGCCGCTATGGTCTGATGTGCTCCGAGAACGGCTTCCTGATGGACGACGGCGTCGTGGCGCGGCTGGATGAGGACACGTTCCTCTGCCACACCACCACCGGCGGCGCGGAGCGCATCCATGCCCACATGGAGGATTTCCTCCAGACCGAATGGTGGGACTGGAAGGTCTGGGTCGTGAACGCCACCGAGCAATACGCGCAGATCGGCGTCGTCGGGCCGAACAGCCGCAAGGTGCTTGAAAAGCTCGGCGGCATGGACCTCTCGAAGGACGCCCTGCCGTTCATGCGCTGGACCGAAGGCGAGCTTGCCGGCATCCCGGCGCGCGTCTTCCGCATCTCCTTCTCCGGCGAGCTCAGCTTCGAGGTCGCCGTGCCCGCGAACAAGGGCCGCGCGCTCTGGGACAAGCTGTTCGAGGCCGGCGAGGAGTTCGGCGTCACGCCTTACGGCACCGAAGCGCTGCACGTCATGCGCGCCGAGAAGGGCTTCATCATGATCGGGGACGAGACCGACGGAACGGTGATCCCGCAGGATCTCGGCCTGCACTGGGCGATCTCGAAGAAGAAGGAGGATTACATCGGCAAGCGCGCCCAGGCCCGCAGCCACATGGACAATCCCGACCGCTGGCAGCTCGTCGGTCTCGAGACCCTCGACGGCTCCGTCCTGCCCGAGGGCTCATACGCCATCGCTGACGGAAAGAACGCCAACGGCCAGCGCAACACGCAAGGGCGGGTCACCTCGACCTACTACTCGCCGACGCTGGAACGCGGCATCGCCGTCGGTCTCGTCCATAACGGGCCAACCCGCATGGGCGAGGAGATCGAGTTCAACAAGGTGGACGGCGGCACCATCCGCACCCGCATCACCTCGACCGTCTTCTTCGACGCCGAGGGGGAGAAGCAGAATGTTTGACGCAGCGACGACGAAAGAGACGACCCGCTTCGAGGGGCTGGTCACGGTCGAGGATACCGGCCTCGCCGGCATGATCACCATCCGCGGCGCTCGCTCCGAGATCGGCGGTGCCATGTCGGACACGGTCGGCCTGCCGGTCCCCGAGACCCTGCGCGTGACCACGGACGGCCGTCGCAGCCTCGCATGGATGTCCCCCGACGAGCTCATGCTCTTCTGCGGTCACGAGGAGGCCGCGGACCTCGCCGCACGCCTCGCCGAAGCCACGGCGAGGGCCCATGCGCTAATCCTCGACATGTCCGACGCGCGCACGCTCTTCACCCTGACGGGCGCAGAAGCGAGCCTCCGCGAGGTTCTCGCCAAGCTCACGCCCGCCGACATGCGCACGCAGGCCTTCCCGCGCGGCATGATCCGCCGCACGCGCCTGGCACAGGTCTCGGGAGCGATCTGGTGGGCCGATGACGGATCGCTGCGCGTGATGTGCTTCCGGTCCGTCGCGGATTACGTCCGCGGGCTCCTCTGCCACGCGGCGCATCCCGCCTCTTGGGTCGGCCACTTCCGGGACTGATCCGGGCCTGCGGCGACACGCGCCTTGCAGCGGGCCTCCCGGGACATGATAGTCGGGGTCCACCCTTGAGGCCCCCGGGGAGCCTGCATGAAATCTCTACTTCTTGCCCTGCCGCTCGCGTTTGCGGCGGCCGGGTCGCACGCGGCCGAGACGCTTCTCTGCACGCTCGATCAATACGGACCGGGCAACTGGATCCCCGAGATCGTGTTCATCGGCTGGGACGACGGAACCCGGACCGCGACGGTCTCGGACCCGGTCATCCTGCATTTCAACGGCGCGCCGCTCCTGGCGCGGATCGCCGCGGACAACGACAAGCGCATCACCTTCGTCTGGGATCTCGCGGTGGAGGATCGCGCCGGCACCTACGTTCCGACCTTCATCTACCGCGCGACCTACCTCAAACAGAGCGGACGGATGCAGATCTCGGCCACCGCCGCCGGCTACGACGCCCGCTTCCAGGGGGGAGGAACATGCCAGCGCGACGCACGTTGACCTCAAGACAGCGAGAGGGAGACGTGAATGCCAGCCTTGACGCCCGGCGCTCACCGGATCACCTATCGCACAGCCGTTTGAATATATCACATGAAAGGTAGAGGTCTGACATGGCTTTTGAACTTCCCGATCTTCCCTATTCCCACGACGCGCTCTCTTCCAAGGGCATGTCCGCCGAGACCCTCGAGTTTCACCACGACATCCACCACAAGGCCTATGTCGACAACGGCAACAAGGCGATCTCGGGTACCGAATGGGAAGGGAAGTCCGCCGAGGAGATCATCAAGGGCACCTACGATCCGAACGCGGTCGCCCAGTCCGGCATCTTCAACAACGCCTCGCAATACTGGAACCACAACCAGTTCTGGGAGATGATGACCCCCGAGCAGAAGGGCATGCCGGGCGAGCTCGAGAGCGCGCTCACCGAGGCCTTCGGTTCGGTCGACACCTTCAAGGACGAGTTCGCCGCCGCCGGCGCCGGCCAGTTCGGCTCGGGCTGGGCCTGGCTCGTCAAGGACAAGGACGGCAGCCTCAAGGTCACCAAGACCGAGAACGGCGTGAACCCGCTCTGCTTCGACCAGACCGCGCTTCTCGGCGTCGACGTGTGGGAACACTCCTACTACATCGACTTCCGCAACAAGCGTCCCGCCTACCTGCAGAACTTCCTCAACAACCTCGTTGACTGGGAAAACGTCGCCAAGCGTCTTTCCGAAAGCTGATCCGACTGCCCGATCGTTCGGGACCGAGCCCCGCGCCCCAGGCGCGGGGCTTTTCTCGTTCCGGGCGCCCGACAGAAAAGCGGCCGTGACGCCGGTCTCAGAACCCGCTGACCCGCGGCAGCCACGTCGAAAGTCCGGGCACGAAGGTGATCGCCAGAAGCGCCACTGCAAGCGCCAGGAAGAACGGCGGCATCTCGCGGACGAGGGTCGTGGGTTTCAGCGACACCGCGGACGAGACGACGAAGATCAGGCTGCCCACCGGCGGCGTCGTCAGCCCGAGCGTGAGGTTCACGATGACGATGATCGCGAAATGGTCGGGATCGATCCCGAGCGCGAAGCTGATCGGCGCGAGGATCGGCACGAGGATCATTACCCCGGGCAGGGGATCCATGAAAAGGCCGAAGATCAGCAGTAGCGCGTTCACCGCCAGCAGGAAGACGATGGGCGAGAGATCCCAAGCGATGATGGTCTCGGCCAGCATCTGGGGGATCCCCTCGATGATCAGCACCCAGGCAAAGGCTCGCGCCGCCCCGAGGATCAGCAGCACCGCACCCGATACGATCGCCGCGCGCAGGATGGTGTCCGGCAGATCCCGCAGTCGGAACGAGCGGTAGACGAAGATCGCCACGAAGAGCGCGTAGAACACCGCGATGACCGACGCTTCGGTGGGGGTGAAGATCCCGAAACGGATGCCGCCGACGATCAGGACGATCAGCAGGAGTGCGGGAAAGGCGTGAAGCGCGATGCGGCCGATCTCGGACAGGGGCGGCATCGCCTCGCCCGAGGCGTAGCCGCGCCGGCGGCTGACATGGGCATTCGCCAGCAGCACCATCACCGTGATCAGGATGCCGGGCAGCACGCCCGCCATGAAGAGCGATCCGACCGATACTTCCTGATCCTGCATGGCATAGATGATCATGGTGATCGAGGGCGGGATGATCGGCCCCACGACCGCGCTCGCGATGGTCAGCGCGCCGGCATAGGCACGGTCATAGCCGCCCCGCTCCATCATCCGGATCATCATCGCGCCGGGCCCCGCCGCATCTGCGAGCGCGCTGCCCGAGATGCCCGCGAACATGGCCGAGCTGACCACGTTGGCGTGGCCGAGCCCGCCGCGCAGATGCCCGACAAGCGATTGCGCCAGTCTCAGGAGCGCCAGCGTGACGGCGCCCGCCGTCATGATTTCGGCTGCGAGGATGAAGAACGGCACCGCCAGAAGCGGGAAGCTGTCGAGGCCCGAGAACATCTCCTTGACCACGACGATATTGGGATAGCTCGACCCGAAGCTCAGCGCCACGAAGACCGAGATCGCCATTGCGAAGGCCACGGGCAAGCCGAGCGCGAGCAGCACGAAAAGCGCGGGGAAGAGGATCTCAGCCATTGGCGCCCTCGCGGACGGCCGGATCGCTCTCGGGCGCCGCCGCCCCCTTGAACGTGCCCGCCGTGATGAATTGCGGTGCGACCAGCATGAGGTGCAGTATCAGCAGCGCAAAGCCCACGGGCATCGCCGCATAGACGTAGACGAACGGCAGGCGCAGCGCCGGCGTCATCTGGTACTGCATCCGCTCGGCGTATTCGATGCCGACCGAGACCATAAAGCCGAAGAAGATCAGAAGGCCGAGGACGATCGCGCCGCGCAGCATCTTCTGCCCCGGGCCCGGCAGCGCGTCCTGGAGGTTGGTGATCGCGACATGCGCACCCATCCGGAGCGCGAGCCCAGCGCCGACGAACGTCATCCAGATCATCAGGTAGCGCGCGGCCTCGTCGGCCCAGGACAGCGAATGTCCCGTAAGGTACCGCAGGGCGATGTTCGCCCCCACGATCAGGGGCATCGCGCCCAGGATCAGGATCAGCGCCCAGCCGTTGGCACGGACGAAAATATGCTCGAGCCGCCTCACGCGAAGCTCCTTGCCTGCGCCGGCGCCCGCGTGGGGCGCCGGCACTTGGTCATTCGAAGTTGACGATCGAGTCGACCAGCTCCTGGCCGTAGGTCTCGTAATAGCCCTCGTAGGCCGACGAGATCTCTTCCTGGAACTGCGCCTTCTGCTCGGCGGAAAGCTCGTTCACCTTCATGCCGCGCTCCTTGAGCGTCTCGACGCCGGTGGTCTCGACATCGTCGACGAACCCGCGCATCGCTGTCGCGGCCTCGGCGGCGGCTTTCTCGAACGCCTCTTTCTGCTCGTCCGTGAGCCCCTCCCAGAAGGGCTTCGAGACCAGCAGCATCGCCGGTGAATAGACGTGACCCGAGAGCGTCAGGTATTCCTGCACCTCGTCGAGCTTCACCGACACGATGACCGAGAGCGGGTTCTCCTGCCCGTCGATCACGCCCTGCTGCAGCGAGGAGATCACCTCGGGCCAGGCCATCGGCGTCGGCGCCGCGCCCATCGCGTTGAACGCGGCCTGGTGGACCGGGTTCTCCATGGTGCGGATCTTGAGGCCCTCGACATCGGCCGGCGTCTCGATCGCGTTGCGGTTGTTGGTGATGTGGCGGAAGCCCTGCTCGCCCCAGGCGAGGCCGTGCAGGCCGACATCGTCGAACTTGGCAAGGATCTCCTGACCGATCTCGCCGTCGAGCACCGCGCGCGCATGCTCGAGATCGCGGAAGAGGAACGGGATGTCGAAGACGCCGGTATCCGGCACGAAATTGGCCAGCGTGCCCGAGGACACGATCGTCGCCTCGATCGTGCCGATCTGCAGGCCCTCGATCACTTCGCGCTCGCCGCCGAGGCCCGAGGAGGGGAAGTGCTTGAACTCGAAGGCGTCACCGGTCTCTTCGGTCACGACCTCCTCGAAGGTCTGGGCCGCGACGCCGTAATGGCTGTCGGGCGCCAGCGCGTAGCCGATCTTGACCTCGGTCTGTGCCAGCGCCGGAGTGCCCGCCGCAACAATCGCACCGGCTGCGACGAGCCCGCTGAAACGATACGTCATGTCTTCCTCCCTGAATTTCCCGATGTTGCTATACGCGGCGTTTTGCGGTGACAACCCCGCCCGGCGAGCGCTCTCGAACGGGCGCTCAGGCTTCGGCCGTCCTGCGGAAAAGCCGGACCATCTCGGGCACGTAGGCCTGCCCGGTCTCTCCGTCGGAGACCGACCGGATCGCGGCCGAGACGCCGTCCGCGACGGTGCGCTGCGCGCCCGCGGCCCCGGCCATCTCGCGGTAATAGTCGATGTCCTTGCCCGCGTTCGCGATCGCGAAGGGCAGGGCGCTGCGATCCCCGTTCAGGATGTAGGGCGAGAGCCGGTCGAGCGCCGCGCTCGCGCCGCCGCCATTCGCCAGCACTTCCACCAGCACGGCCGGATCGACACCCGCATCGGCCGATTGCGCCGCCGCCTCGGCGAGGAGCGTCATGAAGCCCACAGAGACGTAATTGTGCAGAAGCTTCAGCCGGTGCCCGTGACCGAGCGGCCCGACATGGGCAACGCTCTCGGTGAAGCTCTCCAGCACCGGGCGCACTCTCTCTAGGGTCTCGGCCTCGCCGCCCACCAGAAGGTTGAGCGTGCCGGCATGCGCATGCGCGGCCGTGCGCGTCATCGGCGCGTCGAGATAGGCGCCGCCGGCCTCGGCCGTGCGCGCGCCCATGGTCAGCGTCGTCTCCGGCAGCGAGGTCGAGCAGTCCACTATCACCGTCCCGGGGCGGAGTGCGGGCAGCAGGCCCTCCATCACCGCCGCGACCTGCGGCGCACCGGTCACGCAGAGCAGGATCACGTCACAGCTCTCAGCAATCTCTGCCGGTTCCCCGACCGCGATGCCGCCGAGTGCGACGATCTCCTCGGTGGGCTGGTTGCCCGGATGGTCGAGAAAGGTCAGCGCATGGCCGCCCCGCGCCAGAACGTTGCGCGCGATCCCGTGGCCCATGAGGCCCACGCCGATCAGTCCGACATTCATGATGGTGTCCCCCTGCAGTGCCGCGGGCAGTGTCAGTCCGCGTTGATCCAGATCGCCTTGGTGTCGAGATATTCCTCGACATGCTCGGATCCGCCCTCGCGCCCGTAGCCCGACATCTTCATGCCGCCGAAGGGCACCGCCGGGTCGATTGCGTGATACATGTTCACCCAGACCGAGCCCGCCTTCAGCCGGTTGGCCAGCTTGTGCGCGGTGCCGAGATGGGTCGAGAACACGCCCGCCGCGAGCCCGTAAGGCGTGGCATTGGCACGGGCCACCACCTCGTCGAGCGTGTCGAACGGCATGGCCGAGATCACCGGGCCGAAGATCTCCTCGCGCGCGATGCTCATCTCGTCCGTCACGCCGCCGAAGACGGTGGGCTGGAAGAAATGCCCGCCGCCGAGGCCGGTCCCCGTCGCGCGTCCTCCGCCTGTCACGACTTCTGCGCCCTCAACGGGACCGGCCGACAGGTAACCCTCGATCCGTTCCGCCTGACGGCCCGAGATGATCGGGCCGACCTCCGTGTCGGGCGCGATGCCGTGCCCGATCTTCAGCTTCGACGCGTAGTCGGCCACACGCCGCACGAACTCGTCGTGGATCTCGCGCGCAACGAAGAGCCGCGAGCCCGCGATGCAGATCTGACCCGAATTGGCGAAGACCGCCATCGCGGCCACCGGCACCGCCTTGTCGATATCCGCGTCGCGACAGACGATGACCGGGGACTTGCCGCCAAGCTCGAGCGACACGCGCTTGAGGTTGCCGGTCGCCGCCCGGGCGATGGCCTGACCGGTCGCGGTCGAGCCCGTGAAGACGATCTTGTCGACGCCCGGATGTTCGGCCAACGCGGCGCCGGCCTCGGCGCCCGTTCCCGTGACGATGTTGAGCACGCCGTCCGGGAGCCCCGCCTCCTGCATGATCCGGGCGATCATGAGCACGGTCAGCGAGGCCTCCTCGGAGGGTTTCAGGACGATCGTGCAGCCGGTGGCGAGCGCCGGTGCAATCTTCCAGACGGACCCGGCGATCGGCGCGTTCCACGGGATGATCGCACCCACGACGCCCACAGGCTCGCGTACGGTCGAGGAATAGATCTCGCCCGGGAAGGAATTCGGAATGGTCTGGCCGTGTACGCTGACGGCCTGGCCCGCGTAGAACCGCAGCATCCCCAGCACCCGCCGCTGGTTGGCGAGCGTGCGCGCAATCGGCATCCCCATGTCGAGCGTGTCCGAAAGACAGAGCCTGTCCCATTCGGCCTCGAACCGCTCGGCGATCCGGAGCAGCAGGTTCTGCCGCTCGTAAGGCGTGAAGGTCGACCAGGGCCCCTCGAACGCGCGCCGCGCCGCCTGCACGGCGGCGTCGATATCGGCGGCATCGCCCCGCGGGACAGTGGCGAGGAGCGTTCCGTCAGCCGGATTCGTCGCCTTCATCTCGCGCCCGGATTGCGCCGCACACCATGCGCCGTCCACGAACATGTGCCGGAACGTCCCGTCGTAGAGCTCCGTCGCGGATGCCTGCCAATCCTTCATCATGTTCTCCCGAGGGCGCGGTCCATCGTGTCGCGGCGTTGATGGCCGCAGCATGGTCCGAACACAAGCGGGCTTCCGAACGATGCCAGCAATTGTCGGGGCCATTTCAAAGCCGTGACGCCTTTGCGCAAGGCATACCGGCCCGGGTTCAGGACCTCCGAAGACCGCTTTCCCCGCGCGCGATACGGCGACACTTCCGTGAAGTCGCATATGATTTCTGCGGAACACATGGCCCCCGCACGCATTTCGATCACAAGATGATGACACAGGAGGCCAAGATGCCCGAACGCAAGAGATCCGAAGACGGACACCGCGAGACGGAAGACGTTCTCGGCCAGAAGCCGGAGGATCTTCCCGAGAGCCCCGACCACGAGGGCCGCGCCGGTGGCGAGCTGAACCGCAAGGTCGGCACGCGCGACGAGATGAAGAATTACGACGACGACAGCGACGGCAAGACCCGTCCGCTCGGCGGCGACAAGGACGGCAGCGGCGACAAGGAGAACATGTAATGAGCGTCCTCACGGAAGGCACTTTCGTACTCGTCGCCGACGGCGAGAAGGCCCTGTTCCTGCGCAACAAGGGCGATGCTGAGTTCCCCAGCCTCGAGGTCGTGCGCGAGGAAGAGCGGGACAACCCGAAGGATTCCGAGCAATCCGCCAACAAGCCGGGCCGCGCTCAGGACAGCGGCCGCCAGCAGACGTCGGCGATGGACGACACCGACTGGCACGAGCTGGCCAAGGAGCGCTTCGCCGACGATCTGGCGGACATCCTCTTCAAGCAGGCGCACAAGCACAAGTTCGACCGCCTCGTGATCGCCGCAGCCCCCAAGGTTCTGGGCGAGCTGCGCAACAAGATGCACAAGGAGGTTAAGTCCCGCGTCGTGGCCGAGGTGGCCAAGGACCTGACCAACCATCCGCCGCACGAGATGGAAAAGGTGCTCAGCGAAAACGTCGAATAAGCGACGCCTCAATTAAGATACCGGCCAAATTGGCCGGTATTTTTCTTTTGATCGAATTCGTTTTTCTGTCACATTTCTAACGTGCCGGCGCTGCGGCAGGTGTCAGGACGACGCATTTCCCATGACCGACATAAGCCTCATCGCGCAGACCTTCCTGTCCGGCTTTTTCGACATCGACGGACGCGGAACGATCGAGAGCGTCGTCTCCCGGAACGTGCGCGTCACCGGCGTCGAAGGCCTCGACATCCGCGGCAGGGTCGAATTGCTGAGGTTTCACAACATGGTCTGGTGCCAGGTGGACCTGCTCAAGGCGGAGCCCGTGGTCGTGCTCCGGGATCCCCCCTGGATCAGCTATCTCTGCGATCTGTCGCTTCGCGAGGGTCGGAGCGGCATCGCCGCAAGAGACAGGTTCCAGATCACCATGCGGATCGAAGGCGGCCGGATCGTGGAGATCGTCGCCTTCGTCAATTTTCTCGCGCTTTTCGAGACGATCGGCCGCCTGCCGCCGCGCACCCTCGACCGCTGCCTCGCCGGCGAGGTCATGCGCGCGGTCTGACGCCTGGCCTCTGGTCCTCGCCTGCGCCGCCCGCTAGCAATGGGGCGAACAGAGGACCGGACTTTCATGACCAGCGAACGGGCAGGGATCCTGTCGATGGTGGGCGCCTGCACCATCTGGGGATCGTCGCCGCTTTACTACAAACTCCTCGCCGACGTGCCCCCGGACGAGGTGCTGGCCCACCGCACGCTCTGGTCGCTGGTGTTCTTCGCCGGGGTGCTGATCGTCCAGCGTCGCCTCTCCGGTGTCGCCCGCGCGCTCGGAGACAGGCGCACGGCGCTCACGCTGGCCTTCTCGGCCGTGATGATCTCCTGCAACTGGTTCCTCTTCATCTACTCGATCCAGATCGAGCGGGCGACCGAGGCCAGCCTCGGCTACTACATCTTCCCGCTCGTCGCCGTCCTCCTCGGCGTCGTCGCCTTCGGCGAACGGCTGAAGCGGCTCGAAGCGGCGGCCGTCGCGCTCGCCGCGACCGCGGTCGCGCTCCTCGCGTGGCGCGAGGGCCAGCTGCCTTACGTCTCGCTCCTCCTTGCCGGCACCTTCGGCTTCTACGGCCTCGCCAAGAAGCGCATCGCCACAGGCGCCGTCGTTTCGGTCACGACCGAGGTCACTCTGCTGGCGCCGCTCGCGCTCGGCTGGCTGATCTGGCTGCATGTGGGGCAGGGGACAGGGATCTGGGGCCACGACGCCCGCGCCACCTTCCTGCTGATGCTGTCGGGGCCGATCACCGCCGCGCCGCTCATCCTCTTCAGCTACGCCTCGCAGCGCGTGGCGCTCAGCACCGTCGGGCTGATCCAGTACCTCAACCCGACGCTGCAATTCCTCTGCGCGACCCTGGTCTTCCGTGAACCCTTCGGGCTGGCCCAGGCGGCGGCCTTCGCGCTGATTTGGACCGCGCTCGGCCTCTACAGCGCCGCGCGGTTCGGCGCCGAGCGGAAGCGCCGCAGGGCCTCGGTCAGCTCGGTCACCGATCCGCAGATCTGAACCGCCTCGAGCATTGTCCCGCCGGCGAACCCGGTCTCGACGACGTGCGACAGGAGCGTCCGCAGCGGCTCCCAGAAGCCGCCGACATTGAGCAGGAAGATCGGCTTGTCATGGAGCCCGAGCTGCCGCCATGTCAGCACCTCGAAGAATTCGTCGAGCGTTCCGGCACCCCCGGGCAGAACGCAGATCGCATCGGCGTTCATCACCATGACCTTCTTGCGCTCATGCATCGTCTCGGTGACGAAGAAGCGCGTGAGGTCCCGCTTGCCGACCTCCCATGCGACGAGATGCTGGGGGATCACGCCGAAGGTGTCGGCGCCGGCCTCCTGCGCCGAGCGCGCGACCGCTCCCATCAGCCCCACGTCGCCCGCCCCGTAGACGAGCCGCCAGCCCGCCTCGCCGATGGCGCGACCGGTCTCCTCGGCGGATTGCATGTAGGCGGGATCGTTGCCGGGCCGCGCGCCGCAATAGACGCAGACTGAAAACTCGCTCATCTCGATTCTGTCCCTGATCTTGGGGTTTTGACGGTCGCTGGCGGCACTGCTATACACATTCAATCGTGCCGAAAACCGCAAGGGCGTCACTGCACGATTGGGGGGAGCGACGACGATGCCGAGGATTGCAGCAGCCGGACCGACACTCGGGGCGCTCGCCGCCTGTGTCCCGGTGGCGATCCGCTTCTACGTCGCCGGCCGGCAGGGCACCCCGCCGACCGACCCCGTCGCCGAGGCGCGCCTCTCCGCGCCGGCGACGTCGACTGCGACGGACGATCCCCGTGGCGAAGTGGCGGCGATGACCGGGAGCACCGGAGACGAAGATGCGCTGCCCGCCGCGGACCCGCATGGCGCCGACCTCGCGCAGGATCCCGGCTCGACCACACCCGGCGCCGCGACGGATCCCGGCCCCGAGGCGCCGCCCGGGACGCCCAGCTTCGATCTCGTGCGTGTCGATCCGGATGCTCTTTCCATCGTCGCGGGCCGCGCGGCGCCGGGCGCGGAGGTGACGCTCCGGCTCGGCGACACCGAAATCGGCCGCGCCACCGCCGACGGGTCGGGACAATTCGCGGTCTTCCCCGAGATGCCGCGGCTCGACACCGCGACAATCCTGACGCTGTCCGCAACCGACGCGGCAGGCACGCGGTCCGGGACCGAGGAGGTCGTCCTCCTTCCCCAGCGGGCCGCTTCCGGTCCCCGGACGCAAGCCGCGCCCGCCGCTCCGGCACCGGCCGTCACTCCCGAGACCGACGTCACCGATGTGTCCGCCGCCCCTCCGCAATCCGCCCGAGTGCCGTCCGAGAGGGAAGGCGGGTCCGCCATCGCCATGCTCCTCTCCGGCCCGGACGGCGTGGAGGCGCTCCCCCCGGCCACCCGGCCCGGCGCACCGGTGCCGCCGGAACGCGACTTCGTCCTGATCGACACGATCAGCTACCGCTCCGAGGGCGAGGTGGCCCTGTCCGGCCGCGCCGATCCGCAGGCGCGCGAGGTGCGGGTCTATCTCGACAACCGGGCCATGATCGACGGCAAGGTGGCGCCGAACGGCCAGTGGCAGGTCGCGCTCGCGGATGTTCGGCCGGGAACCTACACCCTGCGCGTCGACAGCCTCGACGCCTCCGGGGCCGTGACCGCACGCGCCGAAAGCCCGTTCCTGCGCGAAAGCCGCGAGGCGCTGGAAGCCGCGACGCCCGAGACCCAGGGCGCACCAGTCCAGGCGGTCACGGTCCAGCCCGGCAACACGCTCTGGGCCATCGCGCGGGAGCGATACGGCTCGGGGCCGCTCTATGTCCGCCTTTTCGAAGCCAATTCCGACCAGATTCGCGACCCGGACCTGATCTATCCCGGCCAGGTCTTCTCGATCCCGGATTAGGCTCAGCGGGGCAGGGGATCGTCCTCCTCCTCGGCCTGGGTCGTCAGCCAGTCGCGGAACTGCGTCAGCGCCGGCGACATCGGCCGGTCGTCCGGCCAGACGAGGTAATAGGCGCCGAGCGTGATCGCCGGGGCCACGGAGGCGCGCAGGAGCGTGCCGGTCGCCAGCTCGGTCTCGACGAGGTAATCGGGCAGCAAAGCGACCCCGAGCCCCGCCTGCGCCCCCTCCCGCATCGCCGTGAACTGGTCGAACGTCGTGCCGCCCCGTGCCATGCGGGTGACCCCGTGCGCCGCGAACCAGTCGCGCCAGGCCTGCGGACGCGTCTCCATCTGCAGGAGGGGCAGACCGGCGAGCCGGGCAGGGGCCAGCGCTCCGTTCGGCACGAGATCCGGCGCGCAGACCGGCTCCATCCGCTCCGGCCTGAGCCGCAGGCGCGCCACCCCGGCACGGGGCTCGGGACCACCGAACTCGATCGACGCATCGAAGGGATCCGTGCCGAAGTCGCAGGGCCGGATCCGGGTCGCGAGGTTCACCGTCACGTCCGTGTGCCGCCGCGTGAAATCAGGGAGCCGCGGCACCAGCCAGCGCATCCCGAAGGACGGCAGCATGGCAAGATCGAGGCTGCCCGCGCGCCCCGGCAGGCGCAGCGCCAGCGAGGCCTGCGCGATCCGCTCAAGGCTCGCCCGCACGGTCGCCGCATAATCGCGCGCCGCAGGCAGCAGCTCGAGCGAACGCCGCTCCCGCCGTACCAGCGGCACGCCGAGCGTGTCCTCGAGCGTCCGGATCTGCCGGCTGACTGCGCTCTGGCTGAGGTCGAGCTCGGAGGCCACCGCCGTCGCGGACCCGAGACGGTCGAGCGCCTCGAGCGCGCGCAGCGCGCCGAGCGGCGGAATCATGCGGCGGGAGACGGACGTCACTTGCGTTTTCCTCATGCGTCTATGCGCTATTGTCGTTTTTCCATGACGGCAGCGCAAGGTATGGTGGCGCTCAAAGCTGCATGGGAGAGAGACCATGAACGACATGAGCAATCCGAAACCCGCCCTCAAGGATAAGGACGCGCCCAATCTCGGCCCCTTCGACTGGGAGGATCCGTTCCGTCTCGTGGATCAGCTCGAGGAAGACGAGCGCATGATCGCCGAAAGCGCGCGCACCTATGCGCAGGAGAACCTGCAGACCCGCGTCGGCGGCGCCTTCGAGGAAGAGACCGTCGAGCCCGAGATCTTCCGCGAGATGGGAGAGATGGGCCTGCTCGGCGTGACCGTGCCGGAGGAATATGGCGGGCTCGGCAGCTCGTACGTGTCCTACGGCCTCGTCGCCCGCGAGATCGAGCGCGTCGATTCCGGCTACCGCTCGATGATGTCGGTTCAGTCGAGCCTCGTGATGTATCCGATCTACGCCTACGGCTCGGAAGAACAGCGCCAGAAATACCTGCCGAAGCTCTCCTCGGGTGAATGGATCGGCTGCTTCGGCCTGACCGAGCCCGATGCGGGCTCCGACCCCGCGGCGATGAAGACCCGCGCCGAGAAGATCGACGGCGGTTACCGGATCAGCGGCTCCAAGATGTGGATCTCGAACTCGCCCATCGCCGATGTCTTCGTGGTCTGGGCAAAATCCGACGCCCATGACGGCAAGATCCGCGGCTTCGTGCTGGAAAAGGGCATGAAGGGCCTTTCCGCGCCCAAGATCGGCAACAAGCTCTCCCTGCGCGCCTCCGTCACCGGCGAGATCGTCATGGAGGGTGTCGAGGTCGGCGAGGACGCGCTCCTGCCGCATGTCCAGGGCCTCAAGGGCCCCTTCGGCTGCCTCAACCGCGCCCGCTACGGCATCGCCTGGGGCGTGATGGGCGCAGCCGAGTTCTGCTGGCAGGCGGCCCGGTCCTACGGCCTCGATCGCAAGCAGTTCGGGCGGCCCATCGCCCAGACCCAGCTCTTCCAGAAGAAGCTCGCCGACATGCAGACCGAGATCGCGCTCGGCCTGCAGGGCTGCCTGCGCGTCGGCCGCCTGATGGACGAGGCCAAGGGCGCGCCCGAGATGATCTCGATCCTCAAGCGCAACAATTGCGGCAAGGCGCTCGACATCGCGCGGATGTCCCGCGACATGCATGGCGGCAACGGGATCTCGGGCGAATTCAATGTGATCCGGCACATGGTGAACCTCGAGACGGTGAACACCTACGAGGGCACCCACGACGTGCACGCGCTGATCCTCGGCCGGGCGCAAACCGGGCTGCAGGCGTTCTACTGACCCAGGCTTGGGCCAGCGAGGGGCCAGCCCCTCGCGCTCCCCGGGATATTTTCGTCAAGAAGAAGCAGAACGCGCCGGTCGGCCGGGATCGACAAGGGGCGCGGCCGGCCGCGGATGGAGCGGGTTCGCGCCGCCGACGACCATGGCGCAGACCCATGCGGGGCTGCCGCTCTCATCCTCAGACCGGCGGCCAGATCCGCCCCAGGACGCCGTCGCGCCGGACGACCGCGTGATGGATCGCCGCTCCAAGATGCAGCGCGATGAGGCCGATGGCGACGAAGCCGCCGATTTCGTGCAGCCGCGACGCGGCCTCGGCGAGCGGCTTCGACACCGGGACGAGCATCGGCGCGCCCATCGCGTCGAGCCATTCGATCGGAAAGTCGCCGGCGCGCACCCGGACATAGCCGAGGACCGGCATCGCAAGCAGGATGGCGTAGAGCGCGCCGTGGCTGAGCGCCGCAGCCCGCACCTGCCAGCCCGGCAGGTCCGCCGGCAAGGGCGGCGCCGGATGGCTCCACCGCCAGATCAGCCGCAGGACCACGAGCATGAACAGGATCACGCCGACATTCTTGTGAAAGAGGAAAAGCGTGTTCTGCAAGGGACGGGGCAGTCCCTCCTGCACCATGATGAGCCCCGCGGGGACCATCATCAGCACGATCACCGCCACGACCCAGTGAAAAAGGCGCGCCACGCGCCCGTAACCCTCGCGCATCCGCGCCGTCGTCGTCGCCATCCGGTCCCTCCACCGAAATGCCCGGATCACACCCGGAGCCGTCCGGCGCGACCCTAACACATCGCGCTCGATGCGCAGAGGCATTGCGGCGCACGGACATGGGCATCTCGCCGCTCCGCTGCACCGCAAAGTGATAATACACAATCGGCGGACCGCATGTCTGGTGCCCGTGTTCCTGTCCTGCAAAAACGGGACCAAGATTATGCTCAGCTGGATCACAGAATATCAGGCCTTCCTGACGCTTGGCGTGCAGGCGATCTCCGCGATCGTCTGGCTTGCCTATCTGCAGGTGTTCGTGACCAGTTTCCGCAGGCAGCGGAGGTCGAACATCTTCGTCAACCGCGTCGCCGGCAACCGCGACCGCGCGCATCTGCTCGTCGGGAACATGGGCGCCGAGCCCATCTATGTCGCCGCGATCATCGCCGATCTCCATGGCGGCGATACCAGCCATTCGGCGATCGTCACCGACCGCGACGGCTCGGACGCCCATGGCGGTCCGGAGGGGGCGGCAAGCGCGAAGGAGGCGCCGAATCGGCTCAAGGTCAGCCGCCAGGGGCCGCTCGAAACCGCGCAATACCGCGACGCGGGCTCGTTCCGCGATCTGATCGAACGCGCTCTCGAAGACGAGGACACGCCGCTCGTGGCCGAGAACGTCACGTCGCTCACCGTCACCGTCGCTGCAGAAAGCTCCCACGATGCCTATCTCGTGGCGGGACAGCAGAGCTTCTGGGTGCGCCACGATCAGGGCCAGCGGGTCTACATCCCGCAATCGACCCGGACGCGCCAGATCCGCGGCTGGCGCGAACGCCGGCATCTGGCGAAACGCATG
Source organism: Roseivivax halodurans JCM 10272 (assembly GCF_000521785.1). Lineage (GTDB taxonomy): Bacteria > Pseudomonadota > Alphaproteobacteria > Rhodobacterales > Rhodobacteraceae > Roseivivax > Roseivivax halodurans. Next base: position 36,544 of record NZ_JALZ01000011.1, read on the forward strand.
GAGGCCGCTCTCGAGGCAGAGGCGCGGAAATATCTCGGCACCGACGAAAACACCACCATCCTGCCGACCGCGGCCTGAGCGTCCGGCCGCATCTCAATGAACTTGGACAATGACAGACAGACCGCCATTTCCCGATCCCACGACCCACGCCTTTTTCCTCGACTTCGACGGAACGCTCGCGCCGATCGTCGACCATCCGGAGAGCGTCCACATGCCGGGCGGCACTCGCGCCGCGCTCGAGGCGCTGCATGAGCGGTCGGGGGGAGCGCTCGCCATCGTCACGGGCCGCGCGCTTGCCGATCTCGTGCCGCATCTGCGCGGGATGGACCTGATCCTCTCGGGCTCGCACGGTCACGAGGTCTGGCATCCCGGCGATCCGCCGGTCCGGCGCGCCGAGGTCGCGCCCGTGCTGGCGCCGGTGGACGAACGTCTCACCAGCGTCGCGACGCGCCACAACCTGACGCTCGAGCGCAAGCCCGGCGCCATAACCGTTCATTACCGCGGCATGCCGCATCTCGAGGAGATCGTCCGCGAGGCCGTCGACCGGGAGGCCGATGGCGACGGGACCCTGAAGGCCCTGCACGGCAACATGGTGAGCGAGGTGGTTCTGGCCGCGGCGGGGAAGGGGGCTGCGATCCGCAGCTTCCTCGAGGCCGAACCCTTCGCCGGCCGGCGCCCCGTGATGATCGGCGACGATGTGACCGACGAGGACGGGTTCGAGGCGGCGGAGGCGATCGGCGGCTTCGGCATCAAGATCGGCGGCGCCGAGACCCGGGCCCGCTACCGTCTCGCCTCGGTCGACGCGCTGGCGGACTGGCTGTCGGAGCTGTCCCGGCCCGGAGCCGGAACAACCTGACCTCTCAGCGCCGGGCCCTTGCGATCTCGAGGTAGCCCGGATCGAATTTCCCGTGCTCCTTCAGGCCCTGCAGGTCGTGCACGTTCACCCGTCCGCGGGTCCAGTCGATCAGCCCGCGCGCCCGCAGTTCCTGCACCGCCCGGTTGGCATGGGCCCGCGACAGGCCGAACAGCCGCTCGAGGTCCTTTTGCTCGAGCGGCATGTGGAAGCCGCCGTCCTGCACGAAACCGATCGTGTCGTATCGCGTGTAGAGCTCGCAGAGAAAATGCGCGATGCGCTCGGTCGCGCGCAGCGTCGCCCCGGCGGCGAGCCAGGCCCGGTGGATCTTCGCGTCGATGAGCGTGAGCATCCACAGAAGCCGCGTCAGATGCGGGAAATCCTCTGTGATCTGGCGCAGTTGCGTCATGTCGACGAGCTGAACCTTGCAGTCGCCCTGCGCCACGACGGAATGATCGAGACATTCCAGCACGAGCGCATGCAGATCGACGAAATCGCCGGGAATGTGCACGGCGGACACCACGCCCTGCTCGGTATGGGTCGGCTGAACCCGGAGCGCCATGCCCGCCACCACGAGACAGCTCTGGTCCGGGGTCGGGCCCGCCGGGATGATCGTCTCGTTATGACCGAATCTCAGGGTGCGCACTGACAGAGCCGACAGGGCGGCCTGTTCTTCTGCATCGAGTTGGTCGCGCCTCCCGAGAACAAGGGAAAGAAGTTCGGAAGTCTGGGTATTCATGTGTCTCGCTGCCAAAGTATGGGGCCGGTCGGGCAGGGCCCGAGCACGGTGTGCTACACACCGATTTGAAACGCATTGGCAAGCACGACGGTTCCCGGATTGCCGTACAGCAACCGCGAACATGTGGCCGGAACTCACCAATTCAATGGAGTGTTTTTTCCGCAGATGGCAAGCCCGTGGATCGCCTTCCGAACCGCTTGCCATTGCCAGCTGACACGAAAGGCCAAACCGATGACCGGAAAACTCGTCGTCGTCTCGAACCGCATCCCGACCGGCGCCACGCCGTCGGGCGGGCTCGTGGTGGCGGTGCACGATGCGCTGACGCGCAGCGGCGGTCTTTGGGTCGGCGCCCATCCCGACGAGGGCACGCCGGATCAGGACGGTCTGACCGAGATCGCGTCCGGTGACTACACCCGGCTCGCCTTCCACCTGACACCCGAGGAATACGACAGCTATTACCTCGGCTTCGCCAATTCCGTGCTCTGGCCGCTCTGCCACGGCCGGGTGGACCTGGTCGATATCGAGCGCGGCTTCGAGGAGACCTATCTTGCGGTCAACGCCCGTGTCGCCCGGCTCCTCGCGGACCAGATCGGCGAAGGCGACATAGTCTGGGTGCACGATTACCATTTCCTGCCGCTCGCCTCGGAATTGCGCAAGCTCGGCATCACCGCCCGCATCGGGTTCTTCCTGCACATCCCGTTCCCGCCGCTCGGCGCGCTCTCGACGCTGCCGTCGCCGGACGATTTCGCGGAATGGCTCTCGGCCTACGATCTCGTGGGCCTGCAGACGCGCCGCGACACCGCATCCTGCCTCGAGATGTTCCGCGCCGATCCGCGTGCGGAGTTCATGACCGACGGCAGCGTGAAATTCCGCGACCGCTCGGTATCCGTGCGCTCGTTCCCGATCGGCATCGACGCGGAAAGCTTCGCCGAAGCGGCCGCCGTCGAGGGACCAGACGCGGAGCTCGGCATCGACATGCACGAGGATCTCGTCATCGGCGTCGACCGGCTCGACTATTCCAAGGGGCTGCCGAACCGCTTCCGTGCCTTCGGCAAGTTTCTCGACAGCCGGGCAGGGACCGGACGCCGGGCGAGCCTCCTTCAGATCGCGCCGCCGACCCGAGAACGCGTCGCGGCCTACCGCGCGATCCGGACCGAGCTCGAGGAGATCGCCGGGCGGCTCAACGGCGAGCACGCCGAGCTCGACTGGACGCCGATCCGCTACATCCACCGCGGCGTCGAGCGCGATACGCTGGCGCGCCTGCATCGCCGGGCCCGTGCCTGCCTGGTCACCTCGCTCGCCGACGGCATGAACCTCGTCGCCAAGGAATACGTCGCGGCGCAGGATCCCGAAGATCCGGGCGTCCTCATCCTGTCGCGCTTCGCGGGCGCCGCCGAGGACATGACCGAGGCGCTGCTCGTCAATCCCTACGACATTGACGAAACCTCAGAAGCCATTGAAACCGCAATAACAATGCCGCTGGAGGAGCGGCGCCGGAGACATGCGCACAGCCTCGGCGTCGTCCACGCGACCAACGTCACAGACTGGGCGCAAAGCTTCGTGTCCTGCCTGAAGACCTGCACGCCGACGCTCGACTACCGCCGTGCGCAGACGGGCCGCACGCTTCAGCACGACGGCGAGACCGCTTGAACGGTACGCCGCAAGTCATTGACCGGAGGAGGAAAACCCATGGCCGATAAGGTCATTTCCAAACCAGAGACGCCGCTCTGCATCGCGCAGCTTCTCGAAGAGCCGATCGTCGTCCTGACGCCGCATCCCGACGACAACGCCTTCGGCTGCGGGGCGCTCCTGACGCATGCCTTCGCCAACAAGGGCGCGCACATCATCTGCATGGGCGAAGGCCCGCATGCGGGCGCTTTTGGCGGACCCTGTGCACGGCGCGGCGAGATCGAACTGGCCGTCGCGTATCTCGGGGGACAACCCGGCGACATCACGGCGCTGCGTCGTCCGGCCGGCTGGGCCGAGCAACCCGACACGTTCCGAATGCTCGCGCGCCATGTCGGCACCATCGCGCAGGCCATGGGTGCGCGGCGCATCTTCTCGACTGCCGACACCAGCGAGAATGCCGAACACCGCGCCACCGCCGAGGTCGCCGCCATGGCCGCCGAGATGTTCGATCTCAGCCTCTGCCATTATCAGGTCTGGGCGGAATGGACCGAAGCGGCGCTCGAAGGCGCATCGCCAGGCGGCACGCTGCACCGGCTGCCCGTCGGAGACGCCGTGGCCGCCAAGTCCCGAGCGCTCGGCGCGTTCCGCAGCCGGTTCGGACAGGATCTGCCATCGGGTCCGAGCGGCATCACATTGCCGGCCGACTACACCGCGAGGTTCCTCGGCGCCGACGAGCTCTTCTACGAGGCCGCGCGCGCAAGCCGTCCGGGCAAGGTTTCCGACGACCGGAAAGCGTGACATTCCAGTGCCAGGCCGGTGATGCACAGCACCACCGGCTTAACCTTATATTTTCCATAATACTGATTATCGGACTGCTGCTATAGAACGCAGCTCCGATCCCCACCGGTCTGTGCGTGACCGAAAGTCGCTCGAAGATACTCCGTGGCGTCAAAGCACACCCAGAACCTCGCTTGCGATCCGGGCGGTCTCGGTCCAGTCCGGCCGCTGCGCCCCGGCAGCCGCGGCCTCTTCGGCACATCCTGCCCGCAGGCCTTCATCCTCCAGCATCTTGCGCAACGCCCCGGCGAACGCGTCCGGATCGTCCACTGGTACCAGAATCCCGGATCCCTGCGGTACGGTGTCCGGAACCGCCCCGGTCGCGCAGCTCACGATGGGAAGACCGTGCACCAGCGCCTCGTCGAAGACGATGCCGTAGCCCTCGTAGCGCGTCGCAAGTGCAAAGAGCGCCGCCTGCCGATAGAGCGCGCCGATCTCCTCCTGCGGCACGCGCCCCGCGAAACGCACCCGGTCCCCGAGCTTCAGCTCTCCAAGAAGCGCCTCAAGTTCAACGGCATATGCGTCGTCGTGCACCTTGCCCACGACGATCGCCTGCCAGTCGAGATCGCGCAGTTTACCCAGTGCGCGCAGCAGCACGTCGTGACCCTTGCGCGGATGCTGGATGCCGACCGACAGGATCAGCGGCGGCGTGACCCTCTCCGGCGGCCCCTGCGGACGCGCTACGCCCGGCCGCGCGATGGTGATGCGCGACGGATCCGCGCCGTAGCTCTGAACCAGGATCTCCCGCGTGTGCGGGCTCGGCACCAGAACATGAGAGGTGAGCGCCAAGTTGTCGCGCTCGCAACGGAAAAGGCGATCAGCCTCCTCCGCGCCAAGGCCGCTTTCGAGCGCCAGAGGATGGTGGATCATCGCCACGATCGGCGCCCGGCACCGGGCGAGACCGCCCGTATCGATGCTCCCGAAGACCAGCCCGTCGACGATCACCGGCCGGTCCGGCGCAACCTCCTCAAGCTGCGCGATTGCATCCGCCATATGCTCCGGCGTCGGATCGGGAAAGGAGCTTCCGAGTTCCAGATGCGCCACGTCGTGACCGATCGCCCTCAGCCCCTCGAGCAACTTTCGCTCGTAGATGTAACCCCCCGTGAGCGTTGTGATATCTCCGGGGATCGCGAAGGCGGCGGCGCGGTGACTCATCGTCTGACCTGTTCTGCGGCATAGCGGGAGAGGACGAGTGCCTCGGCCCGTGACACGAGCCCGTACCCTGCCGCCGACAGAAGCGCCACCACCGCGACCGAGGCCCACAGCATGTCGTAATCGGAGAGCGACGCCGACAGCGCCATGAGGCTGCCGATGCCCTGCCCGGTCGCCAGCCACTCGACCACCGTCACCGCCAGCACCGAGGCCGGGACCGCCATGCGCGCCGCGGCGAAGAACGCCGGCAGCATCGCCGGCAGCCGCACATGGACAAGCCGCGCGACAGGACCCGCGGCGTAGCTGTCGAAGACGTCGAGGATCTGGCCCGGGGCCTGCCGCAACCCGTGCAGGCAGGCGACGAAGGTCGGAAAGAACACCATGAGCGCCACGAGCGTGATCGTTCCCGCCTCGCCGCGCCCGAGAAGCAGAACGCCGAGCGGCGCGCTGGTGACGATGGGCACCGACCGCAGCGCCACCGCCAGCGGCATCGCCACCGTCGAGGCGACCGGCACGAGGACGATCAGCGTCGCAAGCGCCGCCCCGAGCGCAAGACCCGCGAGGTATCCCGGCACCACGGCGATGGCCGTCTCCCGCAGCGCCGCCAGCAGCGTCGCGCGCGTCTGCGCGGCATCGGGCGCCAGCATCAGCGCCTCGAAGACGTCGCCTGGGCGTTTGGCGAAGAAGGCGTTGAGGCCGAAGCCTTCGAGGAGGCCCCACCAGAGGACGAGGGCCAGGATTGTCAGCCCGAGCGGCGCCAGCGCCCCGAGCCGCCGCCCCACCGGAGCGCCGGGCGGAGACAGGATCACCGGCGGCGGCGCGACCGACACCGCCCGCGCCAGCGCCCCGATCGCGGCATAGGCCGCGACCGAGATGGCGGCGGCGAGGCTCGCGAGCGCCCAGGCCCCCGGCACGTCGAGCGCCCGCATCGCACGGATGGTCAACACGCCCATACCGCGTTCGGCGCCGGTGAATTCGCCGACCATCGCGCCGAGGAACGCGGCCGGGGCGGCGATCTGCAGGCCCGCGAAAAGATACGGCAGCGCCGTCATCGCCCGGACGTGCCAGAGCTCGGCCGCCCTGCCCCGACCATAGCTCTGAACCAGCTCGAACCAAGTGGCCGGCGCCGCGCGTAGGCCCACCAGCAGGGGCACGTAGGTCGTGTAATAGACCGCCAGCGCCGCCAGAGTGATCTGCGGCCCGTCGCCCGGCCCGTAGAGCACCCGCAGGATCGGCCCCGTCGCCACGAGCGGCAGGCAGAAGACCAGGAGCGCCAGGGCCGACACCACGCGCTCGCTCCGCGGCATGACGATGGCGGTGACCGCAAGCGTCACCGCCGCAAGGTTGCCCCAGAAGAACCCCTGCGCGGCGCTCCAGAGGGTCTCCCTCAGGGCCCGGACCATGAGCCCGGAATTCTGGGCAAGGTAACGCGCAACCTCGACCGGTCCGGCGAGGATATAAGCGCCGCTCAGCGCCCGGGCGGAGAGCTCCCAGAGCGCGACGATCAGCAAAAGCCCGAGCGCCGCGCGGAGTACCGGGTCGGAGCGCCGCATCGCGGCCGCCACAATCATTGCGCCGCAAGACGCGGCGCTGCCGCCGCCATGCCGCGCGCCAGCGCCTCGGACACTTCTCCGGTCAGGTCGAGGAACGGTTTAGACGAGCTGAGCGAGGCCCGGCGCGGCCGCTCCAACGCCACCGGGATATCCGCCACGACCGCCGCGGGCCGCGGCGAGAAGACCAGCACCCGGTCCGAGAGCATCACCGCCTCGCTCACCGAATGGGTCACCAGCAGCGTGGTCGTCTCCCGCGCCTCCCAGAGCGGCGGCAGGTCCTCGGCCAGCTGCTGGCGCGTGAGCTCATCCACCGCGCCGAAGGGCTCGTCGAGCAGCAGCACCGCAGGCTCCGTGACCATCGCCCGGGCGATCGCCGCCCGCTGCCGCATGCCCCCCGACAGCGCCCCCGGCCGCGTGCCCGCAAAGCCGTCGAGCCCCACGAGATCGATCAGCCGGGCGATACGCGCCTCGTCCTTGCGCTGCCGCGCCAGTTTCAGCGCGAGCGTCACGTTCCCGCGCACCGTCCGCCACGGCAGCAGCGACGGGTCCTGGAACGCCATGGAGAGCTGACCGCGGCGCAGCGTGTCGCCCGGCGGCGCCCCGCCGATCGTCACCGACCCGGCGCTCGGCGCCTCGAGCCCTGCCACCAGCCGCAGGAGCGTCGACTTCCCGCAGCCCGAGGGTCCGACCAGCGCCGTGGTCTGCCCCGCGGCGAAGGTCAGCTCGCACGGCGCCACGACCTCGGTCGCGCCGAAGCATTTCGAGAGGCCGCGGCACACGATCTCGGGTGGTGATGCGTCAGGCGCCATGAACCTCCTCGAGGATCGAGCGGTCCCAGAGATCCGGCGTCACGTCGCGCCCGAGCAGCGCCAGCGTCTCGATATTGGCTGCCACCGTCTCGTCGGTCCACCAGCCGAAACCGTTTGTGTCGGTGAGATCAGAGAACATGAGCGGCACCTGCCGCTCGGCCTGCAGCCTCTGCGTCTCGAGGTCGAGCCCCGCATCCGGGAAGCGCTCGACGGTCAATTGCGCCGCGGCGTCCGTATCGGCGCGGTAGGCCTCCCATCCGCGGATCTCGCCGGCGATGAGATCGACGATCTCCTGGCGGCGATTGGCGAGGCTGTCCTCGGTGGAGATATAGGTCTGCGAATGCACCGCGTAGCCGTGATCGGCCATCAGCATGGTCCGGTTCTCGACCCCCTGGATGGTCATCGCGACCGGCAGGTCGGTCTCCCAGCAAAGCAGGCAATCGACCTCGCCCGACACCAGCGGCTGGGGCGAATATTGCGTCGGCACGATCTCGATCGCGCCCATGTTGACGTCGTTGAGCTTGCAGAGCGCCTCGAGCACCGGCGTGTTGGCGAGCGCCATGCCGATCTTCTTGCCGATGAGGTCCGAAGGCTCTTCCACCGGATTGCCCGGGAGCGAGGCGATCACGAAGGGGTTCTTCTGCATCGCCACCATCAGGATCTTGAACGGCGCGCCCTCCGCCACGGCCGCCGCGGTGTAATCGGCCGCGGATATGCCGACGAGCGCGGTCCCCGAGATCACCGGCGGCTCGACCGGCGCGTTCGGCCCCCCCTGCAGGAGCGAGACGTCGAGCCCGCTCTCCTGCCACCAGCCGTTCTCCTGTGCGAGATAGCTGCCGGCGAACTGCACGGAATGCAGCCACGAGAGCTGCAGCGCCACCGGCGTCTGGGCAAGCGCCCGGCCTGCCGGAAGTCCGAGGGCCAGAAGGCCCGTGCCCGCCGCTCCGGCTCCGAGAAGCGTCCGGCGGCTCAGTTTCGATGCATTCATGTCCGTCTCCCTGTCGTCCCCTGCCAGCCTAGGCTACGGCGCCGAAAGGGAAAGCGACGAAAAATGTCGCAGGCGCCGCAAGCTTCGCGGGACGTAGGGCATGGGGGCCACAAGACCGGAATCTGTAACGCGAGTTGAGGCAGATGTGAGCCGGGCGCCCAGGGGCCCGGCTCACACGATCGCCAAGGAGGGGCTGCCGGAGACCTCGAAGTGCCCGGTGGCCCGGCTGCGGACGGGACAGATCCTCGCCTGCCGTTTCGTTGGCCACGGACAGAAACTGGGAAAATGCCCGTGTTGACCGTACCGCCGCGCCCAGTTGACACGCAGCCATCGTCGTCCCAACCGAAAGGACATCACTCGGGTCCCGCACTTGATAAATGAGATCGCGGGAACCGGTGCGCCGGTCTCGTGATCGGGCCGTCATCCCAAAGACGAGCTTGCCCCGGACCTCACTCCTTGGTGGACAGCGACGTGTGCCCGCCGCTATTCAAGACCGGGAATGGAGAGTTCGATGACAGAGTGTGCAACCGAAACCATTGCCCCGCGCGATCTCCCCCGGCCGCTCGAGGCCCGGGACCGCGCCTACCTGATCGACCTCACAAACGCCGACACGATCGAGACGTTGTGGGCGATGCATTGCGCGCGCATGGCCGAATACGGCTTCGACCGGCTGCTCTACGGCTTCACCCGGTTCCGCACGCCCACATCGCTCGGCGATCCGGCCGATTTCCTGATGCTGACCAATCACGACGCGACCTATACCGACACCTTCGTCGGCAAGCGCCTCTACCACCACGCCCCGATGGTCCGCTGGGCGCTCGAGCATGAAGGCGTCTGCTCGTGGCGGGTCCTGAGCGACATGCGGCAATCGGGCATCCTCACGGCCGCGGAACAGCGGGTGATCGACTTCAACCTCTCCCACGGGGTCGAGGCCGGCTATTCGATCAGCTTCCGCTCCGTGTCGAGCCGCGCCAAGGGCGCCATCGCCCTGACCGCGGCCGGGGGAACCAGCCAGGACGAGGTCGACCGGCTCTGGGAGGAGCATGGCGACGACATCGTCCTGATGAACAATCTCGTGCATCTCAAGATCCTCACCCTGCCCTACGTGCCGGCCAACCAGTCGCTGACACGGCGCCAGCGCGAAGCCCTGGAATGGGTGGGGGACGGCAAGACCATGGCCGACATCGCGCAGATCATGGGCCTCACCCAGGCGACCATCGAGAAGCATCTGCGCCTCGCCCGCGAGGCCCTGAACGTCGACACCACGGCCCAGGCGGTCCTCAAGGCGGCGTTCCAGAACCAGATGTTCAAGGTTGACCTCTGAGCGTCTCTTGCGCGTGAAAATTGCGTAAACCTAAGTCCATTCAACATTTCTTTACAGTGGGTCAGGAAAACCCGACTTTAAATTGTGGCGTCAAATTGTCACCCTGATCATGTTCCGTGAGTGACGGCCGCAAGGCCGGGGACGCTGGGGGCCGCATCCCCGTAATTTCGGGGCTCTGCGGTCTTCGATAGTTGCGGCTCGCCCGGCAGCATTTCCTGTCGGGCCCGTCGCGGGCTCGGTCGCCGGCCGTTCGTCAACCCCAATGTCGTGGTCGGCGGCCGGGTCTTCAGTATGTTGATTTCCATAACGAAAGAAGCCGCCCATATCGGGCGGCTTCACTTCCGTCACGGTCGGGCCGATGTCTCAGCCCTGGGCCGCCTTGGCGACCTCTGCCGCGAAGTCTTCCTTTTCCTTCTCGATGCCCTCGCCCACGGCGAGACGCACGTAGCCGACGATCTCGGCACCGGCATCGGCCGCGGCCTGAGCGACGGTCTTGTCCGGATCGACGACGAAGGACTGGCCGAGCAGCGTGATCTCGGCGAGGTACTTCTTCATCCGGCCCTCGATCATCTTCTCGATGACCTGCTCCGGCTTGCCCGATTCCCGCGCGATATCCATCTGGAGCTGGCGCTCCTTCTCGACGGTCGCGGGGTCGAGCTCGGCCTCGGACAGCGCCGCCGGCTGCGTCGCCGCGATGTGCATCGCGACCTGGCGACCGAACGCCTCGTCGCCGCCCTTGAGCGCCACAAGCACGCCAATCTGGCCCATGCCGTTCGCGGCCGCGTTGTGCACGTAGGTCGCGACGGTCTCGCCCTCGAGCTTCGCCATCCGGCGCAGCGACATGTTCTCGCCGATCTTGGCGATGGCGTCGGTCAGACGGTCGTTCACCGTCTTGCCGCCCATGTCGGCCGCCTTCAGCGCCTCGACGTCGTCCACCTCGGTGGCCTTCTCGGCGATATCGCCGACCATCGACTGGAACTCGGCGTTCTTGGCGACGAAGTCGGTCTCGGCATTCACCTCGACCGCGACGCCGGTGCCGCCCTTGACCTTGACCGCGACAAGGCCCTCGGCCGCGGTGCGGCCGGCCTTCTTGGCGGCCTTGGCGAGGCCCTTGGTGCGCAGCCAGTCGATCGCGGCGTCCATGTCGCCGTCGGTCTCGGTTAGCGCCTTCTTGGCGTCCATCATGCCTGCGCCGGTCGTCTCGCGCAGTTCCTTCACCTGTGCAGCGGTGATCGCCATCACGGCTCTCCTCATCTTCGTCGGGTGTCGGGGCGGGCCCGTCATGCCTGCCCTCTTGTCACGGTCCCGTAACGCTGACGCGACAGCGGGACCGCCCTCAAATCAGGCCTGCTCGGCCGGTGCCTCTGCCGGAGCGGCTTCGGTTGCCTCGACGTCCTCGCCGGCATCCTCGAGCGCGCCGAGATCGACGCCCGCGCCCTCGAGCTGCGCCGTCATGCCGTCGAGCGCCGCGCGGCTCGCGAGGTCGGTGTAGAGGCCGATGGCGCGCGCCGCGTCATCGTTGCCGGGGATGATGTAGTCGACGCCGTCGGGCGAGCAGTTGGTGTCCACGACCGCCGCGACCGGAATGCCGAGCTTCTTGGCCTCCGCGATCGCCAGCTGCTCCTTCTTGACGTCGATGACGAAGAGAAGGTCGGGCAGGCCGCCCATCTCGCGGATGCCGCCGAGCGAGGCCTGCAGTTTCGCCTGCTCGCGCTCCATGCCGAGCCGCTCCTTCTTGGTCAGGCCCTCGGCGCCGGTTTCCATCTGCTCGTCGATCGACTTGAGACGCTGGATCGACTTCGAGACGGTCTGCCAGTTGGTGAGCGTGCCGCCCAGCCAGCGGTGGTTCATGTAGTATTGAGCGCATTTCTCGGCGGCCTCGGCCACCGGCTGCTGCGCCTGGCGCTTGGTGCCCACGAAGAGCACGCGGCCGCCCTTGGCGACGGTCTCGCGGATCGCGTTCAGCGCCGCGTCGAGCATCGGCACGGTCTGCGTCAGGTCGACGATGTGGATGCCGTTGCGCGCGCCGTAGATGAACTCGCCCATGCGGGGGTTCCAGCGCTGCGTCTGGTGGCCGAAGTGAACGCCAGCTTCGAGCAGCTGACGCATGTTGAACTCGGGAAGAGCCATGCGGTCGTATCCTTTCCGGTTTACGCCTCGGCGGGGTCATGGCCCTTGTCGGACCAACCGGTGGACGTCCGGGGATGTCTCCCCCGATCCGCCCGTCCCCACCTGCGGGATTGCGAAGTGGCGCGCGTCTACCCCGGAACGCGCCCGCGCACAAGAGCCCCGCACCCGATTTCCGCCGAAAGCCCTGCGCCCGCCCTTCTTCTTGATCCAAATATCCCGGGAGCGCGAGGGCAGCGCCCTCGCTCCTGCCCCCGTCACCCGCTTGCGCCCTCCCCGCGGCTCGGCCACAAGGACGCCATGACCGCCCCTGCCGACATCCGCCCCGACATTCTCTGCATCGGCTCCGTCCTCTGGGACGTCATCGGCCGCTCGGCGAGCCACATGGCCAAGGGCTCCGACGTCCCGGGCCGCATCGTCACGATCCCCGGCGGCGTCGCGCTCAACATCGCCATGACCCTCGCCCGCTTCGGTCTCAGGCCGGCGCTCCTCTCGGCGGTCGGCCGCGATCCGGAAGGGGACCACCTCGTCGCCGAATGCGACGGGCTCGGGCTCGACACCAGCTATCTCTACCGCTCCGACGATCTCAAGACCGACCGCTACATGGCCGTCGAGGGTGCGAACGGCCTCATCGCCGCCATCGCCGACGCCCATTCGCTGGAAGAGGCCGGGGCCAAGATCCTGCGCCCGCTCGGCGACGGCCGGCTCGCCACCGAGGACAGCCCCTTCGACGGCGCCGTCGCCCTCGACGGCAACCTCACCGAGCAGCTCCTCGACGAGATCGCCACCGGGCCGCTCTTCCGCGCCGCCGACCTCCGCGTCGCCCCCGCCTCGCCCGGCAAGGCCGAGCGCCTGCTGCCGTTCCTGCGCGCGGGCCGCGGCACGCTCTACGTCAATCTCGAAGAGGCCGGCATCCTCTGCCTTGCGCGTTTCGAGAGCGCCGAGGCCGCCGCCACAGCACTTCTCGGCCGCGGCGCCGCCCGCGCCGTCGTCACCCATGGCGGCAACGAGACCTGCGATGCGAGCGCCGAGGGGCACCTCGTCCGCCGCCCGCCCGAGGTCATGGTCACCCGCGTGACCGGCGCGGGCGACACCTTCATGGCGGCCCACATCGCCGCCGAACGCGCGGGCGCCTCCCGCGAGGACGCGCTCGTCCGCGCCCAATCCGCCGCCGCCGCCTACGTCTCCGGAGACCACCCCACATGAGCCTCATCACGCTTTCGCCCGCCGTCGCCGACGCCATCGAGAACGGCCGCCCCGTCGTCGCGCTCGAATCGACGATCATCACCCACGGCATGCCCTGGCCGCAGAACCTCGACATCGCCCGCCGGATCGAGGCGACGGTGCGCGAGAACGGCGCCGAGCCCGCCACCATCGCGGTCATAAACGGCACGCTCCACGTCGGCCTCGAGGACGCCCAGATCGAGGCACTCGCCAAGGCCGAGCGGGTCGCCAAGCTCTCCCGCGCCGATCTCGCCGTCTGCATGGCCGAGGGCCGCACCGGCGCGACGACCGTCGCCGCCACCATGATCGCCGCCGCGATGGCGGGGATCGAGGTCTTCGCCACCGGCGGCATCGGCGGCGTGCATCGCGGCGCCGACAAGAGCTTCGACGTCTCCGCCGACCTGCAGGAGCTTGGCTATTCCCCGGTCACCGTCGTCGCGGCGGGCCCGAAAGCCATCCTCGATCTGCCGAAGACGCTCGAAGTGCTCGAGACCGGCGGCGTCCCAGTCGTCGCCTTCGGCCAGGACATGCTCCCGGCCTTCTGGTCACGCTCCTCGGGTCTGCGCGCGCCGCTGCGCATGGACGATCCCGCCGCCATCGCCCGCGCCCACCGGATGCGCCGCCGCCTCGGCCTGCCGGGCGGCCAGCTCGTCGCCAACCCGATCCCCGAGGAGGCCGAAATCCCGCGCGCCGAGATGACGCCGGTGATCACCCGCGCGATGCAGGACGCCGAGGCGCACGGCATCTTCGGCAAGGACCTCACGCCCTACCTCCTCCAGCGGATCTACGAGCTCACCGAGGGACGCTCGCTCGATGCCAATGTCGCGCTCGTTCTCCACAACGCCGCTCTCGGCGCCAGGATCGCCGCGGAATTGGTCAAGCTTCCGACGGAGTGAGGCGCCTCCCCCGCGCCGCCATTGTATATTTCGCGGGCGCCGCCTAATTTCCTCGGGACCTGATCGGACGGCCACAAGACGATGACCACCCCTTTCGACCCCCAGCCGCGGCGTCCCGGACTTCTCGCCGGCCTCCGGGCGAGCTTTCTGACCGGCATCGTGGTGATCGCCCCCGTCGGCCTCACCGTCTGGCTCATCTGGACGGTGATCGGCTGGATCGACGGGGTGGTGCTGCCGCTGGTGCCGGGACGGCTCGATCCCGAGCAGTACATCGGCATCAACCTCCGCGGCATCGGGGTGATCTTCTTCTTGTTCTTCACGGTGCTGGTGGGCTGGATCGCCAAGGGCATCATCGGCCGCTCGCTGATCCGCTGGGCCGAGAGCCTTGTGGCGCAGCTGCCCATCGTCCGCTCGGTCTATAACGGCGTGAAGCAGATCGCCGAGACGGTCTTCGTGCAATCCGAACGCAGCTTCGAGACGGCATGCCTCGTCGAATATCCCCGCAAGGGCATCTGGGCGATCGGCTTCATCTCGACCGAGACCAAGGGCGAGGTGGCGCACAAGGCGATCGTCGGCGGCGGCATGACCTCGGTCTTCGTCCCGACGACCCCCAACCCGACCTCCGGCTTCCTGCTGTTCTTCCCCACCGAGGACGTCATCGAGCTCGACATGAGCATCGAGGAAGCGGCCAAGCTCGTGATCTCCGCGGGCCTCGTCTATCCCCACGAAGACCCCAAGGAACCGCCGGCCCGCCTGGTCTCCTGACGGGCGCGCCGACGGCCCGGGCTCACTCGTTGTTTTCGCAGGTCGCGGTCGCCGGACGGTTCGGCACGTCGAGCGCGCAATCGTCTGGGGTCACGTTCGCCGGTGCGGCGGCGTTCGAGCCGGACACGGCAGCCGTGTCGCAGCCCCCGAGCGCGGTCAGGACGGCCATGAGGCCAAGCGTCTTTTTCATGGAATCTCCGGTTCTTGCATGCGGCGGCCCGTCCGCCGTCCGCAGCGACCTAGACGCGGGCAGTGCCGCAGCGAGAGACATCACGCGAGCGTGAAGAATTGATGTTCCGGAGCCACCGGCGCTTGCAAAGCCGCGGCCAGATCCGATCTCTGGGCGGGAGGCACGCATCTTGCCGTGCCAAGGGACAGAAACTCAAGGACTTCTCAATATGGACTGGCTCTTCGTGGCCCTCGGCCTCGGCGCGCTTCTCGGCGGCGGCGAACTCCTCGTTTCGGGCGCCGTGGCGCTCGCCACACGCTTCCGCGTCCCGCCGATGGTCATCGGCCTCACGCTCGTCGGCTTCGGCACCTCCGCGCCCGAACTCTTCACCTCCATCAACGCCGCGCTGACCGACCGTCCCGGCATCGCGCTCGGCAACGTTGTCGGCTCGAACATCGCCAACATCCTGCTGATCGTCGGCATCGCCGCCCTCATCGCGCCGATCGCCGTCAACCCGGCGCGCCTGCGCCGCGACGCGATCTGGCTCGGGGCCGCCACCCTCGCCGGCGTCGGACTGACGCTCCTGCCGGAGGTCGGCCGCTTCGCGGGCCTCGCCCTCGTCGTCCTCCTCGCCGCCTTCCTCGCCGTGACGCTCCGCTCGGGCGACACCGCGCTCAACGAGCCCGCGCCCGAAACCCATGCCGGCGCCCTGCCCTCGGCCCTGCGCTTTGGCAGCGGTCTCGCGCTCACGCTTCTCGGCGCGATCCTCCTCGTCGACGGCGCGACCGGCGTCGCGCGCGATTTCGGCGTTTCCGAGGCGGTCATCGGCCTCACGCTCGTCGCCGTCGGCACGTCGCTGCCCGAGCTTGTGACCTCGGTCCTCGCAGCGCGGCGCGGTCACAGCGACGTCGCGCTCGGCAACGTCATCGGCTCGAACATCTTCAACATCGCCGGCATCCTCGGCATCACCGCCCTGATCTCGCCCCTGCCCGTCGATCCGCAGATCGCGCGCTTCGACATCTGGGTGATGCTCGCCGCCACCGTGCTGCTCGTGGTCTTCGCCTCCACCGGCCGCCGCATCGGCCGGCGCGAGGGCGCGGCGCTCTTCGTGCTCTACGGCGCCTATCTCTGGATGCTCAGTTGAACATCTGCACGAGATCGCAGGACTGCCGCTCGTTGATGTCGCCCTTGTGATAGCGCAGGAAGTCGGACGCCGCCGTGCGTCCGGCTTCTTTCAGCTGCAGGATCACCGTCGCGATCGGCACGATCTTCGTCGCCACCGACAGCCGGTTCATCAGCGCATCGTCCGAGATCATGTGCACCAGCACCTTCTTCATCGCGCCGCCCGGGATCGCCCCTTGGGTGATGAGCCGCTGCACGAACTCGATCGCCCTCAGCTCCCGCAGGAGCGAGGAGTTGAAGCTGATCTCGTTGATCCGGTTCTGGATCTCCTGCGGCGTGACCGGCAGCCGCGCCCGTTCGAGCGGGTTGATGTTCACGATGATGATGTCGTCCGGCAGGCTGTCGCGGTAGAGCGGAAAGAGCGCCGGGTTGCCGGTATATCCCCCGTCCCAGAACGCCTCGCGCTCTCCGGTCAGCGGATCGGTCGCGTAGACCGCCTGGAACACCGTTGGCAGGCAGGCCGACGCCATGATCGCCTCGGTCGAGATGTTGTCGCCGGTGAAGATCCGGATCTTGCCGTCCCGCACCGCCGTCGCGCAGACATAGAGGTCCGGCCCCCCCTGCGCGCAGACCTCGTCGAAGTCGAACCGCGCCGCGATGCTCTCGATCGGGTTGTCGTATAGCGGCCCCCAGGCATAGGGCGACATCAGCCGGGTAAAGCTGTCGGCCGCCGCGTATCCGGGGGAATATTCCACCGCGAGGCTGAGGATCCCGGGATCCGGCAGCCACGCATTCATCCATTCCGGCAGCCTGAGGCTGTTGAGGTTGCCGACCTCGGTCCAGACCCAGTCGAGCATCTCCTTCGCGCCCTCGCGGCCGTTCCGGATCATGCCCGCCTTGACCGCCGCTCCGTTCAGCGCCCCCGCAGAGGTGCCCGAGATCGCGGCGATCTCGATGTCCTTCTCCTCGAGGATGCGGTCGAGAACGCCCCAGGTGAAGGCGCCGTGCGCCCCGCCGCCCTGCAGCGCGAGATTGATGCGTTTCATGAGGGACCCGCCGTGTGCCTTGATCTACGGCGGCCAACCTAACCCGCGCCGCCGCTCCGGCAAAGCCGTTTCGCTGCACTGCGGCAACACGCCGGTCCTATCCGAGCGCGTATCCCGCGCCCCGGACGGTGCGCAGCGGATCGCCCCCGCCATGCTGGCAGAGCGCCTTGCGCAGCCGCCCGATATGGACGTCCACCGTGCGGGTGTCGACATAGATGTCGCGCCCCCAGACCCGGTCGAGAAGCTGCTCGCGCGACCAGACCCGGCCGGGCTTCTCCATGAAGGTCGAGAGCAGCCGGAACTCCGTCGGACCGAGCTTCAGCGGCTGCCCGTCGCGCGTCACCCGGTGCGTCTCGCTGTCGAGCACGATGTCCTCGTAATCGAGCCGCATCCCCGCCGCCGCGGGCCGCGTGCGGCGCAGCTGCGCGCGCACCCGCGCCATCAGCTCGACGACCGAATAGGGCTTCACGACGTAATCGTCGGCACCGGTCTCGAGCCCCCGCACCCGGTCGACCTCCTCGGACCGCGCCGAGAGCATGATCACCGGCACGTGCCGCGTCTCGGGCTTGGTCTTGAGCTGGCGGCAGACCTCGATGCCCGACGTCTTCGGCAGCATCCAGTCGAGCACGATGATGTCCGGATTCTCCTCCGAGACGAGGAGAAGCGCCTCCTCCCCGTTCTCGGCCTTGGAGACGCGAAACCCCTCCGCCTCGAAGTTGTAGCTCAGGACCTCGCGCTGCGCGTCTTCGTCCTCGACGACGAGAACCCTCGGCTGATCGGCCGCCATGATCCCTACTCTCCCTCACCCGCTTCCGGCGAGAACCGCATGTCGGTCGAAGTCGCGTCCGCCTTGGGGCGATCCTCGTCCGGCCACTTCCCCTCGACCAGAAAGATCACCTGCTCGGCGATACCGGTCGCGTGGTCGCCCATGCGCTCGACGTTCTTGGCGATGAAATGCAGGTGCATGCAGGCCGTGATGTTGCGCGGATCCTCCAGCATGAAGGTCAGGAACTCGCGGAACGCCGTGTTGTACATCTGGTCGACGTCGCGGTCGCGCTCGATCACGTCGCGCGCCATCTCCGCGTCGCGCTGGATATAGCTGTCGAGCGCGTCCTTCAGCATCAGCTCGACCTCGCGCGCCATCCGGCGCAGCGTGGCGGCGGAGCCGTCGATCGGCTGCAGCTGCACCAGGACCCCGGTGCGCTTGGCCATGTTCTTGGCGAGGTCCCCCATCCGCTCGAGGTTGCCCGACATGCGCAGCACCGACAGGGCGATGCGCAGATCGCTCGCCGCCGGGGCGCGCAGCGCGATCACCCGCGCCGCTTCCTCGTTCACGAGGTCCTCGAGGTCGTCCACCTGCGCGTCGCGGCGACGGACGTCCTCGGCGAGCTCCTCGTCGCGCGTCTCGAGGCTCTTGGCCGCGTCGCGGATCATGGTCTCCACGATCCCGCCCATCTTCATGATATGCGCCTGGATGCCTTCGAGATCGCGGTCGAACCCCGAGACGATGTGCTGTTTCAGTCCTGACATGGTCCCTCGCCTTATCCGATCCGGCCGGTGATGTAGCTTTCCGTGCGGCTGTCCTGCGGGTTGGTGAAGATCTTCTCGGTCTCGCCGTATTCCACGAGATCGCCGAGATGGAAGAACGCCGTCTTCTGGCTCACCCGCGCCGCCTGCTGCATGGAGTGCGTGACGATCACCACCGAGTAGTTCTGCCGCAGCTCGTCGATCAGCTCCTCGACCTGGCCCGTCGCGATCGGGTCGAGCGCCGAGCAGGGCTCGTCCATCAGCAGCACCTCGGGCTCGGTCGCCACCGCCCGCGCGATGCAGAGCCGCTGCTGCTGGCCGCCCGAGAGACCCGTGCCCGACGCGTCGAGCCGGTCCTTCACCTCGTCCCAGATCGCCGCGCGCTTCAGCGCTCGCTCGACGATGTCGTCGAGCTCGGCCTTGTTCTTGGCGAGGCCGTGGATCTTGGGCCCGTAGGCCACGTTGTCGTAGATCGATTTCGGGAACGGGTTCGGCTTCTGGAACACCATCCCGACCTTGGCGCGCAGCTGCACCGGGTCGACGCGCTTGTCGTAGATGTCCTCGCCGTCGATCAGGATGTCCCCCTCGATCCGGGCGATGTCGATCGTGTCGTTCATCCGGTTGAGGCAGCGCAGGAAGGTCGACTTGCCGCAGCCCGACGGGCCGATGAAGGCGGTGACCGTCTTGTCCTCGATCTCGACCGAGACGTCCTTGATGGCGTGGTTGGTGCCGTAATAGACCTGCACGTCCTTGCACGAGATCTTGATGTCTTTCTGCCCCACGCGGGTCTCCGTCCGGTTGTGATCTGCGTCGTACATTGTCGTATCTCCTTACCAGCGCCGCTCGAATTTGCGGCGAAGGAAAATGGCCACCGCGTTCATGGCGAGCAGGAACACCAGAAGGATGATGATCCCGCCCCAGGCTTTTTCGTAGAAGGCCGGGTCGGACCGGGCCGCCCAGGTATAGATCTGCGCCGGCATCGCCGAGTTGGGGTCGAGCAGCCCCGACGTTAGGCCGTCGGGATAGGTCCGCGCAACATAACCCACCATGCCGATCAGCAGAAGCGGCGCCGTCTCGCCGAGGGCCTGCGCCAGGCCGATGATGGTCCCCGTCAGGATCCCCGGCGCGGCGAGCGGCAGGACGTGGTGGAACACCGACTGCATCTTCGATGCCCCGACCCCGAGCGCCGCGGCGCGGATCGACGGCGGCACCGATTTCAGCGAGGCGCGCGTCGAGATGATGATCGTCGGCAGCGTCATCAGCGTCAGGACGAGCCCACCGACCAGCGGCGCCGATTGCGGCAGGTTCGCGAACTGGATGAACACCGCGAGGCCGAGAATGCCGAAGACGATGGAGGGCACCGCCGCGAGGTTCGAGATGTTCACCTCGATGAGGTCGGTGAACTTGTTCTGCGGCGCGAATTCCTCGAGATAGATCGACGCCGCGACCCCGATCGGCAGCGACAGGGCCAGCACCACCAGCATCATGAAGAACGAGCCCACGACCGATGCGCCGAGGCCGGCGCCGCCGGGGTTGTCCACGCCGGAATCGGTGCCCGTGATGAAGTCCCAGTCGAACACGTTGGTCAGCACCCCGCTTTCCGAGAGCCGGTCGACGATGTCGAGGTCCTCGGGCGTCAGGAAGCGGCTGTTCTCCAGCAGCTCACGGCTGAGACCGCCGTTCAGGTACCGGTCGACGCGGCTCGAGGCGGGAACGCTGAAGCTCACCTCCTCGCCGAGCCGGTCGGGGTTCTCGCGGTAGAACTCGCGGATCTGGCTGCCGACATTGCCCATGATCCGGCTGATGGCGTCTTCCTCGACCTGGACGTCGCCGGCGCCCTCCTCGTTCAGTTCCGCCTGAAGCTCCTGGACGAAGAAACGCTCGTAGGCCGCGGTCTTCAGAACCTGGCTCTCGGCCTCGTCGAACTGCTCCTGGCTGAGCGTGAAGTCCAGCGTGACGGCCGTCTCGGTGAAGGCGGGAAGGCCCGAGCGCAGGATCGAGAATGTCAGCGCGAAAAGGAAGAAGACCCCCACGCCGATCGCCGCGAGCCCGTAATACTGGAACCGCTTCTCGGTCCGGTTGCGCCTGCGTGTGTTCGCGTCCGTCGTGATGATCGACTTCGTTCGGGTGCTGGACCCGCGGGCCGGGCTGGCAGATGCGGTTGCGTCGGTCATTCGTACTGCTCCCGGTATTTGCGGACGATGTAGAGGGCGATGACGTTGAGGCAGAGCGTGACGACGAAGAGCGTCATGCCGAGCGCGAAGGCGACCAGCGCCTCGGCCGAGCCGAAATCGGCGTCACCGGTCAGCTGGCTGACGATCTTGGCCGTGACGGTGGTCATCGCCTCAAAGGGGTTGAGGCTGAGACGCGCGGCGGCACCGGCCCCGAGCACCACGATCATGGTCTCGCCGATGGCGCGCGACGCCGCGAGCAGCACCGCGCCGACGATGCCCGGGAGCGCCGCCGGCAGGATGACCTGCTTGATGGTCTCGGATTTCGTCGCGCCGAGCCCGTAGGAACCGTCGCGCATCGCCTGCGGCACCGCGTTGATGACGTCGTCCGAGAGGGACGAGACGAACGGGATGAGCATGATGCCCATGGCGAGGCCCGCGGTCATCACCGCGGTGCCGCCATCCATCCAGCCCACCGTGTCGTCGCCGAAGAGATCGAGAAGGAGGGGCCCGATCGTCAGCAGCGCGAAGAGGCCGTAGACGATGGTCGGGATGCCCGCGAGGATCTCGATCGCGGGCTTGGCCACGGCGCGCATGCGCTTCGATGCGTATTCCGACAGGTAGATCGCGGTAAAGAGCCCGATCGGCACCGCCACGATGAGCGCGATGATCGAGATGTAGAACGTGCCCCAGAGCAGCGGCAGGATCCCGAGCTCCGAGCCGCCGCCGAACGAGGGCGACCACGTCGTCGACAGGAAAAGTCGCTCGCGGGGTAGATGCGGAAGAATTCGATCGTGTTGAACACGAGGCTCAGAACGATGCCGAGCGTGGTCAGGATCGCGATGCAGGCGGCGAGGATCAGCAGCACGCGGATCCCCGTCTCCACCGTGTTGCGGGCGCGGAAGGCGGGCGTGCTGTTCGAGACGCCCCAGGCGAGCCCCGCGACCGCGAGCGCCAGAACGGCGCCGGTCCGCAGCAGATCGCCGGTGCCGCTGAGCCCCCGGTATTGCTGCGCCGCGCGCAGCACGGGTGAGGTGACGTCCGAGCCGAGGGCGACGCCGGCCTCGCCGAGCCGCTCGCGCACATCCGAGAATTCGGTCTGCATGTTGGCGGCGCGCTCGCGCGTGATGACGCCGGTCTCGATGGCGACGTCGAGCCCGTTCGCCACGCGGCGCACGTCCGACATCACGAGGCTGACGGCGCGGTTCTGACGTACGCTCTCGTCCTGCAGCCCGACCCGCACGGTGCGGTCGACGATCAGCGGCTGCGCGAGCAGCCAGACCATCATTACCAGCAGCGCGGGCACGATCGCCTTCATGGCGACGTTGGTCCCGTAATAGGAGGGAAGCGAATGCAGCTTCCGCTGGTCGCCGTTCACGGCTCTGAGCGCGCGCCGCCTGCCGACCACGTACCCGGCAGCGCCGAGCGCGAGGACGATGAGTACCAGTATCGTTGTCGACATGCGCGTCCCACCTCGCGTTTCGAAGGATCTGATCTCCGAAACGGGCCACACCCGGACCCGGCGGAGAAACGGTCGGGGGGCGGCTGCAAGCCACCCCCCAGGTCCGAGGATCAGTCGCTTACGACTGCTCGCTCATGGTCGTCTCGTTCTCGATCTTCTCCTGGGTGTCCGCCAGTTCCGGATCGGGCACGAGGCCGTAATTGGCGAGCGGGCCGCCCGAACCGGCGATCTCGTCGGAGACGAAGAACGACGCGTATTCCTTCAGGCCCGGGATGACGCCGATATGCGCCTTCTTGACGTAGAAGAACAGCGGGCGCGACACCGGGTACTCGCCCGATGCGATGGTCTCGGTGGTCGGCTCGACGCCGCCCATGGTCGCGACCTTCAGGGTGTCGGTGTTGTTCTCGTAGAATGCGAGGCCGAACACGCCGACGCCGTCGGGGTTCGATTCGATGCGCGCGAGGGTCTCGGTGTAGTCGCCGTCGATGTCGACCGAGGCGCCATCGGTGCGCACGCTCATGCAGGCGGCCTCGGCGTCGTCCTCGGACATGCCCATGTCGTTGACCATCATGTCGTAGGCGCCGGTCTCTTCGCAGCCCGCGAGAAGAACGTTCTCCTCGAAGACCTCACGGGTGCCATGGCGGGTGCCGGGGATGAAGGCCGCGATCTCGACGTCGGGCAGCTCTTCGTTGACGTCCGACCAGTTGGTGTTCGGGTTCGCCGTCATCTCGCCGTCCTGGGGGATCTCGGCGGCCAGCGCCTGGTACCAGTCGGCCGGCTCGAACGCGGTGAATTCGGGGCCCGACTGCTGGCTGGCGAAGACGATGCCGTCATAGCCGATGCGGACTTCGATGATCTCGCCGACGCCGTTCTGGGCGCAGGTCTCGATCTCGCCTTCGCTGATCGGACGCGACGCGTTCGCGATGTCGATCGTGTTCTCGCCGACGCCTTCGCAGAAGCGCGACAGGCCGGTCGAGGAGCCGCCCGACTCGACCACCGGGGTCGGGAAGTCGGTGTTTTCGCCAAACGCTTCGGCAACGATGGTTGCGTAGGGCAGAACGGTCGACGAACCGGCGACCTGGACGTTTTCGCGGGATTGAGCGAATGCCGGAGCCGCGACGGCGATGGCCAGCGCGGAAGCGGTGAGCGTGACGGATCTCATGGAGAACTCCTGTTTGACATCATGCGTCGGAGGCCATCCCCCGATGGCCTTGGTGGCGACCTAGACCCGGCGCACAATGCTTTTGTGACAGCCACGTAACGGTTTCATGACAACCCCGGGCCCGACCCGGCGTCAGGCGATTTGGTGCCGCAGGTTGACGAGACAAGGGCATGATATTGTGTCGAATTCCATCATGCGGCGATCATGCGCAACCAGCGGTATATGCCCGGGCTTCGCGCCCGGAGGCGCACCCGGCTGTTTCGAAACGGTGAATCAGTCCGCTCCGCTGTCATGAAACGGAAACATGTGTGACCCGCCCGGGCGGGCCGCGCTGCGTGCCTCAGCCCGCCGGCAAGACCACGGTGAACTCGGTCCCCTCGCCCGGCGTGCTCTCCACGAAGAGCCTGCCGCGATGGCGGTTCACGATATGCTTGACGATGGCGAGGCCGAGCCCGGTGCCGCCGCGCTGGCGCGAGCGATGCGTGTCGATGCGGTAGAAGCGCTCGGTCAGCCTCGGGATGTGCACCGGGTTGATCCCCGGGCCGGTATCGGACACGCGGATCCGCACGCCCTGTCCGCGCACCTTGGGCTCGTAGGCCGGCCCGGTCAGGGAAACCCGCGCCACCGCTCCGGCGCCGGAATATTTCACCGCGTTCTCGATCAGGTTCACTAGCACCTGCCGGAGCTGGTCCTTGTCCCCGATGATCTCGGTCGCGCCCTCGGTCAGCTCCGGCGCGATCTCCACCTCCGCCGTCTCGGCGAGCGGCCCCAGCGCGCGGACGACCTCGCGGATCAGCCCGGCCAGGTCGAGCCGCTCGGTCGGCCGCACCCGCTCCTGCGCCTCGACCCGGCTGAGCGACAGAAGATCCTTCACCAGACGGTTCATCCTGTGGGCCTCGGCCTCCATGATCCCGAGGAACTTCTCGCGCGCGGCGGCATCGTCCTTGGCCGGCCCCCGCAGCGTGTCGATGAAGCCGATCAGCGCGGTCAGCGGCGTCTTCAGCTCGTGGCTGACATTGGCCACGAAATCCCGCCGCATCTGCTCGGCATGCGCCCTGTGGGTCTCGTCCTCGAAACAGACCAGGATCCCGAAGCCCGTCATCGGCCGCGCGGTCACCCGGAAGCTCGTGTCCTGCCGCCCGTCGTTCGAGAGGTACATCGCCGATCCCGGCCCCTTGCCGCGCAGCGCCGCCTCCACCGCCTCGAGCGTCTGGGGCTGGCGCAGCACGGTGATGTAGTGCCGGTCCTCGATCGCCTGCCCGAGAATGGCCAGCGCCTCGGGATTGGCCTCGGAAATGCGCTCGTCCGCCCCGATGAGCAGCGCCGGCATCGGGATCGCCGCGACGATGCTGCCCGGCGGGGCGACCATCAGCCGGCGTCCCGCGCCGCCGCCAGACCCTTGTCGATCGCCGCCAGCAGCGCCTCGGTCTCCTCAAGGCCGACCGATACGCGGAACGTGCCCTCCGAGATCCCGATCGCCGCCCGCGCCTCGGGCGTCAGCGCCCGGTGCGAGGACGAGGCCGGATGCGACAACGTCGTGCCCACATCCCCGAGCGTCGGCGCAAAGGCGAGATCCGAGGCGCCCTTGGCAAAGGCGTTCGCCGCCGCGCGCCCGCCCTCGAGCTCGAAGGTCACCATGTGTCCGCCCTGCCCGCGCAGCACGGCCTGCGCCCGCGCCCGGTCCGGATGATCGTCCCGCGTCGGATAGAGCACCTGTTTCAGCCCCGTCTGCCGCGCCAGGTGATCGGCCAGCGCCCGGGCATTCGCCTGCGCGCGCTCGAAGCGCAGCCCGAAGGTCAGCAGCCCCCGTTCGGCCAGCCAGCAATCGAACGGGCTCGGCGTCAGGCCCGTCGTGACCGCGAAATTGGTGATCGCGGTCTTCAGCTCGGGATCCTTCGCCGCGACCCAGCCGAGCGTGACGTCCGAATGCCCCGCGAGCAGCTTCGTCACCGAATGGATCACGATATCCGCGCCATGCTCGACCGCCTTGACCGCAGCGGGCGTCGTGAAGGTGTTGTCGATGACCAGCAGCACACCCCGCTCGGCGCAAAGCGCCGCGATCCCGGCCATGTCCGCGATCCGCAGCGTCGGGTTCGACACGACCTCGATCAGCACCATCCGCGTCTCGGGCCGCAGCGCTGCCGCGATGGCCTCCGCATCGGTCTGGTCCGCCAGCGTCGTCTCGATCCCGAGCCGCGGCAGGTCCTCGCGCATCAGCCGCAGCGACCGCCCGTAAAGCTGATCCCCCCCGACGACGTGATCACCCGCGCGGCAGATCCCCATCAGCGCCGCCGTCACCGCCGCCATGCCCGAGGCGGTCACGAGCCCGCCCTCGATGCCCTCGAGCGCATCGATCCGGCGCGCCAGAACCTCGGCGTTCGGGTGCCCCTCGCGGGCATAGGTATAGCCCCGCGCCCGACCCTCGTACTGGTCGTCGAGCGCGTCCGGCGTCTCGGAGGCATAGACCACTGAGGGCATCAGCGGCGTCACCACCGGTGCGGACGCCTCGGGGATCATGCCGCCGGGGCGCATCAGGGTCGGTTTCACGCGCGGTCTCGTCTCGTCACTCATGACGGTGGTCTTTCCAATTGTTCACATACGCCTGCGACGCCCCGAGAGGCGTCAGATCTCGCGCAACTTGTCCCGGAACCGCGCCGCGCGCTCCTGGTAATGCAGCGCCGAGGCCCGCAGGCCCTGGATCTCCTGCTCGGTCAGCTCGCGCACCACCTTGCCCGGCATGCCCATCACGAGGCTGCCGTCCGGGATCTCCTTGCCCTCGGTCACGAGCGCGCCCGCGCCGATCAGGCAATCGCGGCCGATCTTCGCGCCGTTGAGGATCGTCGCCCCCATGCCGACCAGCGAGTTCTCCCCGATCGTGCAGCCGTGCAGCATCACCTTGTGTCCGATGGTGCAGCCCGCGCCGATGGTCAGCAGAAAACCCATGTCGGTGTGGCAGACGACGTTCTCCTGCAGGTTCGATCCCTCGCCCACGGTGATCGGCTCGTTGTCGCCGCGCAGCGTCGCGCCGAACCACACGGAGGTCTTCGCCCCCAGCACCACGTTGCCGATGACGTTGGCATCGGGCGCCACCCAGGCGTCCTCCACCAGATCGGGAGCAAGCTCCCCGAGCGCATAGAGTGTCATAGCCCCTCCTCGAATTCCGCCTGCAGCTTGCGCACATGCGCCGTCAGGCCCGGCTGCTGGCTCCGCCGCAGCCGCGCTGCCGTCACGATGGATTTGAGCCGCGCCTCGGTCTCGTCGAGATCGGCGTTCACCAGCACGAAATCGTAGCCGTCCCAGTGGCTGATCTCGTCCCAGCTCTTCTGCATGCGCTTCTCGATCACGTCGGCGCCGTCCTGCCCGCGCGCCTCGAGCCGCCGCTTCAGCTCGCCGATGGACGGCGGCAGCAGGAAGATCGACAGCGTGTGCAGCCCGAGCTCGGAATTGCGGATCTGCTGCGCCCCCTGCCAGTCGATGTCGAAGAGCACGTCGTGCCCGCCCTCGATGGCCTCGCGCACCGGTCCCTTGGGCGAGCCGTAGAAATTGCCGAAGACATGCGCGTGCTCCAGCATCCCGCCGTCTGACACCTGATGCTTGAACGCGCTGTCGGTCAGGAAGTGATAATCCTTGCCGTCCACCTCTCCGGGCCGCGGCGGCCGCGTCGTAGCTGAGACCGAGAACACGATCCGCGGATCCCAGTCCCGCAGCCGCCGCGCCAGCGTCGATTTGCCCGCACCCGAAGGCGACGAAAGGATGATGAGAAGCCCGCGCCGGTCGTCCATGCCTGTCACTCCACGTTCTGTACCTGCTCGCGCATGCGGTCGATCACCGTCTTGAGCGCGAGCCCCGCCTGCGTCAGCGGCGCCGATCCGGCCTTGGAACACAGCGTGTTGGCCTCTCGGTTGAATTCCTGGCAGAGGAAATCGAGCTTTCGCCCCACCGGCCCATCCTCGGCCAGCAGCGCCCGGGCCGCGGCGACATGCGCCTTGAGCCGGTCGATCTCCTCGGTGATGTCGGACTTGACCGCGATGAGCGCGAGCTCCTGCGCGATGCGCGCCTCGTCGATGCCCTCCACGTGGTCCATGACCCGCGCGAGCTGGCTGCGCAGCCTGTCGCGCTGTTCCTCCGCCCGATCCGCGGCGGCCGCCCGCACGGCCGCAACCAGCCCCTCGATCTCGTCGAGCTGGCTCGCAAGCACCGCCTGAACGGCCTCTCCCTCGCCCGCCCGCATCTTAACGAATGCGTCGAGAACGGGGCCGAGATCGGCCAGCACCGCCTCGCGCAACGCGCCCGTATCGGTGACATTCTGGCTCTGCTCGAGCACGCCGCGCACGTTCAGGATCTGCGCCGGCGTCGACGGAGCGAGCGACACGCCCGCATCCATCGCCGCGGTCTCGACCTGCGCCGCCGCGTCCAGAACAGCGCGCATGACGTCCTCGTTGAGCGCCGGAACGCCGGCCTCGCTCGCCGTCGAAACTTTGAGGGAAACCGTGATGGATCCGCGGCTTACGCGCCCTGCCAGCGCCGAGCGCACCAGGGGTTCGAGCCCCTCGATCCAGTCCGGCAGGCGCAGGCGCAGATCGAGCCCCTTGCCGTTCACGCTGCGGATCTCCCAGGTCCAGCCGGCATCTCCGCTCGCGCCCTGGGCTGTCGCGAACCCCGTCATCGATTGCCGCATCTGGTCTCCGTCTCGCCCTTGGCCACCAGCGACCTACGCCAGCGGCCGTGGCGAGGCAAGCGCTCGAAACGTTAACCTTTTGGATGGAATTGTGACCAAATTCCGGCATCGCTCGCTAAATTAAGATCACGTTAACAAGTTCGCCTCAACCTTGGTTAATAACCGGGACGCGGCGCAAATGGTGGGAGTAAGCGCCATGAGTGACAGCGATACGTTCCGCTCGCGGGTGATTTCTATGTCGGACCACGATCGCGCGCGCGCCATGCGCCCGCTGCATCAGATCGAGACCTACTGGCAGGCGCTCGCCGAGGATTGCGGCGGCGTGCCGAGCCGCGACCGGGTGGATCCGCGCGGCATCCAGGACGCCCTCGAATACGCCTTCCTCGCGCAACGCATCGCGCCGGGCATGGCGCGGGTCCGCGTCGCCGGCTCGCATCTCGCCGACCTGATGGGAATGGAGATCGCCGGCCTGCCGCTCACCTCGTTCCTGATGCCCGACAGCCGCGACGCCCTCACCGCGCGCGCCGAGGAGGTCTGGGCCGAGGGCGCGGTGCTCCACGCCGAGCTTGCCGCGTCCGAGGGCCTCGGACGCGGCCCCCTCACCGGCCGCCTCCTCCTCCTGCCGCTCACCTCCGAACCGGGGCGCATCGACCGCGCGCTGGGCGGCTTCGTGACCACGGGCCGGATCGGCCGGACGCCCCGCCGGTTCGAGATCACCGCGATCGAGGCCAGCCCCCTGAGGCTGCCCGCGCCCCGACCAAAAGAGCCGCTCGCGTCCGTCCCCACCGGCTTCGCCGAGCAGGGCACCGCATTCATCCCGCGCAAGCCCACCACGTCGCCCAGCCGCGCGCATCTGCGACTGGTCGTCTCCAACGACTGAACGCAAAAAACGGCGCGCCCCTTCGGGCGCGCCGCCGTCCGCGTCGAACAATCTCACCTCACTCGGCGGCGACCATCTCCCGGCCGAGCCCGGCCAGAAGCCCGCTATATTCCGGGTTCTGCCCCGCATAGGCGATGGTCGCCTGCAGCATGCCCGCCTTCGATCCGCAATCGTAGCGCTGACCGCTGAAGCGGAACCCGCACATGCCGACCGTGCCCACGCCCTTCGCGATCGCGTCGGTGAGCTGGATCTCTCCGCCGGCCCCCGCAGGAAGCCCGCGCAGGTCATCGAAGATCGACCCGTCGAGAATGTAGCGACCGACCACCGCCTGCCGCGAGGGCGCGTTCGCCGGATCCGGCTTTTCGACCATGCCGTCCGCGAGGATCAGCTGTCCGTCGCGACCGGTGACCGACAGGATGCCGTAATTCTGCACCGCATCCTCGTCGACCTGCATGGTGGCGACCATGTGTCCGGCGGTGCCGTTGTCATAGGCCGCGATCATCTCCGAGATGCAGCCGGGCTCGCCGAGGATCAGATCGTCCGGCAGGATCACCGCAACCGGCCCCGGCAGAACCTCTCCGGCGGCGCAGAGAACCGCATGCCCGAGGCCCAGCGGCTCGGGCTGCATCACGAAGGTGGCGTGCTTGTCGCCGTCGCTCAGCGCGTTGTTGTGCAGCATGTCGGCAAGATCCGCCTTGCCCTTCTGGCGCAGCGTCGCCTCGAGCTGGACGTCCTCGGTCACGTACCGCTCGATCGCGGTCTTAGAGGGATGGCTGACGAACACCATGCGCTCGATCCCCGCCGCCCGCGCCTCGTCGATGGCGAACTGGATCAGCGGACGGTCGAGAACCGGCAACAGCTCCTTCGGCGTCGACTTGGTCGCCGGCAGGAACCGAGTCCCGAGGCCGGCAACCGGAAAGATCGCCGTGCGAACCTTGGACGAAGAGGTCTGATTGTCGAATGTCATCGAAACTCTGATGCTCCTTGAGCCGGGTACGGGGCGTGCCGCAGCGCGGCATCGAAATCACGGTACACGTATTGATCGTTCCGTCAAAAATGCGTGTGGAGGTGTCATGGTTCCCTCGATGCGCAAATACGAAGTTTTCAAGAAAACAGCTAGTTAACTCCTTTTTGAATATATATGCGCGGAAAACCGCAAATCCATAAAGCCGTAATTCCCGGGCGCTGCGACCGCAGAAATGTGAGGCCCGCGCACAGACTTTTAGCACTCCGAGCAGCGTTTGCACAGGAATCTCGCATGCCGCGATGCAGCGCGCACGTCCCGGCGCGGGTGGACTTGCGCCCCTCCCCGGCTAGCATCTCTGCTGCGGGCTCCCCGCCCGGCGGCATGTCCGCCTCCCACCCGAGCAGCGACATAATGGATGGACAGATTCTGAGACTTCCCAGCGAGCGTCCCAAACCGAACCGCCCCGGCATCGTCTACGCCCACCCCTATTCCCGCATCGCGGTTCTCGGGATGGGCTCGTGGGGCACCGCCCTCGCTGCCGTGGCCGCCGCCGCGGGACGGCAGCCGCGTCTCTGGGGCCGGCGCGAGGAACTGGCGCAGGCCATGCGCGACACCGGCCGGAACGACGACTACCTGAAGGACACCCCGCTCCCTAGCGGCATCGAGCCGACCTCGGACCTCGCCCACGCCCTCGACGGCGCCGAGGCGGTCCTCATCGTCACGCCCTCCTCGTCCCTGCGCGAGATGTGCGCCGCGATGCGCCCGCATCTCGCGCCCGGCGTTCCCCTCGCGCTCTGCTGCAAGGGCATCGAGCGCCACACCGGCTACCTGCTCTCGCATCTCGTCGAAGAGGAACTGCCCGGCCATCCCGTCGGCGCCCTCTCCGGCCCGACCTTCGCCCGCGAGACCGCGCTCGGCCATCCGACCGCGGCAACCATCGCCTTCGAATTCCGCTACACCGACCGGCTCTCGCCCGATCTCAGCCCCGCGGCGCGGCTCTCGGTGTCGCTCTCCTCGTCCTTCTTCCGCCCCTACATGTCCGACGACCTCGTCGGCGTCGAAGTGGGCGGCGCGGTCAAGAACGTGATCGCCATCGCCTGCGGGATGATGACCGGCGCAGGCTTTGCCGAAAACACCCGCGCGGCGCTCATCACCCGCGGCATCAACGAGATGAAGGTCCTCGCCGAAGCCCTTGGTGGAAAACGTGAAACCGTGACAGGCCTTTCGGGCGCAGGCGATCTGACCCTGACCTGCTCCTCGACCACCTCGCGCAACATGTCGCTCGGCGTGCAGCTCGGAGAGGGCAAGACCCGCGCCGAATGCTTCGATGGCAAGAACGTCGTCGTCGAGGGCGAGATCTCGGCGGCTTCGGTGATCGAGCTCGCCCGCCGCATCGGCGTGTCGATGCCGATCTGCGAGGCGGTCTACACGATCCTCTACGACGGCGCGGACCTCGACCAGACCTTCACCGACCTCTGGGCCCGCCCGATCGAATCCGAACCCCGCGCGCTCGACATCGAGCTCGCCCATCCGTCCACAACCCCCGAGGTCCAGACACCGTGAGCGCCGCCCCCCTGAAGTCCAAGCAGTTCGTCCTCGCAACCGATCTCGACGGCACCTTCCTCGGTGGCTCGGACGCCGACCGCCGCCGTCTCTACGACTGGATCGAGGACAATCGCGGCACGATCGGCCTCGTCTTCGTCACCGGGCGCGATCCGGCCTTCATCGCCGAGCTCTGCGAGGGCGGCGTGCCGTGGCCGGAATACGCCATCGGCGACGTCGGCACGACCATCGCCCGCATCGACGGCGGCCGGGTCGAGCCCATCCCCGAGCTCGAGGCCGAGATCGCCGAAGCCTGGGGCGACCGCGGCGACGAGGTGCGGCACGCGCTGAAGGATGCGCCGGGTCTCACGCTGCAACAGACCGAGTTCCGCTACCGCGTCAGTTTCGACATGGATCCGGAGGCGTTTGACCGTAGCGCGCTAGATATCGTGCACGAGATGGGCCTCGACGCGCTCATGTCCGACAACCGCTACTTCGACGTCCTGCCCAGGGGCGTCTCGAAGGGCCCCTCGCTCCGCCGCTTCGTCGATCACCACGGGCTCGACGCGACCCGCGTCCTCGCTGCAGGCGACACGCTGAACGACGCCTCGATGCTCGAAGAGGGGCTTCCCGCCGTCGCCGTGGGCGGCGCCGAGCAGGCCCTACTCGACCGCGTCGCGGGGCTGGGCCACGTTCACGTCGCCTCCGGCATCGGCGCCGCGGGCATCCTCGAAGCCGTGGGCGCGAAGAACATGCACCCGCTCCCCGAAGGAGGCCAGAAATGAGCAGCGATCTCGTCATCGTCTACCACCGCCAGCCCTACGAGGAAGTCGAGGAGGACGGAAAGACCGTCTTCAAGGAGAACAAGAGCCCCAACGGCATCGTGCCAACGCTCAAGTCCTTCTTCGGCAAGGTCAAGGACGCCGCCTGGGTCGCCTGGAAAGAGGCCGAGGACCCCTCCGATCCGGGCTTCGAGCGGGTGATCGAGATCGAGGACAGCTTCGGCAAGTACACCGTCTCGCGCCTGCCCCTCACCAAGGAGCAGGTCTCGTCCTTCTACCACGTGACGTCGAAGGAAGCGTTCTGGCCGATCCTCCACGGCTTCAAGGAGAAGTACAATTACGACCCCGTCGACTGGCCGACCTTCAAGGAGGTGAACTGGGCCTTCGCCGAGGCCGCCGCCGCCGAGGCCAAGAAGGGCGCCGCGGTCTGGATCCACGACTACAACCTCTGGCTCGTGCCCGGATACCTGCGCCAGATGCGCTCCGACGTGCGGATCTCCTTCTACCACCACACGCCGTTCCCGGCCGCCGACATGTTCAACGTCCTGCCGTGGCGCGGCGAGATCGTCGACTCGCTTCTCTCCTGCGACGTCGTCGGCTTCCACATCCCGCGCTACGCTTCGAACTTCGTCTCGGTCGTGCGCTCGCTCCGCGACGTCGGCCAGGTGCCGAGGAAGCCCGTCGATCCCGATTTCATCTCCGAGGGCTCGGCGCTTTCCGACCGGACCGTCCCGACCGAGATCCACACCGAGGACCGCGTCGTGAAGCTCGGCACAACCCCGGTCGGCGTCGACACCGACTACATCGCCAAGGTCTCGGCTCGTCCCGAGACCGAGACCCGCCGCGACGAGGTCCTCGAGGCGATGGCGGGCCGCCGCCTCATTCTCTCCGTGGGCCGCACCGACTACACCAAGGGCGGCGCCGAGCAGCTCACCACCTTCGAGCGCCTGCTCGAGCGGCGCCCGGACATGGCCCAGCAGCTCAAGCTCCTGCACATCTCGGTCTCCGCCAACCGCGCCATGACCGCCTATGCCGAGATCCAGTCCGAGATCGAGCAGATCGCCGGACGCATCAACGGCCGCTTCGCCACCTTCGACCGCACGCCGGTCTCGCTCATCTCGAACGCGATCCCGTTCGAGGAACTGGTCGGCTATTACCGCGCGGCGGACGTCGTCTGGATCACGCCGCTCGCGGACGGCATGAACCTCGTCTGCAAGGAATTCGCCGCCGCGCGCTCGGACGGCGACGGCGTGCTGATCCTGTCGGAATTCGCCGGCGCCGCGATGGAGATGAGCTCGGCCATCCTCACCAATCCCTATTCCTACAAGTCGATGGACCACGCCATCGAGATGGCTTTGGAGATGGAGGAGAAGGATCGCCGCGGCCGCATGTCCGAACTGCGCCGCGTCGTCTTCGAGCACAACACCGAGGCCTGGGCCCGCCAGCAGCTCGCCCTGCTCAGCCCCGAGGATTTCGGCACCGAAGCCGCCTGAAGCCGCGCCGGAGCGGCGGCTGGTCCCGCCGGCCGGCCTCCGGCGGGGATATTTGCATCAAGAAGAAAGAGCGCGCGTCAGAGCGCCCGCAGATAGGATTGCGAGACGTAGCCGCGCATGCCCGGCGTTCCGTCGAGCGTGACCTCGCACCAGCGCGTCGCGCCGAGCCGCTGGCACTCGCCCGCATGCACGATCGTCCCGTTCGGAAGGCCGGCGCGGACGTCGAAGCCCGTCCCGGGCCCGGCGCGCAGCTTCAGCATGTCGCCCTCCTCGACGCCCATGACCTCGTAGCGCCCGTCGCCGAGAAGGCCGCCCGGCCCGCCCGCGCCGCACGCCGTCAGCATGCCCAATGCCAGAACGCTCGCCATTACCCTGCCCATGGTCACTCTCCCGCTCGTTGCCACGCTCCAGCCTCTACTCCGAAGCCCCCGGCTCCGGAACGTCGAAATCGCACGCCGCACCCGAACCGCGGATCCCGTGCCACGCCCGAAGGTCGCGCGTCGCGCCGCCACAGGCGCCGAGCCCAAGGCCGCGAGGCCGCCGGGCGAGACACCGAGGGCGGGGGCGTCAGCACCCGCGCCGCCGGATCAGACCTTCGTCAGCGCGAGCACCGCGTTGAGGCCACCAAAGGCGAAGGCGTTCGACAACGCCGCCTCGACCTTCGCCTCGCGCGCCTCGTTCGGCACCACATCGAGCGCGCATTCGGGATCCGCCTCCTCGTAGCCGATCGTCGGCGCCACGACGCCGTCGCGCAAAGCCATGATGCAGGCCAGAAGCTCCACCGCCCCGGTGCCGCCGATGCAATGGCCGTGCATGGATTTCGTCGACGAGATCATCAGATCGTCCGCATGGGTGCCGAAGACATCCGCCACCGCCGCGCATTCGGTCTTGTCGTTCGCCGCCGTCCCGGTGCCATGCGCGTTGATGTAGCCGATCCGTTCCTTCGCGAGGCCCGCATCCGCCAGCGCGCCCGAAATCGCCCGCGCCGCGCCCTGTTTCGAGGGCATCACGATGTCGGCCGCGTCCGAGGACATCGCAAAGCCCGCCACCTCGGCGAGGATCTCCGCGCCGCGCGCCTTGGCGTGCTCGTAGTCCTCGAAGACGAAGATGCCCGCGCCCTCGCCCTGCACCATGCCGTTGCGCGTGGCTGAAAAGGGCCGGCAGCCGTCCTTCGACATGACCCGCAGCCCTTCCCAGGCCTTGATCCCGCCGAAGCACAGCATGGACTCGGACCCCCCTGTGACCATCACCGGCGCCATGCCCGAGCGCACGAACCAGAAGGCCTGCCCCATCGCGTGGTTCGACGAGGCGCAGGCCGAGGCGACGGTGAAGCTCGGCCCCTTGATGTTGTACTGCATCGAGACGTGGGAGCAGGCGGCGTTGTTCATCAGCTTCGGCACGACGAAGGGGTGGACCCGGTTCTTGCCCTCTTCGTAGACCGCCCGGTAATTCTCGTCCTGCGTCGTGAGGCCGCCGCCGGAGGTGCCCAGAACGACGCCGGCGCGGTTCGCGAGCTCGCCCTCGAAGGTCAGCCCCGATTGCCGGATCGCCTCCTCTGCCGCGATCAGCGTGAATTGCGTGTAGCGGTCGTAAAGCGCGATCTGCTGGCGGTTGAAGACGGATTCCGGATCGAAGCCCTTCACCTGCCCGCCGATCCGGATCGACAGCCTCTCGGTGTCCCGCATCTCGAGCGGGCCGATCCCGCAGCGCCCCTCGCGCATCGCCTCCAGCGTCGCCGGGACGCTGGTGCCGAGCGCGTTGATCGTGCCTGCGCCGGTGATGACGACGCGCTTCACGCCTTCTGCTCGGCCACCAGGCGCTCCACGCCCGCGACGATCTGGGCCACGGACGAGATGTCGAAATCGCTTTCCGACGGATCGTTGGCGTTGAACGGAACCGAGATGTCGAACGCCTCCTCGATGGCGAAGATCGACTCGACGAGCCCGAGCGAGTCGATCCCCAACTCCTCGAGGCTGTTCTCCATCTTCACGTCCGAGGGTTCCAGCACGGCCTGCTCGGCGATGATCTCGATCACCCTGGTCTTTACGTCCATGACACCGCCCCGCTCTCTCAAGTCTTCGCTGGGGGCGGGTTCTAGTCGTTCGACCCCGGCTTGGAAACCGCTTTCCGAAGCTCCGCAACGTCGCGGGCCATGCGCGGCAGCCGCCTCAGCGCCTTGTAGACTTCGAGATGCTGATCCATCTTCATCGCCGGATAGCCGAGCATGACCCGCCCCGCCGGGATCGACGACAGCACGATGGTCGAGCCGCCGCAGATCACGTTGTCGCCGATGCGGATATTGTCGCTGACGCCGACCTGCCCCGCCAGCACCACGAAATCCCCGATGGTGACCGATCCCGCGATCCCGACCTGACCGCAGAGCAGCGTGTGCTCGCCGACCACGGTGTTGTGGCCGACCTGCACCTGGTTGTCGATCTTGGTGCCGTTGCCGATCCGCGTGTCGCGCACCGTGCCGCGGTCGATCGCCGCAGCCGCGCCGACCTCCACTTCGTCGCCGATCGTCACCCCGCCGAGCGAGGCGATCCGCGCCCAGGGCTGGCCCTTCGCCTCGCCCTGATCGCCGAGGCTCTCGCGCGCCTTCTCGACGCCCGACGCCTCGGGCGTGACGAAGGAGAAGCCGTCATTGCCGACGACGCAGTTGAAATGACCGATGAACCGCGCGCCGATGGTGCAGCGCGCGCCGATCTTCGCGCCCGCATGAAGGAGCGCCCCCTCGCCGATCCGCGTGTCCTGCCCGACAAGAACCTGCGGGCCGATCACGCTGTCGTCGCCGATCACGACGCCGGGCCCGATCACGCTGAACGGCCCGACGCTCACGTTCCGGCCGAGCTTCGCGGTCTCGTCGATGGAGCTCATCGGGTGGATGCCGGCGGTATAGCCCTGTCCCGGATCCATCATCGCCGACAGCGCCGAGAGCGCATAGCGCGGCCGCGGCGCGAGGATCGCGGCATCGAGCGCCATGCCCTGCCAGTCCGCGCCGTCCCAGAGCATCGCCGCCCGGGCCCGGCCCTGGCCCAGCTTCTCGGCATATTCGGGCTTCATCGCCATGGCGAGCTGGCGAGGGCCGGCATCCGCCGGCTCCGCCACGCCGTCGATCTCGAGACTGTCGTCCCCCGCCGCTTCGAGGCCAAGAGCGTGCGCAATCTCTGCGACTGTATGGGTCATCGCGTCCTCCGAAGCATGGTGCTTGCGGGGGACTTAGCTTTCCCCGGCCGCGAGAGCCACCCCTGCGCGCTCGAGCTCGGCCCAGATCCGTGCATCCCGCCCGTAGATGTCCTCGCGGAACTGCACGCGACCCTTCGGCAGGGTGAACGCGGTGCGGTAGATGAGATGCACCGGCACCGGCGTGTCGAGGTTCACGCGCGCCTCGGACCGCGAGCCCAGCTTCGACTGGAAGAACCCGTCGGGATCGTCCGTCTGGGGCGCGAGCAGCGCATGCGCCATCCCGAACGGATCGCCGAGCCGGATGCATCCGTGCGAATAGGCGCGCCGGTCGCGGTCGAAGAGGTGCTTGGCCGGCGTGTCGTGCAGGTAGATCGCGTATTTGTTCGGGAACATGAACTTCACCTTGCCGAGCGCATTGTCCGGCCCCGGAGGCTGGCGCATCGAATAGGGAAAGTCGCTGCCGAATCCGCGGCTGCGGCTGACGACCCGGCCGCTTCTGTCGATGATTTCCAGGTGACCGAGCGCATAGGGGTTCTGGCGCAATTTCGGCAGATATTCGTTCTTGATGATCGAGCGGGGGATATACCAGGCCGGGTTCACCACCATGTGGGTCATCTCGTCCGAGAACTCGGGCGTGCGCCGGTCGCTGTCGGTCGATCCGATGACGGCCCGCGTCTCGAAGGTGACGGTCTCGCCGTCGTAGATCCGCGCGGTGTATTCCGTCAGGTTCACCTTGATGTGCCGCGGCCCGAGCCCCTCGGGCCGGTTGAGCCAGCGCTCGCGCTCCATCGCGACGAGGATCTGCTGCAGCCGCCCGGTCGCCGAGACGTTGAGCGCCTCGCGCGTCGACGGCCCGAAGACCCCGTCGACCTTGAGGCCGTTATCGGCCTGGAACGCCTCCAGCGCCTGGCGCATCTCGTCGGTGTAGCTCGCAAGCGCGGTCGGACGCAGGTAGCCCATTGCGATCAGCCGGTCGCGCAGCGCCACGACAAGCTCGCCGCTCTCGCCCGCCTCGATCTTGCCGCCCGGCACCGAGGCGCCATAGCCCCCGCGCGCGATCACCTTCTCCATCTTCATCTTCTCGTGCATGAGCCGCACGTATTCGCGGCTCTGCGGTGCAAGCGTCCGGAAGACGGCCCGCGGATCCTCGTTCTCGAGTCGGGTCAGCAGCTCCTGCGGATCGCGGTAGAGGATCTCGCGCTTCAGCCCCGCATCGATGCGCGACGGATCGAGCGCGCCGTTCTGCAGATCGCGGGCGAATTGCGCGTAGGTCCGCGACAGCTTCACGTCGAGCGCGCCGCGATCGCGCGGGTTCCGTGCCGCCCGCATCTCGGCCATCAGCGCCGACGCATCGTAACGCCCCGCCGGCAGACCATGCGCACCCGCCATGCCGATCGCCTCGAGGAACGCCTCGCGCCGCGCGCGGTGCACGTCGTCCGGACCGGTCCAGAGCGGCTCGAACTTGCGCGCCCGGTAGAAGGCGGCGATGGCGTCGCTCTCGCCTAGCGTCTCCGCGACCGATTGCTTGAACGCGGTGACCTGCGCGCCCGCCGGAATCGGGGCCGCCGTCACGAACAGGGCCGCGGCGCAGACGAGCGCCCTTCGCACCACCGGGGACTTCGACTCACGCTGCATGGGGACCCTCGTCAATTTTGAAACATCCGGCCTGACCGGTAGTGGATACGGGCGTTTGCATATGTCCATTCACAAAGCGCTCAGCCGCGCAAAGCCGCTCCTGGCGATGCAATTGCGCATCTTCAGGCCGGTCGAACACATTCCGCTCTTTTGAATATTCGGCAGGTTCTTGCCGAAATCGGACCGCGGGCGGAACCAATTCCAGCCGATCCTTTCGTGATCTTTTCGAGTGTGGCATAACCGCACTCACGGCATCTGGGGAATGATGACATCGCCGGCGCAACGACGCCGGTATCAGCAGGCAAAATACGGGACAGTCACTCACATGACTAATCGCACTTCTGGCAGCATGACGCGGCGCGGCCTGCTTACGGCTTTCGCTGCGACCACGATCACGGCCGCACCGAGCTTCGCCAACGCCGCCGGCCTTCTCCGCGGCGCGGGCGACATCCGTAAGCTCAAGATGTTCAACGGCCGCACCGGCGAGAAGATCGACATGATCTACTGGGTCGAGGGCGACTACATCAAAGACGCGGTCGACGAGATCAATTACTTCATGCGCGACTGGCGCAACGACCAGGTCCGAGACATCGACCTGCGTACGCTCGACATCATGGCGGCAACGCACAACATGCTCGACAGTTCCGAGCCCTACATGCTGATCTCGGGCTACCGCAGCCCGGCGACCAACGCGATGCTGCGCAGCCGCTCCTCCGGCGTCGCGAAGAATTCGCGCCACCTTCTCGGCGAGGCTGCGGATCTCCGCCTCTCCTCGCGCTCGGTCAACCAGATCGCGAGCGCGGCGCGGTCCTGCGACGGCGGCGGCGTCGGCCGCTACTCGTCCTCGAACTTCGTGCACATGGATTGCGGTCCGGTCCGCACCTGGGGCAGCTGAGCCCGCACCATACGTGCAAACGACAGAGGCGCCTCCGGGCGCCTTTTTCGTATGAGCGGGCCTGTTCATATCGGCGTAACTCCGCCGATGACGACGGCGTTCCACCACCCGCAACACATTGTTTTTCTTGAAGAGGTAAGTGGCGCGGTTGACGGGGCTCGAACCCGCGACCCCCGGCGTGACAGGCCGGTACTCTAACCAACTGAGCTACAACCGCGCATCTTCGGCACGGGGACGTATCGGGCGGGACAGCGTGGCGCGGTTGACGGGGCTCGAACCCGCGACCCCCGGCGTGACAGGCCGGTACTCTAACCAACTGAGCTACAACCGCGCATCTTCGGCACGGGGACGTATCGGGCGGGACAGCGTGGCGCGGTTGACGGGGCTCGAACCCGCGACCCCCGGCGTGACAGGCCGGTACTCTAACCAACTGAGCTACAACCGCGCATCTTCGGCACGGGGACGTATCGGGCGGGACAGCGTGGCGCGGTTGACGGGGCTCGAACCCGCGACCCCCGGCGTGACAGGCCGGTACTCTAACCAACTGAGCTACAACCGCGCATCTTCGGCACGGGGACGTATCGGGCGGGACAGCGTGGCGCGGTTGACGGGGCTCGAACCCGCGACCCCCGGCGTGACAGGCCGGTACTCTAACCAACTGAGCTACAACCGCTCGCTGCCCGCCCGGGTTGCCCCGGGCGTGGGGCGGCTTCTATGCGGAGCCCCTGCCCCCGTCAAGCGGATTTGGACCGGTTTCCGGAACGGAATGCAGCGCGGCGGCAAGATCGCAGATCCGCACCCGCCATAGGCTCCGCGACCGAACCGGACGCGCCCCCGATTCATCGTCACCCCGAGTCTCCGGCGCAGCATCGCAAGCACGGAATTCCGGAGTTCCCGCGACTCGCGGCGTAAGGCATACATCTCGCAAAATCGATTTATTGATCCAAAGGAGATTCCAATGACTGCCGCCGCTTTTTGGGACAAAGCCGCCCCGCGCTACGCCAGGCGCCCGATCTCGGACGAGGCCGCCTACGAGTCGACCCTCGCCCGGACGAAATCCTATCTCTCCGCCTCGGCGACCGCGCTCGAACTCGGCTGCGGAACCGGAACCACCGCCCTGCGCCTCGCGCCATTCGTCCGCGAATACACCGCGACCGACATCTCGGGCGCGATGATCGAGATCGCCAAGGAAAAACGGTGGGAGACGAGCCAGCGCAACCTCTCGCTCCGTCAGGGCGGCGTCGCGCCGGGGGATTACTTCGGCGAAAGCTACGACACCGTGCTCGCCTTCAACCTCCTGCATCTCGTCCCCGACCTCGCCGAGACGCTCGACATGGTGAACGGGCTCCTGCCGGTCCGCGGGCTCTTCATCTCCAAGACCCCCGCCGTCGGCGAGAAATGGGTCTACCGGCCGCTCGTCACGGTGCTGAGGGCATTCGGCAAGGCGCCGGACGTCACCTTCCTGAAGGTCAGCCAGATCGACCACGCCCTCGTCGCCGCGGGGTTCGAGCTCGTCGAGACCGGGCTCTATCCGCCCTCGACGCCCTCGCGCTTCGTCGTCGCCCGCAAGCGCTGATCACCGCGGCGGCAGCGGGATGAACTCTGCATCGTCCCCCGGCGGCAGGTGGAAGCGGCCATGCGCCCAGTCCTCCTGCCGCCACGCCTCCTTGGCCTCCTCGATCCGCTCCTTCGAGGAGGCGACGAAGTTCCACCAGATGTAGCGCGGCCCCTCGAGCGTCTCGCCGCCGAGCAGCATCACCCGCGCGCCCTGCGCCCCTGCCTTGAGGGACACCCGGTCGCCCGGCCGGAACACCATCATCCGCCCTGCCTCGAAGGTCTCTCCGGCGATGCTCACCTCGCCGTCCACCACGTAGACACCCCGATCCTCATGCTCGTCGGGCATGGGAATCGAGGCGCCCGCCTCCAGCACCGCGTCGGCATAGAACATCTCCGACGCCGTCGTCACCGGCGCCCGCTCGCCCCAGGCGTTGCCGAGGATCAACCGAACCTCCTTCCCCTCGCCGCGCATCACCGGAAGGTCGCCCGCGCCAGCGTGCTGGAAGTCCGGCGCGCGGTCCTCGTGATCCTTCGGCAGCGCCACCCATGTCTGGATCCCGAAGAACGGCATCGCCTCCGTCTGCGTCGCATCGTCCGTGCGCTCGGAATGCGTGATCCCGTGTCCCGCGACCATCCAGTTGACCGCACCCGGCTCGATCCACGCATCGGTCCCGAGGCTGTCGCGGTGATGCATCCGCCCTCGGTAGAGATACGAGATCGTCGCGAGCCCGATATGCGGATGGGGCCGCACGTCGAGGCCCTTCGTCGGCAGGAACTCCGCGGGGCCCATCTGGTCGAAGAAGATGAACGGCCCGACCATCTGCCGCCGCGGGGCAGGCAGGGCGCGGCGCACCTCGAAGCCGCCAAGGTCGCGGGCGCGCGGGACGATCACGGTGTCGACGGCATCGACCTCGTCGCCGGTCGGGCAATGCGGGTCGAGTGCGGGATTCCAGCTCATGTCCATGTCCTCCTGGATGCGGCGTGGCTCACTCCAACATAGAGGCGTTTTTGCGCGCGAAATTCGTACAAATTCGACAGGGTTTGTGCACTTCTGTACGAAACTCGGGTCTTGTCGCAGGCCCTCTTGTCGCACCCTGCCCGGCTTTCCCGCCCCCGCGCCACTGCTAGGTTCCGCGGAACACAAGAGGCGAGACATGCTCGACGCGACCGATCTGACCAAGACATATGACACTGCCGACGGCCCGCTGACCGTTCTCGACCACGTCTCGCTATCGGTCTCCCGCGGCGAAAGCGTTGCCCTCACCGGCGAGAGCGGCTCGGGAAAATCGACGCTCCTCCACTGCCTCGGCTGCCTCGATTCCCCCGATAGCGGCGAGATCATTCTCGACGGCCAAGCCCTGCACGGCCTCGGCGAAAGTGGCCGAGCCGAGGTGCGGCGCCACCAGATCGGCGTTGTTTTCCAGAGCCTTAACCTCATCCCCTCGCTCACCGTCCGCCAGAACCTGAGCTTTCAGGCACGCCTCGCCGGCCGCGTCGACGAGGACTGGCTCGCCGCCCTGACGGACCGCCTCGGGCTCGCCGGCCTAGAGGACCGCTACCCCGAACAGCTCTCCGGCGGCCAGCAGCAGCGCGTCGCCATCGGCCGCGCCGTCGCCGGCCGCCCGGCCCTAGTCCTCGCCGACGAGCCCACCGGCAACCTCGACGAGGACACCGCCGACCGCGTCCTCACCCTTCTTCTCGACCTCGTGCGCGAAACCGGCGCCGGCTTCCTGATGGTCACCCATTCCCCCCGCCACGCCGCCCGCATGGGCCGCCAGCTGCATCTCGAAGCGGGCCGCATCACGTGACCCGCACGGCGCTCCTCGCGCTCCTGTCGCATTGGAACCGACACCGGCTGCAGCTCGCGATGCTGCTCCTCGGCCTCGCCCTCGCGACCGCGCTCTGGTCCGGGGTGCAGGCGATTAATGCCGAGGCCAGAAAGAGTTACGACCGCGCCGCGGCGACGCTGGGGCAAGACACGCTCGTCCGCCTGACCTCGCCGGACGGGGTGACGCTCGAACAGTTCGTCGCCCTGCGGCGCGCCGGCTGGCTCGTCAGCCCGGTGCTCGAGGGCAGCATCCGCGTCGCGGACACGCGTCTGCGGATCCTCGGCGTCGATCCCCTGACCGCACCGCCGCAGGCCGGTCTCGCGAGCCTCACGCAAGGCGACGACGTGCTCGCGGAGTTCCTCGGCGAGCCAGGTCTCCTCTTCGTCGCTCCGGAAACCGCAGCCGAACTCGACGGCGAGACCCTGCCCCCGCGCCGCATCGCCCCCGACCTCGCGCCCGGCACCGCGATCACCGACATCACCACCGCGCAGGCCCTGCTCGACCGGCAGCGGCTGACCCATCTTCTGATCGCGCCCGAGCAGCCCATGGGTCTGACATCGCTCGAGGATCTCACCGACCTCACGCGCTCCACCCCCGAGGAGGGCACCGATCTTGCCGAGCTGACGGACAGCTTCCATCTCAACCTCACCGCCTTCGGCCTTCTGTCCTTCGGCGTCGGGCTCTTCATCGTGCAATCCGCGATCGGCCTCGCCTTCGAGCAGCGCCGCCAGACCTTCCGCACCCTTCGGGCGCTCGGGCTCGGCCTCAACCGCCTGATGACGCTGCTCGCCGCGGAGCTCGCCATCTTCGCGCTCCTTGCCGGCAGCCTCGGCCTCGTCATCGGCTACGCCATCGCTGCGGCGCTTCTGCCCGGTGTCGCCGGCACGCTGCGCGGGCTCTACGGCGCCTCGGTCTCGGGCGCGCTGAGTTTCGATCCGCTCTGGGCGCTCGCGGGCCTCGGCATCACCCTGGCCGGCACCGCGCTCGCGGGCGCGCAGGCGCTCTGGCGGGTCGCCCGAATGCCCCTTCTCGCCCCCGCCCAGCCGCGCGCCTGGGCGATGGCGTCGCTCCGAAGCCTTATGGCGCAAGGGGTTGCGGCGGCGCTGCTGCTCTCGGCCAGCGCATTCCTCGTCGTCTTCGGCACCGGCCTCGTCGCAGCGTTTGCCGGCCTCGGGGCTCTCCTGATCGGGGCCGCTCTGGCGCTGCCGCCGCTCCTCATCGGCGCCCTGCGCCTCGTCCAGCCGCTCGCCCGCGGCCCGATCGGGGAATGGCTTCTCGCCGACGCCCGCCAGCAGGTGCCCGCCCTCTCGCTCGCCTTGATGGCGCTCCTCCTCGCGCTCTCTGCCAATATCGGCGTCGGCACGATGGTCGGCTCGTTCCGCACCACCTTCACCGGCTGGCTCGACCAGCGCCTCTCGGCGGAAATCTACGTCACCGCTCCGGACTCGGCCTCCGCGACGCGCGTCCGGGAGGTCTCCATCGACCTCGGCGCCGATCCCCTGCCGATCTGGTCGGTCGAGGCTGAGGTCGCCGGCCGGCCCGCCACCCTTTACGGCATCACCGACCACCCCAGCTACCGTCAGGACTGGCCACTGCTCTTCGCCCTGCCCGACGCCTGGAACAGGACCTATGCCGGGGACGGCGTGATGGTGAACGAGCAGGTCTTCCGCAGCGAAAGCCTCTCCCTCGGCGAGCCCGTGACGCTGGCCGAGGGTTGGGACGTGCCTGTGGCTGGCGTCTATGCCGATTACGGAAATCCCAACGCGCAGGCGATGATCGGAGACGACGTTCTCGCCGCCCG
Source organism: Roseivivax halodurans JCM 10272 (assembly GCF_000521785.1). Lineage (GTDB taxonomy): Bacteria > Pseudomonadota > Alphaproteobacteria > Rhodobacterales > Rhodobacteraceae > Roseivivax > Roseivivax halodurans. The sequence continues at coordinate 81,344 of NZ_JALZ01000011.1, forward strand.
CTACCCGGACGTGCCGCGGCTTCGCTACGCGATCCACACGGACGACCCGGAGGCTCTTGCCACGGCACTGCAGGACAGGGCCGAGCTGCCGCCGCAGGGACTCGTGAACCAGTCCAAGCTCAAGGCCATCTCTCTGAGGGTCTTCGAGCAGACCTTCCTCGTGACCGGCGCGCTCAACGTTCTCACCCTCGGGGTCGCCGGCATCGCCGTTCTGACGTCGCTCCTGACCCTCTCCGGCCTGCGCCTGCCGCAGCTCGCCCCGCTCTGGGCGTTTGGCGTCAGGCCGGCCAGGCTTGCACGGCTCGAAGTCGCGCGCACCTGCATCCTCGCTCTGCTGACATGGGCCCTGTCGGTGCCGGTGGGGCTGGCGCTCGCTTGGGTGCTTCTCGCCAAGGTCAACGTGGAGGCCTTCGGCTGGCGCCTGCCGATGCTGCTCTTCCCCGGACAATGGATCTGGCTGGCCGGCGCGGCCCTGCTCTCAGCCGGTATCGCCTGCCTCTGGCCGGCGATCCGCCTCACCCGCCTGCCGCCCTCCCGCCTGTTGCGAGTGTTCGCCCATGAGAGATGACCTGACCGCTGCCCTTCTCTGCGTCGTTTTCGCCGGACCGGCCTCCGCCCAGGGGTTCGCGGGCCTCGGCGCGGATGCGGGTGCCGACTTCGCGATGCCAAACCCCGAGCGCGAGCTGACCTTCCCCGCCGACCATTTTGCCCATCCCGGCTACCGCATCGAATGGTGGTACCTGACCGCGACATTGGAGGGAGCGGACGGCAGGGAATACGGGGCCCAGTGGACCCTCTTTCGATCCGCCCTCTCGCCGACGATGGCAGACGGCTGGGAAACGAACCAGATCTGGCTCGGCCACGCCGCGGTCACGACACCGGACGCCCACCGTTTCGCCGAGCGGTATGCCCGCGGGGGCATCGGCCAGGCAGGCATCTCGGATCCCTTCGCGGCGTTCATCGACGACTGGTCAATGACCAGTGCAGCGGATCCCGAGGAGGATCCGCTCGATGTCCTGTCCCTGACCGCGCGCGGCAGCGATTTCGCCTATGCGCTGGAGCTGACTGCCGAGGGGCCGCTCGTCCGTCACGGCGAGGACGGCTATTCGGTCAAGTCACCCGAGGGGCAGGCAAGCCACTATTACTCGCAGCCTTTCTACACCGTGGAGGGAACGCTCGACCTGCCGTCCGGCGAGGTCGAGGTGACGGGTAAGGCCTGGCTCGACCGCGAATGGTCCTCCCAGCCACTGGCCGCAAACCAGAGCGGGTGGGACTGGTTCTCCCTGAGCTTCGACAGCGGTGCCAAGCTGATGGGCTTCGGTCTCCGCACCGACGAGCAAGGTACGCACTTCACCTCTGCGACGTGGATCGAGGATGACGGCACCACCGAAACCTACGGTGATGGCGCACTCGCCCTCACACCGCTCCGGACAGCTTCGGTAGAAGGGCGAAGTATTCCGGTCGAATGGCGCCTCGTCCTCCCCGACCGCGGGCTCGACGTCACGACGCAGCCTCTGAACCCGCAGGCATGGATGGGGACGAGCTTTCCCTACTGGGAGGGGCCGATCTCGATCGCAGGCAGCCATTCGGGCCGCGGATACCTCGAGATGACGGGCTACTGAGCCCGGCGGTTTGCCTCCGCCGGACCCGTCGCACCGTACTTACTCGGTGGACGTCGAGACCCCCGCCTCGCGCAGCGCGTCGTCGACCGCGTTCATGAACGACAGCTGTCGCTCGAGAAAGACCGACTTGTTAACCTCGGGCTCCTCGCTCGCGAGAGCCTGGCAATAGGACGAAGTGAGCGCAGTGAGCGTCTCGCTATATCCGACCTCGGGCATCGCGCTTGCGAAACCGGAAACGATCGGGGTTAGCTGCTCGGCCTCGACGGTCTGTCCCGACAGATCGGCGACCTGGTTCTCAATGCCCACCGGGATCTCCACGTTTCCGGGCGCCGGACAATTGGTCGTGAGCTCGAGGCTGGGCTCGATCTCCGCGCCGGGGCGCAGCTCCTCGACGAGATTGGCCGTCGCCCCGTCGGCTCCCTTGTTGCCCCAGCTGCGGCGCACGTAGTTCGTGACGTCGGCGATCTCCTGATCGCTCAGGACCTCGGCGAAGCTCGGCATCGGGCCCCATTCGTTGCGCGCGACGATGCCCTGAAGCAGCACGTTGACCACGTTGGTCGGCGACTTTGCAGTTACGCCGCCGTTGTTTACCAGCCGCGCCGCATTCTCGCCGCCCATGCCGTCTTCACCGTGACAGGACAGACAATTGCCCACATAGACCGCTTCGCCGCTGGCGATAACGTCGTCCGGGATATCCTCCATGCGGGGCGGCTGGCGCGGCTCGTCCTCGTCCTGACGCTGCATGATGTAAGCGGCGATGGCCCGGACATCCTCCTCGCGGGCGGTCTCGAGGCTCTTGGTGACCTGATACATCGCACCGAACGAGGCCAGCCCATCGGGATGCTGGTTGGCAAGATACGCGGTCAGCGTCTCCTCGTCGAATTTCTCGAGCGCGGAGCCTTGCGTACCGCTGATGTTCGGCGCGTACCAACCGTCGACCAGCGCGCCCTGGTACTTCTGATCCGTGATCGGCCCGCCGATGGCGTTCCTCGGCGTGTGACACGATTGGCAATGCGCCAGGGCTTCGGCGAGGAACTTCCCGCGATTGTACTGATCGTCTCTTTCGCTGTCGGGCTCGAAACGGCCGGGTTCGAAATAGAGAGCCTGCCACGCCGCCACACCGCGCCGCACGTTGAACGGGAACGGCAGCTGGATGACCTGAACCTCGTGCGCGATGGGCTCGATGCTCCGGAAATACGACCACAGATCGCTGATGTCGTCGTCCGAGAGCTTGGTGTAGTGGTTGTAAGGCATGGCCGGGTAAAGCGGCCCGCCCTCCTTCCGCTGACCCTGCCGAAGGGCCGCCTCGAAATCCGCTTCGGTCCAGTCGCCGATGCCGGTCTCGGGATCGGGCGTGATGTTCGGGCCGACGAGCGTGCCGAACGGCGTATCGAGCTCGACGCCTCCGGCATAGGCCCCGGGGCCCTCGTCCCCGGTATGGCAGTGCGTGCAACCGCCGACCTGTGCGAGATATTCCCCGCGAGCGATGGGATCCTCTCCCTCGGTCACCTGCTGGGCGAACGTCGGGCACGTCAGGGCTGTGCCCGCTGCCAGGCCGGCGAGCAGGCGGGACATGGCAGTTCCGCGCATGAACATTCCTCCTTCGAACTGAGGATGAGTTAGTGCGCTCTGCACGGCTGCCCATGCGTCAAGCGGACTCCGATCAAAGCCGGCGCGAAACTCGCACTTGCGCGGAGGTGACTGGTCCCCGCCACAGGGTTGCGCAATCGAGGCTCGAAAGCTTAACCCGCGCGCAACTTTGTCACCGTCGTCCGGGTCGAGATCATCTCGGGGTCGGTAACGAGCTCGATGACGGTCGGCCCCTCATGTGCAAAGGCTGCCTCGAGAGCGGGCCTGAACTCCGCGGTCTCCGTCACCCGGGCATAGGCTGCTCCATAGCCCTCGGCCAGCTTGCCGAAATCGGGGTTCTTCAGGTCGGTGCCCGAGACCCGCCCGGGGTGTTCACGCTCCTGGTGCATCCGGATCGTCCCGTATGTGGCGTTGTTGAAGAGGAGGACGATTGGCCGACCGCCATGTTGGACCGCAGTCGCCAGTTCCGCTCCGCTCATCATGAAACCGCCGTCTCCCACGAACGCGACGACCTGCCTCGCCGGATCGCGGAGCGATGCGGCGACCGCGGCCGGCACCGCGTAGCCCATCGAACCGCAGGTCGATCCGATCTGCCGCCCGGGGCGTCCAAAGCGCAGGAAACGATGCGCCCATCCCGTATGGTTACCCGCATCGAGCGTCACGATGCAATCTGGGGGCAAGAGGTCCCTCACCTCCGCGATCGCCGCTCCCATGTCGAGAGGGAAGTCGTGCGGCGGCGGTTCGCTGTCGGAGAGGTACTCGTCACGGAGAGCGGCAAGCCAGTCGGGCGCCCCCTTGGTGCGGCGGCCTGCCAGCTTTTCGGCCGCCTGCGACGCGTTTGCCGCGATACCGAGCTCGGGCGCGTAGACCCGACCGATCTCGTCCGGATCGCAATGGACATGGATCAGTCTTTGCTCCGGCGTCGGGACCGACAGCGTCGAATAGGTCTTGGTGGTGATCTCGCCGAGGCGCGGACCGAGCACGAGCAGCACATCCGCCTCACCGATGCGCCGGATGAGGCTCGGCGCGACACCGGTGCCGAAATCGCCGACATAGACCTTCGAGCGATTGTCGATCACGTCCTGTCGCCGGAACGAGGTCGCCACGGGGACCTCATTCTCCTCTGCAAAACGGCGAAGCGCGTCCGCCCCTGCGTCGGTCCAGCCGGGACCTCCCGCGAGGATCATCGGTCGCTCGGCCCCCTCCAGCACGGCCATGATCGCATCGGCCTGAGCATCCGATAGCTCCGCCTGGGTCGGAACATAGGGCCGCCCATCCGGCACTGCCACGCGATCGGTCAGCATGTCCTCGGGGAGCGCGAGCACCACCGGCCCCGGCCTGCCCGACGTCGCGACGCGAAAGGCACGGGCCATGTATTCCGGAATGCGGGCGGCATCGTCGATCTGCGCGGCCCATTTCGCGACCGGCCCGAACATCTGGCGGTAATCGATCTCCTGAAAGCTCTCGCGATCCATCGTGTCGCGCCCCACCTGCCCCACCAGCAGGATCATCGGCGTCGAATCCTGGTAGGCGATGTGCACGCCTACCGCGGCCTGACAGGCGCCCGGCCCCCGCGTGACCATGCAGATGCCCGGCCGGCCCGTCAGCTTTCCGTAAGCCTCCGCCATGTCCGCGGCACCGGCCTCGTGCCGGGCGTTGTAGAGCGTGAAGCGGTCGCGGACGTCGTAAAGAGCGTCCAGCACCTCGAGATAGCTCTCGCCGGGCACGCAATAGGCGCAATCGGCGCCATGGATGAGCAGCTGGTCGACCAGAACCTGCCCGCCGGTTCGTTGCCTCAGTTCCGCTCCGTCCATTGTGCAGGCTCCCTTCTCGCTACGCATCCCGGTCAGGCGACACGATGCGGTGCGGATTGTCCATAAGGAGCGACGCGACCCAGCCGGCGAAGCCGGGCTTCACTGGGACCTCGGCGCGGGATCTGCATGGCGGTTTGTCGGGAGTGTAGCCGCCTCATGGCGGCGAGATCCCAGTTGGCGTCAATTGCGCATATGCGCCCAACCATTTACCGGATACCAGACCGGGCACCGGCCAGACTTACCAGGAAGACAGGACAGCACGTATGACACCGTTCCGCATGACACTTGTACCGTTGGTCGCCACCGCCCTTCTGGCGGGGTGCGCTGGCGGTCCCGGGCCGGATGAGAGAGAAGCACGAGGGTCGGACATGACAACAGCTCAGCGGCCGTCGTTTCCCTTTCCCGGTGGCGGACGCGGAACAAGCGCAGAGCGGATGGCCATGTACGCCGCGGTCGAGGACAATGGTCGCACGGTCCCGGCGATCGATCCCCAATACCTGACCGAAGAGAAGGTACGTCAGGAGGTCGATTACTACGCTCCCTACAAGGCGGGAACGATCATCGTCGATCCCGGTGCCAAACGGCTCTACCACCTGGGGGAAGGCGACCGTGCCATGCGTTACGCCGTGGCCGTGGGCGAAGCGGGATACGGCTTCTCGGGTAAGGCAACGGTCCCCTTCACGCGGGAATGGCCGAACTGGACCCCCACCCGGAACATGCTCAGGCGCGAGCCCGAGAAGTACGAAGAATTCGCCGCCGGCGTGCCCGGCGGCCTCGATAATCCGCTCGGGGCGCGGGCGCTCTACCTCTACCGCAACGGCCGCGACACCCTCTATCGCATACACGGCACGCCAAGCCCCTGGACGGTCGGCCACAACGCCTCCTCCGGCTGTATCCGCATGTTCAACCAGGACGTCATTCACCTTGCCGAAGAGGTCGAAACCGGTGCCCAGGTCGTCGTTCTCGATCGAAGCGAGAGCGGCAAGTGGACAAGCGCACCCGACGTCGTCGCCGAGGCTTCGACCTCCTCGGAGTAACGCGCCGTCCCAGAAATCTGTAGGTGACCTGCCGAAGGATGTCTCCAGCATAGGCAGATTGCCGATCCCGATCCTCAAACACGAGGTGGGCGCGAAGCGCCGTGCCTTTTGCTCGAGGAACGGCGTTTCGCAAACACTCTCCGTAAATGGAATACAACGTTTTATCCCCTCGAGTGACGCCAATCGAGGATGCCAGCGCCCGGCTGAAGACGCTTTCGGGCGAGCAGATTCCGGGTGTGGCAGTGATGAAGGGATGCGGAGTTTACGCGATCCTTACGCCGCCTGGCTGACTTCCACATAGCCGCTTTACGGGTCTCCATCCCACATATCGCGCATCCACCAGACTGGAGTGTGCGATGACCGACCTTTTGTATCTCTGCCTTGGCCTTCTCTTCTTCGGCGGCTTCGCGGCCGCCGTCCCGGCCATTGCGCGGCTCTGAGGAGACCCCCCATGTTCGATATCATTCTGGGGCTCGCCGTGGCGGCGGGCCTGCTCGTCTATCTCGTCGCGGTTCTTCTGCAACCGCAGAAGTTCTGAGGTGGCACCGTGAACTTGGATCTGCTCTCCGTTCTTGCCTACCTCGCGGCGCTCGTCGCCGTCGCGATCCCGCTCGGCCTCTACATGGCCCGGCTTCATCGCGGTGAGCGCACATTCCTGACGCCTGTTCTGGCTCCGGTCGAGGCCGTGATCTACCGGATCGCGTCTGTCCGCGCCGAAGAGAGCCAGTCATGGCGCACCTATGCTCTGGCGGTGCTCGCGTTCAATGCCGCGGGATTCGTCTTTCTCTACGGGGTTCTTCGTCTTCAAGGCGTCCTACCATTGAACCCCGCCGGCATCGCAGCCATGGCACCCGATCTCGCCTTCAACACCGCGGTCAGCTTTGTCACGAATACCAATTGGCAAGCCTATTCGGGTGAGGTTCAACTCTCGTATCTGAGCCAGATGATCGGCCTGACGGTGCAGAACTTCGTCTCGGCCGCGACCGGCATGGCGGTTGCCGCGGCGGTGATCCGCGGCTTTGCCTGCCGCGGAGAGTGCCGGCTCGGCAATTTCTGGACGGACATGACGCGCTCGGTGCTCTACGTGCTCCTGCCACTCGCGACGATCGTCGCGCTTGTCCTCGTCGGCCAGGGCGTGGTGCAGAACCTCTCGGATTACATCACCGCGACGACGCTCGAAGGCGCCGAGCAGGTGATCGCGCAGGGACCGGCCGCAAGCCAGATCGCGATCAAGCAGCTTGGCACCAACGGTGGCGGCTTCTTCGGCGTGAACTCCGCGCATCCGTTCGAGAACCCAACCGTCCTCTCGAACATGCTTCAAAGCCTCTGCATCCTGCTGATCCCGGTGGCCTTCTGCTTCACCTTCGGGAGCATGGTCGGCGACCGGCGTCAGGGCGTCGCGATCTTCACGGCAATGGGGGTGATGTTCGTCGCGGGGCTTGCGGTCGTCACCTGGTCCGAGGCGGCCGGCAACCCGATGATCTCGCAGATCGCGGGCACCGGTGGGCCGAACCTCGAGGGCAAGGAGATGCGTTTCGGCGCGACCTTGTCCGCGCTCTGGGGCTCGGCCACGACAGCGGCCTCGAACGGCTCGGTCAACGCCATGCACGACAGCTTCATGCCGCTCTCGGGGCTCGTCTTCCTCGTCAACATGATGATCGGCGAGGTGATCTTCGGGGGCGTCGGCGCGGGGCTCTACGGCATGCTTCTCTACGTCGTGCTGGCCGTGTTCCTCGCCGGGCTGATGGTCGGGCGCACGCCGGAATATCTCGGCAAGAAGATCGAGGCCAAGGAGGTGAGCCTGGCCGTTCTGGCCTTCCTCTCGATGCCGCTCGGCATCCTCGTTTTCGCCGCAATATCGGTGGTCGTGCCACAGGCGCTCGCTGCGGTTCAGGACGCCGGCCCCCACGGTCTCTCGGAGGTTCTCTACGCCTACGGATCGGCCACCGGCAACAACGGATCGGCCTTCGCGGGCTTCGGCGCGGCCGACCCGTTCCACACCACGCTCCAGGGCATCGCGATGCTCCTCGGCCGCTACGCAATCATCGTGCCCATGCTCGGCATCGCTGGCGCCCTCGCGGCCAAGGTTCCGGCGGCGCCGACAGCAGGCACCTTTCCCACCCACGGGCCGCTCTTCGTGGTCCTGCTGATCGTGACCGTGGTGATCCTCGGCGGCCTCACCTTCTTCCCCGCGCTGGCCCTCGGCCCGCTCGCCGAAGAGGTGAGCCTCGCAGCCGGCACGCGCTTCTGAGCTGACCCGAGGGGCCCTTCGCCCCCGGGCAATTCCATCATCCAAGGACGACTGACATGTCCCCCACAGAAACAGCCGCCCCCCGCGGCCTCTACGCCACTGCCGCGCGGCAGAGCGTCACCAAACTCGCGCCACGCCTCCTTCTGCGCAATCCGGTGATCTTCGTGACCGCGGTCGTCGCGGCGATGACCACGCTTCTCGCTCTAAGCGACCTTGCCACGGGCACCGGAGGGCCCGTGGCGATCCAGATCAGCCTGTGGCTCTGGATCACCGTGCTCTTCGCCAATTTCGCCGAGGCACTGGCCGAAGGGCGGGGCAAGGCGCGGGCCGACTCGCTTCGGGCCACGGGGCAGGAGACGCCTGTGAAACGGCTTGCCTCCGTCGATGCCGAGCACGGCAGCGCCGAAACGGTCTCTTCGACGGACCTGCGGAAGGGCCAGTTCGTGCTGGTCGAAACCGGTGATCTGATCCCCACTGACGGCGAGGCCGTAGCCGGCGTGGCTTCGGTCAACGAGAGCGCCATCACCGGCGAGAGCGCCCCCGTCATCCGCGAGGCGGGCGGTGACCGATCCGCAGTCACCGGAGGCACCACGATCGTCTCCGACTGGCTGGTCTTCAAGGTCACGGCGGAACCCGGCAAGAGCTTCCTCGACAAGATGATCGCGCTGGTGGAGGGCGCCGAGCGTCAGAAGACACCGAACGAGATCGCGCTGTCGATCCTGCTGACGGGTCTTACGCTGATCTTCCTCTTCGTCGTCGTGACGCTAGAGCCCTTCGCCCTTTATTCCGGGACATCCATCCCGGTCGTGTTCCTCGCGGCGCTGTTCGTGACGCTGATACCGACGACGATCGGCGGGCTCCTCTCGGCGATCGGCATCGCCGGCATGGACCGGCTGGTGAAGGCCAACGTCATCGCAAAATCGGGCCGCGCGGTCGAAGCGGCAGGAGATGTCGACGTCCTCCTGCTCGACAAGACCGGCACCATCACCTTTGGCAACCGGATGGCCGATGCCTTTCTCCCCTCCCAAGGGGTAACCGAGAAGCGTCTGGCCCAAGCCGCCTGGCTCGCCTCTCAGGCGGACGACACACCCGAGGGCAAGTCGATCGTAGATCTGGCGGTCCGTGTACTCGGCGCCGACATCCCCCGGAGCGCGATCGAGGAGCATATTGCCTTTTCGGCCCAGACGCGCCTCTCGGGCGTCGATGTCGCGAAGGGCTTCAGGATCCGCAAGGGCGCGACGGACGCGATCATCAAGCATACCGGCAGCGAGCCCAATCCGGTCCTCGCGGCCAATGTGGAGACCATCGCCCGCTCCGGCGGAACGCCGTTGCTAGTAAGCCAGGATTCCGAGATCCTGGGCGTCATTCACCTCAAGGACATCATCAAACCCGGCGTGCGGGAACGCTTCGCCGAGCTCCGGGCAATGGGCGTGCGCACGGTCATGATCACCGGGGACAACCCCCTCACCGCGGCGGCGATCGCGGCCGAGGCCGGTGTCGACGACTTCATGGCCGAGGCGACGCCGGAGGCGAAACTCGAGCGCATCCGGGACGAGCAGGCTCAGGGCCGTCTGGTCGCGATGTGCGGCGACGGATCGAACGATGCTCCGGCGCTGGCGCAGGCCGACGTGGGTGTCGCGATGAACTCGGGCACGCCCGCGGCCAAGGAGGCCGGTAACCTGATCGACCTCGACAGCGATCCCACCAAGCTCATCGAGATCGTCATGGTCGGAAAGCAGCTCCTGATCAGCCGCGGCGCCCTCACCACCTTCTCGATCGCCAACGATGCCGCGAAATACTTCGCGATCCTCCCGGCACTCTTCCTCGGCGCCTATCCCGGGCTCGCGGCGTTCAACGTCATGGGGCTTTCGAGCCCCGAGAGCGCGATCCTCTCCGCGGTGATCTTCAACGCCCTCGTGATCGTGGCCCTGATTCCACTGGCCCTGCGCGGCGTGCGCTACGCGCCGGCCTCGGCCTCGGTGCTTCTGCGCAACAACCTTCTGATCTACGGCCTCGGCGGTCTCGTCGTCCCGTTCCTCGGCATCAAGGCGATCGATCTGGTCGTCGGTGCCCTCAATCTCGCGTAAGGTGATCGTTATGCGTGCTTTTATCCGTCCCGCCGTTGCCAGTCTCGCCGTCATGATCCTGCTGACCGGCATTGCCTATCCGTTCGCGATCACCGGGATCGCACAGGTCGCGATGCCCGCGCGGGCCAATGGCAGCCTGATCGACCGTGAGGGACGCGTGATCGGCTCGGCTCTGATCGGCCAGGTATTCACCGCGCCCGGATACTTTCACCCAAGACCCTCCGCCGCCGGCTACGATGCCTCCGCAGCTGGCGCGTCGAACCTCGGCCCGACCTCTGCCGAACTCCTCGCGTCGATCGACGACCGCGCCGAGGCATGGCGCCGGGAAACAGGACGGACCGAAGTGCCGCAGGACGCGGTGACCGCCTCGGCAAGCGGCCTCGATCCCGACATTTCGCCAGAGAACGCCCGCGCCCAGCTGACGCGTGTCGCCGAAGCGCGCGGCGCGCCGCGGGACGAGGTTCTGAGGATCCTCGACGCTGCGACCACGAGGCCCTGGCTCGGCATCTTCGGACCCGCCCATGTCAACGTGCTCGAGGCAAATCTCGCGCTCGACGCCGCCTTCCCGGGAGACATCGAGTGACCGAGACCGAAGAGGCGCGACCCGATCCCGACGCCCTCCTCGAGGAAGCGTCCGGGGAAGGTCGTGGCAAACTCAAGATCTTCTTGGGTGCCGCCCCGGGGGTCGGTAAGACCTACGCGATGCTGGAGGCCGCCCGGAGACGGGCGGCCGAAGGCGTCGATGTGATCGCGGGTGTGGTCGAGACCCATGGCCGCATCGAGACCGAGACCCTGCTCGCCGGTCTCGAGGTCGTGCCGAAGCGCGCGCATTTCTACCGTGAGCGTATCCTGCACGAGATGGATCTCGAGACTCTGATAGAACGCCGGCCAGACCTCGCTCTGATCGACGAGCTTGCCCACACCAACGTGCCCGGCAGTCGGCACGAGAAGCGCTGGCAGGACGTCGAGGACGTGCTGGCCGCCGGGATTGACGTCTACACCACCCTCAACGTCCAGCATCTCGAGACCATGAACGACCGGGTGGCGCGCATCTCGGGGGTCCGCGTGCGCGAGACGGTTCCGGACAAGGTGCTGGAACAGGCCGACGAGATCGAGCTGATCGACCTGCCCCCCGGGGACCTTCTGAAACGTCTGCGGGAGGGCAAGGTCTACGTGCAGGACCAGGCTGCGCGAGCCGTGCAGAACTTCTTTTCGAAGGGCAATCTCACCGCCCTGCGCGAGCTTGCGATGCGCGCCGCGGCCGATCGCGTGGATGCTCAGCTCATGCGTCACATGCGTTCAACGGCGACGAGCGGTCCGTGGCCGGTGCAGGAGCGCATACTCGTTTGTATCGACGACGGCCCCGCCGCACGCGAGGTAGTCCGCGCTGGCAAGCGCATGGCGGATCGCGCCCGCGTGGGCTGGATCGTCATGCATGCCGCCACGGATCGCAGCGATCGCATGAGCGAGGAGGAACGCGACCGCCTCGCTTCGGCACTCCGGCTCGCCGAACGTCTCGGGGCCGAGACCTCGACCCTGCGCGCCGGAGACAATGTCGCGGCGACGATCCTCGAGCATGCCCGGCGGGTCAACGCCAGTCGCATCGTTCTCGGCCGAGGCCGGGACCGTCGAACCTTAAGAAGGCTCTTTCACGAGGACGTGGCGGGGGCCGTGGTTGCCCAGGCACGCGATTTCGAGGTCACGCTGATCGCCGACCCCCCGCGCAAGGAGGAGTCGGGCCGGCGCCGCCTTCCCCGATGGCGTCCGCAGGCTACAGGTGCGGCCTATTTGCGCGCTATCCTCATCATGGCTGCCTTCACCATCGCAGCCATGGCGCTGGAGACGGTGCTTCCCGTCACGGCTCTGTCACTCGTCTTCATGACCGGGGTCGTCGTTGTCGCGTCGGTCTATGGACTGGGGCCGTCGATTGCCGCCTCGGCGATCGGCTTCGTTGCGTACAACTTCATCTTCACCGAACCCCGTCTCACGTTCCGCGTGATGCGAGAGGCGGAACTGGTGACGCTCGGCCTGTTTCTCGTCGCCTCGATCGTCACCGGAAACCTGGCGGCCCGCCTGCGGGCTCGGGCCATTGCCCTCCGCGACAGCGTCGAGCGGACCACCATCCTGCATGAGTTCGCCCGGAGTATCGCGGTCGCCCCGACTTCGGAAGCGGTCGCCCGGGCCGGAGCGCAGCAGATCGCCGCGGCAATAGCCCTCGATGTCATCGTGCTCCGTCGCATCGGATCCCGCATCGAGACGATCGCCTCGGAACCGGAGGCGGCGCCGCTCGACATGCGCGAGCGGACCGCAAGCAGCTACGCGTTCGAGAAAGGGAGCCCGGCCGGTCGAGGGACCGATACGCTGTCCGCGAGCCAATGGCTATTCCTGCCCGTACGCGCCGCCGAGGAAACCCTCGCCGTGCTTGGTCTACGCTCCCGGGAGGTCCGTCCCATGACAGCAGAAGATCGCCGCCTGCTGGAGGCTTTCGCGAGCCAGCTCGCCCTTGCGTTCGAACGCACCGACCTCGTCGATGCGCTGGAGGCCGCGCGGCTGTCGTCGGAAACGGAGCGCTTGCGATCGGCGCTTCTGTCCTCCGTCAGTCACGACCTCCGCACGCCGCTCGTCAGCATCATTGGCGCCGCCTCCTCTCTGGCAGACGAGGAGCCCGGTTACACTCCCGAGATGCGCCACGAATTGGCGGTGACGATCCGCGAGGAAGGCGAACGTCTCGACCGCTACATCCAGAACCTTCTCGACATGACCCGACTCAGTCACGGTGCGCTCACGCCGCGACGCATCGCGGCGGATCTGTCCGAAATCGTCGGCAATGCCCGGCGGCGATTGCGCGGCGAACTGACGAGGTACAAGATCGAGACGACCATTCCGGAGAACATGCCCGCGATCGAGGTCGACCCGGTCCTGATCGAGCAGGTCCTCGTCAATGTGCTCGACAATGCGGCGAAGCATGCGCCCGACGGAACCGCGATCCGGCTCCGGGCGCGCGTGGACGGCCCGGCGATCGCGCTTGCCATCGCGGATCAGGGACCGGGGATACCGGCGGAGGCCCGGCACCGGGTCTTCGAGATGTTCTACCGGGTCTCGACGGGGGACGCGCAACGTGCCGGGACCGGTCTCGGGCTTGCCATCGCGCGCGGCATCGTCGAGGCCCATGGAGGCCGCATCCGCGCGGAGGCCACGAACCCAGACGGCAGCGGCACGACCATCGTGCTCCGCCTGCCGCTTGCCAATCCGGAGGTCTGATGGCCCGTATCCTTGTCGTCGACGACGAAAACCAGATCCGCCGTTTTCTCCGCATCGCCCTCGAAGCCGAAGGGCACTCAGTCTCCGAGGCGTCCACCGGACGCGAGGGTGCGGCGAAGGCGGCGACGGCCTCTCCCGATGTCGTCATACTCGACCTCGGCCTGCCCGACCGGGACGGGAAGGATGTCCTGCGCGAGATCAGGGAATGGTCGGAAGTGCCCGTCCTCGTCCTCTCGGTCCGGGCCGACGAAAGCGAGAAGGTCGAAGCCCTCGATCTCGGCGCCCAGGACTACGTGATGAAGCCCTTCGGTACGCGGGAACTGCTCGCACGCCTGCGCGGGATTGTCAGGGACAGAGGGCCCGAGCATGAGAGCGTGTCACGGATCGAGATCGGCTCTCTCGCCCTCGATGCCGCGGAACATTCCGCGCGCCTCGAAGGGCACCGTCTCTCCCTCACGCCCAAAGAGTTCGACCTGTTGTGGCTTCTCGCGTCGAATGCCGGCCGCCTCGTCACGCAGCGCATGGCGCTCGAGACCGTCTGGGGCCCGGCTCATGCCAAGGATAGCCAGTATTTGCGCGTCTTCATCCGGCAACTTCGCGCCAAGCTCGGCGACAACGCGGCCGACCCGGGCTGGATCTTCACCGAGCCCGGCATCGGATACCGGTTCCGGGACACCTGAGATCGTTGATGACCGTCCTGGTCGTAATCAACGGCCTGTCGCTGACCGCTGGCGCAAACCGTCGAGAAAGATGTCGAGCAACCGGAGGACATCGCGCCGCCAGCTCTCGCCCGGAGAACGGGCGTAACAGAGCGCGTACATGGTCTGCATCACGTCCTCCGCGCTGACCCCCTCCCTCACCCGGCCCTCAGCGACGCCGCTTGCCAGCAAACGATTGAGCGCATCCGCAATCCGCGACGATTGTTCCGCGAAGGATTGCTTGCTCTCTTCCGTCAGGACGATCGACAGCGCTCCCAGCATCCCCCGTTTGGTCTCGACGAGGGCCACGTTGGCGTGAAGCCATACCCGCAGGGCCTCGACCTCGTCGCTCCCGCCGTCGAGCCGATCCGCCATGTCCGCAAGCTGGGTGAGCTCGCGGCCGAACACTGCATGGAAGAGCGCCTCGCGATCGGGAAAATGTCGGTAGAGCGTACCGATCCCGACCCCTGCCCGCCGCGCGACCGCTTCGAGGCTGGCATCCGGCCCCCCCTTCCCGAGAACCTCCTTCGCCGCCTCGATCAGATTCTCGCGGTTTCTCAGGGCATCGGCGCGCGGCTTGCGCTTCGGGGTTTCCACGGCGGCTCTTTCCATCCTTGCTATCCGGAGGCACCCTCCGTATATTGACTGCACGGGACGCCCGAGGCGCCCGCTCTAGAGTGTAGAGACGTCTCCGCCCGGGCGCGAGTGCCCGCCGATCCCAACATTGCCAAAGGACGGGAGGACCGCATGTCACCCTCCATCAGCCTGACCCTCAACGGCGCGAAGCGCGACGTCGCGCTCGACGATCCGCGCGTCACGCTTCTCGATCTCCTGCGCGAGCGGCTCGCGCTTCCCGGCACCAAGAAGGGCTGCGACCGTGGCCAGTGCGGCGCCTGCACGGTTCTCGTGAACGGCCGCCGCGTCAATTCATGCCTGACCCTCGCCGCGACGCTCGACGGCGCCGAAATCACCACGATCGAGGGGCTCGCCGCGGGCGACGACCTGCACCCGGTGCAGGCAGCCTTCATCGAAAACGACGCCTTTCAATGCGGCTACTGCACCCCGGGCCAGATCATGAGCGCAGTTGGCCTCATCGCCGAAGACCGTGCGGGCGAAGATCTCGAACGCATCCGGGAGGGCATGAGTGGAAACATCTGCCGCTGCGCCGCCTATCACGGCATCACGCTCGCTGTCCGCCAGGCAACGCGCGGCAGTGCGGGGATCAAGAAGGACGACGCGGCATGAAGCGTTTCGAGTTCATCCAGCCTACCTCGCTCGACGAGGCGCTCGCTGCATGGGAACCTGGCGCGGCCTGGCTGGGCGGCGGCACCAATCTCGTCGACCTGATGAAGACGGGTGCGATGCAGCCCGTGAAGGTCATCGACATCACCCGCCTTCCCGGGCTCGCGGAGATCGAGACGCTTGCGGAAGGCGGCGTCCGGATCGGCGCACTTGTCCGCAACTCGGATCTCGCCAACGACGCGGACATCGCCAGCCGATTTCCGATGGTCTCCGAGGCGCTGCTCGCCGGGGCGTCCGGGCAGTTGCGCAACGCGGCGACCGTCGGCGGAAACCTGATGCAGCGCACCCGCTGCGCCTATTTTCAGGACCCGCAGGCCGCCTGCAATCGCCGAGACCCAGGCGCAGGATGCGATGCGCGTGAGGCTGGCGCGGGACAGGCGGTGCTCGGATGGAGCGAGATATGCATCGCCACGAACCCGTCGGATTTCTGCGTGCCCCTCGCGGCGCTCGACGCGATCGTCGAGGTGCGGGGGCCGGACGGCGCGCGAGAGATCCCGATGGCGGAGTTCCACCTTCTCCCCGGTGATACGCCCGAGCGCGAGACCGCGCTTTCGCCCGGCGAGTTGATCGTGGCGCTGCGCCTGCCGCCGGAGGCCGAGGGCTTCGCCGCAAACGCCCGCTATCTCAAGGTCCGGGACCGGACCTCATACGCCTTCGCCATGACATCGGCCGCCGCCGCGTTGCGGATCGAAAACGGTCGGATCGCGGAGGCGCGTCTCGCGCTTGGGGCGGTCGCCGCGACACCGTGGCGCGTGACCGAAGCCGAAGCTCTCCTCGCGGGGCAGACGCCCGACGCTGCGCTCTTCGCCCGGGCTGCCGAGGCCGCGCTCGCGGGCGCGACTCCGTCGGGCGACAACGCCTGGAAGATCGACCTTGCGCGACGGACCGCGATCCGCGCGCTCGAGATGGCCGCCGCGGGCACGCCCGCGCAGATGCCCGCCCTGCCCGCTTCTCCGTTCGGCAGCACAGCCGGAGACCTCGCCCATGCCTGATACGCTCGATCCCCATATCCGCTTCGGTTCCAATTCGGGACAGCCCGCGACCCGGCGCGACGGTGTCGCTAAGGTGACCGGAACCGCGACCTTCGCCGCCGACAATACGCCCGAGGGCCTCCTCTACGCGGTCTTCGCACCCGCCGCCATCGCGCGCGGCCGCGTCACCTCTCTCGACACCGCGGCCGCCGAGGCGCATCCCGGCGTCACCCACGTGCTGACGCCGCAGAACCGTCCGCCGCTTCAGGGCGATCCCTCGGACAAGCCGACGATGTTCTCGTTCCGCTTCGAGGCCCTGCAGGACGACACCGTGCGCTATGCCGAGCAGCCGATCGCGCTCGTCGTGGGCGAAACGCTGGAGGCCGCGACAGAAGGAGCGCGCCTCCTCTCCCCGCACTACGAGACCGAAAAGCCCCGCGTCGGAATCGACGATGCCGAGCCCTACGGCTTCGAGGCCGACGCCTTCGGCAAGCCCGCGAACACAGTCCACGGCGACCCGGACGCGGGACATGGCAGCGCGGCGACATCGCTCGACGTGACCTACGAGACCGCGCCGCAGTACCACAACGCGATGGAGACCCACGCGGTCGTCGCGACCTGGGACGGCGATCATCTGACGCTCGACATGCCGAGCCAGGCGCTCTCGATGTCCTGTGCCGGATTCGCGCACTATTTCGGCATCCCCGCCGAGAACGTCACCGTCCGCAGCCCCTATCTCGGCGGCGGCTTCGGCTCCAAGGCGATCCCGACCGGGCCTTACGTCCTCGCCATCCTCGCGGCGCGGATGACCGGCCGGCCGGTGAAGATGATGCTCACACGGCAGCAGATGTTCGGCCCCGTCGGGCATCGCGGACAGACCCGGCAGAGGCTGCGCCTCGGCGCGGATGCGGACGGCAAGCTCACCGTGATCGATCACGAGGGCATATCCGCGACCTCCACCTTCGACACCTTCATCGAACCCGCAGCCAACGCCTCTCAGGGCATCTATGCCGCCGGCGCTCTTCGTTCGACGCATCGGGCAGTGGCCCTCGACGTCGGCACGCCGGGACCGATGCGCGCACCGGGCGAGGCTTCGGGATCGGCAGCGCTCGAATGTGCCATGGACGAAATGGCCGAAGCGCTCGGAATGGACCCGCTCGACTTCCGGCTGAAGAACTACGCGGAAACAGAACCGGGCACCGGCAAGCCCTATTCCTCGAAGGCCCTGCGCGAGTGCTACGCGCAAGGGGCGGAGCGGTTCGGCTGGGCAAAGCGGCCGCTCCAGCCCGGGCAGATGCGCGACGAGCACGGGCATCTCGTCGGCTGGGGCAT
Organism: Roseivivax halodurans JCM 10272; assembly: GCF_000521785.1. GTDB lineage: Bacteria > Pseudomonadota > Alphaproteobacteria > Rhodobacterales > Rhodobacteraceae > Roseivivax > Roseivivax halodurans. The sequence goes on from NZ_JALZ01000011.1 coordinate 99,309, forward strand.
GGGCACGGCCTTCTTCCCCTGCCCGATGTTCATGGCCGACGCGCGCGCCGCCCTGCGCGCGGACGGAACGGCACTTTTCGAGACCTCGGCCGCCGACATGGGTCAGGGCGCCTGGACATCCCTTGCGCAGATCGCCGCCGACAGTCTCGGCCTGCCACTCGACAAGGTGGAGTTCCGCGCCGGCCATTCCGGACTTCCCGACGGGGGCGTCGCGGGCGGCTCGGGCCACACGGCGACGGCGGGCAATGCGCTCCACACAGCGGGCGGCGATGTCGTCCGTCAGCTCGGCGAGATCGCCGCGGCGGATCCCGCTTCATCCCTCCACGGCGCAGGCAACGCGAGCTTCGTGGCGCGCGACGGCCGGCTCTACATCGACGGCGACGACAGCCGCAGCGACGCCTTCGCCGACATCCTCTCCCGTTTGGGCAATGCCGAGATCGCAGGGTCGGGTTCGGCCTCGCGTGATCCCGACATGGCGAAGCAATACGCGATGAACGCCCATGGCGCGGTTTTTGCCGAAGTGAGGATCGATCCGGACCTCTGCCAGATGCGTGTGACGCGCCTCGTCGGCGCCTTCGCTGCCGGCCGCATCATCAACCCCCGCCTCGCCGAGAGCCAGCTTTTCGGCGGCATGATCTGGGGCATCTCCTTCGCCCTGCACGAGGAGGCAAGGCACGACCCGAGGCGCGGCCACATCGTGAACTCCGACCTCGCTGGCTACCACGTTCCGGTCAACGCCGACGTACACGGGCTCGAGGTGATCTCCGTGCACGAGGACGACCCGCACGTGAACGCACTCGGGATCAAAGGCGTCGGCGAGATCGGCATCACCGGCACCGTCGGCGCGATCGGCAACGCGATCTGGCACGCGAGCGGCAAGCGCATCCGGCGCTTCCCGATCCGCGTTGAGGATCTCATCAGGGAGTGAGTTGCTGCATGGCTGAGCAACTCGGTACGGCCCAAGATTCAGAACCCATTGTTCAGCTCCGCAGCGAATGATCCATCGACCTTGCCCCTGACTACCGGCCGCGTTGCTGCAGAAATTTCCGTTCGACATGCAGTGGCGAGCAACAGCGCGGAGATCGCCAGAGGCTCGGGCAATGGCGTGGTCGTCAAAGTCAGAAACTCCGTTTTGAACAGGTATCCGAGCGCAGCCGCGCGGCATGGCAATGGACCCCCCATGCCTCGATCACCACGCGGGCCTGCGCGAGTGACTGGAAGAGCAGCCAGAGTTTCCCGACATGGGACGTTGTCTGACCGAATGAACTCGGGCGGCATGAAGCACAGCGCGAGTTCGTCGAGGAACCGAGCCATACGCGGGCCGGATCTGGGCAGGTGGTCGATCTGCCCCGGCCAGAACGGGATTGGGAAACGGTCCGGTGGAGCGTTTTCCCCAACGAAGGCCACCTCGTATTTCGCCACTGGCCAGATCTGTCCCGTGCGCAACTCTTGTTGTACCGGTCTCGCAGCGATACATCTGACCGTCCCTCATCGCGGGAGGCATAATGTCCACGACTATCCGGCTCGCCATCGGCAGCGTCTTCGTCGGCGCTCTGGTCTTGGGCATAAAGATGCTGGCCTGGTGGTTGACCGGGTCGGTCGCCCTGTTCTCGGACGCTCTCGAGAGCACCGTCAACGTCGCGACCGCGATCGCCGCGCTGATCGCCATCCGAATTGCCGCGCGGCCCGCCGACGCGTCACATCCCTATGGCCACCACAAGGCCGAGTTCTTCAGCGCCGTGCTCGAGGGCGTCATGATCATCGTCGCCGCGTTGCTGATCCTGCGCGAGGCCTATCATGGCTTCCTGAACCCGGTGGCCCTGGAGCTTCCCATCGAAGGGCTGCTGATCAACGGCGTAGCCACGGCGATCAACGCGATCTGGGCCTGGGTCCTGATCAACCGCGGACGCAGCGCCCGGTCGCCGGCGCTGGTGGCGGACGGAAGGCATCTCTTCACCGATGTCGTGACCTCGGCCGGCGTGGCGCTCGGTGTGCTTCTCGCCATCATCACCGGCTGGTGGGTGCTCGACCCGCTGATGGCGGCCCTCGTCGCACTCAACATCCTCTGGTCAGGCTCCAAGGTGGTGCGCGAGTCGCTGAGCGGCCTGATGGACGAGGCCGTCCCGCAAGAAACGCTCGACACGGTTCGTGATGTCATCTCGACCGAAGCGGGCGGCGCGGTCGAGGCGCACGACCTGCGAACCCGCCACGCGGGTCAGGTGACCTTCATCGACTTCCATCTCGTGGTCCCGGGGGAGACGACGGTCTTCGACGCGCACGAGATCTGCGACCGCGTGGAGGCCGCGTTGCGCAAGGCGATCGAGGGCGCCCGTATCACCATCCACGTGGAGCCGGAGCACAAGCAGAAGCACACCGGCATCGTCGTACTCGATTGAGGACGGCGGCGCTCGGCACCGCTTCGCTTTGGACAGCCGCGCGGCCGAGATAACATCTCCAGCTTGTCAGTCGCTTGTGAAAACAGCTGGAAGGACACGGACGCGCTCAGGCCCACGACAGCAGGCAGCGCCCCCATCCGGTTCGAAACCATGGACTGCGCCCGCCTTTCCCCAGGTCCACCTGATTGGCACGCAGTCCGCGACTTGAGGCTGGCCGTTCCTCGTGGCGAGCCTCTGTCCGGTCCTGGGTCATGTCCCGACGCCGTGGGGTGTTCGGCCCCCGCGGGCCGCGTGTCCCTGTCGTGGGAGTGGGCCGCGGTATCGGCAATCGGCCCCCATCCCTGATGTGCTGAGGACGGGGCCGGAGAGGGTGGTCAGGTGTGGTTCGGGCCATCGTCGCGTCCGCGGCCCTTTCCACCCTTGCGGCCGCCCTTGTCGTCGCCATGCGCGTCGTCTGTGCCACGGCCCTTGCCGCCCTTGCGACCGCCCTTGTCGTCACCGGGTCCGTCGTCGCGTCCACGGCCCTTTCCGCCTTTCCGGCCGCCCTTGTCATCGTTCACGTCATGGCTTGGGCCGTCATCGGCGCCGCGGCCGCGGCGGACCTTGACGATCTGGGCATCGCCCCCCGCGGGCAGCTCGAAGCCGGGCAGCGCGGGGTGCGGCGCTGCGAGGGCGGCGTCAGGGGCAAGAGCCAGCGTGAAGGCGGTCAGGATTGCGGCACTGAAGCCGGTTCGAAGATTGATGGTCATGGGGTGGTCCTCCGTTGGGCCGAGGCTCGTTTGCCAGGGCTGGACCCATCTGGCACAGCCGCTTCGGCCAAGGCGACCGGGTCCGGACCCCTGCCGCCTGACGCCGGACCTGCGGACGCGCATCGTCCGACCAAGCGCCGGAAAAGCTTCCGACCTTGGTCCGATGAGGCTTGATTTCGAACGCGCTCCACCGCCTTGTGGCAGGGTGACATCGGGATGACGGACGTGGCGACGACAGAGCAGGATTTCGCCCCGGCGCGCAGTGCCAACACCGCCCCGTCGCTCGCGCGGTGGTTGGCGGCACGGCCGCTTCATCACCGTTTCGCGATGGCGGGCAGCTTTGTCACGCTTCTCGGCATGGCCGTGATCGGCTCCCTCGTCAGCACGAGCATCGAGACCAGCGTCGTCCGCAATTCCGCCATCTCCAGCGCCGTCTACATGGAGAGCTTCATCGCACCGATGTCGCAGGAACTTGCCGGTTCGGAACGGCTCTCGCCCGAGACCGTCGCGCGCATGGACACTCTCCTGAAACAGCCGCCGCTGTCGGAGCGCGTGGTCTCCGTGAAAATATGGCGGCCGAACGGCTTGCTCGCCTTCAGCAGCGACGAGGACATGATCGGCAAGACCTTCCCGCCGAGCGAAGAGCTGATGGAGGCCTGGCGGGGCGAGCTCAATGCGTCCTTCGACGAGCTCGAAGGCGCCGAAAGCCTGCGCGAACGCCAGTCCGGGGTACCGCTGCTCGAGGTCTACAACCCGATCCACTCCATCCTCACCGGCCAGATCATCGCCGTGGCGGAATTCTACCTCGATGCGACCGAACTCGAGGCGGACCTGCGGGCCGCTCATACCCGCGCCTGGACCGTCGTGGCGCTGGTGACCGGCATGACCTTCCTTGCGCTGTTCGGCATCGTCCGCTCCGGCAGCCGTACGATTGAGGACCAGACCCGCCGGCTCACCGCGCAGCTGTCGGAACTCGCGCGCATCTCAGCCCAGAACGAGGCGCTTCGGACGCGGGTCGAGGGCGCTTCGCAACGTGTGAGCGAGACCAACGAGCGGTACATGCGCCGGGTCAGCGCCGAGTTGCACGACGGTCCGGCACAAGCGCTGGCGCTGGCCTCCCTCCGGCTCGACGCCCTGATGCGCCGTGCCGGCGTCGCCCCGGGCGATCCCGAGGCGCAGATGCTGCGCGACTGCCTCGGCGAGGCCCTGAGAGACGTGCGCGACCTTTGCAGCGGGCTGACACTGCCGGAACTCGACGGGCTATCCGTGGCGGACACGCTCGAGATCGCCATCCGGGCCCACGAGCGGCGGACCGGCGTTGCTGTCGACCGCGCGTTCCGCCCCGGTCCCCTGATGGTAGTGCCCGCGCCGCATCCCTTCCTGATCTGCATCTACCGCGTCGTGCAGGAGGGGCTGATGAACGCCTTCCGCCACGCGCCGGGCGCGCGGGTCCGGGTCGCGGCAGGCACAGAGGCGGGTGGGGCCGTGATCGAGGTGCAGGACGACGGCCCCGGTTTCGACACCGCCAGCCGGGCGCCCGCCGGCCTCGGCCTTCCGGGGCTGCGGGAGCGGGTCGAAAGCATCGGGGGCAGCTTCGCCATCGAAAGCTCGCCCACGGGCGGCACGAGGCTCACCATGACCCTGCACATGGACGCGCCCCGGTGACTGCAAGGATCCACATCGTCGTTGCCGACGACCACCCGCTCTTTCGCGGCGGTGTCGTCCTGACCCTGCAGGAACACGGCGGCTTCACCGTCGTCGCGCAGGCGGGCACTGCCGAGGAGGCCGTCGCCGCCGTCGAGGCGCACATGCCCGAAATCGTCCTGCTCGACATCTCCATGCCGGGATCGGGCCTCACCGCCGCGTCGGAGATCGCGCGGCGCTTTCCAGCCGTCGCCATCGTGATGCTGACCGCGTCCGAGGCCGACGACGACCTGCTGACCGCCCTGAAGGTGGGCGCCCGGGGCTATGCGCTCAAGGGCGTCGGCGAGGACGAACTGACCGGCATCCTGCAGAGCGTGGCCGGAGGCGCATCCTACGTCCCGCCTGCGCTTGCCGGCCGCGTTCTCGCGGCGCTTCAAGACCGGCGTGGCGCCACTTTGCCCGAGGTCGAGGAACTGACGGATCGCGAGGCGGAAATCCTGCGCCATGTCGCCCAGGGCCAGAGCAACAAGGAAATCGCCCGTGCGCTCGACCTGCAGGAAAAGACGATCAAGCACTACATGACCAACATCCTGCAGAAGCTGCAGGTGCGAAACCGCGTCGAAGCCGCACTGAAGGCACGAGACCTTGGCTTGTCATGAGGGCGGCAGCCAAGGCTGATGGTCGGCATTCCAAGTCGCGGCAGTGTGGATGGTCCCGGCGGCGGGCCAACCTGTTCGAACAATCACGGCGAACCAACAGGACCAGCTGGTCCACGTCAGGCATCTCGCGGATATCGACGCTGGTCAGCGCCGCGAGCCCGGCGATGATGTTGAGAAAGTTCAAGGCGATCCCGAGGATCAGCGTTGCCACGAAGGTGCCGGCGAAACCGGCCTTGTGCGCACCTTTCTCGAAACTGATGCGCCCGGCCCCTCGCTGGAGGCTGCCGCGACCTGAGATCCCTCGCGCAGCTTCGATGCGCCCTCGGTCACGACTTGCACGCCGGGGCGCGCGTCGGTTTCGATCCAGACCTGATCGCCGTCGCGGTAGCGGTTGGCAACGGCCAGGCGCCCGGCGGCGCCGTTCTCGGCCACTCAGATGCCCGCGCCGGAGCGGTCCCACGTGATCGCCGTGGCGGGCACGATCGGAAGGGGCGCAGTCTTCTCGCTCATGCGGATGGTGTAGGTCATGCCCGACAGAAGCAGTCCATCGGCCTTGTCGATCTCCGCCTCCACGGTGGCGCTGCGCGTCACGCTGTCGAGGGGCCGACGAAGGCGGTGACCCGGCCTTCGAAGACCCGCCCGGCATAGGTCGGCTTCGTCACGAGAACCCGCTTGCCCTCGGCCTGCAACCCGATGGAGCGCTTATCAGCAATGGGCAAAGTCGTTCTGCCGCCCTGAGCATGCCCAAAGAGATCAGGTTCCGGTTAATGCAAATAGCGGCCAAGCAGCGCCCGGTGCCCCATTCGAACATTCGCCCGGTCGAATATGAACCGCTCCCGCGTGGGCTCGACGTGACCCAATTCCGGACTACAATTAACGGTTGAGCAGGCCCCCCTGAACGGTCGGCCCTCTCGGTCCCGACATCTGTCAGGCGCGCCGCGCCCGCGAGCCGCTCCGGTGTCAGCCGCTCTTGCGCACCGCGTCATTGCGAAAGTCGGACCCCAGATCGTCGAGTGACGGGTTTGGTTCGAGAATGACGACCTGTCCCTTGGAAACGTCGATGATCCCCTCCGACCGCAGGCGCCCCAGAGCCTTGTTCACGCTCTGGCGCGAGCAACCGAGGATTTCGGCCAGTTCCCTTTGATTGGCACGGACCCGGTCCCGTCCGTCGCAAATGGTGCGCAGGCGCAGGAAAAGCCTCTGCTCGAGCGAGCCGTGCTGATCCAGCGCCTTGACCGCGTTGTCATGCGCCAACCGGCCGCGGAACACCGAGGCGACATTGCGGATGAAGACCGGCGCGCGCAGGAACTCGTAAACCACCGCAGTGGGGCAGAACAGCAGCGTCGCGAGCGGCTGACTGCGGCACCGCGCGATGCAGGTCTGGTCCGAGATGCACTCGATCTCGCCCACAGTCTCACCCGGTCCGACATGTGCCAGCAGCGTCTGCTCTCCGCGTTCCCCGATCAGCACCACGTCGACGCGCCCATGCGCCACCATGAACAGCCCCGGCGACACCATGCCCTGTTCCAGCAGCACCTCGGGACATTCGAAGGTCCGCTTTTCGCACCGGTTCAGGAACGCCGCCTTGTCCTCCCCGGGGAGGTCCGAGAGGATCCGCGCTTTCAGCAAGTGTGGAAAGGCCACTGCATTCTTCATGGAACAGATCCCTCCTCCAGGTACGAGCGGATCTCGCGAATATTGCAGAACGGCTTTGTCGAATCGGCGCAACAGGACCGAACCGCCGCGACGGAGGCGCCGTAGACCTCTTCCCATGCCTCTTCCGAAAGCCCGAAATAGGGCGGCATGGCATGGCTGAGCGGATAGCTCTTCGCAGCCTCATCGCCCCCCGGGGCCGGCGCGCCGGTCATCCAGGAAGCGAGCTGGCCGCAGGAGCCGGGTTTCCCCGCGGAAGCGGCCGGCGGGGCCAGAAACCCGGTACCGATCCGGTGGCAGCCGAGGCAGGTGTTGTCGCGCGGCTGCATTTCGTGGGTCGGCCAGCCGGCAAAGCCGAAGCCCGCATCCACATGCGCGTAGGGCCCGAGCGGGTTCGTCGGCACGTGGTCCCAGACCTGTCCCACGAAGGGTGAATACATGAACGGATCGTTGTCGTGGCAGCTGCCGCACTCTTCCGCAACGACGGTTTCGGGCGGCTCCCAGAAGCCCTCGCCATCCGGACCCGTCGGAGACGGGACCGCCGCGCCGAGGACCGGCGCCGCCTTGGTGTTCACGGCCTGGAACCAGCAGGTCGCGCCGGTGGCGGGGTTGTGCGCGATCACGTCGATCTCGTCGAACTCCGGGCTGTCGGCACTGCGCAGGCGCTTCTGGCGGCACATGACCGAAACCTGCGCCGTCTCCGTCGAGAGGTTCAGGATGCGGGAGAACGGCACGCATTGCCCGTCCGAGCCCGGCCCGTTGTCGAGCAGCCCCGGCCGGTCGCAGGTCTCGGGCGCGCGGTCGGTGATCTCCATGCCGTCGATGGTGATCGGGATGGTCACGCCGTCGGCGCAGTCGAAACCCGGGATCGGCGCAATGGCGGCGGCGCAGGCGGCGCCATAGACCTCGTGCGGGGACTGGGCGCTTGCCGGCGGCGCGAGGACGGCCAGCGCCAGGGCGATGGCTAACGCGACGGGTCTCATAGCTCGATCGCCTCCCCCGCATTGACAGCTTCGGCCAGCGAGCGCAGCGCCTCGAAATAGCGCACGTAGCCGGTGCAGCGGCAGATATGGCTGCCGATGGCCTCCATCATCGCGGCCTCGAGCTCTTGAGGCGGGACCGGCCGCGCCTGCAGATCGCTCAGGAACATCCGCGCCGCCATGACAAATCCCGGCGCGCAATAGCCGCACTGAAAGGCGAACTGGTCGAGAAAGGCCTGCTGCACCGGATCGGGCCTGCCGTCGCGGGCGACGCTCTCAATGGTCGAGACCCGCGTTCCGTCGAGCGTCGAAAGCGCGGTGGAGCAGCTGATCACAGGCGTCGCGGCCGGGCTCGGCGGCTTCACCACCTGCACAGTGCAGGCGCGACACACGCCGATGCCGCAGCAGAGCTTGGTGCCGGTCAGGTTCAGCTCGTCATGCAGGAAATCGAGCAGCGTCTCGTGGCCGCGGGATTGGGGCAACTCGTAGCCCATGCCGTTGACGGTGAAGCGGATGGTCATTTCGCAAGCCCCCCGAGGATCTTGTCCGGCGTGATCGGCAGCGAGGCGAAGCGGATGCCGGTGGCATCGCGCAGGGCGTTCGAGATCGCGGGCGGGATCGAGCACATCACCGCCTCGGCGATGCCGCGTCCGACCCGGGGGCTTCCCGGCGGCTGGGGCACCGTGATCAGCTCCTGCGCCCGTGCGCCCGGCGCGTAGCGATCGCCCGGGGGCACGTCGCCTGCGCGCGCCACGTGGTAGCGATCGAGGTTCCAGCGCCCGTCGGCAGGCCCCTCCATGCCCGGCGGCATGTCCTCGAGCAGGGTGTAGCCGATCGCCATCGCGACGCCGCCCTGGCTCTGACCCGAGACCATCTGCGGGACGTGGATATGCCCGGCATTGAGCACGCTCAGCACGTTCTCCACCTGCACATGTCCGCTCGCCCGGTCGAGCGTCAGGCCGACCACGTTGACGCAAGGCGCCCAGACATAGCGCGAATAGCGCGCGGTCTCGGGCGTGGGATAGCTGCCGTTGCGCCGCGGGATCGGCTGCGGCGCGGTCTTGGCTCCGTGATAATAGGCCAGCCCGTCCAGCTGCAGCCGCAACGCGCCGCCGGGGGTGTCGAAATCGGCCTCGACCCAGGAATTCTGGAAATAGGCGTGGCCGAGGGCCCCGGTCGGCAGGCCCATCTCGTGCACCGCCTTTGCCAGTGCCGCCAGCGTCAGCGGTGCGCTGCCCGCGCCGACGGGGCGCAGCGCGCCTGCCTCCCAGATCACGTCCTCTGCCGAAAGCGGCCCCACACCCCAGAGCTGTGCCGCCGCGACCAGCAGCGAGCCCCGCAACAGCGCCTGCGCCGTCTGTTGCACGGTGTTGACCTGATGCAGCGCGGTCAGGCAGGCCGAGGACGAGCCGGTGCCCTTCTGGGTCCACATCGGATCATCCCAGCGGTCCGGGCTCGCGCTGTCATCGCTCAGCCCGGTCTCCGCAAAGAGCGTGTAACCGCCCATATCGACGCGCGTGGCATTGGCCCCGAGGATCGGTCCGATGGTCACCCCTAGCGTGGTGGCCGAACCGTTGCCCATGTCCACCGCATCGGACTGCACGGTCAGCGTGCCGTCGCGCCCCAGATGCACCGCCGCGACCATGCCGTCGCCCGAGGTGCCGTAGGCCTGAAGCGACATGGCGAGCCCGGTGCCGTAGGTCCGGCCCTCGGCTTCGTGCGCGGCCCGGATCTCGGCGCGCTCGGCCCAGAGCGGGTGGGCTTCGGCGGTGTCCAGCATCTCGGGCAGGTTCAGGCTCTGCTCGATGGGGCCGCCGGTCACGGTTGTGTCGCCCTCCGCGATCAGGTTGGCCCGGCGCAGCGCCATCTGGTCCCAGCCCTCAGCCGCGGCAAGATCGTCGAGCGCGGTCTCGATGGCGAAATAAGCCTGCGGACCGCCGAAGCCGCGCTGAGAACCGCCCGAGATATTTTCCGTGTGACGCGCCTCGGCGTGGATGTCGGCCACCGGGAGGCGGTAGCTGCCGCCCGCGCAGAGCGCCCCGAGCGAGGCGACGTAGGGCGACAGGTTGCGCCGCCCGCCGCCGTCGAACACCATCGAGAGCCGCACCGCCTCGAGCCGCATGTCGTCATGGGCATAGAGCGTGCCGTCCGCCGTGGTGGCGTGGCGCTTGAGCCCGACGCGGAACTGCTCGAACCGGTCATAGGCGAGCCGCACCGGGTTGCCGCCAGCAAAGGCCACCGCCAGCGCCAGCATCAGCGAGAACGGCGAGCTGTCGCGCCCGCCGAAGCCGCCGCCCGGATAGCAGCTGTGCAGCGTCACCTGGGCGAGGTCCGGGACCGGGGAGGCCTCGCTGCCGAACATGCTGGCGATGTTGCGCACGTCGCCGTCGGGGGACTGGGTGCCGAGCACCAGCTGCATCTCCTTGCTGGCCGGGTCGATCCAGGCAAGGCCGGCCTCGGGCTCCATGAACATCGGATCCATCGCCCGCATTTCGGCGCGGATCGGCTGGCGGATCAGATCGGTCGCCTCGTCCAGCGCCTGGCGGATGCGCGCCTGCACCTGCGGCGCCTCGCGGGCATACGTCTCGGAATCGGTGCCAGCATAATCGAACCCCGGATCCTTGACGTAGAGCGTGCGCGGATCGAACGGCTGATCCGGCAGGGGCGTGCCGTCCGGCCCTTCGCCGGGCCCGTAGCGCTGCACGATGCCGTCATCTGCGGCGAGAAAACGGCGCGCCGCGCGATAGGCCGCGAGGGTGTCGAAGAGCAAGAGCGCCACCGCCTGCCCGAGGAAGTTCGGGGTCCTGCCCGGCATCACCAGCAGATCGAAGCTCAGACCGTCCGGTAGGTTGAAGCTGCCGCCGGTGGCGGTGTTGCTCTGCTCTTCGGCCTTGATAGACAGCAGATGGTCCACATGCAGATCGCGATTGAATTCCACCGGCTTGTCGAAAAGCTTCGGATCGAGATCGCTGCCGAGGATGACCTTCGCGGGCTCCGCCTCGGATGGCAGGTGCGAAAGGTCGAGCCCAAGGAAGGCCTCTTTCGTCGTACGGGCGCGGAGGTACAGCGCGTGCCACTGGCGACCCGGCCAGCCCGCCATATCGCGGGCGCGAAAATCACGGGCATAGATCTTCTGCCCGGTGACCTTGGCAAGCCCCTCAATGCGCTGAACGGCCACCCCGGGCACCGGGCCGAGGGGCGTCGAGACAGCAGCACCCGCGCCCTGCCCCCGCCCCGGCAGCCCCAGCACGCTCAGCCCGATGACTCCGGACGCAGTTTTCAGAAAGCCGCGACGCGACATGAGCGCAGCTCGGCTGACCGGCGGGGAACTCATGTCCCTGTTCCTCTCCCTCGACACATCAGCTCGGAGCACGTCCCGTAGGACGCTCGAAATTGGCTCAAACTAATATGTTATGGGCGAGGGTGACCCCACGCAAAGCAACCGTCAAGTGCCGCGGCGCGGCGATGCGAGGTTTTTCACTGGCAGAGCGTCTGAAGCTCAGAGGCAGCTGTCAGGCGGGGACCGGCGCGGGCGCAGCCCCGAAGAACTGCACCCGACCCAGGGACCACGACGGCCCAGCACAAAAAAAACACACATTAACCCGATGCATCCACCATGCGGCAGATAACGCTCCTCTTCCGCGAGGAAAGAGGGTCGCCCGAGGGGCAGGCGTCCTATAAAATCTAAACGCCTGCCCTGAACGTAAGGATGAATTTTGGCGGGCTGCAGCCCGAAGCGGGAAAAATCTGCAGCGCCACCGAGAATAACCTACCTGCAATGAGGCGAAGGGAAATCTTGTGTCCTTCTTATTTTGGCAATCGATGTAATCACTCTACCCCACATCGCTGAGTCGATAACTCCGAAAGCTTTGGACATGTCCGCGGCTTGACATATGCTTTTTTAGGAATGTACTTGCAAAGACAACACTGCCCCAACCCCGGACTCGCAGGACCGAGATATATAACTGCCCTTTAATTCGCAGGCAACTCAGGCCCAATTACTTGCGACAAGGCAGCCGGGCAACATCCTATGTCATCGTACATGTGGCCATTATGCGAGAACCCGTTTTCGCTTTCTCTCTCACAGGGGCTTTGTTGTGCAAAAAAGGATGAAGGCTGCACTTCCCGTTTCCCCGGACGCATTTATCCCATGGGTTCGATGGCAGGTATTCCGAGCGCGGTGTAGCCGTTCAAAACCACGGCACGGACTTGGCGATCGAAGTCGCGCACCATGAGGCTTTCCCCAGTAGATTCACACAATGCATCTTCGTCTCGGCGCGGCTTCGGCGGTGGTATCCGCTCCATGGTCGCCAGATGGTGCGGCCAAGATATTTCGCGACGCGAAGGGCGCCGTTCCGGGCGATCGCGCCCGCGATCGAAGGCTTCCACGCCTTTTCGTTCTTGCGGGGCGGTATAACGGCATAGGCGCCGCGGTGACCGATCCGATCTCGGCGTCAGCCGGGATCTGATTCAGCAGCTCGGGAGGCATCGGCGCATCGCCGACCCGGCTCCCGGTGGGTCCAATGGCCCGGATTTCCAACGCCTGCTCGTCGACACTGATATGGATCGTGCGCCACAGGCGGCAATTCGCGCCACCATGCTTGCGGGCGTGGCACTCGCCTTCACCCTCCGCCTTGGAGCCAGGGTCGTCGATGCGAAGCTCTCAGGTCTCGATGCTCCGACCTCTCACGACGCGGCGATCCCCGCGCATCGGGACGTGTTCCGGATGTGCCGCTCCATCGCGGCTCTGGCGGCCGACGGATCCCGGAGACGGAGGCCTTCGAGGATGGCGCGATGTTCCGCGATCGAATCCTGCATCCTCACCACGGCGGTAATCGGGATCGGCACCCGCTGGCTTTCGGTGATCAGCGCATGCACCGACCGGTACATCTCTTGCAAGAGCGCGTTCGGGCAGGCCTGTGCGATCAGCTGGTGGAATTCGAGGTCCGCCTCGACATGTCCAACGAGGTCTCCGGAGCTCCATGCGCTTTCGAAAACCTCGGCCGCCTTTCCGATCCGGGCCAGCGCACCGTCCGTTACGGTCGGGGCCGCCAGCCGGCAGATCTCTCCCTCGATCATGATCCGGGTCTGAAAGACCTCCTGCATCGAGTATGTGCTTTCGTGACGCCACTGGCTCGCCTCGGGACGCGTGTTCTTGCCGGTCACGAACGTGCCGCGCGCCGGCAGCGTCCGGACAAGCCCGAGCGTCTCGAGCGTCAAGAGCGCCTCGCGCAGCGACGCCCGCGAAACACCCAGTTGCTCGGCCAGCACGCGCTGCGAGGGCAACTTGCTGTCCTGCGGGAACGCGCCTGAACGGATCATGTCCTGCAGCCGCTGCGAGGCGACAAGCGTGACTGGCTGCTTTTCGTCGGGATAGGGCGACATGGGGCCGTCTCTACGCGAGGTCATGGGATCGGGCCAAGGCGAATATCCGGGCGGAGAATTCTTGCGTCATGATCGATGCCGTGCTTGAGTGCGGTCAGACTGGTCTGACCGGTTTGGCCAGTCAATAACCAAACCCAATACCAACAGGGAAACCGAACATGCTCAGAAGAACCCTCCTCTCCTCCACCCTAGCTGCATCGGCTCTCATGGCGCTTGCCGGGGCCTCCGCCGCTCAGGACGCTCTGACAGTGGGCGCCAATGTCGGAAACGTGCCGTGGGAATTCCAGGACGAGTCCGGCGAGATCGTCGGCTTCGAGGTGGATCTCGTCAAGGCCGTCGCCGAGAAGCTCGGCCGAGAGGTGGAGATCGTGAACATCCCGTTCAACGGCCTCTTCTCCGCGGTCCAGTCAGGCCGGATCGACATCGCGACCTCGTCGATCACCATCACGGCTGAACGGCTTGAATCGGTCTCCTTCGCCCAGCCCTATTACGACAGCGACCAGTCCCTGACGGTCGCCTCCGGCGGACCCGCCTCGCTCGACGAGATGGACGGCAAGGTGGTCGGCGTCGACACCGGCTCCACCGGGGACATGTGGGCGACCGAGCACTCCGACGAATACGGGTTCTCCGAGATCCGGCGCTACGAAGGCCTGAACCCCGCGATGCTCGATCTCGCGGCCGGCCGGATCGACGGCTACATCTCGGACATCCCTGCCCTGCTCTACTACAGCAAGGACAAGCCGAACATCGAGGTCGCGCAGCGCATCGAGACCGGCGAGCAATATTCGATGATGTTCGCAAAGGATTCCGAACTCGCGTCCGAGGTCAACGACGTCATCACCGAACTCAAGGAAGACGGCACCGTCGCCGAACTTCACCAGAAGTGGTTTGGCGGGATGCCCGACGAAGGCACGTCGACCGCAACCGTTCTCGAGATGCCCGGCAACTGATCGACCCCGCCCCCGGTCCGCCGGTTGCGGCCGGACCGGGGGACATCGAGGAAATTCATGGATCTCTTCCAGACATTCTTCAACCTGGACGTGCTCGTGCGCACGTTCCCGATGCTCATCGAGGGCCTGTGGCTGACGCTCCAGCTTGGTGTGTCGAGCATCATCGCGGGCCTGATCCTCGGACTCGTCCTTTGCATGATCCGGCTCTACAGCCCCGCCGTCGTCCGGGTCCTGGCGCGGATCTATATCGACGTGTTCAGGTCGATCCCGCTGCTCGTGCTGCTGATCATCGTCTACTACGCCCTGCCCTTCGTGGGCATCCGGCTGTCGCCCTTCGCCTCCGCAATGACCGCGCTGACGCTGGTGTCGGGCGCCTACACGGCCGAGATCTTCCGCGCCGGGATCGAGGCGATCCCGAAGGGCCAGTTCGAAGCCTCCGCCGCGCTCGGTCTCAGCCATCGGCAGACGATGTTGGACGTGATCCTTCCGCAATCGATCCGGATGGTGATCCCGCCGCTGACGAACAACAGCATCAACGTGGTGAAGGACACCGCGCTGGCCTCGGTCGTCGCCATGCCCGACTTGCTCAAGCAGGCGACGCAGGCACAGGCGCTCGCGGCGAACCCCTCGCCGCTGATCGGGGCGGCGGCGATCTACCTCGCCTTCCTGCTTCCGGCGGTCCTTCTGGTGACGCGGCTCGAACGGCGCTTCAACCGGGGGAACGCGTGATGAGCGGATATGTCAGCATCCGGAACTTGCGGAAGTCATTCGGTACTTTCGAGGCCCTGCGGGGCATCGACCTCGATATCGGCCGTGGCGAGGTGGTTTGCGTGATCGGACCCTCGGGCTCGGGCAAGTCGACCCTCATCCGCTGCATCAACCGGCTCGAGCCATTCTCTGACGAGAGCGAGATCCGCGTCGACGACATTCCGGTGATCCCCGGCCGCAGCCTCGCCAAGGTGCGCGCCGAAGTCGGGATGGTGTTCCAGGCGTTCAACCTCTTTCCCCACCTCACCGTGCGGGAGAACGTCATGCTCGCGCCGCGCCGCGTCCGCGGCACCTCACGCGCAGACGCCTACAGGCAGGCCGAGATGCTGCTCGCACGGGTGGGCATACGCGAGCAGGCGGACAAGTATCCGTCGGGCCTCTCCGGCGGGCAGCAGCAGCGCGTTGCCATCGCCCGCGCGCTCGCCATGGAGCCGCAGGTCATGCTTTTCGACGAGCCGACCTCGGCGCTCGACCCCGAGATGGTCGGCGAGGTGCTGGACGTCATGAAGGACCTCGCCGGCACGGGCGTCACGATGATCGTCGTCACGCACGAGATGGGCTTTGCCCGCCAGGTCGCCGACCGGGTGATATTCATGGACAGCGGCGAGGTCATCGAGGCGGGA
Source organism: Roseivivax halodurans JCM 10272 (assembly GCF_000521785.1). Classification (GTDB taxonomy): domain Bacteria; phylum Pseudomonadota; class Alphaproteobacteria; order Rhodobacterales; family Rhodobacteraceae; genus Roseivivax; species Roseivivax halodurans. The sequence continues at coordinate 115,116 of NZ_JALZ01000011.1, forward strand.
CCGCCGGACGAGATATTCGCAAACCCAAAGGAAGCGCGGACGCAGAACTTCCTCAAGGCCGTGCTCCACCACTGACAGGACGAGAAGACGCAGCTATGGCTCAGACACACACCCCGCTCAACATGGATTTCGTGACCTCGCAGTTTCCGGCGCTCGGGAAGAAGTGGGTCTTCTTCGACAATGCCGGCGGCTCGCAGACCCTGCAGGGGGCCATCGACCGGATCGTAGAGTTCCTGACGACGCGCGACGTCCAGATCGGCGGCAGCTACGAGGTCTCGCAGGCCGCCGCCGAGGCGCTCCTGCGCGGGCGCAAGGCCGGGCAGACTCTGGTGAACGCGAGGCGGCTGGAAGAGATCGTCTTCGGCCCGAACACCACGGTGCTGATGCAGACGTTCGCCACGACGATGCGCGGGCAGCTTTCCCCAGGGGACGAGATCGTCGTCACCCATGCTGATCATGAGTCGAACATCGGCCCGTGGCGGCGGCTCGAGGAATTCGGCATCGTCATTAAGGTCTGGCCGTTCGACCAAGAGAGCATGTCGCTGAGGCTCGAGGATCTCGAACCGCTGATGACCGAGCGCACGAAGCTGGTCTGCGTGCACCACGTCTCGAACATCCTCGGGCAGATCAATCCGATCAAGGACTACGCTCGGTTCGTCCACGAGCACGGCGCGCGGATCTGCGTCGACGGTGTCGCCTACGCCCCGCATCGCGCCATCGACGTGCAGGACTGGGACGTCGATTACTACATCTTCAGCCTCTACAAGTGCTACGGGCCGCACGTCGCGATCATGTACGGCAAATATGAGCACCTCGCAGAGCTCGACGGCCTCTACCATTACTTTTACGGCAAGGACAAAGTCCCCGGGAAGCTGGAGCCGGGCAACGCCAATTACGAGCTCGCGTTCAGCACCGAGGGGGTGGTCGCCTATCTCGCCGAGCTTGGACAGCAGGCGGGCGCGACGGGATCCGAGCGCGAGAAGCTGGTCGCGGGGTTCGGTGCCATCGCCGAACAGGAACGCGCGCTGACGGACCGAACGCTCGCCTGGCTCAACGCGCGCAACGACGCCTACGTGATCGGCCGCCCGGACAATCCGGGCAACACGCGCGTGCCGACGATCGCCTTCCGCTTCGAAGGCCGGAACTCGGGCGAGATCGCGCGGGCGATGGACGATCACGGCATCGCGATCCGGTTCGGAGACTTCCACTCGCGCCGGCTGATCGAAGAGCTTGGCGAGAGCCACGACGACGGCGTCGTCCGCGTGTCCATGGTGCATTACAACACGGTCGAGCAGGTCGACCGTTTGACCCAGGCTCTTTCCGAGATTGCCTCCAGCAAGGAGCTCGCCTCCTAGCACGCTACGGCGCACACACGAATCTGTTTCGCGACATCGGCACGGATAAATTTATCTCTCCCGGTCAGATCCAACACCGGAGGTTTCTTCATGCGCGGACCTTTATTTATCCTCGGTCTCGTCTCTTTGCCCGCATTTGCGACTGCGGAACCCGAGCGCTACGAGCTCGATCCGGAGCACACGACCGTCGCCTTCACAGTGCAGCACGTCGGCTACGCGGCGACACTTGGGCTCTTCGCAGAGGTCGAAGGCGGTTTCGTCTACGACATGGAGACGCAGGAGCTGAGCGACGTCGAGGTAACGGTTGCGACAAGCAGCCTCGAGACCATGAACGATGCCCGCGATCAGCACGTGAGATCCGATGACTTCCTCGATGTGGAGGCTCACCCCCAGATGATCTTCGTCGCGGATAGTGGCGAGCCCTCGGGCGAGAGTACCGGCACCGTCGAGGGCGAGCTGACGCTTCTGGGCGAAACCCGCCCGCTCGTACTCGA
>NZ_JALZ01000012.1 GCF_000521785.1 Roseivivax halodurans JCM 10272
TTTGCCAGCGCAATCTCGGGCAGAACCGTGTGATTGGCAAAGGTGGAACAGCCCATGTAGTGATGCAGGACCGTGCCGTCGTCGAGGCTGAAGCGCGAGGTGCCGTCGGGCATCACGCCCTTGCCCTGCGTGCCGCGGATCGCCTGGCAGAGATTGGTCTTGCCCGAGAGGCAATATTCGCATTCGCGGCATTCGGGGGTGTAGAGCGGGATCACGTGGTCGCCGGGCACGACGCTCTTCACGCCCTCGCCGACCTCGAGCACGATGCCCGCGCCCTCGTGGCCGAGGATCGAGGGGAAGAGCCCCTCGGGATCCGCGCCCGACCGGGTGAACTCGTCGGTGTGACAGATGCCGGTCGCCTTGACCTCGATCAGGACCTCGCCCGCCTTCGGACCTTCGAGGTTCACCTCCATGATCTCCAGCGGCTTTCCCGCCTCCATCGCAACCGCCGCGCGCGTCTTCATGCAGTCACCTCCCGGTTGTCCGTGCCGCTTCGGCATCTCATGGAAAAAACTTAAGCGTGGCCGCGAGCGCCGAACAATGCAGACCAAGGTGGGTACCCGTGATGCGTGGACATGGGCCGCGCGCCGGATAGTGTGGACGCAGAGGGAGGATGGCATGACACCACGCGCGTTCGCCGCCACGGCACTGGTGCTCGGTCTCGCCGGGCACGTTTCGGCTGCCGATTTTTCCGATCCGACCTGGCCCTGCCAGCAGGCCAAGGTCGAAGGGCTATCACCGGGACTGATGTGGCCCCAGCCGCTGCCAGAGACCGAGCCGGCGATGGACGAGGCGACGCGCGCCGATATCCGCAGCCTCGTCGGGCAACTTACGCTGCGGCGCCTGGACCTACCTGAGGTTGAACCGGCGCTCGATACCTTCGCGGCGGAGCACGGGCGTGATCCCGCGCTGATGGGCCACGTCTTTCAGGAAGTCTTCGACATCATGTCGCGCACGCGGGCCGAGATCATGACGGGGATCGAGGAATACTCGCTGTCCCAGATCGACCTTGCCGAACGCATCGATGCCGCGCGCAACGTGATGGAGGCGGAGATGGCGAAAGAGGAGCCGGACTTCGACAAGGTGGACGCGGCGGAGGAACAGCTCGCCTGGGACGAACGCATCTACGACGAGCGCCGCCAATCCCTGACCTATGTCTGCGAGACGCCGGTGCTTCTGGAAAAACGCCTCTATGCCATCGCGCAGATGCTGCTGAAGCGCGTCGAGAGCTGAAGCCCGGCGCTCATTCCCATTCGAGTTCGGTGAAGGCCACGGTTGCGTTCGCCGGGTTGAAGATCTCGAACAGCTCCCATTGCCCCGCCTCCGACCTGGCGATGTCCGGAACCGCGTCGCCAAGCCGTTCGCCGGCCTCGATCGCCGCACGCGTGTCGCTGGCGAGAACCTCCAGATAGCGGCGCAGAGCGGCGCCGCCCTCGGGCCAGGCTAGCGAGGCATCGCCGTGTCCGGGCACGACACGTGCCGGCTCCAGGGCGTCGATCCTGTCGAGCACCGCGCGCCATCCGGGAAGAGAACCGTCGAGCGAAGGGGTGTGCCGGTGGAAGACGAGATCGCCAGCGAAGAGCGTGCCCGTCGCCTCGTCCAGTACCGTCAGGTCCGTCGGTGTATGCGCCGTGGGCCAGGCCTGAACTCTCAGCGTCCGGCCACCGAGATCGATGCTCATCCGGTCGGTCACTGCCACATCGACCTCCGGGAGCTCGGAGCCAATGGCCTGTCCGGCGCCGATATCGGCATCGAGGCTCTCCCGGTAATCCTGCCGCCGGTCGGCCAGCGCCCGCGACAGATGCCGGTGCCCGACGACCTGCGCGCCGGCCTCGGTGAAGATGCTCGTGCCGAAGACGTGGTCGGGATGCATGTGGGTCAGGATCACGTGGGTGACCGGCAGGTCCGTGCGCGCCCGGACGGCGCGCCAGAGCGCCTCACCGATCCAGCGCGCATTGCCGGTATCGATCACGGCCACGGAGGCGCCGCCGATGACGACGCCGAGATTGGCCACGTCGCCGCCGTTCTCTTCGCCGGGTGTCGCCACCTCACCCTCGTGCACGAAGACCCCCGCCGCCACCTCCGTCAGATCGAGCGCCGGGCCGGCCGCACGACAGCTCGGGGGCCCGGACGCGACGAGCCCTGAGGGAGCTTCCGCGGAGATGTCCTTCAACGTCTCAACGCAGGCGCTGCGCGTCTCTGCCGCGTGACCGGGGATCAGGACGTCGCGGCAAATGCCGGGCTCCGCGGCGAGGCAGAGAGTCAGCACGGCTTCGAACATGGCAGATGCCTCCTGCGGTCTCGGCGGACCGATCCTGCGGCCGCGGCCCATGTACGAACCACCGCGACGATGGGATGGGTATGCCGGTCGCCGCCGAAGTGGCAGGATGGCGCAGCCTTTGGAATGATGCAGGAGGAGCGTCATGAAGATCCTGGCACAAGTCGCGCTGGCCCTCTTGCTCGGCAGCGCGGCCCATGCGGCCGAGACCGCCAACCCCCTGACCGACAGCGACAGCTGGCAGGCCATCCGCGCCGACGTCGCCGGAGACATTCAGATTTCCGAGGCCGGCGACCTTTTCGAGGTGGTGGCCCCCTACCGCGCATCGCACGCCGCCGCGGTGCCGGTGACGATACGGCAGACCGATCCCTCGGCGCGCATCACCGGCGCAACGGTGGTGATCGACGAGAACCCCTCGCCCGTCGCTGCCGAGTTCACATTCGGCGAGGCGATGCTGCCGCTCGATCTCGAGATGCGGGTCCGGGTGAACCAGTATTCCAACGTCCGCGTCCTCGCCGAAACGGATGCCGGAACCTTCATGGACGGGCGGTTCGTGAAGGCCTCGGGCGGGTGCTCGGCCCCCGCGACACGCGATCCCGAAGAGGCGCTGGCCTCGATGGGAGAGATGCGGCTGCGGCTCTTCGGCAAGGACGAGACCGGGGCGATGTCGATGCCGCGTCGCGAGGCTCAGGTGATGATCCGGCACCCGAACTATTCGGGGCTGCAGCGCAACCAGATCACGCATCTCTTCATCGCGGCGCATTTCCTTGACCAGATCGAGGTGCTGCAGGGCGACGAGCTGCTCTTCCGAATGACCGGCGGCATCTCGATCAGCGAGAACCCCGTCTTCCGCTTCAGCTATGCCGACAACGGCACCGAGGCTCTGACCGTCCGCGCGCACGACACGGACGGCAACTGGTTCGAGGAGGTCCTGCCGAAGGACCAGCAGAGCTGAGGCTCAGAAACAGACGATCTCCGCCTCCGCCTGCGCGCGGCGGAGATCGGCGACCATGGTGTTCGCGCTCGCCGCGCTGCGGAACACCGCCATGCGCTCGCCCCCGGTTTGCCGCATGGAGAGGACGGTCTCGGCCTGCACATAATCCTCGTAGGGCAGGATCGAGGCGATGCGGTCGATGGAGCAGGAGCATTGCGCGAGCACCTGCCGGCTCTGGCCGTTGGTCGCCATGCAGGCGAAGACGTAATCGGCTCTCACTTCCGTCGGATAGTCGTTGTAGCGTTCGGCCACGTCCTGCGCTGCGGCAGGCGCCGCCAGCAGGCACAGCGTCAGCGTGATCGCACGAAGGGTCATGGTGAGGTCTCCTCGGCGGTGCGGTCGCCCATGTGGTCGAAGGTCAGCGTCGTGCTGTAGGCTTCAGTCCCGGTTTCTGGGATGCTCGCGGAGAGGGTCTGGTAGAGCCCTGGCACCTCCGGCGACATGACCGCGGAGAGGGTCAGGGCGTCGAAGCCCTGCATCCGCGCCGCGTTCGGATCGTCCGCGAAGGGATGCAGCGTGACTTCGGTCGCCCCGGGGACATCGCGCACCTCGCCCGCCTCGAGCAGTGCCTCCTTCATGCGGTTGCGGATGTAGAACGGATTGCCGCCGGCGGCCTCTGCGACGTCGCGGACCACGGTCTCCACAAAATACATGATGATCGGATTGCCGACGCCCGCGGGGAACTCGCCGAGCACGCGATGCCTGCCGTCCCGGCGCAGGGTCAGCCGCGCCATCTCGCCCTCGATCGACAATTCGATCCGGCCGTCTTCCTCCGGCTCAGGATCAAAGCCGTTCGTGATGGATCTGTCGTAGACGAGCGTCCGGTCGGCCGGCACCTCGTCGAGCGTGCCGTTCACGAAGATCCTGTCATAGGCGCTCGGCCCACCCTCTTCCGCTGCCACGACGGCGCCGGCACCCAGCAGGGCCAGCGCGGCGGCGGACGCGATCCGCAACTGTCTCATGGCAGATCCTCCTTCGGTTCCGACCCTATGCCTCGCCTGCGGACTGTCATGACAGACTTTGGTCTGCGCTCGCCGCCATCGTCCGTCCCCGCGTCTTCCAGTCGATGAGCGGCCGGAGGCGCGACGGATCGACGGGCTTTGCCAGGAGGGTCAGGTCGTGCGTCTGCGCCGCCGCTTCGAGAGTACCGCCCGACCAGGACGTGATCATGATCGCCGGGACGTGCTGACCGGTCGCCCGCCGGACCTCCTCGACGGTGCGGAAGCCGGTATCCCCGCGGTCGAGCCTGTAGTCGACGATGACGATGTCGGGCGCGCAACCGATGTCGCGCACGAGCGCGAGCGCCTCCTCGGTGGTGTGCGCGCCGAGAACGCTTGCGCCCCAGCTCTCGAGCCGCTGAACCGTCGCGAAGAGCACGTCCGCGTCGCTCTCCACCACCAGCGCGACGAGATCCATGTCGGCATCGGGCGGCGCAATGTCGGCCACCGACGCGGGCTCGGCGAGCGCCGCACTCGCAGGGGGTGCGACGCGCTCCATCTCGATCCAGAACACCGAGCCGATCCCGGGTTTCGAGCGCACGCCCACGCCGTGCCCCAGATGGCGGCAGGTCCGGTCGACGATCGAGAGGCCGAGCCCGAGCCCCGAGCCGGGGGTCACGTTGTCGGCTCGCGCGAATTCCTCGAAGATGCGGGCCTGGTCGCGGCGCGAGATGCCGATGCCGGTATCCCAGACTTCGAGCACCACCTTCTCGCCTCGGTTGCGGCAGCCGACGAGAACGCGTCCGCCTTCGGGGGTGTACTGGACCGCATTGACGATGAGATTGCGGACCGATCGCATGAGATAGCGGTAATCGCTGCGCACCCATGCGGAAGAGGGAACGCAGTCGAGCCTCACCCCGCGCGAGGCGGCGAACACGGCCTGATCGGAGACGACCGCATCGAGGATGTCGCCGAGGCAGAGATCCGCCGCGACGAGCCCCTCGCCCGCGCTGTCGAGACGCGAGATGTCGAGAATGGCGTGGAGCAGCGTCTCCATCGACCCGAATGAACTGTCGAGCCGCTGGATGAGCGTGTGCATCTCGCTGCCGCGGGACTTGTCGACGAGCGTCGAGATGAGGATCTTGGCGGCGTTCACGGGCTGGAGCAGATCGTGGCTCGCGGCGGCGAGGAAACGCGTCTTGGACGACATCGCCGCCTCGGCCGCCTCCTTGGCGAGACGGAGTTCGTCTTCGACGCGCGCCTGTTCCTCGTACTGGGCGGTCAGACGACAGTTGGCCTCGGTCAGTTCGACGGTGCGCTCTTCGACCCGGCGCTCGAGCATCTCGGTCGCGCGGTACTCGAGCGAGACGTCGGCGATGTCGGCGAGGAAGCCCCGGTCGGGCAGGCTGTGGAGATGCAGGTCCAGCACCTGCCCCCGCCCGTTGAAGAGCCTCTGGCGCAGCTGCCCGTCGGTGCGCAGCTTGCGCGGCCAATGCTCGACCTGGTTGTCGGCGCCTCCGGCGACGACCGTGCCGTTGTTCTTGAGGAAGGCGAGAATGTCGTCGAACCGGGTGCCGCGCTGCACGAGTGTGAACGGCAACCCGAGCAGGGTCCGGAACCGGTCGTTGCAGATCATCACCGTGCCGGGCCGCGCGAAGGTGCAGATGCCGAGGCTCATGTGGTCGAACGCCGCCTGCAGATAATGCGCCTGCCGGTCGATGAGCTGGTCCTTCTCGGACCGGCTCGCCCGGACGATGCCGGTGATCTCGGTCTGCAGGACGATGACGTTGTCCGAAGACGTGCGCTGCAGGTTGACCTGGAACCACGTGTCTTCGGCCAGTTCGAGCACGAAGGACATGACACCGGCGGTTTCGGGGCCGCGTCGTGCGCGCATCAGGTGATCGCGCACGGTGTCGTCTCGCGATACAAGATGGGTGCTGCCGGCCACGGCGACGAAGTATTCGTCGATGCCGATGCCGGCAAAGACATGCTCGGCGATGTCCGGCAGGAGCTGGCGGAACTGGTCGTTGCAGATCTGGAGCTGTCCGTCGCTGAAGAGGGCAAAGCCGCCCTCCATGACCGAGAGGGCCTCGGCAAAACTTTTCTGCGCGCGCTCACGGTCCCGCCGCAGTTCGGCCAGCTCGTTGGACGCACGCTCGAGGTCGCGCGCCTTCGCCCAGACCTGCGCCTGCAACGACACGGCCGACTGGAAGGCGGAATAAGCGGTGGTGGCGACCTCGTGCTGGCGGCCGGCGCGGCGCAGGAGGGCGTCGATGATCCTCGACTGCTTGACGACCTGCACCTCCGGCGGGTCACTGGGGTCGATCATTGCAGACCTCCTGCGGGCGGCGGGTCGAAGAACGCGACGCCCACGAAGGTCTGGTTCACGTGCACGCCGCAATGCTGCTCGCCATAGGTGTTGAACCCCAGCACTTTGCGGGCGCGCAGGATGTCCGAGGCCGCGGCGGTCAGCTGCTTCTGCTCGATCTCGATTTTGCGCAGGATGCAGTCGAAGCCGAGGATGAAGTCAGGCGCATGTCCGCTGCGGCTTTCGACCGCGAGCCCTTCGTCGAGCGTGCGCAGCACCTCGCGGCCGCGGCCGAGCGTGAGTAGCAGCCCGTCGTCGATCGCCGAGAGGAACGTGAGCGCGCCGTCCTCCCGCGCGCCCTGGATCGCGCGGACATGGTAGAGGGACGAGTTCCGCACGAGGACCGGGTTCTCGGCGAAGACGCGCGGATTGAGCTCTGCCACGCTCGTGCCCACGAGGCGCGCGTATTCCTGCGCAGCGGGCGCGCCGTTCAGCTCGAGCACCATCCGCTCTTCGGGAACCGCGTCGGTGACGACCATACGCTTCTCGGTCGGCAGGAAATGGTCGAACCCGATGCCGGCCACCTCGAGGTCGGTCTCGAGCAGAAGGAGGAGCGCGGCGTTGGAATGGAAGGCGCCGTTGTGCAGCACGAAGGTGGAGCGGAAGTGCAGCCCGTCTCCGGCCGAGCCCCCGAAAACCGGCAGCGGCCCGAGCGCCTCCTCGAGCGCGACGACGAGCACGTCCTCCTGCTTCGAGAGCCCGTCTGCGAAGGTAAGCGCGAGACGGTTCCTCTGCGCCGTCTTCTGAAACTGGGCGTTGAGCTTGCGCACAGCCGCCGCGGTCTGGCTGATCTGCAGCGGTTGGAGGGGAGAGATCAGCATCGAGGCGACGCGGAAATGCGCCCGCGGCAGCTGGATCGCCAGAAGCGCATCGGTTTCGTACCCTTGCGGCGTGATCTGACCGGCCGTGGTGCAGCCGAAGACGGAGACCCCCCGGAACCGGCGGTTCATCCGATCGGCGAGTTCCGCGAGATCAAACCCCTCGGGAACGAACACCAGCAGGCAGCACGCCTCCCGCGGATCGAGCTGGCCGGCGATCTCCGCGACGGCTATGCGCGGCTCGCGCGCATACGACATCGCCACGGTGGCAAATGTCGGACCGCCCGGCTTCTGCAACATTCTATCGCCCGACCGAGCTTTCGGCCTCGGACTCGGCGTAGTCACCGGAGAAGTTGAGACCCACGCTTTCGACCAGCACCGCCGCCTGCGTCCGGTTCTGGACCCCGAGGCGGCGCAGCAGGACCGTGATATGCGCCTTCACCGTGGCCTCTGCGAGGTTCATCTCGTAGGCGATCTGCTTGTTCTGCTTGCCTGCACAGATGAGGCGCATCACCCGCGATTGCTGCGGCGTCAGCTGCAGGATCCGCTGGCTGATTTCCCGCACGTCGAGCGAGCGCTGCCCGGATACAGAGCCGTTCCTGGGTACAGTCTCGAAGAACTTGTGCCCGAGCCGGATCTCCGAGAGCGCGAGCTTCAGCGTCTGGATCGGGGCGTCCTTGCAAAGAAAACCCGCGGCCCCCGCGGATTTGACCGCTGCGACGATGTCGTCGGAAGCCAGCGACGAATTGACGAGGATCGGCGTGTCGGGCATCTGGTCGCGCAGGCGCAGGAGCCCGCAGATCCCGGTCACGTCCGGCAGCTTTAGGTCGAGCATGACGAGATCGGGCGAAAAGCCGGGGCGCAAGGTGTCAAGCGCGTCCTGCAGGCAGGTTACCGTCTCAATGTGCGGATCGTCGAAGACGTGGCGAAGTGCAGAGCAGAGGGCCTCGGCGTAGAGCGGATGATCGTCCACCACCAGAACTGATGCAATGCGACAGTCCGGTGGTGAAACCGGTTCGTGCTTCATGTGAATTTTCCTCCCGTTCGGAAGGTTGCCGCAACGGAATCTCCCAAGCAAGAGTGCTGTGCTCAGTATGCCGTGACCGGCCGTCTTTCGCTCTGTCGTCTGCCGCGCGAAAGACGGCCGGTTCCGCGCCGCTCAGGCCGCCAGAACGCCCTTCTGCTTGGCGACATGGGTCGAGATTGCGTCCATCAGCGGCGGCGAGAGGCAATCGTAGGGCGTCAGGCCGAGATCCCGCAGACGGTTCCGTATGCCGTCCATCCGCGCGGGATCGACACCGGACTCGATGATCGAGGACACGAAGGCCGCAAATTCCGGCGCCGACCAGCCGCCCTCGCGCGACAATTCGGTATGCACGAAGTCGAGCCCGTGAAACGGATGTCCGGTGTTCTCGATCCGCCCGATCATGTGAACCCCGCACGCCTTGCAGGCGTGACGCTGGATCGCCGCGCTTGGATCGACGATTTCGAGCTTCTCCGGATGCGCCGTGATCTTCACCTTGTCGCGTCCGACCACCGCGATCTGCGAGAAGACCGCGCCGTCAGGCTTCCAGCATTTGGTGCAGCCGCAGACGTGGTTGTGTGCCGTCTGGGCGGACACCTCGACAACCACCTGATCGCTCTTGCAATGACAGCGCAGCGTTCCGCCGGTGAAGCCGCTCTTTCCGGACTTCACCCCGTTGTCCACCGAGGGGTGGATCTTCACGCTCGGATCGCTCCGGGGCGTGTGGTGGTCCCGTTGAGGCGTGGTCTTGTTCTCCCCGAAAAGGGATGACAGCAGTCCCATGATTATGATCCTCCCATGACCGCGATCAGGCATCGCGGCAGGACCATTCTGCGCCTCGCCCCCGCTTCGAGCAATTCAGCCTTCCGTATCGGTCCGGGCGCGGCGCGAGAGGAAATCCCGCGCGAGCCGCCGGGTTTCTGGACCCCCGGCGACCCGCGCGAAGATGGCGTGATCCATCACGTCGAGAAGACGCTTGCGCTCCGCCGTCGCTCCGTCCCGCAGGACCAGGCGTGCCGCATGTCGGCGCATTCCGACCAGATCACCGTGGGCGGCGGCGCGCCGCAAGCTGCGCGCCAGCGGATCGAGCCAGGGCAACCGCCGCAGCCCGGCCTCGCGCGCCACGCGGCTCGGGGAGACCACTGCAAGAGCGCCGAGAAACGCAACGAGGATCCCTGCCACCGAAGAGATTGGATGCAGCCGCGCCTCCGGCGGCGGAATCTGCGCGGGTGGCATCGCCTCGGCCATGGCAACGCGCTGCGCGCTGATCGAGACGCTGTGCAGCTCGCGGGTCACCGTGTCGAAATAATCGAACTCGATCGGCTCGAGGATCGCCGAGACCCCGTTGGTCGGGCGGATCGTCCAGCGCCAGAACGCGATCGACACCGGGCCCTCAGGAGAGAGCTCGACGAGCCGCTTCTCGGGATGGGCGAAGATCATCGCACTCGGCGAGGACAGCTCTGGCATCGGCGGGATCATCTCCGGGCTGGCACCGACGGCGCTCACGCGGATCACGCGCAGCACACCCTCCCCCTCGGCAAGCTGGTCGGGCGCATTTGACCAATCGTCCGAAATCTCGAGCCGGCGCACCGGAAACCACCATTCCGTGCCGGCAGCGGCCGCAGGGACGGGTTCGACGGTCAGGGTCACGGGCTCGGAGGCGACGGGATGCTCGAACCAGTCGTCGCCTTCGTCGGTAAGCGTGAGACGGTGGACGAAGGGTCCGATGGTGACCTCGCCTTGCCTGTCGGGGAAGAGCGCCATCCGCCGCTTGAAGTTCTTGACCGGCTGCCCCGCCTCCTGGGTCTCGTACCACCAGTCCTGACCGAGCTGCATCCAGTTGAAGCCGTCGAGTTCGGGCTGCTCGAGAGTCTCGAGCGTGACATGTCGCCGGTATCGCCCGTGGATCGTGACGAGGACCATCTCGCCCTGCACCGGGGCGACAGCGCCGTTCTCGATGGTCACCGTGAGATCCAGCTCTCCGGGATGCACCTCGCGGCTTTGCGCAGTCGCGAGCGCGGGCCACACCAGCAACAGGAAAACGGCAAGGCGCCTCATTCGGGATCCTCCGGCGGCGGTTGCAGGAGACCGAGATCCTCGCGCCGCTTGCGCTCGTGGCTGATGCGGGCGGCGAGGTACTCCCCGGGAACGTCGCTCAGGGTCTCCAGCCAGCGTTCGTTGGCGACCATGAACTGATCGTCGAAGACCTTGCGGACCTGCCCGTCGCCGAAGCTTTCAAGCTCCGGCAGGCCGAGGAGCGCGCCGGTATTCGTCGTGCCCGATCCGGTCCCGGCGGCACGGGCGTCGCCGCGCGCGACAAAGGAGCGGACCACCGCGCCCTCGCCGCCGTCCCTCTCGGTGAACCAGGCGATGGGCGCCGCGGGGTCCAGGGCGAGCCCGGCATAGGCGGCGGCCACCAAGTCGAAATTGGCGGACGCCCGCGGATCGCCCGAACGACGCGCGACGTCGTAGGCTTCGAGCGCTGCGGCATAGCGGCCTTGCCGTACCTCGGCATTGCCGAGATTGAGCATCGCCCCCGCCGCGCGGAAGCTCTCGGCCGCCACGGCGGGGTTCCCGGCGCGGTACTGCGCCACTCCGCGCCATGCGGGATCGTCGAAGAGCGGCGCTGCGAGGCGTGGCAGGCCGAGCGCCAGCGCGAGCCGGCCGAAGGGCGCGGTCCCGGCGCCGAGAAGAGCCGCCGCGAGGAGCGCCAGCGCCCCGGCGAGTGCGACGACGCGCGCCGGTCTCATGACGCCCTCCGCCGGAACATCAGGAGCACCGGCACCAGCGCGAGGACGAGAACCAGCCGTCCCTGATCGGCCCAGAAGAGGAGCGGCCAGTCCTGCCGCTCGATCCGCGCGCGTGCGGCGTCGGAGAGGAACGCGGCGAGGCCCTCCGCGTCACGCGTGGCGAAGACGGCGCCGCCCCCGACGCGCGCGAGCGTGTCCGCCACGGCGTCCGGTGCCGGCATCACCACGGAGAGACGCGCGCCGGCATCCGCGATCGCCGCGGCGTCGCCGAGCGTGCCCTGGCCAAGGCCCCCGCCATCGGTCAGCAGGATCACGTCGCCGCCGAGGCTACGCGCCTGCGTCAGGACATCGCGCGCCCGGGCCAGCGCGAGCCCCGGACGGGTGCCCGGATCGGGCACCGTCTCGGCGCCGACGAGCGACAGGGTCTGTCCGAGCTGCGCGTGATCGGAGGAAAGGTCCGAGGCGACATAGGCGTCCCCCGCATAGACGATGAGCGCCGCGGGCCGGCTTCCGAGCGAGGCGGCCGCATAGCGGGCTATGGTCTGCAGGTCGGTCCAGTGCGCCCCCTCCGTGGCCGAGGGCGAGGCGTCGAGAACCAGGATCACCGCATCCATGTTGCGGAACGTCGCAGCGCCGCGCCGCTCCACCGCCGGTCCCGCGAGCGCGAGCGCGATCAGCCCCGACGCGGCGAGCGGCACGAGCGACAGCGGAAGTCCCCTTCCGCCATCGACGCGCCCGAGCGCCCGCAGAGCAGCCATCCGGTCCGGACGCACCGCCCGGGTCCATCCGCCGAGCGCGCCGCCACGCCGCACCACCCAGACGGCGGCCACAGCGAGAAGCGGCAGCGCAAGAAGCCACAACGGTCTCAGGAGCGTCAGGTCGGTCATTCCGCCCCCCGCCACGCGGCCAGGACACCGAAGAGGCCGACCAGCGCGGCGGGCCAGATCCAGAATTCCCGGAAGACCTCGGCAGCGAGCCCGTCGCCGGCCGTCGCCTCGAGCCGGTCGAGCGCCTCGGTCACCGCGACCAGATCCTCGGTGGTGCGCACCCGGAAGCTCTCGCCGCCGCTGAGATCGGCCATGGCCGCGAGCGTCGCGGCATCGACGACGCCGCGCTCTCCCTCGTCCGCGTCGCTCAGGTCCTTCGGACCGAAGGCGATGGTATGGACGCGGACGCCGAGGTCGGCGGCAAGCTTCGCGACCCCGCGCGGATTGGCGGCCCCGGCATTGTTGACGCCGTCCGACAGCAGGATCACCACCCGCGAGGCAGCGGGCGAATTGCGCATGCGCTTGAGCGCGATCCCGAGCGCATCGGCGATATTGGTCGCGCGGCCCGAAATGCCGATGCTCGCCTCCTCGATCCGCTGCGCGACGGCCTCCGTGTCGAAGCTGAAGGGTGCCGCGTAATAGGCCTCGGACCCGAAGACGATCAGGGCCACCCTGTCCCCGGCCCGGCGGCGCGCGAAATCGGCGCCGACGCGCTTGACTGCGTCGAGCCGGGTGACCTCCTCGCCGTCGAGAAAGAAATCCTCGCGGACCATCGAGCCCGAAAGGTCGAGCGCGATGGCGAGATCGCGGCCCGAGGCCTGAAGCGCCGGAACCGGCAGTAGCGTCCGCGGCCCCGCAAGGGCGATGACGAGCAGCGCCCACATGATCGTGGCGTAGAAGAAGCGCCCCCGCTCCGCGCCCGGCGCGGGCCCCGATCCCGTGAGCAACCCGCGCGCCACCCCTTCGGGCACGACCAGCGCCGCTCCGTCGGACCGGCTCCGCCTGACGAAGCGCAGCACTAGCAGCGGCAACGGCAGGAGGAGCAGCGCAAGCGGATAGGCAAGCTCAGGCATCGCGAGCCAGCTCCGTCTCAAGCGCGGCCACGTCGGGGAGCCCGCCCGGCCGGTAGAGATCGCGCCTGAGACGCGCATAGACCTCGGGACGCCGCTCGCGCAGTTCGAGCAGAAGCGCCCGGCGTCGGGCCGTCTCGCCCGAAACGGGCGCGGCTTCGGCCGCAGGTCCTCGAACCGGGGCGAAGGTCCGCAGGGCCAGACCGACCAGCAGCGCGAGGCTCAGGCCGAGGCCCGCCCCGGCCAGCATCTCGGCAATCACTCCACCCGGGGCATCTTCCGGCAGACGGATGTCCTGAAGCCCGGCGACTACCGCCTCTTCGCTGAGCGCGCGTTCGGCCATGTCACGGCGCCCGGTCCGGCGGGAAGGCCGAGCGGATCAGGCGGGCCGTATCTTCGGGCGCCGCGTCGGCGTCGATTGTGAGGGCGGGCCTTCGCAGAACCTCGCCCTCGGCCGCAACCGCGCGCTTTCCGTCGATGGTCACCCGGATGCGAGTGCCGTCCGGCAGGCGCACCGGGTAGAGCCCCCGGGGCAGGCGCAGCGCAGCGCCATCGATCACCGACAGAAGGCGCGGCACGCGGCGGCGGGAGATCTCGTCGAGCCGGTCCGCGAGCCCCCTGCCCGCGCCGTCGAACCCGGAGGCGATCACGATCTCCGACCCCGGCGGCGCGATCCACCGCAGCCGCGCGAGCCCGGCCTCGAGCGGCGGCTCGCGGCCGCCGCCCACGGCCGCATGGTCGAGCGCCGCGCGATGCGCGCGGACCATGCCGCCTATTGCACCGAGCATCCCGCGCGCCCGTCCCCGCACCGGCGTCACCGTCACCGCGTCGTCGCCGAGCGCCAGAAGGCCGACGCGGCCGCCGGCCTCGACGCTCCGCCAGCCGACAAGGGCGAGCGCCTCCGCCGCGGCGACCGACCGCAGCGCGCGTCCGATGCCCCAGAGCATCGAGGTGCGGAAATCCGCAACGAGCAGCGTCACCCGATCCGCGTCCTGCCGGAACGAGCGGACATGCAGGACACCTGTGCGTGCAGTGCTGCCGCGATCGAGGTGCCGGATGTCGTCGCCGGGCACGTATTCGCGCGTGTCCTCCATTTCCTGCCCATGGCCCCGGCGCCGCGCGACGAAGCCGCCGGGCTGCCGCGACAGTGGCGGCGTCTCCGGCCCGTGCCGCGCGAGCGCGCGCAGGCCGATGAGGTGCCCCACATCGAGGGCGACGCCGTCCGATTGCAGAGCCGCTTTCACAGCGGCTCCACCGCGCGCAGGACGTCCGCGATCAGCGCGCGCGGGGTCCGCCCCTCCGCCACCGCGCGCCAGGTCAGCACCAGCCGATGCGCGAGCGCGTCGGAAGCGACCGCTGTGACGTCCTCGGGGAGTGCGTGGTCGCGGCCGTGAAGGTAGGCCCTCGCCCGCGCCGCTGCGGCGAGGGCGAGGCTGCCGCGCGGGCTCACCGCATGTTCGACCTCGTCCGAGAACGGTGGCTCGCGAGTCGCCACGACGAGCCGGACGATGTAGTCGCGCAAGGGATCGGCGAGATGGATGGAGGCGACCTCGCGCATCGCCTCGCGCACGGCGTCGAGGCCGAGAGGTTTCGGCGCCCGGTGTCCGCCGGTGCCTTCGGCCTCGACGAGATCGAGGATCCGCCGCTCGGTTTCCGGGTCCGGAAGGTCCAGAACCACATGCAGCAGAAAGCGGTCGAGCTGCGCCTCGGGCAGTGGAAAAGTGCCGTCGTGCTCGATCGGGTTCTGCGTCGCGACCACGAGGAAGGGATTGGGGAGCGGATGGGTCGTGCCGCCGCTCGTCACCTGACGCTCGGCCATCGCCTCGAGGAGGGCCGACTGGACCTTGGGCGGTGCGCGGTTGATCTCGTCGACGAGGACGAGGTTGTGAAAGACCGGGCCCGGCACAAACTCGAAATCGCCGGTCTGGGGCCGGAAGATCGGCGTGCCGGTAAGGTCCGACGGCAGAAGGTCGGGCGTGCACTGGATCCGCGCGAAACCGCCGGTCATCGCCTCGGCGAGCCAGCGTACCGCCCGCGTCTTGGCAAGGCCGGGCGCCCCCTCGACCAGCAGGTGCCCCCCCGACAGGACGCCGATGAGCAGACGTTCGATCAGCGTCTCGTGACCGACGAGACCCGCCGCGAGATGGGCGCGCATCGTCGCGATCGCGGATGGCGCTGCGATGGTGTCCATGCCTCCTCCCCGGCAGTTCCTGTCTCGATGCTAGAGGGGCCGAAACACGCACGGAACATAGCCCAAGGTCGGGGGCGCGGAACTCCTAGACCCCGTAGCGCGTCGCCCCGCGCCGGTTCTCGTTCACAGCGTTGGCAAGAAGGATCGCGTGGTGCGCGCGTTGGTCGCAATTGGCGCGCGGACAGACGCGGCAATTGATGCCGATGGGCGTGGCGCGGGTGCCGGTGAAGCTGACCTGCTCGGCATATCCGATGTCTGCCGCGTGCTCGATCGCGCAGCCCATCGCGACCGCGAGGCGCATGTCGGCGGTATGGCGCGAGAAGCTCGGCCGGTCGACGCTGCGCGCGAACACGAAGAACTGGCTTCCGTCCGGCATTTCGACCACCTGCGGCACGACGCGGCCGGGCGTGCGGAACGAGACGTGCACGTCGAGACGCGGGCAGGCTCCGCCATATTGCGCGAGCTGGAAATCGGTCGAATTGAAGCGCTTGGTGACGTTGCCGGCCTTGTCCACGCGCATGAAGAAGAAGGGCACGCCCCGTGCGCTGCCCCGCTGCAGCGTCGTCGCCCGGTGACAGGCCTGTTCGAAGCTGACGCCGAAGCGGGTGGCAAGGTGGTCGAAGTCGTACTTGCTGGCCCGCGCCTCGGAAAGAAATCTCTTGTAGGGCATGAGCACGGCCGCGGCGAAGTAGTTGGCCAGCTCGACCCGGCAGCGCGCCAGACGCGCCGGATCGTCGAGGTCGGATTTCGAGAGAATGGCGTCGAGCCCCTCGCGCTGCTCGATGAGGGCGCTGACATGGATGAGCTGGAAGACCCGGTTGGGATGGTCGAGTGCCTCCGACAGCCGGACTTCCTTGCGATCTTCGTCGTATTCGCGAAGCGTCTCGGGCATGTCGGCGACCGGCACCAGCCGCACGCGCAGGCCGAGCTTCAACCGGAGGCGGTCCTTGAGGGCGGTGTAGACCTCGTCGAGCGGCACGTCGCGTTCCGACCAGAACCGGTCGGCCGCCTTCTCGAGTGTCGGGAAGTAGTTGCGGTGATCGCGGAAGAAATTGTGCACGACCGTCTCGGGTGAGGCCTTGAGATGCGGGGAATCGCCATCCTGCGCTCCCGACATGCTCATGATCTGCTCGGTTGCGGCCTGGTAGGCGCGGTGCACCCTGAGAAAGGCCGCGGCAAGGTCCGGGCTGTGCGCCATCGCCGCGCGGAGCTGTGTCAAATCGGGTCGCGCCCCCTCGAAGATCGGGTCGGCCAGCGCCCCGCGGAGATCGGCGAAAGTCGCGGTGTCTTCGTCCTCGGCGATGTCGCGCCAATCCACGCCATAGGTCTCGAAGAGCTTCAGGAGCACCGGCACCGAGACCGATCTTTCGTTCTTCTCCAGAAGGTTGACGTAGGACGTACTAATCCCGAGGCCCTTCGCCATGAGGGCCTGGGTCTCGCCGCGCTCCTGTCGAAGCCGGCGCAGCCGGGGTCCGATGAACGTCTTCGCCATGAAGAACACTAGTCCGGCTTTTACATTTTTACAATCTCGCCGTTTTGTAAACGGGTGCATTCACAGCAGGACCCGGATTGCTTTGCAGCATGGTGGCAAGCGACGCAGCCTGGGACAACCTTGAGGAGGACCTTATCCATGCGCACCGGCCAGACCCACCTGTTCATCCCCGGCCCCACCAACATTCCCGAGAGCGTCCGACAGGCCATGAACGTGCCGATGCAGGACATGCGGGCCCCCGATTTCGGCGCGCTGACGCTCGGGCTCTTCGACGGATTGCGCCGTGTGATGCGCTCCGCCTCCGCCGAGGTCTTCCTGTTTCCCGGATCGGGCACCGGCGCCTGGGAGGCCGCGATCACCAACACGCTGAACCCGGGTGACAAGGTCCTGATGTCGCGGCATGGCCAGTTCTCGACGCTCTGGGTCGAGATGGCCGAGCGGCTCGGGCTCGATGTCGAGGTGATCGACGTGCCCTGGGGCCAGGGCGTCCCGGTCGCGGAGTTCGAGCGTCGCTTGGGAGAGGATCGGGAGGACGCGATCAAGGCGGTGTTCGTCACCCATAACGAGACCGCAACCGGCGTGACCTCGGACGTCGCCGGGGTACGCCGCGCGCTCGACGAGACCTTCCACGACGCGCTCCTTTTCGTCGACGGGGTCTCGTCCATCGCGTCGATCGACTTCCGGATGGACGAATGGGGCGTCGATCTCGCCGTCACTGGCAGCCAGAAGGGCCTGATGTGCCCCGCGGGCCTCGGCATCCTCGCGGTCAGCGAAAAGGCGATGGACGCCTCGACGCGGTCGACGATGCGCCGGGCCTATTTCGAATTCTCCGACATGCGGAAGATGAACGCCGACGGATACTTCCCCTACACGCCGCCGACCCAGATCCTGCACGGTCTCGCGAAGTCCCTCGCCCGTATCGAGGCTGAGGGGCTCGATGCGGTCATCGCGCGTCACCACAGGCTTGCCGAGGGAGTCCGCCGGGGCGTTTCGGCATGGGGGCTGGACCTCGTCGCGGCTGAGCCCGCACTCTACTCGGACACCGTGTCGGCCATCCGCGTGCCGGAGGCGGTCGATGCCCGCGAGGTCATCCGCATCGCCTACGAGGAGTACAACACCTCCTTCGGCACCGGCCTCGCGCAGCTCGCCGGAAAGGTGTTCCGCATCGGGCATCTCGGCGATCTCAACGAGGGCATGTGTCTCTCGGCGCTCGGCATCGCGGAGATGGCGCTCGCCCGCTCCGGTGTTCGGCTCCAGCTCGGATCGGGCGTCGCGGCGGCGCAGGCCTTCTACGCCTTCGGCACCGAGGCGCGCGAGCGCATCGCTCTCGCCGCAGAATAAAGGCGCAGCAAGATGTCCCACACATTGCACCCCCTCCGCAGCCAGCGGCTTCAGCGGTCCGAACTGGCGGTCCCGGCCTCCGATCCCGCGATGATCGAGAAGGCCGCGGTCAGCGCAGCCGACTTCGTGTTCCTCGACCTCGAGGACGCCGTCGCCCCGCCCGAGAAGGCGCAGGCGCGGCGCAACGCCATCGCGGCGCTCAACGACATTGACTGGTCCGCGCGGGGCAAGACCGTGTCGGTCCGGATCAACGGGCTCGACACGCAGTACATGTACCGCGACGTGGTCGATCTGATGGAGCAGGCGGGCGATCGGATCGACACCCTGCTCGTGCCCAAGGTCGGCGTGCCGGCCGATCTCTACGCCGTGGAGGCGATGGTCAACCAGATCGAGCAGGCCTGCGCGCTCGAGCGGAAGGTCGGGCTGGAGGCGCTGATCGAGACCGCGCTCGGCATGGCCAATGTCGAGGAGATCGCCCGGTTCGGCGGGCGTCTCGAGGCGCTTCATTTCGGCGTCGCCGATTACGCCGCGTCGATGCGGGCGCGCACGGTCAATATCGGCGGGCTCAATCCCGTTTATCCCGGCGACCAGTGGCACGCGTCGATCTCGCGCATGGTGGTCGCGTGCCGGGCCTACGGGCTCCGCGCCATCGACGGCCCGTTCGGCGATTTCCGCGATCCCGATGGCTACCTCGATGCGGCACGGCGGGCCGCGGCTCTCGGCTGCGAGGGCAAGTGGGCGATCCACCCCAGCCAGATCGACATGGCCAACGATGTCTTCAGCCCACCCGAGGCCGAGGTCTCCAAGGCCGAACGGATCATCGAAACGCTGAAAGAGGCCGAACGGGAGGGCCGCGGCGCGGCCAGCCTTGACGGCAAGATGATCGACGCCGCGAGCGAGAAGATGGCCCGCAACGTGATCGACATCGCCAAGGCGATTGCCGCCAAGGAGACCGCTCCGAGCGTCTGACCGACGCAAGGGGGCAAAGGGAGGATCAAACGATGGACATCCACGAGCATCAGTCGAAGGACATCCTTGCCGGCTTCGGCATGCCGGTGCCGCGCGGCGGGATCGCCTTCACGCCCGAACAGGCCGCCTTTCGCTGCCGCGAGCTTGGCGGGGGCCCTTGCGTGGTCAAGGCGCAGGTTCATTCGGGCGGCCGGGGCGAGGCCGGGGGCGTGAAGGTCTGCAGGAGTGAGGCCGAGGTCCGCGAGGCTGCGCAAAGGCTCCTTGGAACGACGCTCGTCACAAAGCAGACCGGCGCGGGCGGCAGACAGATCCACCGCCTCTGGATCGAGGAAGTGTCGGACATCGCGCGCGAGCTCTATCTCGGCTTCGTGCTCGACCGGACATCCGAGCGGATCATGATCGTCGCCTCCGCCCATGGCGGCATGGAGATCGAGGACCTGGCCGAGGACGATCCGGAGAGCCTCGTGCGCATGGTGATCGATCCCGCGGTGGGCCTCGCCGAATATCAGGCCCGCGAACTCGCCTTCAAGCTCGGCCTCGGGGGTACGCAGACGGCGCAGATGGTGACCGCACTCCGGGCCTGCTACCGCGCCTACCGCGACCTCGACGCGACCATGGTCGAGATCAATCCCCTGGTCGTGACCGGCGACGGGCGGCTGGTCGCACTCGACGCGAAGATGTCCTTCGACACCAACGCCCTCTTCCGCCGTCCCGAGGTCGCCGCGCTGCGCGATCCCGGCCAGGAGGACCCCCGCGAGAGCGCAGCACGGGACAACGGGCTCTCCTATGTCGGCCTCGACGGGGACATCGGCTGCATCATCAACGGCGCCGGGCTCGCCATGGCGACGATGGACATGATCGAGCTTGCCGGCGGAGCCCCGGCCAACTTCCTCGACATCGGCGGCGGCGCGAGCCCCGAGCGGGTTTGCACGGCCTTCCGCACGGTCCTGTCGGACCCCAAGGTCAGCGTCATCCTCGTCAACATCTTTGCCGGCATCAATCGCTGCGACTGGATCGCCGAAGGCGTGGTGCAGGCGTTCCGCGAGGTCGGGGTGCGCGTTCCCGTCATCGTCCGGCTCGCTGGCACGAATGTCGAAGCGGGGCGCAGGATCATCGAGACGAGCGGCCTGCCCATCCATTCGGCCGACACCCTGGCCTCCGCGGCCGACGCCGCGGTGCGCGCCCGCCCGCAGACCGCCGCCGCCTGAGACGGAGATTCATCATGGCCATTCTCATCACCGAAAAGACCCGCGTCGTCGTTCAGGGCCTGTCGGGCCGTATCGGACAATTCCATGCGAAGGAGATGATCGAAGCGGGCACGAACGTGGTCGCCGGCGTCACACCCGGCAAAGGCGGCACCACGGTGCTCGGCCGGCCCGTCTTCGACACCGTGCGCGAAGCGGTGGAGGCGACGGGCGCCGACGCCTCGCTTCTCTTCGTGCCGCCCCCCGCTGCCGCCGACGCGATGATGGAGGCTGCCGATGCCGGCATCCGGACGGCGGTCTGCGTCACCGACGGCATCCCGGCGCAGGACATGATGCGGGTGAAGCGGTTCCTCCGCCGATATCCGCGCGAACGGAAGATGCGTCTGATCGGACCGAACTGCGCCGGCATCATCTCTCCCGGCCTTGGCTTCATGGGCATCATGCCGCCGCACATCTACCTGCCGGGCCGTGTCGGGATCGTCGGGCGCTCGGGCACGCTCGGTTACGAGGCGGCGTCGCAGATGGCGGCGCTCGGCATCGGCGTGTCCTCCTCGATCGGGATCGGCGGCGATCCGATCAACGGCTCGTCCTTCCGCGACATCCTCGAACTCTTCGAGGCGGACCCGGACACCGACGCGGTGATGATGATCGGGGAAATCGGCGGTCCGCAAGAGGCCGCGGCCGCGGCCTATGTCCGCGATCACATGACGAAGCCCGTCGCCGCCTACGTGGCGGGCCTTTCCGCTCCGAAGGGCCGTCAGATGGGTCATGCCGGCGCGATCATCTCGGCCTTCGGCGAAAGCGCGCAGGAGAAGGTCGAGATGCTCTCGGCGGCAGGGATCACAGTCGCCCCGAACCCTTCCGCGATGGGAGAGACCGTGGCCGGGATCCTCGGGCGAAAAGCTGCTGCATGATAAGGATTTAAAGCTCTCCCGTCGCCGAGGGGTTCGGGCGGCGGGCAGCCTGCACCTGGAGCTTTCCGGACGGTGTCTCTCCAGGCATTCCCGACAGATTCCACCTTCCGCAGCCCGGTCCGTCCCCGCGCCCACGCGGTCCCGGGCCTGGCCGAGCCTTTGGTCGCATTTGTCTCGGCCGCACGAGTGGTAGTCTCGGCAGCGACAAGGGAGGGGGACATGCCCATGCGTATCGGAGCGTTCAGCGGCGCAATCCTCGGTCTCTGCTGCCTCGTGACGTCAGCCGCCGCTCAGGACCGCCCCGTCCTCGAGGCGGCCGTGCTCGAGTTCGGGACCGTGAACTGGGAACTTACGACGATCCGGGAAAACGGGCTCGACGAGGCCCGCGGATTCGACCTCGAGGTGCGCGGCGTCGCGTCGGGCTCGGCCGGCGAGATCGCCTTTCAGGGCGGCGCGGTGGACGTGATCGTCTCGGACTGGCTGTGGGTCGCGCGGCAGCGCGCCGCTGGCAAGGATTTCGTCTTCATCCCCTACTCGACCGCCGTCGGAGGCGTGATGGTGGCGGGCGACAGCCCGGCCGAAACGCTGGCCGATCTCGCCGGCGGCAAGATCGGGATCGCCGGGGGCCCGCTCGACAAGTCCTGGCTCATCGTGCAGGCCTATGCCCGGCAGGTGCTGGACATGGATCTCGTGGCGGAGACCGAACAGGTCTTCGGGGCGCCGCCTTTGATCTACAAGACCGCGACGTCGGGCGAGCTCGACGGGGCGATCAACTACTGGCACTACATGGCCAAGATGGAAGCGGCCGGCATGCGAAAGCTCGTCGACATCGCCGATGCGGCCGAGGCGCTCGGGCTCGATCCGGACACCCCGCTTCTCGGCTACGTGGTCAAGGGCGAACTGGTCCGCGAGAACCCCGACCTGATCCGGGGGCTCGCCGCGGCAAGTCGCGACGCCAAGGCGCTTCTGGCCGAGGACGACGCGGCATGGGACGCGCTTCGACCCGCCATGAATGCCGAGAACGACGCCGAGTTCGAGGCGCTGAAACAGGGCTTTCTCGCCGGCGTTCCGAAACCGGGGCCGGTCGACGAGGAGGAGGTCGACAAGATGCTGCGCTTCATGGCCGAAAGTGGTGGCGACGCGCTCGTCGGCGACGCGGACAGCCTGCCCGAGGGCACGTTCTTCGATCCGGCCAGCTGATTGGCTTTACTCGAGGTCGATCTCGAGGGGCTCTGGCTGTCGGCACAGCAGATCCTGGGAGCCATCCGCTTCTCGCAGCGGCGGGGCGAGACCATCGCGCTTCTGGGCCCGTCCGGCATCGGCAAGTCGACGCTCCTGAGATGCATTGCGGGACTCGAGCGGCGCTACGAGGGACACATCACCGCCCCTGACCGTCTGTCGACGGCCTTTCAGGAACCCACCCTGCTTCCCTGGCGCAGCGCGATCCAGAACCTGACGGTGACAACGGGGATCGGCGAGGCCGAAGCCGCCATCTGGCTCGACCGGGTCGGGCTGGGCGGGCGGCACTCCTATTTCCCGGGGCAATTGTCTCTCGGCCAGCAGCGGCGCCTGTCGCTCGCTCGCGCCATTGCCGCCCGGCCCGAGCTGCTCCTGATGGACGAGCCGTTTGTGTCTCTCGATCCGGGGCTGGTGGACGAGATGATGACGGTATTCGAAGGTCTGCGGGCCGCCGAGGGTACGACGACGCTCCTCGTGACCCATGCCGAGGCGGAGGCGGAACGGCTCGCCGACAGGGTGCTGCGGCTTGGGGGCCCCCCGGCGCGGCTGCAGGCGGAGGGCGCCTGACCGGGCGGGCGCGGCAAAGCTGCCGGGACCATCGGCTGTGTTGTCTCTCCGCGGCCGACCGGGTTCCATCGGGGACGAGGGGCCGGTCGGGGGCATCCGCCGGCCCGGCAGGTACGAAGCAATGGAGGACGGCGTGGAACGCGTGGCGGCAGGGAGGCACGGCGGGGCTCGGTCGCTCCTGTCGGGACAAGGCCCGGCGACCCTGCCGCTGTCCCTCTGCGCCCTCGTCGTGATCTGGATGCTCGCCGCGTGGATCAACGCGGATGCCGAGCTGCTGCCGGGCCCGGTGGAGGTGCTGGGCATCGTTCGGGAAGAGCTTGCCTCGGGCGAGCTGCTGCATCACGTCGCCTGGACACTCTGGCGAGTCGTCGCCGGATTTTCGCTTGCCATGCTCGGCGGTCTCGCAATTGGTTTCGCGCTCGGCCGCTCCGACACCGTGGACGCCTGGTTCGGCCCGTGGGTCATCGTCGCGCTGAACGTGCCGGCTCTCGTCGTCATCGTGCTCTGCTATCTCTGGATCGGCCTGAACGAGGTCGCCGCGATCGCGGCGGCCGCCTTCAACAAGACAGCCATGGTCGCGGTGAACATCCGCGAGGGCGTGCGGGCGCTCGATCCACGGCTGTCGGACATGGCGCGGGTGTTCCGGATGAGCGCTCTGGCGCGGCTCAGGCACGTCATCCTGCCGCAGCTCTGGCCGTTCCTCGCGGCCTCCACCCGGAACGGCCTCGCAATCATCTGGAAGATCGTGCTGGTGGTCGAGTTCCTCGGACGGTCCAACGGCGTCGGCTTCCAGATCCACCTCTACTTCCAGCTCTTCGAGGTCGGGCACGTGCTCGCCTATTCCCTGACCTTCGTCGCCGTGATGCTGGCGATCGACGTCGCCCTGCTGCAGACATGGGAGCGCCGCACTACGCGCTGGCGCCGCCTTTCGGAATCGCACTGAAGGCCTCGCCTAGCCTTTCGGGCGGGACATGCCGCGGGCGGGATCGTAGCCCCAGAGCGCGAGCGCGGTGAAGGCCGCAGTGGCCAGCAGCGTCCAGCCGAGGGCCGGCAGGTTGAGCTGCCCGTGCAGGGCGAAACGGATGAGTTCGACCGCGTGGGTGAAGGGATTGACGGCGCAGATGTCACGCAGGAGCGGCGAGGATTCCGCCATCTTCCAGAGCGGGTAGAGCGCGGAAGACAGGAAGAACATCGGGAAGATCACGAAATTCATCACACCAGCGAAGTTCTCGAGCTGCTGCACGAAGGACGAGAGCGCAAGACCGAGAGACCCGAGCATCAGGCCGGCCACGAGCAGTGCCGGCAGCACGAGGACGTATCCCCAGGGCGGGTGGTCGATGCCGTAGAGCCCGGAAATCAGCAGGAAGGTGTAGACCTGCAGGATCGAGATGGCGGTCGCGGCGAGAAGCTTCGAGAAAAGGAGCCACCAGCGCGGCAAGGGGGCCGTGAGCAGAAGCCGCATCGAACCCATCTCGCGGTCGTAGACGAGGCTGAGCGAGGATTGCATTCCGTTGAAGAGCAGGATCATCCCGCAGAGGCCCGGAACGATGTAGGTCTCGTAGGTGATGTAGGTCTGGTAGGGCGGGATGATCGACAGCCCCAGCGCGGCGCGGAAGCCAGCCGCGAAGACCAGGAGCCAGACGAGCGGGCGCACGAGCGCGGCGAGGAACCTCTCGCGTTGGTGCAGGAAGCGCAGCGCCTCGCGCTGGACAATGGCACGGAGCGCGACGAGCCACGTCATGCGTGCCCCTCCCGACTGATGCCGGCGATGCCAGAGGTCTCTCCGCTGTCGGTGAGGCGAAGGAAGGTCCCCGAGAGATCGCCGTCCTCGGTGATGTCGCGTGCCGCGCCGTCCCGCAGGATCCGGCCCCGGTGCAGGATGATGAGGTGATCGTCGGGGCCGACCTCGTCGGTCAGGTGCGTCGCCCAGAGCACCGTCAGCCCTTCGGCCGCAAGCGCGTGGACATGCGAGACGATCGCCGCGCGGGATGCGGCGTCGAGGCCCACGGTCGGCTCGTCGCAGAGCAGGACCCTCGGCGAATGGACCAGAGCCCGCGCGAGCTCCGTTCGCCTGCGATGCCCGCCGTTCAGGGCGCGGACCTTCTCGGAGGCGCGCTCTCCCATCGCGAGGCGCTCGAGGCTCTCGTCGATGCGCAGCCGCGCGGCCCTGCCCGAAAGCCCGTGGAGCGCGGCGAAATAGGCGAGGTTCTGGCGGACCGTCAGGTCGAGGTCGAGCGTCGGCTGCTGGAACACGATCCCCATGCACGCGAGCGCCTGCCGCGGGGCGCGGTTCAGATCATGACCACCTACCGATATTGACCCGGTGCCGGCCGAGAAAAGCCGCGTCAGGAGCGCGAAGAGCGTCGACTTCCCCGCACCGTTCGGGCCAAGAAGCGCGGTGAAGCGCCCCGGCTCCGCGTCGAACGACACATCGTCGAGCGCCTGCTTCGCACCGTAGGCATGCGAGAGCCCGCGCACCCGGAGCCCGCTATTCGATGGTGATGTCAATGCGCTGCGACTCTCCCGTCGAGCCCGGGATCTTCATGTAATAACGCCCGGGCTTGATCGCGACAAAGCCGATCTCCATCACACCGGCTTCGTCGAACTCCACCGAGTCGAGGCCGAGCGGGCGGATTTCGAGCCCGTTGACCACGATCTCGTCGACCCAGACGGCGCGGAAGAACTCCGGGCCGACGAGAGCCAGCTCCTGGCTGCCGTCGCCCTCGATCTCGAACTCGTAGTAGGTTCCGGATTTCAGGGTCCACCCCTCCTCCGCCAGCGGCGTTCCGGAGGACAGGGTGATCGGGGGCAGATCCTCCTTGTTGCTCGCCGAAAGGACTCCGGCGAGACCGAACCCGGTGCCACCACTCTCCTGCGCCGCCATCGGTCCGGCGGCGAGCGAGAGCGCGATGGCCGCGCCAAACGCCCGCATCTGCAACGCTTTTCCTCTGTCTCTCACGATCTCGGATCCTCCCTTCCCTGTCGGCATCCTCGGCCGGCTCGGCATGTCTGACTGCTCAGCAAGCCTCTCTTCGGCGATCCCGATACCCGATCACTGGCAGATCATCGGACCCGCGACGCCTTGTAAAGACCGTGAGCACGCGAAGCTCCGAAGCGGGGATAAGCCTTTAGTCGCCCCCCGGAACGGAGGTGCGGGGCGCGCGGGGTCGCGATGGACGCCCCGAACGGCACGTGTTAGGTTTCGAAAAATCGAGGCAGAGCAGCCCTGAGGATGACAGCGCTAGAGGAATACCAGCGGCTCGAGGCAACCGGCCTCTGGCGCCCCGAACTCGGTGCGCAGCGCCGCGAGGTCGTCGTGGCGCTCGGCGATGCCTCCCTCACCATCAAGGATTTCCAGGATCGCCCGCTTTCGCACTGGTCCCTCGCCGCGGTCGCCCGCGCCGGGCCGAAGGGGCAGGATCCGGCGATCTACTTTCCCGACGGCGATCCGGACGAGACACTCGAACTCGCGTCCGATGCGAGCGACATGATCGAGGCGCTCGAGCGCATCCTGCGCGCGGTCGAGCGGCGGCGCCCGCGGCCCGGCAAGCTTCGGGTATGGCTTTCGGCCTCCATTGCCGCGGCGATCATCGCGGCCGCTGTTGTCGTGGTGCCGGGGGCGCTGCTCTCCTACGCGACGGCCGTCGTGCCGGAGGTCAAACGCGCCGAGATCGGGGAGGCCCTTCTCGGCCGGATCACCCGCGTCTCCGGCCAGCCCTGTTCGGCACCGGAAGCGCGCGCGCCTCTTTCGGCGCTGGCGGCGAGGGTGCTCGGCGACCGGAGGCGCGGCGCGCTCGTGGTGCTGCCGGAAGGGCTCGAGGATACTGCCCATCTGCCGGGTGGGCGCATCCTGATGTCGCGCTCTCTGCTCGAAGATCCCGAAGATCCCGACGTGCCCGCGGGTTACGTCCTCGCCGAGGCGGTGCGCGCCGCCGGGACCGATCCGCTGGAGGACCTCCTCCGCCATTCCGGACTGATGGCGAGCCTGCGGCTGTTGACGACCGGCGCCATGCCCGACAGCGCCCTCGACGATTACGCCGAGCATCTGCTGACGGAACGCAGCACGCGCCACGTGCCGTCAGATGTTCTGCTCGCGGCCTTCGAGAAGGCCGAACTGCGTTCCGGTCCCTATGCCTACTGGGAAGACGTGACCGGAGAGAGCACCTTCCGGCTCATCGAGGCCGACCCGCGCCGCGGCGAGGGCAGCCGTCAGGTCCTGACCGATTCCGAATGGCTTCGGCTGCAGTCGATCTGTGGCGGATAGAGGTCGAGAGGCTTGCATCTGCCCCGCGCGATCGCCAGAGCGCATCCACCTATCGTGCCATCTTCAGTAATGGCACGTAGCCGTCAGGTCTCGCCGTAGGATGCCTTCTCGCGGATGATGCCCGGCGTCAGCACAACCGAGGTGGCGAGCGCGAGAGCCGCCGTCCCGACGAACATCGGCCCCGGTCCGAATGCCGAAGATGCCGCCCCCGCAAGCACAGGCCCCGCGATATTGCCCGCCCCGGTGATCAAGAGCGCCGCCGTGAAGCTGAGCGAGGGAAGGTCGGGAAAGAGCCGCTCGGACCAGAGCGACAGGACCGCGCTGATCATCATGACGAAGATGCCCTGAAGGCCCGCGGAGACGACCACGCCTGGCCACGACGTGGGCGTCCAGGCGATGATTGCGATGGAGAGCGCCGCGCCGAGATTGAGCGCCCGGAGGAGCCATGACAGGCCTATGGCGGATTTGATGCGGGCGGTCAGGAGACCGAGAAGCCCGAGCGCGCCGTATGCCGCAAAGACGACGGCACCGCTGGCCTGCGACGGCAGCCCGACGAGACCGCCCTGTTCGGTCACGCGGTCGGCGGCGAAGGTGACGTAGATGCCGTTGGTGACCCCGAAGGACAACGCGACCAGATAGAGCGGGATCGCGGAGCGGGTGACGAGCTCGCCCCATTTGCGCGGCGGTGCCTCGCCTGCCGGCTCCACCGTGTCGGTCAGAGCAAGGAGATTGGCGAGTCCCGCTCCGGCCGCGGAGGCGGCGAAGATCGCCCAGATGATCCGCCAATCATAGCCGAAGAAGACCAGTGACAGCGCCAGAACACCCGCCAGAAGCACGCCGACAGCCGTTCCCGAACTGATCGCCGACAATGCTCCGGGGCGATCCTGCTCGTAGAGGACCCTCTGAGCGGCGTTGTTGAACGGCGTCCATGAAAACCCGGCGCTGGCGCTGGCCAGGCAGATGCCGGCCGCGAGCACGACAACGTTGGGCGCAGCGGCAACCGCAGCCAGTCCCGAGCAGGCCGCGATCATGCCGCACACGATGGGCACGCGCGGTCCCGTGCGGGCAATCAGCTTGTAGGAACAGCCGAGGGCCAGAAAGAACGCGGCAAAGCCGAGGCTCGAGATCAGTCCCGCCGCGCCTGTGGAGATCGAGAACGTCTCACGGAACTGCGGCAGGAAAAGGCCGAAACCGATGCGTGCCGGGCCGAAGGCGACGGCGGTGGCGGCCGATCCGGCCGAAGCTAGTCTCGTGATGGTCTGCAAATCCGGCCTCCTGCTGCTCGGGGCGAAGGCGGCTCGGCAGGGCTCGGATCCGGCGATTGATAAATACGGGTCGAGATCGCAGGGCCTTGAAACCGCCGGAACGCTCCAGGCTCCGGAAGTCCACCTCCCGCGGATAAGCCGGTGGCGAACGCAAAAGAGCCGGCACTCGGCCGGCTCTGTCGCATAAAGTTGGATCGGCTCTGCGCGAGGCACGGAACCTCTTTTCAGGCCGCAACGCTCTGCGGCACCCCGGCCCCGTCCGCGACAGCGGCGGCCGGCGTCTTGGCTTTTGGCGTGTCGAGGAGGGCCATGACCTCGCGACCGATCGCTCTCTCCTCTTCGGCGCGCATCATCATGTCGGACACGGCCTCGAAGAGGTCGTCGCGCCGGATGCCGATCATCTCGAGACGGCGATCGGAGAGGCGGTCGAGCGCCGCCATGATCGCGGCGAGATCGCGGCGGAAGCGCCAGCTCTCGTAGCGCTCCCGCAGGCCGGACGAAGCGGCTGGATCGCTGGACATGTCTTCGGCGCGGCGCGAGCGGAAGGTGAACATTTCTCTAATCCTCCTGTTGGGTTGAACGTTCGTTTCAGACGGCCATGACACTGACCGCCTCCTCGAGCTGCAGGATCGCCCGTTTCATGTAGAAACCCTGCAACGCCAGATGATTGGCGAAGATCGACCGGTCGCGATCCCCGTTGAGAACGATGGCCGGAGCAAGCTGTGAGCCCTGCCGCAGGCTTTCGAGCGCCTGCGTCCAGACGGTCGCAAGGTTCCTCTCGCGGATTACCGGCTCGAAATCCTCGCCGAGCGCGGCGAGCATCACGAAATAGCTGTAGAGCATGCCCTTGTTCTGGTAGAACACATCGTCCGCGGTGCGGCTGAAGATCCACCAGCCGGTCCGCTGCGCGCGCTCGAGTTGCGCGGTCTGAGAGCCGAGATCGGCCGAGATCCGCGACAGGGTTCCCGCGAGCGTATCGGCCCTTCGTTCGAACACGGCATTGCCGGCGGCGAGGCGCATGTTGTAGCGCTCGAGCGCCGCCTGTCCCTGCAGATACTGGCTTTCCGAGGGAACGGTGGGCAGGATCGAGCGCGAGGGCTCCCAGACCCAGATGTCGGGCGGGAATTGCAGGAAGCCGCTGGCCCGTTCGAGGTCGGGATCGGCGCTGGACGAGCCGCGGGTCCGGGCGATCTGGTCGAGCAACTCGAAACTGAAGCGCCCGACCGCCTTCACCACGCCGGCCTGAAAGTTCGGCATGTTGTCGAGCACCGCCGAGGGCGCGATCAGCGGATCATTGGGCGTCCAGCCATGCACTCCCACTTCCCGGTCGATCAGCGCGGCGGCGGTCGCGACAGCCGCGCTTCCCCCCTCGGGGACAAGCGTCGCGCGGAAGGCCGGATCGGCATCGATGTCGTGCGTCAGAGGAGCGAGCACGCCGTAATTGAGCACCGCGCCGAGAACGAGCGCCACAGCGGTCATTTTCGCGCTTCGGCGACCGAGTCTTATCCTGCGGCGCGACGTGGCCGCTCCGGCGGGAACAAGCGTCCCCCTCAGTACCGATCCCGATTGTGCCGATGTCATGGTCACTGGCTGAGGCCTCCCCGACGGTTCGTGACAAAGACGCATGGAGACCGGCTTTCATCCGCTTGAAATGCGAGGAAGGCGATGACGAAAAATTTTGCCGCAGGACAGGGATGATCCATCCGCCGGGCGCGTATTCATCTTCAGACAGCAGGGGGTAAGAGATGGACGCACGCGCGGAACTCGAGCGACGACTGACCGACTACGTGACCAGCCTCAGGCGCTACGCTCTGGTGCTGACCCGCAACCGGGATCAGGCCGAGGATCTGGTCCAGGAAACGCTGGCCAAGGCGATTGCCGCCTCTGACAGCTGGCAGCCAGGATCAGACCTCAGGGTCTGGCTCTTCCGCATCCTGCACAACACCCATGTCAGCGAACGGCGCCGCGCCAAGACGCGCGACGATGCGCGGCTGATGCTGCCCGATCCGGTGGAAGAGAGCGATCCGACCAAACGGATCGAGCTTCAGCAGGTGCTCGACGCCCTGGAACAGCTACCCGAAGCGCAGCGCCTGCCCATCGTTCTCGTGGCGCTGAAAGAGATGAGCTACGCCGAGGCGGCAAGCACGCTCGATGTGCCGCTGGGCACCTTCTACAGCCGGCTCGGCCGGGGCCGCGAAGCCCTCCGCCAGATTGTCGGAAAAGCCAAATCGGCCAAGTTCAAGCTGGTCGTGTGAGGAGAGGTCAAATGACACTCGCGGAACAGATCGACATCAACGCCTATCTCGACGGAGAGCTCGGACCCGACGAAGCCGCCGAGATCGAGGCGCGTCTCGAGGGAGACCCCGAGGCGCAGGAGCGGCTTGAGGCCTATGCGCGCCACAAGGACCAGATCGGAGACGCCTTGGCCGGAATAGCGGCCACCGGGCCTGTTCCGCTCAAGACCGCACGGCTCGAGAAGCGCCTGGCAGCACGGCTGCACCGGCGACAAGCGCCCCGCAGCTTTTCGGCCGGGCCGTGGCTGCACGGCGCAACACGGATTGCCGCTGCGGTGACGCTGGTTACGCTTGGCTGGTGGGGCCACGCCGCCTGGACACCGCCATCGATGTCGGTGTCCAAGGCATCGGGCGTGCCGGAATACGTCTCCGAAGCGGTCGGCGCGCATACCGTTTTTGCGGAGGATATCGTCAGGCCGGCCGAGTTTACCGCTACCGATATGGACAGCGCAGCCGAATGGTTCTCGGCCAAGATCGGGGTGCCGGTCAACGCGCCCGACCTCGGAGGGTACGGCATGTCTGTCGTGGGCGCGCGCCTTCTGGGCACCAAGGAAGGACCGCTGGCGCAATTCATCTATGAGGATGCAGGCGGCGTGCGCTATTCTCTGACGCTCGCAAAGCACCCTGACAACCGCCCCGTAGCGCCGCTCCAGGTCGTGGACTATCCCGACCGTGCAGTAGGGTACTGGAGCACGCCGAATATCGACTTCGCGTTGATCGGCAAGACGGATGGCGGATCGATGCAGACCCTTGCAGCCGATCTGGCAAATCAGATCTGACGCGAGACCATTCTCGCGTAGCGAAGATACCGCCCGGCCACCCGGGCGGTATCTCTTTTCCGTGATAGGAACGAAAATCGAGGATGAGACCGTTCGCCTCCGCGTTTTCCAATCAGTGTCATGCGACGGGCACGATCCCGATCGCGTTCATGACCAGAGAGAGGAGGAGAACCGACATGTCGACCCTTGTTCCGACCGGTAAGCGCGCAGTGACCGTCGCGCTGGTCTTCGGCGTTCTTGCCGCAATTCTTCCGT
Source organism: Roseivivax halodurans JCM 10272 (assembly GCF_000521785.1). GTDB lineage: Bacteria > Pseudomonadota > Alphaproteobacteria > Rhodobacterales > Rhodobacteraceae > Roseivivax > Roseivivax halodurans. The sequence continues at coordinate 31,783 of NZ_JALZ01000012.1, forward strand.
TCATGGTGTCTCTATCGCCTGAAAAAGCCGTGGCCGCGCACCTCATCGGACTTACGATCGCAGCCATCGCAGCAAAAGCCATCCAATGGCCCGGCCGCGGCGACGGGCTTCTTCTGGCGAGCGTCGGCGCCCTTGCCATCGTGATCCCGGTCTTTGCCTGGCAAATGCCTGCAGGTGGGGCCTGGGGCCTGCTTCTGCTCGGCGCCATGACTGCCGCGATTGGCCTGCGTCTTGCGTTCCGCAACGGTGAAACGCAAAGCCCGGCCGATACGGCGCACTGATCGATCTGCCTGGCGGAGTTCGCTCGCCCCCCCCCGCTGTCCCATTGAGCTCCGCCAACCTTGGGGCCGGTCCTAGACCGGCCCCTTTTTATTGTGGATGTCGGATGAAGTAGCCTCGTCCCGCGTATGTCTATCAAACGCCGCGCACCGGCCATCGTTGGCTCGGAGCGGCATCGGTTTCCGAAACGGAAACCCCGGGGACCGGGCCCCTCTGGCAACCGCGTGGCAGCGGGTTGCGATGTCGGTCCCCTGATCAGCGCCAGTCGATCGACGCTGCCACGAGGAGGCCCCATGAACGTCCGCCACGAATTCCAGCCGTGCGCGCCCCCGCCCCGATCCGAGCCCGCGCCTGCGCGGCAGATCCCGGGCCGCCTGCGTGGCGCCTTTCTGACGGGTGCCGCCCTGGCAGCCCTCTGGGCGGGGCTGAATGCCGGCGATCCCGCCAGCTGGGTCGTCGGCGCACCGACCGTGATCCTCGGCGCGGCGGTCACATTGCTGCTGCCGCCCGCCGTCCCGAACCCGATCTCGGTCGTCGGGGCCCTGCGCCTGGCGGTCTTCGTGGCGGCCGGGATCATGCGCGGCGCATTCGATGTCGCCCGGCGGAGCCTCGAGCCGTCCTCGCTGAGGCCCGGGATCCTGATCTGGCACACGGCTCTCCCCGAGGGCGGCGCGCGGCGGCTCTTTGCCCTGACGATCACGCTTCTTCCTGGAACGCTGACCGCGCGGCTCGACGGCGGCACCCTCGTCATCCACGCGCTCGAGCGGAGTGCCGTAACGCGGGCCGATATCGGGGCGCTCGAGGCGCGGATCGCCGACCTCTCTGGCCTTTCCGTCCAGAAGGGGCGCTCTTGATGCTCGACTTTCTGGCCTTTGTCGCCCTCCTCGCCACGCTGGCCGCGCTTCCGAGGCTCGTCGTCGGTCCGAGCGCCGCCGACAGGATCATCGCCGCGCAACTCGCCGGAACCGGAACGGTCGCGACACTGATCCTGCTTGGCGCCGCCACGGGCACCTCTGCTCTTCACGACGTCGCGCTTGTCTTCGCCGCGCTCGCCGCGGTCTCGGGCCTTGCCTTCGTCGCCCTCCGGAGCCCGCGGCGATGACAACGCTCCCGTCCGTCCTCGGCACAGGACTGATCGCCGCCGGCGTCGGCTTTCTCGCCGTGGCCGCAATCGGCTTCTGGCGCCTGCCCGATCTTCTGTCGCGCCTGCACGTCCTGACCAAGGCGGACACGGCCGGTCTGTCGCTGGTAGCGCTCGGAGCGGCCTGCCTGACAGGCACGCCCGCAAGTATCCTGCCGCTCGGCCTCTGCGTCCTGCTCACGGCGATCAGCGGCGCCACCGTCGGTCACCTCGTCGCCCGGTCGGTGACGCCGCGCGGGGGACGATCATGATCGCCTTCGACCTCGCCCTGGCGGCGGGCATCCTGCTCTGCGCGGTCTCGGCCCTGACACGCCGCGACCGAACCGCCTCCGTCGCCGCATTCATGGTGCTCGGACTGCTAGTGGCGCTCTCCTGGGTGCGGCTCGCGGCACCCGACGTCGCGCTGGCCGAGGCCGCCATCGGTGCGGGTCTGACCGGGGCGCTCTTCCTGCGCGCTGCGCGGAGGCTCGGCCCCCTGCGCCCCGCCGCCGGACGGACACTCGCCGTGCCGGCGGCGCTGGTCGCGTCCGGCCTCGGGGGCGGACTTGCGTGGGTCTTCGCGTCGGCGTCGCCCCCCGCCATCTACGCGCCTCTTGTTGCGGCGAGCCTGCCGGAAAGCGGCGTGAGCAACCCGGTCACCGCGGTCCTTCTGAACTTCCGAGCCTGGGACACACTCCTCGAAATCGCGGTGCTGGTCGTGGCACTCCTCGTTGCGAACCTGCTCGGCAGCCGGCGGCTCGTTCCGGTGAGCCTCGGCGAGATGACCCTGCCCTTCGCGCGCATCGTCGCGCCGATTTCGATCCTCCTCGCCGGACACCTTCTGTGGCAGGGCTCGTCCGCCCCCGGCGGCGCCTTCCAGGCCGGCGCGGTCTTGGCCGGCGGGTTGCTCGCGCTGGTCCTCGCGGGCCTCGCACCGACCGGCACGCTCGTCGTCCGTGGCGCGCTGATTGCAGGGCTGTCGGGCCTCGCGGTGTTTCTGATCGCAGCGCTCGGCAGCGAGGCGCTGACCGGCAGCCTTCTCGGCTATCCCAATCGCGCGGAAAAGGTCTGGATCGTCGCCATCGAGGCGGCCCTGACCCTGTCCATCGCCGCCACGCTCTGCCTGCTTTTCACGGGGTTCGAAAAAAGGAAGACCTCATGACATCGGATCTCGTCTACCACGTCGCGGGCGCCGGGTTGCTCGCCATAGCGCTCTGGCGGCTCGCGACCTGCCGCGACACGCTGCGGCGGATCACGGCGCTCAACGTGCTGGCGATCGGCATCGCCATGGTTCTGCTCGCCTCGGGCCATGATCCCGCCACCGGTGTGACGAACCCGGTCCCGCAGGCCTTCGTCCTAACTGGCATCGTCGTGCTCGTGGCGGTGACCGCGGCGCTGCTAGCCCTGGCCGAGCGGCTCGAGGGGTCATCCGATGAATGAGACCTCGCTCCTCGTATCGCTGCCCCTCATTGCGGCACTGGTCGCGGCGGCGTGGCCGAGGGCGGCGACGATCACGGGGGTGATCGCGACTCTCGGCAATGCCGGTCTCGCGGTCGTGCTCGCGATCCGGATCGGACAAGGTGGCGCCGAGGCGGAGGCGCTCGGGGGCTGGGCCGCGCCGCTCGGGATCGGCTTTGCCGCGGACGGGCTCGCCGCGCTCATGCTGGTGATGACCGCGCTCGTCGGCCTCGGCGTATCGGTACAGGTCGCGGGCGCACCTCTCCCGGACGCCGGGCGCACAGGTCAGCGCACTGCGTTCTGGCCGCTCTGGCTCGCGACGCTCGGCGCCATGAACGCGCTCTTTCTGTCCGCCGACCTCTTCAACCTCTACGTCACCTTCGAGATTCTCGGCCTCGCCGCCGTCGGTCTGACCGCGCTCAGCGGCACGCGGACCGCGTTGCGTGCCGCATTCGACTATCTGAGCGCGGGCCTTGCCGGCAGCCTCCTCCTGCTCCTCGGCGTGGCGCTCGCCTATGCGACCGCGGGTCGTGTGGACCTCGCCGTTGTGCCGGAGCTTGCCGGCAGTCACGAAGGCCGGGTCGCGCTCGGCCTCATCTTCGCGGGCCTTGCGGTGAAGGCCGCCCTCTTCCCGCTGCATTTCTGGATGCCCGCCGCGCATTCGAGTGCTGCGCCCGAGGCCAGCGCCCTCCTGTCGGCGCTTGTCGTCAAGGCGGCGATCTACGTCGCGCTGCGGCTGTCGATCGAGGGCGGCGCGGCGGTGGAGCTTCTCCGCCTGGTGCTTGCGGTCGCGGGGGCCGGCGCAATGCTCTGGGGCGCGTGGCACGCGCTGCGCGCCGACCGGCTGAAGTTGCTCGTCGCACATTCGACCGTGGCGCAGGTCGGGCTGATCGCGCTCGCCATCGGCCTCACCACGGGCGCCAGGGACGGCACGATCTGGCGGGCCGCGGCCCTCCTGATGCTCAGCCATGCGCTCGCGAAGGCGGCGATGTTCCTCGCCGTCGGCCGCATCACCGAGGAGCTCGGCCACGACCGCATCTCCGGTCTCAACCGCGAGGAGCTGCGCCCCGGCGCAGCCGAGTTCGCCTTTGCCATCGCCGCAATCAGCCTGATCGGATTGCCGCCGACCGCGGGCTTCGTCGGGAAGTGGCTGCTCCTCGATGGGCTGATCGATCGCGGCGCCTGGCCCTGGGTCGCCCTCGTCCTTCTGGGAACGGTACTGTCGGCGGCCTATCTCGCCCGCGTCGTGTCGCGCTGCCTGCGGGGCGGACCTCACGTGGCGCCGGGTGCGCGGCGGCCGGCCTGGCGCGCCGGCGACGCGGCGGCACTCGGCCTTGCAACCGCCGCCCTCGCGCTCGGCCTTGCCTCCGCCCTCCCCTTGACCCTCCTCGACGCGACGCTGACATGACCGAACTTCTACCGCTCGCCATCCTGATGACCTCGCTCGGCATCGCGCCGGTGATCCTGGCGCTGCCCGACGGCTGGAGCCGTCTGCGCACGGCGCTGAACCTCACAGCGGCCGGCATGAAGCTCGCTCTCGTTGCGTGGCTCTCATGGGCCGTCGCGGGCGGCGCGGAATTCGGCCTCTCTCTCGAGATCGCGCCGGGGCTCGCGCTCGCGCTCAAGGCGGACGCGCTCTCGGTGCTCTTTCTCGCGCTGTCCTCCGTTCTGTGGTTGCTGACCACGATCTACGCGGTCGGCTATCTCGAGGGCGGCACCGACCGCAGCCGGTTCTTCGGGTTCTTCAGCCTTTGCGTCGCCTCGACCGTCGGCATCGCGATGGCGGCCAACCTCTTCACCTTCGTCGTCTTCTTCGAGCTGCTGACCCTCGCCACCTGGCCGCTTGTCGTCCATCGCGGCTCGGCCGAGGCCCACCGGGCGGGACGCATCTACCTCGTCTATACCCTCGGGGGCGGCCTTGCCCTGACGCTCGGCGCGGTCTGGCTTTATGCGCTGGCCGGAGAAGTGCCGTTCCTGCCGCGCGGCGTCCTCGGGGATCTGCCGCAGACCGACCCGCTCGCCGTCACCGCGATCTTCGTGCTGCTGATCGCAGGCGTGGGCGTCAAGGCGGCGCTGGTGCCGCTGCACGGATGGCTGCCGGTCTCGATGGTGGCTCCCGCCCCGGTCAGCGCGCTCCTGCACGCCGTCGCGGTGGTCAAGTCCGGCGCGTTCGGGATCATGCGCATCGTCTACGACGTCTACGGCGTCGAGACCGTAGAGGCGCTCGGCCTCGCGCTGCCGCTCGCGGCGCTGGCCGGGGTCACGATCCTCTACGGCTCGATCCGGGCGCTGAGGCAGGACGATCTCAAGACGCGCCTCGCCTACTCGACGGTCAGCCAGGTCAGCTACATCACGCTCGGTGTCGCGCTCGTCTCGCCCGTGGCGGCGGTGGGAGGGCTCGCGCATCTCATCCACCAGGGCATCATGAAAATCACGCTTTTCCTGGCCGCCGGCAACTTCGCCGAGGCGCGTGGGGTCAAGACGGTGAGCGCGATGGACGGGATGGGACGGCTGATGCCCGGCGCGACGCTCGCCTTCACCGTGGGCGCATTCGGCATGATCGGGGTGCCGCCGCTCGCCGGCTTCGTGAGCAAATGGTATCTCGGAGCGGGCGGTCTCGATGCGGGCCAGCCGGCGGTGATCGCGCTCCTCGCCGGATCGAGCCTCCTCAACGCCGCCTATTTCCTGCCGATCCTGCACCGGGCGTGGTTCCGAGATCCGCCCGAGGGAGCGGTGCCGAAACGCCGCATCGGCTGGATGCTCGCGCTGCCGCCCGCCGTCACCGCCGCGCTCGTCGTCGCCGCGGGCCTTCTCGCCAACGCGCCGTTCAGCCCGCTCGGCTGGACCCGCTTCATCGTCTCGCTGGAGTATCTATGATCGCCGTTCCGCTCTGGCTGGTCCCGGCCCTGCCGCTGGCTCTGGTCGCCCTGTCGCTGATCCCCGGCGCTCGGCCGGTCGTCCGGGCTCTCGTACCGGTCGCGCCGCTGCCCGCCCTGCTCGCCGCGCTCGCCGATCCGGTTCCGGCCCCCGTGCGCCTCGACTGGCTGCTGCTCGGGACGGAATTCGCTGTCACGGGCATGGCGCGCGTCTTTCTCGCCTTCACCGCGCTTCTCTGGGCCCTGTCGGCCTGGCAGGCGATCCGGCTCCTTGCCGCAGACGCAGGCCGCGACCGGTTCATTACCTGCTTCCTGCTCGCGATGACCGGCAATCTCGGCCTTCTCCTCGCGCAGGACATCGCCGCCTTCTACACCTTCTTCGCCGCGATGAGCCTTGCCTCCTGGGGTCTCGTCCTCCACGCGGGCGGCCCGGCGCAGATGCTGGCGGGGCGGGTCTACATCTCCTTCGCCGTCGCTGGCGAGATCGCGCTCTTCGCGGGCCTCTCCCTCGGGGCCTTCGCGACCGGAGAGGTGCAGCTTGCCGCGATGGCCTCGCTCGAGGTGCCGGCGCTTGCGACCGTCCTGATGTCTGTCGGCTTCCTCGTGAAGCTCGGCGCGGTTCCGCTGCATCTGTGGCTGCCGCTCGCCCATGCCGCCGCCCCCGCCCCGGCGAGCGCGGTGCTGTCCGGCGCGATGCTGAAGGCCGGCCTCTTCGGGCTGATGACCGTGCTCCCGCTCGGCAGCGTGGCCGCACCGGAGAGCGCGGCGGCGCTGGCGGCAATGGCCCTGACGGGACTGATCCTCGCCCCGGCGCTCGGACTTCTGCAGGCAGATCCCAAGGCGGTGCTCGCCTATTCCAGCGTCGGGCAGATGAGCCTCATGGCGCTCGGCCTCGCCGCCGCGCTTGCCGCACCCGAGGCCTGGCCTGCGATCGGTCCGGCGCTGGTGCTGCTCGCTGCGCATCACGCCTTTGCCAAGGCGGCGCTCTTTCTCGGCGTTCCGGCGGTCTGGGCAAGCTCCGGTCCGCTGCTGCGCAGCGCCGTGATCGTGGGTCTTGCCGTGCCGGCCCTGGCGCTCGCGGGCTTGCCCGGGACCACCGGATGGGTCGCCAAGGATGCGCTCAAGACCGCCCTCGGGGAAGCGTCCTTCGGCTGGCACGTCTGGCTGGGCGCGGCGCTGTTCGTCTCGAGCCTGGGCACGTCCCTGCTGATGCTGCGGGCCGGCGCCCTGCTGATCCGGATCGAGGCACGGCCTGGCACGCCCCGGGACGTCGGCTTGCCCTGGCTCGCAATGACCGGCCTCGTCGTCGCAGGGCTCTGGGTTGTTCCCGTCGGCTCGGTCGCGCCGTTGACAGCCTCCCTTCAGGATCTCGCCCCACTCGCCGCGGCCGCCCTCCTTGCTGGTCTCTTCGTCGCCGGCACGAGAGCGGTGGGCCTGCGTCTTGCACCGATGCCGCCGGGGGAAATCCTTGCGCTGCTGCAACGGGCTCCCACGAGCGCGCCGGTCCTCGCGCTGCCGGCCCCGCCACGGCGCGGGCATGCCCTCGTGCCACGCCGGCGCGAACCGCGCCTCCCGCGGCCCGAACGCGGCGCGCTGGCGATCCTGACCGTGGCCGCGGCTCTCGCGCTCGCCATGGCCGTCACCGCACCCGAACCGCCTCCGCAGAGCCAGGCCACCGCCCCGGCGGGGTGATCACAGGGCGGCACGGATCAGATCACCCATTAGCGAATGCGGAAGCCTGCGGGCGGATGATCTCCGCCGAGGCTTCGGCCAGGTCCTCCGTGACGTGGTCAGGCGATCGTCGCATCACCCTCTCGCTTGCGAGAAGAAATGATGCACCGGTCCGTGACCGGTGCCCACGGAGAGGTGACCGGAATGCGAGATCGCGCCCTGAACGTAGGCCTTTGTTTTTGTTGCCGCCTCCGGCAGCGACGCTCCGCGACCGAGTTCGGCTGCCAGTGCCGACGACAGGGTGCAGCCGGTGCCATGGGTGTTCCGGGTGGCACATCTCTTCCCGCCCAGCCAGTGCGTGATCGAGGCGGTGCGCAGGAGATCGGGGCTCTCGTCGCCCCGAAGATGGCCACCCTTCAGAAGAACGGCGGCGGGACCGCGGGCCAGTAACCGGTCCGCCTGCCGCTCCATCTCGGTGCGGGTAGTGGCGACCTCGGCCCCGAGGAGATCCGCCGCTTCGGGAAGGTTCGGCGTGAGCACCGAGGCCAGCGGAAGCAGCAGCGCGCTTAAGGCATCCACGGCATCGGCAGGCAAGAGCCGGGCGCCGCCCTTGGCGACCATCACGGGGTCGAGCACGACCGGGACCTCCAACCCCGCGATCGCGTCCGCGACCGCCTGCGCGATCGGCGCGCTGCCCAGCATGCCGATCTTGATCGCGTCGATCCGGACGTCCTCGCGCAGCGCCGCGATCTGCGCGCGGACCATGTCCGGATCGACGAGCGACACGGCCTGGACGCCTTGCGTGTTCTGCGCGGTCAGCGCGGTGATCACCGCCATGCCGTAGCCGCCATTGGCCGAGATCGCCTTGAGATCGGCCTGGATGCCCGCCCCGCCGGACGGATCCGAGCCCGCGATCGCGAGAATGTTCGGGATCATGCCTGTCTCCATGCCTGTGCGAGGTCTCGGGTCGCCGCTTCGGGATTCGGAGCGCGGGTCACGGCCGTGACGACCGCCAGTCCCGCCGCGCCGGCGCTTTTCAGCGCCGGAACGTCCCCGACCGTCAGCCCGCCGATCGCGATCACCGGTACGGGTGACGCCGCGACGATGCGCGCCAGCCCCTCGGTGCCGATGGCCTCGGCCGCGTCGGGTTTGGTCGCGGTGGCGCGGTAGGGACCCGCGCCGAGATAAGCGATGCCGCCGGGGATGCGCGTGCATTGCGCGGCGGTCTCGACCGACAGGCCCAAAAGGGTGTCGGGGCCGAGGCGCAACCGGGCGGCGCGAGGATCTCCGTCGCCCTGCCCCAGATGCAGATCCGCCCCGGTGGCACACGCGACCTCGAGCCGGTCGTTGACGAAGACCCGGAGCCCAAGCGGCGCGAACTCGGCGAGAAGCTCGCGCGCGAGGCGCGCGAGCTCGGCGTCGCTCGCGGTCTTGTCGCGGAGTTGCACGGCCCAGGCTCCGCCGCGGGCGGCGGCACGGGCCTGTTCCGGCACGGTATGCGGCGCATCCGGGTCCGTAACCACATAGACCGAGCCGATCATGCCACCTCCTCGATGCGCGCGGCAGCATCGAGCGCCTCGGGCGTCAGGTGATAGAGCGCATCGATGAAGGCGGGTTGGAAACTCCCGGGGCCGCGAGCGGTCCGGCCGGCATCCTCTCCGGCAATGCCGAAAGCCGCGAGAGCCGCGACAGTCGCATCGAAGACCGGCTGGTCGACACAGAACGCGGCGATCACCCCGTTGAGCGAACAGCCCATCACGGTGATCCGCGACATCATCGGGTGACCGTTCGAGACGCGCGCGGCGCGCGCGCCGTCGGTGACAAAATCGACCGGGCCCGAAACGGCAACGATACCGCCGGTGCGGTCTGCGAGCGCCCGGGCCGCATCCTCGGCGGCGGCGACGCTGTCTCCGGCATCGACCCCGCGCGCCGCACCGCCGAGGCCCGCAAGAGTGAGGATTTCAGAGGCATTGCCGCGCACGACGCTGGGCTCGAGCGCCAGCAGACGGTCCGAGAGGTCCTGTCGGAACCGCGTCGCGGCCACGCCGACGGGATCGAAGACCCAGCACCGCCCGGCCTTGCGCACGACCCCTGCAGCCTCTTCCATCGCGGCGCCCCATTGCGCATCGGCGGTGCCGATATTGACGGTGAGCGCCTGCGCGAGGCTGGCGAATTCTGCCACCTCCTCGCGCGCGTGGACCATCGCCGGGGAGGCCCCGATCGCCAGCTGCACGTTTGCCATGACGTTCATGGCGACGAAATTGGTGATGTTGTGAACGAGCGGAACGGCCTCCCGCACGGCTCCGAGAAATCGGCCTGATGTCTGCACGTCGCCTCCTTTCGGACGGAGGCGCGGGACACGGGGCTGGACTCAAGCAGACCGACACGTGTCCGCAACTTCCTCCGCCGGTATGATCCGGGTCAGGTTCGAAGGGTGCTTCTCAGCCCGCGCGTAGCGGACGCCCCTGTTGCATCTCTCTGACGTCGGCTGTTGCCGCGGCATTTTCAAGGGTCGTAACCCGACAGAGTGTGCCGGCCTCGCAACTCCGGGCTTCCGAAAGGCGGAGATATGGTCGCCCCAACCCGCTAAGAACGGACCGCCTCTTCCCGCGACAGAGCAAGGTTTTGAGCGGGCGAATGATGCTCAACAGTTGGATTGGATTGCGGAATGTTCAGAGCCGGCGGTCAGCGGGAACAGCCAAGGCAGGCGCCGAGTTTGACATCTGACCGGCGGGACATGGGTCCACGAGGCGAGGCAGCGAAACATGGCGAGAACGAAGACGGGTGCAAGGCCGGACACGGCCGAAGCTCTTGCGGCCTATCGGCTGGCAATCGAATCCGTAGAACCCGAGATCGACGGTGGTCGTTTCGCCGCGAAGGCGGTTGCGGGCTGGCCGGTCACGATCTCGGCGGATGTCTTCGGAGACGGCCACGAGAAGATCGGCGCTGCCATCGTCTTGGCGGACGGATCCGAAGTGCGCATGACGCATGTGGAGAACGATCGCTGGGCTGCCGACGTCACCTTCGACACAGTCGGTCCGGCCAGATTCTCGATCGTCGCCTGGCGCGATCTTTTCGCGACCTGGCGCCACGGGGCGTCGCGGAAGGTCGCAGCGGGGCAGGATATCTCTGTCGAGATGGAAGAGGCGCGGCGGATGTTCGCGGCCATGACGCCGCCCCGAGGCGAGAAGGCCGAATTGCGCGCGCTCGAGAAGGCCGCGAAGGCTGGCGATACGGAAACGCTGCTGTCCGAAGACACCGCCGAATACATGGCCCGCGTCGGGCCCCGCGCAAACGAGACGCGCTACATCCGCGACGTGCCGGTCTGGGTCGATCGCGAACGTGCGGCGTTCTCCGCCTGGTACGAGCTCTTTCCGCGGTCCTGGGGGCCGGAAGGCAGACACGGCACATTCCGGGACGTGATCGCGGCACTTCCTTATATCCGCGATCTCGGCTTCGACGTTCTCTACTTCCCGCCGATCCACCCGATCGGGGCGACCAACCGCAAGGGCAAGAACAACTCGCTGACGGCGGAGCCGGGCGACGTTGGCTCGCCCTATGCCATCGGCTCGGACGACGGCGAGATGACCGACGTGCATCCCGAGCTCGGCACGATGGAGGATTTCGACGCTCTGGTACGCGCCGCCTCGGAGGAGGGGCTCGAGATCGCGCTCGACATCGCGCTCAATGCCTCGCCGGACCATCCTTGGATCCGCGAGCATCCCGACTGGTTCGAGCGGCGCCCGGACGGGACCATCAAATACGCCGAGAACCCCCCGAAGAAATACGAGGACATCGTCAATTTCCGGTATTATCTCGACGACGGCCGCCCGAACCTGCCGTTCTGGACGGCGATCCGCGACATGTTCCTCCACTGGGCGGACCATGGCGTCTTGTGCTTCAGAGTGGACAATCCGCACACCAAGCCGTTCCCGTTCTGGGAATGGCTCATCGACGAGATCCGCGCACGGCATCCCGGCGCGATCTTCCTCTCCGAGGCCTTCACCCGGCCCAAGGTGATGAAGCGCCTTGCAAAAGTGGGCTTCAACCAAAGCTACACCTACTACACGTGGCGAAACACCAAGGCGGAGCTGACGGAGTATCTCACCGAGCTCACCACCGAGAGCTGCCGCCATTACATGCGCCCGAACTTCTTCACCAACACGCCCGACATCAATCCCGTCTTACTCCAGAGTTCGGGGCGTGCGGGCTTTCGGACGCGCCTTCTGATGGCGGCGTCGCTGTCCGGCAATTACGGGATGTATTCGGGCTTCGAGCTCTGCGAGGCGGCGCCGCTGCCGGGCAAGGAGGAATATCTCGACTCCGAAAAATACGAGCTCAAGCACCGCGATTTCGACGCGGACGGCCACATCAAGGACGACATCCGGCTCATCAACCGTATCCGGCGCGAGGAGCCGGCGATGAAGGACTTCCTGAACCTGAAGTTCTTCCCCGCCTTCGACGACCGCGTCCTCTATTACGGACGGTTCGACGCGGCGAGCCAGAATTACCTCCTGTTCCATGTCCTGATCGACCCGCACGGCGCCGCCGAGTTCGGCTTCGAGGTGCCGCTCTGGGAGTTCGATCTGCCCGACGAGGCGTCGGTGGAGGTGCAGGACCTCATCCAAGGCAACCGCTTCTCCTGGCACGGCAAGGATCACACGCTCGCGCTCGATCCGCAGAGCCGTCCCTACGCCATCTGGAAACTCACGCCACCGGGAGGCGCCGCATGAATGTCGCTCCGCAACTCGTCGCAGCCGATCCCAAGACGACGCCCGAGGACTGGTACAAGGACGCGGTCATCTACCAGCTGCACGTGAAGGCCTTCCAGGACAGCAACAACGACGGGATCGGCGACTTCAAGGGCCTAATGCAGCGGCTCGACCATGTGCAGGAGATGGGGGCGACAGCGATCTGGCTCCTGCCCTTCTATCCCTCCCCGCTGCGGGACGACGGCTACGACATCGCGGAATACAAGGCGATCAACCCTTCCTACGGCGACATGGAGGATTTCCAGGGTTTCGTGGACGAGGCGCACCGCCGCGGCCTCAAGGTCATCACCGAGCTGGTGATCAACCACACGAGCGACCAGCACGAGTGGTTCCAGCGCGCCCGTAACGCGCCGCCCGGGAGCGAGGAGCGCGATTTTTACGTCTGGTCCGACGATCCGGGCAAATGGCCCGAAACCCGGATCATCTTCACCGATTCCGAGCCGTCGAACTGGACCTGGGACCCGGTCGCCGGCCAGTATTTCTGGCACCGCTTCTTCCACCACCAGCCCGATCTGAATTTCGACAACCCCAAGGTGCTCGAGGCGGTTCTCAACGTGATGCACTTCTGGCTCGACAAGGGCGTGGACGGGCTGCGCCTCGACGCAATCCCCTACCTGATCGAGCGCGACGGGACCAACAACGAGAACCTCCCCGAGACGCATGACGTGTTGAAGGCCATCCGCGCCGATCTCGACAAGCACTACGAAGGCCGGATGCTGCTCGCCGAGGCGAACCAGTGGCCCGAGGACACGAGACCCTATTTCGGCGACGGCGACGAGTGCCACATGGGCTTCCACTTTCCGCTCATGCCGCGGATGTACATGGCGGTGGCGCAGGAAGACCGCCACGCGATTACCGACATCATTCGCCAGACGCCAGATATTCCCGCCGAATGCCAGTGGGCGATCTTCCTGCGCAACCACGACGAGCTGACCCTCGAGATGGTCACCGACCGGGAGCGCGACTATCTCTGGGAGACCTACGCCGCCGACAAGCGTGCGCGCATCAATCTCGGCATCCGCCGCCGGCTCGCGCCGCTGCTGCAGAACGACCGGCGCAAGATCGAGCTTCTGAATTCGCTCCTCTTCTCGATGCCCGGCACCCCGATCGTCTATTACGGCGACGAGATCGGCATGGGCGACAATTACTACCTCGGCGACCGCGATGGCGTGCGCACGCCGATGCAATGGTCGGCCGACCGCAACGCGGGCTTCTCGCGCGCGGTCCCGCAGCAGCTCTACCTGCCGACGCTTCAGGACCCGGTGCACGGCTATCAGGCCGTCAACGTCGAGGCGCAGCAGAGCTCGCCTTCATCGCTCCTCAACTGGATGAAGCGGATGATCGCCGTGCGCCAGCGCCACGACGTCTTCGGCCGCGGCGAGATCGAGCTGCTTTATCCGAAAAACCGCAAGGTTCTGGCCTATCTGCGCCGGACCGAGAACGAGGCTGTGCTCTGTGTCGCCAACCTCTCGCGGCAGGCGCAGGCGGCCGAGATCGACCTCGGCGCCTTCGCCGGCCGGGTGCCGGTCGAACTCACCGGCCAGTCGCGGTTCCCGCCGGTAGGCGAGTTGCCCTATCTGCTGACGCTGCCGGCCTACGGCTTCTACTGGTTCCTGCTGACGGACGAGGACGCGCCCGCCTGGCATACGTCCTACACGCCGATGCTGCCGGACTTCCTGACCCTGACCACGCGGGACGGCAAGATCTCGACCGCCCTCGCCGACCGCTCGGGCCGCGATTTCGTGCACGGGACGCTGCGCGAGTACCTTCCCCTGCAACGCTGGTTCGCAGGCAAGGAAAAGCGGATCGAGGAGGTCGCGCTGCACCAGCTGGCCGAGCTCGAAGACGGGCGCCACATGCTGTCCGTGATTGATGTCGAGGTCGGCGGCGAGACCCAGCGCTACTTCCTCCCGCTCTCGGCTGTCTGGGGCGAGGATGCGCTGACCCTGTCGCCGCGCCTGCCTGCCACTCTGGCGAAGCTTAGACGCGCGAGCCGCGTCGGCGCCGTGCTCGATGGCGTCGTCGACGAGGAGATGGCGCATGCGCTCATTCGGCGCCTGGGCGAGCGTCGCGCGATCGAGGCGGGATCGGGCCGGATCGACTTTCACGGCAGCGAGCGCCTCGCCGACCTCGGCGAGCTCGGAGAACCGCGCCTCCTGTCGGCAGAGCAATCGAATGCCTCGGTCGCCTTCTCCGACGCCGCGATCCTCAAGATTTACCGGCGTCTGCGCGAGGGCGTGCAGCCGGATATCGAAATCGCCCGCTTTCTCACCGAGGAGACGGAGTTCGACGCCAGCCCCGCCCTGCTGGGCACGATCGACTGGACGACCGGCGAGGGCTCGACCACCACGCTCGCCGCAGCGTTCGAATTCGTGCGCAATCAGGGCGATGCCTGGACATACGTGACCGAGACCCTCGACCGGGACATGGAACGCCAGGAAATGGGCGACCACGACACAGATCCCGGCGCGAAGGAGGATGCGCCGATGGTGAGCGGGGGACTCGACCTCGGCTCTGTCCTGGGTCGGCGGACCGCGGAGCTGCATTGCGCGCTGGCGAGCGGTGCCGAAGGTTCGGCTTTCTCGCAGGAGACTCTGACCCAGCGCTCGGTTGAGGCCTTCGTCGAGGATACAAGGCGAGAGCTGTCTGACGTTCTCGAGAGGCTCGAGGGGCGTCACGCCAACCTGACTGAAGACGGCAAGGCCCTGGCCGAGCGGGTTCGGCAGGGTCGGGACGCGCTCTTCGCTCGTCTCGACGCCGTCCGGGACCATGCGCCCTCCGGCGGTCTGAGCCGCATCCATGGCGATTATCATCTGGGCCAGGTCCTCGTCGTGCAGAACGACGTGCTCATCATCGATTTCGAAGGCGAGCCCGCGCGTGGCCTTGCCGAGCGTCAGGCGAAATCCTCGCCGCTCCGGGACGTGGCCGGGATGCTGAGGAGCTTCGACTACGCGCTCTGGTCCACGGTCCGTCACCGGATCGAGCTCGGCGCGGATCCCGAGCGCACCGCCGAGAACGTGGAAGGTTGGCGCCGCGCAACTCAGGGCGCGTTCCTCGCAGCCTATCGTGACGCCATGGCGGGGGCGTCGCTGCACCCGTCCGATCCCGAGTTCGAAGAGGCCCTTCTCGATCTCTTTCTGATACAAAAGGCGGCCTACGAGGTGGGCTACGAGATGGCGATGCGCCCGGACTGGACCGACATTCCGCTTAGGGGACTTCTGGCGCTGATGGAGAACGGAGACCGGCGATGACGGAAACCGCAATGCCGCCCACCGCACCGGCGGCCGGCGAGATCGACGCGATCCTTCGTGGCACCCATGGCGATCCGTTCCGCGTCCTCGGTCCGCACCAAGCCGAAAACGGCAGCATGGTGATCAACGTATTTGCGCCGGATGCCGCCGAAGTCGAGCTGCTCGACGACAAGGGCACGGCGGTGACGAAGCTCGAGCGCATCCATCCCGAGGGCTTCTTCCACGCCGCGCTCGGGATGGACCGCAAACCTTTTGCCTACCGTCTGCTCTGCCGGTCCACTCAGGAGCACGAATGGGAACGGATCGATCCCTATGCCTTCGCGCCGGTGCTGGGCGACATGGACGAGTATCTCCTGGCCGAGGGCCGGCACGAGGAACTCTACACGCGTCTCGGTGCACATCCCGCGCGGATCGACGGGCAAGACGGCACCGTCTTCGCCGTATGGGCGCCGAACGCACGACGGGTCAGCGTCGTGGGCAACTTCAACGCCTGGGACGGGCGGCGCAATCCGATGCGGCGCCGCGGGGCCTCGGGCGTCTGGGAGATCTTCCTTCCCGGCGTGTCGAAGGGCGAGCTCTACAAGTACGAGATTCTCGATGCCTACGGTCAGCTGCAGCCGATGAAGGCAGACCCGGTCGGCTTCCGCGCGCAGCTGCCGCCCGAAACCGCCTCGATCGTCGAGGGCCCGATCTCATACGAATGGACCGATGCCGGCTGGATGGAGGCGCGCCGGGCCGATCAGCGCGAGAAGCCCGTCTCCATCTACGAGATGCATCTCGGAAGCTGGCGCCGCAGCGGTGACGGCGAAATGCTCGGTTACGAGGCGCTGGCGGACCAGATCATCGACTATGTCGGCGAGATGGGTTTCACGCATGTCGAGTTTCTGCCCGTTTCCGAACATCCCTTTTCGGGGTCGTGGGGCTATCAGCCCGTCGGGCTCTACGCCCCCACCTCCCGCTTTGGCGAGCCGAAGGCGTTCGCTTCCATGGTGGACGCGCTGCACAATGCCGGGATCGGCGTCATTGTCGACTGGGTGCCGGCGCATTTCCCGGCGGATGCGCACGGGCTTGGCCGTTTCGACGGCACGGCGCTCTATGAGCACGAGGATCCGCGGCAGGGCTTCCACCGGGATTGGAACACGCTCGTCTACAATTTCGGGCGCCAGGAAGTTGCGAATTTCCTGCGCGGCTCCGCCCTCTACTGGCTGAAGGAATTCCACGTCGACGCCCTGCGCGTCGATGCCGTCGCCTCGATGCTCTATCTCGACTATTCGCGCGAGGGCGACGACTGGGTTCCCAACCGGTACGGCGGACGCGAGAATCTCGACGCGATCGACTTCCTGAAGGGAACCAATGCCGCAGTGCAACGCTATGTCCCCGGCACGCTCACCATCGCCGAGGAGAGCACCGCCTGGCCGGGGGTCAGCCGGCCGCTGGACGAAGACGGTCTCGGCTTCGACTTCAAGTGGAACATGGGCTGGATGCACGACACGCTCAGTTACATGGCCGAGGATCCGGTGAACCGGAAATACCATCACCATCACATGACCTTCGGCCTGCACTACGCGTTTTCAGAGAACTTCGTGCTGCCGCTCAGCCACGACGAGGTCGTGCACGGCAAGGGTTCGATGCTGAACAAGATGCCGGGAGATCGCTGGCAGAAATTCGCGAACCTGCGCGCCTATTACGGATTCATGTGGGGGCACCCAGGCAAGAAGCTGCTCTTCATGGGCGGCGAGTTCGGTCAGGAGCGCGAGTGGAACCACGACGTATCGCTCGACTGGCACCTGCTCGAGCAGCCGGACCATGCGGGTCTGCAGCGTCTGGTGCGCGACCTTAATTCTCTCTACTGCGAGGCGCCCGGGCTGCACGAGCGCGACTGCGTGCCCGAAGGGTTCGAGTGGATCGAGGGCGGCGACACCGAGAACAACGCCTTCTCCTTCGTGCGCCGCGGCCATGCGGGCACACCGCCCGTGGTCGTGATCTGCAACATGGCTCCGGTCGTGCGCGAGGGCTTCTCGTTCGGCGTGCCGCAATCGGGCGCATGGCGCGAACGGCTAAACACCGATTGCGCCGATTACGGCGGATCGGGCGTGACCAATGGCGAGGGCGTCACCGCCCGCGACACCGAAATGCATGGCCAACCGGCCTCCCTGACATTGACGCTGCCGCCGCTGGCAACGCTCTTCCTCATTCCGGAGTAAAGAATGGACGCTCCCGCCACGCTCACCGGGTACCGGCTTCAGTCGGGCTCGGACGTACCTCTCGGTGCCCACTGGGACGGTTCGGGCACCAATTTCGCCATCTATTCGGCCAACGCCACGAAGGTCGAGCTCTGCCTCTTCGACAGCCGCGGGAAGCGCGAGGTCGAACGGGTAGAGTTGCCGGAGTTCACCCACCAGGTCTGGCACGGCTACCTTCCCGAGGTGCGTCCCGGACAGCTCTACGGCTACCGTGTCCACGGGCCCTACGCGCCGGAGGAGGGGCATCGGTTCAATCCCAACAAACTGCTGCTCGACCCATACGCGCTCCAGCATCACGGCAATCTGCGCTGGCACGATGCGGTCTTCGGCTACAAGGTCGGGCACGAGAAGGGCGATCTCAGCTTCGACCGGCGCGACAGCGCATTCGTCATGCCCAAATGCGTTGTCGTGGACCCGGCCCATACCTGGGGCGGAGACGTCCGGCCCGACGTGCCCTGGGGCCGCACCATCGTCTACGAGGCGCATGTCGGCGGCATGACCGCCGGTCGCGAGGATATCGAGCCGCATCTGCGTGGCACGTTCGAGGGCCTCGCAGATCCGCGCGTGATCGAGCATCTCGTGAAACTCGGCGTCACCTCGCTCGAGCTTCTGCCGGTGCAGGCCTTCTACGACGACCGCCATCTCGTCGAGAATCGCCTCGCAAACTGGTGGGGCTACAACACGCTGGGGTTCTTCGCCCCTGCTCCGCGCTACCTCACCGATCAGGGCGGGCTGCACGAATTCAAGCTGATGGTCCGGCGCCTGCACGAGGCCGGCATCGAGGTCATCCTCGACGTCGTCTACAACCACACGGCCGAGGGCTCGGAACTCGGGCCGACGCTCAGCTTCCGCGGCATCGACAACGCCAGCTACTACATTCTAGCGGACGATCCGCGTTACTACTTCGACACGACGGGCACCGGCAACTCGCTGAACCTGAGGCAAAGCCGCGTGCTGCAGATGGTGATGGATTCGCTGCGCTACTGGGTTCAGGAATGCCACGTGGACGGCTTCCGGTTCGACCTCGCGACGACGCTCGGACGCGACCGCGACACCTATTTCGAGCACGCCGTGTTTCTCGAGGCGGTGCGGCAGGATCCCATCCTCTCGACCGTCAAGCTCATCGCCGAGCCCTGGGACACCGGCCCCGGCGGCTATCAGGTGGGCAATTTCCCCCCGGGCTGGGCGGAGTGGAACGACCGGTACCGCGACACCGCGCGCGCCTTCTGGAAGGGCGATCCCGGCATGGCACCCGAGATGGGTGCGCGCCTGATGGGATCGGCGGACATCTTCCAGCACAACGGCCGCCGGCCCTGGGCGAGCGTCAACTTCGTGACCGCCCATGACGGCTTCACGCTGATGGACCTCGTCAGCTACAACGAGAAGCACAACGAGGCCAACGGCGAGAACAATCAGGATGGCCACGGCCACAACCTGAGCTGGAACTGCGGCGTCGAGGGGCCGACCGACGATCCCGAGATCATCGCGCTCCGAGACCGGCAGCGGCGCAACCTGATGGCAACACAGCTGCTGACCCAAGGCACTCCCATGATCCTCATGGGGGACGAGCGCGGCCGCACTCAGGACGGCAACAACAACACCTATTGCCAGCCGGGCCCGATCAACTGGCTGGATTGGGAGCCCTCCGAACGGGACATGGCCTTCGAGACCTTCACCCGGTCGCTGATCGAGATCCGCACCTCGCGCGGCCTCTTCCGCGCCGACCGGTTCCTGCATGAGGGCGCCGACCCCCGCGAGCGTCGCTACGCCAGATGGCTCAAACCCTCGGGGGGCGAGATGCAGCCGGAGGACTGGGAAGACGAGAGCCGGCGCGCCTTGGGCCTTCTGCTTCACGAGACCGAGACATTTGTGCTGATGGCGATGAATGCAGGTCACGAGGACCGGGCGTTCCGGCTTCCGGGGGACGCCTCGCGGCGCTGGACCTGTCTCGTCCATACCGCCGAGGGCGTCGCGGATCCCTGGAACGGGAGCGTTGTCGACGGCGGCGAGATCGCCCTGCCCGCGCGGTCGCTGATCCTTTTGGAAACCTTCTCCTCCGCGGAGCTCGAGAATGAGTGACCTTCCCGCCTGGGGTGCTGTGCCGTTGGACGGCACGCGGACGCGGTTCCGCCTTTGGGCGCCCGGGATCGACACGCTCGGCCTTCGCCTGCCCGCGGGTGACGTTCCCATGTCGGCCGCCGGCGACGGCTGGTTCGAGTTCGAAACCGAAGCCCCGGAAGGCACGCCCTACAACTTTGTTCTGCCGGACGGCATGGTGGTGCCCGACCCGGCGTCGCGCCGGCAAGAGAGCGACGTGCACGGCCCTTCGCTGGTCACCGCCGCGCCAAAGGTGGCGACATGGCCCGGCCGCCCCTGGGAAGAGGCAGTGATCTACGAGTTGCATGTCGGGACGTTCTCCGACCAGGGGACCTTCCAGGGAGCCATCGAACACCTTGCGCCGCTGAAGGATCTCGGCGTCACGGCGATCGAACTGATGCCGGTTGCGCATTTTCCGGGAAGCCGCGGCTGGGGCTACGACGGCGTCCTGACCTACGCACCCCACCCCGCCTATGGCAGCCCCGACGATCTGCGGGCCCTCGTCGAGGCGGCGCACAGGCTCGGGATGATGGTGCTGCTCGACGTGGTCTACAACCACTTCGGCCCGGACGGGAATTACCTTCACGCCTACGCGCCCTCGTTCTTCGACGAGGACCGACATACGCCCTGGGGCGCCGGGATCGACTACGCCCGGCTACCGGTTCGGCGGTTCTTCATCGAGAACGCCATCTACTGGCTCGAGGCGTTCGGCCTCGACGGGCTTCGGCTTGACGCGGTGGACCAGATCCGGGACGCATCGGACCCCGAACTCCTGGTCGAGATCGCTCGGGAGATCCGCGCCCGCGTCACCGACCGCCCGATCCATCTGACAACCGAGGACAACCGCAACGTCACGCATCTTCACTGGCGCACCGAGGACGGATCGGTGCCTCTCTTCACGGCGGAATGGAACGACGATTTCCACAACGCCGCCCATGTCTGCGCCACCGGCGAGACCGAAGGCTATTACGGCGATTTCGCGCGCGGCCATTGGGACCTCCTCGCGAGGTCCCTGGCCGAGGGCTTCGCCTATCAAGGCGAGGCGACCCTTGAGGGAGCGCAGCGGGGCGAGCCCTCGGGCCATCTGCCGCCCGCAGCCTTCGTCGACTTCCTGCAGAACCACGATCAGATCGGCAACCGCGCCTTCGGAGAACGGCTCTCGGCGCTGACCTCCGAGAGCATGATGGAGGCGATGACCGCCATCCTGCTGCTGTCGCCGCACATCCCGCTCATGTTCATGGGTGACGAATACGGCGAGACGCGCCCCTTCTGCTTCTTTACCGATTTCGAGGGAGAACTCGGCCGGGCTGTGACCGAGGGGCGGCGCCGCGAATTCGCGGACTTCGCCGCCTTCGCCTCGGGCGATACGAGCCAGGTACCCGACCCGATCGACCGCGCCACCTTTCTCGCCTCGACACTCGACCGCAGCCGCCGCGAGACGCCGGAAGGGCGTGCCCGGCTCGATCTGACACGGCGCCTGCTGCAGATCAGGTCCGAGCGCATCGTACCCCTTCTCGGCGGCGCGAGAGGGCATGCCGGCCGTGTCCTTTTGGTCCGTGACGGCGCGCTCGCGGTGGACTGGCAGCTCGGCGGCGCTGTGCTGCAGCTTCGCGCGAACCTCTCGGAGACCCCCTGCGATCTGCCCGCGCCCGAGGGCACGGAGATCCACAGCATCGGCGGGCTCGGCGCGCCGCACAGTGTGCAACACTGGCTTCGGGAGGCATCATGACGAGCCCACTCGACCGCATCTCGCGCCATCACGGCCTGACCCTCGCATACGACGATCCCGAGGGTGGCCCCATGAGGCCCGTCCCGGACGAGACCAAGCGGCTCATCCTAGAGGGGCTGCACGTCGATCCCGAGGCTGAGCCCGAGGGGCATCCCGCACCCGAGCGGATGACGGTGCCCGAGGAGGCTCGATGCCATCTTCCCGGGGAGCTGTCCGACGCGCCGGCCTGGGGCATCTTCTGCCAGCTCTACGAGCTGCGCTCGGCCCGGAACTGGGGCATCGGCGATTTTGCGGATCTCGCCGAGCTCGCCCGGATCTGCGCCACGGCAGGCGCAGACTTTCTGGGCATCAATCCCGTGCACGCGCTCTTTCTTGCCGATCCTGACCGGCGCAGCCCGTTCTTTCCGTCGAACCGCCGCTTTCTGAACCCGCTCTACATCGCCCCGGACCGCGTCCCGGGGGCCCAAAACACCGAAGAGGCCCGCGCCCTGCGGTCCGGCGATCTCGTCGACTATCCCGCCGTCGCCGAGGTCAAGCTGCGCGCCCTCCGCGCGGCGTTCGACGCGCAGCCACCCGCCGGCGCGCACGCGAAGGACTTCGAAACCTTCTGCGCCGAGGGGGGCACTCCCCTGAGGCTGCACGCGCTCTTCGAGGCGATCTCGTCCCGCATGGCCGCCGAGGGTCACGGTGCCGGTTGGCGCGACTGGCCCGAGGAGATGCGGGATCCCAACAGCCCGCAGGTGGCCGAGATGGCCGAGCGGCTGGCGCAGGACGTTGCGTTCCATCTCTGGCTCCAGTGGATCGCGAGACTGCAACTGCGGGAGGCGCAGGAGGCCGCGCTCGATGCGGGCATGCGGATCGGGCTCTATCTCGACGTCGCGGTGGGCGAAGCGCCCGACGGCTCCTCGACCTGGTCGGGCGCCGCCGCGGAACTGCCCGGTCTCGCCATCGGCGCGCCGCCAGACATGTTTGCGACCGAAGGTCAGGTCTGGGGTCTCTCGGCCCCCTCGCCGGTCGCGCTGGAATCGCAGGATTTCGCCCCCTTCGCCGAGATGATCGCGGCGCAGCTCCACGATGCAGGCGCGTTGCGGATCGATCATGCGATGGCGCTGTGGCAGCTCTTTCTGGTACCCGAAGGCGAAAGCCCGGCCCGCGGAACCCATCTCCGCTTTCCCTTTCCCGACATGCTGCGCACGCTCTCCCGGCTATCGCGGGAGCACGAGGCCCTCGTCATCGGCGAGGATCTCGGCTTCGTGCCGGCAGGGTTCCGGGACGCGATGGCCGAGGCGAACATCCTCTCGTACCGGATCCTCTATTTCGAGCAGACCGAGCGCGGCTTTGTCTCCGCGGCGGAGTATCCGGTCAAGGCGCTCGCCTGCCTCTCGACCCACGATCTGCCGGTTCTGGCAGGCTGGTGGCGCGGTGAGGACGTGGAGCTCCGCCGGGAATACGGCATGGTCGGCCCAGAGCGATCGGCGGCGGATGCCGCTCACCGCGCCGAGGAACGCGCCGACCTCGTCTCGAAGCTGCGCAGGGACGCGGGGCTCGAAGGCGCAGCCGACATCCATTCGGGCACCCTGCCCGACGCCGTGCTCGACGCCGCGCACCGCTTCATCGCCCGGACGCCCTGTCTTCTGACCGGGGTTCGGCTTGCCGATCTCGTGGGCCCTGAGGCACCGACGAACCTGCCGGGCACGACCGACGAATATCCCAATTGGCGCCCACGCTGCCCCGTCGATCTCGACGCGCTCCCGGCGCATCCCGTCTTTGCCAGAGTGACCGCGCTGATGCGCGAGGAGCGGCCACGCCCCGCCCCGAAAGAGAGGACATGATGGAGCTGCCCACCGCCTGCTACAGGCTTCAGTTCCGCGAGGGGATGGATTTCGACCGCGCCGCGGGCATTGCGCCCTATCTGCGCAACCTGGGCGTGAGCCATCTTTACGCCTCGCCGCTTTTCACCGCGGCGCCGGGATCGACCCACGGCTACGACGTGACCGACCCGACCGAGGTTGAACCGGAGATTGGCGGCCGCGAGGGGCTCGAGAGGCTGTCGCGCGCCCTGCGGGCCGAGGGGCTGGGGCTCGTGCTCGACATCGTGCCGAACCACATGGCCTTCTCGCCCGAGGCGCCATGGCTGCGCGACGTCATGCGCTGGGGCACCGACAGCCGCTACGCCCGTCACTTCGACATCGACTGGTCGCAGAGGCTGCGCCTGCCTTGGCTGCCAGCCCCCTTCGAGACGCATCTGGCGGAGGACGGCTTTACCGTGGTGGACGAGGAGGACGGCCCTGCGCTCGATACCGGCGGGCTCAGGATCCCGCTCGCCGACACGCCCGGCCTCGCCGCCGCGCGTTCTGGAGACAGGGACGCCATCCGCGCGCTGCATGCCGAGCAGCCCTGGCGGCTGGTCCATTGGCGGACGGAAGCCGATGCAATCGCGCATCGGCGTTTCTTTAACGTGACCGGGCTCATCGGTCTGCGCGTGGAGGAGGAGCAAGTCTTCGAGGACAGCCACGCGCTCCTCTTCGAGCTCGTGGAGGCCGGCATCGTGCAGGGCGTCCGGCTCGACCATATCGACGGGCTGCTCGACCCGGCGCAGTATCTCGCCCGCCTTCGGGCGCGTCTGCCGGATACGCCCATCTGGGCGGAGAAGATCCTGACAGGGCCCGAGCAGCTGCCGCCCGACTGGCCCATCGAGGGCACCACCGGCTATGTGGCCGCGCGCGCCTTCGGCCGGCTGCTGACGGACGCGGACGGGCTCGACCGGATCGACAGCGACTACCGCGCGGCCACGGGCCGGACGGACCCCGCCGAAGACGTGCTTGCGGGCGCGAAGCGGCAGATCATGACCGAGGACCTGTCCGCGGAGCTCTGGGCCCTCAACATGATGTTCGCCGAGATTGCGGCTGCCGATCCCGTCGGCGTCGAATTCGGGCCCGAACGTCTGCGCGAGGCGCTGATCGAGATGATCGCGGCCTTCCCCCGCTACCGAACCTACATGACCGCGCGCACCGTCTCGGAGGAGGATGCCGCGCTGGTGCGTCGCGCCGGTTCGCTCGCCGCCTCCCGTCTTCCCGCCCCGGGCGCGGTGCCGCTGCTGACCGATATCCTGACGCGGCCGGATGCCGAGACCGCGCGCTTCCGCCTGCGTTTCCAGCAGGTCACCGGCGCGGCCGTCGCCAAGAGCCAGGAAGACACGGCGTTCTACCGGGAGGTGCGCCTTCTCTCGACCAACGAGGTTGGCGGGGAGCCCGACGACGATCCGTTCGGGCCCGCCGGCTTCCACCGCGCCATGCTCCGCCGCGCGGCGCGCATGCCGCACGCGCTGACGCTCACCACCTCGCACGACACCAAGCGGTCCGAGGATGCGCGTATGCGGATCGCGGCGGCCAGCCATGCGCCGGACGCCTTCGCCGAATTGTTCCGGCTTTGCGACGAACTGGCCAGCGACGATCTGCACCCGAACCTGCGCTGGTATCTGGCACAGACCCTCCTCGCGCTCGACAGCACGGACAGCGACATCGAGGCGCGGCTTCATACACATGTCGAGAAGGCGCTGCGCGAGGCCAAGACGGAGACCTACTGGACCGCACCGAACGAGACCCTCGAAGCCTCGGCCCGGGAGTATGCAAGCAGGCTCGTGGACCGCCTTCTGCCGCATCCCGAGGCGGCCCGGCCGATCCTCGAAATCGCCGACCGGCTGTCCCTGGCGCAATGCTCCCTCAAACTGACCGTGCCGGGCGTGTGCGACATCTACCAGGGCTGCGAGATCGCCAATTATTCCCTGACCGATCCGGACAACCGCCGGCCCGTGGATTTCGCCGCACTGGATGGCGCGCTGTCGGATGTGTCGCGACTGGCTCGCCCGCTCGACCGCGCCAAGTTCGACCTGACGCGGTCGCTCCTGCATCTGCGGCGCGCGCGCCCCGAGCTCTTTCTCGACGGCAGCTATACCCCACGCGAGACCGACAATCGCATCTGCGCGTTCTCGCGCGAACATGGGGAGGAGACATTGTCGGTCGCCGTCGCGCTCGAACCCGGCGTCACGGCGAACGAGCTCGAGGCCGCCGCCCCTGGCGAGCTGATCTGGCCAAAGGCCATCGACGCGCCAGTGCGCATCGCCATCCGGGAGGGATGACCGAGCCGCAGCGATCGCCGCCGAATAAGGCGAGGATCGCGAAAGGCATACGATCTCGCCAGGGAGTGCGGATCCTCAGGGATGGGCTCGGACAATACGGACCGTTGCGGTCCTCTGCCCCGCCGGGCTTCGGAGGCTCTAGACGGGGACTGCAGGCAGCGCGGCCGGACGTTCGCGGACCGGCAAGTGAACCAGCGCACTCAAGGCTCCGACGCCGACGCCGATCCACCAGACGAGCGTATATCCCCCGGTGACGTCGTAGAGCCAGCCGCCCAGGTACACCCCCAGGAAGCCGCCGAGCTGGTGGCTGAAGAAGACGATCCCGTAGAGGGTTCCCATATATCGCAGCCCGTAGAGATGCGCGATCAGGCCACTTGTCAGCGGCACCGTGGCCAGCCAGAGCGCGCCCATCACGACGGAGAAGACCAGCACCGTCGTTGGCGTTATCGGCAGCGAGATGAATATCGCCGCGGCAATGGTGCGGCCGGTATAAATCGCCGCCAGCAGGTACTTCTTCTGGAACCGGTTGCCGAGCCAGCCCGCCATGATGGTGCCGGCGATATTGGTCAGCCCGATCACGGCGATGGCGACCGCGCCAAGCGCCGTCGTGGTGGTGATGCCCATCCCGTGGAGCAGGCTGCCGGTGGCGATCGGGCCGCAGAGTTCGGCGATGAACGCGGGAAAATGCGCCGTGATGAACGCGAGCTGATACCCGCAGGAAAAGAATCCGAGGAAGATCAGGGCGAAACTGGGATCGCGCGCCGCGCGGCCGAGGATTTCGCCCATACTCTCCTTGAGCTCCGCCCTGCCTGCCGGCGCCGGGGCACGCATGAAAGGCAGGAGCAGGATCAGCGCCAGAACCGACGCCGCGAAGACGAGGAAGACCGATTGCCAGGGCATGGCGGCGAGGAGCGCCTCCGCCACGGGTGGGCCGACAACCTGCCCCCCGCTGCCGGCGGCGGTGGCGATGGCGAGGCTCATTGACCGGTTCGCATCGCTCGACGCTCGGCCGACCACCGCAAGGATCACGCCGAAGCCGGTACCGGCTATGCCGAAGCCGACCAAGATCTCGTACATCTGGTGGGCCTCGGGCGTGACGGCGAAGGAGGACAGAACCAGCCCGGCGGCATAGGTGATCGCGCCGATGACGATGGCGCGGCGATCGCCGATCTTCTCGGCAAGCGCGCCGAAAATGGGTTGTCCGATGCCCCATGCCAGGTTCTGGATGGCGATCGCGAGACTGAACTCCGCCCGCAACCAGCCGAATTCCTCGGCAATCGGGATCTGGAACACGCCGAAGCTCGCCCGGACGGCGAAGCTGACGAGAATGATCAGGCAGCCGGTGGCGAGAAGCGGGGTGAAGAGCGGCGCACGGGTCATAGCCGCACTTGCTGCCACTTGCGACGCGGCGTCAATCGTCAAAGCACGGTGAGCGGGGCCGGAACCGCCGATGCACCCGTTTGACCCGGAACCGAAGCTCGCACAGCACGTCGCCATTGGCCTCGACGTGACATCGGCCCATCCTTGGGTCGAGACGAGCCAGTCCGCGGGACGGCAGCCAAGAGGGAGGAGACATCGTGGGAAACAAGACAGCTCTGGTGGTGAGCGCGCATTCGGCCGACTTCGTGTGGCGCTGCGGCGGGGCGATCGCGCTGCACCAGTCGCGGGGGGGGACGTGACCATCGTGTGCCTCAGCTACGGCGAGCGCGGCGAAAGCGCCAAGCTCTGGAAGCAGGACGGCATGACACTGGACAAGGTGAAGGCCGCCCGCGAGGAGGAGGCCCGGAGCGCCGCCGCCGCGCTCGGGGCGCATGACATCCGCTTCTTCGATCTGGGCGACTATCCCCTCGAGATGGACCGCGCGGCGAAGGACCGGCTGGTGGACGTGATCCGCGAGGTGCAGCCGTCCTTCATCCTCACCCATTCGAAATACGATCCCTACAACACCGACCACATGTATGCCTGCGAGGTCACGCTCGAGTGCCGGATGATCGCGCAGGCCTGGGGGCACAATCCCGGGCAGAAGGTTCTCGGGGCGCCGCAGGTCTACCTCTTCGAGCCGCACCAGACCGAGCAGATGGGATGGAAGCCCGACGTCTTCCTCGACATCTCGGAGGTCTGGGAGCGCAAGCGTGCGGCGATCGAATGCATGGCCGGTCAGCAGCATCTCTGGGACTACTACACCAACGTCGCCGAGAACCGCGGCAACCATTTCCGCCGCAACTCGGGCGGCCAGGCGGGCGGACGCGCCGCGACCCATGCCGAGGGGTTCCAGTCGGTCTTTCCCCGCACCGTGGACGACCTCTGATGGGCGGGGTCGTGGTTCAGCACATCGAGCGGGCCGATGCCGAGGTCGTCCGGCGGCTCGGCGCCTGCGGCGTCGCGACGGTGCACGAGGCGCAGGGGCGGCGCGGGCTGATGGCGCCGCACATGACGCCGATCCATGCGGGCGCGTCGGTCGGGGCGTCCGCCGTGACGATCAGCGCGCCGCCGGGCGACAACTGGATGCTGCACGTCGCCATCGAGCAGCTGCGCGAGGGCGACATCCTCGTGCTCGCGCCCACCTCGCCCTGCGACGACGGGTATTTCGGCGACCTCCTCGCCACGTCCGCCCTGGCGCGCGGCTGCCGGGGGCTGGTGATCGACGCGGGCGTGCGCGACGTCGCGGACCTCACCCGGATGGGCTTTCCGGTCTGGTCCAAGGCCGTGCACGCGCAAGGGACAGTCAAGGAGACGGTGGGATCGGTGAACGTGCCGATCGTCTGCGCCGGCGCGTATCTGCGCCCGGGCGACGTGATCGTGGCGGACGACGACGGGGTCTGCGTGGTCGCCCGCGAGGAGGCGGCCGGGGTCCTCGAGAAGGCCGAGGCGCGGATCGCGAACGAGGAGGAGAAGCGGGCGCGTCTCGCATCGGGCGAGCTCGGGCTCGACCTTTACGGGATGCGCGAGCGGCTGGCCGAGAAGGGCCTCAGATATGTCTGAGGGCGTGCGCGCGATGTGGATGCGCGGGGGCACGTCGAAGGGCGGCTACTTCCTCGCCGAGGATCTGCCCGAGGACCGCGACGGGTTCCTGCTGCGCGTCATGGGCTCTCCGGATGCGCGGCAGATCGACGGGATGGGCGGGGCCGATCCGCTGACCTCGAAGGTCGCGGTGGTGGCGCGGTCGGAGCGCCCGGGCATCGACGTCGATTACCTCTTCCTGCAGGTCTATGTCGACCGGGCCATCGTCACCGACGCGCAGAATTGCGGCAACATCCTCGCCGGAATCGGGCCCTTCGCGATCGAGCGCGGTCTCGTCGAGGCGCGGGACGGCGAGACCCCGGTGCGGATCCACATGGAGAACACCGGCCAGGTCGCCGAGGCGCGGGTGGCGACGCCCGGGCGAAAGGTGTCCTACGCGGGCGAGGCGCGGATCGACGGCGTGCCGGGCACGGCGGCGGCGATCCCGCTCGCCTTCGAGGACACGGCCGGATCGAGCTGCGGAGCGCTCCTGCCGACGGGGAACGCGGTGGACGAGATCGAGGGCGTCGCGTGCACGCTCATCGACAACGGCATGCCCTGCGTGGTGATGCGTGCCGACGCGCTGGGGATCTCGGGGGACGAGGATCCCGCGGCGCTCGAGGCGGAAAAGGACTTGCGGGCGAGGCTCGAGGCGATCCGGCTCGTCGCGGGGCGGATGATGACCCTCGGGGACGTCAGCGAGACGTCGGTGCCGAAGATGTCGATGGTGTCGCCGCCGCGGAACGGCGGTGCGCTCTCGACCCGGACGTTCATCCCGCACCGGTGCCACAAGGCGATCGGTGTCCTCGGCGCGGTGAGCGTGGCGACCGCGGCGCTCCTGCCCGAAGGCCCGGCCTCCGAGGTCGCCACCCTGCAAGGGGGCGCGGAGAAGTCGCTCTCGATCGAGCACCCGACCGGCGAGATGACCGTGATCGCGACCATGAACGGCGAAACCGTGACCCGCACCGCAATCCTGCGCACCGCCCGCAAGCTGATGGACGGACACGTCTTTGGCTGAGGCGACGGGGCGCCAGTCGGTATTGGGTGCATCGGCTCCCGGTTCGAACCGGGGGACATTCTGTATACATTACCGCCCCTCACGCGCCATATAGGGGGCGTTCAGCCTGAGGCTTGACCTCTTTCTGTATACAATTATCTTCCACTGCGACTCATGGAGGAGGGCTTCGCGCGATGTCGAAGCAGGGTCGCAAGGCACAGTTCACCCGGGCGCTGATCGAGGCCCGGTCCCTGATCATAGACGGCTCGCTTCCCGCGGGGGAGCGCCTGACCGAAACGGCGCTGGCCGAGCGGCTCGACCTGTCGCGGACCCCGGTGCGTCAGGCCATGGACCGTCTCGTCGACGAGGGGCTGCTGGAGCGGATCGACACCGGCGGGTGCCGGGTCGCGCGCTTCACCATGGCCGATCTCGTTGATGCGATCGAGCTGCGCGGCGTGCTCGAGGGCACGGCGGCGCGGCTGGCCGCCGAGCGCGGCGCGGTGCCCGAGATCGCGGATCGGATGGAGCAGGTGCTGGACGCGCTCGACCGGGCGGTCGATCCCGCCCGCTTCGATTTCCGGGCCTATGTGCGCCTCAACGAGGAGTTCCACGACCTGCTTGCCCGCCTCGCCGGATCGCCCATCGTGGCGCGCGAGGTCGAGCGCGCTTCGCGCCTGCCCGCCGCCTCGCCGGTGGCGTTCCTGCAGGGACAGGAGCTGATCCCGGATTTCCGCGTGAGCCTCGGGCGCGCGCAGCATCAGCACCGCCGGATCTACGAGGCGGTGCGGGACCGCGAGGGCGCCCGGGCGGAGGCGCTCGCGCGGGAACATGCGCGGCTGGCCCGCGCGAACCTCGAATACGTGATGCACGAGCAGCCGAGCCTCGCGGACCGTGTCCCGGGCCTCGCGCTCGTGGCCGGATGAGACCTGAGAAACGGGAGGAGATCAGGACATGCCAAGCCTCAGCGACGTGATGAAGGACCACCCGAACCCGGTGGAGATGCTGCGCAACAGCCGCATGGGCGTCTACGTCTATCCGGTGGTGGCGCCGGAATTCACCAACTGGCGGGACGAGCAGCGCGCGTGGCGCGAGTCCGCGGTGCTCTACGACCAGTCGCACCACATGGACGAGCTGATCGTCGAGGGCCCGGATGCCGAAGCGTTCCTGTCCCATGTGGGAATCAACGGCTTCGCCAATTTCGACACGAACCGCGCCAAGCACTTCGTGCCGGTGACGCCGAACGGGCACGTGGTCGGCGACATGATCATCTTCCGCGAGCGGGACGACAAGTTCATCCTCGTCGGCCGCGCGCCCACCGCCAACTGGACCAAGTTCCAGGCCGCGATCGGCAAGTGGAAGGTGCGGCTGCACCACGATCCGCGCTCGCCCTCGCGGCCCGACGGGGAGCGGGTGCTGCGCACGCATTACCGCTACCAGATCCAGGGCCCCGACGCGCCGAAGATCTTCGAGAAGATCAACGGCGGCCCGGTGCCGGAGGTGAAGTTCTTCCACGTCGATGAGATCAATGTCGGCAGCCGCCGGGTGCAGGCGCTGCGCCACGGCATGGCGGGCGCGCCGGGTCTCGAGATCTGGGGGCCCTACGCCGACAAGCATTACATCGAATCGACGATCCTGCAGGCGGCCCGCGATCTCGGCGTCGAGCTGCACCAGGTCGGCAGCCGCGCCTATTCGACCAACACGCTCGAGTCGGGCTGGATCCCCTCGCCTCTGCCAGGCATCTATACCGGCGACGGGATGCTCGCCGAGTATCGCGACTGGCTCGGGGCGGACAGCTACGAGGCCAACGGCACGATCGGCGGCAGCTTCGTGTCCGGCAACATCGAGGATTACTACGTCAATCCGTTCGAGCTCGGCTACGGCTTCTACATCGGCTGGAAGAAGGACGATTTCGTCGGCAAGGCGGCGCTGGAAAAGATGAAGGACGCCCCCGGCAACCGCAAGAAGGTCACCTTCGAGTGGAACAAGGAGGACGTGCTGAAGGTGCTCGCGAGCGGCTTCGAGGACGGCGTGCCCTACAAGTGGATCGACTTCCCGCAGCCGAACTACGCCTCGTCCTCGGCGGACATGATCCTGAACGGCGACGACAGGATGGTCGGCATGTCGATGTTCAACGGCTACAGCTTCAACGAGCGCTGCGTGCTGTCGCTGGGGGTCGTGGACCAGAGCGTCGAGATCGGCGACGTTCTCACGCTGCGCTGGGGCGAGCCCGACGACACGCAGAAGACCTCGACCGAGAAGCACCGCCAGGCCGACATCCGGGTGCGCGTGTCGCCGACGCCCTACAGCCGGGAGGCGCGCGAGAATTACGGCGGCGGCTGGCGCGTGCAGGCGGCCGAGTGATCGCTCGCGCGCGCGAAAACGTTATGCGCGCGCGGTGATTTCGAATGAGGGCGGGCGGACCGGAGGAGATATGGTCCCCCGCAGCGCCGCAGGGCGACGGACAGTTTTTGGGAGGAGACTGCAATGTTCATGACACGACTTCTGGCCGGGACGGCCATCGCGCTGACCGCGGCGGTGGCGGCGCAGGCGGCGGAGATGAAGTTCGCCAACTTCACCCCGCCGTTCCACACGA
Organism: Roseivivax halodurans JCM 10272; assembly: GCF_000521785.1. Taxonomy (GTDB): domain Bacteria; phylum Pseudomonadota; class Alphaproteobacteria; order Rhodobacterales; family Rhodobacteraceae; genus Roseivivax; species Roseivivax halodurans. The sequence continues at coordinate 64,007 of NZ_JALZ01000012.1, forward strand.
TCAACGCCAGCGTCATCGAGAAGCTGAACGAGGATCTCTCGGCGGCGACGGACGGCGCGCTGACCGTGCGCGGCTATCACGGTGGCGAGCTCGGCGCCGGGCCGGCGGAGCAGTACGTGCGCGTGGTGCAGGGCGTCGCGGACATGGCTTGGGGTCTTCCGGGCTACACGTCCTCGCAATTCCCCAAGACGATGATCGCCGAGCTGCCGACGACGCTGACGCTCGAGCAGCCGGGCTACGAGGCCCTCTGGAACGCCTATGACGCGCTCGAGAGCGAGTTTCCCCGCACCAAGCCGCTGGCGCTTTGGACGTCCGAGCCGAACATCTTCATCATGAAGGACCACGAGATCCGGCAGCCCTCGGACCTCGAGGGGCTGAAGGTGCGCGTAGCGGGCGCGACCTCGGCGGATGTGGCAGAGGCGCTCGGCGCGACGCCGGTTCAGATGCCGATCAACCAGGTCTACAACGCGATGCAGACGGGGCTTATCGACGGGGTGATCACCGGCGCGTCCACGCTGTCGGACTTCAAGCTCGACGAGGTGGCCAACAGCTACACGCTCGGCGCGAACCTCGGGCGGCTCGCCTTCTACACGGTGATGACGCAGTCGACCTACGACAATCTGCCGGACGATCAGAAGGCGGCGATCGACGAGGCGTCGGGGCTGCCGCTGTCGAAATCGGCCGAGGATGCGTGGAACGCGACCGCGGACAGCGCCCTTCAGGCGGCGCGCGACGCGGGCAACAACACGATCATCGAGCTGTCGGAAGAGGAGGCGCAGGCCTTCAACGACGCGGTGGCCGAGGTCACCAACGCCTATGTCGCGCGCGTCGGAGGCGAGGTCGCGTTCGAGGCGATGCAGAGCGGCGGCTCGGGTCAGGGCAGCTGAGTGCTGGAGACCCTGCGCAAAGCGGCGGACGGGCTGATCGGCCTGTCCGCCTTCCTCGGGGCCTTAGGTGCGCTGGTGGAGGTCGCGGTGATCGTCGTCGACGTGGTCGGCCGCGCCTTCGGTGCGCCGCTCTTCGGGAGCCAGGATCTCATCACCATGACGCTGGTGATCGTCGTCTTCGGGGGCATGGCGGTCTGTGACCGCGTGGGCGGTCACATCTCGGTCGACGTGCTCGAGAACCGGTTTCCCGGCGCCATGAACCGCTGGATCAATATCGGCTCGGCGCTGCTCGGCGCGGTGATCTTCGCGTTCATCGCCGGGGCCGTCGCGCAGAGCGCGAGCCTGAGCGTCATGCTGAACCTTTCAACGAATCTGCTCGGCCTGCCGAAGGCGTGGTTCCAGTACGCGCTCTGCGCGCTGTCGGTCATCACCGCCCTGGGCATGGCCCTGCGGGCGGCGGAACTGGCCATATCGGGGCGTGACGTGACGCGCGAGCGCCCGCAGGGGGTTACATGAGCGGCGCGGCGCTCGGCACGATCGGCATCGTCGTCCTGCTGGTGATGCTGATCCTGCGGATTCCCGTGGCCTTCGCGATGTTCGTCGTCGGGTTCATCGGGATCTGGGCGCTGAACGGCTGGAACGCGGCGACGGGGCTTCTCGCCTCGGAGACGTTCACGCTGGCGTCGAACCCGGAGCTCGTGATCATCCCGCTCTTCATCCTCATGGGCAACGTCGCGACGGTGACCGGGATGAGCCGGCAGCTCTACGACGCGGCCTATGCGAGCATCGGGCAGGTGCGGGGCGGGCTCGCCTCGGCGACGGTGATCGGCTGCGGCGGGTTCGCGGCGCTCTCGGGCTCCTCGGTCGCGTCGGCGCTGACCATGGGCAAGGTGTCGCTCGCGCAGATGGAGCGCTTTCACTACGACCCCAGGCTCTCGACTGGCGTGGTGGCGGCGGGCGGCACGCTCGGCATCCTGATCCCGCCGTCGACGGGCTTTGTCATCTACGCGATCCTGACCGAGCAATCGATCGGGCGGCTCTTTCTTGCGGGCGTGCTGCCGGGGCTCCTGCTTCTGTCGTCGTTCCTCGCCACGATCGCGATCATGTGCTGGTGGCGGTCCGATATGGGGCCCGCGGGGCCGTCCACCACCGCGGCCGAGAAGGCGCGTGCGCTGCGCGGCGCGCTGCCGATTTTCGGGGTGATCGTGCTGACCATCGGCGGGATCTATACCGGCCTCTTCTCTCCGGTCGAGGCGGCGGGCGTCGGCGCGGCGCTGGTGATCCTCTACGGCTTCGCGACCCGCACGCTCGGGCCGATCGCGCTCTGGCGGGCCGCGCGCGAGAGCATCGTGACGAGCGCGACGGTGATGCTGATCCTGATCGCGGCGCATCTCATCAACCCGTTCCTCGCGCTGAGCCACATCCCCTCGGCGGTCGGGGCGGCGCTGGACGCGCTCGATCTCGGGCGGATCGGGACGCTGGCGGCGATCCTGCTCGTCTACCTCGTGCTCGGCTGCTTTCTCGAGGGGTTCGCGATGCTGGTCCTGACGCTGCCGATCTTCTTTCCGGTGATCCTCGATCTCGGGATCGATCCGATCTGGTTCGGGGTGCTGGTTGTGCTCACGCTCGAGATGGGCCTCATCTCGCCGCCCGTCGGGATCAACGTCTTCATCGTGAAGTCGGTGGCCCCGAAGGTGGAACTCGGAGAGATCTTCCGGGGCGTCCTGCCCTTCTGGTTCGCCATGCTGGTGACCCTCGCGATCCTGATCGCGCTGCCGCAAATCTCGCTCATCCTGCCCGACACGATGTTCGGCTGAGGGCCCGCGTCCGCGCGCGGGGGAAAGGAGACGATGCTGATGACGATCCTCAACTTCTTCCGGTCGAAGCCGGCCCGGGAAGGCGCGGCGCTCGCGTCCTTCCTGTCGGGCTACTCGATCGAGGTGATGCCGCGGACGGCGGCGAAGATCGACGATTTCCGCGACGTGCTGCCTGCGGGGACGCGGGTCTACATCGCGCATATCGAGGGCACGCCGATCGACGACATGGTCGCCTGCGCGGCGCGCGTGCGGGACGAGGGGTTCACCCCGATGCCGCACATCCCGGCCCGCTGGATCGACGGGCGGGAGACGCTGGAGACATGGCTGCGCCGCTATGCCGAGGAGGCGGGCGTCCGGGAGGCGCTGGTTCTCGCCGGCGGCGCGCGGCGCGCGGCGGGCGGGTTCGACAGCTCGATGTCCCTGCTCGAGACGGGGCTCTTCGACCGGCACGGGTTCACCCGGCTGCACGTCGCGGGGCATCCCGAGGGGAACCGCGACATCGACACCGGGGGCGGAACCGCGCTCGTCGACGAGGCGGCGCGCTGGAAACAGGATTTCGCGGAGCGCACCGGCGCCGAGATGGCGCTGGTGACCCAGTTCGTGTTCGACGCGCAGCCGGTGATCGACTGGGCCGAGCGGATGCGACGGGACGGCATCCGCCTGCCCATCCATGTCGGCGTCGCGGGCCCCGCCAAGCTGCAGACGTTGCTCAAGTTCGCCGTCGCCTGCGGGGTCGGGCCGTCCTATTCGGTGCTGCAGAAACGCGCCAAGGACGTCACCAAGCTGGTGCGGCCGTTCGAGCCCACCGAGGTCCTGACCGACATCGCCGAATATCAGGCGGCGACGCCGGACACGCTGATCGAGGGGGCGCATATCTTCCCGCTCGGCGGGATCCGGCAGGCTGCGGACTATGCCAACCGCGTCTCGCGCTCGGCCCCGAGCGTCGCGGCACGCGGTTGAGAGGGAGGAGAATGCCATGAGCGAGCAGAGGGCGCGCGTCGGCGACATCGCCCATCTCGGCCATGTCGAGATGCTGACGGACCGCTACGAGGAGAGCCTCGACTTCTTCACCCGCGTCTACGGGCTGAAGCTGACGGGAGAGGACGAGGCCTGCGCCTATCTCCGGGCCTGGGACGATTACGAGCACCACTCGCTGAAGCTGACCCGCGCGGAGACGACGGGGGTCGGCCATATCGGCTACCGCGCGGCCTCGCCCGAGGCGCTGGAGCGCTGCGTCGCAGTGATCGAGGCCTCGGGCTACAAGGTGCAGGGCTGGACCCAGGGCGATGCGGGGCACGGGCAAGCCTTCCGATTCGAGGACCCGTTCGGGCATGTCTTCGAAATCTATTACGAGACGAACCGCTACGTGCCGGTGCTCGGCGACGACCCTGCCCTCAAGAACACCGCGAGCGCCTTCACCGGCGTGCCGCCGCGGCGCATCGACCACCTCAACCTGCTGGCAGAGGACGTGGCCGCGTTCCGGGACTTCATGCACACCTGCCTCGGCAGCCGGGTGACCGAGTATATCGAGCTCGACAACGGCCGGATCGGCGGGTGCTGGTTTACAATCAACAACAAGAGCTACGATCTCGCCTGCACCGAGGAGCACGGCAAGGGCAATGGCCGGCTGCATCACGTCACCTACGCCACCGATCAGCGCGAGGACATCCTGCGCGCCGCCGACATCTTCCTGCAGAACGGCGTCCATATCGAGACCGGGCCGCACAAGCACGCGATCCAGGGGACGTTCTTCCTCTATGTCTGGGAGCCGGCGGGCAATCGGGTGGAGCTTGCCAATGCCGGTGCGCGCCTGATCCTCGCCCCCGACTGGGAGCCGGTGCGCTGGACCGAAGCCGACCGCAAGAAGGGTCAGGCCTGGGGTCTGAAGACGATCGAGACGTTCCACACCTACGGGACGCCGCCGGTCGAGTGAGTCCGGCAGCTTCGCGCCGTCCGGATCTCCGTCGCGCCTTACAGTACTGTGCCTATTCGACCCGGCAAACCGCCTCATGACCCTCGCTAGATGGCGCTGCCGGGACCCTCGCCGAACGGGGCTGGCTTCCGGATCGGCGCCATGACTTATGTGGGGCATGACTCGCATCTCCCTCCTCACCGCGGCGCTGACCTTGGCCCTCGTTGCTCTCGTTACCGCGCTGACCCTCGGCCCTCCCGTCGAGGCAGGTAATTCCGTCGGGAACGACAAGATACATCACATGCTCGGCTTCGGCAGCATCGTGCTGCCCGCCGCTCTCTTCCGCCCGCGCTGGCTATGGTGGCTGATACCGGCGGCCATTGTCTTCGGCGGGGTCATCGAAGTGCTGCAGATGCGTGTCGGTCGGGATGCGGAGATGCTGGACTGGATCGCGGACATAGCGGGAATCGCCTTCGCATCCGGTACGGGCTATGTCGCGGGCGCCGCATTCCGGCGCTCGAAGCTGACCCCGCTGCATTAGAGCGGGCCCGGCCCGTTGCCGCGCCTTCACGTCGGTGACTGCCCGCTCCACGGAGCGCGACGTCCAAGCGTAGGCGAAATGACTTGCGGCGCCCGCCTGTCTGCTCTCCCTCAGATCCCGGCTGCGAGACCGCGTTCAGCGAGGTTGGCGACCAGGGCTCTGGTTCCGAAGTCCCATTCTGGGCAGGCGTCGCATCGATCGACGATGTTGACGAGCCGGCCAAGCTCGGGCGCGGCGATCTCGACCCTGTCGCCGATCTCGTGGGTAAAGCCCTGCCCTTCCCCGCGACGATCCTGCACCGGCGCAAAGAGGGTCCCGAGAAACAACACCGCCCCGTCGGGATATTGGTGGGACCGGTTGAGCATCTGTCCGACGAGATCAGACGGCGGCCGGCTGATCGCCTCCATACGGCTGTCGCCCGTCATGACGAACCCGTCCTGACCCTCGACTCGCAGCTCGAGAACGAGGTGCTCCACATGCGCCATGGTGAAATCGTCGTCGAAGAGGCGGATGAATGGACCGATGGAGCAGGAGGCGTTGTTGTCCTTGGCCTTGCCGAGAAGCAGCGCGGATCGCCCTTCCACGTCCCGGAGGTTCACGTCGTTGCCCAGGGTGGCGCCCACGGTGGTGCCGTCGGAGCGCACCACGAGCACGACCTCGGGTTCGGGGTTGTTCCATTCGGAGATCGGATGGATCCCGATCCTGTCGCCGCAGCCGACCGAGGACATCGGCTGCGCCTTGGTGAAGATCTCGGCGTCGGGGCCGATCCCCACCTCGAGATACTGGGACCAGACGCCCATCTCCTGCAGCAGGGCCTTGACCCGCGCAGCCTCGTCCGAGCCAGCCTTCAGGTCCTTCAGGTTCTCGCCGATGATCGGAGCGAGCTTGCCGCGGATCTCGCGGGCTTTCGCGGCGTTCCCGCCCGCCTGCTCCTCGATCACGCGCTCGAGCATGCTCTCGGCGAAGGTGACGCCCGCGGCCTTCACGGCCTGGAGGTCCACCGGCGCGAGCAGATGCCCGCTGGCGCCGGTGAGGAAGTCGTCGAGCGAACCGAGCGGCGCGAGGTCCGCGCCGCCGATCACCTCGTGAAGATCACTTCGCTCGAGGAGGCCCGCCATCGTGGGGCAGACCGGGGTCAGATCGAAAAGCTGCGCGCCGCGCAGGACGACGACGCAGGGCCCTCCCGCCTCGCGCGACCAAACGCGTCCGACCAGAGCGGCAGTCTCCGCCGCCTCCGGCAGGATATCCGTGGCGGTCAGTCCCAGCGTTGCCGTCATCCTTGTCTCCCTTTCTGCCCAAGCGCTCCTATCGTCCTCAGACGAACCGGTTGATCCAGTTCTCGAGGCGCTCCTGCCGACCCGAGCGCGGCTGAGGATCGAGACCCTCGCGCTCGACCCGCTCGGCGATGGTGGCGAGGTCCGAGGTGAGCATGCCGGAATTCTCGGCCAGCTCCCAGCCCGCGTAACGCTCGGTCCGCGCCGCCTCGAGACCGCCGTCCTCGAGCATCGCCGCCGCCGCCTTGAGACCCCGCGCGCAGACATCCATCGCGCCGACATGGGCGAGGATCAGATCCTCGGGATCGAGCGACTGGCGCCGCAGCTTGGCGTCGAAATTCGTGCCGCCGGTGTCGAAGCCGCCCGCGCGCAGAACCTCGTAATAGGCCAGCGCCACCTCGGGCACGTTGTTGGGGAACTGGTCGGTGTCCCAGCCGGACTGGTAGTCGTTGCGGTTCATGTCGATCGAGCCGAGGATGCCGAACTCGCGCGCGAGCGCCAGCTCATGCTCGAAGCTGTGCCCGGCGAGGATCGCATGGCCCTGCTCGATGTTGAGCTTGACTTCTTTCTCGAGCCCGAATTCCTTGAGGAACCCGTAGATCGTCGCGACGTCGTAATCATACTGGTGCTTGGTGGGTTCCTGAGGCTTGGGCTCGATCAGGATCGTGCCGTCGAAGCCGATCTTCTTGGCGTAGTCCACCACCATCGTGAGGAAGCGCCCGGCCTGCTGCCGCTCGCGTCCCATATCGGTGTTGAGCAGCGTCTCGTAGCCTTCGCGCCCGCCCCAGAGGACGTAGTTCGCGCCACCGAGCTTTTGCGTGACGTCCATGCAGGACTTCACCGTCGCCGCGGCATAGGCGAAGACTTCGGGGTCGGGGTTCGTCGCGGAACCGGACATGAAGCGGCGGTGCGAGAAGAGGTTCGCGGTGCCCCAGAGGAGCTTCGTTCCGGTCTCCTCCATCTTCTGCCCGAAATAATCGGTGATCTCCTCGAGATTGCGGCGGCTCTCGGCGAAGGTCTCACCTTCGGGGCGCACGTCCGCGTCGTGGAAGCAGAAGAACGGCTGGCCGAGGATGCCGAACATCTCGAAGGCGGCGTCGGCCTTCATCTTGGCATGGTCCATGCTGCCGCCGAACCAAGGCCGGTCGAAGGTCTGCCCGCCGAAGGGATCGCCACCCTCCCAGGCGAAGCTGTGCCAGTAGGCGACGGCGAAGCGCAGGTGATCCTCCATGCGCTTGCCCATGACCTGCTCGTCCGGGTCGTAATGGCGGTAGGCGAAGTCGGTATCCGCGCCCTCGCCCTTGTACTCGATCTTCGGAATGCCGTTGAAGAAATCGGTCATCGTGGTGCTCTCGTCTTGTGTGTCTGGGTGTCGGGGATCAGCTGGTCAGCCGCCGGCCATCGCTCCCGAAGCGGTGCAGGTGTTCGGGGTCCGGCGTGAGGAAAAGGCGTTCGCCGGCGGCGAGCCGCATATGTCCCGGCAGACGCACGGTCATGTCGCCGATGCCGTCCGCGGTCACGTAGAGGATCGTGTCCGCCCCGAGGGTCTCCACCACCTGTGCGGTAGCAGGCCAGTCCCCGTTCTCGTGATCGGTGCGGATATGTTCGGGCCGAATGCCGATCGTCGCCGCGTCGTCGCGCCCGATCGCGGAGGCGGGAAAGAGGTTCATCTTGGGCGAACCGATGAAGCCCGCGACGAACTCGGTCTCGGGGCGGTCGTAAAGATCCATGGGTGCGCCCACCTGTTCGATCCGGCCCTTGTTCATAACAACGATCTGGTCGGCGAGCGTCATAGCCTCGACCTGATCGTGGGTGACGTAGATCATCGTCGCGTCGAGCGACTGATGCAGCTGCGCCAGCTCCACGCGCATCTGCGTGCGCAGAGCGGCGTCGAGGTTCGACAGCGGCTCGTCGAAGAGGAACACCTTGGGCTGGCGCACGATAGACCGCCCGATGGCGACGCGCTGGCGCTGCCCGCCCGAGAGCTGACCGGGCTTGCGGTCGAGATAATCCTCGAGCGCGAGGATGCGCGCGGCCTCGGCCACCCGGCGCTCGCGCTCGTCGGCCGGGGTCTTGGAGAGGCGCAGCCCGAAATCGATGTTCTGCGCCACGGTCATGTGCGGATAGAGCGCGTAGGACTGGAACACCATCGAGATGCCGCGGTTCGACGGCTCCTCGAGCGTGACGTCCTCACCGCCGATCAGGATCTCTCCCGCGGTAGGCATCTCGAGCCCCGAGATGATGCGCAGGAGCGTCGACTTTCCGCAGCCCGACGGGCCGACGAGGACGGTGAAGGAGCCCTCGGGCACCGTAAGCGTCATGTCAGGAATGACGGTGAACTTGCCGAACGCCTTCTCGACGTGGTTCAGGCGGACTTCAGCCATGGGTATTGGTCCTCCGGTCCATCATTTCGCTTCGTAGCGGAAATTGAGGAAATCGGCATGACGGCCGCGTCCCGAGGTGTCATGCGCGCACATCCCTACGAAGGCGCCGGTGAAGTTGTTGCCGGGGCCGTTGCCCGCCTCGTCCGAAATCGCGGACTGGTCGAGCGTGACGCCGAGGTCCTGCCAGTCGTCGCCCGTCGCGTAGCGGAAGGTCAGCCGAGCGCCATCGACGTCGCAGCCGAGTCGGACCGGACCGCTGCCTTCGAGGGGAATAGGCGCGACGGGGATCTCGACCCTCGCATCTGGCCAGTCGGCGGCGCAGGAATAGACCGTCAGCAGACGATTGCCTTCCTCGTCCGCGGTGACCGCGAGGTAGTGGAACTTGAAGCGCCCGTACCACGCGATGAGGCCCGCGAAATGCTGGTAGTCATCGGGGCTGACATCGATCTCGGTCTCCGCGGCAAAGACCACATGCTCCTGCCGGCGGGCGACAAGCGCGTGCTCGAATTGCGAGCCGGGGGATTCCCGCCCGTAGAGGCGAAGGGCGCCGGTGCGCTCCGTGACCGAAAACAGCCGCTCGGCGTGCGGCGTGCGAAGCCACTGGAACTCCGGCGGCAGGCCGTCCTCGAAGCTGCGCAGCGCCGGGATCGGCTCGACCGGGTGCTCGGCCAGGTCCGGGCCCTCGACGCGGGAAGCCGGCACGCAGCCGCCATGGGCGAGACGCGGGAATTCGCCCTCGGGCCAGACGAGCTTCTGGATCGCGGTCTCGCGCCCGAGCGGAGAGCGGCGGCTGTCGTCGGTGTGGATGTGGTAGCGTTCCTGCACCGGCTTGCCCCGCGTCTCGGCGAGGGGCCGCGAGCAGAGATGGACCATGTAATGCTCGCCGCTCTGCGTCTCGACGATGTCGGCATGGCCGGCGCGTTGCAACTCGGCCTCGGGCGCGTCCTTCGAAGTCAGGATGTGCTTGGCCGGATCGGTCTCGTAGGGGCCGAAGAGATCGCGCGAGCGCGCCATCGTGACCGCGTGTTCGTAGCCCGTGCCGCCCTCGGCGGTGAGCAGGTAGTACCAGCCGTCCCGGCGATAGACGTGCGGGCCTTCGGTGAGCTTGTGGTCGGTGCCGCGGTAGATGTTACGGACCGGGCCGACGAGCTTCTGATCCGCGACCGAATATTCCTGGCAGACGATGCCGCCGAACCGGTCGCCTCCCGTTCGGTTGTGGTCCCAGATCATGTTGAGCAGCCACTTGCGACCGTCCTCGTCATGGAAGAGCGAGGGATCGAAGCCCGAGGAATTGAGATAGACCGGATCGGACCACGGCCCCTCGATCGTCGGAGCGGTAACGAGGTAGTTGTGGCTGTCCTTCCACGCGCCGTCGCGTCGCTTCATGTCGGTATAGATCAGCCAGAAGCGATCGTCGGCCCATGTCAGGCACGGGGCCCAGACGCCGCCCGAATCCGGGTCGCCCCGCATGTCGAGCTGCGCTGCGCGGTGGAGCGGCCGCGTGACGAGACGCCAGTTCGCCAGATCGCGCGAGTGGTGGATCTGCACGCCCGGATACCATTCGAAGGTGGAGGTCGCGATGTAGTAGTCGTCGCCCACCCGCACGATCGACGGATCGGGGTTGAAGCCGGGCAGGATCGGGTTCTGGATCTCGGTCATGGTCATCCCTTGACGGCGCCGCCGGTGAGGCCTGCGACGATGTATTTCTGGGCAGCGAGGAAGAAGACGATGGCGGGCACGATGGTCAGCGTCACGAAGGCAAGCGTGCGGTTCCACTCGGTCACGAATTCGCCGCGGAACTGCATCATGCCGAGCGGCCAGGTGAAGACCTCGCGGCTGTTGAGCACCACCAGCGGCAGCAGGAAGTTGTTCCAGCTCTGGACGAAGACAAAGACGCCGACGGTGGCGAGGATCGGGGTCGAGAGCGGCAGCGTGAAGCGCCAGAAGAACCGCACGTAGCCGCACCCGTCGATATAGGCGGCCTCGAAGAGCTCCTTCGGGAGCTGCTCGAAGAAGGTCCGGAAGAGCAGGATGGCGAGGCTGAGGCTGAACGCGGCCTGCGGCAGGATCACGGCCCAGTAGGTGTCGAGCAACCCGATGTCGCGCACCTTGATGAAGAGCGGCAGGATGGCCGTCGCGAAGGGGAACATCAGCCCGAGCAGGAGGTAGGAGAAGAGCATCCGCGAGCCGAAGAACCGGATCTGGGCAAAGACGTAGGCCGCGGCCGCCCCGACGATGAGGGTGATGATCACCGCCGCCACCGACATGATCAGCGAGTTGCCGAGGTACCGCCAGAACATCGGATCGGACACGATGGAGCCGTAGAACTCCCAGTTCCAGCTCTCGGGCAGCGCGAAGGCCGAGGTCCGGATCTCGGCATTCGTCTTGAACCCGCCGAGGACGGTCGCGATCATCGGCGCCAGCACGAAGCTCGCCACGATGCACAGGAACCCGACGCGCAGGATGTTGCGGATCAGCTGGCCGCGGGTCATGCCTTGTCCTTTCCCATGAAGAAGCGCTGGTAGAAGATCGCCACGGTGATCGCCGCAAAGAACAGGATCACGCCCACCGCGCTGCCGAAGCCGATGTTCAGCCGGGTCAGGCCGAAGGTGTAGAGATAGGTGACGATGGTATGGGTCTGGTTCGACGGCCCGCCATTCGTCAGCGGAATGATGATGTCGAAGACCTGCAGCGCGCCGATGATGGCGAAGAAGGCCGAGACGATGATCGCGGGCTTGATATGCGGGATCTGCACGTAGCGCACGATCTGCCGGCGCTTCGCGCCTTCGATCCGGGCCGCCTCGATCAGGTCTTCGGGCACCGATTGCAGCGCCGCGATGTAGATCATCATGTGGAAGCCGAAATACTTCCAGACGATCACGGTCATCACAGCGACGAAGGCCCAGTCGCGATCCGCGAGGATGAAGAAACTTTCGGCCCCGAAGCTCTGCGCGATAGAGGCGGTGACACCGTAATTTCCGTCGAAGACGAAGCTCCAGATCAGGCCCGCGGCCACTTCGGCGAGGATGAAGGGCAGGAAGAAGATCAACCGGAACACCGCGTTGGTCGGCGTCTTCCGGTAGATCAGAAGGGCGAGCAACAGGGCCAGCGGCATCTGCAGCAGGATAGAGATCGCGACGATCTTGAGTGTGTTGCCGACCGCCTTGTGAAAGATCGAATGCCCGGCGATGCGCTGATAGTTCTCGAGCCCGACGAAATCCGTCGGCGCCCCGTAGCCGTTCCAGTTGAAGAACGAATACCAGACGGATTCGCCCAGCGGCAGCATCACGAAGAGCGTGAAGATCAGGAGCGCGGGGGGCAGCAGGATCAGCGCGGCGGTCACGCGCCCGTTGCCGAGACTGCGGCGCAAGCGCTCGGACGCCGACAGGCGCCGTGTCGTGGCGGCGATGGCCATTCAGATCTCCGGAAAACAGTGGGGGAAGACGAGGCCGGCGCGCGGAGGAGGACGCGCGCCGGCCGGCGAGATCAGCGGAAGTCCCAGGCCTCCTGGACCTGTGCCGCTGCCTCTTCCGGCGTGACCGCGCCTTGGGCGAGGTCTGCCGATATGTCGTTCACCGTCGCCCCAACCGAGGCACCGAGGAACTGGTCGAGGAAGATCTGGTGATAGGCGCTTGACTCGATGTGCTCGGCGACCTGCGCGTAGAAGTCGTTCTGCAGCGCATCTGACGTGCCCTTCGCCACGGGGATGAAGATCTCCTGCTCCGCGGCCTTCCGCTGGTTCTCCTCGTTCAGCATGAAGGCGAGGAACTCGATTGCCTCGGGTTCGGCCGAACTCGACACCGCCCAGCCGTTGATCCCGCCGAGCGTCGCCTCGGCGCCGCCCTCGGTCACAGGATCGGAGATGACGGGGAAGGTGATGATCTTGAGCTCCTCGTCGGAGAGCCCGCCGCTTGTCGAGCGCTCGCGCATCGGCAGGTAATCCCAGTCTCCCATGAGGTAGAAGGCCCCTGCCCCGTCCGCGAACATGCCGCTCGAGGTCTCGTAGGTGGTGCCCATGAAGCCCTCCTGGAACGGCTCCATCTCGGTCAGTTTCTGGAACTCGCGACCTGCCTCGATGAAGGCCTCGGATTCGAAACCGTCCCCTTCGCCGCCCATCGCGGTCGAGACGACGTCCGGCCCGCCTTCCCGCAGCGCAAGGTAGCTCCAGTAGAAATGGAGGGGCCACTTGTCCTGCCCACCGGTGATGATCGGCGTCACGCCCTCGTCCTTCAGCGTCTGCACGGCCGAGAGGAAATCTTCCCAGGTCTCGATCTGGTCCACATCGACACCCGCCTGCTCGGTGAGGGTCGTGTTGACCCAGAGCACGACCTCGGTCGCGTAAAGCGGCAGGCCGTAGAGGCTGCCGTCGACCGTATAGGCCTCGAGCGCGGCTTCGGGAAGCGTCTCGCGGAAACCTTCCGGAAGCATGCCCGATATATCCTGCAGGAAGCCCGCCTCGGATTGCTGCACGAGCGTCTGACCGCCCCAGCTGTAGAAGATGTCCGGCCGCGCATCAGATTGCAGGAGCGTCGGCAGCTTGGACTTGTAGGCCTCGTTGGCGATGTATTCGAAGTTGACGTCGACACCGTCATGCTCGGCCTCGAAGGCCTGGGCGATGTCTTCGTAATACTGCTCCTGCTCCTCGTTGATGGCAACGCGCAGGACGCTGATCTCGGTCTGGGCCGCGGCTGCGCCGGCCGTCGTCGTGCCCGCCAGAAGAGCGAGTGTGGTCAGGGTACGTTTCATGATGTCCTCCCGGTTCACGTCCCGGAGCGCCCTCTTACCCGCGCCCCGAATCGTCATCTTTGACTAACGTACATCATTTTTGCTCAACGAGAAATGCACCTTAAAGTCGAGCGGCGCTACGGAAGGTTGTCGCGCAGGAAGACCTCTACGCCGATGCGCTCCGCCGCACCGTCCACGAAGCCGCCATCGGCGAGCGCGCGTAGGGCCCGGATCGCCACGTCGATCTCGCGCGTCTCGTCCTGATGGATGACGGCGTCGAACACACCGTCGATCAGCGCATCGCGCGAGAACCTCGTCAGTTCATGGACCACGACCGAGGGGCGGCTCTCTTCCGCCAGGACGGAGACGGCGCGCGAGATGCCGCGGTTGCCTGCCCCGAGGCTGTAGACGCCGACGATGCCCGGATCCTCAGCCAGCGCACGGGCCAGCCGCTCTTCGACGATATCCTGGTCGTCGAGACCCTCGATCACGGCAGAGATGGATTGATCCGGAAATTCGGCGCGCAGGACCTGCTCGAACCCGAGCCGCCGTTCGACATGGTCGCGCACCAGCATCGAGCCAGCGACGATCGCCATCTTTCCGCGCCGCCAGCGACAGAAGCGACCGAGCAGGCTGGCTGCAGTCCGCCCGGCCTGAACGTTGTCGATACCGACGAAGTGCTGGCGCTCCGACGAGGGCAGGTCCGACACCAGCGTGACGACAGCGATGCCCCGCGCACGCAGATCCCGGACCGCGACGCGGACCGCGGTCGCGTCGGTGGCAACGACCGCGACCCCGTCAACCTGGCCGGCATCGATGCCGCGCAGTTCGGCCGCGAGCGCCTGCGCATCGAATGGCGGAACCGTCGCCACCTCGATCAGCGTCGACTCGCGGGCCGCACCTGCCATGCGCTCTCTGAGGCAGGTTTCGAGCCCCCGCATGAACGCGTTCGAGCCCGAGGGGAGAACGAAACGAAGTCGGTATAACCTGCGCCGAGACAGGTTCGCGGCCGCCAGGTTCCGCTCGTATCCAAGCCGCTGCATCGCTTCCGAGACCCGGATCTGCGTGGACTTCCGGACTCCCTCCCGGTCGTTCAGCACCCGGTCCACTGTCGACAGGCTCACGCCTGCCATCCGTGCAACGTCATGAATCGTTGGTCGGCTCACACTTGCCTCCCCATACATCAGAGTGATTGACGTACGTTAGTCAGGCCTGGCGCTTTTGTCATCACCCGATACGGTGTCAAAAGAATTTCAGACCGTCGCCGCAATGGTTGCCGTTCCGGCTCAGGAATACATGCCGCCATAAGCGTTGATCGGAGATACTTTGACGCAGACGATGCTGGTCGCGAAAGCATTGTCGTGACGTTGGGCGAGTTGGTCGAGATCAGCGGTTGCCGGGGGTCGACCAGCTGTCGGCATCTCGCTCTGCCTCCGCCTGTTCCGCTGCCCATGCACCGGCAGCTTCCACCGCCACGGGTGACGCGGTGGGAACCACGCCGAGGTAGCTTTCGGCCTCCTCCAACGGCACGGCCGGGCGCTGCGTCATGCGATAGAGCGCATAGAGAGCGATGGCGGCAAAGGTCCCTCCCAGGGTGAGCCAGAAGGCAAACGGGCCGAAGCGCTGCATCGCCCAGCCCGCCACGAGCGGCCCCAATATGGCACCGACACCGAATGTCAGCACCAGCCCGCCCGATGCCGCCGGCATGTCTTCGGGAGAGAGCGCGTCGTTGGTGTAGGCCAGAAAAAGGGCATAGAGCGGTGTCGTCACGCCTCCCGCGAAGAATGCCGCGGCCATGAGCGCCCACAGGTCGGTGCCGGCCATCCAGCCCGCGATGCAGCATGCTGCCCCGAGGACGGAGGCTCCGAAGATCAGCAGGCGCCGGTCCATGCGGTCGGACAGCCAGCCGATCGGATATTGCAGCACCAGAGCCCCGGCGAAGAGCATGGCGACGAACAGGGAGATCTGCGCGGCGGTCATGTCGATCTGGGTGCCGAACACCGCACCCATTCCCGATTGCGTCGCGTAGACACCGCCGAGGAGGAAGATGCCGACCGTGCCGAGGGGGGATCCGCGGAAGAGCGCTCCCAACGACATCGGGCGAGTGACCTGCGCTGCGGGCACCGGCGAGACCGACAGCAGAATGGGCGCGAACGAGATCGAGACGAGGATCGAGGCGCCGATGAACAGCGCGGATGTCGCAGCATCGCCGAGGTTCAGAAGCGCCTGGGCCCCGATGATGCCGAGGGTCTGCGCGATCATGTAGGCCGCGAGGACCTTTCCACGGTTCTCGTTGGTGGACGCATCGTTCAACCAGCTTTCGGCGGTGACGTATATGCCCGACATGCAGAATCCGACGAGCACCCGCAGGATCGTCCACGCCCATGGCTCGGCCACCAGCGGGAAGGCGATCAGTCCGGCCGACATGAAGCTGCCGAGCGCCGCGAAGACGCGCACGTGACCCACACGGCGGATCATCACCGGGCTGAGCCGCGCCCCCGACAGGAAACCGGCGAAGTAGCCCGAGGTGACGATGGCGAGTTCCGTCGAGGAGAACCCCTCGATCCCGCCACGCAGGCCGATCAGGGTGAAATGCATGCCGTTGCCCAGCATGATCAGCACGATCCCGAGGAGAAGCGCCCAGATCCCCGACAAGATCTGGTTCATGAACAGCTCCTCATCGGATTAGGGCACGCGTGCGACGAAAATCGTTAACTGACTGCACCTTTTCGTACGCATTCTGTCAATCCGTCGATCTGGGGTTTTCGGTGCCGGGAATTGGTGGAGCGGAGTGCAGATGCACGATTTGGCCCAATGCGGCCGCGCCATGGTCAGGAAAGCATCCCTGGACCTGCACCTCCCCGCGAGTGCTCTCACGGTAGAGCCTGCTCAATCAGTGCGCTGACCCGCTGGTACCCAAGGTCGGACTCGAACCGACATGACCTTTCGGCCGGGGGATTTTGAATCCTCACGAAAATCAATTTTATCATTTACTTACGCCTCTCGACTCCCAAAGACGTTACATGAACGAGCCGAGAACGTGGGAGTCACCATCCTAGCCATTCGTGGGAGCAAATGGTCGGCCCCACCGTAGGGTCGCAACCCGCATCACCGCGTCAAACCAAGCCAACAACAATCAGAGCGCAAGACATGACAAACGACGAATACGTCTTCGTGCGGATCACCAAGGTGCTTATGGCGACCCCGAACCAGGCGCGCCGCGCGCTGACCATCGCGCGAGCCCTCAGTTCCGAGAACACCTACCATCACCGCGATGCCGACGGTGCCGAGCTCGACATATTGGGCGACGACTACCTCCTCGCAGATGGCACCGACGATTTTGGTGGTGCTTTCAGCGACGTACCTTCGCCTGAGATGCTACTTGGGATCGAAGAGCTTTGCTCGACAGCCGGTCGCCTCAGTGCGGCAGAAGTTCAAGAGCACACCGGACGCACCGTGGACGAGTGGATCGAGATCAACTCCAAACGTTAAGCAAGAGCGCCGTTTTCACGGAAACGACACCACTTCTGCCGAGCCGCCCAAGGTTCGCCAGCTCATGGACTGACCACGTAGTTAGGATTTCCGGCCATGTTGTATGCGACCGATCCCGAACTTGTGCTAAACTACTCCAGTACTCGGGCTTGTTCCCACGCCGGTGACGGCTGTCCGAAAAAAACTTGGCACCCGGATGCTAGCACCCATGCTCATAAATCCTCGGAAACTGCGACAACGTCTAGAAGACGCAGGCATGGAACCGCAGCTAGCTGCAGCGCTGTCAGAAGCGATTACCGAAATGCATGATCCGAAGAATGCCAGTGAGGTGGACCGGGCACAAATCGCCACGCTCGTCGACGTAAAGGCGTTCGCGAGGGAGCTAAAGCTTGCGCTTGCGATACAGGCGCTGGCTATCGTTCTGGCGGCGACCACCCTCCTCCGCTTGATCCCGTAATACGTTCTAGCTGCAGGTTCTACGGGCGCGAACCAAGCATGGCGTCAACTTTGGCTGTGACCACGCCCCTCCCTTCCATATCCCTTTTCGCAGAAAGGCTCTTCACAGGCCACCTAGCTACGCATACTAGGAAACATAATGGCTTACGACCCGCTCCGCTCTAGCCTTGCAGTCCGCCTAGAAGGCGTTCTGTTCTATGGCGATCCCCATGGCCGCTGGGAGCCGCTCCATAAGGCATTAGATTTCGACATCCATACCGTTTTCATGCTCGGAGACCTTGCTGAGGCCAAACGGAACCCCGAGCAGGTTGATGACGCTCGCCAAGCACTTAGACGAATCTCAGATCTCGGCGTGGATTGGCATACGATTTCGGGAAATCACGACTCGGACACCGCAAAAATCTGCGATCTACTCTTCTACGAACTTGAAGAGAAACTCGCTGACGGTAAAGTTATTAATGTTCAGACGGGCGATGTGAAGGTGGCCGGCTTGGGCGGCGTCATCCGCGGGCGCATTTGGGATGGAGAAGCTAAGCCTTATGTTCAATCCCCGGAAGAGCTTTTGGCCAACACGCCAAAACAAGAACGCTATCGCCAAGGCCTCCCATTCAAAAAACGCAGCACCATCTTTCCTTCAACAGTTGACTACCTTTCCGAGCAAAAAGCAGATGTTCTGATTACTCACGAGGCGCCCAGCTGTCACCCGAATGGTTTTGGATTTATTGACAAATTGGCGGATGTGATGGGTGTGCAATTAATTGTACATGGACACCACCACACCCCATACAACGCGCGTTTAAAAAACGGTGTGAAAGTCAAGGGCCTTGGCCTAGCTGAAACTTGGCGCCTCGAAAGCAATCTCTCCCCTACCCAAAGCAAGTTACTACGGTCGGGCCTCAAGTCATTGAATGAGAACGAGCGGGCGTATAGAGCACTGAAAGACAAATAGCAGCCACAATATTTGAATTGGGCAGCGTTATTTCCGCTGGCGCACCTCCGTTTGCCGCATTCCACTTACTCCCTAGGCATCCGCCCCACTCCAAAAACTTCCAGATCTTCACAATGACTGAATATCGATATTCCGATTATCAGCACTAATGTCGACGTTACTCCCCAGACAGCTCCACGCACTATTATTTTGGGCGGGCGTGTCACTAGCCTTCACCTTCAGCCTTTCCGACTTTGCTTTCGACAACACGATTCAGCGTGCACTCCGAACCGCGATTGCAGATGTCCACTGCATTCGTTATCTGCCATTGTTTTAGCTTACTCAATCAGAGAATTGCCAATGCAGGCCGACGCGCCGAAGAAGGTCTCGACGTCGTCCCGAGTATGCCTCAGCGCCATGCCGAATAGGACCTTCAAAGCCAGGGACGCCTGTATCGCCTCGTAGCATATTTCCGCTGTAAGCATCGCTGTACAGTCGAAGGCGGAAAGTAGACGACATCAGGATCGAGCCAGATCGCCAGGGAGCACGCACTATCGACGCTCGGTTGCGGGAAAACCAGATATGGATCTTGTAGCTCAGCAAGAGAGAACTCCTCATGAGCGCTCGCCATCTGGCCGGAACCAATTGAAGGCCCGTTGATAGCATTTGAGCAACAACTCCTGCGCACACAAGTTTTCGCCTTGAACTCAGTCGATACGCGTGCCAGCGATCCGCCGCGTGAAGGTAATGGAGAAAATGAATGCTAGCGCTGGTCAGTCGAGGAAAAAGAGCAACTTTAGGCCTAGCTGCGCTAACTCCAATTTTCGACATACTTCAGCCAGCCTCGCAATTCAGCTGGGTCTTTCTGGCAATTTCCGTAATAATTTTTCTTCTTTCATTTACTTCTCTAGAATTCTTAGGTAGGTCGCTGGCCACACTACGGGACGAAAGCCTCTTAGTTCTTTTGGTTTCTGCTTGTTACGTCGTGTACAACTTGCAGCCGGATCCGCCAAGCCGACCGTTGATTACAGCCATCACCGACAGATTGGATGAAATATCAGCGAGCGTCGCAAGAGTAGAAGATAAGGTTGAGAAATCGGCCGCCCAAACGGATCGCATCGAAACCAACACAAGCGATATTCTGGATCGGCAAAGCGCTATGCTATCGAACCAAGCCAAATTTATGGTAGAGAAGTATTACGGTAGCAAGAAGATCCCGCTGCTGGAACGCAATAAATTTCGGCTGGAAGGCAAGACATACCAACAGTCTTTGGTGTCTATGGCGGATGGCGAGAGAGTTATCTCGGAGCCGAGGTTCTTCTCAATTGCGAAGCAGGGAGACCTCGACAATAACGGTTACGTGGACGTGGCTGCGGTCACCTATGGCGGGGGTACCTGCTGCCAACCTTGGTTGGATACCATTTTTTTGAATCTAGGCGAACAGCGCTTTGCTGAGATTGAAGTTCCTACTCATGAGAGCTGGGAATTTTATGAGCTGGGGTCTGGACACGGCCTTAAGCTGTTCGGCTACAACGGCGATATGACTGAGTACATAATCACGAAAGATGGGCTTGCGGAAATCGCAAACTTTCAACAGGCTGCATATTTCTACGATTTCGATGAAGTTTACGATCTGTGGTTTAAGAACGGAGATGTCCCAGAGTTTGTTGAAGAAGTCGAGATTGACGATCTTGCAAAACCTGATCATAGGGTCTTAGGTCTGGAACGCGTCTTCAAAGGGAAGCTTAACGAAAACGAAACTCCTGATGAAATTCACTGCTATAGCTCGGGCGTCACAATATCGTTCGGCAGGTACTTGCCTCCCTGCCGGATTTTGCTAGACGGAAGATCTGAAACCTATTTTGCGACGGAAGAACTTGATCAATACCTCCATTTCACAGTGATTGGCATTGACCGAACAAAAAGCGGCCGAGCAAAGGTGTATTTAGGAAGCCAAGGCGCGTCCAAGAGCGAGTTCCATCGTTTACCAGTCCCTTACGATTGATGGTGGTCTTATCCAGCGCTGATTGGCTTCGGTCAAAGCGTCGCTGCAGTAGTCAAAAGAGGTAACCGGGGAAATGTGCGCGGTCTCAGTCGCGTACTGGGCGCTCTGGGAGCCGATCCTGGCCCAGGTGACCAAGGAGGAACGCGAGAAGGCCCTCCTGACCAAGGCGATGCCCCCGAGCCTGCGGTTGCACTGATCAAACGGGTGAGACAAGAAGGGACCTGGCAGAAATGCCGGGTCTTTTTCATTTGGAGCCGAAATGAGCGATAAGCAAATACCGCCCCTCATTCAATTGCACTACGACGAGATGACGACAACGCGGGGTCGTATCCTTGAGGCCAGAAAGCAAGTATCAACGACGCTCTTCTCACTCAATGGAGGCGCGACGGTCGCCCTTTTGGCCCTCATCCAATCGGGGTACCTGGACCGCGATGTGATTACGCTATGGTTTGTGAAGGCAGGGGCATTCATTTGTGGTCTGGGGGTCATATTTGCGGCAGTCTCTCAGCTCCTAAACTACCAGTACCTTGGCCAAATCGCCGCGCTGGAGCTTTCCAAAGAACACGATTTTGACGAGGGCGTCATGGTCGATGGCCCGCCTTCTGAAGGGATCAGGAAAAAGGCCATTAGCTTTCTTGGACGATGCGAGGCCTTCATCGTCGCATCTTGTGTCGCTTTCACCCTCACGCTCTTCGGGCTGACATTAGTGACGATCTGGCCCTAGTGAGACACCTCTGGATACTCTGCTGCTGCGGCCACCAGGCCGAAATGCCCTAGGACATGTCCAAGAGCACCCTGCGGAAGGACATATTACCTTCCGCGAGGTGCTCGAATTGTGGCCCGTATTGCTTCGGAGAACGCATGCCCGGTGTAGACATATACGTTTAAATGCTCGCTCCTCAATGTACGCTTAAATGAACTTCATCGAAAACGCGGGGGAAGTTCTCCTGGAGGCTCGATACGATACTTCCACTGTAATTCGTAGCAATTCGGATCTGAGATTTTATATCTTCGAGCTTATCAAGCGCAGCTTGCTCACTGCACAAACCTGCTTGTTGGGCCAGAAAGTCTTTGAAGAACCCGTGGCATAGGTAATTCCTAGCATCAAGCGCGACCTCGAAAGTTGTAAAGAACTCCGAACCAACTTCATCCATGAAGAAATGCCCTTCAAGCTCCTTCTTAAGCTTTCCCAAAGTGCCCTTTTGAACTAGCTGAGTTATTCTATTGATTTCAGACCGTGCATCCCGTCATGATCTCCCGTCATTTCTTTCTACACTCAAGGCGCGGGCGCGTGTGCTATCGATCATATCGGCAACCCCAACGGGTTCACCACTACGTGATAATCTCAATTCAATCATAAGAAGCGTGAGAATTGCAGTAGATACTGCATCCTCAAGAATTTGAGCCTCCTGAAGAGCCTCTCCAGCTTCCTGAAAGATTCTCAATTTCTTACTCACTTACGCTCCTACTTATGTATAACAGGTTCACCACAATCTCAGAAAACACCTTTATCGACGAACCCCAGCGTCGAGGCATTTTCTATAAGAGTTCGTGTACGCTTCTTGGAGGCACGGCGAACTGCACCAGCGCTCTTCCAAAACTCCACCCCCGCGGAAAACAGTTGAAACCGATCTATGCCCGAGGGGGTACGGCGTTCTCCAAGTTACCAAGCCATCGACCCTCATCCATTTGTGTAGCGCGGCTCGCCCCGTGCCGCGCTACACAAATGGAATACTGGCATGAAAGATTTGTCCCCCCTATACGGAAAGGTGACGCGTGGTTATCTTTCTGTTTGCACTCTGAAAAATGGAAAGTTTGAAGTCGCTCGCTTCTTCGAAGTTCAGAAGCATGAAGAGGCAGCCGCCTTTATGGCGCAGCTCTCGCGGACGCAGAGCACCTACTTCAGCTTCAACGTTATAGGCGCACCCCCGCACATTGGCCGCGGAACGGCAGCGGACTTCATTGCCGCACCCGGCGTCTTTCTCGACGTTGATCTAAAGCAATCGCAATCGGGCATCCATAAGGCGAACGCGCGCCTGCCTGAGACCCAAGAAGAAGTCCTCGATCTGTTGGATCGGCATCGCCTTCCATTTCCCACGCAAATCTTGAACTCTGGGAACGGACTGTACCTGCGGTACCTCTTCGAAGAGCCCTACTACTTTGAGGCGAACGGGGAACGTGCAGCATTTCAGGAAAAAGCAAAGTGGTTTTATCATCGGATCGCCGGGCATTTCAACACAGTTGGATGGTCGCTCGACAACGTCTCGGACCTGCCGCGTGTTACTCGTATGGAGGGCACTTGGAACCATAAGACCGTGCCACCCAAGCCCGTAACCTTGGTCAATCATGACGATGACAACCGGTACTCCATCGAATGGTTCGATGATTTCACCTCTCAAAATGTGGCGACGACGCGGGCCACTCGCCGCCGGTCGACTGACTTGACCGTCAGCGGACAGCTGCGGGGGCAGCAGGCGGGCGATGATGCCGACAAAGCGGATGCCAAGGCCATGTGCTTGGCATGCGCCTGGTTACGTTTGGCATACGAAAATCGCGCAGATCTTACATACTCGGAATGCTCGCAACTGCAGGACTTCTCAAGCATTGCAAGGACGGGGAGCAGATTTTCCACGAGTGGTCTTCGGCCGACCCTCGGTACGACGGGCGCGAAGCTTCGGCCTTGTTCGAAGACATCGAGGGTCCGATGACCTGCAGCTACATAGCAGAAATCAGCGGCGCCGCGACCTGCGCGACCTGCCCGGCGTCCGTAAATCCCCACGTAGGATCGCCGATCAACTTTGGTCGTGTCACGAATCCTCACCTCGCCGGCGTTTTTGGATCCGTGGTTTACGTAAACGAACGCGAGATGTTCAAGGACCTTGCGTCCGGGCGAGAGTACACGAAACAGAACTTTAACGATCATTTCGCACGTTACTTCAAGACGCCAACGTCAACGGCGTTGGCAAACAAGCTGCTCACGCAAGTGACGACCACGGCCTACCTGCCCGGCGTGCCCGACCGCTTCGTCGCCACGCTTGAACGTGGCATGGTCCTCAACACTTGGGTCCAGTCTGACTTGGTGGCGGCGCACGGGGACACCAGCATCATCGAGGAGCATCTCGCCTATATCATTCCCGAAGCCGTCGAGCGCGACCACGTCTTGGACGTGCTGGCACATATCGTACAGAAGCCAGGTGAGAAACTCTGCCACTGCGTTCTCTTTGTCGGTGGTCAAGGCACAGGGAAGAGCTGGTTTACGAACCTGATCGAGCTGTTGGTTGGACGGCACAATACGACCAAGGTCGACAGCGACACACTGGGGTCCACCTTCAATGCCCGCATGGGCGACAAACAGGTCCTGTTCCTGGAAGAAGTCGGTCTGGATGACCGTGCCGAGGCCTACAACCGGCTCAAGATGTGGATCACGGAAACCTCGGTGACTGTCGAGGAAAAGCACCAGCCTCGCTACGAGGCTCAGACGCCCCGGCTGATGCTCGGGTTCTCCAACCGGGCAGTGCCGATCAAGATCGAGGCAGACGACCGCCGGTTCATGTTCATCCGTGCACCGGAAACCCCGCGAGACCAAGCGTACTACACTCGTCTGTTTGGAGAGGGCTTAGAGCAAGCGGCGGGTTTCCTTCATCGGCTGCTGCATCGGGACATCTCGGGCTTCTCCGCCAAGGCACGTCCACCGATGACGTCGCTCAAGGCGGAAGTGGCCAACGCATCGCGCCCGGTCGTGGAAGTCGAAGTCGGCGAGATGATCCGGAACTCCGAAGCGCCGTTCGATGCGGAGCTCTTTCAGCTTTCCGATCTTCGATGGGCAGTCCGTGAGCGAGTGAATGCGCGGGCTAATACAAGCTACAATGAACTCGGTCGGGTCCTCCGGACGCATGGATACGATCAAATTGGCGTCCAAGTTCGATACAAGGGGCGCCCCTATCGACTTTGGGGTCGCTCTGCTTCCGAATGGTTCACTGCGACTCCCGACGAGGTCCGCGAGTACCTGGCCTCTAAACCTGGTCTGTAATCTGCTCTACGACTGCCGGCGGCGAAATCCGCCGGCAGTCGTGGTGGTTCATCGCTTCGGTGCTTCACCACGTTTCTGAAAGCTGGGGTGGCAAAACGGCGCCATATAACTAAGCGCTCTATCAATAATTTCGCTTCTCGATTTCCAAAGCAGTGAAGCACTGAAGCATTGAAACAACCAGAATTGACAAATCTCTCCTAGATCCCCAATTGGTTTATGAGAAAAGAGCGTTCGTGGCCCCCCTCATGCAAAACTTCCGACACAAATTGATCGCAGACTCCGACCGGCTTTTCGAAGTCGCCCTCGACTCTGACCAACCTGTATGGTCTCCAATAACGACGCGACAGCTTTCGAAGCAGCTCGGCGTGTCGGTGCAGGTGCTCGCCAACTGGCGAGTTCGAGACATCGCCCCTCCCTCTTGCCCCGCGCCACGAGGTGGAGGTCATCGCCGCCACTACCGTATGGATGAAGTGCTCTCCTGGCTGACCGGTCGACCCTCTTGGGAGTTCAACCGCGCCTGGCTGGTTAGACGCGGCCTTGCCCCACACGACGCAGATGCGGCCTACGTGGAGTGGGCGACGAGCGTCCTGTAACCGGGCATGATGAAATACCGAAGAAACTGATTTCGAGTACCGAGACGCGTGACACTGTTCGTCGGGCACCGCCTCATTTTATAGCAAAAAAGTGTGTACACCTTCGTCTACGTGAAGGAGGCGTTCAGGTCCGCGCGGAACGGCCAAGACCGCGTAGCCCGAGATTTCGACTTCGACCGCGAGAAATTTCCTCCGCCACCAACTTTCTGGATTCACACGGCGAATCACCTCTGCTATGAGCAACGCCAATCACTGTATCACCCTGTGCTCTTTCAGATGTCCCAGATCGGGCGCCCTTAGAGGCGCTGCGTTTGGCATTGACCGCATGCGCCTTGGCAGCGGCGAAGACACACGGTGACCCCCAATGAAAAATACGACCTTCGATCAGCGTGCGGCGCTGGACCTGCTCTCCAGTCTGGCACTGCACCTCGCGGTCCAGATGGACATGAATCATGCCTCCTTTCCGGAAGACATTTGGGCGGATGAGCTCGCGGACTTGACCGATGTCCGCGACCTCTTGATCGCAAACGAGTGCGAAGTGCCCGAGGTCGTGACGCACGTGCTGGAGGGCGGCGCATCGAAACCCGCGGATGCCCTTGGGGGTACGGCCACCAAGCACTGATGCTTCTGAGACAGGCTTGCTATTTGACTGACACACTAATTTTCGTGAACAAGCCAGATGAAAGACAACGGGTGTATGCGAAATCGCGGATCGGTACGGATAATTAGCATTGGTCATATTGCTGTTGCTGAGAAAACTGCAGCAGCGATGTTCGACATGAAGCCGTTAACTTTTCGTAATCTTGTCAACGTTGGAGCACTTCCTCGACCGGTCAGCATCGGAGGGCTGGAACGTTGGAAGACCTCGGAACTTGAGGCCGTCCTCTCGGATACTTCGGGCTTTCTTCTGCAAGAAGACATTGAGGCATAACGTCTTGAACCCCAAAAAGCCGCGAATAGTGAAGAAGAACCTTGCTTGGAAACTCAATCGTTCGAAATCTTCTTGGTCTCCTTATTACCGAGTAACCTGGTACGAGAGTGGGAAACGCAAGGAACGCGCTGTCTTCCTTGATTGGAAAGGCGATCCTCAACTTTTGGACTCGCTCTACTGGAGTTGCCGTGCAGGTCAACACACGAACCAACAGCAAAGATCAAAATATCGCTGGGGCGAGGTAATTCGGCTCTGGCGTGCTGATGGCGTTATCCAGAAGAAGTTGGCTGCTAAAACCAAGAGCAGCTACCAGCGAGAAATGGAAGCACTTCTTGCAAAGAACGCTGACAAGGACATGAGGAACACCACGAGAGCTGGCCTACGGAAAGCCCATGCCGAATTGATAGAAACGCGTCGCAAGGCGGACTGGCGCATTCAGATAGTTTCTCTTCTTTGGAACTATGCCGTCAATAAGTTGGACTGGCCGCTGGGTCCTAATCCTGCATCAGGGCTGGATAAATATGGCGTACAGAAGCCGTTTGACCCATGGCCCGAGTGGATGATCAATGCCCTAGACGCGGCACCTTCGGCGGTAAAGACAGTCGGCTACGTACTTCGAGGAACAGGGCAGCGACCTGGGGCTGCAGTGGGCATGCGCTGGGATCAATTTAATGGCGAGTATATGACAGTGGTCGATGAGAAAGGTGACCAAGAACTCGAAGTATACTGCCCCACTTTCCTACGCGAGTATATTGCGACTTTGTCAGTCGCTGGGTCACACCTGATACCAAAAAACCTGCGTGAGCCTCTCGGGTATGACGCCGTCGAAAAGGCCTTCCGCAAGTGGCGAGAAACGCTGGGAGATCGCGCAAAGCGATTTACACTGCACGGATTACGCAAGGCCGCGATCATCGAGCTGGCTGAGGCAGGCTCCACGGACGCAGAGATTCAAGCCGTAACCGGTCAGAGTGCCGAGATGGTGGCATACTACCGGATGAAAGCCAGCCGCAGAGCATTGAGCCGCACCGCTCAGATGCGCCGGGACCAGAACGGGAACAGAACGTGACGGTGGGAGTCGTAGGTGGGAGTCAATCCAATACAGCTGTTCGGTACTCAGCTAAGTCGTTGGTGCCCAAGGCCGGACTCGAACCGGCACGCCTTGCGGCGGGGGATTTTGAATCCCCTGCGTCTACCATTCCGCCACTTGGGCCCGGCCCGTGTCCTATCGCCCACCCGTCGGTCCGTCCAGAGGCAATCGGGGACGAGGCGCCTTGACGGCGCCTGCCGGGCCGTGATCAAGCGGCACGGACCCCCTGTGGCCCCGGATCTGCTTTCATGCTCAAGCGCCTCTACGCCTCCACGCTCGCTGCGGCTGAGCATCCGCACGCGCTCTGGCTGCTCGCCTTCGTGTCCTTCATCGAAAGCTCGGTGTTTCCGATCCCGCCCGACGTCATGATGATCCCGATGATCCTCGCCGCCCCGCGCCGCGCCTGGCTCATCGCCGGCATCGCCACTGCGTCTTCGGTGGCGGGAGCCCTCCTGGGTTACGCGATCGGCTTCTTCGCCTACGATCAGATCGGCGCTCCGATCCTGGAGGCGCTCGGCAAGGGCGACAAGATGGACGCCTTCAACGGCCGCTTCCAGGACTGGGGTATCTGGGCCGTCCTCATCGCCGGCATCACGCCGTTCCCCTTCAAGGTGATCACCATCATGTCGGGCTGGTCGGCCTTCCCCCTCATTCCCTTTATCCTGAGCGCCATCGCCGCACGCGCGCTGCGCTTCTTCGTGGTCGCCGGGCTTCTCTACGCGTTCGGCGCGCCCATCAGAGACTTCATCGAGCGGCGCCTCGGGCTCGTCTTCACGGCCTTTTGCGTGGCCCTCGTCGGGGGCTTCGTGTTGATCCGTTACATCTAGGACAGCCGACCGGGACACGCGAAGAATGACCTCCAAACCTTTGATCCTCATCGCCGCGACCGGTTCGGCCGCCCTTCTGCTCGGGGCGCTGGCGTTCCAGTATCTGGGCGATCTGCCGCCCTGCAAGCTCTGCTACTGGCAGCGCTACCCGCATGTCGCTGCCATGGTGATCGGAGCTCTGGCGCTGGCGCTCTCGATCGGGATCCTGCCCCTTCTCGGCGCAGCCGCGGCGCTCGCCTCGGCCGGCGTCGGGATCTACCACACCGGGGTGGAGCGCGGCTGGTGGGAGGGTCCGACGAGCTGCTCGTCGGGCGCCATCGAGGGTCTTTCGACAGATCAGCTGATGGACCAGATCATGACCGCCCCGCTTGTGCGCTGCGACGAGATCGCCTGGCAGATGGCGGGCCTGTCGATGGCGAGCTGGAACGCTATCGCCTCGATTGCGCTCGCGGTGATCTGGCTCATGGCCTGGCGCGCCGGGCGCACCTGAGCTCTCAGGCCTGCGCCCCGATCTGGCCTCGCGCGCTCTTCTTTGTAGAAAGCAGCAGCGAGGTCTCGGAGGTCGCCACCCCGTCGAGCCGCCGGACCCTTGCCAGCACGTCGTCGAGCGCCTCGAGATCCGCGGTCCCGAGCTCCACGATCACGTCCCAGCGTCCATTCGTGGAATGCAGCTCGCGAACCTCCGGATAGCCGGCGAGATGGCGCAGGATCCGGTCCGTACCGCGCCCCTCGATCCCGAGCATCATCAGCGCCCTGACGGCGTCGCGCCCGAGATCTTCCTTGAGCACCAGGGTGAAGCCAAGGATGTCACCCGACCGCCTGAGCTTCTCGAGCCGGGCCCGGACGGTCGTTCGCGAGAGCCCGAGCGTGCCGCCGAGTTCGGACAGCGAGGCTCGCGCGTCGCGCCGGAGCGCGGCGATCAGCCGGTAATCGATATCGTCCATTCCGGAACCTCAAACCTTCGTTCCGCGCAGATCTCCCCCGAAACGCACGGAATGTCCACTGGACCGGCGACCGGTCCGCCTCATACTCCGCCGCAAGGACGCAACACGAGGGACGAGCTCCATGACCCGAACCATCCTACTCGTCGGCGCTCCTGTCGACAGCGGCAAGCGCGGCGCAGGCTGCCTGATGGGCCCGGATGCCTACCGGACCGCCCGTCTGCCCGGCGCGCTCGCCGATCTCGGCCATGAGGTGATCGATCTCGGCAACGTGACGCCGGCCGCCACGGAGGCCGAGCCCGACGCGCATCTCCACGCCCTGCCCGAGACCATCGGCTGGACCCGGGCGCTGTCAGGTGCGGCCGAGGCCGCCCTTGCCCGGGGAACGGCGATCTTCCTCGGCGGCGACCACGCGCTGTCCCTCGGCACGGTGCACGGTGCGGCGGCCCATGCGGCAAGCTCAGGCAAGCCGCTCTTCGTCCTCTGGCTCGACGCCCATTCCGATTTCCACACCTGCAAGACGACCGACAGCGGCAATCTCCACGGCACGCCGCTCGCCTACCTGACGGGCCGCAAGGGCTTCCCGGGCTTTCCGTCCGTACCGCACCCGATCCCCGAAGAGCAGGTCGCGATCATCGGCCTGCGCTCGGTCGATGGGCCCGAGCGCATCGCGCTCGAAGCGAGCCGGATCCGCCGCCACGACATGCGCTACATCGACGAGCACGGAATCGCGCAGCCCCTGACGGCGTTTCTGGACGCGGTCGCGGCGGCGGGCGGGCACCTGCATGTCTCGCTCGACGTCGATTTCCTTGACCCGGCCGTCGCCCCGGCGGTCGGCACCACCGTGCCCGGAGGCGCGACCGTCCGCGAGGCGCATCTCGCGATGGAGCTCCTGTACGATTCTGGTCTCGTGACCTCGATGGATCTCGTGGAGCTCAACCCGATGCTCGACGAGCGCGGCCGCACGGCGCAGCTGATGGTGGATCTCGCCGCCTCGGCCTTCGGGCGCCGAGTCTTCGACCGCCCGACACCCCGCATCCTGTGAGCGCCGCCATGACACCTTCTTCAAAGGCCCTCGTCCCCTTCGTGTCGGTCGAGAACATGATGCGCCTCGTGCACCATCTCGGCATCGAGACCGTCTTGCGCGACCTAGCGGACCATATCGAGGAAGACTTCCGCCGGTGGGAGCTTTTCGACAAGACGCCCCGCGTCGCGTCCCATTCGCCCGGCGGCGTGATCGAGCTGATGCCGACTTCGGACGGCGCTCTCTACGGCTTCAAATACGTGAACGGCCATCCACGGAACACGCGATCCGGCCTACAGACCGTCACCGCCTTCGGCCTGCTCGCCGATGTCGCGACGGGCTATCCGGTGCTGCTCACCGAAATGACGCTGCTGACCGCTCTCCGCACCGCCGCGATGTCGGCGCTGGCGGCGAAGCATCTCGCGCCTCGCGGCGCCCACGTGATGGCGATGATCGGCAACGGCGCGCAGGCGGAATTCCAGAGCCGCGCCATGCAGGCCATCGTCGGCATCGACACCGTGCGCCTCTACGATATCGACCCCGTCGCGACCGAGAAATGCGTGCGGAACCTCGCGGGCAGCGGCCTTTGCGTCGTCCGATGCGGCAGCCCCGAGGAGGCGGTGGAAGGCGCGCATATCGTGACCACATGCACCGCCGACAAGCAATACGCAACGATCCTGTCGGACAACATGGTCGGCTCGGGCGTGCACATCAACGCAATCGGCGGCGACTGCCCCGGCAAGACCGAGCTCGCGCCGGCGATCCTGAAGCGCTCGTCGATCTTCGTCGAGTATCCCGAGCAGACCCGCATCGAGGGCGAGATCCAGCAGCTCGAACCCGATCACCCGGTGACCGAGCTTTGGGAGGTAATTTCGGGAAAGGCCCGCGGTCGGCAGACGCCATCCGAGATCACCCTCTTCGACAGCGTCGGCTTCGCGATCGAGGATTTCTCCGCACTGCGGTTCGTGAAGGCGGCAATCCAAGGCACGCCATTCAGCGAGGATCTCGACCTTCTCGCCGATCCCGACGATCCGCGCGACCTCTATGGCATGCTCCAGCGCAGCGCCGCGGTGTCTGAGGCATGATCCGCGGCGTGGCCCCGGCGGGGCAGAGCCGACATCTCGCGCTGCGGCTCCTGCCTGGCGAGGACCTGCGCGAAGCGGTGGAGGAAGCCTTTTCGGCAGAGCCGGAGACCGCGGGCTTCGTGGCCGCCGCCATCGGCTCGCTCTCCGCCGCCAGGATCCGCCCTGCCGGCCGCAACGACGCCCTGATGCTCGCAGAACCGCTCGAGATCGTCTCGCTCTCGGGCACGCTCTCCCCGGACGGGGCGCATCTTCACATCGCGGTCGCGGATGCGCGCGGCACCATGACCGGCGGCCACCTCCTGCCCGGTTGCGCCATCCGCACCACGGCGGAGATCGTGATCGCGCTTCTTACGGACCTGCGCTTCTCCCGCCCGCAAGATCCCGCGACCGGGTACAACGAACTCGTCATCGACTGAAGCGGCCCTTCTTCTTGGCATAAATATTCCGGGGGTCCGGGGGCAGCGCCCCCGGCCGGGGGTTTGGGGGCCTGCCCCCAAATATCGAACGCGCGCGCCAGCGCGCTCCGCCGGATCAGGCCTCCGCCTTGGCCTTCTTCGCCTTCTCGTGCTCCTTCACCTTCGCGGCGAGGTCGCGGGCGATGGCGAAGGCGCCCTGGATCTTGTCCTTGTCCCGGGACCAGTCTCGGCGGATGACGATCTTGTTGTCCTTGACCTTGGCGAGCCCGTCCTGCGCGCGGATGAACTCGACGAGACCCTCGGGCGCGGCGAACTTGTCGTTGTGGAACTGGATCGTCGCCCCCTTGGGGCCGCCGTCGAGCTTCGCGATCCCGGCGCGCTTGCACATGGCCTTGATGCGCACGACGAGAAGCAGCGTGTTCACCTCGCGCGGCAGCTTGCCGAAGCGGTCGATGAGTTCCGCCGCAAAACCCTCGAGCTCCACCTTCGTCGACAGCTCCGACAGGCGCCGGTAGAGCCCCAGCCGCACGTCGAGGTCGGGCACGTAATCCTCGGGGATCAGCACCGGCACGCCGAGATTGATATTCGGCGACCATTGCTCGTCGAGGTCCTGGATGCCCTCGGCCTCGCCGGAGCGGATCTTGGCGATCGCCTCCTCGAGCATCGACTGGTAAAGCTCGTAGCCGATCTCGTTCATCTGGCCCGATTGCTCCTCCCCGAGGAGGTTGCCCGCGCCGCGGATGTCCAGGTCCTGACTCGCAAGCGTGAAGCCTGCCCCGAGCGTGTCGAGCGAGCCCAGCACTCGCAGTCGCTTTTCCGCGGTTGCGGTCAGCTTCGCCCGCGGCTTGGTGGTCAGATAGGCATAAGCCCGCGCTTTGGACCGGCCGACCCGGCCGCGGATCTGGTAGAGTTGTGAGAGCCCGAACATGTCTGCACGGTGCACGACCATCGTGTTGGCCGTCGGGATGTCGAGGCCGGACTCGACGATCGTCGTCGCCAGAAGCACGTCGTATTTGCCGTCGTAGAAGGCGTTCATCCGGTCGTCGAGATCACCCGCCGCAAGCTGGCCGTGCGCGACGACGTAAGTGAGCTCCGGCAGCTGCTCCTTCAGGAACTCTTCCAGCTCGGCGATGTCGGCAACCCGCGGGCAGACATAGAAGCTCTGCCCGCCACGGTAATGCTCGCGCAGGAGCGCCTCGCGGATGGTGACGGGGTCGAATTCCGAGACGTAGGTGCGGATCGACAGGCGGTCGACGGGCGGCGTGCCGATAATCGACAGGTCCCGGACCCCCGTCAGCGACATCTGCAGCGTGCGCGGGATCGGCGTCGCCGTCAGCGTCAGGACGTGCACGTCCGAGCGCAGCGCCTTCAGCCGCTCCTTGTGGGTCACGCCGAAATGCTGCTCCTCGTCGACGATCAGGAGGCCCAGCCGCTCGAAGCGCACGTTTTTCGACAGCAGCGCATGGGTGCCGACGACGATGTCGGCTGTCCCCTTCGAGATCTCCTCGCGAGTGCGCTGCGCCTCCTTCGCGCCGATGAAGCGCGACAGACCCCGCACCTCGAGCGGGAAGCCGCGGAACCGGTCCTGAAAACTCTTAAGGTGCTGCCGGGCCAGGAGCGTCGTCGGCGAGATCGCCGCGACCTGCATGCCGGACATGGCGGCCACGAAGGCGGCGCGCATCGCCACCTCGGTCTTGCCGAAGCCGACGTCACCGCAGATGAGACGGTCCATCGGGTGGCCCGATTGCAGGTCGGCCATCACGTCCTCGATGGCGCGGAGCTGATCGTCGGTCTCCTCGTAGGGAAACCGTGCCGAGAACGCCTCCCACGCATGGTGCGGCGGCTCCATCACCGGCGCCTTGCGCAGCGCCCGCTCGGCCGCGACGCGGATGAGCTTGTCGGCCATCTCGCGGATGCGCTCCTTCATCCGCGCCTTCTTGGCCTGCCACGCGCCGCCGCCGAGCTTGTCGAGAAGACCTTCCTCGTGACCGTATTTCGACAAGAGTTCGATATTCTCGACCGGCATGTAGAGCCGCGACTCTTCTGCGTATTCGAGCAGAAGACACTCGTGTGCGGCACCGGCTGCCTGAATGACCTCCAGCCCCCTGAACCGGCCTATGCCGTGATCGACGTGAACCACCAGATCGTTGGGGCTCAGCGCCTGAACTTCGGTCAGGAAGTTCTCGGCTTTCTTTCTCTTTTTTGGCTGACGGATGAGCCGGTCGCCGAGCACGTCCTGTTCGGAGATG
The DNA here is from genome assembly GCF_000521785.1 of Roseivivax halodurans JCM 10272. Taxonomy (GTDB): domain Bacteria; phylum Pseudomonadota; class Alphaproteobacteria; order Rhodobacterales; family Rhodobacteraceae; genus Roseivivax; species Roseivivax halodurans. Next base: position 97,611 of record NZ_JALZ01000012.1, read on the forward strand.
ACTGTCAGCCGCTCCTTGCCGCAACGTCCCTCGAAGCCGTGCTCGAGGGCCCAGACCGCTAGGTGCAACCCGCGCTTGCCGATCCGCGTGCCGTCGGAGATCGGGATCGCCTCGGAGAGCCCCTCATCCTCGATGAGGCCCTCAAGACGCTCACGTGCGCCCTCGGAATAAGAAGCGACGACCACGGGACCCGCTTGAAGCTTTGCCCGAATGTGATCAACGAGAGCGCTGAAAAGGTTCACGTTTTCCTGCTGGCGCTCGAGACTGAAATCCTTCCCGATGCGGCCCTCGGCATCGACCACGCCCGGTCCGGACGCCTGCGCGAGCGGATGGAACCGCACGACGCGGCGGCCTTTCATGGTCTCGTCCCAGGCCGCCTCGTCGAGATAGAGCTGGCCCGGGGGCGTCGGCTTGTAGACCGTGTCGACCTTGCGGTCCTTCGACGCGGCAAGGCGGGTTTCGTACTGGTCGACGATCGTGTCCCATCGGGCAATGTGCTGCGGCTTCGTCTGGTCGTCGCAGGTCACCGTCGCCGAGGGCGCGTAGTCGAAGAGCGTCTCCAGCTTCTCGTGGAAGAAGGGCAGCCAGTGCTCCATGCCCTGATGTTTGCGGCCCGCGCTGACCGCCTCGTAGAGCGGATCGTCCGAGCCCGCGGCGCCGAACTCGATCCGGTAGTTCTGGCGGAAGCGACGGATCGCCTCCTCGTCGAGGATCACCTCCGACACCGGCGCCAGCTCTACGCGGTCGAGCTTGTCGGTCGTGCGCTGCGAGGCCGGATCGAAGCGCCGCGCGCCGTCGAGCGTGTCACCGAAGAGGTCGAGCCGCACCGGACCGCCGTCGCCCGGCGGATAGACGTCGATGATGCCGCCGCGGATTGCGTAATCGCCCGGCTCCATGACCGTCGGGGCCTGGCTGAAGCCCATCCGCGCCAGGAAGTTGCGCAGAGCGTGCTCGTCGATCCGGCGGCCGACATCGGCGACGAACGCCGCCTCGCGCAGCACCTCCCGCGGCGGGATGCGCTGGGTTGCGGCGTTGAGCGTCGTGAGCAGGATGAATTTATCGGGCATCCCGTGGGTCAGCGCGGCAAGCGTCGCCATGCGCGCAGCCGCGATGTCGGGATTCGGCGAGACGCGATCGTAGGGCAGGCAGTCCCAGCCCGGGAAGACGAAGACCGGCATCCCGGGCGCGAAGAACCGCAGCGCATCGCGCATCTGCGCGAGCCGCTTGTCGTCGCGCGCGACGTGGATGACAGGGCCGTTCTGCGCCTCTGCGAGGACCAGCGTCGCGTCGTAACCTTCGGGCGCACCGCCCTTGGTCACGTGGGTTTTGGGGAGTTTATCGGCAGCCATGGCCCGCGTCAAATGGGCCAGAGGTGGGTCATCGTCAACTGCCGAACGGACCGAGGACGAAGTTCATGTACATCCCCCACAGCGTCGTGACGAGCACCGACACCATGCCGATGCCCTGGATGACCATCCGGTGGCGGGTGAACGTCCCGCGCAGCTCCGGCCCGGCGATCCCTCTTGCACGGATCCGCCTTGCGGTTCGCACCGAGAGAAGACCGATCAGCGCCATGGGCAGGCCAAGCAGGAAAACCGCCTGCGCGATCTCGACGCCGAACCCGAAACCGAGCACCCCGAGCATCGTGAGCAGGAACGACCCTCCGGCGGCAAGGAGGAGCCCAGCCTCCTCGGCGATCTGCAGGATGCGCGTCACGTTGATCCGGGCGAGATCCTCGAAATCTTTCTGCGCCGCGCCTCCGAGGCGCCCGGCGCGGCTGACCATGTCGTAGGGAACGCCGAGGATCCAGTGACTGGCTGTCGACCACATGACCGCGAGCGCGATCCAGAACCACAGGTTCGAGAAAGAGCGCATGTCGATCACTTCGAAGACCTTAGCGTAAACGTCCAAGCGCCGCCCCCTCGTTCTCACCCGAAAAGCGTTTGAGTTCCCCCGGTTGCGGTAGCGCAAGTGCAGGAACGACCCGTGTCGGCGGAGAATTGGCCGACCACACGCTCAATGACAAGGAAGGAGACGACATGCCTCTCGAGTTTGCGGCCCGCCGGGACACTCAGGGCACGGTCGAGGACCTGTATCCCACCCGCCATCCGGACCGCGAGACCTGGCTCGACCGCGTCGACCCCGTGGTCTGGTCCGAGGACCATTCCGGCGCGCCGATCGGCCGCGAGGCGATCGAGGACTTCGAGCGCGATGGCTTCCTGGTGCTGAGGGATCTCTTTTCGCCCGAGGAAGTGTCTGGTCTCGTCGAGCGCGCCGCGCAGCTGCGTGCGAGCGGTAGGGATCTGGCCGGCGAGGACGTCGTCATGGAACCCGGATCGGACGAGGTGCGCACGATCTTCCGGCTGGACGAACAGGACGAGATGATGGATGCGCTGGCGCGGGACCAGCGGGTCGCGGGCACCGTGTCTCACCTTCTCGATGACGACGTCTACCTCCACCAGTCGCGTCTCAACTACAAGCCGGGCTTCACCGGCAAGGAATTCTACTGGCATTCGGACTTCGAGACCTGGCACGCGGAGGACGGCATGCCCCGGATGCGGGCCATTTCCGCCTCGCTCCTGCTGACCGACAACCGGGCTCATAACGGTGCGCTGATGCTGATGCCGGGCTCGCAGAACGTCTTTGTTTCCTGCCAAGGCGAGACGCCCGACGCCAACCACGAAAGCTCGCTGCAGAAGCAGGAGGTCGGCACGCCCTCGCAGAAGAGCCTCGCCGATCTCGCCGCGATGCACGGGATCACCGATGCCGAGGGCCCGGCGGGCACACTGGTGCTCTTCGACTGCAACACGATTCACGGATCGAACGGGAACATCACGCCCGATCCGCGGTCGAACGCGTTCTTTGTCTTCAACGCGGTGTCCAACGCGATGGTCGAGCCCTTCGCGGCCAGCGGCGCGCGGCCCGATTTTCTGGCCGATCGCGGCGCACCGGAAGCGCTCTCGCTACGCTCGGGCTCCCTCGTCTGATGAGCGCCTGAGTTCTGGGGCTGGACTTGCTGCCCCCCCTTCGGGCATCTCGGGCCGCAGAACACACGGTCCGAGGTATCCCGATGCAGCCCGTCCAGGCCCCCTTCCCCGCCACCCGGCATCGCCGCACCCGCGCCAGCGCCGCGCTTCGCGCGCTGACCCAGGAGAACATGCTCTCCCCCGCGGATTTCATCTGGCCGGTTTTCGTGCGCGACGGCGAGAATGTGCTCGAGGAGATCCCCTCGATGCCGGGTGTCCACCGGCGGTCCGTGGACAAGGTCGTGGAGGCCGCGCGCGAGGCGGCGAGCCTCGGTATTCCGGCGATCTGCCTCTTTCCCTACACCGCCCCCTCGCTCAAGACGAAGGATTGCGCCGAGGCGTGGAACCCGGAGAACCTCTCGAACCGCGCCACCCGCGCGATCAAGGAGGCTGTCCCTGAGCTTGCGGTGATGACCGACGTCGCGCTCGATCCCTACAATATCGACGGCCAGGACGGCTTCGTGCGCGAGAGCGACGGCTACGTGGTCAACGACGAGACCGTCGAGGCGCTGGTCAAGCAGGCCCTCAGCCAGGCCGCTGCCGGCGCCGACATCATCGGTCCTTCGGACATGATGGATGGTCGCATCGGCGCGATCCGCGCGGCGCTCGAGGCCGAGGGGCACAGAAACGTCTCGCTCCTGAGCTATTCGGCGAAATACGCCTCCGCCTTCTACGGGCCCTTCCGCGACGCGGTCGGCGCCTCGGGCGCGCTCAAGGGCGACAAGACCACCTACCAGATGAACCCGGCCAATTCCGACGAGGCTCTGCGGCTCGTGGCGCGCGACCTTCAGGAAGGTGCGGACATGGTCATGGTCAAGCCTGGTATGCCATATCTCGACATCTGCCGGCGCGTGAAGGACGCCTTCGGGGCGCCGACCTACGCCTACCAGGTGTCGGGCGAATACGCGATGCTGGCGGGCGCCGCGCGGAACGGTTGGCTGGACGGCGACCGGGTGATGATGGAAAGCCTGATGGCGTTCAAGCGCGCAGGGTGCGATGGCGTGCTCACGTATTTTGCGCCGGCCGCTGCGCGTCTCCTCAACGGGTAGCGGGTATACGCCCATTCCGGCCCATCATTGGTGACTTTCCGCCGGTCTTGGGGTAGCTTTCGGAGCAACCGGCAGGGAAATAGCCGGACCACGCAGTTCAGGCAGAAAAAGAGCAGTTCAATGACAGATTTCTCTCGGCGCGGGATCCTTCTCGCGGGTGGGTCGGCCGCATTCCTCGCCGCATGCAACAACAGCGTGGGAAGCCAGGGTCCGGCGCGCATCGACGCGCGGGTCGACGCAACGCTCCGCGCCCTCTACAGCCAGTATCCCGGCACACAGCAATTGCGCGACAAGTCTGCGGGCATTCTCGTGATGCCTCTGGTGACCGAAGCGGGGCTCGGCCTCGGCGGCGCCTACGGACGTGGCGCGCTGCAGGTGAACGGAGCGACGGTCGACTATTATTCGACGACGCGCGCTTCGGCCGGGCTTCAGATCGGCGCGCAGCAATACGCGCATGTCCTCTTCTTCATGACCGAGGACGCGCTCATGACCTTCCGCCGCTCTCCGGGATGGACCGCCGGCGCCAATGTCGAATACGCGATCCCCGAAGGCGGCGAGACCCTCGCGGCCGAGACGCTGACCTCGACCTCGCCGGTGATCGCGGTGATCTTCGCGCAATCCGGACTTCGGGCCGGCGCGACGATCGAGGGCACGAAGTACACCCGGATCATCCCCTGACCTCGGTGAGGGCGCCCGGCTGACCGACTTCGACCGCCTCCTGGCGGTCTAACGGAGCGGCTCCGGGCGCCCGCAGAATGTTGCGCCTTCTGGATCCGGATCGTCGCTTCGGTTCGGTTGTGCGGATCGATCACGCGGCAGCCTGCTCTGGCGCTTCGCGACCGGCTCGCGGGTAGCATCTTCGTCCGCCATGCCGCGGGTCAGCCGTTCCGAGCTGCGCGTGCCTGCGAAGGTCGCGAGCCTTCCAATCCTCCAGGCTTTTCCGGATTCGGCACCGCTGGCAGAGACTTAGACCGAAAAGCAACCCTATCCGGGCGGATAGATCACACTCCCCCTGTCCTCTCTCCCTCTCCAATGGCGGGCCATACGACGCGAAGCACGCAAGTTACCGGTGGTACAACGCACCGACTTTTCGAGCCCCCGCCCCATGATGCTCCTTGATCACCTCGCTTCCATCGCCGGTCCGCAGATGACCTATGGCCTCGACGCTTCGGCACCAGAGAGACGAAGAACGTCCTTGGCTCCATCGTGCCCCCCCTTCGCCAAAGAACCGAGGAAATCGCTGTTCGCCCTTGATGGTGCCGATGCGATTGCCACGTTCGGCACCGAACCCGTCGGAGGCGTTGCTGCATGACCCGTATCGTCCATCTCGTCGACGACACCCCTCCGGAAAGCCTCGGCCGTTACCTCGATTTTCTCACCGGAAGTTCCGAGATGGGCTTCGGCCGCCACATGGTCGTTCCGGTCCTGAAGAACCGCGCGGGTGGTCTCTCCATCGAGGCGGACGTGATCGTGTCTCACCTACCGATCAGCTGGCGCGGAATGCCCGGGTTGATGTCGCTGCGAGCCCGACACACCGGAACCCCGATGGTCCATGTTGAGCATGAATATTGCGAAGGGTTCGCCGAGGCGAATGTGGCGGGCAAGCGGCGCTTCAAGACCCTGCTCGCCTCGGCATATTCGATGTTCGACCGTGTCGTTGCGGTGAGCCCCTCGCAGGCCGCCTGGTTCCTTCGTCTGGGAGTGGTGTCGAAGGGCGAATTGACGGTGATCCCGCCCAGCGTCGATCTTGCCTCCTTCCGCGCCGTGCCCGCGCCTGGGGGGCCGGCAAGGGTCTTCGGGGCCATTGGGCCGTTCCAGACGCAGACTGGCTTCGACCTCCTTGTACGTGCCTTTCGCCGGGTCGAGGATCCCTCTCTCCGACTGCGCCTGATCGGAGACGGTCCGGAGCGCGAGACGCTTGAAACATTTGCCAAAGGGGATCCCCGGATCGAAATTCGCCCGTTCGGGGCGAACCGCGCCGCCGCGCTGGCGGGCGTCGACGCGGTCGCCATGCCGTCACGCTGGGAGCCCTTCGGTCTCGGAGCGCTCGAGGCCCGAGCGGCTGGCCGCACGGTCATCGCCGCCCATGTCGACGGGCTCGCCGATCAGGCCTTCGAGGGCGTCCTGCCTGTACCGTCGCCGACCCCCGAGGCCTGGGCCGCCGCAATCCGGACCCTCGCGCGCCTCCCCTTCGATCAGGAACGCGCGCCCGGCCACGAGGCACGCACAGCGTCGAAATGGTCGGAGTTTCTCGCCATGATCCGTCGAGAGCAAGCCGCTCTCGGCACGGCTCCCCTCGATGAGCAAGGCTGCGCGTGAGGCTCGACGGTCTCGAAAACGATGAAGGCGGCACCGAGACCATCACCGGCGTATCCGCCGATGCAACGCTGCGCCAAGCGGATCACGATCGCAACCGGCTCCAAAGACACCAGTACCGCCATGACAGACGACAGGCCGGCGCCGACTAGGAGCGCGAAAGCCGTTCCGCATCCGGCCCGGAGCGGTTTCATATTCCCGCCTCCGACCGAATGCCCAAGACCGTCACTGCGCGCCGGCGGAAGAACCTGCATCATCCCCTGAAGCGCTGACCCCCGCTGACTCAGATCGCCAGCCCAGGCAGCAGGGTCATCACCGGTCCATCTCCATCAATACCCCGGCCCAAGCGCCGGAAACGGCTGCCAGTCGCCGGCTATTATCATTGCTGCGGGTCGTTTGGAGCGCCGCAGACTTAGATGAACGTCGTGGGGGAACATGGTGGGTGATAGAGGATTTGAACCTCTGACATCTTCGATGTGAACGAAGCGCTCTACCACTGAGCTAATCACCCGACGACGGCGCTCTTAGACTCGCGTCGCAGCAGGCGCAAGGGGCCTCGCGCAAATTACGCGGGACATGTCTGCGGGCATTCCAACGCCGCGGGACGGGGCAGTTCTGAGCCGCCGCTGGCGTCGAGATGCCCTCCATTCCGAACGGCCGGAGGGCTCGTCCTGCAGCGCTTCCACCTTTTGGGGCGATCTTACCAGATCAATACCGTGGCTTCGCCGAGCGTTAAATCGCTACGGCGAAGGCGCATTCCAGGTCAGTCCGGCGCTGAATGCCGCAAACGCACCGAGGAATAAAGTTCTGTGTCATATCAATGACTAGACGTACATATTTTCGAGTTTGGCATCTTTCAGTTGTAAAATTGCGAGTGATTGGTAATTCTTCCGGCAGTCGGACCCGCCACAGCGGTACTCCAGTCGCCGACACCGGATCATCGCGATAAGACGATCCGATCAAGACCGACACGCTGTCGCTTCGACGGCGCCCCCTTGATGGGCGCTGCAAGCTGACGCGGCGGCTGAAACGAAACAATCTGCGCTACCACGGTGCCACCCGCGGCGCCGGGAGCCCGAATTATGTCCGCCGGTTTCGCTTGCGAGGCCGGAGCAGCACTCACGCGGCCGCCACTTGCCGCAGCACAGGGAGACACAGAGTGACCGACGCTGCCCGCAACACCAACTTCGAACTCGATCTCGACGCGCAGACCTACGGCCAGGACCCTCTCGAGGACCGCGACACGGATCTCTACCGCGGCGAATACGTCATGGCCTTCGTCGAGAAATGGGACGAGTTGATCGACTGGCGCGGCCGTGCCGAGGCCGAGGGCCAATTCTTCATCGATATCCTGCGTGCCCGCGGCAAGGAGACGGTGCTCGACGTCGCCGCCGGCACCGGCTTCCACTCGGTACGGCTGATCGAGGCGGGCTTCAACGTCACCACCGCCGACGGCTCCGCTGCTATGCTCGCCAAGGCGTTCCAGAACGGACAGGAGCGCGGGCATATCCTCAAAACCGTGCAGGCCGACTGGCGCTGGCTCAATCGGGACATCCAAGGCAAGTACGACGCGATCATCTGCCTCGGCAATTCCTTCACGCACCTGCACGAAGAGCAGGACCGCCGCCGCGCGCTGGCCGAGTTCTACGCCGCGCTCAAGCACGACGGCATCCTGATCCTCGACCAGCGCAATTACGACGCAATGATCGACCACGGCTTCTCGTCGAAGCACCGCTACTACTATTGCGGCGACCGCATCTCGGCGGTGCCCGATCATGTCGACGAGGGCCTCTGCCGGATGCGCTATTCCTTCCCGGACGGCGAGGAATACACCCTCAACATGTGCCCGATCCGCAAGAGCTACATGCGGCGGCTGCTGAGCGAGGCGGGGTTTGCGCGGGTGCGCACCTATGGCGACTTCCAGGAAACCTACGCCGAGGACGAGCCCGATTTCTTCATCCATGTCTGCGAAAAATCGACCATGCACATGGTTCGCTGGGGCGGCGGTCAGCGCGAGGCGGGGGAGGCCGATGTGCGCGACGTCGCGGAGGATTACTACGACAGCGACGATGCCGACACGTTCTACTCCCTCGTCTGGGGCGGTCAGGATCTGCATATCGGTTGCTACAATTCCACCCGCGATATCCGCACTGCCTCGGACGTCACCATCGACCGGATGGTCGAGGTCTTGCCGACGATCACAGCCGACACCCGCATACTCGATATCGGCGCGGGCTATGGCGGGGCGATGCGCAAGGTCGTCAAGGAGAACGGCGGGACCGCCACCTGCCTCAACATCTCCGAGATCCAGAACGACACCAACCGTCTGCGCAACCGCCAGCAGGGCTTCTCTGACCGGATCGACGTCATCCACGGCGTCTTCGAGGACATCCCCGAACCCGCGTCGAGCTTCGATGTCGTCTGGAGCCAGGACGCCATCCTGCACTCCGACCAGCGCGAGACGGTGCTGCGCGAGGTCTGGCGCGTGCTGAAACCGGGCGGCCATTTCGTCTTCACCGATCCGATGCAGTCAGACGACGCCGATCCCGGGCAGTTGCAGCCGGTCTACGACCGCCTCCAGCTCAATTCGCTTGGCTCGCCCGGCTTCTACCAGAGGGCGGCGCAAGAGATCGGCTTCAAGCTTGTCGCCTGGGACGAGATGACCACTCAGCTGCGCACGCATTACGACCGCGTCCGGGACGAGCTGCTCGGCAATTACGACACCCTCAAGGACAGCGGCGCCTCGACCGCCTATCTCGACAAGATGGCCGTCGGCCTCGAGAACTGGGTCCGTGCCGCGGATGCCGGCAACCTTTCCTGGGGCATCCACGTCTTCCGGAAGCCGGAGTGATCGCCGGGTCCGGCGGGGACCAGCGCGCCGGACCGTGATCCAGACGAAACATCACCATAACAGCGCCCGAAGACCTGCTGAGTGCGGGTCGGCGCCCCGACCGATCCAACAGGAACAGGGAGTATCGATATGCCCAAGACCTGGCTCTTCACCAGCGAATCCGTCTCCGAAGGCCATCCGGACAAGGTGTGCGACCGGATCTCGGACACGATCCTCGACGCCTATCTGAGCGAGGCCCCCGACGCTCGCGTGGCCGTCGAGACGCTCGCCACCACGAACCACGTGACCATCGCCGGCGAGGTGCGCGGGCCCGAAGCCGTGCGCAATGCGGTCGAGGACCATGTCCGCGCCGCGATCCGCGACATCGGCTACGAGCAGCCCGGCTTCGATCACTCCAGTGTCGAGGTCATCAACCGCCTGCACGCGCAGTCGAGCGACATCGCCATGGGTGTCGACGAGGGCGACAAAGGCGAGGAAGGCGCCGGCGATCAGGGCATCATGTTCGGCTATGCCTGCCGCGAGACCGAGGAGCTGATGCCGGCCCCGATCCAGTTCGCCCATCGCATCCTGCGGCTCATGGCGGAGGACCGCAAATCGGGCACGCGACCGGAATTCGGCCCCGACGCCAAGAGCCAGGTGACGTTGAAGTACCAGGACGGACGGCCGGTCGGCATCGACGCCATCGTCGTCTCGACGCAGCACGCCGAGGGCGTCAGCCGCGAGGAGGTACGCGAGCTGGTGAAGCCGTATCTGTCGAAGGCCTCGCTCGAGGGCTGGACCGTCAGCGACGACCGCCTGTTCGTGAACCCGACGGGGCGGTTCGTGCTCGGGGGTCCCGAGGGCGATGCGGGCCTCACCGGGCGCAAGATCATCGTCGACACCTACGGGGGCGCGGCGCCGCACGGGGGCGGCGCCTTCTCCGGCAAGGACCCGACCAAGGTGGACCGCTCGGCCGCCTATGCCGCCCGCTATCTCGCCAAGAACGTCGTGGCGGCGGAACTGGCGGACAGATGCCAGATCCAGCTTGCCTACGCGATCGGCGTGCCGGACCCCGTTGCCGTGTACGTGGAGACATTCGGAACGGCGCGGGTCGACGAGGTCAAGCTAGGCGAGACGCTGCGCGAGATGGTGCGCCTCACGCCCCGCGGCATCCGCGAGCAGCTGGGCCTGCTGCGTCCGATCTATGCGCGCACCGCGGCCTACGGCCATTTCGGCCGCCCGGTCGACGAGGACGGCGGCTTCGGCTGGGAGCGGACGGATCTCGCCCGCGATCTCGCCGCAACGTTCGGCCACAGGATCGCCGCGGAGTGACATCTATTTCCGGGGGTCCGCTCGGGATCTCCGGCCAGACACGAGACATGAACGGAGACATCACATGCCTGCCGAAGATATGGCCCCCAAGGCCGCCGACTACATCGTCAAGG
>NZ_JALZ01000013.1 GCF_000521785.1 Roseivivax halodurans JCM 10272
GGGCCGGGGCCTGAAAGGTCCCGTCCGATCGCCGACATGTGGGTGCGCCTCCGGGCGCACCCGTCTCTTTACAGGGTTCGATGAAGGGGCCGGGTGGTCCGGTCTCTTCCTCTCAACCCTCACCGCAAGCCGATGAAGGCAAGACAATGCAAAGCCAGAACATTCGCATCCGGCTGAAGGCGTTCGACTACCGCGTGCTGGACTCCAGCACGCAGGAGATCGTCAACACCGCAAAGCGGACCGGCGCGGACGTGCGCGGGCCCATCCCGCTGCCGAACAAGATCGAGCGGTTCACCGTTCTCCGCGGTCCGCACGTCAACAAGAAGTCGCGCGACCAGTGGGAGATCCGGACCCACAAGCGTCTTCTCGACATCATCGACCCGACCCCGCAGACCGTGGACGCGCTCATGAAGCTCGACCTCGCCGCCGGCGTCGACGTCGAAATCAAGGTGTAAGGAGGGCAACCAGTTATGCGCTCTGGAATCATCGCCAAGAAGGTCGGCATGACGCGGATCTTCCAGGAGGACGGGAAACAGGTTCCCGTGACCGTCCTTCAACTCGACAAGCTGCAGGTCGTGGCGCAGCGCACCGTGGATTCGCATGGCTATTCGGCCGTGCAACTCGGCTGTGGCGCGATCAAGCCCAAGAACGTCTCGAAGCCGATGCGTGGCCACTTCGCCATCGCCAAGGTCGAGCCCAAGCGCAAGGTCGCGGAATTCCGCGTCGCGCCGGAGAACATGATCGACGTCGGTGAGGAGATCACCGCGGATCATTACTTCGCGGGCCAGTTCGTGGACGTCTGCGGCACCTCGATCGGTAAAGGCTTTGCCGGCGGCATGAAGCGGCACAACTTCCGGGGTCTCGAAGCGACCCACGGCGTGTCGATCTCGCACCGCTCGCACGGCTCCACCGGCCAGTGCCAGGACCCCGGCAAGGTGTTCAAGGGCAAGAAGATGGCCGGCCACATGGGCGCCGTCCGCGTGACCACGCAGAACCTCCAGGTCGTGAAGACGGACGCGGATCGCGGCCTGATCATGATCAAGGGTGCCGTTCCCGGCGCCAAGGGCGGCTGGGTCACCATCAAGGACGCGGTCAAGAAGCCTGCGCCCGAAGGCATCATCCTGCCCGCCGCGCTGAAATCCGCCGCGGACGAAGCCAAGCGTGCCGCCGAGGAAGCTGCAAAGCAGGCCGAGGAAGAGGCACGTCAGGCCGAAGAGGCGCGCCTCGCCGAGGAAGCGGCTCAGCAGGAAGAAGCCCTGAAGGAAGCCGAGGCTGAAATCGCCGAAGAGTCGGCCGACACCGACAATTCGGACGCCGAGAAGAAGGACGGTCAGGCATGAAACTCGACGTGATCAAACTGGACGGCGGCAGCGCCGGGTCGGTGGATCTCGCGGACGAGATCTACGATCTCGAGCCGCGCGCCGACATCCTGCACCGCGTCGTGCGCTGGCAGCGCAACAAGGCGATGCAGGGCACACACTCGACGCTGGGCCGGTCCGAGACCAGCTACTCGACCAAGAAGATCTACCGCCAGAAGGGCACCGGCGGCGCACGCCACGGTGACCGCAATGCGCCGATCTTCCGCAAGGGTGGCATCTACAAGGGCCCGAAGCCGCGGAGCCACGCGCACGACCTTCCCAAGAAGGTGCGCCGGCTCGGCCTCATGCACGCGCTCAGCGCCAAGGCGCGCGAGGGCAACCTCGTCGTGATCGACAGCGCGGAGACCGACGGCAAGACCAAGACGCTCGCGAAGGCCATCAAGGATCTCGGCTGGAAGCGGACGCTGGTCATCGACGGTGCAGAGGTCAACGGCGACTTCGCCCGCGCCGCGGCGAACATCGACGGTCTGGATGTCCTGCCGTCGATGGGCGCGAACGTCTACGACATCCTCAAGCGTGACACCCTGGTGATCACGAAGGCGGGGATCGAAGCTCTGGAGGCCCGGCTGAAATGAGCGCGAAGGCTGAACATTACGACGTGATCCGCAAGCCGGTCATCACCGAGAAGTCGACCATGGCGTCCGAGCACAACGGCGTCGTGTTCGAGGTGGCGATCGACGCGAACAAGCCGCAGATCAAGGAAGCGGTCGAGGCTCTGTTCGGTGTGAAGGTGAAGGCGGTCAACACGCTGATCGCCAAGGGCAAGGTGAAGCGTTTCCGCGGCCAGAAGGGCCGCCGCGCGGACACCAAGAAGGCCTATGTGACGCTCGTCGAGGGCAACACCATCGACGTGACCACCGGCCTCTGATCCGGCCCGGATCGAGACCCTGAAGGGCCCCCGCCCACGGTGGGGGCCTTTCGTTTTTCCGGGCTCCGGAGCAGGCGCAGATCCGCACTGGACGCGGGCCTGCCTCTGCGTTAGAAGCCCGCAGATCACGCGGCTCCGGATTCGCTCCGGGGCCGCGTGGTCATTTACCACCGGGCACCTACGGGGGCCTACATCCGAAGGCCGGGCCTCGCGCCGCGGCCGACCACATAGGCGGACGCCCCGACCGGGGGCGGGTCGCTGCTGACAACGGAAGACAGAAAGCATGGCACTCAAGTCGTACAAGCCGACGACGCCGGGCCAGCGCGGGCTGGTGCTGATCGACCGTTCGGAGCTGTATAAGGGACGTCCCGTCAAGAGCCTCACCGAGGGTCTGACGAAGAAGGGCGGCCGGAACAACACCGGACGGATCACGATGCGCCGCCGCGGCGGAGGGGCAAAGCGCCTCTACCGGATCGTGGACTTCAAGCGGAACAAGTTCGACGTCCAGGGCACCGTCGCCCGGATCGAATACGACCCCAACCGCACGGCCTTCATCGCACTGATCCAGTACGATGACGGCGAGCAGGCCTACATCCTCGCCCCCCAGCGCCTCGCCATCGGCGACCGCGTGATCTCGGGCAAGAAGGCCGACATCAAGCCGGGCAACGCGATGCCGTTCTCCGGCATGCCGATCGGTACGATCGTGCACAACATCGAGCTGAAGCCCGGCAAGGGCGGTCAGATCGCACGCGCTGCAGGCACCTATGCCCAGTTCGTCGGCCGCGACGGCGGCTACGCGCAGGTCCGCCTGTCCTCGGGCGAGCTGCGGATGGTCCGCCAGGAATGCATGGCGACCGTCGGTGCTGTGTCGAACCCCGACAACAGCAACCAGAACTTCGGCAAGGCCGGCCGCATGCGCCATCTCGGCAAGCGTCCGCATGTCCGCGGCGTCGTGATGAACCCGATCGACCACCCGCATGGTGGTGGTGAGGGCCGGACCTCGGGTGGCCGCCACCCGGTGACGCCGTGGGGCAAGCCCACCAAGGGTCACCGCACGCGGAACACCAACAAGGGCTCGCAAAAGCTCATCATTCGCTCGCGTCACGCTCGGAAGAAGGGTCGCTAAACCATGACACGTTCCGTCTGGAAGGGTCCGTTCGTCGACGCCTACGTCCTGAAGAAGGCCGAGGCAGCGCGCGAATCGGGCCGCAATGAAGTCATCAAGATCTGGTCGCGTCGCTCGACCATCCTGCCGCAATTCGTCGGCCTCACCTTCGGCGTCTACAACGGCCACAAGCATGTGCCCGTGAACGTCTCCGAGGACATGATCGGCCAGAAGTTCGGTGAATACTCGCCCACCCGCACCTATTACGGGCACTCGGCGGACAAGAAAGCGAAGAGGAAATAAGCCATGGGCAAGGATAAGAATCCCCGCCGCGTGGCGGACAACGAGGCGATGGCCAAGCTGCGCATGCTGCGCACCAGCCCGCAGAAGCTGAACCTCGTCGCTGCCCTCATTCGCGGCAAGAAGGTGGATCGCGCGCTGAACGATCTGACCTTCTCGAAGAAGCGCATCTCCGATGACGTGAAGAAGTGCCTTCAGTCCGCCATCGCCAATGCCGAGAACAACCACGGTCTGGACGTCGACGAGCTGATCGTCGCAGAGGCCTATGTCGGCAAGAACCTGGTGATGAAGCGCGGACGTCCGCGGGCGCGTGGCCGGTTCGGCAAGATCCTGAAGCCGTTCTCGGAAATCACCATTCTGGTGCGTCAGGTCGAGGAGCAAGCCTAATGGGTAACAAAGTCAATCCGATCGGCATGCGCCTCCAGGTCAACCGCACCTGGGACAGCCGCTGGTACGCCGACACCAAGGACTACGGCAACCTGCTGCTCGAGGATCTCAAGATCCGCGAGTTCATTCACAAGGAATGCAAGCAGGCCGGCATCGCGCGCGTGATCATCGAGCGCCCGCACAAGAAGTGCCGTGTCACGATCCATGCCGCCCGCCCGGGCGTCATCATCGGCAAGAAGGGCGCGGACATCGAGACGCTGCGCAAGAAGGTCGGCAGCATGACTGCGTCCGAGCTTCACCTCAACATCGTCGAGGTGCGCAAGCCCGAGCTCGACGCCACGCTCGTGGGCGAGAACATCGCCCAGCAGCTCGAGCGTCGTGTCTCGTTCCGCCGTGCGATGAAGCGCGCGGTGCAGAACGCGATGCGCATGGGCGCCCAGGGCATCCGTGTGAACCTCGCCGGCCGCCTCGGCGGCGCCGAGATCGCGCGGACCGAGTGGTACCGCGAGGGCCGTGTGCCGCTGCACACGCTGCGCGCCGATATCGACCACGCGTCGATCGAGGCCGCGACGCCCTACGGCATCATCGGGATCAAGGTCTGGATCTTCAAAGGCGAGATCATGGAGCACGATCCCCAGGCTCGCGACCGCAAGAGCCAGGAAATCCAGGACGGACCGGCGCCTCGCGGCGCAGGCGGCCGTCGCTGAGGAGGGCTGAGACATGCTTCAACCCAAGCGTACGAAGTACCGCAAGCAGCAGAAGGGCCGCATCAAGGGCGAAGCCAAAGGCGGCTCGTCCCTGAACTTCGGCTCCTTCGGCCTGAAGGCGACCCAGCCGGAGCGGATCACCGCCCGCCAGATCGAGGCGGCCCGCCGGACCATGACGCGTCACATGAAGCGTCAGGGCCGTGTCTGGATCCGCATCTTCCCGGACGTGCCCGTGTCGGCCAAGCCGATCGAGGTCCGGATGGGTAAAGGTAAGGGTTCGGTCGACCGCTGGGCCTGCAAGGTCAAGCCGGGCCGCGTGATGTTCGAGATCGACGGCGTCAGCGACGAGGTCGCGCGCGAAGCGCTCCGCCTCGCGTCGATGAAGCTGCCGATCAAGACCCGCATCGTGGTCCGCGAAGACTGGTAAGATCGCCGGGGATGCGCCGCATCCCCCGCCAAGACCCAAGGCTTCCGGTGGCGACACCGGGAGCCTTTTTCATGGGGGGCAATCATGACGACCTTCACGGTGATGTTCGAAGGCTCCGGCTTCGCGCTCGAGGCGCCCGAGGGCCTCGCCCGGGGCTTTTTCGTCACCGTCACGCTCGATGCGCCGGATGCCGAGACCGCCGAGGCGCGAGCCCGGCGCGATGTCTACCGGGCGTGGACGGCAGGCGGCTACGACAAGGCGGCGGGCGGCGTCATGCCGGACCTCGCGGTGGACGATCTGCGCCGCGTCGGCCCGCTGCGCGCTCTCTTCACCCGGAAGGGCACGGGAGGGTTCGTCCTCTTCCCCGAGGAGTAAACCCGTTCCGTTCGGCGCGGCCCTGCGATAGTCAGGCGCTGACCCCATCCCTCCGAGAGTTTCCCATGGCCGACATCCGCTCCCTCTTCGCCACCCGCCTCTACCGCGCCCGGCTGGACGCGTTTCAGCCAGAGGTCGATGCGCGCGAGCTCGAGGCCTCGTGCCTCTCGATCGCCGAGGACGACGAGGCCGGGCAGGATTGGTGCGAGCGCGAGGGCTATCCGGGCTACACCTCCTACGCCTCGCTCACGGACCTGCCGTGGCGCTTCCCGATCTTCGCCGATCTGGTAAAGGCGCTCGACAAGCACGTGATGGCCTTCGCCGAGGACGTTCAGTTCGATCTCGGCGACAAGGGCCTCGTGCTCGAGGACGTCTGGATCAACGTCCTGCCCGAGGGCGGCAGCCACGGCAGCCACATCCACCCCCATTCGGTCATCTCCGGCACGACCTATGTCGCGATGCCCGACGGCACCTCCGCGCTCAAGCTCGAGGATCCGCGCCTGCCGATGATGATGGCCGCGCCGACCCGCACGAAGGAATGCCGCGAGGAGCTGAAGAACTTCGTCTACGTCGCGCCCGAAATCGGTGACGTGCTTCTCTGGGAATCCTGGCTGCGCCACGAGGTGCCGATGAACATGGCCGAGGACGACCGCATCTCGGTCAGCTTCAACTACAAATGGGAATGAGCCTGCCGACGAAATAGGCAGTCGCGCCCTGCCTTGCCCGCCATTGCGGCAGGCGATCACGATTTTCATGATCCCGCATTTGCCGTTTCGTAACGAATTCCCGATCTCGTAGCCTTCCGTGGCGTAAAAGCCATCGCGAAACACGCGGGGGAGTTACAATGACCGGCACATCACTCATGCGGAGGGCCGCCGCGCTGGTCCTCATGGCCGCACCGCTGCCGGCGGCGGCGCAGAACATCGAATGGATCGGCACCGTGCCGCTCGTCGAGGAGGCGCGCGAGGGGTTCGAGCTGCGCCTGCGCACCGACAGGGCGGACGACAAGCTCGGGCAGGCGGGCGTCATGCGGGGGATCTGCAACCACTTCCTCCCGGCCGCCGTTCCGCTCGTCAGGGAACGCACCGTGGTGACGAAGCCCGAATTCGTCGCGCTGACCATCGTCACCCGCAGCTGGGAGATGGTGCTCGGCGCCGGCGGAAGGTGGCAGGCGACCTACGACATCGAGGATCTGAGCTGCGGTCGCGAGCAGTCGGCAAGCGCCCGCTGGTCCGGCGATCCGATGTTCCTGACCCGCTAGACGCCCCGAGCCGCAGCGTCTACGGCATATCCGTGCCGCGCCACCCGCGCGCGGCCGATCAGGGCTTGCGTGACGATCCGATATCGGTTACCCGGCCACCTCATCCACGGACTCCACCGGAATCAGGGTGACCCTGCGCCTTCGGCAGGCAGGGGCCCTCCGGTGATGTTGAAGAAAGGGGCGACATGAACGCCAGCGATCTCCGTGACAAGACCCCGGACCAGCTCCGGGACCAGCTTGTCCAGCTCAAGAAAGAGGCCTTCAACCTCCGCTTCCAGCAGGCCACCGGCCAGCTGGAGAACACCGCGCGCATGAAGCTCGTGCGCCGCGATGTGGCGAAGGTGAAGACCATCCTGAACGAAAAGGCGGCCTCGGCCGCCGCGACGACCGAGTAAGGGGACACAGAGTATGCCCAAGCGTATCCTGCAAGGCACCGTGACCTCGACCGCCAACGCCCAGACGGTGACGGTTTCGGTCGAGCGCCGCTTCAAGCACCCGGTGCTTCAGAAGACGATCAAGAAGTCCAAGAAGTACCGCGCCCATGACGAAGGCGAGGCGGCTACGGTCGGCCAGTCCGTCATGATCCGCGAATGCGCGCCCAAGTCCAAGACCAAGCGGTGGGAAGTCATGACCCCCGAGATGATCGAGGAACAGAAGGCGCACCACGCCGAACTCGCCCGCCTCGATCGCGAGCGCGCCGAGGCGCAGAAGGCGGAAACCGCCGAGTAAACCGGATTTCGGGCCCCGCGGGGCCCGGTCATATCAGTCGAAACCCCGGAGAGTTAACCAGAACAGCTCCGGAAGGTCGGGAGAAACCACATGATCCAGATGCAGACCAATCTGGATGTCGCTGACAATTCCGGAGCCCGGAAAGTTCAGTGCATCAAGGTCCTGGGTGGCTCCAAGCGTAAATACGCCTCCGTGGGCGACATCATTGTCGTCTCGGTGAAGGAAGCCATTCCGCGCGGCCGCGTGAAGAAGGGCGATGTCCGCAAGGCCGTCGTCGTGCGCACCGCCAAGGAAGTGCGTCGTGACGATGGCACCGCCATCCGCTTCGACCGCAACGCCGCCGTGATCCTCAACAACAGCAACGAGCCCGTCGGCACCCGTATCTTCGGGCCCGTCGTGCGTGAGCTGCGTGCGAAGAACTTCATGAAGATCATCTCGCTCGCTCCGGAGGTGCTCTGATGGCTGCGAAACTTCGTAAAGGCGACAAGGTCGTCGTCCTTGCCGGCAAGGACAAGGGCAAGGAAGGCACGATCAGTGCCGTCATGCCGAAGGACGGCAAGGCCGTCGTCGACGGCATCAACATGGCCGTGCGTCACCAGCGCCAGACCCAGTCGAACCAGGGCGGCCGCCAGCCGAAGGCTGTGCCGATCGACCTGTCGAACCTCGCGCTCGTCGACAAGAACGGCAAGGCGACCCGCGTCGGCTTCCGCATGGACGGCGACAAGAAGGTCCGTTTTGCCAAGACCACGGGGGATGCGATCGATGCTTGATGAGGCGACCTACACCCCGCGCCTGCGCCAGCAGTTCCGCGAGGAAATCCGTGCCAAGCTCAAGGAAGAGTTCGGCTACACGAACGACATGCAGATCCCCCGGCTCGACAAGATCGTGCTGAACATCGGCTGCGGTGCCGAGGCGGTCCGCGACTCCAAGAAGGCCAAGTCGGCCCAGGAGGACCTGACCAAGATCGCAGGTCAGCACGCCGTCGTGACCAAGGCGAAGAAGTCGATCGCCGGCTTCCGCGTCCGCGAGGAAATGCCGCTCGGCGCGAAGGTGACCCTGCGCGGCGACCGGATGTACGAATTCCTCGACCGGCTGATCACCATCGCCATGCCGCGCATCCGGGACTTCCGGGGCGTCAAGCCGTCCTTCGACGGTCAGGGCAACTTCGCGATGGGCATCAAGGAGCACATCGTCTTCCCCGAGATCGACTTCGACAAGGTCGACGAGGTCTGGGGCATGGACGTCATCATCGCCACCACGGCGGGGACTGACGCCGAGGGCAAGGCGCTCCTGAAGCACTTCAACATGCCGTTCACGAGCTGAAGGGAACCTAGGACATGGCTAAGAAATCCATGGTCGAACGTCAGAGAAAGCGTGAGCGGCTCGTTGCACAATACGCAGCCAAGCGCGCGTCTCTGAAAGAGATCGCAAACGACGAAACCAAACCGATGGAAGAGCGGTTCAAGGCACGCCTGCAGCTCGCAGAACTGCCCCGCAATTCCTCGCCGACGCGGCTCAACAACCGCTGCCAGCTGACCGGGCGTCCGCACGCCTATTACCGCAAGCTGAAAATCAGCCGGATCATGCTGCGCAACCTCGGCAACAAGGGCCTGCTTCCCGGCATGGTCAAGTCGAGCTGGTAAGGAGGGCATGATATGAACGATCCTATCGGCGACATGATCACCCGCATCCGCAACGGCGCCATGCGCGGCAAGTCCACCGTCCGTACCCCGGGCTCCAAGCTTCGTGCCTGGGTTCTCGATGTGCTGGCGGACGAGGGCTATATCCGCGGTTACGAGAAGACGACCGACGAGCGCGGCCACCCGCAGTTCGAGATCTCGCTCAAGTACTACGAGGGAGAGCCGGTCATCCGCGAGCTCAAGCGCGTCTCGCGCCCGGGCCGCCGCGTCTATCTCGGTGTCGACACCATCCCGCAGGTTCGCCAGGGCCTGGGCATCTCGATCGTCTCCACGTCCAAGGGCGTCATGAGCGATCACACTGCCCGTGCCCAGAACGTCGGCGGCGAAGTGCTCTGCACGGTATTCTAAGGAGGCCTGAACATGTCTCGTATTGGTAAAAGACCGGTCGAGCTGCCCTCGGGTGTCTCCGCATCCGTGTCGGGCCAGACCGTCGAGGTCAAAGGCCCCAAGGGCACCAAGACCTTTCACGCGACCGACGACGTCACCATCACGGTCGAGGACGACAAGATCAGCGTGACGCCGCGCGGCAATTCCAAGCGCGCGCGTCAGCAGTGGGGCATGACCCGCACGATCGTCGCCAACCTCGTCCACGGGGTCCAGAACACCTTCAAGAAGGAGCTGGAGATTCAGGGCGTGGGTTACCGGGCGCAGGTTCAGGGCAACATCCTGAAGCTGAACCTCGGCCTGTCGCACGACGTCGACTTCCCCATTCCGGAAGGTGTCACCGTCACGGCAACCAAGCCGACCGAGCTCGTCGTGGAAGGCCACGACTACCAGCAGGTCGGCCAGGTGGCGGCGAACATTCGCGACTGGCGGCGTCCCGAGCCCTACAAGGGCAAGGGCATCCGCTATAAGGGCGAATACATCTTCCAGAAGGAAGGCAAGAAGAAGTAAGGACGGCGAACATGGCTTACAGCAAGAGAGTGCAGTTCCTGAAGCGCCGTCTGCGCGTCCGGAACAAGCTGCGCGCGGTGAACGAGGGGCGGATGCGCCTCTCCGTGCACCGGTCGAACAAGAACCTGCACGTGCAGCTCATCGACGACGTGAACGGTCACACCGTCGCGGCGGCCTCCACGCTCGAGAAGGATCTCGGCGTGGTCGGCAAGAACTCCGTGGAAGCGGCGCAGAAGATCGGCGCGGCGATTGCGGAGCGCGCCAAGAAGGCGGGCGTCGAAGAGGCGTATTTCGACCGCGGTGGGTTCCTCTACCACGGTCGCGTCAAGGCCGTGGCGGATGCCGCGCGCGAGGCGGGCCTCAAGATCTGATATCGGCGCGGCGGGGCATGTCCCCGCCGCCCGTTTTCATGCGCAGGCGGCCTCCGCGCCGCCTCGATGACCGGGGAGCCGCACGCGGCTCACTTCGGTTGGACGATTTGGCGCCCGAGGCGCTGACAGAAAGGAATGCCTGATGGCAGAACGTGACAACAGACGGGGCGGCCGCCGCGACCGCGACGAGGCCCCCGAATTCGCCGATCGCCTGGTTGCGATCAACCGCGTCTCGAAGACCGTGAAGGGTGGTAAGCGCTTCGGCTTCGCCGCGCTCGTGGTCGTGGGCGACCAGAAGGGCCGCGTCGGCTTCGGCAAGGGCAAGGCGAAAGAGGTCCCCGAGGCGATCCGCAAGGCGACCGAGCAGGCGAAGCGCAAGATGATCCGCGTGCCGCTGCGCGAAGGCCGCACGCTGCACCACGACATCGAGGGCCGCCATGGTGCGGGCCGCGTCGTGATGCGGACCGCATCGCAAGGTACCGGGATCATCGCCGGTGGTCCGATGCGCGCCGTTTTCGAGATGCTCGGCGTCCATGACGTCGTGGCGAAGTCGAACGGCTCGCAGAACCCCTACAACATGATCCGCGCCACGCTCGAAGGCCTGACGCGCCAGCAGTCGCCGCGCCACGTCGCGCAGCGTCGCGGCAAGAAGGTCTCGGACATCCTGCCCAAGCGCGAAGAGAACAACCCGCAGGCGGAAGGCGATCACGTCCGCGTGTCGGAGGAGGCGTAACCCATGGCCAAGACCATCGTCGTCAAGCAGATCGGCTCGCCGATCCGCCGCCCCGCCATCCAGCGCCAGACGCTGGTCGGGCTGGGCCTGAACAAGATGCACAAGACCCGCGTGCTCGAGGACACCCCCTCGGTCCGCGGCATGATCCGCAAGATCCCGCACCTCGTCGAGATCGTCGAAGAGCGCGACTAAAGGTCTGACGCCGGCCCGTCCGGCAGGACAAAAGAAACGCCCCCCGGCCGCCGGCTGGGGGGCGTTTTTCGTTGCGGGGCAGGGGGACCACCGTCAGATCGAGACGGTGATCTTCCCGAAATGCGCGCCGCTCTCCTCGTGGCGGAAGGCATCTGCCAGATCGGCCAGCGGGAAACTGCGGTCGAGGATCGGCCGCAGGCCCGTCGTCTCCATCGCGCGCACCATGTCCTTCTGGTGGCTCCGGCTGCCGACGATGAGCCCCTGCAGCTTCTGGTGCTTGGCCATCAGCTTGGCCGTCGGGATCTCGCCCGCACGGCCCGTCAGCACGCCGATCAGCGCCATGTGCCCGCCGATCCGGCAGGCCTCGATCGATTGCGACAGCGTCGCGGGGCCGCCCACTTCGATGACGTGATCGACGCCGCGCCCGCCGGTCTCGCGGGCGATCTCGGCGCCCCAGGCCTCGGTCTCGCGGTAGTTCACCACCGCCGCCGCGCCCATGTCGCGCAGCCGCTCGGCCTTCTCGCCCGAAGACGTGGTGGCAAAGACGCGCGCGCCCATCGCCCGGGCGATCTGCAGCGCGTAGATCGACACGCCCCCGGTGCCGAGCACCAGCACGTCGTCGCCGGCCTTGAGCCCACCATCGACCACCAGCGCGCGCCACGCCGTCAGGCCCGCCGTGGTGATGGTTGCGGCCTCCTCGTGGGACCAGCCGTCGGGGGAGCGCGTGAACGAGGTCGCCGGAGCCACCACGATCTCGCGGGCGAAGCCGTCGATGCCGTCGCCCGGCGTCGTGGTGAAATCCGCGACGGGCGGCGGCCCGTCATGCCAGCCGGGGAAGAAGGTCGAGACGACCGAATCCCCTGGCGCGAATTCGGTCACGCCATCGCCCACCGCCTCGACCTCGCCGGCGCCGTCCGACATCGGGATGCGGCCGTCCTCGCTCGGCATGGCGCCCGAGACGACGCCGTAATCGTGGAAGTTCAGCGACGAGGCGCGGAGGCGCACCCGGATCTCGCCGGGGCCGGGCTGGCCGGGATCGTCCATCTCCGACAGGGCCAGTTTGTCCAGGCCGCCGGGTTTGGCGAGTGTCATCGCCTGCATGATATCTCTCCGTGTCCGCTTTGGGTTGGAGAGGCACGTAACGACAAAAGCCAAGGGTTCAATGCGGGATGCCGCAATGACAGGGGGCGCGCCGCTCGTCGCGGGCGCGCCCCTCATTGGTCAAAGTCGGGTCCGGATCAGGCCGCGCGGCGTGGCCGCGAGCGGCGCGGACGACGACTGGCGGGCTTGCCGCCACCGCCATTTCCGCCGCCACCGCCGCCGCGGCGTTTCTGCGGGGCGCCGCCGCCGCGCGGTGCGGCCCAGGGCTCGCCTCCGCCGACGGGAATGGCCTTGCCCATCACCTTCTCGATGTCGCGCAGCTCGCCCATTTCGGCGGGCGCGCAGAACGCGATCGCGGCGCCGTCACGGCCCGCGCGCGCCGTCCGGCCGATCCGGTGCACGTAATTGTCCGGCACGTTCGGCAGGTCGAAGTTGTAGACGTGGCGCACCTCTGGCACGTCGATGCCGCGCGCGGCGACGTCCGTCGCCACCAGCACCCGCAGGTTGCCGGTGCGGAAGCCCTTGAGCGCCCGGTCGCGCTGACCCTGGCTCTTGTTGCCGTGGATCGACGCCGCGGAGAAGCCCGCCTTGTCCAGCGTCTTCATCAGCCGCTCCGCCCCGTGCTTGGTGCGGGCGAAGACCAGCGCGCTCTCGTCACGATGCTTGTCCAGCATGTCGATCAGCAGTCCGGTCTTGTCGGTCTGCTCGACGAAATGGACGCTCTGGTCGATCTTGTCGGCCGGCTTGCCCGGAGGCGCCGTCTCGATCCGCACCGGGTTGTCGAGATAGGAATTGGCGATCTCGGTCATCAGCTTGGGCATCGTCGCCGAGAACAGCATCGTCTGCCGCTCTTCGGGAAGCCGCGGCAGGATCTTCCGCAGCGCGTGGATGAAGCCCATGTCGAGCATCTGGTCCGCCTCGTCGAGCACGAGATAGCCGGTAAGGTCGAGCCGCACCGCCTTGCGCTCCAGAAGGTCGATCAGCCGGCCCGGGGTCGCGACGAGGATGTCGACGCCCTTCGCGAGGCGCTGCTCCTGACGGTTCAGGGACGCACCGCCCACGACGAGCTCGCAGCGCACCTGCGTGCCGGCCGCATAGGCGCGGAGGTTGTCGAGGATCTGCCCGGCCAGTTCTCGCGTCGGGGCGAGAACGAGCCCGCGCGCCGATTTCGGCGCCGGACGACCCTCCATCCGCAGGATCGCGGACAGAAGGGGAAGGCCGAAGGCGGCCGTCTTGCCGGTGCCGGTCTGGGCGAGGCCCATCACGTCGCGGCCGTTCATGGCCTCGGGAATGGCCTTGGTCTGGATCGGCGTAGGTTCGTTGATGCCCAGATCGGTGAGGTTCTGGGCGAGGCGGGGCGGCAGCCCCAGCATGTCAAAATCCAAAGGATCGTCCTGTCATGTCGCAGGCGCACCGCAGGCGCCGACGAAAATAAAGAGGCGCTGCCCGTGAAGGGGCAGAGCGGTCGCGTTCGGGTTCGCCTGCCGCAGATCGGCGCGCGAACGCGCCGGAGCAGGCATCGGACCCCCGCGTGAATTGGGAACCATGGAGGATGTTCGCGCTGCGCCCGGGACGTCTCGTCCCCTCATGCGGGCGGCACCTGCTCACGCGGCAGGTCTGGCGCTTGTCTGGCACTTAGGGACTGCGCGCCGACATGTCAATCTCCGACGCTCCCCGGCCTTGATCCCGCAGCCCGTGCCGTCTATACGCCTCCGGCGGTCCCATCCGGGGGCCGCGACTCACTCACGTCAAGCCGTGGTCGGCCCGCTTCCGTCGCTCGGGGGCCGCATCCGGCAAGGAGAAGCGACAATGAAACTTCATGAACTGCGCGACAACGACGGCGCGAACAAGAAGGCCAAGCGCATCGGCCGTGGCCCGGGTTCGGGCAAGGGCAAGATGGGCGGCCGTGGTATCAAGGGTCAGAAATCCCGCTCGGGCGTTGCGATCAACGGCTACGAGGGTGGCCAGATGCCGCTCTACCAGCGTCTGCCGAAGCGTGGCTTCAACAAGCCGAACCGCAAGAGCTACGCGGTCGTCAACCTCGGCATGATCGACAAGTTCGTGCTCGCGGGCAAGATCGACGCAGGCCAGCCGGTCACCGAAGAGGTGCTGGTTGCTTCCGGCCTCGTCCGCCGCAAGCTCGACGGCGTGCGCGTCCTCGCGAAGGGCGAGCTCAGCAAGGCGGTGAACCTCGAAGTCACCGGCGCCTCCAAATCCGCGGTCGATGCCGTGGAAAAGGCGGGCGGGTCGCTGAAGCTCACGGGCGCTCAAGCGTCCGAATAAGGAGTTGTGGGCGGCGGCGCCGCCCTTTACATCTCCGGCAAGGTTTCTGGGCGCCGCCCCGAGCAGGACAAGGCTCGCGGGCGGCGTTCGTCTGAAAGAGAAGGGCGCTTCATGGCATCCGCAGTCGAACAGATGGCCGCCAACACGAGCTGGGCGGCTCTGGGCAAGGCCACCGACCTCCGCAACCGCATCCTCTACACGCTGGCTCTGCTGTGCATCTTCCGGCTCGGCACGTTCATTCCCGTTCCGGGGATCGACGGCGTCGCGCTGCGGGACTTCATGGAAGGCGCCCAGGCGGGGATCGGCGGCATCCTGACGATGTTCACCGGCGGCGCCCTCGGGCGCATGGGCATCTTCGCCCTCGGGATCATGCCCTACATCTCGGCCTCGATCATCGTGCAGCTGCTGACCTCGATGGTCCCCTCGCTCGAACAGCTCAAGAAAGAGGGCGAGCAGGGCCGCAAGAAGATCAACCAGTACACCCGCTACGGCACAGTGCTGCTCGCGGTCTTCCAGGCCTACGGGCTTGCGATGTCGCTCGAGGCGGGCGATCTCGCGCACGATCCGGGCTGGTACTTCCGCGCCTCGACCGTGATCACCATCGTCGGCGGCACCATGTTCCTGATGTGGCTGGGCGAGCAGATCACCCAGCGCGGCATCGGCAACGGCATTTCGCTCATCATCTTCGTCGGCATCATCGCCGAGGTGCCCGCAGCGCTGGCGCAGTTCTTCGCCTCCGGCCGGTCCGGCGCGATCAGCCCCGCCGTCATCATCGGTGTCGTCCTCTTCATGGTCGCGACGATCATGTTCGTGGTCTTCATGGAGCGGGCGCTGCGCAAAATCACCATCCAGTATCCGCGCCGCCAGGTCGGGATGAAGATGACAGAGGCGCAGAACAGCCACCTGCCGGTCAAGGTGAACCCCGCGGGCGTGATCCCGGCGATCTTCGCCTCGTCGCTGCTGCTGCTGCCGACGACGATCTCGACCTTCTCGGGCGAGAGCACGGGCCCGGTCATGTCGACCATCATGGCCTATTTCGGCCCGGGCCAGCCGCTCTACCTGCTGTTCTTCGCCGCGATGATCGTGTTCTTCGCCTATTTCTACACCTTCAACGTCTCCTTCAAACCGGACGACGTGGCAGAGAACCTCAAGAACCAGAACGGCTTCGTGCCGGGGATCCGCCCGGGCAAGCGCACCTCCGAATATCTCGAATACGTGGTCAACCGCGTGCTCGTGCTCGGCTCGGGCTATCTCGCGCTCGTCTGCCTGATGCCCGAGATCCTGAGAAACCAGTTCGCCATCCCGTTCTACTTCGGCGGCACCTCGGTGCTCATCGTGGTGAGCGTGACCATGGACACGATCCAGCAGGTCCAGAGCCATCTGCTGGCGCATCAATACGAAGGCCTGATCCAGAAGTCGCAGCTGCGCGGCAAGGGCAAGGGCCGCAAGAAGGGGGGACCGGCTCGCCGATGAACATCATACTGCTTGGACCGCCGGGGGCCGGAAAGGGCACCCAGGCGCGCCATCTCGAAGAGGCGCGCGGCATGACCCAGCTCTCCACGGGCGACATGCTGCGCGAGGCCAAGGACAGCGGCACCGAGATGGGCGAGATCGTCGCCGACGTCATGGCCCGCGGAGAGCTCGTCACCGACGAGATCGTCATCGGGCTCATCCGCGAGAAGCTCGAGGGCGAGAAGACCGAGGGCTTCATCTTCGACGGCTTCCCGCGCACCCTCGCGCAGGCCGATGCGCTCGCCGCCCTCCTCGAGGAGGAAGGCCAGAGTCTCGACGCGGTCGTCGAGATGCGCGTCGACGACGCCGCCTTGGTGGAGCGGATCACCGCCCGGTCGACCTGCGCCAGTTGCGGCGAGGTCTACAATGACATCACCAAGCCGATCCCGCAGGACGGCAAGTGCGAATCGTGTGGCGGGACCGAGTTCAAGCGCCGCTCGGACGACAACGAGGAGAGCCTCAAGCAGCGCCTCCTCGAATACTACAAGAAGACGTCCCCGCTGATCGGCTATTACTACGCCAAGGGTCAGCTCACCTCGATCGACGGCCTCGGCGAGATCGACGAGGTCAAGGCGCGTATCGCGGGCGTTCTCGACGCCTGAGAGGCTGAAGTTCCGGCTGACCCCACGGCAGCCGGAACTTCTCCGCCGGAGCTCCGTTTCCGGGCCTTGACCCGTCACCTGATTCCGATTACCCACCGCCATCTCCACAGGAGAATCGCGTTTGCCGCGCTCACCGAACACGCGGCAGATCACCTGATCGACCTACGGTCCGAGGGCGCGTGCCCAAGGGCCATATGTTGTGAAAAAAGGTTCTGGAGCTACGGAACCGCAACGAGAGGAATATCGACTTGGCACGTATTGCCGGCGTCAACATCCCCACCGCGAAGCGCGTCCCGGTCGCGCTGACCTACATCCACGGTATCGGACCGTCTGCCGCGAAGGACATCTGCGCGGCCGTCAACATCGACGAATCCCGCCGTGTGAACGAGCTGAGCGACGCAGAAGTCGTCGCGATGCGCGAGCACATCGACGCGAACTTCACCGTCGAGGGCGACCTGCGCCGCGAGCGCCAGGTCAACATCAAGCGCCTGATGGATCTCGGCTGCTACCGCGGCCTGCGCCATCGCCGCAATCTCCCGGTGCGCGGACAGCGTACCCACACCAATGCCCGCACCCGCAAAGGCCCCGCAAAGGCCATCGCAGGCAAGAAGAAGTAAGGGAGAGACAGGCAAATGGCACGTGATCCCCGTCGCGGAGGCAAGCGCAAGGTCTCCAAGAACATCGCAGCTGGCGTCGCGCATGTGAACTCCAGCTTCAACAACACCAAGATCCTGATCTCGGACGTGCAGGGCAACGCCATCTCGTGGTCGTCTGCCGGCACCATGGGCTTCAAGGGCTCGCGGAAGTCCACGCCCTACGCCGCTCAGCTCGCCGCAGAAGACGCGGGCAAGAAGGCGCAGGAGCACGGCATGAAGACCCTCGAGGTCGAAGTGCAGGGCCCCGGCTCGGGCCGCGAATCGGCGCTCCGCGCGCTGGCCGCGGTCGGCTTCAACATCACGGCCATCCGTGACGTGACCCCGATCGCCCACAACGGCTGCCGCCCGCCCAAGCGTCGCCGCGTCTGATCGATCTTTGGTTTCGGCCGGGCCCGCGCATTCCGCGTGGGCCCGGCCTTGCCGCTTTAACCTCGGGCGTCTCCGGTCTTTAGGACATGGGACCGGGACAGGAATGGAGGTCTTACATGATCCATAAGAACTGGGCCGAACTCATCAAGCCCACGCAGCTCGAGATCAAGCCGGGCAACGATCCGACGCGTCTCGCGACCTGCGTCGCCGAACCGCTCGAGCGGGGCTTCGGCCTGACGCTCGGCAACGCGCTGCGCCGCGTTCTGCTGTCCTCGCTCCAAGGCGCCGCGATCACATCCGTCCAGATCGACAACGTCCTGCACGAGTTCTCCTCGGTCGCAGGCGTGCGCGAGGACGTGACCGACATCGTCCTGAACCTCAAGGGTGTGTCGCTGCGGATGGAAGTCGAGGGGCCAAAGCGCCTGTCGATCTCCGCCAAGGGCCCGGGCGTCGTCACCGCCGGTGACATCTCCGAGAGCAACGGCATCGAGGTCCTCAACAAGGACCACGTGATCTGCCACCTCGACGAGGGCGCCGACGTGTTCATGGAGCTCACCGTGAACACCGGTAAGGGCTACGTCTCGGCTGACAAGAACAAGCCCGAGGACGCGCCCATCGGCATGATCCCGATCGACGCGATCTACTCGCCGGTCAAGAAGGTCGCCTACGACGTGCAGCCGACCCGCGAGGGCCAGGTGCTCGATTACGACAAGCTGACCCTCAAGGTCGAGACCAACGGCGCGGTCACGCCCGAGGACGCGGTCGCCTACGCGGCCCGCATCCTTCAGGACCAGCTGTCGATCTTCGTCAACTTCGACGAGCCGGAGAGCGCGAGAAGCGACGACGGCGACGACGGCCTCGAGTTCAACCCGCTCCTTCTCAAGAAGGTGGACGAGCTCGAACTGTCGGTCCGCTCGGCGAACTGCCTCAAGAACGACAACATCGTCTATATCGGCGATCTCATCCAGAAGACCGAAGCCGAGATGCTCCGCACCCCGAACTTCGGCCGCAAGTCGCTGAACGAGATCAAAGAAGTCCTCTCGGGCATGGGTCTGCACCTCGGCATGGATGTCGAGGACTGGCCGCCCGACAACATCGAGGACCTCTCGAAGAAGATGGAAGACACGTTCTGATGTCTTTCGGGGGCGGCAATGCCCGCCCCCGCACGATGGGCCAAAGCGCCCCAAGGTGAGCGGTCGCGCAACGCAAGCGGCCGCCGGACAAAGCAAAACACGACTTTAGGAGACGAGACCAATGCGTCACGGACACGGTTACCGCAAACTCAACCGCACCCACGAGCACCGCAAGGCGCTGTGGGCGAACATGGCCGGCTCGCTGATCGAGCACGAGCAGATCAAGACCACGCTGCCCAAGGCGAAGGAGCTTCGCCGCGTGATCGAGAAGCTCGTCACCCTCGGCAAGCGCGGCGATCTGCACGCGCGTCGCCAGGCGGCCGCGCAGCTCAAGCAGGACATCCACGTCGCCAAGCTCTTCGACGTCATCGGCCCTCGCTACGCCGAGCGTTCGGGCGGCTACGTGCGCGTCCTCAAGGCCGGCTTCCGCTACGGCGACATGGCACCCATGGCGATCATCGAATTCGTCGAGCGCGACGTCGATGCCAAGGGCAAGGCCGACCGCGAGCGCGTCGAGGCCGAGGAATCCGCCGAAGGCTGATCCCCCTCACGCATCGCAGACCTTGCGCCCCGCAGCCCCGCTGCGGGGCGTTTTTCGTCTCTAGGGAAGGCCGCGGTCAGCCCTCGTTTCGCTCCCGCCGCAGCTTCGCGAAATAGTCGACTCGCTTCTTCAGGTCCCGCTCGAAGCCGCGCTCCACCGGCGCATAGAACGCCTCGCGCTCCATGTCGTCGGGAAAGTAGTCCTGCCCCGAGAACCCGTCCTCGGCGTCGTGGTCGTAGGCATAATCCTTGCCGTAACCCTGATCCTTCATCAGCGACGTCGGCGCGTTGAGGATGTGCTTGGGCGGCATAAGCGAGCCCGTGGACTTCGCCGCCCGCCGCGCTGCCTTGTAGGCCACGTAAGCCGCGTTCGATTTCGGCGCGAGCGCGAGGTAGACGATCGCCTGCGCCAGCGCCAGCTCGCCCTCGGGCGAGCCCAGCCGCTCGTAGGTGTTCCAGCTCTCGAGGCACATGCCCTGCGCCTGCGGATCGGCGAGCCCGATATCCTCGACCGCCATCCGCGTGATCCGCCGCGCGAGGTAGCGCGGATCCTCCCCGGCTTCGAGCATCCGCGCAAACCAGTAGAGCGCGGCGTCGGGATCGGACCCCCGCACCGATTTGTGCAGCGCGGAGATGAGGTTGTAATGCCCGTCGCCGGACTTGTCGTATTGCGCCGCCCGCCGCATCAGCCGGGTCCGCAGCGCCTCGGTGTCGAGGTCGCCCTCGACGCGCCACGCCGCCACCTGCTCCACGAGGTTGAGAAGCGCCCGGCCGTCGCCGTCCGCCATCTCGATGAGCGCCCGCCGCGCCTGATCGTCGAGCGGCAGCGCCCGGTCCATCTCGGCCTCGGCACGTGAGGCCATGAGCTCTAGCTCCTCGGCCGAGAGCCGCTCCAGCACCAGCACCTGCGCGCGGCTCAGGAGCGCCGCGTTCAGCTCGAAGGACGGGTTCTCCGTGGTCGCCCCGACCAGCAGGATCGTCCCGTCCTCCATATGCGGCAGGAAGCTGTCCTGCTGCGCCTTGTTGAACCGGTGGATCTCGTCGACGAAGAGCAGCGTGCCCTGACCCGTGCGCCGCCGCTGCTTGGCCGCCTCGAACACCTTCTTGAGTTCCGCGACCCCCGAGAAGATCGCGCTGATCTGCACGAAATGCAGCTCGGTCTCGTCGGCCAGCAGCCGCGCGATGGTGGTCTTGCCCACCCCCGGCGGTCCCCAGAAGACGAGGCTCGACAGCGTCCCCGACGCCAGCATCACGCCGAGCGGCCCGTCGGGCCCGATCACCTTCTGCTGCCCGATCACTTCCGTCAGGCGCGTCGGCCGCAGGCGGTCTGCCAGCGGGCGCGGCGCGCGGCCGGCGGGATCGGGCTCACCCGGGGCAGGATCGAAGAGATCGGCCATTCAGACGCGGAACCGCAGCATGACGCGCCTGCCGTCCCGCTCCGCCTCGATGGCGATCCGCGGCAAAGCCGAGCGCAGGGCGGGGCCCACGTCCCGCGGCGCCTCGATGGCGTAGCCGTTGACGCCCGAAATCACGTCGCCCGCCGCAAGCCCGGCCCGCGCACCCCACGGCCCGGGATCGAGCACCACGACCCCCTCGGTCAGAAGCGGCAGCCCCATCTCGGCGATCACCGCGGGGTTCGCATGGGCCACCGTGAGTCCCGGCAGCACCTCGCGCTCGCCGAGACTTACGGTCTCGCGCGCCGGCTCGTCGGGGGCCGCGATCAGCGCAACCTCAATGTCCCGCGTCTCGCCCCGGCGGGCGGCAGTCACCCGGCTCGTCGCTCCGATCCCGCGCACGGAAAGGCGATAGATCATCTCGGCGGGCGTGTTCACCTCGCTGCCGTCCACCGCCTCGATCACCGCGCCCGCCTCGAGCCCCGCCGCCGCGAAGGGGCTCGCGGGATGGATCGCCGAGATCAGCACACCCGCGGGCCGCATCTGCCCGAGACTTTCCGACAGCTCGGCATCGACCGGCTGGCCGGTGAGGCCCGCCCAGGGCCGCGTGAAGGTCTCGTTCCCGGCCTCCGCCTGCGCCACGAACTGCGCGACGAGCGCCGCCGGGATCGCGAAACCGATCCCGTTCGAGCCACCCGACCGCGACAGGATCGAGGTGTTGACCCCGATCAGCCGGCCTTGCGTGTCGATCAACGCACCGCCCGAATTGCCGGGATTGATCGGTGCGTCGGTCTGGACGAAGTAGCCGCGTCCGCCCTCCGACGCCGCGCCCGACCGCGCCAGACCCGACACGATCCCCGACGTCACCGTCTGCCCGACCCCGAACGGATTGCCGATGGCGAGCACCAGCTCGCCGACCGCCACGTCGTCGCTGTCCCGAAGCGGCAGGTGCGGCATATCCTCCGCGCCCTCGAGCCGCAGGATCGCGAGGTCCGCCTCCTCGTCGGCCAGCAGCACGCGCGCCTCGAACTCCCGCCGGTCGTTCAGCACCACCCGGATGTCCTGCGCACCGCCGACGACATGGAAGTTCGAGACCACGATCCCGTCCTCCGACAGGATCACGCCCGAGCCGAGCGAGTTCTGCACCCGCGGCCGCCCGGCGCCGAAGTTCCGGAAGAACTCGCCGAAGAACGGATCCCCGGCGAAGGGCGAGCGGCTCTGCACGACGCGGCTCGCATAGATGTTGACGACCGCCGGCGCGGCCTCCTCGACGAGCGGCGCGAAGGACAGCGAGATCTCCGCCCGGCTCTGGGGCACCCGCTCGTCTGCCACGAGCGCAGCGGGCAGCGCGGAGAGGGGCAGGGCGGCGATCAGAAGGGCGGTCAGCAGGCGCATCGGTCGGAATTCCTCACGCCCCCGGATATGTCCTTCCCGGGGGCCGATGACAAGCGCCGGCGCCCGCCCTCAGATGGCCGCCTTGCGGCTCTCGTCGAGGTAGATCTCGCGCAGGCGCGCAGCGAGCGGACCCGGCGTGCCACCGCCGAGCGCGACGCCGTCGATCTCGACCACGGGCGTCACGAAGGCCGAGGCGGAGGTGATGAATGCCTCGTCCGCGCCCTGCGCTTCCTCGATGGTAAAGGGGCGCTCCTCCACCTTCATCTGCGCCTCGCGGGCAAAGCGCAGCACCGCCGCCCGGGTGATCCCATGCAGGATGTCGGTCGAGAGCTGCCGCGTCACGATCGTGTCGCCCTTGACGATATAGGCGTTGTTCGAGGTTCCTTCCGTCACCGCCCCGTCCTCGACCATCCAGGCATCATCCGCGCCGGCCTTCTTGGCCATCATCTTGCCCATCGACGGATAGAGCAGCTGCACCGTCTTGATGTCGCGACGGCCCCAGCGCTGGTCCTCGATCGAAATGATGCGGATGCCTTCTTTGGCCGCCGGGCTCTCCGCGAGGCCGGGTTTGGACTGGGTAAACAGGACCACCGTCGGCTCGGTCGTCTCTGGATCGGGGAAGACGAAGTCGCGGTCGCCGGGCGCGCCGCGGGTGACCTGCAGGTAGATCAGCCCGTCCTCGATCTCGTTGAGGCGCACCAGCTCGCGGTGGATCTCGAGAAGCTCGTCCCGCCCCATCGGGCTCGGCATGTCGAGCTCGCTGAGCGAGCGGTCCAGCCGCTTGGCGTGGCCGTCGAAATCGATCAGCTTGCCGCCGAGCACGCTGGTCACCTCGTAGACCCCGTCGGCCATCAGGAAGGCGCGGTCGAAGATCGACACCTTGGCTTCGGTTTCGGGCAGGTACTCTCCGTTCACGTAGACGGTGCGCATGACGCTCTCCTCGAAAGTTGTCGCAGACCTCGCCGAAGCGGCGGAGGCGGTCAAGGTCGGTCGATCAGCCCCAAAGCTCGGCCTCGGGCGGGTGCACGCCCGCCTCGTCGAAGCGCAGGGGCGCCTTCCGGTCCTCGGCAAGCAGCAGCGGCCCGTCGAGATCGGTCACCGCCGCGCCCTGCGCCACCAGCACCGCCGGCGCCATGGCCAGCGAGGAGCCGACCATGCAACCGACGAAGATGCCGAAGCCCGCGCGCTCGGCCTCCTGGCGCAGCGCCAGCGCCTCGGTCAGCCCGCCGGTCTTGTCGAGCTTGATGTTGGCGATGTCGTAGAGCCCGGTCAGATGCGCGAGCGAGGCGCGGTCGTGGCAGCTCTCGTCGGCGCAGATCGGCACCGGGCGGTCGAGCCCGCGCAGCGCCTCGTCCTCGCCCGCGGGCAGCGGCTGCTCGACGAGCTCCACCCCGAGACGCTGCAGATGCGGCGCGAGATCGGCATAGACCTCCGCCGTCCAGCCTTCGTTGGCGTCGATGATGATCCGCGATTTCGGCGCGCCCGCGCGCACCGCCTCGAGCCGCGCCATGTCGTCGGGCGTGCCGAGCTTCACCTTCAGGAGCGGCCGCCAGGAATGCTTCGCCGCCGCCTCGCGCATCAGCGGCGCCTCCTGCAGCGACAAAGTGTAGGCGGTGATCTCGGGCCCTGGCTTCGGCAGCCCGGCAAGCTCCCAGACGCGCCGCCCCTCGCGCTTCGCCTCGAGGTCCCAAAGCGCGCAATCGACCGCGTTTCGCGCCGCGCCCGCCGGCAGAAGCTCCTGCAGCGCGGCGCGGTCGAAGCCGTCGGGAAGCCCCGCGATCTCGGCCTCGACGCTTTCCAGCGTCTCGTCGTAGCGCGCGTAGGGCACGCATTCGCCGCGCCCGGTGACGCCGCCTTCGGTCACTGTCACGGTCAGCACCCGTGCCTCGGTGCGGCTGCCGCGGGCGATGGTGAAGGCCTCGGCCAGCGGGAAGACGTCGCGCGTCACCTCGATCTGCATGTCCTGCCCTTCTTCTTGATGAAAATATCCATACTCCGGCGCGGGCCGTCCCGCGCCGGGGCCGGGGTTCAGAGCGCCTGCAGCGCCTCGACGAGCGGTCCGGTTCCGTGGCGGTAGGGGTCGACCGCCGGCAGGCCCATCCGGTCCTCGACCTGCCGCAGATAGGCCTCGGCCTCGCTGTCATCGAGGGCGGCGGTGTTCACCGACACGCCGACGACCTGGCAGCCGGGATTCGGCACGCGGGCGAGTTCCAGCGCCATGTCGCGCAGGGCCTCGAGCGAGGGCAGCGCGTAGCCCGGCAGGCCGCGCATGTGGGTGCGCGTCGGTACGTGGCAGAGGATCAGCGCGTCGGGCTGCCCGCCGTGGATCAGCGCCAGCGTCACGCCCGAATAGGAGACGTGGAAGAGGCTGCCCTGCCCCTCGATCACGTCCCAGTGGTCCTCGTCGTTGTCAGGCGTCAACCATTCGACCGAGCCGGCCATGAAGTCGGCCACCACCGCGTCGAGCGGGATGCCCTCGCCGGTGATCAGGATGCCGGTCTGGCCGGTGGCGCGGAAGGAGGATTTCAGGCCCGCCTTCTTCATGTCGCGGTCGAGCGCGAGCGCGGTGTACATCTTGCCGATCGAGCAATCGGTGCCGACGGCGAGCACGCGCCGGCCTTTCCGCTTCTCACCGGTCGCGATGGGATACTCGACCTCGGGTACGCGCACGTCGTGCAGCGCGCGGCCGGTCTCCTCGGCCTTTGCCTTGAGGTCGGGCTCGTTGCGCAGGAGGTTGTGCAGGCCCGAAGCGAGGTCGAAGCCCTCGTCGAGCGCCGCCAGCAGCACTTCCTTCCAGGCCGCCGAGATCTTGCCGCCGCGGTTGGCGACGCCGATCACCAGCGTCTTGGCCCCGGCCTCCTTCGCCTCGGCGAGCCCCATGTCGGGAAGGCGCATGTCCGCCTTGCAGCCCTCCATGCGGTACTGGCCGACGCAGTTCTCCGGCCTCCAGTCCTTGATCCCCTGCGCCACCTTCGCGGCCAGAGGGTCGGGCGCGTCGCCCAGGAACAGCAGGTACGGTGTCTCGATCATCAAGGGCCTCCGGGTCTGATGCGCGCGAGCCTCGCGCGCCCTTGCCGGGAGTGTGTCGCAAAATGCGCGGGTTTCCAGTGCCAGACGGGACATCCTGCCCGCAAGTCGTGCTGCCGCCGAAGAAATGTGCACCGGAAAGTGGTCTCCCGACACCCGGCCCGCGACGCTGCAGCTGCAGAAAGCCGCTTGATCCGCGGCGCGCACGCTTCTATCCCTCGAGGCGAGCAAAGCGAAACATTATTGCGCGAGGGTTCCATGTCGTTCCGTATCCAGCCCGCCCCGGTGGCCCGTCTGAACCGCTGCCAGCTCTTCGGACCGGGCTCGCGGCCCGCGATCTTCGAGAAGATGGCCGCTTCGGACGCCGACGTGATCAACCTCGACCTCGAGGATTCGGTTGCGCCGGACGACAAGGCCTCCGCCCGCGCCAACATCATCGCCGCGATCGGCGACATCGACTGGGGCGAGAAGACCCTGTCGGTGCGGATCAACGGGCTCGACACGCCGTTCTGGTACCGCGACGTCGTGGACCTCATGGAGCAGGCCGGCGATCGGATCGACCTCATCATGATCCCGAAGGTGGGCAACGCCGCCGACATCTACGCGGTCGACGCTCTGGTGACCGCGATCGAGCGCGCCAAGGGGCGGACGAAACCGCTCGGTTTCGAGGTGATCATCGAGAGCGCGGCGGGCATCTCCCGCGTGGAGGAGATCGCCGCGGCGAGCCCCCGGATGCAGGCGATGAGCCTCGGCGCCGCGGATTTCGCCGCCTCCATGGGCATGGCGACGACCGGCATCGGCGGCACGCAGGAGAATTACTACATGCACCGCGAGGGCGAGCGCTACTGGTCGGACCCCTGGCACTGGGCGCAGGCGGCGATCGTCGCGGCCTGCCGCACGCACGGGGTGCTGCCGGTCGACGGCCCCTTCGGGGATTTCTCTGACGACGAGGGCTTCCGCGCGCAGGCGCGCCGCTCGGCGACGCTCGGCATGGTCGGGAAATGGGCGATCCACCCCAAGCAGGTGACGCTCTGCAACGAGATCTTCACGCCCTCCGAGGAAGCCGTGGGCGAGGCGCGCGAGATCCTCGAGGCGATGGAGGAGGCCAAGAGGCGCGGCGAGGGCGCGACGGTCTACAAGGGCCGCCTCGTCGACATCGCCTCGATCAAGCAGGCCGAGGTCATCGTGCGCCAGGCCGAGATGATCGGCATGTGAGGGGGCCGGGGGCAGGGGGCTCCACCCCCTTCGCCTTGCGGCGAATTCCCCCGGGATATTTCCATCAAGAAGAAGGGGCGGCGTCAGGCCTCGGGCGCGCGGGTGAAGCCGCGGAAGTAGAGGTAGATCGCACCCGAGACCGCCGCGACGAGCGCGGACTTCGCGAGGAAGTCGGGGTGAAGCCCGCCGCCGAGCGCGGCCGAGATCGCCGAGACGAGATCGCCCACCAGCGTCAGCGCCGCGACGAACATCGCCCCGTGCGCGAGCCAGTCGCGCACCGCCGAGCGGCGCAGCGAGCGGTCCGCACGGGCGGCACTGGCCGTGCGCAGGTTCAGCAGCAGGAAGAGCGGCGCGAAGACGACGAGGCTCGCGAGCGCGCTGCGCTCCCGCCAGTCCGACCAGACGAAGGCGTCGGCCGGATCGCCCAGCCAGGCGTCGATCAGCGCGAAGCCCAGATTGACCGCCTGGAAGACCGAGATCGCCAGCGCAACGAACATGAGCCCGTAGACCAACGCCTCGCGCGCCGAGACGGCAGGTCGCGGCCGCGGGACGGGCAGGGGATAGCTGACCTCGGCCCAGTCCGCGAGCGCCTTGCGCGCCTCGCCCTCCGACCAGCCCGCCTGCGTCAGCGCCGCCGTGATCTCGGGCCGCGTGTGGCCCGCCCTCAACGCGTCCGCGACGAAGGCGCCGAGCCGGTCCGAGGCGCGCATCAGCTCTTCGGGCCGACGTTCTCGGCGAAGCTCTTCTCGAAATCCTGCTGCTTTTCGGGCGAGGCGTCGGTCTGGTGCTTCGCCTTCCATTCGGCCATCGGCATGCCGTAGAAGATCTCGCGTGCCTCGTCCTTGCCCATCTCGATGCCGCGCTCCTGCGCCGCCTCCTGGTACCAGCGCGAAAGGCAGTTCCGGCAGAAGCCCGCGAGGTTCATCAGGTCGATGTTCTGAACGTCCGTGCGCTCTTCCATCAGGTGCTGGCGCAGCCGGCGGAAAGCTGCGGCCTCGAGCTCGATGCGGGTCTGGTCGTCCATGGGATCCTCCGTGATGTCGCCTCAGACATCGGACCTGCCGCGTCCGGGTTCAAGACGTCGGCGGGCGACTGGGGGCTTGCATGGGCCCCCGGAAATCGCGCAGGTCTGGGACAATTGCGGTGCGCCACGCGATCGGGCATAAGTCAGGCGAGCCGTTAGCGATAACGGGCACCGATGCCATGCCACCGCCCGCGCGAGTCCGGGCCACGACCGACAGCAGGGGAATTCCATGAGACGGATGCGCAACGTGAAGATCGTGGCCACGCTCGGCCCGGCCTCCTCGACCTACGAGGTCATCCGCGAGCTGCACGAGGCCGGCGCCGACGTGTTCCGCCTCAACATGAGCCACGGCACCCACGAGGATATAGCCGCCCGCCACGCGATCATCCGGCAGGTGGAGCGCGACCTCGATTCGACGATCGCCATCCTCGCCGACCTGCAGGGCCCGAAGCTCCGCGTCGGCACCTTCGCGAACGGCTCCGAGGAGCTCGAGGAGGGCGCGTCCTTCCGGCTCGACACGGACGATGCGCCGGGAGACG
This sequence comes from Roseivivax halodurans JCM 10272, assembly GCF_000521785.1. Classification (GTDB taxonomy): domain Bacteria; phylum Pseudomonadota; class Alphaproteobacteria; order Rhodobacterales; family Rhodobacteraceae; genus Roseivivax; species Roseivivax halodurans. The sequence continues at coordinate 28,219 of NZ_JALZ01000013.1, forward strand.
CCAACCGCGTGCAGCTCCCCCATCCCGAGATCTTCCAGGTGCTCGAGCCGGGCGCCTCGCTTCTCGTCAACGATGGCAAGATCCGCCTGAAGGTCGAGCAATGCGGCGCCGATTTCGCCGATTGCACCGTGACCGTGGGCGGCACGATCTCGAACCGCAAGGGCGTGAACGTGCCCGACGTGGTGCTGCCGGTGGCGGCGCTGTCGGACAAGGACCGCAAGGATCTCGAGTTCGTCTGCGAGCTCGGCGTCGACTGGCTGGCGCTCTCCTTCGTTCAGCGGGCCGAGGACGTGACTGAGGCGCGCGATCTCGCCCGGGGCCGCGCCGCGATCCTGTCGAAGATCGAGAAGCCCGCAGCGGTCAAGGCGTTCAACTCGATCCTCGAGGTCTCGGACGGGATCATGGTCGCGCGCGGCGATCTCGGCGTCGAGCTGCCGGTGCAGAACGTTCCCCCGATCCAGAAACGCCTCACCCGGATCTGCCGCGCCGCCGCCAAGCCCGTCATCGTCGCGACCCAGATGCTCGAATCGATGATCGAGAGCCCGATGCCCACCCGCGCCGAGGTCTCGGACGTCGCCACCGCGATCTACGAGGGCTCCGACGCGATCATGCTTTCGGCTGAATCGGCCGCTGGGCAGTACCCGATCGAGGCAGTGACGACGATGGACAACGTCGCCCGCGAGGTCGAGAACGACCCCAACTACCGCCAGATCATCAACGCCCAGCGGGGCGCCGTGCGCGAGAGCGTGGCCGACGCCATCGTCGCCGCCGCCCGCGAGATCACCGAGACGACCGACATCAAGGCGATCTGCTGCTACACCCAGACCGGCACCACGGCGCTCCTTATCGCGCGCGAGCGCCCGCCGGTGCCGATCCTCGCGCTCTCGTCGCAGCAGGTCACCGCGCGGCGGCTGGCGCTGTCGTGGGGCACCAATTGCGTCGTCACTGCCGAACTCGACCGCTTCAAGAGCGCGGTGGTCAACGCCGCCCGCGCCGCGCGCAAGCTCGGCTATGCCGGCCCCGAGGACCAGATCGTCGTGACCGCCGGCGTGCCGTTCAACACCACCGGGACCACGAACATCCTCCGCGTCGCCCCCTGCGACGAGCGGCTGATCTTCAACACCGATCCCGAATAGGGCAGGGCTTGCCAAGCGCGGGCCGCTCCGTTAGAGGGGCGGCTCGCACACCTGCGCGGCCGGCCGGATCGGTATGCCGAGTCGCGTTTTCCCGATCTCTGACGACCAGGAGAGAGTCAAATGCCGAAGATGAAGACCAAGTCGAGCGCCAAGAAGCGCTTCAAGGTGACGTCGAGCGGCCGCGTGGTCGCCGCCCAGGCCGGCAAGCAGCACGGCATGATCAAACGTACCAAGAAGTTCATTCGCGATGCCCGCGGCACGACCACGCTGTCGAAGCCGGACGAGAAGATCGCGAAGGGCTTCATGCCCTACGACCGCTGAAGTAGGCCGAGAGGAGTTTAGACCATGTCCCGTACCAAAGGCGGAACCGTCACCCACGCGCGCCACAAGAAGATCACGAAGGCGGCCAAAGGCTACTTCGGTCGGCGCAAGAACACCTTCCGCACCGCCACGCAGGCGGTCGACAAGGCGAACCAGTACGCGACGCGCGACCGCAAGGCGCGCAAGCGCAATTTCCGCGCGCTCTGGATCCAGCGCATCAACGCGGCCGTCCGCACGCATGACGAGACGCTGACCTATTCGCGCTTCGTCAATGGCCTGTCGCTCGCCGGCATCGAGGTCGACCGCAAGGTGCTCGCCGACCTCGCCGTGCACGAGCCTGAGGCCTTCGGCGCGATCGTCGAGAAGGCGAAGGGCGCGCTCGCGGCCTGATCCGCGACACGAGTTTCGAGACTTGCAGAGGGCCGTCCCGCCGGGGCGGCCCTCTTGCGTTGCCGGCGCGGCTTGCAGTGGCCGCGCGCTGCCGCTAGCTAGGCCCCGGCTCACTCCCTGGAGGCATCCGATGGACGATCTGCGCACCACCTATCTCGGCCGTATCGCAGAGGCCGAGGACGAGGCCACGCTCGAGGCGCTCCGCGTCGAGGCGGTGGGCAAGAAGGGCGAGGTGTCCCTCAAGATGCGCGAACTCGGCAAGATGAGTGCCGAGGAACGTCAGGTGATGGGCCCTAAGCTCAATGCCCTCAAGGATGAGATCAACTCCGCGCTCGCCGCCAAGAAGGAGGCGCTCGCCGATTCCGCGCTCGACGAACGGCTCCGCGCCGAATGGCTCGACGTCACGCTCCCCGGCCGGCCGCGCCGCACGGGCACGATCCATCCCGTCAGCCAGGTGACCGAAGAGGTGACGGCGATATTCGCCGACATGGGCTTCGCCGTTGCCGAGGGGCCGCAGATCGACACCGACTGGTACAATTTCGACGCGCTCAACATCCCCTCGCACCACCCCGCGCGGGCCGAGATGGATACGTTCTACATGCACCGCGCAGAGGGCGACGACCGTCCGCCCCACGTGCTGCGCACCCACACCTCGCCGGTCCAGATCCGGCACATGGAAAAGCACGGCGCGCCCTGCCGCATCATCGCCCCGGGCCGCGTCTACCGCGCCGATTACGACCAGACCCACACGCCGATGTTCCACCAGGTCGAGGGGCTCGCGCTCGACCGCGACATCTCGATGGCCAACCTCAAATGGGTGCTCGAGGAGTTCTTCGCCGCCTTCTTCGAGGTCGACGGCATCAAGACCCGGTTCCGCGCCTCGCACTTCCCCTTCACCGAGCCCTCGGCCGAGGTCGACATCCAGTGCTCGTGGGAGGGCGGCCAGCTCAAGATCGGCGAGGGCGACGGCTGGCTCGAGGTTCTTGGCTCCGGCATGGTGCACCCCCACGTCCTGCGCTCTGGCGGCGTCGATCCCGACGAATGGCAGGGCTTCGCCTTCGGCATGGGCATCGACCGCATCGCGATGCTGAAATACGGTATCCCCGACCTCCGCGCCTTCTTCGACAGCGATCTGCGCTGGCTCCGCCACTACGGCTTCCGCAGCCTTGACGTCCCGACCCTGCACGGCGGGCTCTCGTAATCGCGCGGGTGGGACCGGTCCGAGACGACCGGCCCCATGGCCGCGCCCGTCCGGGGGCTGGCCCTGGCTCCGGTAGCCCGGCAGGAAACCTCGAAGCTTCCGAATTCATTTCCCTTTCGACCGACACCGAAAGGGATTGTTGATGAAGCTCTTCCGCCACGAGACCCGCCAGCAGAGCGCCGAGACCCGCCGCCTCTACGCACGCTACGAAGTCGCGCACACGATCGTCGATTTCCTCGCCGCCTTCCTCTTCCTCGTCGGCTCCGTCCTCTTCTTCTGGAAGGCGCTCGAGACCGCCGCGATCTGGTGCTTCGTGATCGGCTCGGTCTTCTTCTGCGTGAAGCCGACCCTCCGCCTTGCCCGCGAGATCCATCTCTGGCGCATCGGCCGGACCGACACTCTCGCCAGGGCCGAAGAGCAGACCATCGGCTGACCCATCCGTGCCGGAAACGCGCCGAAATTCCGTACGAAACACCCCGAATTTTGTAAGTTTCGTACGAAACCCGTCCGCCCTTTCCGTCCCCGTGCCGATCCGGTAGGAGAGCACCGACCCTGTGACGACCCGAGGCGCGCGCGATGAAGTTCACCCTTTCCTGGCTCAAGGATCACCTCGACACGACCGCAAGCGTGGACGAGATCGCAGAGACCCTGACCGACCTCGGCCTCGAGGTGGAAGGCGTTGAAAATCCTGCCGAACGGCTGGGCGCCTTCACCCTCGGCAAGGTCGTCGCCGCCGAAAAGCACCCCGACGCCGACAAGCTCAAGGTCTGCCGGGTGGAGACGGACGAGGGCGAGCAGCAGATCATCTGCGGCGCCCCCAACGCGCGCGAGGGCATCACCGTCGTCGTCGCCAAGCCCGGCACCTATGTGCCCGGAATCGATACCACAATTCAGGTCGGCAAGATCCGCGGCATCGAGAGCTTCGGCATGATGTGCTCGATGCGCGAGATGGAGCTGTCGGACGAGCACGACGGCATCATCGAACTGCCCTCGGGCGACGTCGGGCAGCGCTTCACCGACTGGCTGGCCGAGCACGACCCCGCCAAGGTCGACCCGGTGATCGAGATCGCGATCACGCCCAACCGCCCCGACGCGCTCGGCGTGCGCGGTATCGCCCGCGACCTCGCCGCCCGCGGCCTCGGCACCATGAAGGCACGCGATTGCGATCCCGTGAAGGGCGCGTTCGAGAGTCCCCTCAAGGTCACCATCGACGACGACGCCCGCGACGGCTGCCCGGTCTTCTACGGCCGCCTCATCCGCGGTGTGAAGAACGGTCCCTCGCCCGAGTGGCTGCAGACCGCACTGCGCGCCATCGGCCTGCGTCCCATCTCCTTTCTCGTTGATGTGACGAACTTTTTCACCTTCGACCGCAACCGTCCGCTGCATGTCTTCGACGCCGGCAGGGTGAAGGGAAACCTGCGCGTGCACCTCGCGCAGGGCGGCGAGACGCTTCATGCGCTCGACGAGCGGACCTACACGCTCGAGCCCGGCATGATCGCCATCTCCGACGATGCCGGCGTGCAGAGCCTCGGCGGCATCATGGGCGGCGAGGCGACCGGCGTGACCGAAGAGACGACCGACGTCTTCCTCGAAGCCGCTTTCTTCGATCCGATCCGCACCGCCCATACCGGCCGCGCGCTCAAGATCAACTCGGACGCCCGCTACCGGTTCGAGCGTGGCATCGACCCCGAATGGACCCCGCACGGGATCGAGCACGCGACACGCATGATCCTCGACATCGCCGGGGGCGAGGCCAGCGAAGTCGTTGTGGCGGGCAAGATCCCCGATCATTCCCGCGCCTATCATCTTGATACCGAACGCTGTTCGTCGCTCGTCGGCATGGACATCCCGGCCGAGACCCAACGCGCCACGCTCGAGGCACTCGGCTTCGAGATGGAGGGCGACATGGCGCATGTGCCGTCCTGGCGCCCGGATGTGATGGGCAGTGCGGACCTCGTCGAAGAGGTCGCCCGCATCGCCTCGCTGACGAAGCTCGAGGGCAAGCCGATGCCGCGCCCGAGCCCGGGCGTGCCGAAACCGATCCTCTCGCCCCAGCAGAAGCGCGAGCAGGCGGCACGGCGGACCATGGCGGCGCTCGGCTACAACGAGTGCGTGACCTATTCCTTCATCGACCAGAAGGCGGCCGAGCTCTTCGGCGGCGGCGGGGATGCGACGATGCTCGCCAACCCGATCTCGTCCGAGATGAGCCACATGCGCCCCGCCTTGCTCCCGGGTCTGTTGCAGGCGGCTGCGCGCAACCAGGCGCGTGGCATGTCGGATCTCGCGCTCTTCGAGCTTGGCCACGCCTTCCAGGGCGGCGAGCCGGGTGAGCAACATCAACTGCTTACGGGACTTATTGTCGGCCGGACCGGTCCGAAGGACGTCCACGGCGCTGCGCGCCCGGTCGATCTCTACGACGTGAAGGCCGACGCCGAGGCCGTCCTCGCCGCCATCGGCGCACCGGCCAAGGTGCAGATCCTGCGCGGCGCGTCCGAATGGTGGCACCCGGGCCGCCACGGCATGATCTGCCTCGGGCCCAAGAAGGTGCTTGGCGTCTACGGCGAGATCCATCCCAAGGTGCTGAAAGCGCTGGATGTGAAGGGCCCCGCGGTCGGTTTCACCATCTGGCCCGCCAAAGTGCCCCTGCCCAAGCAGGCCCGCACCACGCGTCCCGCGCTCGATCTCAACGACCTCCAGCCGGTGGAGCGCGACTTTGCCTTCGTGGTGGACGAGAGCGTCGCGGCGCTCGACCTCGTCAACGCGGCGGCGGGTGCGGACAAGGCGCTGATCGAGGATGTGCGCGTCTTCGACGAGTTCGTTGGCGGTAGCCTCGGAGAGGGCAAGAAGTCCCTCGCGATCACCGTGCGGCTGCAGCCGCGCGACGCGACACTCAAGGAGAAGGACATCGAGGCGGTCAGCGCGAAGATCGTCGAGAAGGTCCAGAAAGCGACCGGCGCGACCCTGCGCGGCTGAAGCTTTGGGCGGTGCGGTGCGCCGCCCTACCTTTTCCTGCGGGACATTACGAAAGGGACAGCCATGGGCCTGACCATCTACCTCTCGGGCGAGATCCACACCGACTGGCGCGACCGGATCATCGACGGCGCGCAGGGGCTCGACGTGACGTTCTCCGGCCCGGTGACCGATCATGCGGCTTCCGACGATTGCGGCGTCGCGATCCTCGGGGCCGAGCAGAGCAAGTACTGGCACGACCACAAGGGCGCCATGGTCAACGCGCTGCGCACCCGCAAGGGCATTGCCGACGCCGACATCGTCGTGGTGCGCTTCGGGGACAAGTACAAGCAGTGGAATGCGGCTTTCGACGCGGGCTACGCTTCGGCGCTCGGCAAGAGCCTCGTCATCCTCCAGCCGGAGGACCACGATCACGCGCTGAAGGAAGTCGATGCCGCTGCGCTGGCGGTCGCCCGCGAGCCCGAGCAGGTTGTCGATATCCTGCGCTACGTGCTGACGGGCCAGCTGCCCGGCTGAGCCGGGTCTGACCTTAGTACATCGCCTCGAAGAGCTCGATGGTGACCGCTCCCCCGGCCTCGACGGAAGCGCTCCCGCGGGCGAGAAGCCAGCCATCCGCCCGTTCGAGCCGCGCGACGATCTGCCCGGTCGACGGCATGTCCGCGGGCATCTCGAAGGCGATCTCGGTCGACTTGCCGTCGCTCGAGACGAGCGCAGGCGTCACCGGACCGTCGCCGTCCGTGGCGATCACGAGACGTCCCTCCGGTATGACCTCCCCGCCGGCATAGGTCACCGTGCCGCGAACGTCTCCGGAGCTTGTCATACCGGGTGCCGCGGCCAGCAGGGCGGCAGCAGCGATGCCGGCGATCAGAAAGGTACGGCGGTCGATGGATCGTGCCATGGCGTGCCTCCTGGCATTGAATATTCCGAAGCAGTCTAGCGGCAAATGCCCGGAATTGGAGTGCGGGAGGGCGCGTATCGGCGCCCTCCCGCATGATCCTCAGATGATGAGGAAGTCCGATCCGGACAACCCGAGGCTGGCATCGAGCTCTGCGAATACGATCGCGTCCTCCTCGCCCGATCCGTCGATGTCGAAGGCGAGGCGTCCGTCGCTGGTGTCGTAAAGCAGGCGGTCGTTCGCATCCTGGGCCGTTCCGCTGGCGCTCGAGTGGAACGCGCCGAAGGAGAGCGGCCCCGCGTCTCCGAGCCCCGCGAAGATTTCGCTGTCGAGCAGGATCAGGTCCTCTCCGACCACGAAGTCGCGGATTTCGTCGACATTGCCTTCGCCGATTTCGGTCGAGAAGCGGAAGGAATCCTCTCCCTGACCGCCGCTGAGCAGATCGGCTCCGAGGCCCCCGTCGAGCAGGTCGTTGCCGCTACCACCGAAGAGCCGGTCGGATCCCGCGGTGCCCGGCTCTGCCGGCGCGGGCGGGAACTCGACCGAGACGTTCAGCTTGTAGGTCGAGCCTTCTGGCACCGAGGGGTCGAAATCGCCGGTCGTCGGCGACCACTGCCCCTCGAGGATGTAGTAGGTGCCGGTCTCCTCAACGCTGTAGACGAGGCTCGAATCCCGGTTCGTGGCCGAGCCCGGATCGCCGCCTGCATCGTCGTTCTGCGCCACGATATCTCCGCCGGCGTCGAGCAGGCGGATCCAGCTGTCATGCACGTCCGGATCGGCGATGCCGTCGATGTCGAGCGAGATGACCGTGCCGGCGGCGAGGTCGATCCTGAAGTAGTCGCCTTGGCCGTTGCCGGTCGATTCCACCGTGGTGTGAAGGACTTCCGTCGAGTCGAAGATGTCCGGATCCTCGGTCAGAGAGAAGTTGTCCGAGATATCGTACGCCGTCTCGAGCGTGTTGTTGTCGGCATCGGCCCCGAGGGTGGCATAGCCGCTGCCCAGACCCGGGCGCGGGATCGCCTCCTGCTGATAGGCGAAGTCGCCGAGGAGGGTGTCGTCGCCGCCCGCCCCAAGGAGAACATCGTCGCCGCCCTGACCGGTCAGGACGTTGCCGCTTCCGTCACCGCGCATCCGGTCGTCGAAGGCCGAGCCTGCAAGGTTTTCGATCGAGGTGTAGCGGTCTCCCTCGAGCTTGTTGCTTCGCAGATTGAGCCTCACCCCGCTCTCGGAGGTCGAATAATCCGCGGTGTCGCTCCCGCGCCCGCCTTCGAGCATGTCGGCGCCGCGCCCGCCGGTCAGGGTGTCGTCTCCCATGCCGCCGGAGAGCACGTTGACGCCATCTCCGCCGATCAGATGATCGCCGTAGATGGACCCCACCGCGTTCTCGATATCGACGAGGATGTCGTGACGGATGGTGGTCCCACGCCCGACGATCTGGACTGGTCCGTCCGCGTCGCCGCCCCGGGCCGTGCCTTCCGAGAGGTTGACCGTCACCGCGTCCGAGCTGCCGCTGTAATCCGCGGTATCGTTGCCCTCGCCGCCGTCGATGACATCCTGCCCGGCGCCGCCGATGATCCAGTCGTCGCCGCCTTCGCCGTAGAGCAGGTCGCCGTCGTTGCCGCCATCGAGCGTGTCGTCGCCATCACGTCCACTGAAGACGTCACCGCCGCCGCGCCCGATGAAGTGGTTCGCGTCTGCGGTGCCGATATAGCGGTCGATCCGGTCGTCAGAGCCGATCAGGTTCTCGATGCTGTAGAACCTGTCGCCCGACCCGGTGCCGCCGCTAGCGGTGTTGGTCTCGAGGTTCACGAGCAGCTGGAACGGGCTCTCCTGGCTGTAGTCCACGGTGTCGATGCCCGTGCCGCCCCTGAAGACGTCCTCGCCGTCCTGGCCGTAGAACACGTCGTCCCCGGCGCCGCCGTCGAGCAGATCGTTGCCCGCGCCACCGACGAGGGTGTCGTTGCCCGCGCCGCCGTAGAGCGCGTCGGCCTCGTCGCCGGTTTCGGTCTGGTCCTCGAGATCCTCGACATCGATCGTGTTGTTGATGTCGCGGCTCGCAAGCGTGTCCCGTCCGCCGATGATGTAGTCGTCACCGCCGAAGCCGAAGATGGTCTGGCCGCCCTCGCCGCCGTCGATCGTTTCGCTCGTCGCGTCCCCGAAGACGATCTCGGATGTCGCGGGCGCGCCCGGAACGTCAGTCTCACCGCCGTCGGCAACCGGCTCGCTACCGGACCCCCCGACATAGACGATGTTCTCCACGTTCTCGATCTCGCCGAGGTCGATGCCGTCGGACATCACGATGACCGTGTCGACGCCGCCGTTCACCTCTTCGCGCACGATGTCGTCGGCGCTGTCGACGAAATACGTGTCGTCGCCCGCGTTGCCGGCCATGCTGTCGGCGCCGCCGCGACCATCGAGCACGTTGTCGCCGTCATTGCCGATGAGGACGTCGGCGTAATCGCTGCCGATGCCGGTTTCGATGTAGTACTCGGTCTGGTCGGCGTTGTGCCCTTCGAAGATCGACACGTTGTTGCTGTGGCCGTTCACGCTCGAGAACTTGCCGGCCCGCAGGTCGAGGATCGTTCCCGCGGTCGAGCCCGAAAAGTCGATCGTGTCGTCGCCGCCGGTGTCGTGGATGACGAAGCCGATGTCGCGCTGCATGCCCGATGAGGTGAGCTCGTAGCCGTATTCGGTGCTGTTGAAGCCGTAGACGTTGTCGCCGGTCATCAGGTCGATCGTCTGGTAGGTGCGCTCACCTGTCTCTTCGTCCACCGTCGAGTAGAAGCGGCGGATGACCGCCTCGATATCGGCCATCAGCGGGGTCGTCGCCGACCAGCGCGAATCCTCACCGACATCGATCCCGTCGAAATAGGACATGACGCTGTATTGCTGGCGGTCGTAGGTCCAGGTCGCGTTGTTGAGATAATTGATCTGGACGCCGCCGGGGCCGCTGTAATTGTAGAGGCCGGGATGATTCAGGCCGAATTCGTGCCCGAACTCGTGTACGAAGCTGTCGAAGACGTAGCCGCCGATATCGGTGAGGTTCGGCTCGGTGTCGTGGAAGCGCTGGCCGATGCTGACATAGCGGTTGGACGAGAACGCGCTGCCGTCCGACGGCTCGCCGAGCTCGGGGCTGACGACCTCCATCCACTGGGTCGCGCGGTCAAACGGCTCGTCGTCGATGATCTCGAACTCGAGCGGCGTGACCGAGGACCACATCTGCAGCGCGCCAATGGCTGCTTCCTTGTATTCGGGATGGTCGTTCAGGTCACTCACATTGATCGCCAGCGGCTCGGACGCGATTTCGGGCGTCAGGCTGCGGTTCAACGCGCCGAGATAATCGAGAAAGGCGTCATAGTCCTCGCTCTTGTCGTAAGGGTTCTCGGGCGTCTGGTCATTGACCCACCATTGATCGGGGGATTGGTCGGGTGTGGGCATTCTGTTCAACTCCCTGAAGTGCAACCTATAGTGGTTCCGCGTGGCTTCGTTCCGAGCCCGGCTGGGGCTCAGAGTGATTGAGGATCCGACTGGGATCCCGAAGTGGTACGGATGTGGTCAACTTAAGCGTGACCGATGAGCTCGATCAGGAAAGGCGCGAAGCCTAGAGAAGGCAATGTTTTTGTTTCCAAAAGATAAGTTTATCAATTTGCGGCGAACTCTTGCTGACCATCGTGAACCGTCGGCGGAACAATGCCTAGTTGTATCATAATGGTGTTAGCAAGTACCGAGATTGGGCTTGCGCCACATCTCGGTAATTCTGGAGCTGCAACCCTAAGGAGATTCTTTCAAACCGCCGCCGGGGCGTTCCTCGACCTCGCTGACGTCATGGATGGCCGGGTCGCCCTCCCGGCGGAATGACCGCATGTCAGCCATCTCGCTCGGCTTCGAGGCGGTCCACCACGGCTGATGTCAGGCGCTGCAGATCGTTCAGCTGAGCGAGATAGGGGCAGGGCTCCTCGAGACGCTCCCGCACCGCGCCCATGTCGAAGACGTTCGGCCCGTCGAGGTCCGGAAGTTCGTCCCAGGTGACCGGGACCGCAACCGGCGCGCCTTCGCGTGCCCTCAGCGAATAGGGCGCGATTGCCGTCGCTCCCCGCTCGTTCCTGAGCCAGTCGATGAAGATGCGGCCCTTGCGCTTTGCTTTCGACATGGTGGCCGTGAAGCGGCCCGGTTCGGCCTCGGCCATCACATGCGCCACGGTCTTGGAGAAGGTCTTGACCAGGTCCCAGTCATGGCTGCGATGGAGCGGGAGCCAGACGTGAATGCCCTTGCCGCCGGTCACCATCGCACCGGACGCGAGACCCAGATCGCCCAGCCGATCGCGCAGATCGCAGGCGGCGGAGCGCACGTCGTCCCATCCCAGCCCCTCGTCGGGATCGAGATCGAAGATCAGGCGGTCCGGTCGCTCGAGCTTGTCGACCCGACTGCCCCAGATGTGGAACTCGACAGTGCCCATCTGGGCTGCAGCGACGAATGCTTCCGTTCGCGTTGCGTAGATGTAGGTTCCGGTGCTGCCGCCCGATTCCTCGATCTCGATCTCTTCCAGTGCGTCGGGAAAGCCCTTGCCTGCGTGCTTCTGAAAGAACGTCTCGCCCTCGATGCCCTGGGGCGCGCGAACGAGCGACAGCGGACGGTGCCCGGCGATCTCGGTCAAGCGCTCGCCGACCCGCTCGTAGTGCAGGGCAATGTCGAGCTTGGTGCAGTGCGAGGAGGGAAACACCTCGCGACCTGGGTGAGAGATGCGCACGCCGGCAACCTCGTCCTCACTCTCGGAATTATCCGGTTTCTCGGGTCTCACGTCTTCGGCTCCCTTGTCGGCGCGCGTCCCCTGGTAGGCGCCGTGGCGGACATGTCCGTCTTCCGTGAGTTCGGTGAACTCGACCTCGATCACAGTCTCAGGGGTGACCCAGACCGCATCTTTCGCGATATCCTGCGGCACGTCCTCGAACGGGGGTGTCTTGCGCGTCTTGAACCCCTGAGAGAGCGTTTTGAGATCGTCCTCGGAATAGCCCGTGCCGACGCGCCCTCGGTAGCGGAGGCCGTCCTTGTCCGCCTCGCCGACCAGGAGCGAGGCGAAAGGGCGATCTTTGCCCGAAGGCGTATAGCCACCCACAACGAATTCCTGCCGGTTTACGCATTTGACCTTGCGCCAGGCTTTCGTCCGGGTGCCGGCATAGGGTGCGTCCGCCTTTTTGCTGATGATGCCCTCGGCGCCGGCCTTGCAGGCCGCCTTGAAGATGTCGGCGCCGCCTCCTCGGACCTGATCGGTGAGCCGCAGGGGCCCGGCCTCCGGCACGCCCCGGAAGAGCTTCTCGAGCCGCTCGCGGCGCTCGGTCTGCGGAGCATCGGTCAGGTCCTCCCCGTCGATCTCGAGGGCGTCGAAGCAGAAGTAGACGAGATCACCACCGCTCGAGAGCGCATTTTGCAGCGACGAGAACGGCGACCCCTTCACCTTCGCCGCCATCACCTCTCCGTCGAGCAGGGCGCTGTCGCAAGGCAGAGGGTCGAAAGCCCCGGCGAGAGCGCCGAACTTCTCGGTCCAATCCTTGCCGTTGCGGGTCCAGAGGGTCACGCCGCCCTTGCCGATCGCCGCCAGCGCTCGGTAGCCGTCGAACTTCGTCTCATGCAACCAGGCGTCGCCGGTCGGTGCCTCTGACACCAGGGTGGCGAGTTGCGGCTTGCGGAACTTCGGCGCCTTGCCCGTTCGCTTCGGGGCATCGTCCTTTCTATTTCTGGCTTTGGCGTCTTTTGCGATCTCTTCGAAGGTGCGCCCGGTCGCGACCGACGTTTCGAACTCCGTGGTCAGCGCGCCGGCGCTGTCGCTCGCGTAGTCGTCCTTCTCCTTGATCAGCAGCCACGCCCCATCGCCGCCCTTCTTGAACCGCACGAGTGCCCATCCGCCCCGCATCCGCTCGCCGGCGATGTCCATCTTGAGATTGCCGTCCGACAGCATCTCTTCGACATCGCCGCGCGGCGTCCAGGTGCCCCTGTCCCAGAGCATGACCGTTCCGCCGCCATATTCCTTCTCTGGGATCGTGCCTTCGAAGTCGCCGTAATCCAGCGGATGATCCTCGGTCCGCTGCGCCAGACGCTTGTCGCCGGTGCGTGGACTCGGCCCCTTCGGAACCGCCCAGGACAGAAGCACACCGTCATGTTCGAGCCGCAGATCGTAGTGGAGGGATGAAGCGTCGTGCTTTTGAATCGAGAACCACCGATCGCCGTCACGCGCCCTGCCGCTCGTGCCTTTCGGCTCCGACGTCTTCGAGAAATCGCGACGCGCTTTGTAGTCCTTGAGGCGGTCGGCCATCACGAAGCCTTCTTCTTCGAGGTGGAGGAGCGCGATTTCGACCCGGACTTGCCCTTGGCCTTCGAACTCGAGGACTTGGATGAGCGCGTGGACTTGGACCCGGATCCGCCCTCGGACGTCTCGACGCTCTTACGCAGCGCGCTCATGAGGTCCACGACGTTGTCTCCGTCATTACCGCCATCGTCGCCCGCCTCGACGGTATCGGTCGTCTTGTCCTTGCGCTTTGCGTCGATCAGCTCCTTGAGCGCCTGATGGTAGCTGTCGGTGAAGGCCGACGCGTCGAAGGGTTTGGTCTTCTTGCCGATGAGCTCCCGGGCAAGCTCGAGCATCTCCTCGTCCGCCTTTTCGTCGGCGATCTTGGAGAACATCGGATCGGCGTCCCGGATCTCGTCCTCGTACCGCAGGGTCTCGAGCAGAAGCCCGTCGCCGCAGGGGCGGATCGCCGCGAGGTGCTCCTTGCCGCGCAGGGTGATCTGGCAGAGTGCCGTCTTACCTTCGGCCCGGAGCGCGTCACGGACCACGCGGTACGCGTCTTCGGCAAGCTCGTCCTGCGGCACGATGTAGTAGGGCCGCTCGAAATAGAGAGGTGGTATGTCCCCGCTCTCGACGAACTGGACGAGCTTGAGCGTCTTCGACGTCTCGACCTTCAGCGCGTCGATCTCTTCGGGCTCAAGGAGGATGTACTCGTCCTTGCCGGTCTCGTACCCCTTCACGATCTCGTCCGCATCGACCGGGCCGACGCCCTTCACGGTCTTTTCGTAATGGACGCGCTTGCCCGAAGGTTCGTGGATCTGCCGGAAAGAGATCCGCGCCCCGGACTTGGTCGCAGGATAAACCTCGATGGCGATGGTGACGAGCGACAGCCGAAGCTGCCCCTTCCAAACGGCGCGTGAAGCCATGGCGCGACCCTTTCGATGACCTCTCGCTCAACGCCGAACGGCGGGGCCCGGTTTCCTCGGCGGCAAGCCCGCTCTGCCGCAAAAAACAGACCCGCCGAGACGCGGATGTTTGATTGGTATCAAAGCAGTCAGCGCTTGAACTCGGGCACCCTGCGAAATGAGCACCGATAATGGAGGACAAGGTGAATCAAATGGCACAACTTCCCGAGCCACAGGCCGCGCAGGATCCGGTCAAATGGTGGTCTAGGTCGATCTCGGCCGCACCGCCAATGACGCTGCTCGAGACGTGGATGGACGTGTTCAGCGAGGTGCAGAGCTTTCTTGCCGAGCGCATCCGCGCGGATGTCGCGACGCAGCATGCGCTTCTGCACTGCACCAATCCCGTGGATGCGCAGGTGATCGGGCTGCGTCATCTCCACAAGCTGGCGGAAGACTACCACCGCGGGGCCGGCCGGGTGACGTCGCTCCTGCATGCGGTTCCCGGCGCAGCTTCGGTCCTAGACGAGTGAGCGGAGGACATGGTCCGTCCCTGCATCGGCGCACGCGACCGGCATGACCGTATGACTGCGATTCCCGTCGAGAGAGGCAGACCTCTAGCGCGACACAAGCATGTAAGGGGCGGGCAATGACCTCGATCCTGATCGTCAACGGCCACCCGGACGGTGCGGAGGCTCATTTCTGCGGCGCGCTCGCCGATGCCTATGCAGAGAGCGCGCGGAAGGCAGGACATGCCGTGGCGCGTATCGACGTCGCCGACGATGCGGTGGGCTTCATCCATTCCAAGAGCGAATGGACCAACGGCGATCCGCCCGATTTCGTGACTGCGGCGCAGAAGGCGATCCTGGCCGCGGATCACATCGTCTTCGTGTATCCGCTCTGGCTCGGGACGATGCCGGCCAAGCTCAAGGCCTGGCTCGAACAGGTGCTGCGTCCTGACTTCATCGGCATGTCCGAGGGCGTGACGTTTCCGAAAGGCCTCGCAGGCCGCTCGGCGCGGATTGTGGTGACGATGGGCATGCCCGCGCCGTTCTACCGGCTCTGGTACGGCGCGCATTCCTTGCGGAGTTTCGACCGCAACATCCTGCACTTCGTGGGCATCAAGCCGGTGCGCTGGACATTGTTCGGTATGGTCGAGGGATCGGCCAAGGCACGAAGGCGCGGTCTCTCGCGGATGGCCGCGCTCGGCCGCGCAGGCCGTTAAGGGCGGGACGACCATGTTCGCGATCGGCCCGAGGGATGGACCACTCTTAAGGTGCGTCCCACATTGTTGTCGCCGCGAGGCGGCGCGTTCTAGCTCTGGTCCGTCCTGAGAGTTCCCCAGCCGCGTGCGGATCCCTTGAGACGCGGCCCGCCGCGGCTCTTGCGCGCGAGCGCCGCCGTCTGCGGTGTGGTCGAGCGGGTGAGAGGCGAGGCCTTGAACGCGATCTTCTCGTCTTGCGGAACCGCGGCGCGTGCGCGCAGTCGGATGAGCGCGAAGAGCACCAGAAGCCCATGGGCTCCGCCGGTGATCCAGAAGAGGCTGGAGCTGCCGAGCGAGGTCATGGCAAGGCCTGCGGCGGACGGGCCGACGATGGAACCGAGCCCGAAGACGAAGAGCAACCCGCCCGAGACCTGGAGCCCCGTGCCCTCGGCCGCGTGGTCGTTGGCATGAGCGACGATCACCGGATACATGGAGAAGACCGCCGCTCCGAAGACCGCGGAGGCGATCAGGATGGTCTGTGTCGCGGTAAATATCCCGGCGATGAAGCTGGCATCCGCCACAAGGCCGAGCAGCGCCACGACGATCAGCACGATCCGCCGGTCGAACCGGTCCGACAGCGCGCCAACGGGCACCTGGGCCAGCGCGCCGGCGACAAGAGGCACCGAGGCGAAGATCGCAACCTCGTCGAGTGTCAGACCGAGCCGCGAGGCGTAGACGGCCGCAAGGGCGCCGAACGCTCCGTTCGAGGTGCCAACCATGAAGACCGAGAAGACCGCGATCGGCGAATTCCGCCAGAGTGCCGGCAGGTCGAGGGAGACCGAGGTCAGCGGGGCCGGGGTCTGGGAGGCACTTACCGCGGTCGGCAGAAGGGCGAGGCAATAGACCATGGCCGCGACGACGAAGAACACGAAGCCCGACGGATCGCCGAGCGTCAGGGCAAGCTGCCCGAGCGTCGTCGCGGCGAGGTTCACCATCGTGTAGACGCCGAAGATGCGGCCGCGCGCATTCTTGTCCGCGCGTTCCGACAGCCAGCTCTCGACGATCATGGCGGCCCCGGCGAAGCAGAAGCCCGAAATGCCTCGGGTTGGGATCCACACCCAAGGCGTGAGGAACAGGAGCGACGCCAGCACCGTGATCGCAGCGAGCGCGCACATGGCGCCGAAGGCGCGCACGTGTCCGACGCGGCGCACGAGCCACGGTGTCGCGACGCAGCCCGCGACGTAGCCGATTGCCCAGCCGGTACCGAGAAGGCCGAGCGAGAAGGCGGTGAAGCCTTCGATCTCGCCGCGGATGGGGAGGAGAAGCCCGTTCATCCCCCCGGCGAAGAGCAGAAAGGCTGAGCCGAGAAGGAGGGCGGCGACGGAGGCGAGACTGCGCAGGATCATGGGCGGGGTAGGCGCGTTTCTTGGCGGGGATCGGTGACGGCCGCGTGCCTACTAGGCCTTTCCTTACGCTGGAAGGCTGAATCGCACATTGACGACAGCAGCTGACGGAACTGTGGTCGACGGGTGCAGGAGCGGGGTCTGTGGACCCCGGCCACGCACTCGGGTAAGCGGGGTCGCGACACGAACATGAGGGGCGTTGAGAGACATGTCTGATCCGAATCTTCCCGACATCATCTACACCAAGGTGGACGAGGCGCCCGAGCTGGCGTCGTACTCGCTGCTGCCGATCATCCGCAGCTTCGCGGACGCCGCCGGTGTGAGCATCGGGCTCAAGGACATCTCGCTTGCGGGACGGATCCTCGCGACCTTCCCGGATTACCTGTCCGAGAACCAGCGCCAGTCCGACGACCTCAAGGATCTCGGCCGGATCGTGAAGGAGCCCGAGGCCAACGTCATCAAGCTGCCGAACATTTCGGCCTCCGTCCCGCAGCTTGTCGCCGCGGTGAAGGAGCTGCAGGGGCAGGGCTACGGCATTCCCGACTATCCCGAGGAGCCGTCTTCGGACGAGGAAAAGGAAGTCCGCGCCCGCTACGACACGATCAAGGGCTCGGCGGTGAACCCGGTCCTGCGCGAGGGCAACTCCGACCGCCGCGCCGCCGGGGCCGTGAAGCGCTTCGCGATGAACAATCCCCATTCGATGGGTGAGTGGTCGAGCGACAGCAAGACGCGCGTCGCGTCGATGTCCGGAGGCGATTTCTACTCGAACGAAGTTTCGGCGACCCTCTCCGCGGCCCAGGCAGGCGACGCGAAGATCGAGCACGTGGCCGCCGACGGCACAGTGACCGAGCTCAAGTCCGGCGTGTCCTTTCCCGAAGGCACCGTCGTCGACGCGACCTTCATGAGCGCCAAGAAGCTCGACGCCTTCCTTGCCGAGGAGATCGAGAAGAGCAAAGAAGAGGGCGTCCTCTTCTCGCTGCACATGAAGGCGACGATGATGAAGGTCTCGGACCCGATCATCTTCGGTCACGCGGTGAAGGAGTTCCTCAAACCCGTCTTCGATAAATACGGCGACGAGTTGAAGGCCGCTGGCGTGAACCCGAATTCCGGCATCAAGGACATGCTCGCGCGGCTCGACGACACCGGCAAGGGCGACGAGATCCGCGCCGAGATCGACAAAGTTATGTCCGAGCGTCCGCCGATGTACATGGTCGACAGTGGCAAGGGCATCAGCAACCTGCACGTGCCCTCCGACGTCATCATCGACGCGTCGATGCCCGCGGTGATCCGCGCCGGCGGCAAGGGCTGGGGGCCGGACGACGGGCAGCACGACGTGAATTGCGTGATCCCCGACAATTCCTACGCGCCGGTCTATGACGAGACGATCAAGGTCTTCAAGGAAAGCGGCCAGCTCGACCCGACGACCTGCGGTACGGTGCAGAACATCGGCCTGATGGCGCAGAAGGCCGAGGAATACGGCTCGCACCCGACGACCTTCGAGATCCCGAGCGCAGGCAAGGTGAGGCTGGTGCTTGCCAATGGCGACGTGCTGCACGAGCACGAGGTCGAGGCGGGCGACATCTGGCGGTCGGCCTCGGCCAAGAAGGCACCGATCGAGGACTGGGTGAAGCTCGCCATCGAGCGTCAGAAGGCCGAGGGCTGCGAGGCGATCTTCTGGCTCGACGAAAGCCGCGCGCATGATGCCGAGCTCATCAAGTTCGTGAAGCCGATCCTTGAGGAGAAGGGCGTCGCGGACAAGTTCAAGATCATGGCCCCGCGGGAGGCGACGCGGCAGACCATCGAGACGATCCGGAAGGGTAAAAACTCCATCGCGATCACCGGCAACGTGCTGCGCGACTATCTGACGGATCTTTTCCCGATCCTCGAGCTCGGCACCTCGGCCAAGATGCTCTCGATCGTGAAGCTGATGAATGGCGGCGGGCTCTTCGAGACCGGCGCGGGCGGGTCGGCACCGAAGCACGTCCAGCAGTTGGTGGAAGAGAACCACCTGCGCTGGGATTCTCTCGGGGAGTTCTGTGCGCTCGGCGAGAGCCTCAAATTCCTCGCCGACCAGCGGGGCAACGAGAAGGCGCGAGTGCTCGGCAAGGCAGTCGAGACGGCGACGCAGGGCGTGCTCGACAACGACCGCTCGCCCTCGCGCAAGGTGGGCCAGCCAGACAACCGCGACAGCCATTTCTGGTTCGCGCTCTACTGGGCCGAGGCGCTGGCGGCACAGACCGACGATGCCGACATCGCGGCGCATTTCAAGCCGATCGCCGATGCCATGAAGACCAATGCCGACAAGATCACACAGGAGCTTGCAGAAGCGCAGGGGTCTAAGGCGGATATCGGCGGCTATTACCACCCGGATGCGGACAAGACCGCGAAGGTGATGCGACCGTCGGCGACGCTGAACGATCTGATCGGCTGAACGGCCAGATCGACAAACTGGAAAGGCTCGGCAGATGCGTCGGGCCTTTTTCGTTCGCGCCAGACTTCTTTACCGGTTGTAAACGAATTCAGGGCAGTTTCGGCGCAAGTCGGCCCCGCTGATCCCCCGCACAGGTTCCGCCGATCTCTTCGACACTAGCCTCCTACGGGTCCGACGCAAGTTGGGCCCGCACTCACGGAACGATACGCCAATTTTGGGCGTGCGCTGGCCCGGTCCGTTGTTGAAGCTCGCCCCCTCCGCACGGGAGGAGGTGCTGCCCCGGCCGCTACCACCCAGATACCGAATGACATGCGATGGGACCGGCAATCTACCGGGCCGGTCGCCATGCCGGACCCCGCCCCGTCGCCGAAAGCAGCTCCGTCGACACTATCCGTTTGCGAGCCCTGAAACCTCCGGCTGACAGGTCGTGTCGAGCGCGCGGATGCAGAGTAGCGGCGGGCTGCGACGGGGAACAGCAAGGCACCACGGTGATTCAAGCCGGCACCCCTGAAAATTCAAAGCTTGCCGCAATGGCTGTGAAAACATCCAAGCGCACCGGCGCCGCGCCGCCGGAAGCACTCTTCGGCACGTCCTGGACAGGCAAAGCACGAAAACGTTGACGCACGGATCTTGAATTACTTGCAAACCGTTCTCATTCCAACTTCAGTATTGCGAACCAGTCGCAACAACTCCCGCAGGTGGAACAGAATGCTGAAGATCCGACCGCTCGTCCTGTCGCTGCTCCTAGGATTGCCGGCGGCAGCCGCGCATGCGCAGGACAAGCCGAAGGTGGTGACGACATTCACGGTGATCGCGGACATGGCGCGCAACGTGGCGGGCGGCGAGGCGGAGGTCGTCTCGGTGACCAAGCCCGGCGCCGAAATCCACGGCTACGAGCCGACGCCCGGCGACATCGTCGCGGCGCAGGATGCCGATCTGATCCTCTGGAACGGCCTGAACCTAGAGCTCTGGTTCGAGCAGTTCCTGTCGAATCTCGGCGATGTGCCATCGGCCACGGTCTCGGACGGCATCGCGCCGATCCCGATCGCGGAAGGCGCCTACGAGGGGCAGTCGAACCCGCACGCCTGGATGGGTCTCGACAGCGCGCTCGTCTACGTCGACAACATTGCATCCGCGCTCAGCGAGATCGATCCGGGCAGCGCCGAGGTCTATGCGGCCAACGCCGACGCATACAAGGGCAGGATCAGGGCGACGCTCGAGCCGGTAAGACACCGGATCGCGTCGATCCCCGAAAGCCAGCGCTGGCTCGTCACCTGCGAGGGGGCGTTCTCGTATTTCGCCCGGGATTTCGGGCTGAAGGAGCTCTATCTCTGGCCCATGAACGCCGACCAGGTGGGCACGCCGCAGCAGGTGAGGACCGTCATCGACGGCGTGCGGGAGCATGACGTCCCGGCGGTCTTCTGCGAAAGCACCGTCTCGACCCGTCCGGCCGAGCAGGTAGCGCGCGAAACGGGAGCCGAATTCGGCGGCATCCTCTATGTTGACAGCCTGAGCGAGGAGGGAGGCCCGGTGCCGACCTATCTCGACCTCCTCCGGGTGACCGCGACGACCGTGGCCGACGGGCTCGCATCGCGGGATGGGTCGTGATGCTCGACAGGTTCGCCGATACGGGCCAGGTGCAGGCAGACGAGGGCATCGTCGCGCGGGACGTCGCCGTCACCTACCGCAACGGCCACACCGCGTTGAACGGCACGAGCTTTGCAGTTCCGAAGGGCACGATCACCGCGCTCGTTGGTGTGAACGGCGCGGGCAAGTCCACGCTCTTCAAGGCTATCATGGGGTTCGCGCCCGTGGCGCGCGGAGAGATCCGCCTGCTGGGCATGTCGGTGACCGAGGCGCTCAAGCGCAACCTCGTCGCCTATGTGCCTCAAGCCGAAGAGGTCGACTGGGCCTTTCCGGTCCTCGTCGAGGACGTGGTGATGATGGGCCGCTACGGGCACATGGGCTTTCTGCGGCGGCCGAAGCCCGCGGACCGGGCGGCGGTCGACGTGGCGCTCGAACGCGTGAGCATGTCCGAGTTCCGGCACCGCCAGATCGGCGAGCTGTCGGGCGGGCAGCGTAAGCGCGTCTTTCTGGCGCGGGCCCTGGCGCAGGAGGGGCAGGTGATCCTGCTCGACGAACCCTTCACCGGTGTCGACGTCACAACCGAGGAGCAGATCGTCGCCCTCCTGCGGGATCTGCGGGCGGAAGGTCGCGTGATGCTGGTCTCGACCCACAATCTCGGCTCGGTTCCCGAATTCTGCGACAGGACGGTGCTCGTGAAGGGCACCGTGCTTGCCCATGGCCTCACCCGGGACGTCTTCACCAAGCGCAATCTCGAGGCGGCTTTCGGCGGTGTCCTGCGACAATTCACACTCGGCGGGGAAGCCCTGCACGCGGATCACGACGCGGATGCGCGCTCAGTGTCGATCTTCACGGACGACGAGCGGCCGCTGGTAACTTATGGCGAGCGGCAGCAGACAAGCGGGGACGGATCGTGATCGTCCTTCTGGAGCCCTTCACCTACGGCTACATGACGAACGCGATGTGGGTCTCGGCTCTCGTCGGCGCGGTCTGCGCGTTCCTGTCCGCCTATCTGATGCTGAAGGGATGGTCGCTGATCGGAGACGCGCTGGCCCATTCCGTCGTGCCGGGCGTCGCCGGAGCCTACATGCTCGGACTGCCCTTCGCCCTTGGCGCCTTCATCGCGGGGGGCCTCGCCGCCGGCACGATGCTTGTCCTCTCGGAGCGATCGGGCCTCAAGGTCGACGTGATCATCGGTCTCATCTTCACCGCTTTCTTCGGCCTCGGCCTGTTCCTCGTCTCGCTGAACCCCATGGCGGTCAGCGTGCAGACCATCACCATGGGCAACATCCTCGCGATCACCCCCGCGGACACGCTGCAGCTGGCGATCATCGGGATCGGCTCGCTGGCGGTGCTTCTGCTCAAATGGAAAGATCTTCTTGCGGTATTCTTCGACGAGACGCATGCCCGTTCCATCGGCCTCAGGCCCGGACGGCTCAAGGTCCTGTTCTTCACGCTCCTTTCGCTGGCCGTAGTGGCCGCCATGCAGACCGTGGGTGCCTTCCTCGTCATCGCCATGGTGGTGACGCCGGGGGCGACCGCCTACCTCCTTTGCGACCGTTTCCCGCGGCTTCTCGCGCTCTCGGTTGCGATCGGATCGGGAACGAGTTTCATCGGTGCCTATGCGAGCTTCTTCCTCGACGGCGCGACGGGTGGGATCATCGTCTGTCTGCAGACGCTGATCTTCCTCGCCGCGTTCGTCTTCGCTCCGAAACACGGATTGCTCGCAGCGCGCGCCCGCGCTGCGGATACGCTGGCCCGAACCGCGCCCATGCAGGAGCCCGCGGAATGAGCTTCGATCTCCTCCTGCCGTTTCAATTCCCGTTCATGCAGAACGCCTTTCTGATCGGGCTCATCGTGGCGGTGCCGACGGCGCTCCTGTCCTGCTTCCTTGTCCTCAAGGGTTGGGCCCTGATGGGCGATGCGGTCAGTCACGCGATCCTTCCCGGCGTCGTGCTCGCTTGGATCACCGGTCTGCCGCTGATCCTAGGGGCCTTCGCGGCCGGGATGGGCTGCGCGCTCCTGACGGGCTATCTCGCCGAGAATTCCCGGGTGAAGCGCGACACCGTGATGGGCGTCGTCTTCTCGGGCATGTTCGGTCTCGGGATCGTTCTCTATACCCAGGTGAACACGACCCAGCACCTCGACCATATCCTCTACGGCAACATGCTGGGCGTGGGGCCGCGGGATCTCTGGACAGCGGGGCTCATCTCCGCCGCGGTTGCGCTGGTCCTGCTGCTGAAATGGCGAGACTTTCTGTTGCACGCCTTCGATCCGGCGCAGGCAAAGGCGTCGGGCCTGCCCGTCGCATTCCTGCACTACGCGCTTCTGTCTATCCTGTCCCTCACCGTCGTTGCGACCTTGTCCGCAACGGGCCTCATCCTTGCCGTTGCGCTTCTCATCGCCCCGGGCGCGATCGCGTTCCTGACGGTCCGCAGGTTCGGCGCAATGCTCGCTGTCTCGATTGTCGTTTGCGCCTTGTCGATGTCCGCTGGCACTTACCTGAGCTTCTGGATCGACAGCGCGCCCGCGCCGACGGTCGTGCTGATCCTCACCACGGTCTTCATAGTGGCCTTTGCGCGGCGCCTCTGGGCAACTAAGCGCGCGTCACGCCGGGCCGCGGCCTGATCTCGTCGGCGGCCATTGATTTTCCACATCCTCCGTGGCCGAGAGCGTCCCGCACCCTAGGTCCGTTGCGAAGATTGCACGCACCGTACCGGGGGAGACACACCATGATCCGTACGCCGTTCGCCGCCGCGCTCGCCACATTCGCGTTCGCCGCCCCGCTCCATGCCGACATCGTCGTGTCGTCCAAGATCGACACTGAGGGGGGCCTCCTCGGAAATATCATCGCGCTGGCGCTCGAGGACGCGGATCTGCCTGTGACGCGCCGCCTGCAGCTCGGCGGCACGCAGGTCGTGCGCGAGGCAATCCTGTCGGGCCAGATCGACATCTACCCCGAATACACCGGCAACGCGGCGTTCTTCTTCAACGAGGCCGACAAGGACCTCTGGAAGAACGCAGAGGAGGCTTACGCCCGGGCCAAGGAGCTCGATGCCGAAAACGACGTCACGTGGCTGGAGCCGGCCTCGGCGAACAACACATGGGCAATCGCGGTGACCGGCGACGTGGCCGAGGAGAACGAGCTCTCTACCATGTCCGACTTCGGCGCGTGGGTCTCGGAGGGCGGCGAGGTGAAGCTCGCGGCATCGACCGAATTCGTCTCCTCGCCGGCCGTTCTGCCCGCAATGCAGGAGACCTACGGGTTCGAGCTTTCCGAGGACCAGACCGTGATCCTGTCGGGTGGCGACACCGCCGCGACGATCCAGGCCGCCGCACGCGGCACGTCGGGCGTTAACGCGGCCATGGTCTACGGCACCGATGGAGGCGTCGCGGCAACCGGGCTCAAGGTGATGGAAGACGATCAGGGCGTGCAGCCCGTCTATGAGCCGGCGCCGATCGTGCGGGCCGAGATCCTCGAGGAATATCCGGAGATCGAACAGGTGCTGAACCCGATCTTCACGAGCCTCGACCTTGAAACTCTGCAGGAACTCAACGGTCGCATCCAGGTCGGCGGCGAGCCGTCCGAGGCGGTCGCCCGCGATTACCTGACACAAGCCGGAGTGCTCGACGGATCGTGACCGAGGCAACCATGAAGCGCGCCGCGGGCTCGGTATCGCCGACGGGGCTCCTGTTCGCCGCGATCGGTGGCGCGGGGCTTGCGCTGCCCTTCGTCACCTTTCGCGAGAACCGCATCGTTCTGGGGGAGGGAGTGGCGGCATGGGCAGCCGTCCCGCCCGGTGCCGCGGCCTTCTGTATCGCCGCGATCCTCGGAGGTCTGATCATCGGTCTGGCGACAGATCGGCCCTGGCCGCGCTTCGGAGGCAGCCTCGTCGGCCTCGCCGGGCTTTTGGCACTGCTCTCCGCCTCCGCAGAGGCGCTGCTCGCCGATGCGCTTGACCTCGCGCGTGTTGCGCCCGGGGCAGGCGTCTGGATGCTGCTCCTCGCGCTCACGCTCCTGATGGCAGACGCGCTCTCGGCGCTGAAGCCCGGCCCGTCCGCGCGCGCGGCTATTCTCGTTGTGCTCCTTGGCGCGCTTGCGGCGGTGCTGGCCTCGGGTCTTCTGGCCGATATCTCGACCATGCAGGAATACCGTGCGCGCGCGGCGAGCTTCCGGGCCGAGACGATACGCCATCTCTGGCTTGCATTCGGCTCTCTCGGGGCGGCGGCGCTCATCGGCTTCCCGCTCGGGATCCTGTGCCACCGGCGGGCCTCGCTCCGCGCCGCGACGCTGCCGACATTGAGCCTGCTTCAGACCATCCCGTCGCTGGCGATGTTCGGGATCATGATCCCGATCCTTGGATGGGTGGGTGCGACGGTGCCGGGGGCACGGTCTCTCGGTATCGCCGGTATCGGGTTCGCCCCGGCCTTTGTCGCGCTGCTTCTCTATTCGCTTCTGCCCGTCGTCTCGAACACGGTCGCCGGTCTCGACGCCGTGCCGCGCGCGGCGCAGGAGGCGGCGCGCGGGATGGGCATGACGGTGGCGCAACGTCTGCGCACGGTCGAGTTGCCGCTCGCGCTACCGGTCATGCTGGCGGGCATCCGGATCGTGCTCGTCCAGAATATCGGCCTCGCAGTGATCGCGGGGCTCATCGGCGGCGGGGGCTATGGCACTTTCGTCTTTCAGGGGCTGAACCAGACCGCGACGGACCTCATCCTGCTCGGCGCGCTGCCGACGGTACTGCTCGCCATCGTTGCAGGCGTCGTCATGGACATCCTCGTCGATGCCACCCGAAAGATCCCCGAGGAAAGCGCATGATCGAGATCGACGCACTCACCAAGATCTACGGCGAGACCCGCGCGGTCGACGCGGTGTCGATGACGGTCGAGACCTCCTCGATCACCGCCATCGTCGGCACCTCCGGCTCGGGCAAGACGACGCTCCTGCGTATGGTGAACCGGCTGGTGGAGCCGTCCTCGGGCGAGGTCCGCATTAACGGCGAGCGCACCGCCGACATGGCCCCCTACAAGCTGCGCCGCCGCATCGGCTACGCGATCCAGGGGCACGGGCTCTTCCCGCACCATTCCGTCGGCCGCAACATCGGTGCCGTGCCGCGGCTGCTCGGCTGGTCCAAGAAGGACATCCGCGCGCGCGTGGACGAGCTTCTGGAGCTGTTCGGGATGGAGCCGGACGCCTTCCGCGACCGCTTTCCCCACGAACTCTCGGGCGGTCAGCAGCAGCGCGTCGGCGTCGCCCGTGCGCTCGCGTCCCGACCCGATCTCATGCTGATGGACGAACCCTTCGGTGCACTCGATCCAATCATTCGCGCGCGGGCCCAAGAGGATCTGCGCCGCATCCAGCGCCAGCTCGGCTCGACGATCATGCTCGTCACCCACGACATGGACGAGGCGATCCGGCTCGGCGACCGGGTTGCGGTGATGGATGGGGGCAAACTCGTCCAATACGCCCCTCCCGAGGAGATCGTCTCGCGCCCGGCCTCGGACTTCGTTGCCGAGATGGTTGGCGACAACGAGCGGCCCATCCGCCTGCTCGCGCTGATCCCGGTCGCTGACGCGATGGAGGAGGGAAATGCGGAGGGTCCGGCCGTGGCCGCGACTGCAAGCCTCCGCGATGCGCTCGCGATGGGGCTCTGGTCCGCCCGTGACGCGCTCCCCGTGGAGCGGGATGGCGAGGTGGTCGGACGGGTGACCATGGACGCGATCCGCGCCCGGGCAGAGCGGCCGGAATGACGTCATGGCCCGGTCTTGTCCTGCGCGGTGTCATCCTCGCGCTGGTGGTCGCCCTCGTCACCGTGCCCGAGGCGTTCCGCCCGGTCTTTGCCCCCGTCGCACCGACACCGCAGCAAGCGATCTACACCCGCACCTCGATCCTGTCGCTTGCGATGTCGCATCTCGCGCTTGTCGCCATCGCCTGCGCCGCGGCGACCATCGTGGCGGTCACGCTGGCGATTGCCGTGTCGCGCCCCGGTGGGGCCGCATTCCGACCGCTGTCGCGCACCATCGCCAATGTCGGCCAGACCTTTCCGCCGGTTGCGGTGCTGGCGCTGGCCGTACCCGCTCTTGGCTTCGGGTCAGGGCCGACGCTGGTGGCGCTCTTCCTCTACGGGTTGCTGCCGGTCTTCGAGAACGCCATGACTGCCTTCGCGACGCTGCCTAAGACAACGCTCGACGCCGCCCGCGGCATGGGACTCACCCGGGCGCAGAGGCTATGGCAGGTGGAGCTTCCGCTCGCCCTGCCGGTAATCCTCACGGGCGTGCGGCTGTCGGTCGTGATCTCGCTCGGCACCGCGACGATCGGCTCGACCGTGGCTGCCTCGACGTTGGGAGAGGTCATCATTGCGGGCCTTCTGACCAACAACACCGCCTTCGTTCTGCAGGGCGGCCTGATCGTCGGGCTCTTCGCGGTGTTGATCTACGACGCGTTCGTGCTGCTCGAGGTCTGGCTCGCCCGCAGGACGGGGCGAGCCACAACCCGCTGAGCAGACAAAGTAAAACCCCCGAAGGCATCCGCCCCGGGGGTCGTCATTCTCATCGCTGTTCGGAAGTGCCGCTCCTCAGAGCATGCCTTCGCGCTGCGCCTTCTTGCGTGCCAGTTTACGGGCACGGCGGATCGCTTCGGCCTTCTCGCGCGCTTTCTTCTCAGACGGCTTTTCGAAATGTTGCTTGAGCTTCATTTCACGAAAGACGCCTTCGCGCTGGAGCTTCTTCTTCAGGGCCCGGAGGGCCTGATCGACGTTGTTGTCGCGAACGCTAACCTGCATGTGGTTGTCACCACCTTTCTGAGTTGGAGTTGCAAGGAAATGCAGGAGGTGGCCGTATAGCAAAGCATCGCTAGCTTGTCCAGTGCCCGGCCCGGGCACCCGAAGCGAGGCCAGAGGAGCGAAAGATGACAGAAGATCCGAAGGATGCGCTGATCGATGCGGCGCTGATGCACGTGCCGTTCGACGGCTGGTCCGAGACGACCTTTCGCGCCGCTGCCGAGGATGCCGGGGTCGCGCCCGCCGTGGCGCGCGGACTCTTCCCGAGAGGCGCGGTGGACCTCGCACTCGCTTTCCATGCGCGGGGCGACCGGCGCATGGTGGAGCGGCTCCAGTCCATGTCGCTCGACGGCCTGCGATACCGGGACAAGGTCGCCCGCGCGGTCCGGACCCGGATCGAGGCGAGCGAGGACAGGGAGGCCGTTCGACGCGGCATGACGTTGTTTTCGTTGCCGATGTACGCGGCGGACGGAACGCGGGCGCTGTGGAACACGGCGGATGCGATCTGGACCGCGCTCGGCGACACGTCGGAGGATTTCAACTGGTACACCAAGCGGGCGACGCTCTCGGGGGTCTATTCCTCGACCGTGCTCTATTGGCTGGGGGACGATTCGCCCGGAAGTCACGAGACGTGGTCGTTTCTCGACCGGAGGATCGACGACGTGATGCGGATCGAGACGGCCAAGGCGAGTGTGCGGAAAGTGCCGTTTATGGGAAAGCTGATGGACCTGCCGAACAGGTTCGTCGGGCGGCGTCCGAAGCCGCGGGACGATATTCCCGGGCAGCAGCGGCAGTAAAACTTCCTGATAACAAGCGCATACGGTGGCGCGGTGACGTGACGAGGGTCACGGCTTGTCGGTGTGGCGTGAAAGAGAACGAGGAGACGAGCGGTGAGCGAGACGATGCGAGTGGTGGAAATCAGCCAGTCCGGCGGGCCCGAGGTCCTGAAGCCAGCGGAGCGCGAGATACCGGCTCCGGGTCATGGCCAAGTCCTTATCAAGATTGCCTATTCCGGCGTGAACCGGCCTGATGCGTTGCAGCGGGCGGGGATGTACGCGCCGCCGCCCGAGGCGAGCGATCTGCCCGGGCTCGAGGCGGCGGGAGAGATTGCCGCGGTCGGGCCGGGTGTCGACGATCTCGAGGTCGGAGACGAGGTCTGCGCGCTTCTGCCGGGGGGCGGATACGCCGAGTACGCTGTCACGCCGGCGGCGCATTGTCTGAGCGTTCCCAAGGGGATGGACCTCAAGCTTGCGGCGTGCCTGCCCGAGACGTACTTCACCGTCTGGTCCAACGTCTTCCAGCGCGGACGTCTTCAGGCGGGGGAGACGTTCCTCTGCCACGGCGGCTCGTCGGGGATCGGGACGACGGCGATCCAGCTTGCCCGGCATTTCGGCGCGCGGGTCTTCACCACCGCCGGATCACCCGAGAAATGTACGAAATGTAAGGAACTCGGCGCGGAACGTACGATAAATTACCGCGAAGAGGACTTCGTCGAGGTTCTGAAGGCCGAAGGCGGCGCCAACCTCATCCTCGACATGGTCGGGGGCGGCTACATCAAGCGCAACCTGCAGGCTCTGGCCGTCGAGGGGCGGCTGGTGATGATCGCCTTCCTGTCGGGGCCGAAGGCCGAGATCAATTTCGCGCCGGTGATGGCCAAACGGCAGACGATCACCGGATCGACGCTGCGGCCGCAGAGCGATCTGGCCAAGGCGCGGATCGCCGAGAGCCTCAAGGCGCATGTCTGGCCGCTGCTCGAGGCGGGGACGGTGGGGCCGATCATGGATCTGGAATTCCCGCTCGAGAAGGCGGCGGAGGCCCATGCGCGGATGGAAGGGTCGGACCATATCGGCAAGATCGTTTTGAAGGTCGCGTGAGCGAGGGAGGACAAGACATGGCAAAGACGGTGATCATCGAGGAGCCCGGCGGGCCCGAGGTTCTCAAGGTCGTGGACCGCGAGGTGGGCGAGCCGGGACCGGGCGAGATCCGCATCCGCCACGAGGCCTGCGGACTCAACTACATCGACGTCTACCAGCGCACGGGGCTCTACAAGATGGAGATGCCGCACGCGCTCGGCATGGAGGCGGCGGGCATCGTCGAGGCGGTGGGCGAGGGGGTCACGCATCTCGCGCCCG
Source organism: Roseivivax halodurans JCM 10272 (assembly GCF_000521785.1). Classification (GTDB taxonomy): domain Bacteria; phylum Pseudomonadota; class Alphaproteobacteria; order Rhodobacterales; family Rhodobacteraceae; genus Roseivivax; species Roseivivax halodurans. Next base: position 57,847 of record NZ_JALZ01000013.1, read on the forward strand.
GCGACCGCGCGGCCTATGCCTCGGCGCCTCCGGGCGCCTATTGCGAGGCGCGGGTGATGCCCGCCACTCAGGTCTGTCCGCTGCCCGAGGCGATCTCCTTCGAGGACGGCGCGGCGATGATGCTCCAGGGCATGACGGTGCAGTACCTCTTTCACCGCACGACGCCCCTCGGGCCCGGCGACACGGTGCTGTTTCACGCCGCGGCGGGCGGCGTCGGGCTCATCGCCTGCCAGTGGGCGAAGTCCGAGGGCATCCGGCTGATCGGGACGGCTGGGACGGACGAGAAATGCCGGCTGGCCGAGGAGCACGGCGCCGATACCTGCATCAACTACCGCGATGCCGACTGGGTGCAGAAGGTGAACGAGCTGACCGATGGCAAGGGCGTGCAGGCGGTCATGGACGGTGTCGGCAAGGACACGTTCATGGGCTCGCTCGACTGCCTCGCGCCGCTCGGCATGATGATGTCCTTCGGCAATGCCTCGGGGCCGGTGCCGCCGTTCGAGATCGCGACGCTCGGCGCGAAGGGGTCGCTCAAGATCACGCGGCCGACGCTCTTCACCCATATCGCCGATCACGAGACCTGTCAGGAGATGGCGCGGATGCTCATGGAGAAGGTCGGCAGCGGTGCGGTGAAGATCCGCGTCGATCAGCGCTTCCCGCTCGACCAGGTGGCGGAGGCGCACCGTGCGCTGGAAGCCCGCAAGACCACCGGCTCGACCATCCTGACGGTCTGAGCGCGGCGGTCACAAGCGCGTCAGCGTGGCTGGCGCGGACGACGGGGCGGGATAAGAAAGGTCCCATGCGACTGATCCGCCTCGTTCTTGCGACCGTTCTGATGGGTGCCCTGCTGCCGTGGGGCGCTCTCGCGCGCGATCTCCCGCCGCAGGCGCGGGCCGTCTCCGTAGCCGCCGAAGACGCCGCGGTCGCCGCCCCCTCGGTGGCGCATGAAAAACGGTGCCGGCTTGCAGGCTCTCTCGGGGCGGCCTGCACCCCGGCGGTCCTGTCCGATCCGGCAAGGGTGGAGGATCCATCGACCTTCGCCCCCGGACATTTCGTGGCGGAGGGTGCCTGGCCGGCCCGGTCGCGCGGCGATGCGCCGCCACGAGATCCGCCCCGCCCGGTCTGAACCCACAATCGCGCGACCGCTCCGGTCGCGCCAGCCGTTCAGACCCTGAAGGATCCCCATATGAACCGTAGAAGCTTTGTCGCGCTCGGCGCGGCGTCGGCCCTTGTCGCCTGCGCCCGTCCCGAGCCCGCCCCCATCCCATCGGTGGCCGAGGCGCCGCCCACCCGAAGCCTGCCCGCGCATTACGGTGCGATAACGGATGAGCCTTTTCCGATTGCGGCGATCGATCCCGCTGCCTTGCCGCCCGAGCACTGGCGGCGCGAGGTCGTAAATCCGTGGCCGGACCGGCCGCGCGGCGACATCGTCGTAGATCCCGACCGGGCGGTGCTGCACTTCGTCGAGAGCCGCGACCGGGCCATGCGCTATTCCTGCAGCGTCGGCGCCCAGGGGTTCGACTGGGAAGGGACCGCGCGGCTGCAATTCCGCCGCGAATGGCCGCGCTGGAAGGTGCCCGAGACCATGATCGCGCGGCAGCCCGAGCTCGAGCCCTATTCGGCCGCGAACGGGGGGATGGATCCGGGCCCGGGCAACCCGCTCGGGGCGCGGGCGCTCTATCTCTTCCGCAACGGCAAGGACACGCTCTACCGGGTGCACGGGGATGCCGTTCCCGAGGAGCTCGGGCACGCCGTGTCGTCGGGCTGCATCCGGATGCTGAACCACGACGTGATCGAGCTCTACGAGCGCGCGGTTCACGGGGCCTCGGTGACGGTGCTGCCGTCGATGCGGCCGAAGGGGATGGCGTCGGTCTACTGACCGGCGGGGCAGGGCGCTCAGCCGAGCGCCCGCCACCCGATGTCGCGGCGGAACATGCCCTCGGGCCAGTCGACCGCATCGACGAGCGCGTAGGCGCGGTCGCGCGCCTCGGTCAGGGTCGTGCCGCGGGCGGTGCAGTTGAGCACGCGGCCGCCCGCAGCGACGACGCGGTCGCCGTCTCTCGCGGTGCCGGCATGGAAGGTGACCTGCCAGCTGTCCTCGGGCAGGTCCCCGAGGCCGCCGATCGCGCTGCCCTTGACGTAGGCGCCGGGATAGCCCTTGGCGGCCATCACCACGGTCATCGCGTGATCCTCGGCCCAGTGCACCCGGGCCTCGGCGAGCCGGCCCTCGGCGCAGGCATGGATGAGGTCGAGCGCCTGCGCGCCGAGCCGCATCATCAGCACCTGGCATTCGGGATCGCCGAAGCGGACGTTGTATTCGACGAGCCGCGGCGCACCGTTCTCGATCATCAGGCCCACGTAGAGCACGCCGGAATAGGGCGTGCCGCGGCGGGCCATCTCGGCCATGGTGGGCTCGACGATCTCGCGGAGCGCGCGGGCCTCGACCTCGGGCGTCATGACGGGGGCCGGGGAATAGGCGCCCATGCCGCCGGTATTCGGCCCGGTGTCGCCCTCGCCGATGCGCTTGTGATCCTGAGCGGTGCCGATCGGCAGGCAGGTCTCGCCGTCGACGAGGACGAAGAACGAGGCCTCCTCGCCGGTCATGAACTCCTCGATCACCACTTCCGCGCCCGCCGAGCCGAGGCTGCCGCCGAACATGTCGTCTATGGCGGCGAGCGCCTGCGCTTTGGTCTCGGCGACGACGACGCCCTTGCCCGCGGCGAGGCCGTCGGCCTTGACGACGATGGGGGCGCCGTGCGCGCGGATGTGGGCGCGGGCGGCCCCAGCGTTGTCGAAGCGGGCATAGGCGGCGGTGGGAGCGCCCACAGCGGCGCAGATCTCCTTGGTGAAGGCCTTGGAGGCCTCGAGTTCCGCGGCGGCGGCGGAGGGGCCGAAGACGAGGAGGCCCGCCTCGCGCAGCCGCTCGCCGACGCCCGCGGCGAGCGGCGCCTCGGGGCCTATGATGACGAGGTCGATGTTGTTCTCGCCAACGAATTCGGCGACCGCGCCGCCATCCTCGATGTCGAGCCGCGCGCAGGTCGCGATCTCGGCGATGCCCGCGTTGCCCGGCGCCACGATCAGCTTGTCGCATTTGGGGTTCTGCAGCGCTGCCCAGGCGAGCGCATGCTCCCGTCCGCCGCCACCGAGGATGAGGATGTTCATGGGGGCCTCCGTCTTGCCTGCGCCCGTCTCCTAGCGGCGGGGGTGGTGCCGCACAAGACGACGTGACCGGCTTTCGCCCCGGCGTCGGCGGCGTTACCCTGCGCGCGAACGGGCGCGGAGGCGACATGGACCTGATCGAGGACGAGGGCGGCAACACGCCCGAATTCACCGTCTCGGAGCTTTCGGGCGCGGTGAAGCGGGTGATCGAGGGCGAGTTCGGTCATGTCCGCATCCGCGGCGAGATCGGACGGGTGTCGCGGCCGCGCTCAGGGCACATCTACCTCGATCTCAAGGACGACCGGTCGGTCATCTCGGGCGTGATGTGGAAGGGCGTCGCCGCGCGCGTCGAGACCCAGCCCGAGGAAGGGCTCGAGGTGATCGCGATCGGGCGGCTGACCACGTTCCCCGGCCAGTCGAAATACCAGATCGTCATCGAGGAGATCCGCCCCGCAGGGCAGGGCGCGCTGATGGCAATGCTGGAGAAGCGCAAGGCGATGCTGGAGGCCGAGGGGCTCTTCGCCCCCGAGCGCAAGCGCCCGCTGCCCTACCTGCCCGAGGTGATCGGTGTGGTGACCTCCCCCTCGGGCGCGGTGATCCGCGACATCCTGCACCGGCTGCGCGAGCGGTTTCCGCGCAAGGTGCTGATCTGGCCGGTGGCGGTGCAGGGCGCGGCCTGCGCGCCGGAGGTCGCGCGCGCCATCGCCGGGTTCAACGCGCTCTCGCCGGGCGGAGCGCTGCCGCGGCCCGACGTGCTGATCGTCGCGCGCGGGGGCGGGTCGGTCGAGGACCTCTGGGGCTTCAACGAGGAGGTGGTGGTCCGCGCCGCCGCTGCGTCGGAGATCCCGCTGATCTCTGCGGTGGGCCACGAGACCGACACGACGCTCATCGACTTCGCCTCCGACCGCCGCGCGCCGACGCCGACGGCCGCGGCCGAGATCGCGGTGCCGGTGCGCCGCGATCTGCTGGCCTGGACCGGCGAGATGCAGGTGCGGATGGCGCGGGCGGCGAATTACCGTCTGGAGGTGCGCGGCCAGCGACTGCGCGACCTCTCCCGCGCGCTGCCGCGGCCCGAGACGCTGCTCGACGCGGCGCGCCAGCGGCTCGACTGGAGCTCCGAGCGGCTGCCCGCGGCGCTTGTCCGCGGCGTGCAGACCCGCAGGCTTGCGCTCACCGAAGCGGCAGGCTCGCTGCGACCCGGATTGCTCCGCGCCCGTGCCACCGAAGGCGCGCGGAGCGTCTCGCAATGGAGCGCGCGCCTCGCTCCCGCGCATCTGCGCCTTGTTGCGGCGAGACGCGAGCGCCTCGGGCGCGTCTCGGACCGGCTCGGCGGACGCGCGATCCGTGCCGAGATCGGGCAGGGCGCGGAGCGGCTTGCAAACCTTTCGCGCAGGCTCGACGCCGTTTTTGCCGAAGGGACACGCACGCAGCGCAGCCGGCTCGACGCGCTCGACCGCCTCCGCGAGACGCTGGGCTATCGCGAGACCTTGCGGAGAGGCTACGCGGTCGTGCGGGGCGACGGACATGTGGTGACCGGAAAGGCCGCGGCCGAGGCCGCTTCGGGCCTCGAGATCGAGTTCCATGACGGCCGTCTGCGCCTCGGCGGCGGCAGCCCGCCGAAGAAGGCGGCACAGAAGGGCAAGGCGCCGGAGCAGGGGTCTCTTTTCTGACGCCGGCTTGCCGGCCGCTGACGTCGAACCGCCTCCGGCGGGAGTATTTTTGCCAAGAAGAAGGAGGGGTGTCCTTTGGCAATGCCACAGGGCAACGTCAGGGTCACGCGTGCCGGAACCTATCGTTCACGCGTGAGAAATCGGAACCGGGTTCCGTGAGTCTCGTTGAGGTCGGACGAAAAAAGAGCCCCGGATGGGGCTCTTAGCTCTTCTTCTTGGCGAAAATACTCCGGGGGTCCGGGGGCAGAGCCCCCGGCCTTCGTTCGGGTCAGGCGGCTTCGGCGCCTGCAGGGGCGAAGCGGCCGTAGAAGGTCTGGTTCTTCTCGGCGAGCTCTCGCAGGAGCGCCGGGCATTCGAAGCGCTTGCCGAACTTTTCAGTGAGCCGGTCGCAGGTCTCCGCCGCGAAGGGCGCGTCGATGATGTCGAGCCACGAGATCGGGCCGCCCGACCACGGCGCGAAGCCCCAGCCAAGGATCGCGCCGACGTCGCCCTCGCGGATGTCGAGGAGGACATTCTCCTCGAGCGCGCGCACGGCTTCCAGCGCCTGCGCGAACAGGAGGCGGTGCTGAACCTCGGTCACGTCGGGTTGCTCGTCCGCGAGTGCGAACTTCTGGCCCAGGCCCTCCCAGAGGCCCTCGCGCTTGCCCTTCTCGTCGTAGGCGTAGAAGCCGGCGTTCGACTTGCGCCCGAGACGGCCCTCGCCCTCCATCCAGAAGATGATCTCGTCGACCGCCTCGTCCGGGTAGTCGTTGCCCATCGCCGCCTTGGTGGCCCGCGCGATCTTGGCGCCGAGGTCGATCGAGGTCTCGTCGACGAGCTGCAGCGGACCGAGCGGCATGCCGACCTGCTTCGCCGCGTTCTCGATCAGCACCGGGTTCACGCCCTCGCCCACCATGCGGATCCCCTCGTTGATGTAGGGGATGATGCAGCGGTTGGCATAGAAGAAGCGCGCGTCGTTCACGACGATCGGCGTCTTGCGGATCTGGCGCACGAAGTCGAGCGCCTTGGCAACGGCCCGGTCGCCGGTCTCGCGGCCCTTGATGATCTCGACCAGCATCATCTTCTCGACGGGCGAGAAGAAGTGGATGCCGATGAACTGCTCCGGACGCTTCGAAGCCTTGGCGAGATCCGTGATCGGCAGGGTCGAGGTGTTGGTGGCGAAGATCGCATCCTCGCCGAGCACCGCCTCGACCTTTTGCGTCATCTCGGCCTTCACCTTCGGGTCCTCGAAGACGGCCTCGACGATCAGGTCGCACGCCTTGAGGTCGTCCACGTTGTCCGTGGGCGTGATGCGGCCCAGCACCTCGTCCTTTTTCTCGGGTGTCGCCTTCTTCTTCTGGATGCCCTTGTCCATGAAGCTCTCGGAATAGGCCTTGCCCTTCTGGGCGTTCTCGACCGACTGGTCGAGCAGGACCACCTCGATCCCGGCCTGAGCCGAGACGAGCGCGATGCCGGCGCCCATCATGCCCGCACCGAGGACGCCGACCTTCTTCACCCGCTCGTCGGCGACATCTGGGCGGTTCGCGCCCTTCTCGAGCGCGCCCTTGTTGATGAAGAGCGAGCGGATCATCGCGCCCGAGGACGGGTTCATCAGCACATGCGTGAACCAGCGCGCCTCGATCTTGAGCGCGGTGTCGAAGGGCACGAGCGCGCCCTCGTAGACCGCCGAGAGCAGCGCCTTGGCCGCCGGGTAGACGCCTTGCGTCTTGCCGTGGACCATCGCGTTCGCGCCGACGAAGGTCATGAAGCCCGCCGGGTGATAGGGCGCGCCGCCGGGCATCTTGTAGCCCTTCTGGTCCCACGGCTTGACGATGTCGGCATCGCCCGCCTTCAGCACCCACTCCTTCGCGGCGCCGACCGGATCGGCCACGACCTCGTCCACGAGGCCGGCCTTCTGCGCCTTGATCGGGTCCTGCGTCTTGCCCTCGAGCAGGAAGGGCGAGGCCGCCATCGCGCCCATCTTGCGCACGAGGCGGGTGGTGCCGCCGCCGCCGGGGAAGATGCCGACCATGATCTCGGGCAGGCCGATCCTGGCCTTGGGATCGGGCGTGACGAAGATGCGGTGGCAGGCGAGCGGCAGCTCGAGCCCGATGCCGAGCGCGGTGCCGGGCAGGGCGGCGGCGATGGGCTTGCCGCCCTTCTGGGTCTTGGGATCCATCCCGGCGAGCTCGATCTTGCGCAGCACGCGGTGCAGGCCCATGACGCCGTCGAAGAGCCCCTGCGCGGGGTTGTCCCCGGCGGCGTCCTTCATCGCGGCGATGGCGTTGAGGTCCATCCCCGCGGCGAAGCTGTCCTTGCCGGAAGTGATGACGATGCCCTTGACCGCGTCGTCGGCGAGCGCGTCGTCGATCAGGCTCTCGAGGTGGTTCCCGGCCTCCATCGAGAGGACGTTCATCGACTTGCCTTCGCAGTCCCAGGTGATCAGAGCGACGCCGTCGGCGCCCTTGTCCATGGTGAAATCGGTCATTGTCTTGATCTCCCTTACACGCGCTCGATGATGGTCGCGGCGCCCATGCCGGAGGCGACGCAGAGCGTGGCGAGGCCGGTCTCGCGGTCCGACCGTTCCATCTCGTCGAGGAGCGTGCCGATGATGATGACGCCCGACGCGCCGAGCGGGTGGCCCATGGCGATGGCGCCGCCGTTCACGTTGAGTTTGCCGTGGTCGACGTCGAAGGCCTGCATGAAGCGCAGCACAACCGACGAGAACGCCTCGTTCACCTCGAAGAGGTCGATGTCGCCGATCTGCATGCCGCTCTCGCGGAGGATCTTCTCGGTCGCGGGCACGGGGCCGGTGAGCATGATCGTGGGGTCGGTGCCGATCTTGGCGGTCGCCCTGATGCGCGCGCGGGGTTTGAGCCCGTGCTTCTCGCCCCATTCCTTCGAGGCGACGATGACGCCGGCGGCGCCGTCGACGATTCCGCTCGAGTTGCCGGCGTGGTGGATGTGGTTGATGCCCGCAAGATGCGGGTATTTCAGCATCGCGATCTTGTCGAAGCCGGGCATGGTCTCGCCCATGTCCTTGAACGAGGGCTTCAGCGCGCCGAGCGACTGCATGTCGGTGCCGGGGCGCATGTATTCGTCGTGATCGAGGATCGGCAGGCCGTTCACGTCGCGCACGGTCAGGATCGACTTGGCGAATCGCCCGTCTTCCCAGGCGGCGGCGGCGCGCTTCTGACTCTCGACGGCAAAGGCGTCGGCGTCGTCGCGGCTGATGCCGTACTCGGTCGCGATGATGTCGGCCGAGATGCCCTGCGGCACGAAGTAGCTCGACATCGCCACCGACGGATCGACGGCGATCGCGGCCCCGTCCGAGCCCATCGCGACGCGGCCCATCATCTCGACGCCGCCGGCGATGTAGGCCTCGCCGGCGCCGCCGCGCACCTGATTGGCGGCAAGGTTCACGGCTTCCATGCCGGAGGCGCAGAAGCGGTTGATCGAGAGGCCCGGGATGCGCTCGTCGAGGTCGGAGGCGAGCACCGCGGTGCGCGCAAGGCAGCCGCCCTGTTCACCGACCTGGGTGGCGTTGCCCCAGATAACGTCCTCGAAATCGTATCCGTTCAGGTCCGAGCGCTCGCGGAGCCCGTTGAGCACCTGCGCCGAGAGCGAGACTGCGGTCACTTCGTGCAGCGCGCCGTCCTTGCGGCCCTTGCCGCGCGGCGTGCGGATGGCGTCGTAGATATAGGCGTCGGTCATGGTGCCTCCTTGGTCAGTTCGCGGGCGCGTCGGCGCGCGGCAGTCATTGCGCGGGCGGGAAGGCCCGCGGCATCAGATCGTAGGGCGACGCCCAGCCGGGCTGCTCGGAGAGCCGCGTCAGCCAGGCGTCGATATGGGGCCAGTCGGTGCGGTCGAAGCCGAAGGGCTCGGGATAGTAGAGATAGCCGCAGCAGGTGAGATCGGCGTTCGTGACGCCGGTTCCGACGATCCAGTCGCGGGGCTCGAGATGTGCGTCGAGCACCTGGTAGGCGCCCTTGAGCCGGTTCCTGGTGAAGTCGATCACCTCTGCCGGGCGCTTCTTCTCGGGCAGGAAGTTCATCAGGAACCGCAGCATGCCCGCCTGGCTCGAGAGCTTGTGGTTGTCCCAGAACTGCCAGCGCAGGATCTCGCGCGACTCTTCCGGGGTCTCGCCGCCGAGGTTGCCGGTCTTTTCCGACAGGTATTGCTGGATTACGGCGGACTGCGTGAGGTGGATGTCGCCGTCGACCAGCACCGGCGCCTCGCCCATCTCGTTGACGTCGCGCCGGTATTCCTCGCCTCGGGTCTCGCCGCTGAAGAAGTCGATGAACACGGGCTCCCAGTCGAGCCGCTGCATCGAGAGCGCGAGCGCAGCCTTGTAGGAATGGCCGGATTCACCGAAGCAGTGCAGCTTGAGCGTCATGCGATGTCCTTTCCGGAGCGCCCGTGGAGTCTTCGGGATGCCTCCGGCGGGAGTATTTTTGCCAAGAAGAAGCGGGGGCGCGGTGTCGCTAAGCACGTCTTAACTTCGAGGGCGCAATCGTACGGATACGGTACAGGCTGGAGAGCCGATGGCCGTCCAAGGAGAAGCCCTGCCGGCCCGCCCGCGTTCCGTTCAAGGGCCGTGCCGGCCGGCGGGGTGGACCGGCTGCTGCCCGCGCTGCACCAACAGGGTTCGATGTCCGGTCCGCCTTCTTCTTGGCAGAAATACTCCCGCCGGAGGCGGCGAGAGATCGCGGGGACGCGCCACGCCGGGGCAGCGTCTCCGGATCGAGCTCTATGGGCATTTATCTTCACCGGCTTGCCCCCTCCCAAAGGTCCTCACCCGAGCTGTCTCGCCAGTCCGGCTCCCTCCTCGGGAAGCCGGACTAGTCGGCCGTAACGAGGCCTGCCGCGGCGAATGTGAGCGGCCCGCGCGGCACCTCTTGCGAGGCTGTCCCGGGCACTCACCGATTGGCACCGCGGTCCCGGAGCCGAGAGTTTCGCCTCGCCCGGGTCTCAAAAGCTCGCCGCGTCGAGCTCCATGACCGGGTCCGCGCCGCTCTCGATCCGCTTCAGGAGCGTTGCGGTCTCGGGCAGCTGGCGGGCCATGTAGTAGCGGCCCGTGGCGAGCTTGGCCTTGTAGAAGGCCTCGTCCGAGGTGCCGCCGTCGAGCGCCGCCTTCGCCGCGATCGCCATCCTGGACCACATCAGGCCGAGGCAGACATGGCCGAAGAGGTGCATGAAGTCGTAGGAGCCCGAGAGCGCGTTGTTGGGCGCCTTCATGCCGTTCTGCATGAAGTACATGCCCGCCGCCTGCAGGTCCTTCGACGCCGTCTTGAGCGGCTCGAAGAATTGCGCGTCGAGCGTCTCGTCCGCGCCCTTGTTCTCGGCGATGAAGCTCTTGACCATGTCGAAGAAGGCCATGACGTGCTTGCCGCCGTCCGCGCCCAGTTTGCGGCCCACGAGGTCGAGCGACTGGATGCCGTTGGTGCCCTCGTAGATCATGGTGATGCGCGCATCGCGGACGAACTGCTCGAGCCCCCATTCCTGGGTGAAGCCCGACCCGCCGAGGGTCTGCTGCGCGAGCACGGTCGTCTCGAAGCCCTTGTCGGTCAGGAAGCCCTTGATGACCGGGGTCAGCAGGGAAATCATGCCCTCGGCCGCCGCGTCCTCGTTGCGGCGGGCGCGGTCGATCATCTGCGCGCCCCAGAAGGCGAAGGCGCGGGCGCCCTCGACGAAGCTCTTCTGGTGCAGCAGGTTCCGGCGCACGTCGGGATGCACGATGATCGGATCGGCCGGGCCGTCCGGGTTCTTCGCGCCGGTCACGTCGCGGCCCTGCAGGCGGTCCTGCGCGAAGGCGAGCGCGTTCTGGTAGGCGACGGCGCCCTGCGCGTAGCCCTGCAGGCCGACGCCGAGGCGGGCCTCGTTCATCATGGTGAACATCGCACGCATGCCCTTGTGCAGCTCGCCGATGAGAAAGCCCTTGGCGCCGTCGTAGTTCATGACGCAGGTGGCGTTGCCGTGGATGCCCATCTTCTCCTCGAGCCCGCCGCAGGAGACGCCGTTGCGCTGGCCGAGGCTGCCGTCCTCGTTGACGAGGAATTTCGGCACGATGAAGAGCGAGATGCCCTTCACGCCTTCGGGGCCGCCGGGGACCTTGGCGAGGACGAGGTGGACGATGTTCTCGCTGAGGTCGTGCTCGCCGGCCGAGATCCAGATCTTTGAGCCGGTGATCGAGTAGCTGCCGTCGTCCTGCGGCTCGGCCTTCGTGCGGATGAGGCCGAGATCGGTGCCGCAATGGGGCTCGGTGAGGTTCATGGTGCCCGACCAGATGCCGTCCACCATGTTGGGCAGATAGGTCTCTTTCTGCTCGTCGGAGCCGTGCGCGTGGATCGCCGCGTAGGCGCCGTGCGTCAGGCCCTGGTACATGTTGAAGGCCATGTTGGAGGAGACGAACATCTCTCCGACGGCGATGTTCAGGACATAAGGCATGCCCTGACCGCCGTATTCGGGATCGGCGTCGAGGCCCATCCAGCCGCCCGCGCGCATCTGCTCGTAGGCGTTCTTGAAGCCTTCCGGCGTGCGCACGACGCCGTTCTCGAGGGTGCAGCCCTGCTTGTCGCCCACCGGGTTGAGCGGCGCGAGGACGTTTTCGGAGAGCTTGCCGGCCTCCTCGAGGATCGCCGCGGTGGTCTCGGCGTCAAGCTCCTCGTAGCCGGGGATATCGGCTTCGTGGATCTTGAGGACCTCGTGCAGGACGAAGCCCATATCCTTCGTGGGGGCGTTGTAGATCGGCATTGTCGTCTCCTCCCTCGGGAACGGCTCTGGTTACTCGGCGGCCCGCTTGGGCTCCTTCAGCGAGGCGAGCATCTTCTCGCCCCACCGCATCTGCTCCTCGAGCTCGGCGATGGCGGTGTCGAGCTCGGTGCGCTGCGCCTTCATGTCGGCGAGACGGCCCTCGGCCACCTCGTAGGTCTTCTCGATCTGCGTCGCCTGCGCATCGCCCATGTGGTAGAGATCCAGAAGCTGGCGGATCTCCTCGAGGCTGAAGCCGAAGCGCTTGCCGCGCAGGATCAGCTTGAGCCGCGCGCGGTCGCGCCGGGTGAAGAGGCGCTTCTGACCCTGACGGATCGGGAAGATCAGCTCCTTGGCTTCGTAGAATCGCAGGGTCCGCGGGGTCACCTCGTAGGCGTCGCACATCTCGCGGATCGTCATGGTGGCGTCGTCGGTCATCTTTTTCCTTGGCTCATTCGCAGCAGGGTCGCAGCGAGATGCAGCACGTGGGTGTGTCCTACAACGGGGCCCGAAGTTGACGTAAGCGATACGTCGCGTCACTCCGTAGTTGACGTAACATCAATCAAGGTAACCTGGGGTCAGGCGACATTTTCTTGATGGGGGAGTCACGTTTTCAGGCCGCGAAGCGGACGCCACAGTGCGGTGCGTCTCGCCGGATTCGGGGGTTATGCCTCGCTCGGGTCTTCCTCGAGCGAGGCGGCGGTTTCATCGCGCAGGGCGCGCAACTCGTCCATGGCGGCATCGAGCTGGCGGCGCTGGTCCTCGAGCTCGCTCATCTGCCGGTCGGCTAGCGCGATCCAGGCGCGCATCTGTGCCTCGGTGCCTTCCTTCTCGTAGATCAGCAGCCATTGGCGGATGTCCTCGAGCTGGAAGCCGAAGCGGCGGCCGCGCATGATCAGGGTCATGCGCGCGATTTCCCGCGGGCCGTAGTAGCGTGACCGGCCGGCCTTCTCGGGCTGCAGGAGCTCGATGTACTCGTAATAGCGCAACGTGCGCGGAGTTACGTCGAACCGTGCGCACATCTCTTTGAAACTGAGGCGTGTCTCGTCGGTCATGTCCGGTTCCGTCAGGGAAGTCGCACCCCATCTATGCGGTCAGGTCGGGCTCGGCAACCACTGCGCGCGGAGCGCTGCCGGTCGGCTCCCCTGAAGCGTGCGGTTACTTGCGCGCCATATTCTGTGCGGAAGGTGGGGCTGCCGTGGTCGATGGCCGCTCCGGGGCTGCTTCGGCGGTGGCTTGCCGGGAGCGTGCCGGCATGGTGAAACGGATCCGAGACTTTCAGGACGTGATGCATGACAGCGGACAAGACCCGGATCGCCCGGCAATTCATCGAGACGATTCCCCATGCGCGCGCGCTCGGCATGACGATCACCGAGATCTCGGACGGATTCGCGCGGATCGAGATGGCCTATGACGAGCGGTTCGTCGGCGATCCGCAGACCGGGGTCATCCATGGCGGCGCGGTCTCGGCGCTGATGGACACCTGCGGCGGCGCCGCGGTAATGAGCCATCCCGAGGCGCCCGCGGGGACGGCGACGATCGATCTGCGCATCGACTACATGCGCGCGGCGGTCCCGGGTCAGACCATCGTGGCGGAGGCGACCTGCTACCATGTCACGCGCTCGGTCGCCTTCGTGCGGGCGACCGCGACCGATGACGACCGCGACCGGCCCGTCGCCACCGCGGCGGGCGCGTTCACCGTGGAGCGCAATTCATGAGCCGCCGTCCGCCCGAACCCGTGCAGGTGATCAAGCAGCGCCGCGATGCAGCTCTCACCGCGCTCGTCGGGGGCGTGCCCTACATCAACTTCCTCGGGATCCGGTTCGACCGGCGCGGCGACGAGCTGACCGGCGTAATGCCCTTCGGCGAGAATCTCATCGGCAATCCGTTCCTGCCGGCGATCCATGGCGGGGTGACGGCTGCGTTCCTCGAGGTGACGGCGCTCATCTCGCTCTCCTATCTCTGGCTCTGGGAAGACGTGGAATCGGGTAAGATCGAGGTGGCGGATCTCGAGGCGGGGCAGCTCCCGCGGCTGCCGAAGACGATCGATTTCACCGTGGATTACCTGCGCTCGGGCCTGCCACGCGATTCCTACGCCCGGGCCCGCGTCACGCGGTCGGGGCGGCGCTACGCGAGCGTTCAGGCCGAGGCGTGGCAGGACAACCGAGACCGGCCCATCGCGCAGGGCGCCGCGCATTTCCTGATGCCGCGCGGCGATGGCTGAGGTCCTGCAAGCCGCGGCGCCGCGGGACATCACCCACGGGCGCGTGCTGAAGATCGCGCTGCCGATCGTGCTGTCGAACGCGACGGTGCCGATCCTCGGCGCGGTCGATACCGGCGTCGTCGGGCAGATGGGCCTCGCGGCACCGATCGGCGCCGTCGGGATCGGCGCGGTGATCCTGTCGGCGATCTACTGGGTCTTCGGGTTCCTGCGCATGGGCACGACGGGCCTTGCCGCGCAGGCGGCGGGGCAGGGCAACAGCGCCGAGGTCGCCGCGATCTTGACGCGCGTGGTGATGATCGGACTCGGCGGCGGCGCGGTGCTGATCGTGCTCCAGCCCCTCCTTTTCTGGGCGGCCTTCGCGATCTCTCCGGCGAGCGCCGAGGTGGAGGATCTGGCTCGCGGTTACATGGCGATCCGGATCTGGTCGGCGCCGGCGGCGATCGCGATCTTCGGTCTGCTCGGCTGGCTGATCGCCAAGGAGCGCACCGGCGCGGTCCTGGTGCTGCAGGTCTGGATGAACGGCGTCAACATCGTGCTCGACCTGTGGTTCGTGCTCGGGCTCGGCTGGGGCGTGAACGGGGTCGCGGTGGCGACGTTCATCGCCGAATGGTCGGGGCTGGTCCTCGGTCTCTGGCTCTGCCGGGCGGCGTTCCGGGTGCCGGACTGGCGCGACTGGGCGCGAGTCTTCGACCGCGAGAAGCTCGTCCGGATGGCGCAGGTCAACACCGACATCCTCGTGCGGTCGCTGCTGCTGCAATCGATCTTCCTGTCGTTCCTGATGTTCGCGTCCGATTTCGGCGACGTGACGCTCGCCTCGACGCAGGTGCTCGTGCAGTTCCTGCAGATCACCGCCTACGGGCTCGACGGCTTCGCCTTTGCCGCCGAGGCCATGGTCGGGCAGGCGCTCGGCGCGCGCGCAATCGTCGCGCTCCGGCGGGCGGCGTGGATGTCGTCGCTCTGGGGGCTGATCGTGAGCGTCGGGCTCGCGGCGTTCTTCTGGGCTTTCGGGCCCTGGATCATCGACGTGATGGCGGACAATGCCGACGTGCAATCCGAGGCGCGGGTGTATCTTCCGTGGATGGTGGCGGCGCCGGTGCTGGGACTGGCCTCGTGGATGCTCGACGGCATCTTCATCGGGGCGACGCGCACCGGCGACATGCGCAACATGATGGTGCTGTCGGCCGCCGGCTACTTCGCCGCCGTCTTCGCGCTGATGCCGGCCTTCGGCATGCACGGGCTCTGGGCGGCGATGAGCCTGTCCTTCGTGTTCCGCGCGATCACCCTCGGGGCCCGCTACCCGGCGCTGGAGCGGGCCGCGCTCTAGAGCGTGTCGAGGGCGCGGGCGAAGGTGGCCGCATCGACGTTGCCGCCCGAGACGGTGACGATGACCGTGTCCGCCTCGAGCGCGTCCCCGTGGAAGAGCGCGGCGGCGAGGGCGACGGCGCCGCCCGGTTCCGCGACGATCTTGAGCCGCTGAAAGGCGAGGGCCATCGCGCGCATCGCCTCGTCATCCGAGACCGCGAGTCCCGGACCGGCAAGCCGCTTCAGGATCGGGAAGGTGAGCTGCCCCGGCGCGGGCGTCAGGATCGCGTCGCAAAGCCCCCGTTCGGGCTGGCCGTGGGGGGTGATCTCACCGCTCGCGAGCGACCGGGCGGTATCGTCGAAGCCCTGTGGTTCCACCGGGCGTACGCGCATTCCCGGGGCGTCCGCCTCGAGCGCGAGAGCGATCCCGGAGGTGAGGCCGCCGCCGCCGCAGCAGACCAGGACCTCGGCGCTCTCGATGCCGAGCGCGCTTGCATCCTCCGCGATCTCGAGACCGGTGGTGCCCTGTCCGGCGATCACCTCCGGGTCGTCGAAGGGTTTGACGAGGGAGAGCCCGCGCTCCTCGGCGAGCCGCGCGCCGAGCGCGTTGCGGTCCTCGGTCGCGCGGTCGTAGAGCACGACCTCGGCGCCGAGGCTGCGGGTGTTGGCGATCTTGAGGGCAGGGGCGTCGGCGGGCATCACGATCACCGCGGGCACGCCGAATTCCTGAGCGGCGCGGGCGACGCCCTGCGCGTGGTTGCCGGAGGAATAGGCGAGAACGCCCCTGGCGCGGACGGCATCGTCCATCGCCGAGAGGGCGGACCGGGCGCCGCGATACTTGAAGCTGCCGGTATGCTGGAGGCATTCGGGCTTTACCAGAACGCGACGGCCCGCGATCTCGTCGAGGAAGGGCGAGGAGAGGAGCGGCGTGCGGCGGGCATGGCCGTCGAGGCGCGCGGCGGCAGCGCGGATGCGGTCGATGTCCATGGGGGTCACTCCGCGCGCAGCATGTCGAGCCAGCGGCCGAGCGCTGTCAGCGCCTCGGGCTCGTCGAGGAAGGGAACGTGGCCGCGGCCCGGGATGGTCGCGGCGATCATGTCGGGGCGGCGCTCCTGCATCTCGGCGAAAGTCGCCTCGCTGAGAAGGTTCGAGTTCGCGCCGCGCAGGGCGCAGAGCGGCAGACCCTTGAGCGCGTCGAAGAGCGGCCAGAGATCGGGCATCGGCTGCGCGCCCGAGTTCAGGACCGCATCGCGCAGGAGCGGGTCGTAGCGGATCGAGAGCCCGTCCGGGCCTTCGCGGTAATGTTTGCGCACCTCGGCGTCCCAGCGCTCGGGCGGGACGTCCTCGAAGCCAGCCATGACCCCGGGCCGCGCCTCGGCGGCCTCGGCATAGCTGGTCCATGTCGGATTGCGGCCGAGATAGCCGCGGATGACCTCCATGCCCTCGTCGGCGATCTCGGGGCCGATGTCGTTGAGGGCGACGCCGCTGATGCGTGGCTTGGCGGTAGCGGCGAGCATCATGGCGATGAGGCCGCCGCGCGAGGTGCCGAGGATCGCGGCCTGCTCGAGCCCGAGATGGTCGAGAAGCTCGACCGCGTCGCGCGCCTCGACGGGGATGGTGTAGGTCTCGTGCGGTCCCCATTCCGATTGCCCGCGGCCGCGATAGTCGAGCCGGATCAGCCGCACGTCCGAAAGGTGCGGGACGAGATAGTCGAAATCGTGGTGGTCGCGGGTGAGGCCGGCGAGGCAGAGAAGCGGCAGGCCCTCGCCCTCGTCGGTGTAGAAGAGCGACAGGCCGTCGGAGGTGGTGAAGTTCGGCATCGGGTGGCTTTCTGGGGAGCGGGACGTCAATCCGCGAGTTCGGGGATCGGGCGGAGGTCGTCGAGGACGTGGCGCGGCCGCGCGGGCAGGCGATCGACGGGCTCGCCGCCGCGATTGGCCCATGCGGTGTCGAAGCCGTAGCCCGCGGCCGAGCCGACGTCCCAGCCATTCGACGACACGAAGAGCACCTCATCGCGCGCGCAGACGAAGCGTTCTTCCACCATGTCGTAGACGCTGTGGTGGGGCTTGTAGACGCCGACGCTGTCGACCGAGAGCACGTCGTCGAGATACTCGCCGAGCCCCGCCGCCTCGACCGAGCCCTGCAGCATCTCGGGATTGCCGTTCGAGAGGATGGCCGTGGTCTTGCCCGCCGCCTTGAGACGCGCGAGGACCTCGGGCACCTCCTCGTAGGCATCGAGTTCCCAGTAGAGCTGCAGCAGCCGCTCGCGCAGCTCGGCGTCGCCCTGCAGGCCGCGGCGCTCGAGCGCCCAGTCGAGCCCGTCCTGCGTGACCTGCCAGAAGCTCACGTATTCGCCGGTGATCTGGCGCAGCCAGGTGTATTGCAGCTGCTTCTGGCGCCAGTCGGCGGCCAGCGCCTGCCAGTGCTCTGCGAGAGCCTCGCGCCCTGGCTCCGAAGCAGCGCCGCGCGCGGCGGCGCCCACGTCGAAGAGCGTGCCGTAGGCGTCGAAGATGCAGGTGGTGATGGCCATGTGCGGTCCTTGCCGGGGGTAGGGTCGGGGCGACACTGGCACGGGCCGCCGCTGTCGGAAAGGGCGGGACTTCCCCCCGGGCCGTGCGGTCTGTAGCAGGACCGGGGCCGAAGGGAGGGCGGAGCATGCAGGACGACACGGAAGGCGAGGTTCTGGCGGTGGTGCGCGCCTCGGCCGCGCGGCGCGTCGTCGGGGTCGGCGCGGTGGCGGCGCTCGGTGTGCTGCTCGTCGCTCTGGCTTTGTCGCAGCCGCTCGGGTTTGCCTGGCGGCTCGGGCTCCTTGCCATGGCGGCGGTGGCGCTCTGGGGCGCGCGGCAAATGCAGATCGCGACGAGAGCGGTGCTCGAGCTGACCCGCGCGGAATTGCGCGAGCGCGGCGGCGAGACGCTCGCGCGGATCGACGAGGTGGCGCGGGTCGACCGCTCGGCCTTTGCAATGAAGCCCTCGAACGGCTTCGTGCTGACGCTCGACCGGCGCCGGGAGCGGGCCTGGCGGCCGGGCCTTTGGTGGCGCCTCGGTCGCAGGGTCGCAGTCGGCGGAGTGACCTCCGGCTCTCAGACGCGGCCGATGGCGGACATCATCGCGGCCCTGACCGCGGAGCGGTGAGCTGCCTCACGAACACCACCACCAGTAGACCTGGCAGACGGAGGGGCCGCCCGGACTGTCGTCAAAACCGCTGTCGCCGCCGGCGCTCGCGGTCTGCTCTTCTTCGGCGCCGAACTTGACCTGCGGCGCGAAGCGGGGGCGGGTGAAGGAATAGGACGCGATCTCGTAGGGCAGAAGTCCCGCCTCGAGCACGGGCGTGTAGTCGCGCCAGGTCTCAACGACGATGACCTGGTCGTTGCGGGCCATCAGCGGCAGCCGGTCCGACATCTGGTTGATGCTGCCCGAGAGCGCCTCGCGCGCACCGCGTGCCTCGCTCCAGACGATTTCGTAGTTCTGGTTGCCCGAGCTCAGCTTTTCGGTCTGCCTGACGACGCTGATCCGGACGTCGCTGCGCTCGGACGTGCTGTCGAGCATCGCCAGTGCGAGGTTGTAGGTCGCGTCGATATAGCTGTCGTCGATCGGGTTGGTCTCGCGCGAGATCATGTCGCCGATCGTGTAGTTGATGCGCTGTTCGAGCGTTTCCTGCCGGCCGACGTCGTGCCAGACCCAGAGCGCCCCCAGGACGAAGAAGAGTCCCGGCATCACGATCACGCTCTCGACGGTGGCGTCGCCCTCGTCGCGCGTCAGGAAGCGGCGGAGTGCGGTGGCGATACGATGTACCATTCCCTGTTCCCCCTCAAAGCGGTTCGTGAACGAAGGCAGCCTTGGCCACCAGGTTGGTATAGCCGTCCACATCCGTCTGCAGATTGGCGCCGAACATGGTCAGTGGCGAGATCGGCTCGTATTTGAAGCACGCCCGGAGCATCATCAGCTCGTTCTCGCGGCCGTAATCGAAGGCGACCTGAGGCAGCACCTCGTCGGACGGGCCACCGTCCGAGCCGCTCTGGGTCGCATCGATGGTCATGTCCTTGCACTGGATCTCGCGCGGCGGCGTCTGCCAGTCGCGAATGTCGAGCCTGACCATCTCGAGCTGCAGCGTCTCCAGGCAATCCGGCAGGATCGTCGCGTGTTCGCAGATCCTCTGCTTGAGCGACTGGCGGTCGTAGGCCGTCCCCGTCCCGAGCCGAACGTCGCGGGTGGTCTTGTCGAGGGCCTGTTCGAGCTGCGTCTCGCGCGCCGTGACGATGCCGATCTCGACGCCCGAGGTCAGCAATCCGAGGAAAGCGGCCGTCCACAGCACTGTCGGGATGGTGACGGATCCGTCGTCCTTCCGGGCAAAGCTCCGGAGGCCTGCGATACATGCGGCGATCATTGGATGAGCCTCAGCTGGTTGATGGCGCGGGCGATCGAGTAGAACGCGGTCTCGATCTCGGTGCCCTCGACACGGAAGAAATGGGCGGGGGACGAGGCGCAGTTCTTCATGACTTCGGCCCCGTGATCCTGCACTTCGAAGCCGATCGACCAGATCACGATGTCCCTTTCCTTGGCGGCGTCGCAGATCCGGCCGAGCAGCTCGTCCCCCTCGCTCTTGCTGTATTTCGGCTCGTAGAAGTACTGGCGCTGGGAGCTGCTGAGATACTGGTTCCGCCACCACGTCGCGTTGTAGAGGTTCCAGTGCTCGTATTCCGACGGTGAATTGTACCATTGCTCGTAGATCCGGTGGGACCTGTCGTGTTCGCCGTCGGTCATCAGCACGATGGTCTTGAGCGTGTTCACGTCGTTCCAGTCCGCCGGGCGACCGGCGAAGACACCGTCGACCTGGCCGTCACCGATCATGCCGTCGATCAACGGTCGGTGCGCGGGGTCGAGCAGGGCCGCCGCCCATTTCATGCCCATGAAGATCGACGTTCCGGCGCGGGGCGTGAACTGCGCGATCTGGCCCTTGAGGGCCTCCGCGTCCTTCGACATCGTCCGGATCCGCTCGTAGGAATATCGGGGGCAGACCGTGTTCTCGACCGTATTCCGGGAGGCGGAATTGTACTGGAAATGCTGCGCCTGCTCGTAGCGGACGGTCATGTCGAAGGCGGTATCGTCGAATTGCGAATTGTCGACTTCGAGGCAATGGGAATAGGGGTGGCGCCAGGCGACGTCGAAACGGCTCGTCAGCTCCGGACCGGCATTGACGTGTTCGGAATAGGGCACGAGCGAGATCGAGATGAGATCCTCGTTCTCATCGGTGAGCACGGTGTCGATGAACGTGTCGGCCGCGGACCTGAGGTTGGCCATCTTGGCGTTCTGGGCCATCGACCCCGATATATCGAGCACGAGGGAGATCTCGACATTCGCGATGCGCTCCTCGGCCCGGCTGCTGGCGGAGGCGTTGAGCGATTGCACGCCGAGAATGCTGGTGAAGTTCGACGCGAGCTCGGTCGAGGCCTCGCCGCTGACGTCCTTGAAGTTGACGCCCTGCTCGGAGGTCACCTTCGTCAACGCGTCCCCGAGGGACATCTTGCTCAGATAGTCCACGACCACGAGATCGGGTTCGACCATCTGTTCGAGGTCGGCGGCGGCGAGGACCGCCCGGTCGAGCGTGTTCTGCAGGTTCGTCCGCTTGTATTCGGCGACCATGTAGTCGATCCCGATCCCGCCGATGGCGACGAGCGAGAGCGCGGTGAAGAGCGCGAAAATCGACATGGAGCCGTCCTCGCTGCGCAGGAAGGAGAAAACGCGCCCCTGTTGGAGCGCCCGGGTCTCACGGGCCGTGCCATGGGGACGTGCGGGGACATGCGTCCGGAGCGTGTTATCGGACATGCCGTACCTTTCTGCCCGGATCCGATCCGGGGGAACTCGAAAAAGCCGTCTTACTCGTCTGTGTTCGGAGGGGCGCGGGGTCAGGTGCCGGCGGAGCCACGACCGATCGGGAGAGACCCCACATATTCAAATCGGCGAAATTGCGTCAGGCGAGTATGGTTTCGATCGGCTAATGTGCGATCTCGTGAACGGTCTCTGCCGGACCCGCCTGATTGTCTTCAAAGCGGCGACGGGAATGTGCCGGACCGAGTCGCGCTCAAAATTTGGGCTTGCGCACGTGTCCCCGACCGGCAGGCGGGCTAGGCTATGACCTGACGGCGGAGGCGACCCCGCAGCCGGCCGCCGGAACAATGACGAGGGACGGGAGCCGAGGAGAGACCATGGTACTGCCGACAAACGAGCCGACGTTCCGCGAGAGCGTGGACATGATGTTCAACCGCGCGGTCAAGCTTTGCGACCTGAGCCCCGGGCTCGAGGAGAAGATCCGGGTCTGCAACGCGACCTACACGGTGCGTTTCGGGGTGCGCCTGCGCGGGTCGATCCACACCTTCACTGGTTACCGCTCGGTGCATTCCGAGCACATGGAACCGGTCAAGGGCGGCATCCGCTTCGCGATGAGCGTGAACCAGGACGAGGTCGAGGCGCTGGCGGCGCTGATGACCTACAAATGCGCGCTGGTCGAGGCGCCGTTCGGCGGCTCGAAGGGCGGTCTGCGCGTCGATCCGCGCGAATGGGACGCCCACGAGCTCGAGCAGATCACCCGGCGCTTCGCCTACGAGCTGATCAAGCGCGACCTCATCCATCCGAGCCAGAACGTGCCCGCGCCGGACATGGGCACGTCGGAGCGCGAGATGGCGTGGATCGCCGACCAGTACAGCCGGATGCACACGACCGATATCAACGCGCGCGCCTGCGTCACCGGCAAGCCGCTCAATTCCGGGGGCATTGCCGGGCGGATCGAGGCGACCGGGCGCGGCGTCCAATATGCGATGCGTGAATTCTTTCGCCATTCCGAGGACGTCGCGACGGCCGGGCTCGAAGGGGGGCTCGACGGCAAGCGGGTCATCGTGCAGGGCCTCGGCAATGTGGGCTACCATGCGGCGAAGTTCCTCAGCGAGGAGGACGGCGCCAAGATCACAGCGGTGATCGAGCGCGACGGGGCGGTCATGAACCCCAAGGGCCTCAACATCGAGGCGGTGCGCGCGCATATCCAGGAGACCGGCGGCGTCGCGGGCTGCCCCGATGCCGATTACACCCAGAACGGCAACGCCGTGCTCGAGCACGAATGCGACATCCTCATTCCCGCGGCCCTCGAGGGCGTGATCAACCTCTCGAACGCGCACGGGATCAAGGCGCGGCTCATCGTCGAGGCGGCGAACGGGCCGGTCACGGCGGGCGCGGACGACATCCTGCGGCAGAAGGGCGTGGTCATCATGCCCGACATGTACGCCAATGCCGGCGGCGTCACGGTGTCCTATTTCGAATGGGTGAAGAACCTCAGCCACATCCGCTTCGGCCGGATGGGACGGCGCCAGGAGGAGGCGCGCCACCAGTTGATCGTCGACGAGCTCGAACGGCTCGACCACTATCTCGGGGGCGCGTGGTCGATGACGCCGGGCTTCAAGGAGAAGTACCTGCGCGGGGCCGACGAGCTCGAGCTCGTGCGCTCGGGCCTCGATGACACGATGCGGATCGCCTACCAGTCGCTGCGCCAGCCGTGGCGCGAGCGCTCGGACGTCACCGATCTGCGGACCTCCGCCTATATGGTGGCCATTCAGCGGGTCGCCGCGTCCTACCGGGCCAAGGGCCTTTGATCCGCGAAACTTCGCCGGTTACCCCCTCGTAGCTTTCACGAAGGCGGTGCCGGCTCTATCTGGTGCCGCAAACCATGACGGAGGATACGTTATGAAGATGATCATTGCCGCGGCACTCGTAGCCGGCGGGCTTTCGGCGGCGCCAGCGCTGGCGCAGGACGAAGAGAAACAGACGGATTGCCAGGCGCAGGCCGATGTCGTCATGCAGGTGGTCGCCAGCCGCTCGGACGGCGCCGATCAGGCGCAGACGGTCGAGGCGGTCCAGAGCAGCCTCAGCGACGAGCGTGCGACCTATGCCCAGGTGGTCCCGGCGATCGCGGACTGGGTCTACACTCTGCCGGAGGACCAGCTCGGGGACGCGGTCGGAGAGAGCTGGATCGAAGCCTGCCTCGAGCGCTGAGCCATGCGCACCACATGTCGCGAAAGGGCGGTTGTCACGGAGTGGCGACCGCCCTTTTTCGTTGAGCAGCAGGTTCATGTGGGGGCGGTGACGGACCGCTCCGCCATTGCTGATCCTCTGCACCTCCCCTGAAAGGCCGCGGAGCTTGAAGACGCGAGCGAGGTCGTCTTGGGGAAGCCACCGAGAGGAAGTGCGGAACCGGATGGTTCCCTAACTCAGCCTTGGCACGGCGCGCGCACTCCCTCGACTCCGCGCGCTGGGCCGCCCATATTTCCGCTCATGAGTCTGCCCCCCGGTTTCCTGGACGAATTGCGCAACCGCACGAGCCTGAGCCAGGTCGTGGGGCGCAAGGTCATGTGGGATCAGCGCAAGTCGCAGCAGGGCAAAGGTGACATGTGGGCACCGTGCCCGTTCCATCAGGAAAAGAGCGCGTCGTTCCACGTCGATGACCGCAAGGGCTTCTACTATTGCTTCGGCTGCCACGCGAAGGGCGACGCGATCTCGTTCATCCGCGAGACCGAGAACGTCGGCTTCATGGAGGCGGTGGAGATCCTCGCAGGCGAGGCGGGCATGCAGATGCCCGCGAAGGACCCGCAGGCCAAGGAAAAGGCCGACCGCCGGACGCAGCTCGCCGAGGTGATGGAGGCCGCGGTGCGGTTCTACCGGATGCAGCTCGGCACCGGCGCGGCGCAGGAGGCGCGGGCCTATCTCGACCGGCGCAAGCTCGGGCCTGCGGCGCGGGATACCTTCGAGATCGGCTTCGCGCCGCCGGGCTGGCAGAGCCTCTTCGACCACCTGACGGGGCAGGGGATCGCGCCAGAGTTGATCATGGCGGCGGGCCTTGCGCGCGAGAGCCAGAAGGGCGGCAAGCCCTACGACGTCTTCCGCCACCGCATCATGTTCCCGATCCGCGACGGGCGGGGGCGGGCGATCGCCTTCGGCGGACGGGCGATGGATCCGGACGACAAGGCGAAATACCTCAACTCGCCCGAGACCGAGCTCTTCGACAAGGGGCGCAACCTCTACAATCTCGCCCCGGCGCGGGAGGCGTCGGGCAAGGGCGCGCCGCTGATCGTAGCCGAGGGCTACATGGACGTGATCGCGCTGTCCGAGGGCGGGTTCCCGGCGGCTGTCGCCCCGCTCGGCACCGCGGTGACGGAGGCGCAGCTGCAGACGCTCTGGCGCGTGTCCGACGAGCCGGTGATCGCGCTCGACGGGGATGCGGCGGGCATCCGCGCCGCCTACCGGGTGATCGACCTCGCGCTGCCGCTCCTCGAGGCGGGGCGGTCCTTGCGCTTTGCGATCATGCCGCCGGGCAAGGACCCGGACGACATCATCCGCGGCGAGGGGCCGGAGGCGATCCGCCGGATCCTCGACGAGGCGGTGCCGACCGTGTCGCTGCTCTGGCGGCGCGAGACGGAAGGGCGGAGTTTCGACACGCCCGAGCGCAAGGCGGCGCTCGACAAGAGCCTGCGGGAGACGGTCAAGCGCATCCCCGACGAGACGCTGCGCTACCATTACGGCGAGGAGATCAAGCATCTGCGCTGGGAGCTGTTCCGTCCGGCGGGGCAGGGCGGGCAGCGCAAGCGCGGCGCGTGGAAGACAGGCTGGAAAGGCGCGAACGCCCCGGCGGTGCCCTCCGCAGAGACCAAGAACTCGCTGCTCGTAACGGGACAGGACCGGGCCGACCAGCTGATTCGCGAGGTCGTGATTCTCGCCGCGCTGATCTCGACGCCGGAAGTGCTGCCGGACTTCGAGGGGCAGGTAGAGGAGATGCCCTGCCTCGATCCGACCCACGCCGCCATGCGCGACGCGCTGCTGCGCATTCGGCCGGCAAACGGCGCCGAGGCGCGGGAGGCGGTCGCGGCGGCGATCGGGGCGGAAGCCCTTGAAACCGCGCTCTCGGCACCTCATCTGGCGATCGTGCCGTGCCTGCGCCGCCCCGGCGACGCCGAGTTCGCCGCCCTCACCATCGGCGAGGAGCTGGCGAAGGTGACGGCGCGCTTCGGACGGCACGCCGCCGAGACAGAGGCGGTCGAGGATCTCGAGGCGCATGGCGACGAGGTCCTGACCTGGCGGCTGCGTCAGGCCTCCGAGGAGTTTGCACGTGCCCAGCGGGCCGTGCGAGAGGACGACATCGAATACGATCTGGGCGACAACGGTGCCCGAATCGACAGAGGCGAGCGCAACGCCTTCGCAGCGCTCATGGACACGATCCGGTTTGACAAGGGGCGTAAATAATCACGTGCCAATGCAATCGGGAAAAGAATCGGGCCCGTCGGGTGTGCGAATCACTTCATCGCGCTATCGATTCGGGTTAGTCGAATCGCCGTTACGCGAACCGGCCCCTCGAGAGGAGAGCTGACTATGGCAGCCAAAGATACCGACGACACCAAGACCGAGGTGCAGGAGGAGGAGGTGTCGCTGGACATGAGCCAGGCCGCGGTCAAGAAGATGATCGCGGAGGCCAAGGAACGCGGCTACATCACCTACGACCAGCTCAACTCGGTCCTGCCGCCGGATCAGGTGTCTTCGGACCAGATCGAGGACGTCATGTCGATGCTCTCGGAGATGGGCATCCAGGTCACCGAGGAAGAGGAAGACGGGGACGACGACGACCAGAACAAGGGGTCGACCGACCTCGTTCAGACGTCGTCGAACAAGGATGTCGCGGTCTCTTCGGGCGGCAGCGAGAAGCTCGACCGCACCGACGATCCGGTTCGCATGTACCTGCGCGAGATGGGCTCGGTGGAGCTTCTGTCCCGCGAAGGCGAGATCGCCATCGCCAAGCGCATCGAGGCCGGCCGCAACACCATGATCGCAGGCCTCTGCGAGAGCCCGCTGACCTTCCAGGCGATCACGATCTGGCGCGACGAACTTCTCGCCGAGGAGATCCTGCTGCGCGACGTGATCGACCTCGAGACGACCTTCGGCAATCAGGTCGAGGAGGACGGCGAGCTCGCGCAGGCGGTCGTGTCCTCCGAGACCGCGGGCGGCGCGGAGCTGCGCAAGGAGAAGCCCGCCGAGCCGGAATACGACGCCGACGGCAACCCGATCCGCCGCGAGGACGATGTCGAGGGCGAGGACGAGGACGAGCAGGCGAACATGTCGCTCGCCGCGATGGAGGCCGCGCTGAAGCCGCGCGTGCTCGAAACGCTCGACCGCATCGCGCAGGATTACGAAGAGCTCGCGGCGATGCAGGACAACCGCATCTCGGCGACGCTCAACGAGGACGGATCGTTCAGCGAGGGCGACGAGGCGCGCTACCAGAAGCTCCGCGGCGAGATCGTGGAGCTGGTGAACGGCCTGCACCTGCACAACAACCGCATCGAAGCGCTGATCGACCAGCTCTACGGCATCAACAAGCGCATCATGGCGATCGACAGCTCCATGGTGAAGCTCGCCGATCAGGCGCGGATCAACCGCCGCGAATTCGTCGACGCTTATCGCGGCTACGAGCTCGACCCCAACTGGATGGAGCGGATGGGGCAGAAGCCCGGCCGCGGCTGGCAGGGCTTCATCGAACGTTCGGCCGACAAGGTCTCGGAGCTGCGGGGCGACATGGCCCAGATCGGCCAGTATGTCGGCCTCGACATCAGCGAGTTCCGCCGCATCGTCCAGCAGGTCCAGAAGGGCGAGAAGGAGGCGCGCGCCGCGAAGAAGGAGATGGTCGAGGCCAACCTGCGCCTCGTGATCTCGATCGCCAAGAAGTACACCAACCGCGGACTGCAGTTCCTCGACCTCATCCAGGAAGGCAATATTGGCCTGATGAAGGCGGTGGACAAGTTCGAGTACCGCCGCGGCTACAAGTTCTCGACCTACGCGACGTGGTGGATCCGGCAGGCGATCACCCGCTCGATCGCGGACCAGGCGCGCACGATCCGCATCCCGGTGCATATGATCGAGACGATCAACAAGCTGGTGCGGACCGGCCGCCAGATGCTTCACGAGATCGGCCGCGAGCCGACGCCCGAGGAGCTGGCCGAGAAGCTGCAGATGCCTCTCGAGAAGGTCCGCAAGGTGATGAAGATCGCCAAGGAGCCGATCTCTCTAGAGACGCCCATCGGCGACGAAGAGGATTCGCAGCTCGGCGACTTCATCGAGGACAAGAACGCGGTGCTGCCGCTCGACGCGGCGATCCAGGACAACCTCAAGGAGACGACGACGCGCGTGCTGTCGTCGCTCACGCCGCGCGAGGAGCGGGTTCTGCGGATGCGCTTCGGCATCGGCATGAACACCGACCACACGCTTGAGGAGGTCGGCCAGCAGTTCAGCGTGACACGCGAGCGCATCCGGCAGATCGAGGCGAAGGCGCTGCGCAAGCTCAAGCATCCGTCGCGCTCGCGCAAGCTGCGCTCGTTCTTGGATCAGTAAGGAGCGGATATGGCTGGATTCTTCTCGAACCTGTTCGGCGGCGGCAACAAGGACGGCAGGCCCGCGCCGGCCGAGACCGTCGAATACAACGGCTACCACATCACGCCCGAACCGTTGGCGGATGGTGGTCAGTTCCGTATCGCCGCCCTCATCGAATGCGATGTCGGCGGCGAGCGGAAGTCGCATCAGCTGATCCGCGCGGACGTGCTGAGCGACTACGATGCCGCCGTGGAGGCGTCGCTGTCCAAGGCGCGGCAGGCGATCGACCAGCAGGGCACGGCGCTCTTCGACTGAGGGGGCGCGTGGCTCAGCGCGCGCGCCAGTAGCGCCACGCCACCTTCGCGAGGTAGAAGGCCAGCGCCGCGGCTGCCACCAGGACCGGCAGGCGCGGCGACCAGACGTATCCCCAGACCGCGGAGACGAGCCCGCCGATCTTGTCGCCGATGCTGACGAGCAGGGTGGCCCAGACGATCGCCGCGGTGAAGGTGATCGGCACGTAGGCGGCGGTTTTCACCTTCGTGCCGGTGGCGATCAGCACCGGCGCGAGGAAGCGCGCGCCCGGCAGGAACCGGAAGATCGCGGTCAGCAGGAGAGGGCGCGAGAGGAAGCGCTGCATCAGCCTTTGCGCGAAGGGGTGCGAGAGCGCCTTCAGCACACGCCTGTGCTCGCGGAAGTAGCGGGCGCCATAATAGGTCACGAGGTCGGTGGTCCAGCCCCCGGCCGCGACGGCGACGACAGTCCAGAAGAACGGAAAGATGCCGCGATGCGAGAGCACGCCCGCGGTGATCGCCACGGTGTCGCCCTCGAGGGCGCAACCGAGCCAGACGGCGATGAGGCCGTATTCCGAAATCAGGCCCTCGATGTCGCGTCCTTTCCCGCCATTGCGATTGACCGCGGTGCGGCGCTGGCTAGCTCAATGCCCATGCCTGATTTTCGCACCACCTGCCATATCAATGCCGCGGTCCTTGTCGCGCTGTTCCTCGTCTACCTCATCCTGCCGGGGCTGCCGCTGGTCGCCTTCGACCAGACGGTGACGCCGGAGACGCGGTTCGTGACCCGTCGATCCGGGATCGTATTCCTCGGCCTCGCGGCGATGCTGATGCTCGCGCGGGACGCGCCGGCCTCGGTGTCGCGGCAGGCGATCGCCATAGGAATGATCGTGATCTGGGGAGGGCTCGCGATCTTCGGCGCACAGGCCATCCTGCGCGGGATCGCCGGATGGATGACCTGGGGCACCGTGGTGGTCGAGGTCGTACTGGCCGTTCTCTTCGTGCCGCACCTGCGCTCGGGCGTCGCCGAGCGCTAGGCGCATGCCCGGCGCGGGGCCGGGCGGTGCTGCGGCGTGGCCGGTCAATTGACCGGCATGAGGTAGACTTCCTGCACGTTGGCCCGGGGATCCGCCTCGAGCGCGTACATCACGCCATCGGCGACATCCTCGGGCTGAAGCTTGTCGGGCTTCGCCTCGTCGAAGAACGGCGTGTCGACCATGCCGGGCGCGATCACCGTGCAGCGGCCGCCGAACTCGCGCATCTCCTCGGCGAGATTGCCTCCATAGCCGTGCACGAACCATTTCGTCGCCGAGTAGACCGAGCCCTTGATGTGCTTGCGGCCCGCCGCGGAGCCGGTGAGCACGAGATGGCCCTTGCTCTCGTGCAGGTGGGACATCGCCGCCTTGGCGGTCCAGAGCAAGCCGAGCACGTTGAGTCGGATCATCTGCTCCCATTCCTCGGGATCGCCGCCCTCGGTGCCGCCGCCCGAGGAGCCGGTCCCGGCGTTGGCGAAGGCCGCATCGACGCCGCCATAGGCCTCGGCCACGGAGGCGATGGCCTTCTGCTGGTCAGCGAGGCTGGTCGCGTCACCGGGGACGGCCATCGCCCGGTCGCTGCCGATCTCTTCCACCAGCGCGTCGAGCTTGTCCTTCGAGCGTGCGAAAAGACCGACATTCCAGCCCTTGGCGGCAGCGGCGCGGGCGGTCGCGGCGCCGATCCCGCTCGAGGCGCCGGTGATGAAGAGCGTGCGTGCCATGAGATGTCTCCTTGTCCCTGGGGCCCGGTGTCCTCCGGGGTCGGCAGGACAACGCAGCAGGTCGCTCCGAAGTTGCCGGCGCGGTGGACAGCGCCGCGAACGTCACGTCGCGGCAGGCAGGAAGTGAAACTTTTCCGTCAGTTGCGGGGTTGGGTCTGCAAGAACAGGAGATGATCCCATGCCCCGCATTGCCCTCGCCACCCTCGGACTTGCCAGCATCGCGGCCGCGTCCATCGCGGCAGCGGGTGTTCTCGAACGCCCCGAACAGGACGTGATCGAGATCGAGGTAGCGCTCGATGAATTGAAGGAATGCCGCGAGACGCTAGCGCAGGTGGCGCAGATGCCGGCCGTCTCCGACAACGGCTCGCCGATCTTCTTCGACAGCGCGCAGGACCTGCCCGGCGTGCGCTGCGTCGTCGCCGACGTCTGAGCATGAGCTTGTCTGGGCTCGTCCGCCGCAGGGTGCGGCCGCTCGATGACCGAGGCGCGGGATGACCCCTCAGCAAACGACGTTCCAGATCCAAACGCGCGGGCCAGGTCTTTACGAGATGACGCGCGACGTCTCGGCGTGGGCCGGTCCGACGGGAACGACGGGTCTTCTCACTCTTTTCGTGCGACATACATCCGCCAGCCTTCTCATTCAGGAGAATGCCGATCCTGACGTGAGGCACGACCTCGACGCGTTCTTCTCGCGCCTCGTGCCGCGGGCCGACGAGCCTGCGATGTCGTATCTCACGCACACGATCGAAGGGCCGGACGACATGCCGGCGCATATTCGTGCCGCACTCCTTCCGGTTTCGCTGTCTATCCCGGTCGAGAACGGGGCTCTCTCGCTCGGTACGTGGCAGGGGATATACCTGTTCGAGCACCGCGACGCGCCGCACCGCCGCAATGTGGTCGCGCATCTCTCTGCCTGAGACCGCAGGAAACCCCTTATCTTGCGGCGGAAAATCGCCCCTACCCAAATTCTGGACAAGCTCCTATAGTGAATGTGGATAACTGGGGTCCGCCCCCATTTTGACGCGATTGATTTGAGACGACACGAAGGGGAACGGCCATGCGCTGCCCGTTTTGCGGCAATATCGACACGCAGGTGAAGGATTCGCGCCCGGCCGAGGATCACGTCTCGATCCGCCGGCGCCGGTTCTGCCCGGCCTGCGGCGGTCGCTTCACCACCTACGAGCGCGTGCAGCTGCGCGACCTCGTCGTCATCAAGTCGAATGGACGGCGCGAGGATTTCGACCGCGACAAGCTCGAGCGCTCGATCCGCATCGCGATGCAGAAGCGCCCGGTGGAGCCCGAGCGGATCGACCAGATGATCAGCGGCATCGTGCGGCGGCTGGAATCGATGGGCGAGACCGACATTCCCTCGAAGCAGATCGGCGAGATCGTGATGGAGGCGCTGGCCCGGATCGACACCGTCGCCTATGTGCGCTTCGCGAGCGTCTACAAGAACTTCCAGGCCGCGGACGATTTCGACAAGTTCGTCAGCGAGCTGCGCCCGGGGGCGCACGCGGAGAAGTGAACCGAGGGGCGATGAGCGCCGATGTGCGCCACATGGCCCATGCACTGAGCCTCGGGCGACGGGGCATGGGCAAGACCTGGCCGAACCCGGCGGTGGGCTGCGTGATCGTTTCGGACGACCGGATCGTCGGGCGGGGGTGGACCGGCGACGGGGGACGGCCCCATGCGGAGACCCAGGCGCTTGCGATGGCCGGCGCGGCGGCGCGGGGCGCGACGGCCTACGTGACGCTGGAGCCCTGCGCGCATCACGGACAGACGCCGCCCTGCACCGAGGCGCTGATCGCGGCCGGCATCGCGCGGGTCGTTGCGCCCGTCGAGGACAGCGATGCGCGGGTCGCGGGGCAGGGCTTCGCGGCTTTGCGCGCGGCGGGGATCGAGGTGGTGACGGGAGTGCTGGCGGGCGAGGCCGACGCCGACCATGCCGGGTTCTTCATGCGGGTCGAGCAGGGGCGACCACGGGTGACGCTGAAGCTCGCCACCAGTTTCGACGGGCGCATCGCCACCGCCACGGGCGAGAGCCGCTGGATCACCGGGCCGGAGGCGCGCGCCGTCGTGCACGGGATGCGCGCCCGCCACGATGCCGTTCTGATCGGGGCAGGCACCGCGCGCGCGGACGACCCGAGCCTGACGGTCAGGGGCTGGGGCGAGATCCGCCAGCCGGTTCGGATCGTTGCCTCGCGCCTCCTCGACGTGCCACTGATGAGCCAGCTCGCGCAGACCGCAAAGGACGTGCCGGTCTGGATCTGCCACGGTCCGGACGCGCCGCACGAGATGCATCGGGCATGGCAGGGCGTCGGCGCGACGCTCATCGGGTGTCCGCTGTCCGGACGAACGCTCGATGCGCGGGCGCTTCTGACGAAGCTCGGTGAGCAGGGACTCACGCGGGTCTTCTGCGAGGGCGGCGGATCGCTTGCGGCGACGCTCCTTTCGGCGGATCTGGTGGACGAGCTTGTGGGCTTCACCGCCGGGATCGCGCTCGGCGCCGAAGGGCAGCCGAGCCTTGGGGCGCTCGGCCTCGACCGGCTGCACGAGGCCCCGCGGTTCCGTCTCGTCGAGACCGGCGCGGTGGGGGGCGACGTCATGCACCGCTGGCTGCGCGGGCCCGAAGAGGGGTAGCGTCCGGTTCGACCGCGGAACGCGCAAACGCCCGAGGCGAGGCACGCTGAGGCAGAAAAACAGGCGGCCGCGAGGTTGCCTTGGCCGCGGTGCGTGAGTATTGCCCGACACGTCCGCGAGGCGCGATCGCCGCGGGGACGATCGGCGCAAGAAAGGCCCGCGTCATCGGCGGGTCAGCCCGGAAGGGGGCATCCATGTTTACCGGAATCGTCACCGATGTCGGAGAGATCCGCGAGCTCGAACAGCGGGGCGACCTGCGCGCGCGCATCGCCACGGGCTACGACACGAACGGCATCGAGCTTGGCGCCTCGATCGCCTGCGACGGGGTCTGCCTGACAGTCATCGGCACCGGGACCGACTGGTTCGACGTGCAGATCAGCGCCGAGACCGTGTCCAAGACCAATCTCGGGGCCTGGAACGTCGGGTATCGCATGAACCTCGAGCGGGCGTTGCGGGTCGGCGACGAGCTTGGCGGGCATATCGTTTCCGGTCATATCGACGGCGTCGCCGAGATCGTGTCGATCCGCGACGAGGGCGACAGCACGAGGGTCACGCTGCGCGCGCCCAAGGAGCTGGCGAAGTTCATCGCGCCGAAGGGTTCGGTTGCGCTCAACGGCACGTCGCTGACGGTGAACGAGGTCGATGGGCGGGAGTTTGGGGTCAACTTCATCCCGCATACCAAGACGGTGACGACCTGGGGCGAGGTGCACGAAGGCGACCGCGCCAATCTCGAGATCGACACGCTCGCGCGCTACGTCG
Organism: Roseivivax halodurans JCM 10272; assembly: GCF_000521785.1. Taxonomy (GTDB): domain Bacteria; phylum Pseudomonadota; class Alphaproteobacteria; order Rhodobacterales; family Rhodobacteraceae; genus Roseivivax; species Roseivivax halodurans. The sequence continues at coordinate 90,769 of NZ_JALZ01000013.1, forward strand.
CGCGGCTCGCCGAGGCCGGCTAGGACCGGCGCGCCCGCGCAAGGATGGCGTGGGCGGTCGCGCCGGCGACGTAACAGCCGGCGATGGCGGCGAGCGCGGCCCGCGGGCCCGCCGCCGCGATCAGCATCAGGAGCAGGGGCGTTCCGGCGAGGTTGCCGAGATTGCCCATCTGCGCGACCGCGCCGTTGGCGAGCGCACGCTCGCGGAGCGCAGGGTTGAGCTCGGGTATCGAGGCGAAGCTGCCCGCCTGCACGATTCCGAGGCAGAGGAAGAGCGCGACGGTCGGGAATGGCGCGCCGCCCGTCGCGAGGACGACCAGCGCGACGAGCGCCGAGGCCGTGAAGGCGCCGATGGTGACGGGGATCGCGGGGAGGCGCTTCAGCAACACGACCCCGAGCGACAGCGACGCGACGATCGAGGCGAGCGGCAGCGCCGAGGGCAGCCATGCCGGCATCTGCGGCCCCATGACCTGCGGCAGCAGCGTGAGGAGCGCGACGAAGGTCAGCGTGTAGAAGAGCCAGCCCCAGGCGGGCGCGGAGAGCCGCGCGTCGCCATAGAGGCGCAGGGGATTGACCGTGACGCGCCCGGCTTTCGGATCGGGGCGTGGTGCTGGCAGGAGCAGAACGAGGATCAGCGCCATCGCGCCCATGTAGACGGCGTGGCCGCCGATCAGCGCGCCTAGGCCGTGCGACGCGATGATCCCGGGCCCGATCCAGGCGAGGAGGGCGAAGGCGACCCCGAAGAAGGTGCTCCAGAGCGTCATCGCGGCCGCGCGCCAGCGGTCCGGTGCGAGTTCCGCGATGAGCGTCGGGGCGGCGACGACAAGGCCGAGATGCGAGATACCTTCGACGACGCGAGCGGCGAGAAAGAGCGGCAACGGCGGCAGGAACGCCTCGAAGGCCGAGAGCATCGCGCCGAGGACGAGCGCGCCGACGAGCACTTGCTTTGCGCCGCGCCTTGCCACGACCGATCCCGCGACGAGGCCGAGCAGCAACCCCGAGAGCGACAGGAACGACACCGCGAAGCCGAGGAGTTTGCCGGCCTCGGGATAGGCGGCATCGAGCGCGCCGAAACCGACGGCGAGCTTGGCGAATTGCGCGGCGGCGCCGAGGCCCGCGGCCCAGAGCGCGAAGATGGTGACAAGGTTGCGCAAAGACGGCCCCCCGGTTGCGGTCCGGTGCGCTCATCGCACGGGCGCCGGGTGGGGCCAAGGGAGGGGCGCGGAGGTGTTGCCTCCCGCAACGTCGACGGCAGGGCCTTGACCTTCCCGCACGGGAAGGCGCAGGTCGGAAGGTGTCGCTTGAAACGGAGACGCCCCAGTGCCGCACGATCACGGACATCACCACCATCATCATCACGTCGATCCCGAGAGCGGCGACGCCCGTGTCGCCGCGGCGGTCGGGGTGAACCTCTTCCTGACGGTGGCGCAGATCGTGGCGGGGCTCGTATCGGGCTCGCTCGCCATGATCGCGGATGCGATCCACAACCTCTCGGATGCGGCGTCGCTGGCGATCGCCTATGTGGCGCGCAAGATCGCGCGGCGTCCGGCCGATGCGTCCATGACCTTCGGCTACCGGCGGGCCGAGGTGGTGGCGGCGCTGATCAACTACACGACGCTGGTGGTGATCGGGCTCTGGCTCGCCTGGGAGGCGGTGGCGAGGTTCTTCGCGCCCGAGCCGGTCGCGGGCTGGATCGTGGTGATCGTGGCCGGGATCGCGCTGGTGGTCGATCTCGCCACGGCGGCGCTGACCTATGCGATGTCGAAGGACAGCGTGAACATCCGGGCGGCCTTCATGCACAATCTCGCGGATGCCGCGGGATCGCTGGCGGTCATCGTGGCGGGCGTGCTGATCCTGCTCTTCGGCTGGATGTGGGTGGACCCGGCCCTGACGCTGATGCTGTCGGCCTACATTCTCTACATGAGCCTCTCCGAGATGCCGGGCGTGATCCGCATCCTGATGCTCGGCAGCCCGCCGCAGATCGAGCCCGAGGAGGTGATCGCGGAGGCGCGGGGCATCTCGGGGGTTGCCGACGTCCATCACGCGCATCTGTGGCAGATGGACGAGCGCCGCGTGTCGCTCGAGGCGCATGTGGTGGTGGAGCAGGGCGCCTGGGACCGGGCGGACGCGATCAAGGCGGACGTGAAGGCGCGGCTCTCGGAGCGGTTCGGGATCGGGCACACGACGCTCGAGATGGAATGTTCGCATCATGCCTGCGAGGGCGAGCAGGTGTTCGGGGCGGCCTGAGAGCCTCAGCGCGCCTGCACGCCCTGCGTCGCCGCGATCAGCTCCGGGATATTGCTCCTGAACTTGAAGAAGCCCGCAGTGGCGTAGGGCCACGCGCGCCGGTCCCAGTCGCGCAGGAGGCGGGTGACGGGGAGCGTGTCGATGCCACGGACGATGTCCGCAACCGGTCCGACGGGGGGATGCAAGGTCACGATCCGGGTGGCGTTCTGCGCCTTGGCCCAGTCCTCGATCTGCCGGGCGCTGGTCAGGTCGCGGGTGACGGGGCCGAGGTGATCGGCTTCGCGGGTGAGGCAATCCTCGATGGCTCCGGTCTTGAAGCGCGTCACGTGCTCGGCCGGCTGCAGGATCGAGAGGCCGCCCGACGCGTCGATGACGCCCGTCGCGACCGGGGCGAGACCCTTATCGAACATCCAGCCGGGCGAAAGGTCGTCTTCGTGGAGGAGCAGCACGACGCGGCCGGACCTGTCCAGCTCGTGGCCTTGCGGCGCCTCATTGCGCTCGGGGTTCGGCGGGCCGTCCACCGGCTTTGCCTCTCGCGCGAGTTCCCCTTCGGGATCGAAGCGGCCTTCGGTGCAGTCCCGGATGGCCGCGGGCTCGGCGAGATATGTCTTGCCGGGGGTGTGGAGCCCCGCGACCCAGCGCCACCCGAGGGTGTTGGAGGCGGGATCGCCGTCGCAGAGATGCCTCAGGAAGAAATCCTGCCCGAGCGCAAGCGGTAGATCGAGCGTGTAGAGCCAGATCGAGGCGAACCACATGCGCGCGTGGTTGTGCAAGTAGCCGGTCTCTACGAGCTCGTGTGCCCAGGCGTCGAAACATGCGATGCCGGTCCGCCCGAGGCAGGCCTCCTCCCAGCGTCTTCGCAGGCCGCCCTGCGTCTGCACGTCGTCCCAGGCCACCGACAGCTCCGCCCGGCAATCATCCCATGCGGAGGGGCGCATCTCGAGCCAGCCCTTGTTGTAGGTGCGCCAGAAGAGCTCGTCGACGAACTTGGCCGCGTCGTCGCGGCTGTGGTGATCGAGAACGGTCTTCAACACCTCTTCCTCGGTCACGAGGCGGTGACGGATATAGGGAGAGAGCGTCGAGACATGCGCGTGACAGCCGGGACCGAACACGCGGGCCCGCAGGCGCCGGTACTCCGTCCCGGCCTTCGGGGCGAAGCGCTCGAGACGGGCGAGACCGGACGCGCGGTTCGGCGGAAACTGCTCCAGCGCCTCCATGATCGTCCTCCTCGCGACTGCCTCGCGCGCGATTTAGCCGGGCAGGGACGGGGATCAACGCAGCGATGCGCGATGCCGGCGGGGGTGGCGGAAACGGCGGGGCGGCCCCTTGCGACTGCCCGGGGCCGTCACTAAGACTCTGGCAACGCCGATCGGCGATACATTCCCCAGACGTTCGAGGCAGGCCCCGATGATGACCGATCCCTACGAGACCTACATGAACACCCTCGTTCCGATGGTGGTCGAGCAGACCAGCCGCGGCGAACGGGCCTACGACATCTTCTCGCGCCTGCTGAAGGAGCGGATCATCTTCGTGAGCGGCCCGGTCCATGACGGGATGTCCTCGCTGATCGTGGCGCAGCTGCTGCACCTCGAGGCGGAGAACCCGTCCAAGGATATCTCGATGTATATCAACTCGCCCGGCGGCGTGGTGACGTCGGGCCTGTCGATCTACGACACGATGCAGTACATCAAGCCGAAGGTCTCGACCCTCGTGATCGGCCAGGCGGCGTCGATGGGCTCGCTCCTGCTGACGGCGGGCGCGACCGGCATGCGCTTCTCGCTGCCGAACAGCCGGATCATGGTCCACCAGCCCTCGGGCGGCTACCAGGGCCAGGCGACCGACATCATGATTCATGCCGAGGAGACGATCAAGCTCAAGCGGCGGTTGAACGAGATCTACGTCAAGCATACCGGCCAGACGCTCAAGAAGGTGGAGGCCGCTCTCGAGCGCGACCACTTCATGTCGCCCGAGGATGCCAAGGAATGGGGCCTCATCGACGACATCGTCGACAGCCGCGAGGCCCAGCAGGACGCGACGTCCTGAGCATTAAGCAGACACGGGGCATGACGGCCCCGTGACAACTTTTCGGATTGTGACTGGCAATCCTCTGTCCTAGTCTCTTTGGACAGGCGTTCCCGGCCCGTGGGGCAGCCCTGAGGGGCCCCCGGGGCCGATACAAGACGAAGGCCGGGAAAGGTTTGATATGGCGACGAACTCTGGCGGCGACAGCAAGAACACGCTCTACTGCAGCTTCTGCGGCAAGAGCCAGCACGAGGTCCGCAAGCTGATCGCCGGTCCGACCGTGTTCATCTGCGACGAATGCGTCGAGCTGTGCATGGACATCATCCGCGAGGAGACCAAGGGCTCCGGGCTCAAGAGCCACGACGGCGTGCCGACCCCGCAGGAAATCTGCAAGATCCTCGACGATTACGTCATCGGGCAGCGGGTCGCGAAGCGGGTGCTCTCCGTCGCGGTGCACAACCACTACAAGCGTCTGAACCACGCGGCGAAGTCTTCGGACATCGAGCTGTCGAAGTCGAACATCCTGCTGATCGGCCCCACGGGCTGCGGCAAGACGCTGCTGGCGCAGACGCTGGCGCGGATCCTCGATGTGCCCTTCACGATGGCGGACGCGACCACGCTGACAGAAGCCGGTTACGTCGGCGAGGATGTGGAGAACATCATCCTCAAGCTGCTGCAATCGTCCGAGTACAACGTCGAGCGGGCACAGCGCGGCATCGTCTATATCGACGAGGTCGACAAGATAACCCGCAAGTCCGAGAATCCCTCGATCACCCGCGACGTGTCGGGCGAGGGCGTCCAGCAGGCGCTGCTGAAGCTGATGGAAGGCACCGTCGCGAGCGTTCCTCCGCAGGGCGGGCGCAAGCATCCGCAGCAGGAATTCCTGCAGGTGGACACGACGAACATCCTCTTCATCTGCGGCGGCGCGTTTGCCGGCCTCGACAAGATCATCGCGCAGCGCGGCAAGGGCTCGGCGATGGGCTTCGGTGCCGACGTGCGCAATGTCGAAGACCGGAACGTGGGCGAGGTGCTGCACGATCTCGAGCCCGAGGATCTGCTGAAGTTCGGCCTGATCCCGGAATTCGTCGGCCGTCTGCCTGTTCTGGCGACGCTCGAGGATCTCGATCAAGATGCTCTGGTGACCATCCTCACCGAGCCGAAGAACGCCCTGGTCAAGCAGTACCAGCGCCTCTTCGAGCTCGAGGACACGGAGCTGAGCTTCACTGACGACGCGCTCAAGGCGATCGCGCTGAAGGCCATCGCCCGCAAGACCGGCGCGCGGGGCCTGCGGTCGATCCTCGAGGATCTGCTGCTCGACACGATGTTCGATCTGCCGGGCATGGACGACGTGGTCGAGGTCGTCGTGAACGACGAGGCGGTGAACTCGGATGCAAAGCCGCTGATGATCTATGCCGACCAGAAGAAGGAACCGGCATCGGCGGGCTGATCCGCGCCGGATCTCGGAACCGAGAGGGTGCGTCCGGACACGGGCGCACCCTTTTTCGTCAGGGGCCTGCGCCACCACGCCCACTGGACCTTCGCGCCTCGCTGCGTCATATACGGGGGCAACAGACCGGGAGCCGTCCATGTCGTTTCTGAAGACCCTTCTGCAAGCCGTGACCTGGTGGAACGGCAGCACGCTCAACACCGCGATCTACACCCGCCGCAACGGGCAGAAGGTCGGTGAGGACGCGCAGGGCAACATCTTTTACCAGACCAAGGACGGAAAGCGGCGCTGGGTGATCTTCAACGGCGAGGCCGAGGCCTCGCGCGTGGATCCCGACTGGCACGGCTGGCTGCACCACACCTGGAAGGAGCCTCCGACGGAGCGTCCGCTGACCCACCGCAAGTGGGAGAAGCCGCATCTGGAGAACCTGACGGGCACGGCGCTTGCCTATGCGCCCGCGGGCTCGATCCGGCAAGAGCGCCCGGTCGAGCGCAGCGACTACGAGGCGTGGAGCCCGGAATAATGCGTTTCGGATTGGCGGTGCTGGCCCTCTGCGCATGTGCGTCCGCAGCCTCTGGCCAGCAGGCGACCTCGAACGGGACCGGTGCGGAACTGCGCGCCCTCGACAAGCTGAACGGAACCGTGCGCGACGTGGTGCTGCCCGAGAGCGGGGTTGAGCGGATCGGCCGGATCGAGATCGAGATCCGCGAGTGCCGCTATCCCGAAGGTGACCCGGCGGGCGATGCCTTTGCCTTCCTGACGGTGCGCGAGGCGGGGCAGGCCGATCCGGTGTTCCGCGGCTGGATGATCGCGACGGCGCCGGCGCTCAACCCGATGGATCACCCTCGCTACGACGTCTGGGTGATGCGCTGCACGACCTCCTGACCGCTCGCGGCGAGGGGTGTGCCGTGGAAATCACCCTCTGCTGACAGCGCCTCGGACAGAAGAGCGAGGTAGTCGCGTCGCGGGATCTCGATCGCGCCGAGCGAGGCGAGGTGATCGGTGATGAACTGCGTGTCGAAGAGCGTGAATCCGGTGCGGCGCAGGTGGTCCACCAGCCACGCCAGCGCGATCTTGGAGCCGTCACGCATCACGCTGAACATGCTCTCTCCGCAGAAGGCCCGCCCGAGAGCGACGCCGTAGACGCCGCCCGCAAGCCTCCCCTCGGTGTCCCAGATCTCGATCGAGTGTGCATGCCCGCGCTCGTGGAGAGCCGTGTAGAGCGCGATGATCTCTTCGTTGATCCAGGTCTCGTTGCGGTCGGCGCAGGCCCGCATGACGTCTCCGAACGCGGTATCGAGGGAGACGCTGTAGCGCCCACGCCGGATTGTGCGCGCGAGGCTGCGCGACAGGTGGAAGCCGTCGAGTGGGATGATGCCCCGGTGCCTCGGATCGACCCAGAAGATCTCCGGGTCGTTCCGATGCTCCGCCATGGGAAAGACGCCGACCCTGTAGGCCTGAAGCACGAGGTCCGGCGAGATGCTCAATTGGGATCCGGGACGCTCTGCGCGAGCCAGTGCTCCAGCCAATGGATGTTGTAGGCGCCGCGCTGCACGGCCTCTTCCTGAAGGAGGGCCCGGAAGAGCGGGATCGTGGTGTCGACACCGTCCACGATGAGCTCGCCGAGCGCGCGGTTCATGCGCGCCAGAGCCTCCTCGCGGTCGCGCCCATGCACGATCAGCTTGCCGATGAGGCTGTCGTAATAGGGCGGGATCCGGTAGCCGTCGTAAAGCGCGCTGTCGATCCGAACGCCGAGCCCGCCGGGCGCGTGGTACTGCGTGATCCGCCCCGGCGAGGGCGAGAAGGTCGGCAGCTTCTCGGCGTTGATGCGCGCCTCGATCGCGTGACCGTTGAGCTTGAGATCCTCCTGCACGAAGGACATCGGCAGCCCGGCGGCGACGCGGATTTGCTCGCGCACGAGATCGACGCCGTAGACGGCCTCCGTCACCGGATGCTCCACCTGCAGGCGGGTGTTCATCTCGATGAAGTAGAACTCGCCGTCCTCGTAGAGGAATTCGATCGTGCCCGCGCCCGCATAACCAAGGTCCGCTACCGCGTCGGCGCAGATCTTGCCGATCCGGGCGCGTTCCTCTTCGGTGATGCTGGGCCCGGGCGCCTCTTCCAGCACCTTCTGGTGGCGGCGCTGGAGCGAGCAGTCGCGCTCGCCGAGATGCACCGCGCGGCCCTTGCCGTCGCCGAAGACCTGCACCTCGATGTGCCGGGGCGTGGTGAGGTACTTCTCGATATAGACCTCGTCGTTGCCGAAGGCGGCCTTCGCCTCGGACCGGGCGGTCTGGAAGGCGCGCTCGAGGTCGTCCTCGCCATGGGCGACCTTCATGCCGCGCCCGCCGCCGCCGGCGGTCGCCTTGATGATCACGGGATAGCCCATGTCCGCGGAGAGGCGCTTGGCCTCGTCCATGTCGGTCACGCCGCCCTCGGAGCCCGGAACGCAGGGCACGCCGAGGGTCTTCATCGTCTCCTTGGCGGTGATCTTGTCGCCCATGACGCGGATGTGCTCGGCCGAGGGGCCGATGAAGGTGAGGTCGTGGTCCTCGACGATCTGCACGAAGCGGGCGTTCTCGGACAGGAAGCCGTAGCCGGGGTGAATCGCCTGCGCGCCGGTCACCTCGCAGGCGGAGATGATCGCGGGAAACGACAGGTAACTGTCGGTCGAGGAGGCGGGGCCGATGCAGATGGTCTCGTCGGCCATGCGCACATGCATGGCGTCGGCGTCGGCGGTCGAATGCACGGCGACGGAGGCGATGCCCATCTCGCGGCAGGCGCGGATGACACGGAGGGCGATCTCGCCCCGGTTGGCGATCAGGATCTTGTCGAACATGCCGCGCTCACTCGAGGATCACGAGGGGGGCGCCGTATTCGACCGGCGCGCCGTCCTCGACGAGGATCCGCTTGACCACCCCGGCGCGGGGCGCGGGAATGTGGTTCATGGTCTTCATCGCCTCGACGATGAGCAGCGTGTCCCCTTCGGAGACCTGCGAGCCCACCTGGATGAACGCGGCGGTCCCGGGTTCGGGCTGCATGTAGACGGTGCCGACCATGGGCGAGGTCACGGCGCCCGGATGCTGGGCGGGATCGTCCATCTCCTCGGGCGCGGGCTGCTGCGCGGGGGCCGCTGCGGCGGGTTGCGCCGGAGCGGCGGGCACGCTGACCGGTGCGGGCTGTGCCTGGGGGAGGGACCGGCTGACCCGAACGTTGAGGCTGTCGTTGTCCCCGTATTCGCGTTTGACCTGCAATTCCGTGAGATCGTTTTCGCGCAGCAATTCGGCGAGCGCCTGAATGAAGGCGACGTCCGTTTCGTGCTTGTTCTCTGCCATCTGATCCTCGACCTTCTATGTCCGCCGCTCGGGGCCTCATCGGAGTTGCGCGGCTTATAGGCGAAGGGATGAGCCGTGAAAAGCGGTCCAACTCAGGGAGGTGGGCCGCTTCCGGCCGGGATCAAGTGGCGCCGGTCAAGGTCGATCGAGAGCGCGGCCGTAACCCGATCGAGCCTCGTCCGAAGCGGCTGCGGTTTCGGGCGCCGAGCCGCCGTCCTGAAGGGCCGCGATGCGCAACTGCATGATCGAGGGAGGGGCGACGTGTTTGGCGGGATGTTTGAGAACCGCCTCCAGTTCCTCGTCCGGCGAAGCGGCAAGGCGGCGATTGGCGGCCATGTCGGCCGCCTCGGATTTGGCGGCGGCCTCTACGCGTCGCGGGTCGGGTAGCCGGCGCTCGGCGTCCGGAACTCCGAGGGGATGACCCGAGACGAGCGGGGCCGCCGGAGGTGCAGGCATGGTGATCTGCATGGCGGTCTCCGCAGAATGGATACGATCTCCCAGAGAGTATCACGGGCCTGAGCCGCCTTCGGAGACCAATCTGACGCCATGGTTAAGGTTGGCGGCCGGGTCGCTCGGGGGACCCGGCCGGACCCGAGGCTTACCCCCTGTTTTCGCGGTGTTCG
>NZ_JALZ01000014.1 GCF_000521785.1 Roseivivax halodurans JCM 10272
GCAGGCCCCGTTACGGCATCTCGAAGCGCACCGTCAGGCCGATGCGTCAGCCGGCTGCCGGCTCCGGAAGAACATCCGCGCGATGAGCGCGAAGAAGAGCGGCACGAAGAAGACGCCGAGCGCCGTGGCCGACAGCGTGCCGCCGAGAACGCCCGAGCCGATGGCGTTGCGGCCCGCGGCCCCTGCTCCGGAGGAGAGCACCAGCGGCACCACCCCGAGCGAGAACGCCATCGAGGTCATGACGATGGGCCGGAAGCGCTGGCGCGCCGCCTCGACCACCGCCTCGCGGATCGGCTCTCCGGCATCCATCCGCTCGCGCGCGAATTCCACGATCAGGATCGCGTTCTTGCCGGTCAGGCCGATCACGGTCAGCAGGCCGACCTGGAAGAAGACCCCGTTCTCGTAGCCCCCGAGCCACGCGCCGAGGAGCGCGCCGAGGACGCCGATCGGCATCGCCAGCATCACCGCGAAGGGGATCGCCCAGCTCTCGTAGAGCGCGGCGAGCGACAGGAAGACCGCGGCGAGCGACAGCGCATAGAGCAGCGGCGCCTGGCTTCCGGATTCAACCTCCTCGAGCGAGAGGCCCGTCCAGGCGACCTCGAAACCCTCGGGCAGGTTCTCGTCCACGAGGCGCAGGATCTCGTCCATCGCCTCGCCCGAGGCGACGCCCTCCACCGGAGAGCCCTGGATCTGCATCGAGGGCACGCCGTTGTAGCGGTTGAGCCCCTGCGGCCCGTAGGTCCAGTCGGTCGTGGCGAAGTTCGAGAACGGCACCAAATCGCCCGTTGCGTTGCGCACCCGCCAGAGGTCGAGGTCGCCCGGCTGCATCCGGGCCGGCGCATCGGCCTGGACGTAGACGCGTTTCACCCGCCCCTCGTCGACGAAGTCGTTCACGTAACGGCCGGCCCAGGCGATCGAGAGCAGATTGCCCACGGTCTCGGCCGAGACGCCCATCGCGCCGGCCTTGCGCCAGTCGATGTCGATGTTGAACTGCGCCGCGTCCTCGAGCCCCGATGGCCGCGCCGAGGCGATCATCGGCGACTGGTTGAGCAGACCGAGCACCTGGTTGCGGGCCTCGACCAGCGCCTCGTGGCTCTGGTTGTTGCGCGCCTGCAGGTAGAAGTCGAAGCCCGAGGCGTTGCCGAGCTCGGGCACCGAGGGCGGCACGATGGGAAAGACCTGCGCATCGGTGATCTGGCTGAAGGCCCCGAAGGCCCGGCCCGCCACCGCCTGCGCGCTGTCCTGCGGACCTCGCTCCTTCCAGTCCTTGAGCCGGACGAAGGCGAGCGCGTTGTTCTGCCCCTGACCCGCGAAGCTGAAGCCGACCACGCCGAAGGTGGAGGCGACGGCGCTCTCCTCGTTCTGCATGAAATGCGTCTCGACCTGTTCGAGCACGTCGAGCGTGCGCTCCGCCGTCGCGCCGGTCGGCAGCGAGATGAGCGTGAAGAGCAAGCCCTGATCCTCTTCCGGCAGGAACCCCGTGGGCGTGCGCATGAAGAGGAAGACCACCGCGACGCCGATCCCGACATAGACGAGGAAGGTGCGGAACGGGCGTTTCACGAGGTATCCGACGGACCTGGCGTAGCCGCCGAGCGTCGCGTCGAAGCCGCGGTTGAACCAGCCGAACATGCCCTTGCGCTTGTCGCCGTGGGTCGGCTTCAGCAGGATCGCGCAGAGCGCCGGCGTGAGGGTCAGCGCGACGACCACCGACAGCGCCATCGCCGACACGATGGTGATCGAGAACTGCTTGTAGATGACGCCGGTGGATCCGGGGAAAAACGCCATCGGCACGAACACCGCCGACAGCACCATGGCGATGCCGATCAGCGCGCCAGTGATTTGTCCCATCGACTTCTTCGTGGCCTCGCGGGGTCCGAGCCCCTCCTCCTCCATGATCCGCTCGACGTTCTCGACGACCACGATGGCGTCGTCGACGAGCAGGCCGATGGCGAGGACCATGGCGAGCATGGTGAGCGTGTTGATGGTGAACCCCGCCGCCGCGAGCACCCCGAACGTGCCGAGGATGACCACCGGCACCGCCAGCGTCGGGATCAGCGTCGCGCGGAAGTTCTGCAGGAAGAGGTACATGACGAGGAAGACGAGGACGATCGCCTCGATCAGCGTCTTCACCACCTCCTCGATCGAGATCTCGACGAACGGCGTCGTGTCGTAGGGAATGACGTATTCGACGCCCTCGGGGAAGAACTGGGCGAACTCGTCCAGCCGCTCCCGGACCGCCTCGGCGGTCTCGAGCGAATTGGCCCCCGGCGCCAGGCTGATCGCCATGCCCGCCGACGGGCGCTGGTTGAACCGGGATTCCGTGGCGTAGTTCGCCGCGCCGATCTCGACCCGGGCGACGTCGTCGAGAAGGACGAGGCCGCCATTCGTCTCCGCCCGGAGCACGATCTGCTTGAAATCTTCGGGTGTGCGCAACAGCGACTGCGCCGTGATCGTGGCGTTGAGCTGCTGGCCGTCCACCGCCGGCAGCCCCCCGAAAGAGCCCGCCGAGATCTGCGTGTTCTGTTCGGAGATCTTCGCCACGACATCCGACGCGGTCATGTCATAGGCGCTCAGGCGCGACGGATCGAGCCAGACCCGCATCGCGTATTCCGCGCCGAAGACCTGCGTCGAGCCCACGCCCTCGATCCGGCTGAGATCGTCGACGAGGTTCGAGACCATGTAATCGGCAAGGTCGGTGTCGTCGTAATCGCCGCTCTCGGCGATGAGCGCGACCACCATGAGAAAGCCCGCCGAGGATTTCTGCACCTGCACGCCCTGCCGTTGCACGGTTTCGGGCAGAAGCGGCGTCGCCTGGCTCAGCTTGTTCTGGACCTGCACCTGCGCGATGTCGGCATCCGTGCCGGTCTCGAAGGTCAGCGTGATCGACGAGGACCCGGCCGAGGTCGAGGACGACGAGATGTAGCGCAGCCCGTCGAGCCCGGTCATGTTCTGCTCGATCACCTGCGTGACGGTGTTGGCCACGGTCTGCGCCGAGGCGCCGGGATAGGTCGCCCGCACCTGCACCGAGGGCGGCGCGATCTGCGGATATTGCGCCACCGGCAGGGTGAGCACCGACAGGATGCCCACGCCCATGATCAGGATGGAGACGACCCATGCGAAGACGGGCCGGTCGATGAAGAAACGCGCCATGTCTGGTCCCCCGCCGGTGTGACCGACTTATTCCGTTGCCGTGTCCTGCGGCGCGTCCGCGGCCGCCTGCTCGTTCGCCTGCGCGCTGTCCTCGCGCAGGGTGGGCGTGACCGTCGCGCCTTCGGAGATCCGCTGGAAGCCCGCCACGACGACCCGCTCGCCGTCCGACAGCCCGCTGCGCACGACCCAGTCGGAGCCCAAGTTCTGCAGGATCTCGAGCGGGCGCACCTCGATCGTGTTCTCGGCATTGACGACCATCGCCTGAGGATTGCCGCGCCGGTCGCGCGTCACCCCCTCCTGCGGGACGAGGAACACGCCCTCGGCGGTCCCCGTGGGCATCTCGACCTGCACGTACATGCCCGGCAGCAGGAGCTTCTCGGGATTGTCGAACGCGATGCGGAGCGCGACCACGCCCGTCTGCGGATCCACGTAAGGCTCGGCGGCCGTCAGCGTGCCGGTCTCGTCATAGGCCCCGCCATCCGCGAGGATCAGAGAGACGTCCCGCTCGGCATTGCCGAGCTGCGCGAGCCCCTCGCCCCGCCGCCAGCGCAGAAGGTCCGCGGCGGACTGGGTCACGTCCACATAGACGCTGTCGATGTTGCGGATCGTGGCGAGCGGATCGGCCTGCCCGACGGCGACGAGCGCGCCGGGTGACGTCTGCGAAAAGCCGATCTCGCCCGAGAGACGCGCCTCGACCTCGGTGCGTTCGAGCTCGATCTCCGCCTGGCGCCTGCGCGCCTCGGCCAGCTGCAGCGCGGCCCTGGCGCTGTCGCGCGCGGCGACGGCATCGTCCAGCGATTGCTGCGAGGCGACGTTGCGGCTCTGCAGCTCGGACAGACGGCTCGCCTCCTTGTCCGCGGCGGCAAGCTGCGCCTCGGCCTGCGCGACCGAGGCCCGCGCTTCGGCCAGCGAGGCCTCGTAGCTCGCGGGATCGATGGTGTAGAGCACCTGCCCCGCCTCGACCCGCGCGCCTTCGGTGAACCGCCGCTCGAGAATGATGCCGGCGACCTGCGGCCGGACCTCCGCCTCCTCGAACGCCGCGACCCGCCCCGGCAGGGTCGAGGTCAGCGTGACCGTCGCCTCGGTCACCTCGACGACCTCGACGCCCGGAGGTGGGGCGTCGCCTCCGCCTTGCTGCGCCGTCGCGGGCGAAGCAAGAAGCAGCACGGCCCAGAGGCTCAGGAACGTTGCGAGATATCTCATGGTCACACCAGCCGGTTTGATCACGTCGTGCGCGATGCAATTTGGGAAACTGAGACGTTCCATATGTAACCGGCGCATGAGCGGCAAGAAGCTGCGCATGATCGGCCCGCACGATAGCGTGTGCGCTGTCGCACGAATGCGTCACGCCCGAAAGGTGCCTCCTATTCGCGCACCGGCCCGCCATTCGCGGGCAGAGCCGGACCCTCCGGCGCGAATCGCCAAGGTCGGCGCGCCTTGGCAGCGCAGGCGCTACCGCTTGCCCGCGCTCCCGGCCGCTTCCAAGGCCTGCCGGAACGTCTCGCGATCGCCGACGTGATTGGCGAGGATCAGAATGAGGCGGGCGTTGAAGGCGTGGCTCTCCTCCTCGGTCAGACCCTCGTGGGCCTCGATGAGATCGGCATAGACGCCGTCCGCGTCGGCGAGATTGGGATCGAGTGTCAGACTCATGCCGGTCGCTCCTTGCCGCAGGCGTGGCGGAGGGCCGCGCGGATCGCGCCCTCGTCGAATGTCTCCCACCGCGCCGCGACGTGCTGATCGGGGCGGACGAGGTAGACGGCCGAGCGCGCATCGCCGAGATAGCGGGCGGCAAGCGCGCCGCTGGGATCGTCCGCCGCCGAGAGCGCGAGGCGCCGGGCGGTGACGCCGTCCTCCTCGACCGCCTCCGGCGCATCGGCGTCGAGCGTCAGGATCACGAAGCCGCCGAGCCGCTCGAGGAGCTGCCCGCCCCCAAGCGGCGCGTCGGGGCACGGCGCACCGGGACGGGTGCGCGAGGGACCGCCCGGCAGCGCGTCGGCCCCGTTCAGCAGCCCTCCGTCGTAGATGCAGGGCAGCGACAGGCGCCCCGAATTGACGAACGGCCGGGCAAAGGCGTGATGCTCGGCGAGGTCCAGCACCGCGTTGCGGAAGAGGCGGCTGACGGCCGATTTCGGTGTGATGAAGTCCGTCGAGCGCGTTGAGTTGAGGATGTTCTCGTCCGCGCCGTGGCAGCGCTCCGAGGAATAGGTGTCGAGCAGGGTCTCGGGCGCCTTTCCCCGAAGCACGAGGCCGAGCTTCCAGCCGAGGTTGTCGACGTCCTGGATGCCCGAATTTGCGCCCCGCGCGCCGAAGGGCGAGACCTGATGCGCGGCATCGCCGGCAAACAGCACCCGGCCGTGGCGGAAATTCTTCATCCGGCGGCACTGGAAGGTGTAGATCGAGGACCAGACGATCTCGTAGTCGACCTCGGCGCCGAGCATGGCGTCGAGCCGGGCGCGGATGTTCTCCTCCTTCATCTCCTCGGCCCGGTCGACATCCCAGCCGATCTGGAAATCGACGCGCCAGACGTCGTCGGGCTGCTTGTGCAACAGGCAGGACGCGCCCGAGGACTTGAACGGCGGCTCGAACCAGAACCAGCGCTCGGTCGGAAACTCGGCTTTCATGCGGATATCCGCGATGAGGAAGCTGTCCTGGAACACACGCCCCTCGAAATCGAGACCGAGCATGCGCCGCAGCGGCGACGAGGCCCCGTCGCACCCGATCAGCCAGTCGGCGGCGATCCGGTACGGCCCCTCGGGTGTGGTCACGTCAAGCAGGACATGGTCCTCGCGCGCCTCGACCGCGTCGAGCCGGTTCTTGCCGCGGATCTCGATCGGCGCGCCCTGCGCCTGCGCCTCGCGGACCCGCTCCACGAGGAAGCGCTCGAAATAGGGCTGGGGCAGATTGACGAAGGCCGGAAACTTGTGCCCCTCCTCCGGCAGGAGGTTGAATTCGAACACCTTCCTGTCGGCATGGAAGACCTTGCCGAGATTCCACACGACACCCTTCTCGAGCATCGGCGCGCCGGTCCCCCAGCGGTCGCAGATCTCGAGCGTACGCTTGGCAAAACAGATCGCGCGGCTGCCCTGCCCGACGCCCTCGTGATCGTCGAGCAGCAGCACCGGAATGCCCTGCAGCCCGAGATCGAGCGCAGCCGCGATCCCGACCGGCCCGCCCCCCACGACGACGACGGGATGGCGGACGGGATCGATCGCATCCTGATCCGCGCAGCGGCCATACGGATAGAGCCTGAACGCCAGGCTGTACCGATCGTCGAGCATGTGCCTCCTCCCCCCTTGATGTCCCGGCACGGCCTCCCACCGGCCCCAAGGATGTATTCCTGGCGACGATTAGGGCTCGACCGACAGCAATGGCTTGCCATCGATCAGTATGCCGTCGGCCTTAAAGAGATTGGTCTGCCGGCTGTTGTTATTTCCGATTCCCACCATCCGGATCGAGAGACCAGCTTGTAAGCCGTTAATGACACTACGCTCGTCAGGACAATAAATATGGAAACGTTTTTCGTTTCCTCGTTCCGAGGACCCGTCAGAAACATCCCTATGCTTCAATGGGTTTTTATTGCTCATCACATAGCATGCACAGCCGTTTACCATTTCCCTAGCGGCCTCCCACTCGTGACCGTTGGAGTGTTTCATATGAATTCTCATTCCTGCAGGGCCGCCCACATCTCCTTGTCGCGGGCGGCGGTCCAGACGCGGGGCGTGTCGATGCCCTGCGCCTCGTCATAGGCGCGTGCGACGTTGAACGGCAGGCAATGCTCGTAGATCGCGTAATCGCTGAACTTCGGATCGCACTCGGCCCGTACGGCGTCCCACGCCTCCTTGAGCGTGCCGCCCCGCGCCACGACCTTCGCCGCCGGCTTGTAGGTCGAGGCCACGAAATCCGCCGTGTTCGCAATCGCCTCGGCAACCTTCTCCTCGCCGACGAGCGCGTTGCCCCGGCCCGGCGCGATGGATCGGGGCTCGAAGGACGCGATTGCGGCGAGCGTGTCCTCCCAGTCGCCGAAATGACCGTCGCCGCAATAGCAGGCGGAGTGGTATTCGACGATGTCCCCGGTGAACATAACCTCCTGGTCCGGCACCCAGATCACCGCGTCGCCGGCGGTATGCGCGCGGCCGAGATGCATGATGTCGACCCGCCGCTTGCCGAGATAGACCGACATGCCGTCGCTGAAGGTCGTCGTCGGCCAGGTGAGTCCCGGTATCTCCTCGTGACCCACGAAGAGCCGCGGGAAGCGCTCGAACTCGCTGTCCCAGTCCTCCTGCCCGCGTTCGGCCACCATCGCCCGCGCCACGTCCGACATGATGATCTCGGGCGCTCCGTAGGCCGAGGCGCCGAGCACGCGCACCGCGTGGTAATGCGTCATCACGAGATGGCTGATCGGCTTGTCGGTCACCGAGCGCACGCACTCGATCACCTTGCGGGCGAGACGCGGCGTGGCCTGCGCCTCGACGATCATCACGCTCTCGTCGCCGATGATGACCCCGGTGTTCGGATCGCCCTCGGCGGTGAAGGCGTAGAGCCCCTCGCCCACTTCCGTGAAGCTGACCTTCTTCTCTTCCATGTCTCCGGCGGAGGCGAATGCCTTGGCCATGTGATGCTCTCCTTTATTCTGTCGCCCAGCCGGGCAGATCCCCGGCGGGCTTGATCGTTCCGGTGCAGGCGCCGAAGCCGACGCGGTAGCCGTCGCCCTGCGCGGCGCCGCGCAATGTCACCGTATCCCCGTCCTCGAGAAAGCTGCGTGTCTCGCCGCTGTCGAGCGTCAGAGGCTCCTTGCCGCCCCACGAGAGCTCCAGCAACGAGCCGAACGCGCCCGGCTCCGGCCCCGAGATCGTGCCCGAGCCCAGGAGGTCGCCGACCCGCATCGGGCAGCCCGATGTCGTGTGATGCGCGAGCTGCTGCGCCGAGGAATAGTACATCTCGCGGTAATTCGTGCGCGCGATCACCGTCTCCGCGCGGCCTTCGGGCGCGAGACCGACCTCGAGGGCGATGTCGTAGAGCATCGGGCCCGGCTCGCGCAGATAGGGCAGAAGCTCCCGCTCGCGCTCGGGCGTGCTCACCCGGAACGGCTCCAGCGCCGCCCTCGGCACGATCCAGGGGCCGATCGTCGTTGCGGTCGCCTTGGACTGGAACGGCCCGAGCGGCTGGTATTCCCAGGCCTGGATGTCCCGCGCCGACCAGTCGTTCAGCAGCACGTAACCGAAAATCATCTGGTCGGCCTCGGCGACGCTCACCATACCCTCCGAGGGCCGGCCAACCACCGCCCCCAGTTCGAGCTCGAGATCGAACCGCGCGCTCGGCGCGAAGCGCGGCAGATCCTCGTCCTGCCCCTTGATCTGGCCAAAGGGGCGCCTGACGCCCGTGCCCGAGACCACCACCGAAGACGCCCGTCCATTGTAGCCGATCGGGATCGACAGCCAGTTCGCAGGCAGCGCGTTCTCGGCCCCGCGGAACATCGTCCCGACATGGGTTGCGTGATGCTTGCCTGCGTAGAAGTCGGTATATTCCGAGACGCGGAAGGGCATGACCATCCGCACATCCGCCTGCCGGACCAGATAGCCCGCCAGCATCCTCGCATCGCCCGAACCCTCGGCGAGCATCTCGCCCAGCGCCGCGCGTAGCCGCGCCCAGGCCCCCGGCCCGAGACCCATGAACGCCGTCCAGTCGCACCCCTCGAGCACCTTCCCCGCGCCGGGCTCGATCTCGATCCGCCCGTCCGCCTCGAGCCGGGTGACATCGAGGATCATCTCCCCGATCGCCACGCCGCAATGCGCGCCGCCCTCCACGGCGAAGGCGCCGTAGGGCAGGTTGTTCAGCGGAAAGTCGGTCTCAGCCGAATTCGCGCTCTCCACCCAGCTTCGCTCGAGGCTCATCTCTTCTCCGAGAGGCGCGCGCCCCTGATTCTTCTTGGCAAAAATACTCCGGGGGAGGCGCCGCAGGCGACGGGGGCGGAGCCCCCTCCCCGCCAGGTCATTTCACCCCCGGCGTGCCGTCGAACTTCTTCTCGATCCCGTCCCAGCAATCGACGTAATCGTCCTGCAGCGGCGCCTCGCGCCCGGCAAACTCGGTCAGGTGCTGCGGGAAGCGTGTCTCGAACATGAACGACATGGTGTCGTCGAGCTTGGCCGGCGCGAGCTCGGCGTTCGACGCCTTCTCGAAGGCCTCCCGGTCCGGCCCGTGCGGCAGCATCATGTTGTGCAGGCTCATGCCGCCCGGCGCGAAGCCCTGGGGCTTGGCATCGTATTGCCCGTAGATGTTGCCCATCAGCTCGGACATGACGTTCTTGTGGTACCAGGGCGGGCGGAACGTGTCCTCCGCCACCATCCAGCGCTCGCGAAAGAGCACGAAGTCGATATTGGCGGTGCCCTCGATGCCCGAGGGCGCGGTCAGCACGGTGAAAATCGACGGATCCGGATGGTCGAAGAGGATGGCGCCCACCGGGCAGTAGGTCGAAAGGTCGTATTTTACCGGCGCGTAATTGCCGTGCCACGCCACCACGTCGAGCGGGCTGTGCCCGATCTCGCAGCTGTGGAACTGACCACACCACTTGATGGTGAGCGTCGAGGCGACGTCGCGATCCTCGAAGGCCGCCACCGGCGTCTTGAAGTCGCGCCGGTTCGCCATGCAGTTCGCCCCGATCGGGCCGCGCCCCGGCAGATCGAACTTCTGGCCGTAATTCTCGCAGACGAACCCGCGGCACGGCCCGTCCAGAACCTCCACGCGGTAGACGAGCCCGCGCGGGATGATCGCGATCTCCTGCGGCTTCAGGTCGATCACGCCCAGTTCCGTCGAGAACCGCAGCCGCCCCTCCTGCGGGACCACCAGCAGTTCGCTGTCGGCGGAGTAGAAATAGGCGTCCTCCATCGAGGCGGTCACGAGATAGATGTGGCTCGCCATGCCGACCTGGATGTTCACGTCGCCGGCGGTCGTCATCGTGCGCATGCCGGTCAGCCAGGTCAGCTGCTCCTCGCTGTGCGGCACCGGATCCCAGCGATACTGGCCGAGGCTGGTGACGCCCTCTGGCACGTGTGGCGCGCTCTTCCAGTAGGGCAGATCAATCCGGCGATAGCGCCCCGAATGCTTCACGCTCGGGCGGATCCGGTAGCACCACGTCCGCTCGTTCTGGTGGCTCGGCGCGGTGAAGGCGGTGCCCGAGAGCTGCTCGCCGTAGAGACCGTAATTGCATTTCTGGGGCGAGTTCATGCCCTGCGGCAGGGCGCCCGGAAGCGCCTCGGTCTCGAAGTCGTTGCCGAACCCCGGCATGTAGCCCTCGGTCGTGCCGCCGCTCCCCGCCGCGCGGACCATGCCGTTCGGAAGCTCCTGAGATGTCATGTCCTCTCTCCCTTCCCCGGGCCTCCTCCAGCCCGATTCGAGTTGGGACCAGTATTCGTTGCATGCGCAACAACGTCAACAAAGTCGTTGCATTTGAGACGAACGGGCCCGAAAGTCCGGCCATCCCCAGCCGACGAGAGGCCCATGAGCCGCGATCTGCCCGATTTCGACCTGTCCCGCTTTCTGCCCTACCGGCTGACCGTGGCGAGCGACCGCCTGAGCGCGGGCCTCGCCCGCCGCTACCGGACCGAGTTCGGGATCTCGAATGCCGAATGGCGCGTGCTCGTGCATCTCGCCGATGCGGGCGAGGTCTCGATCCGCGAGCTCGAGGCGCGGGTGCATCTCGAGAAATCCAAGGCCAGCCGCGCCGCCTCGCGCCTCGTCGAGGCCGGCCACGTCACCAAGCGGCCCAATCCCGAGGACAGACGGCTCGTCCGCCTTTCCCTCAGCGATCGCGGCCGCGCCCTCATGACCGAGCTTCTGCCCATGGCCGCCTCCTATCAGGAGCGCCTGGAGGCGGTGATCGGCACTCACATGGACGACCTCGAAGCCGCGCTCGAGGCGATCATGGAGGCGGATCTGTGAGCGCCTTGCGCTTGCTCCGCCCCTAGGGATCCGGATCGCCCCCTTGAAGATCGGGCGGCATTCGCCACAATCGGGGCACCGCACCCCGAAGGCCGCAAAGCATTGACCCCATGAACGTCTTCTGGACAGCCGCCACCGGTGTCCTCGCCATCGGCATCGTGGCGTTCTGCGTCTGGCGCGCGATCTCGACGGCCCGAACGCCGCAGGGCTCGGTGGCCTGGGTGATCTTCCTGCTGAGCGCGCCCTGGTTCGCCGTCCCCGCCTACGCCGTCTTCGGGGGCCACCGGATCCGCTCCTACACCCGCTCCCGTCAGCGCAGCCGCGCGCTCACCTCGACGCTCAAGGACCAGGCGCCCCATCCGCCGGCCGAGGTCGCGAGGTCGCGGCTCGCGGTCTTCGAGCGGATCGTGAACCTTCCGGCGACGGGCGGAAACTCCGCGACCCTTCTGATCGACGGGCACGAGACCTTCGCCGCCATCTTCGAGGCGATCGACGCTGCAAAGCACAATGTCTGCGTGCAGTTCTACACCATCGTCGACGACGCAACCGGCAAGGCGCTGGCAGACCGCCTCGTCGCCGCGGCGCAGCGGGGCGTGACCGTCCGGCTGCTCTTCGACGGCGTCGGCAGCTACGGGCTCTCCCGCTCCTATCGCAGGCGGCTGTCCGAAGCCGGCGTGCAGATCATCGACCCCCGCGCGGCCCGCGGCCCCACCTCGCGCCGCAACATCAACTTCCGCAATCACCGCAAGACCGTCATCGTCGACGGATCACTCGGGTTCATCGGCGGCCACAACGTCTCGGACACGTATATGGGCCGAAACCCGCGCTACGGACATTGGCGCGACACCCATCTCGCCCTCCGCGGGCCGATCGTGGCGCAGCTCCAGCTCATCTTCGCGGAAGACTGGCACTGGGGCGCCGGCGACCTGCTCACCAGCGAGCTGACCTGGGATCCCGGCCTTCAGGGCGACGACATGCCCGCCGTGCTGCTTCCCACCGGCCCGGCCGACGCCACCGAGGCGGGCGCGCAGACCTTCTTCGCGGCCATCGCGGCGGCGCGGAAACGGCTCTGGATCGCATCCCCCTATTTCGTGCCCGATGCCGGAACCCTCGCCGCCCTGAGCAATGCCTCTCTCAACGGCGTCGACGTTCGGGTGATCCTCACCGGAAAGATCGATCATTACCTGCCCTGGCTCGCCGCCCATGCATTTTTCGACGACATCCGGACCGACGGCGTCCGGATCTATCGCTACCAATCGGGGTTCATGCACCAGAAGGTCATTCTCTGCGACGACGATCTCGCCCTCGTCGGCACCACGAATTGCGACATCCGCTCTTTCCGTCTCAATTTCGAAACCATGGCCGCCATCTGCGACGAACGTTTCGCCTGCGATATTGCGCGAATGCTCGAGGCCGATCTCGCGCAATGCGAGAAATACGACACGCCATTAACCGAGGCGCCCGTCTGGATCCGGATCGGCTCCACCTTCGCCCGCCTGCTCGCGCCGGTGCTCTGATGAAATTGCGCGTCGCGAGCTACAACATCCGCAAGGCGCTCGGCATCGACCGGAAGCGGAGCCCGGAACGCATCTTGTCTGTGATCAACGGCATCGGCGCCGACGTGGTGCTACTGCAGGAAGCCGACCACAGGCTCGGGCCGCGCCGCGCCGCGCTGCCCCGCTCGCTCATCGAACGCGAGAGCGATTACCGTGTCGCCGATCTCGCCGTCAACGAGGTGAGCCTCGGCTGGCACGGCAACGCGATCCTGGTGCGCGACGGCCTCACCGTGACCGCGACGGAGCGCTTCGACCTCCCGGGGCTCGAGCCGCGGGGCGCGGTCATGGCGGCCGTCGGAGGGGTCCACCTCGTCGGAACGCATCTCGGACTCGTGCGGCGGTCGCGCCAATTGCAGATGCAGGCCATCCTCGATCATCTGGGGGACCGCACCGAGACATGCCTCGTCGGCGGCGACTTCAACGAATGGTCCCGCCGCGCGGGGTTCGAGCCCTGGGCCGACGATCTCAGCCTCGTGACGCCGGGACCGAGCTTTCACAGCGCGAGGCCGGTCGGACGGCTCGACCGGTTCGCCCACGGGCCCGGGCTGCGCGTCCGCTCGGCGGGTGTCGAGCATCACGGCGCCGCGCTGCGCGCCTCCGACCACCTGCCGGTCTGGTGCGAGGCCTCGCTCGAGGCCAGCGGACCGCCCGACGCCTCGCGGCGATGACGGCGGGTCCGCTTCCCCCCCATTCCATGACAATCGACGTTAATTTTACCGTATCGTTATTTTTTTCTTAACGACTTGCATTACCCCACGGTATGTTCGCGTGGCGTGTGGGAGGGAATCGGTTTCGAGCCGCCTCGGGGCAGTATTGTCCTCCCGGAACGTTGAAGTGCGTCAGGGGACAGTGATGGTTCGGGGGAGGCTGCTAAGGCGATCATCTTTAGATTGATCGCGTCAATTCGTTTCGAGGGAGTTTTACCCTCAATTTACCATCATTCTAACCGCGATGACTTCCCGTTTTAATTGTCTGGCGTGGCTGAGCCCTGCCGGCGCGAGGGAATTGAAAGATGACATATTACAGCTACCAGAATTACTACCGGACATACGAGTGGACCGCGTTCCGGGAATCGGACCTGCTCAAATCCGGGGATCGTGATCTCGGCTACGGCGACTGCTTTACCATGCCGGCATCCTCCACCGTCTGCCTTGCCACCGTGGACAACGACGGCACCCTCTCGGGCGACACTTACTGCGACGAGAACGCGGATGACCGCACGGGCCAGAACGCCTGGGTCGACGGCGAGCGTGTGGGCGGCCAGCTCTACGCCGAAAGCTACCACGTCCTGAAGGGCGCGGACGGCAAGATCTACTACCTCATCGAGATCGAGATCGAGGGCACCCACGACGATTACTTCTCGTTCTACGGCGACGTGCCGCCAGCCGGCCTGAAGCTGACGCTGGTCCAGACCTGTGCCGTGAACGGCGACTGGGTCGACTACAAGTGCCTCGACGCGGGCCCCAAGGAGCCGCCGGTGGAATACGGTTCGGTCTCGGGAACGGTCTGGTGCGACGATTGCGACGGCATCCAGGACTACGAGATCACCTACGCGAAGGGCGCGGATGTCTGGTGCGACAGCGTCACCTACGAGAGCGTGACCTGCACCACCTACAACGTCTGCGATTACGGCAGCTGGAAGAGCACCGCCGCCCAGGTCATCGACATCGTGGTGGGCAGGGACCAGGGCCACAACGGCAACGCCTACGACAACACGATCGTGGAGCTCGACAAGGGCGGCGTCTGGACCCGGGACTTCTACCTCGGCGAGGGCGGCAAGTTCTGCCTGACCTTCGACACCTACAAGAACTTCTGCGTCGATGACGAGGGCAACACCTTCGGCGTCAAGGTCAACGGCGTCTACGTCCAGACCGTTGTCGTCACCGCGGATGGCAAGGTCGAGATCAGCCTCGATCTCGCCAAGGGCTACAACAAGATCGAATTCGTCTCGAAGTCGGACGTGACCGGCTTCGGCGCCGGGATCGACAACACCGAGCTGGTCAAGCTCAAGGAGGTCTCGACCTTCGCCGAGATGCCCAAGGCGGGCGTGACCGTGAAGCTGATCGACGCCGCAACCGGCGATGTCGTGGCAGAGACCGTGACCGATGCCGACGGCAACTACCGCTTCGACGACGTGCCGGTGGGCGACTACAAGATCATGGGCGTCGCGCCCGACGGGACCGAGTTCACCATCCAGAACGCCGGCAGCGACGACAGTGTCGACAGCGATGTGGACAAGAACGGTCTGTCGGACACCTTCACCGTCAAGAAGGACCAGAACACCGACATCGACCTCGGCCTCTGCGAGAAGGACGCCGAGCCCGGATCGCTCTCGGGCCGCTACTTCTGCGACACCAACGACAACGACCAGGACGACGGCAATGGCGGCGAACCCGCGGTGCCGGGCGTGCGGGTCGCCCTCTTCGACGCGGCCGGCAACGCGGCGGTGGATATCGACGGGAACGCGGTCGCTCCGGTCTTTACCGACAGCAACGGCAATTATTCCTTCACCAACCTCGCTGCGGGCTTCTACACGGTGAAGTTCACCGACCCGAACGGCGTTCTGGCGGGCAAGCAGCTCGTCACCGCCAATGTCGGCAACGACGCCAGCGACAGCGACGCGATCGGCGACACCACCCTGTCCGTGATCGCGGCGATCGAGGTCAAGGAGGGCGAGAACACCCCGGACAACGACGCGGGCGTGGAATACGTGAACGAGGATCCGACCGCGACGGACGATGCCGGCAAGGGCTGCGCCGACGAGCTCATCTTCGTCGACTTCTCGGACAACTTCGCCGACAGCGACAGCGCCTCGGTCGGCATCACGCAGATCGGCGGCATCGACATCGCCGACGGCGAAACGGTTGTCGTGGGCGGGGTCAATGTGACCCTGAACGGCGGGGTCTTCTCCTTCGACGGCGAGGCCGCTTACGAGTACCTCGACTTTGGCCAGAAGGCGAACCAGACCTTCACCGTCACCGTCGAGGACAGCGACGGCGGCAGCGCCACGGCAGAGATCGACGTGTCCTTCTGCGGCGTTGCCGAAACCGTCGAACAGCTCAACGCCACCATCCCCGCCGGGCCGTTCAGCTTCCAGATCGCCGACGACTTCCAGGACGCCCCTGCCGGCGAGGACGCCTATACGCTGGTAATAAACGGCACAGGCGACGCGCGCTTGGACGGCGTGGCATTCGAAGAGGCCTACTGCATCAGTTTCTGGGACAATTACGAGGCAGGCGAGACC
The DNA here is from genome assembly GCF_000521785.1 of Roseivivax halodurans JCM 10272. Lineage (GTDB taxonomy): Bacteria > Pseudomonadota > Alphaproteobacteria > Rhodobacterales > Rhodobacteraceae > Roseivivax > Roseivivax halodurans. The sequence continues at coordinate 15,886 of NZ_JALZ01000014.1, forward strand.
GTCGCCGACGCTCCGGTGGTGACCGGAGCCTCGATGACGACCGGCACGGACGGCAGCGTCTTCGACGATATCCCGAACGAACAGGTTGCCAGTGCGGTCAACGGCCTGTCCGCCGCGGAAAACCTCGACATGGTCAACTGGATCCTCGCCCAGGACTTCGGCTCGGCCGGATACTCCGAATGGGAAATCCAGTTCGCGATCTGGGACCTGACCGACAATTGGGATCCCAGCTCTGTCGGCTCCAGCAATGCCGCGGTTGGGCTCAACAACAGCTACGAGAACGGGCGTATCAGCGTCGCCATGCTCGACAGTCCGTTCTTCAGCCCGACCTTCGCTGCAGAAGTCGACCAATCCGATGTCGACTTCATCCTGAACGAGGCACTCGCCAACGGTGAAGGCTTCGAGTTCGGAGGTGCCGGGGATACGAGCGGACTGGCCAGCTTCATTGTGACGGGTGATCCTGAAGATGCGGCGAACCAGCAGCCGTTCATCTTCACGGTTCCCCTCGGCGAGTTCGACTGCCTGTGTGGCTAAAGCATCGGCTGCCGCGCAATCCGCGCGGCAGCCGTTAACCGTGGCATGGGCTGCGGTTCAGACGGACCGGCTCATTCTTTGAGAGCCGACCTCACGATGGTTAACTTGAAACGGAGTAAATCATGAAGAAACTCATTATCGCATCTTCGGCCATGCTGGCCTCCGCGCCGGCCTTCGCCGGCCCCGGCAGCATGTTGCCGCCAGCCACTGCCGTTCCCGAAATCAGCGCCCTCGAAGGCATGGCTGCGATCGCAGCTCTGGCCGCCGTCATGATGCTGGTCTGGGAACGCCGCCGCCGCGCGATGTGATCGCTGCGGCGACCGCACCGCGCCTGACCGGGCCCGCCCCCAGGGGTGGGCCCATTCCGCCCGAGGCCTCTGCCGCCAGATTTCCCGAAACCCGCCGAGCCAGAGTGTCCCGTCCCGTGAGCATCTCCGTTGATCCGTCGATCAGGTCCCGCCCGTCCTACACGGGCGTTGCCGTCATTGCCGGGCTCGCGCTCCTGCTCGCGGCCGAGCTGGCCGGGATCGGGATCGTCTACAAGCACCGCATCGACTTCTACTGCATCGACAACTGGCCGCCCGCCGCCTGCCGCGCCGCCAGCCGGACGCTCGTCTCGATGTACTGCGTCCTCGGCGCGCTTGCATTGACGGCCATGCTGCGCCCCGCGCCCTTCCGGACGCTCAGCGCCGGGGCGAGGTTCAGGCCCCTGCCCCTCGCCCTGAACGCCATCGGGATCGCGCTGGCATTCGTGCCGCTGAGATACCTCGTCGCGGGCGAGGCGATGGACAAGGTCCTCCCCGCCTTCGCCTTCTGGACGCTCGGCATGGGGTTCATCCTCGCCGGGCTAATGCTCTGCGTCGCGCCGCTCTCCGGCTGGCGGCGCTTCCTGCGCGACGCCGGCGGCGCGATCCTGCCAGCGATCGGCGCTGGCCTCGTCGCGCCCTGGCTCGCCGTGCTGATCCGCCCGGCCTGGCGCAGCCTCGACGAGATCTCGGCCGTCACCTTCGCCGCCGTCACCCAGCTGATCGGAGCCCTCGGCTACGATGTCGCGACCGATCCCGAGCGCCGCATCATCGGCACCGAGACCTTCTCGGTCTCGGTCAATCCCTCCTGCTCCGGCATCGAGGGCCTCGCCCTCGTGACGCTCTTCGTCACGCTCTATCTCTGGCTCTTCCGCGCCGAGCTGCGCTTCCCGCGTGCGCTGCTGCTCTATCCCGTCGGGCTTGCCGCCTCGGCCCTCTTCAACGTGGTGCGCATCACCGCGCTTCTGGTGATCGGGTTCGAGGGCAATCCCGAACTCGCGGTCGGCGGCTTCCACTCCCATGCCGGCTGGCTGATGTTCACCCTCGTCGCGCTCGGCCTCATCGCCCTTGCGCAGACCTTGCCCGGGTTGAAGGTCCCCGCCGCCACGTCCGGCCCGGTCGCCCCCATCCGCACAGTTCTTCCCTTCTGGCAGGATCCCGTCGTGGCCCGGATCCTGCCCTTCGCGACCTTCATGCTCGGAGCGCTCCTCGCCTCGGCCTTCCTGATGCAACCCGCTCTCGCCTACCCCGCGCGGGCGGTGGCCCTGATCGCGGTGATGGCGCCGTTCTGGCCGCTCTACCGCAGCCTCGGCTGGCGTGCCGATCCGGGTGCGATGGGCGTCGGCGCCCTCGTCGCCGCGATGTGGATCCTGATCCCCGTGCCCGCCGCGGAGGCGCCGCCCTACGGCGCGCTCTCCGGCGGCCTTCTCGCGCTCTGGATTCTGGCCCGGGGCATCGGAACGACGCTTCTGATCCCGGTGATCGAGGAGCTGTTCTTCCGGGATTATCTCGAAAGCCGGATCCGGCGCGGCTCCGGCCCTCTCTGGGCCATCGTCGCGGCCCTCGTCTCCGCGGGCCTCTTCGCCGCGCTGCACGACCGCTGGGCCGAGGCCTTCGTCGCCGGGCTCGCCTTCTCCTGGCTCGCCCGCCGCTCCGGGGGGCGCATCGCCGACGCGATCCTCGCGCATGGCCTCGCCAACGGGCTGATCTTCGCCGCGGCGCTCGCGACCGGCAGGTTCGAGATCATCTGATCGTCCCGCCCCCGGCGACAGGCGCGAAAGCGCCCAGCGCCAACGGAGGGCCGAGCGCCGCCTAGCTCACCGGCTCCTTGGCCAGACCCTTCCCGAGTATCGGTCCCGTCGGCAGGTTCGTGGGGGATCCGCCCGCCGGCTCGAAGGTGATTTCGTAGAGCTGATCGGAATGGGGCGCAGGCAGGCCGTCGACCATCAGGACGCTGGATCGCGCCGTGGGCAGAAGGCCGAGGGAGACCGGAAGCCCGTCGTCGTCCGGCTTGGTCCAGACCTGCATCACCTGATCGGGTGGCACGCCCGGCCGCTCGAGGAGGGTCACGCTGGTGGTGTTGTCCGCATTGCTTTCGACGAGCGCGATGACCGCACCGCTCTCGTCCTGCAGGACGGCCACGACAAGCGGATCGACACTGCGCGTCATCGTCCAGCCGAGAAGCCCCGCGAGCACCAGGGAGGCCGCGATGGCGGCGGACGCCCCGACGCGCCAGCGGTTCAGGTGGCGGCGCATCGTGGCGAGATCCACGACCGTGTTGTCCCTCGCCGGCCTGGCCGCATCGTCCTGCGGTGCGTCGAGCGCACGGGCGATCCTGTCCCAGAGACCGGCGGGCACGGGAAGCTCCTCGGCGGTGTCGTCGAGCGGTGCGAAGCGCCGGCGCGCCTGCTCCACGCGTGCCGCCACGTCGGGGTCCTGCGCGGCGAGCGCCTCGAGGCGCGCGACATCCGCCTCGCTGGCGAGCCCGAGGACGACCTCGTCGATCAGAATATCAAGAGACCGATCCGTCACGACAGACACTCCCTCAACTTCATGAGCCCGCGCCGGACCCGAGACTTCACCGAACCGAGCGGCGCGTCGAGGCGCCCGGCGATTTCACCGTGGCTGTATCCCAGAACATAGGTCGCGAGGATCGCCCGGCGGGACTCGCCGTCGAGCCTCTCGAGACAGCGCCGGAGATCGGACGCATGGCCCAGCCGGTCGAAGGCCGTCTCCAGCATGACGTCGTCGGGTGGTGTATCGAGATCTTCCGGCGCCACCGGAACCTCTCGGTCCTCGTTCCGCAGCATCGTCAGGCAGCGGTTGCGCAGGATCGTGTAGAGCCATCCCCGCGCGTTGCCCCGGCTCTCGTCGAACTGGTGCGCCTTGCGCCAGACGAGAACCAGCGCCTCCTGCAGCGCCTCCTCGGCGAGGTCGGTGCGACGAAGTATCCGCCGCGCCACACCCAGCATGCGGCCGCCCTCGGCGGTCATGAGCTGATGAAGCGCGCCCTTGTCGCCTCTGGCGCAGGCTCGGATCAAGGCGGCGTGGTCTGTCACGATAAAGGCGGCTCCCGATGGTCCACGCTTCTTGTCGCGGCGGGAGCGCCCTGTCAAACCACCGCGGCACGGGGTTCGGGCTTCCGGGCCTGCCCTGCCGCCCGGGACATGCTGCGCGCCGCGAAAGGTGTCCCCCCGCGACGCGCCTCTTGCCGTCAGGCGATCACATCTCCTCGGCGGTCATGAAGGTGATGTCCCGCAGAACCGCGTCGCCCGCGCCTTCGATGTCCCAGCTCTCGGTGACCGAGCCGTCCTCGAGGGAAACGGTGTGCAGCTGCCCGCCGGCCACGAGCCAAGCGGTGTTGGTGCCCTCGGCATCCGTCGCGATGTCGAAGGCATAGGCGTCCGCGCCATCGATGCCGAGCTTGCCCACGGCCGCGAGCGTGCCGTCATTGGGCGAGGTCTGCTGGATCAGTGCCACGATGGTGCTGTCGATGTCGTACATCGCGGTGCTCTCGGGCTGGCCGTAGCTGTTGATATAGGCCGCGGCGGCGATGGCCGGGGCTTCACCCGCATGCATGTCGGCCTCTTCGAAGGCAAGCGAGCCATCGACGGTCACGGCGCCGCTCTCGATGTCGACGCGGTGGTTCGTCGTCCCGGACATGAAGCGCAGCTTGTCGGCCATCGGGTTGAAGTCGACGATGACGGGGGCACCGTCCTCGACGGGAAGCTCGGTATCCATGGTGGACAGGACGGTCGCCTCGCCCGACGCGGGGTCGATCTCGACGATGTCGAAGCTGTCGGTCACGCCGATGAGCTGGCCGTTCGAGGGGCGCAGGTCGATGCCGAGCAGACGGTCGACCCCGGTCACCTCCATCGACTCGCCGACCGTTGCGGAGGTCGCGTCGATCATGTGCAGCGTCTTGTCGCCGGAAAGGCCGATGGCGGTGAGGCTCTCGGACTGCGCCAGCGCGCCGGTGGCGGTTGTGGAAAGCAGTGCTGCAACGGCCAGGGTGGACTTCGTGTTGAACATGGTACGTCTCCTGATGGTCAGCCGCGGTCAATCCGCAGGCTCTGTACCCCCTAGGACTCGGCCGCGCCCCCGTTTGGATGCACCCTCCCGAAACTTTTTTTCCGCGGAGGGCTCAGGCGTGTCCGTTTCGGCGCGGCGTTTCCGGATCGGGTCCCTGCACCCGCAGCTTCCGGGTCCCGCCATGCCGTGCCGGCCATCGCGATCCCCCTGAGAGGCGAGCGGCCCGGGGCGATATCCTCCATGCGTCTCAAATGCAGCCGAGAATGTCCGGCGCGCATCTCGGGCCTTAGGCTTTCCCTAAACCGGCCGAGATAAGGCGGGCCGTGTCTATGGAGACGTGACATGCGCTACCGCGAACACCGCTACCCCAGCGACCGGCTCGTGAGGATCGCCCACGGCCCCGATGTCGAGCCCGCCGAGCTCGCCAATATCAGCGCCACCGGCGCGCGGGTGAAAGGTCCGGCCTCGCTCGCCCCGGGCCAGCGGGTCAGCCTCTGCCAGCGAGACATCCAGATCCAGGCGGAGGTGGTCTGGTCGGACGGCAGGCAGACGGGCATGGTCTTCCTGAAAAGGTTGAGCCCGGCCGAGCTGCAGGCGGTCTCGGGAACCCTGGGCCGCCCGTCCGGGCCCGGCGGCCGCTGGGACAATCACGGGTTTCGCGAACTCGAATGACCGCAGCGCCGGCATGCCGCCGGCCAGCCCCTCATCGCATCCCGCGGCCCGGGGAGACGGCCCGCCTCCCTGCCCGCGGGTCAGGCGACCGCGCCGCGCGCGCTCCTTATGCAGGGCCGCTCCCCCCAGGGACAGCCCGGCCGATGTGACGAGACCGGGGCAGTTGACGGCCCGATCCCGCAGGCTGACACGAATTGTGACACGTCCGCATCCTGCCCGCGACTTCACCTCCGACAACCTGCCTCTATGTTAGGCATCCGGGATGGCGAAGCATCTCGGGCGTATTCCAAGCCTCGGCAGAGCATGCGACTGAACGGCAGCCCCCGGACGCGACCAACTCAACCATTTGCAGGAACAGGTTTATTCTCGTGGCCCGCTCCCACGACCAGCAGGGAATGCCCTTCCCTCCGGACAGGGCAGGCCTAAACGAATTCACCTCATGGTAGCGTTGCCCCGCCAAAATTATCCAATAAAGCGATTTGAGCGATTAATCGCCGGTCGTTTTGATCGTCAGATTTTTGCCACATTTGCGTCCCAAAAGTGGCGGCTATAAGAACTGCATTAACCGACCGCTTTTTACCGAAGCTTTTTAGTCCAACGCCTTGGCGCGGAGTTTAACCATGTTTGACATCAAGACTTTGAAATCCGACGCGGCATTGGTGGCGTCCGCCCCCAGATCCACGCTCGCCTCCCCCGTGCTGCTCGAGGCAGTGACGCACCTTCTCGATGTGCCGGGTCCGAACCGCTCGGCCTGCATGGCGCGGCGGCTCCGCCAGACCGAGTTCGAGGAGTTCCAGTCGCTCTGCCGCGCCCTTCTTGGATCGCCGGCGAAAAACGACTGCGATCTTCTGCGGCTGCAGCTTTATGCGGACATCGTCCACGAAGCCCTCGACGACCAGAGCCGGTCCTACAGCGCATCCCTCGCCGCCGAGTGAGGGCATTCCGCCCCGGGCGATGCCGCCCGGGGCGCGGGACCGTTTCGCACCGAGTCCGACGCTGCTGTCGGGCCGCGCTCAATGTCATGGCAATTCCAACCTTCCGCCAAACGCTTCGAGAGCAATAACCCTCGCGCGCGCCGAATTCCGGAAAGCAAAAGACGCCTGGACCGCGGAAAAATGCTATTCTGCAACGTTGCCGAGAGAAGGAATCGGCAACTCATTTGCGGAGTGACAGATGAAGTCATTTTTTGCATGCGCCGCCGCATTTTCGGCGGCAGCCGGGATTGCGTGCGCGGCCCCTCCTGAAGAGAGGGGCGAATACCTCGTCCGCGGCATCATGGGGTGCGGCAATTGCCACACGCCGCTCGGGCCGAACGGCTTTCTCATGGAGCAGGAATTCGCCGGGCGTCTCGTGGAGGATTCGGAGCCCTTCACCGCCTACGCCCCGAACATCACCCCGGCCGGCGCCATCGCCGAGTGGTCGGACGAGGAGCTTGGCCGCGCGATCCGCGAGGGCATCCGGCCCGACGGCAGCCTGATCGGACCGCCGATGCCCTTCTCGGCCTATCGCCACATCTCGGACGACGATCTCGCGGCGATCGTAGCATTCCTGCGCACGGTCGAGCCGATCGAGGCCGAGCTCCCGAAATCCGAGTACCGGATCGAGCTGCCCCCGGCCTACGGCCCGCCCGTCGAGAATGTCAGCGCCCCCGATCCCGGCGTCACCGAGGAATACGGCGAATACCTCGCCATGGGTCTGGCCCATTGCATGGAGTGCCACACCCCGATGACCCCCACCGGCCCCGATTACGCCACCCGGCTCGGCGCCGGCGGCTTCGAGTTCAACGGCCCCTGGGGCACCTCGGTCGCCTCCAATCTCACCGATCACGCCGACGGGCTTTCGGGGTACAGCGACGACGAGGTGAAGGCGATGATCACGCAAGGCGTCCGGCCCGACGGTACGCAGATGCTTCCGCCGATGCCCTATCCCTACCTCGCGCAGATGAGCGGCGACGATCTCGATGCGATCGTGCTCTACCTGCGCAGCCTGCCCGGTCTGCCGAACGGGTGACCATCGCGCCGGGGTCCCGAATGCGGCTCCCCGGCGCACCCGACCCTTGAAGATCGGGCCGGCATGGCGCGATATGCGCGGACAACATATCACCGCACGTCCCCCATGCCGAACGACGGGAAGCCCCCGGAAGGAGGTCCCCCTTGCCTCAGGCGAAACCGCCGCGCCGAACGCACGGCGCCCTCATCCGCCGGAGCGTGAAGATGACCCAGCTGGAGCTCATCACCGCCCTTGCGGATACCGGCCAGATCCTCGCCGCCGCCGAACGGGTCGGCATGACCCAGCCCGCCGCCTCGCGTCTGCTCGCCCAGTTGCAGGATTCGGTCGGCACCCCGCTCTTCGAACGGCACCCGCGCGGCGTGAAGCTCACCGAAGCCGGGGACATCCTCGCCCGGGGCGCGGCGCGGATGCTGAACGATCTCGACCTCACGCAGGAGCGCATCGCGCAGACCGTTCAGGGCGCCAGCGGCTTCGCCCGGATCGGATCGGTCACCGGCCCGTCGCTGCAATGGCTCCTACCGGTCGTGCGCGAGCTTCGTGACGAGCTGCCCGGGATCGAGCTCGTGATCCATGTCGAGACCTCGGCCAAGCTCGCGCGGTCGCTCCTCTCGCGCGAGCTCGACTTCTATATCGGCCGCGTGCCCGAGGGCGCCGACAGCCGGCCCTTCCTCTTCGAGCCGCTGCGGACCGAGCCGATCTCGCTGCTCGTGCGGCAGGATCACCCCCTGACCCGGCTCGAGGCGCCGACGCTGGACGATTGCCTGCGTTACGAATGGGTCATGCAGCCTTCGGGCGGCCTGCTGCGCCAGACCATCGAGAGCTACCTCATCTCGCAGGGATACCGCGCGCCGGAGCGGGTGCTCGGGACGACCTCGATCCTCTTCACCCTCGCCTTCGTGCAGGATGCCGACGCCGTCGCGCCGGTGGCGAGCGCGGTCGCCGATTTCTACACGCGCGAGACGCATCTCGGCGGCAGGCTCGAGATCCTCGACGTTGCGCCGGACCTGCAGGTCGAGACCTACGGCCTCGTCCGCCGGGCGCAGGACGAATTGCCTCCCGCAGCCGAACATGTCCACACCCGGCTGCTCGAGATGAGCGCCGATCCGGACGGGCCGCCGACATAACAATCCGGCATATCACTCGGCAATATTGGCATTTGAAGCGAATATCCAGTCGGGCGATGAATGGGGTCGCAACCGGACCCGCCGTGCTTTGCCGCGTCGGGCTAAAGGCTTTGCGACCCAGGGAGGATACAATGACATTCACGAGACGCGCCTTCGGCGCCACGGCCCTCGTTGCACTGATGGCGCTGCCCGCCGCGGCGCAGGACAACGGCACCATCGGCATCGCGATGCCCACGAAATCATCGGCCCGCTGGATCGCCGACGGCGAGAACATGGTGAAGCAGTTCGAGGAAGCGGGCTACGCCACGGACCTCCAATATGCCGAGGACGACATCCCGAACCAGCTCGCCCAGATCGAGAACATGATCACCAAGGGCGTCGATGCCCTCGTGATCGCGGCGATCGACGGCACGACCCTGACCAACGCGCTGGCGAATGCCGCGGCGATGGACATCCCGGTCGTCGCCTACGACCGCCTCATCCGCGACAGCGAGAACGTCGACTACTACGCCACCTTCGACAACTTCCAGGTCGGCGTGCAGCAGGCCGAGACGCTGGTCGAGGGCCTGAAGGAGCGCTTCCCGGACCAGGAGACCTGGAACGTCGAGCTCTTCGGCGGCTCGCCCGACGACAACAACGCCTACTTCTTCTACGACGGCGCGATGAGCGTGCTGCAGCCGATGATCGACGACGGCTCGATCAACGTGGTGTCGGGCCAGATGGGCATGGACACGGTCGGCACGCTGCGCTGGGACGGCTCGGTCGCTCAGTCGCGGATGGATAACCTCCTCTCGGCCAACTACACCGACCAGCGCGTGCACGGCGTGCTCTCGCCCTATGACGGCCTCTCGATCGGCATCATCTCGTCGCTGAAGGGCGTCGGCTACGGCTCGGGCGACATGGAGATGCCCATCGTCACCGGTCAGGACGCCGAGATCCCGTCGATCAAGGCGATCCGCCGCGGCGAGCAGTACTCGACGATCTTCAAGGACACCCGCGAGCTGGCAGAGGTCACCGTCGGTATGGTCGACGCGCTCCTGCAGGGCGGCGAGCCCGAGATCAACGACACCGAGACCTACGACAACGGCGTGAAGGTGGTCCCGTCCTACCTGCTCGAGCCGGTGCCGGTAACCGAAGAGAACATCAACGAGGTTCTCGTCGATTCGGGCTACTACGAGGAATCCCAGCTCAACTGAGCCGGCCCCTCGCGGCCGCGGGCACCGCCCCGCGGCCGCACATGCTCCCCGGTCAGGGGAGCCCCCTCATTCACTGGAGACGACCGATGGCGACCATCCTCGAGATGCGCGACATCACCAAGGAATTCCCGGGCGTGAAGGCGCTCGACCGGGTGAACCTCTCCGTCGAGGAAGGCGAGATCCACGCCCTCGTCGGCGAGAACGGCGCGGGCAAGTCGACCCTGATGAAGGTGCTCTCGGGCGTCTACCCCCACGGCAGCTACGACGGGGAGATCCTCCTCGACGGCACCGAGATGCAGTTCCGCGGCATCCGCGACAGCGAGGCGCGCGGCATCATCATCATCCACCAGGAACTCGCGCTGATCCCGCTCCTGGCCGTGGCCGAAAACATCTTTCTCGGCAACGAACGCGCCCATCGGGGCCTGATCAACTGGCGCGAGACCGAAAGACGCGCCGCGGACCTTCTCGCCCGCGTCGGCCTCAAGGAAAGCCCCAAGACCACCGTCGCGGATCTCGGCCTCGGCAAGCAGCAGCTGGTGGAGATCGCCAAGGCGCTCTCGAAGGACGTGCGCCTCCTGATCCTCGACGAGCCGACCTCCTCGCTCAACGAACAGGACAGCGAGAAGCTGCTCGAGCTGCTGACAGAGTTCCGCAAGCAGGGGGTGACGTCGATCCTCATTAGCCACAAGCTCAACGAGATCAGCCGCGTCGCCGACACGATCACCGTCCTGCGCGACGGCTCGACCGTGGCCCGGCTCGACTGCAAGGACGGCATCAGCGAGGACGACATCATCCGCGACATGGTCGGGCGCTCGCTCGACGACCGCTACCCCGAACGCGAGCCCAAGGTCTCGGACGAGGTGGCCATGGAAGTCTCGAACTGGACCGTGCACCACCCGATCCAGACCGATCGCAAGGTGGTGGACGACGTGTCCTTCCACGTCCGCCGCGGCGAGGTGCTGGGCATCGCGGGGCTGATGGGCGCAGGGAGGACCGAGCTTGCCATGTCGCTCTTCGGCCGCTCCTACGGCCGCGACATCAGCGGCAGCGCGAAAATCGGCGGCCGCGAAGCGGACCTCTCGTCCGTGCGCAGCGCGATCAACGCGGGCCTCGCCTACGCCACCGAGGACCGCAAGACCTACGGACTCGTTCTCGGCGACACGATCCGCCGCAACGTGCCGCTCGCCAAGCTCGACGCCATCGCCGACGGCCTCGTCGTCAACAGGCACCGCGAAGGCGACGTCGCCGAGAAGTACCGCGACCGTCTCGCCATCAAGTCGAGCAGCATCGAGCAGGAGACGATCAACCTCTCGGGCGGCAACCAGCAGAAGGTCGTCCTGTCGAAATGGCTCTTCGCCGATCCGGACATCCTGATCCTCGACGAGCCGACGCGTGGCATCGATGTCGGCGCGAAGTTCGAGATCTACACCGTCATCCGTGACCTCGCCGCCTCCGGCAAGGCCATCATCGTCATCTCGTCGGAGATGCCCGAGCTTCTCGGCATCACCGACCGTCTCTACGTCATGAACGAAGGCCGCTTCGTGGGCGAGATGCCCACCGCCGAAGCCAGCCAGGAAAAGATCATGGCGCGCATCATCAAGTCGGGGAACCGAGCCGCATGAGCAACATCGTGGACAGCACCGCCCAGGCGCCCGCCGGGCAGCAGGCCCGCGCGAGCCTGAAGTTCCTGAAAAATCACCTGCGGGAATACGGCATCCTCTTCGCCCTCATCGCGATCATGGTGTTCTTCCAGATCGCGACGGGGGGGATCCTCCTCAAGCCGGTGAACATCACCAACCTCGTGCTCCAGAACTCCTACATCGTCATCATGGCGATCGGGATGCTGCTGGTGATCGTCGCGGGGCATATCGACCTCTCGGTCGGCTCGGTTCTTGGCTTCATCGGGGCGCTCGCGGCGGTGATGATCGTGAACTGGGGCGTGCCCTACCTCATCGCCGGCATCCTCTGCCTCATCGTCGGGGCGATGATCGGCGCGGCGCAGGGCTTCTGGGTCGCCTATTTCCGCATCCCCTCCTTCATCGTGACGCTGGCGGGCATGCTGGTCTTCAAGGGCCTGACGCTCTGGCTCCTCGCCGGGCAATCGGTCGGCCCCTTCCCGCCGCAATTCCAGCTGATCTCCTCGGGCTTCCTGCCCGACCCGTTCGGCGTCGACGGCTTCAACCTGATGTCGCTGCTGATCGGCGTCGGCGTGGCGCTCGCCCTCGCAATCTTCCTGGTCCGCGGCCGCGCGCAGGCCGCCAAGACCGGCGCGGTCGACGAACCCTTCGCCTTCTTCGCGGCCAAGACTGCCATCATCGTCATCGGCATCGTCTGGATGAGCTGGCTGATGGCCGATTTCCGCGGGCTGCCGAACGTCTTCATCGTCATGGCGCTCCTGATCGCGATCTACAGCTTCGTCACCAGCCGCACGACGATCGGCCGCCGCATCTACGCCATCGGCGGCAACGAGAAGGCGGCGAGCCTCTCGGGCATCAACTCCAAGCGCCTGACCTTCCTGACCTTCGCCAACATGGGGATGCTGGCCGCGCTCGCGGGCCTCGTCTTCGCCGCGCGCCTCAACACCGCGACGCCCAAGGCGGGCGCGACCTTCGAGCTCGACGTGATCGCGGCGGTCTTCATCGGCGGCGCGTCGATGGCGGGCGGCGTCGGCACCGTGGTCGGCGCGGTGGTCGGAGCCTTCATCATGGGCGTGATGAACAACGGCATGTCCATCCTCGGGATCGGCATCGACTACCAGCAGGTCATCAAGGGGCTTGTGCTCCTCGCCGCGGTGATCTTCGACGTGATGAACAAGCAGAAGAGCTGACGCTTCCGTCATCGGCACCAAAACTGACCCGGCGGCGGCGGGCCGCCGGGTCGCACAGACTTTGACCTTCGAGGCACGGACATGACGTTCCAACCGGCAGACTGGCCCCGCAAGCTGCGCAGCCAGGAATGGTACGGCGGCACCAGCCGCGACGCGATCTACCACCGCGGCTGGCTCAAGAACCAGGGCTACCCCCACGACCTCTTCGACGGCCGGCCGGTGATCGGGATCATGAACACCTGGTCCGAGCTCACCCCCTGCAACGGCCACCTGCGCGAGCTTGCCGAAAAGGTGAAGGCCGGGATCTGGGAGGCCGGGGGCTTTCCGCTCGAAGTGCCGGTCTTCTCGGCTTCCGAGAACACGTTCCGCCCCTCCGCGATGATGTACCGCAACCTCGCGGCGATGGCGGTCGAGGAGGCGATGCGCAACCAGCCCATCGACGGCGCGGTTCTGCTGGTGGGCTGCGACAAGACCACGCCGAGCCTCATCATGGGCGCGGCCTCGACCGACATCCCCTCCATCGTGGTGACCGGCGGGCCAATGCTGAACGGCTGGTTCCGGGGCGAGCGCCTCGGCTCGGGCACGGCGCTCTGGCAGATGTCCGAGGACATCAAGGCCGGGAAGATGACGCAGGAGGAGTTCCTCGAAGCCGAGCAGGCGATGTCCCGCTCCTCGGGAACCTGCAACACCATGGGCACCGCCTCGACCATGGCCTCGATGGCCGAGGCGCTCGGCATGGCGCTCTCGGGAAATGCGGCGATTCCGGCGGTCGACGCGCGGCGGCGGGTCATGGCGCAGCTCTCTGGCCGGCGCATCGTGCAGATGGTCAAGGACGACCTCAAACCTTCCGACGTGCTGACCAAAGAAGCCTTCGAGAACGCGATCCGCACCAACGGCGCCATCGGCGGCTCGACCAACGCGGTGATCCACGTGCTCGCGATCGCGGGCCGCGTCGGTGTCGACATCTCTCTCGATGACTGGGACCGGCTCGGGCGAGACGTGCCGACGGTGGTGAACCTCATGCCCTCGGGCAAGTACCTGATGGAGGAGTTCTTCTATGCCGGCGGGCTTCCCGTCGTGCTGAAGCGCCTCGGCGAGGCGGGCATGCTCAACCGGGATGCGCTCACCGTCTCGGGCGGGACGATCTGGGAGGAGGTGAAGGACGCCGTGAACTGGAACGAGGACGTGATCCGCCCCGCGGACAAGGCCCTCGCCGCCTCGGGCGGAATCGCGGTCCTGCGCGGCAATCTCGCGCCCGGCGGCGCGGTCCTGAAACCCTCGGCGGCGAACCCGGACCTCATGCAGCATCGCGGCCGCGCGGTGGTCTTCGAGGATATAGATGACTACAAGGCGCGCATCGGCAACGAGGATCTCGACATCGACGAGAGCTGCATCATGGTGCTCAAGAATTGCGGCCCCAAGGGCTATCCAGGCATGTCCGAGGTCGGGAACATGGGCCTTCCGCCCAAGGTCCTGCGCCGCGGCATCACCGACATGATCCGCATCTCCGACGCGCGCATGTCGGGCACCGCCTACGGCACCGTGATCCTGCACACCTCGCCCGAGGCGGCGGTCGGCGGCCCCCTCGCCGTGGTGCGCTCGGGCGACATGATCGAGGTGGACGTGCCCGGACGGCGCCTCCATCTCGACATCCCGGACGAGGAACTGCAGTCCCGCCTCGCCGCCTGGCAGAGCGCGGTGACGCCGCCCGAGAGCGGCTATGCCCGCCTCTTCCACGACCATGTCGAGCAGGCTGATACCGGCGCCGATTTCGACTTCCTCAAGGGATGCCGCGGACGGGAGGTGCCTCGTGACAGCCACTGACATCGCCATCGTCGGCGTGGGCAAGATCGCCCGCGACCAGCACATTCCCAGCATCGCCGCCGATCCCGGCTTCACGCTCGCGGCCACGGTCAGCCGCTCGGGCGGCGTGGACGGCACCGAGAACCACGAGACGCTCGACGCCCTGCTCGAGGCGCGCCCGGACATCCCGGCGGTGTCGCTCTGCATGCCCCCAGTGCCACGCTACGAGGCCGCCCGCGCGGCCATCGCGGCGGGTCGCCACGTGATGCTCGAGAAGCCCCCCGGCGCCACCGTGGCCGAGGTCTTCGCGCTCGAGCGCCTCGCGCGCGAGGCGGGCGTCACGCTCTTCGCCACGTGGCATTCGCGCCATGCCGCAGGCGTCGCCGCGGCGAAGGACTGGCTCGCGGACAAGAATATCCGCCGCCTGCGCGTCGACTGGAAGGAGGACGTGCGCAAGTGGCACCCCGGTCAGGCCTGGATCTGGGAGCCGGGCGGGCTCGGCGTCTTCGATCCCGGCATCAACGCGCTCTCCATCGTGACCGAGATCATGCCGGTGCCGCTGCATCTCTCCGCCGCCGAGCTGTCCTTTCCCGAAAACCGCGACACCCCCATCGCGGCGGATCTGACCTTCGCGGGCCCCGGCGACATCGACGCCACGGCGACCTTCGACTGGCGTCAGGAAGGCGGCGAGATCTGGCAGATCGAGATCGAGACCGATGCAGGCACGCTGAAACTCACCGAAGGCGGCGACCGCCTCTTCATCGACGGTGCGGAGCAGGAAGTCGCCAACGCCGGCGAGTACCCCGAACTCTACCGCCGCTTCGCCCACCTCATCGACACCGGCGCCTCCGACGTCGACCCCGCCCCCCTCATCCATGTCGCGGATGCCTTCCTGCTGGGCCGGCGGATCGTCACCGCGCCCTTCCACGACTGACCCCCGGGAGAACACCATGGTAGCCACACGGATGACCGGCAGCTGGCCGGTCGCCCCGACCCCGTTCCACGACGACGGCAGCCTCGACGAGGCTGGCATGGCACGGGTGCTCGATTGCATCGTCGACAGCGGCGCCGACGGCGTCTGCATCCTCGCCAACTTCTCCGAGCAGTTCCTGCTGAGCGACGACGAGCGCGAGACCCTGACGAAGCTCTGCCTGCGCCATCTCGGCGGGCGCATCCCCGCGATCGTCACGATATCGCATTACGCGACCGACGTGGCGGTGGCGCGGGCGCAGCTCGCCAAGGATCTCGGCGCCCGCGCGGTGATGCTGATGGCGCCCTACCATGGCGCGCTGATGAAGGGCACGCCCCAGCAGACCTTCGAGCAGATGCAGCGCGTCGGCGAGGTCGGCATCCCGATCATGATCCAGGACGCGCCGCTCTCCGGCGTCGAGCTGCCCGTCGACCTCCTCGTACGCATGGCGCGCGAGATCGAGATGGTGCAGCACTTCAAGATCGAATGCCCGGGCGCGGCCACAAAACTGCGCGCGCTCATCGAGCAGGGCGGCGAGCATATCGTCAGCCCCCTCGACGGCGAGGAAGGCATCACCCAGCTTGCCGACCTCGACGCGGGCGCAACCGGCACCATGTGCTCTGCCATGATCCCCGAATGGATCGGCCGGGTCGTCCTGCCCCACGCACAGGGCAACCGGGACGCCGCCGTCGAGACCTACGCGAAGATCCTCCCGGCGGTGAACCACGAGAACCGGCAATGCGGGTTCCGCGCGGCCAAGGCGGCGATGGTGGAGGGCGGCGTGATCCGCTCGGACTTCTGCCGCCACCCGGTGCCGCCCCTGCCCGCACCCACGCGGGACGAGCTGATCGGCCTCCTGAGGCCGCTCGACCCCGTATCGATGCGCTGGGGCCGCTGAGGCCCAGCCGACACAAACGGAACAGACGAGAGACACCATGACCCACAGCATCACCGGCAAGCACCTGATCGGAGGCGACTGGATCTCCGGAACCTCGACCTTCCGCACGAGCCCCGCATCGGGCGATCCGCTCGAGATCTCGGCGGGCGACGCCGCGCTCGTGGACAAGGCGGTTCAGGCCGCAGAGGCCGCGTTCGACGCCTATGCCGCCACCAGCCGCGAGGCCCGCGCCGCCTTCCTCGACGCCATCGCCGAGGAACTCGAGGCCCGCGTCGACGACATCACCCCAATGGCCATGGCCGAGACCGCCCTGCCCGAACCGCGCATCCGCTCGGTCGAGCTGCCGCGCACCGCCAACCAGATGCGCCTCTTCGCCACCCATATCCGCAAGGGCGACTACCTCGACCTGCGGCACGATCCCGCCATGCCCGACCGGCAGCCCATGCCGCGCCCGGACCTGCGCATGGTCCAGCGCCCGATCGGCCCGGTCGCCGTCTTCGGCGCCTCGAACTTCCCCCTCGCCTTCTCGACCGCCGGCGGCGACACCGCCGCGGCGCTCGCGGCGGGCTGCCCCGTCGTCGTCAAGGCGCACGAGGCCCATGCCGGCACCTGCGAGCTCACCGCCTCGGCGATCCAGGCCGCGGCCGAGCGCACCGGGATGCCGACGGGCGTCTTCAACCAGGTCCAAGGCGGCTCGCTCGAGGTCGGTCAGGCGCTCGTCCAACATCCGCTGATCAAGGCGGTCGGCTTCACCGGCTCCTACAAGGGCGGCAAGGCGCTCTACGATCTCTGCGCCCAGCGCGACGAGCCGATCCCGTTCTTCGGCGAGATGGGCTCGATCAACCCGATGTTCCTGCTGCCCGAGGCCGTCAGCGCCCGCGCGGCGGATCTCGGTGAAGGCTGGGCCGCCTCGCTCACCATGGGCGTCGGCCAGTTCTGCACCAATCCGGGCATCGCCGTGGTGCTCGGCGGCTCCGAAGCCGACACCTTCCGCGACGCGGCCCGCGCCAAGCTCTCCGAGACCGGCCCGCAAACAATGCTCACCGACGGCATCGCGGCCGCCTATCGCGGCGGCGCCGAGGCGCTCGCGGGACGTCCGGGCGTGACCGAAGTCGTCACCTCCGAGCCGAAGGACCGCGAGGCGACCCCGTTCCTCTTCGAGACCGACGCAAAGAGCTTCCTCGAAGACGAGACCCTGCGCCAGGAGGTCTTCGGCCCGCTCGGCCTGATCGTCCGCGCATCCTCGGTCGAGGAGATGGCCGAGATCGCCCGCGCCATGGAAGGCCAGCTCACGGTCACGCTGCACATGGACGACGGCGACATCGAAACGGCCCGCAAGCTGGTGCCGCTGCTCGAGCGCAAGGCGGGCCGCATCCTCGCCAACGGCTTCCCGACAGGGGTCGAGGTGGCGGATGCCATGGTGCATGGCGGCCCCTGGCCGGCCTCGTCGAACTTCGGCGCGACGAGCGTCGGGACGCTGGCGATCCGCCGCTTCCTGCGCCCGGTCTGCTACCAGAACCTGCCAGAGATGCTGGTGCCCGAAACCGCCTGACCAACCCTGCCGCCGCCGGACCCCGGCGGCGGCGTTCCCTCAAAGCACCCGAACGAGGCGCAGCGCGTCGTAGATCGCCGCATGGGTGTTCCGCGCCGCGACCGCATCGCCGATCCGGAAGAGCTGGTAGCGCCCCTCGGGATTGCGCACCACGCTCTGGGCTTCGCCCGCAACCAGCGCCTCGTGATCGACCTCCCCGAGGTTCGACGATCCCTCCCGCAGCTCGAAATAGAGATCGTCGAGCGGCCGCGTGCCGTGGTTCACCACCACCTGGTCCACATGCCGCTCGCGCCGCATCGCGCCGTAATCGCTCCCGAGCACCGCCCGCAGCCCGTTGCCGTCCCGCTCCACCGCATCGAGCCGCCATGTCGGCGTGAAGGTCACGTCGAGGCTCTGCAGGATCCGCAGCGACGGCGTGAGAGACATCGACATCACCTCCGAGACGATGTTGCGGTCGCGGGTCACGATCTCGACCCGCGCGCCCGCCTCGGCGATCTTCTCGGCCGCCTGCAGCGCCGGGTAGTCGCCGGCATCGTCGTAGATCAGCACATTGGCCCCCGGCGCCACGTCGCCCGACAGGATGTCCCAGGCCGACACGACAAGCTCGTCCCCGTCGACCAGCACCTCGGTATGCGCCATCCCGCCCGTCGCCACGATCACCGCATCCGGCGCGTCAGCCAGCACGTCGGACGCGTCGGCGAAGCTGTTGAAGCGGAACGTCACCCCACCCCGCTCGCATTCCGCCATCCGCCAGTCGACGATCTGCATCATCTCGCGCCGCCGCGGCGTCTGCGCGGTCAGGCGGATCTGGCCGCCGGGATCGCTCGCGGCCTCGTGCAGGATCACCTCGTGCCCGCGAGCCGCCGCGACCCGCGCCGCCTCGAGCCCCGCCGGCCCGGCCCCGACCACCGTGATCCGGCGCGGCGCCTCCGCCCGGCCGATCACGTGCGGCTGCTCGAGTTCCCGCCCGGTCGACGGGTTGTGGATGCAGAGCGCCATGCCGCCCTGGTAGATCCGGTCAAGGCAGTAATTGGCCCCGACGCAGGGCCGGATGCGGTCCTCCTCTCCGCGCAGGATCTTGGCGACGAGATGCGGGTCCGCCATGTGCGCGCGGGTCATGCCCACGAGGTCGAGCTTGCCGCTGGCGATGGCATGGCGGGCGGTCGCGACGTCCTGGATCTTGGCGGCGTGAAAGGTGGGAAACTCCGTCGCCGCGCGGATTTCTCCGGCGAAGTCGAGATGCGGCGCCGATTTCATGCCCTGCACCGGGATCACGTCGGTCAGGCCCGCATCGGTGTCGATATGTCCCCGAACGACGTTCAGGAAATCAACCATGCCGGACGCCTTGAGCCGCTGCGAGATCTCGATCCCGTCGGCATTGGTCAGCCCGCCCGGCAGGTCTTCGTCGCCCGAATAGCGGATGCCGACGATGAACTCGTCGCCCACCCTCTCGCGGATCGCCCGCAGCGTGTCGAAGGTGAAGCGCAGCCGCCCGTCCAGATCGCCGCCATACGCACCGTCGAGCGAATTGGTCAGCGGCGACCAGAACTGGTCCATCAGGTGCCCGTAGGCCTGCAGCTCGATCCCGTCGAGGCCCGCATCCCGCATCCGCTCGGCCGCATCTGCGTAATCCTCGATGATCCGCGCGATGTCCCAGTCCTCGGCCTTCTTCGGGAACGCCTTGTGCGACGCCTCGCGCTCCTGCCCGGGCGAGACGACAGGCAGCCAGTCGCCCTTGTCCCACCGCGTGCGGCGGCCAAGATGCGTCAGCTGGATCATCACCGCGCACCCGTGCTCGTGACATTCGTCCGTCAGCTCCCGCATCCAGCCGACGACCTCGTCCTTCCAGGCGAGGATATTGTTGAACACGGGCGGGCTGTCGCGCGACACGCTCGCCGAGCCCGCGGTCATCGTCAGCCCGACGCCCGCGCGCGCCCGCTCGGCATGATAGGCCCGGTAGCGCTCCTTCGGCATGCCGTCCTCGGGATAGGCCGGCTCGTGCGACGAGATCATCAGCCGGTTCTTCAGCGTCAGGTGCTTGAGCCTATAGGGCTGGAGGAGCGGATCGGTGGGCATGACGGCCTTCCTGTCGTTCTGTGTCGGACCGCCCCGAGACATCTCCCGCCGCAGACGGCCGCTCCTTGCGGCGTCCCGTCAGGGGGCGGCGGTCCCTCTCGCGGCATGGACGCGATGCAGGGCCCGGCCCCCTGCTCGCAACGTCTTCAGTTCCACACGAAAACCGGACCCTCCGCACGTCCCGTTTCCGACTCCCGCCAAGCCGAAGGCGACGTCACAGACGAGAATTCAAACCCGTCCCGCAACCGCAACACCACGCTCAGCGGCCGAGACGGTGCGACACCTCCCGGAATACCGGTGTGGATCTCGCCCTGCTCCACCACCCGAAAGGTTGCCACCAGCAAGCCGCCGCGGAAACGTGGCCGCCAAAGACTCAATTGGGGAGCCACTCTCAATCCCAAAGCGCAAGACATTCTGCGGATACACTCTGTCACCCAGCGTCCCGCTCAGCGACTTTCCGCTGACTGTTTCGTGAAACACCGAATGGCTTTCGTGATCTCCACACCAGGAAACCCGTGCAAATCCTCCCCTTTTCGGACCTCAAAACCGGCAGCACATGGCTATTCCCAAACGCCCCGCACCCCCGCTTCTTTCAAACCCACAGAACGCAAGTCACTATTACATTTAAAAAAAATCTTCATACCCATACTCTATAGAACCAGAACCTGACCGCTCCCGGTCCCTCCAAAGACGACCTCAAGCCACCCCATCCCGTCGCTATCTCCCCCGGCCTAATTAACGAATTCACCCCGCCAGACATTAACGCGCCTCTTGAAAGTACCTTGCGGCCGCGAATATTAAGGAGCAAAGCGACCGCGCAATGGTCGCGGTGGCGACCTGGCCGAAATTTTTCCGAACAGGATCATTTCGAGCCAAATCAACCGAGCGGAGAAAAGAAAAAATGACCACAATCGACGTCAGCGCCCTTTCGAAAGACGAGCTCCTGAAGCTGAGAAAGGACCTCGACAAGGCGATCGAGAACTACGACCGCCGGCAGCGGAAGGAAGCCCTGGCGGCCGCCGAAGCGAAGGCGCGCGAGATGGGCTTCAGCCTTGCGGAACTGACCGGCGGCAGCGCCGGTGCGGAGAAGGGAACCGTAAACCCGCCGAAATACCAGCACCCCGAGAATCCCGAACTCACCTGGACCGGTCGCGGCCGGCAGCCTGCCTGGATCAAGGAACGCCTGGCGGAGGGCAAATCGCTCGACGCCTTCCTGATCGCCAAGTGATCACCGCAAGGCGGTCGCGCACAGCATCGCGTCTCTCGATAACCTGACCCGTCTGCAATCGTCAGCCTCGGCACCGAGGCTGACGCCGCGGCCGCGGTATTCCGGACAAGGCGGCAGGAACGGCCCGGGGAATGCCGCGTTGGCTGTCCGAAGGCCCCGGGCGCATCCCGGGGCACAATGACAGAGAGAAAGAGGACGACATGGCAGAGAACGCGATCCGCGCGACGGTGACGGGCAATGTGCAGGGCGTTTCGTTCCGGGATTACGTGAAATCGCAGGGCGCCGACCGCCACGTGCGCGGCTGGGTCCGCAACACCGATGGCGGCAGCGTCGAGGCGGTCCTCGCCGGCGAGGCGCTCGATCTCGAGGGCATGGTGCAGGCGCTGCATGACGGCCCGGACGGCGCAAAGGTCGAGGACGTGAAGACCGAGGCGGCCGACACCAGCGAGGTTCTCGGCTGCAAGGATATAGAAATCCGCGATTGATTGCGGCCAATTGGCCGGCGCCAATTGAAAACTCCGCCAGTTCGCGTCATTCTTGACCCATCGGCAGTGCAGCCGGGGGTCAAGGAGCGCCAAAAGCTCCCGCCCGGCGTGGAGATAGGGACAGGCGGATGAGAGCAATTCCCATGATTGCGGCGATCGCCGTGATGGCGGTCGCATCGTGCGGACAGCGCGAGTCGGTGACGCGCAAATCGAGTTACATGGCCCCGAGTTTCGCGAACGGCCCGCTGAAAAGCGCGTGCCTGCGCAGCGACCGGGCGCAGCGGAACCCGCAGCTTTGTGGCTGCATCCAGGCGGTCGCGGACCGCTCGCTCTCCAATTCGGAGCAGAGTCTCGCGGTCACCTTCTTCAGCGATCCCCACCGCGCGCAGGAGATCCGCCAATCGGATCGTCCCAATCACGAGCGCATGTGGACGAACTACAAGGCCTTCGTGAGCCGCGCCGAGCGCAGCTGCCGCGGCCTCTGATCTAGCCCGCGTCGAGGAACGCCCGGACCGAAGCCTCGAATTCGCGGGGCTTTTCGGCGTGGAGCCAATGGCCCGCGCCGGGCAGCTTCGCGAAGCGGGCCTTGGGGAAGAGTTCGCGGATCGCGCCCCGATGCTCGGGCGCGACATAGTCGCTCTCCTCCCCGGACAGAAACAGCGCGGGCCGTTCGAACGTCCCGCCGATCTGCGGCCAGCCGAGGATCTTCGGCATCTGGTCGGCGAGCACGTCGAGGTTCAGCAGCCACTTCTTCTCCGATGCGTCGAGCGATTGGGTGAAGAAGCTCTGCAGCGTCTTGTCCGGCACAGTCTGCTTCAACTGCTCGGCGGCGTCCGAGCGTTTCTCGACCTTCGACAGATCGACGCCCCGCATCGCCTCGATGAATTCCATCTGGCTGTGGCCGTAGGCGACGGGCGCGATATCCGCGACGACGAGGCGCCGCACCTTCTCGGGATGCGCGAGAGCGAGCGCCATCGCCGCCTTCCCGCCCATCGAATGGCCGACGACGTCCGCCGGAGCGTCGAGCGTGTCGATCACCTCCGCGAGGTCCCCGGCAAGATCGGGATAGCCGTGCTCCTCGGACCAGGGCGACTGTCCGTGGTTGCGCATGTCGACGGCGATCACCTCGCCGCGGTCCGCCAGGCGCTTGGCGATGACGCCCCAGTTCCGGCCCGAGCCGAACAGACCGTGGGCGATGAGGACGGGCGCGGCCTCGGTCGGCGCGCCGTGACGGATGGTGTTGAGCTTCATGTCTCACGGCATAGCGCGCTGGACAGCCCGCTTCCAGAGGGGGCTTGCAGCGCGGCGCGGCAAAGATAGCGTGGCCCCATGAGTTTCGAGACGGATCTGAGGACAGGCGGCGAGCGGCTCGAGGCGCTCGCCGCCGAAAAGCTGGGCCGCACGCGCGGCAGCCTCGCCCGCCGCGCGGCGCGTGCGGGCCGCGATCTGCCGCGCGGCGTCCGGCGCGACCTCGCCATCGTGGCCGAGGCGCTCCATCTCTCCGACCACCCGCGGCTGCGGTGCCGGATCGACGAGCCCGGAACCCGCGCGGCCCTCACCCGCAGCGAGGCGCATCTCGCCGGGATCGACGCCGCGGACCGCCGGTGGGGCCGCATCCTCGGGCTTCTGACGGTGATCGCCTTCAACCTCCTGGTGGTCGCGACCGGCCTGCTGATCCTCCTGCGCTGGCGCGGTCTCGTCTGAGCCGCGATGCGCCAATGGCGCGCGCGCACGAAAAACCCCGGCAGAGAAACCTCTGCCGGGGTCCATCCCTGCCGATGCGGGATAGCCGCTCAGAGCGTCGCGTAGATCGGGAAGCGCGAGAGCATCTCGGCGACTTCACCCTTCACCTTGTCCTCGACCGCGCCGTTCTCCTCGCCGTTCGAGGCGAGACCGTCCACCACCTCGACGATCCAGTCCGCGATCTGGCGGAACTCCTCCTCGCCGAAGCCGCGGGTGGTGCCCGCGGGCGTGCCGAGGCGGATGCCGCTCGTCACGGTCGGCTTCTCGGGATCGAACGGCACGCCGTTCTTGTTGCAGGTGATATGCGCCCGCCCGAGCGAGGCCTCGGTCGCGTTGCCCTTCACGCCCTTGGGCCGCAGGTCGACAAGCACGAGATGGCTGTCGGTGCCGCCCGTGACGGTGCCGAGCCCGCCCTCGATCAGCCGGTCGGACAGCGCCTGTGCGTTTTTGATGACCTGCGCCTGGTAGGTCTTGAACTCGGGGCGCAGCGCCTCGCCGAAGGCGACGGCCTTGGCGGCGATCACGTGCATCAGCGGCCCGCCCTGGATGCCCGGGAAGATCGCCGAGTTGACCTTCTTGGCGATCTCGGCGTCGTCGGTGAGGATCATCCCGCCCCGCGGTCCGCGCAGCGTCTTGTGCGTGGTCGTCGTCGCGACATGCGCATGCGGGAAGGGCGACGGGTAATGCCCCGACGCAACGAGGCCCGCGAAATGGGCCATGTCGACGAGGAGATAGGCGCCGACGCTGTCCGCGATCTCGCGCATCTTCGCAAAGTCGATGATCCGCGGGATGGCCGACCCGCCCGCGATCAGCATCTTCGGCTGATGCTCCTTCGCGAGCTCCGCGATCTGGTCGTAGTCGATCCGGTTGTCGTCCTGCCGCACGCCATACTGGACCGCGTTGAACCACTTGCCCGACTGGTTCGGCGCGGCGCCGTGGGTGAGGTGGCCGCCGGCGTCGAGGCTCATGCCGAGGATGGTGTCGCCGGGCTTCAGGAGCGCGGTGAAGACGCCCTGGTTCGCCTGGCTGCCCGAGTTCGGCTGCACGTTGGCGTAGCCGCAGCCGAAGAGCTGCTTGGCGCGGTCGCGGGCGAGATCCTCGGCCACGTCGACCCACTGGCAGCCGCCGTAATAGCGCCGTCCGGGATAGCCCTCGGCGTATTTGTTGGTCATCACCGACCCTTGCGCCTCCATCACGGCGCGCGAGACGATGTTCTCGGACGCGATGAGCTCGATCTCGTCGCGCTGGCGGCCGAGCTCGCCGGTGATGGCGGCGAAGAGCTCGGGGTCGCGGTAAGACAGCTCTTCGGTGAAGAATCCGTCGTCGCGGTGAGGTGCGTTCATGTCGGGGCCTCCCGGGGCTGCTGCGGACGGGCGTCCGGCGGGGTGACCCCGACGCGGCGCCATGTGTTTCCGATCGGAAACTAGCGGATCTGTACGAGCTGTAAATCGCGCAAGACGACGCAAGGCAAGGGGAATGCGACGCATCGCGCGGACCTGTCACGGGGATCGCTGGCAACCCGGGGAAACTTGTGCTTGTTTCGGAACCATCGCGCCACGGACAGGAAACGGCCCGCCCCTCGCATGACGCTCCGCATCGCCTTCACCGCGTCGTCCGCGCCGCTGGCCCAGTCCGCCCTCGAGACCCTGACCCGTCGCTACGGCGATCATGCCGAACGGGGCGCCGACGTGATCGTCGCGCTCGGCGGCGACGGCTTCATGCTCGCGACGCTGCACCGCACGCAGGAGCTCTCCGCGCCGGTCTACGGCATGAACCGCGGCACGGTCGGCTTCCTGATGAACGAATATGCCGAGCACGACCTGCCCGAACGGCTGGCGGCGGCAGAGGAGGCGCTGCTCAACCCTCTCTCCATGCGGGCCGAGACGGTCGACGGCGAGATCCGCGAGGCGCTCGCCATCAACGAGGTCTCGCTCCTGCGGCAGGGCCCGCAGGCGGCGCGGCTGCGCATCAGCGTCGACGGACGCCTGCGGATGTCCGAGCTCGTCTGCGACGGCGCGCTGGTCGCGACGCCCGCGGGCTCGACCGCCTACAATTACTCGGCACACGGTCCGATCCTGCCCATCGGGGCGGACGTGCTGGCGCTGACGGCGATGTCGGCCTTCCGCCCGCGGCGCTGGCGCGGCGCTCTCCTGCCGAAGACGGCCGAGGTGCGCATCGAGGTCCTGAACCCCGCCAAGCGCCCCGTCATGGCCGAGGCGGATTCGCGCTCGGTGCGGGACGTCGCGAACGTCGTCATCCGCTCCGAGCCGAACGTCGCGCACGGGGTGCTCTTCGATCCGGGCCACGGCCTCGAGGAACGCCTGATCCGCGAGCAGTTCGTCTGAGGCGCCCCGGCGCATAATTCGACGCAGGAACCCGCGCCGCCGCGGTCCCGTTGGCCCCGCATGGACGGTCTGCGCGCATTCCTCGACTCCCCCCTCTTCCTGGGGCTCTGGATCGCGACGATGCTCCCCTGCCTGCTCTGGACCATCCGCGACCTCCGCACCAGGAACGCGCATCTGATGAGCCTGATGAAGCTCGTCTGGGCGCTCACCGTCTTCTATTCCGGCCCCATCGGACTCCTCGTCTACCGCTGGTCGGGCCGGAAGGAGATCGCCGACGACACCCTCGCGCGGCGCGGCTTCCGCTCGGTTGCGCATTGCTACTCGGGCTGCGGCATGGGCGAGATCGTCGGCGTCATCGTCGCCGCCGGCCTCCTGTCGCTGGCCTCGATCTGGGTCTCGGCGATCACTTTCGCGCTCGCCTACGTCTTCGGCTTCGCCCTCACCGTCGGGCCCATGGTGCAGGGCGGCACGCCCTGGCGCGAGGCGCTGCGCGACGCCGCCATCGCCGAGACGCCCTCGATCACGGTGATGGAGGTCACGGCCATCGGCGTCAGCCTCTGGCTTGCCTCGGGCGCCGGGATGGGCGAGGTGCGGTTCTGGACCTCGTTGATCGTGTCGCTCTCCTGCGGGCTCTTCGCGGCCTGGCCGGTGAACGTCGCGCTGATCCGCTTCGGCGTGAAGGAGGGGATGATGGACCCCCGTCACACCCATCACGGCTCCGGAGGCGAGGGGCACGACGCCCACGCCTGACGGCCCGCCGGACTATCAAAAAAGGACACCAGACATGACCTGGGCCGATGCGGGCGAGATCTTCCTGCGCATATTCCTCCTGATGGGGGTGGTGATCGCCATGAGCCGTGTCTTCGGCCTGCGCTCCTTCTCCAAGCTCTCGGGCTTCGACTTCGCGGTGACGGTGGCGATGGGCTCGGTCGTGGCGAGCGGGATCACCGCCCTCGACAAGAGCCCCTGGATCCCCGCCGTGGCGCTTCTGGCGATCTTCGTCTGGCAGATGCTGGTCGCCCCGCTGCGCACGCATTTCCGCACCGCCGAGGACGCCATCGACAACCATCCGCTCATGGTGATGGAGAACGGAGACATCCTCGAGGCGAACCTGCACAAGGCCAGCATGACCCGCGCCGACCTCTGGGCCAAGCTCCGCGACGCCAATGTCGGAGACCTCTCCCGCGTCCAGGCCGCCGTCGTTGAAGTCACCGGCGTCTTCACCGTCCTCCACGGCCACGAGAAGATCTCCGACGAACTCCTCGACGGCGTCCGCCGCTAGGCCTCCTTAAAGGCGTCGCGAGAGCCGCCCACCACCCACCTTGGCGCGGGGCGACCAGCCCCATGCCGCGTTCGTCCGGGGCTCCGCCCGCTCGCGCCTGAAAAGGTCCACCGGACCTTTTCCGCGACGCCGCTCGCCCCTCCCCAGGGAAGGCGCATCGCCGATGCCACCTGTAGCGGAAACCTCCGCCGGGGCTTCAGAGATAAACCGCCGCAGCTGACCCGGATCAAAGCTCCCACCCAAGGCTCGGGCACGGCATTCTTTGCGCCACTCATTTGCACGTAATGGCCGTTCCACATACACCTCCGAACACCCGCTAGACGTCGCGTGCGTCCGGTAGAGTTGGGCGATATTCGATCTTGGCTTCGGGAGCCGGCTCGGCATTCTGACTATCACTCGACCACTCGCGATAGTTCTCTAGCGTCAGATCGGACAGTTCGAACCCGAAGAAATGCGAGGACGCAAACGCAAGTCCTGCTATGAAAGGCAGGCTGCAGACCGTCGTACCCAAAGCCTCCATCGCCTTGATCTTGAACCGACCATTGAGCGTCTTCGAACGTGCGATCCGCAAGTCTGATTCCAGCTTCGCCACATCAGCATTCAACGCTTCTATCGCGCGCGTCAGAGCGTCAATCTTCATTTGCTTGGTCTGATCCGTCCTCACGATCCGGGCGACCGAACGAAAATGCTCCGGAAGAGCATGAAGGTGCTGTAATTCCTCCGGCAAATCGTTCGCCGGAGCCTCGCGCAGATAGGCGCGAATGGCCCGCTCAGTCTGATCGGCGGCGCCCTCGGCAGTGATTAGCGTCATCTTCGGGTTTTCAAGAAGCTTACGGACATGGGTCGCCAAACGTTGCGCGTCTAGGTCGGGAACGCTTGCGGGGCGCTCATCCCGCATCTCGTCCTCAATCTCGCCGATCCGCTTCGCTACCTTCTGTGGAGCATCTTCGCCGGTCCAATCCTTGTCCTCGACTTCGGTTGCGATCCGCCGTTGAAATTCAAGCTCTAAAGGCTTGCCCTCGAAGGCTGCGCGGTACCAACGCGTCCAGAAATCGAAAGCACCACCTAATTTCTCAAGTTCGGCCTTCACAACGCCCGGCCCACCCATCCCGTCCGGGAGGCCCGACGATCTCCATAAAGGCGTGGAGAACATGTCTTCGGGTGGTTTTTCCGCGTCTTCCAAACATGTGGCGATCGCCTCCTTTTCCGTTGCGATCCAGCCTTGTTGTCTAGAGAGCCATCTCAGAGAGCTGAATGCAGTAGCCGCGAAGTCGCAGGTGACACCGGTCTTCTGAGCGATGCCAAGATGCAAAGATGCAAAGAGGGATCCGCGCCGTGGACTTCGGTCGAAGCGTCGCAGATCTTGGCGGCGTTCTCGGCATGATGCTCGAATGGTGTGCCGGGAACCGAGACGGCGGCTGCCACGTAGGCATCCAAGGTCATGCGAAGCGTGTTCAGAGCGCGCGAAGGAGCGTGGCTCGTTCCATCTAAGGTATCGAGAGAATTGATGTACGTTACATAGTCCGGCCACACACGCAGAGCTGCGCGCACGGCGAATGCAACACAGGTCTCATCGGATTTCTGCCTGAGTATATCTCGAACGTCGCTGTCGATGTTCTCCGCCACGCGCACCCCACCTTGACCGTCTCCGCCCCCCGCGTCATATGCCGAGGATGACCTCACGCGCCCTTATCCGCAACTTCTCCATCGTCGCCCATATCGACCACGGGAAGTCCACCCTGGCCGACCGGCTGATCCAGCTCACCGGCACCGTCGCCGAGCGTGACATGCAGGACCAGCTCCTCGACCAGATGGATATCGAGCGCGAGCGCGGCATCACGATCAAGGCCAACACGGTCCGGATCGAGTACCCCGCCAAGGACGGCAACACCTACGTCCTCAACATCATCGACACGCCCGGCCACGTCGACTTCTCCTACGAGGTCGCGCGCTCGATGCAGGCCTGCGAGGGCTCGCTGCTCGTCGTCGACGCGACCCAGGGCGTCGAGGCGCAGACCCTTGCCAACGTCTACACCGCCATCGACGCCGACCACGAGATCGTCCCCGTCCTCAACAAGGTCGACCTGCCCGCCGCCGACCCCGAGCGCGTGCGCGCCCAGATCGAGGACGTCATCGGCATCGACGCCTCCGAGGCCTGCCTCATCTCCGCCAAGACCGGCATCGGCATCCCCGATGTGCTCGAGGCCATCGTCACCAAGCTCCCGGCGCCGCTCGAGGGCGATGCCGAGAAGCCCCTCAAGGCGATGCTCGTCGATTCCAAGTACGACCAGTATCTCGGCGTCATCTGTATCGTCCGCATCATCGACGGCGTCCTGAGGAAGGGCGACCGCATCCGCATGATGAAGACCGGCGGCACCTACGACGTCGACGACGTCGGCGTCTACCGCCCCGCCATGACCGCCGTGAAGGAGCTCGGCCCCGGCGAGATCGGCTATCTCAACGCCTCGATCAAGCAGGTCCGCGACACCCGCGTCGGCGACACGATCACGCTCGAGAAACGCCCCTGCGAGACGCCCCTCCCGGGCTTCAAACCCTCCGTCCCGGTGGTCTTCTGCGGCCTCTTCCCGGTCGACGCCAACGATTTCGAGGACATGCGCGGCGCCATCGAGAAGCTCGCGCTCAACGACGCCTCCTTCACCTACGAGATGGAGACCTCGGCCGCGCTCGGCTTCGGCTTCCGCTGCGGCTTTCTGGGCCTGCTGCACCTCGAGGTGATCCGCGACCGGCTCGAGCGCGAATACGGCATCGAGCTCATCACCACCGCGCCGTCGGTGATCTACCACCTCTACACCAAGGACGGCGAGCGGCGCGACCTGCACAACCCCGCCGACATGCCCGACCCCTCCACCGTCGCCCATGTGGAGGAGCCGCGGATCAAGGCGACCATCCTCGTGCCCGACGAATATCTCGGCGACGTGCTCAAGCTCTGCCAGGAACGGCGCGGCATCCAGACCGACCTCACCTATGTGGGCGGCCGCGCCATGGCGGTCTACGATCTGCCGCTCAACGAGGTGGTCTTCGACTTCTACGACCGTCTGAAATCGGTCACCAAGGGCTATGCCAGCTTCGATTACGAGATGATCGGCTACCGCGAGGACAACCTCGTCAAGATGCAGATCCTCGTGAACGACGAGCCTGTCGACGCGCTCGCCATGATGGTCCACCGCGACCGGGCCGAGCAGCGCGGCCGCGCCATGTGCGAGAAGCTCAAGGACCTGATCCCGCGCCACATGTTCAAGATTCCGATCCAGGCGGCGATCGGAGCCAAGGTCATCGCCCGCGAGACGCTGTCGGCGATGCGCAAGGACGTGACCGCCAAGTGCTACGGCGGCGACGCGACGCGCAAGAAGAAGCTGCTCGAGAAGCAGAAGGCCGGCAAGAAGAAGATGCGCCAGTTCGGCAAGGTCGAGATCCCGCAGGAGGCGTTTATTTCTGCGTTGAAGATGGATAGCTGATGACGCTAGTGGGGTCCATTTCGCGAGTTAATAGCGGATGGGTTGCACTCACAGACGTCTTAGTGACACCGGAAACATATCAAGAGAAACCGTCAGGGTTCCTGCCTCTTCAAACCGGATTCAGCTTTGGAAACGTTACCAGAGGAAGCAGACTTGGCTCGAAATCTGCGATATCTGGCAACAACCTGTTTCTTTGGGCGGATAGCAGAATTTTCGCTGGCCGCGCTATCCGCAAACTATGTGAAAAACCTATTAAGTCCCAAGAAGAGTTCCTCGAAGCGCTCGAAGTCCTTGACGACACTGAAAGAGATGAGGTCGCACTTCATTGGTACTATCGTGAAGATGAAATAATCAGAGGCGGCTTCTTTGATAGAAAGAACGATGAAACTTTTCGGAGTTTCGCGGACTGGGATTTTCTATCTTCCGGAACCGGAGCCGAAGATTTCATCAACCTCGAGCCTCCTTACCTCAAGGGTGAAGGGGGAGACAAAGATCTTCGCTCAGCAAGTGTTTCTGGCGTTCTCGCGCACATATTGGTGAACCTATTCCACAGAGAATTCTACGTGCCCGTTCATCAATTTCAAGGATACGGTGGCTTTTATGAGATTTTTCTACCGTATGAACGAGATGGATTCCGCCGCGCGATCTACTCAGTTACCGAGTATTCAACTCGCGACCACCTCGGCGGAATAGACACCGGCCTATTTGATATCACAAGATTTTTGAAGTATATACCGGTAGGAAACGGAGCAGTGGTATTTGTCGGCGTGGGACGCCCGAAAGAATACGGCGATTTTTCTCCACTATTCGACCAGACTTGGATTTTGCCAATATCGGTCAGAGATGAGGAAGTAGCCAAATTAGACATCCACTCTGCACTTTGCCTTGAAGAGGACTTTTCCCTAAACTATTCGGTACTGGGTGCCACTGATTACTTCTTCGGAAATGATCCGGGGATCAGGTTTTCCATAGAAGGCAGCGGTATCAAAGCGGAGAAAGATCTCGACGGCTTTCACAAAATGCTAGAGCGACAGAAAAGTTGGATGTCATGAAATCCGGTTAAAAAATAGGACAACTACTTTCATCCCTACATTTGAACGACGCTTAAGCATCGAACTTCTGAGTATCTTAGGATGATCACATCGCTTTCCTGCATATATATCGCCCACCTTACCTTCGTTGACTATCTCACGTCTTTAAAACGACACGCAGCGGCACATCTGGACATTTAACGCACAATACAGCGTCTGCATAATTCTCCACCAAATCTCTAACGCCAACTACTTTTGGAGCTTGCATCCAAAGGAACCCCCTTGCCCTCTCCCCTGTTTTCCCGCGACACAGTAAAGAAAGAGCACCCCATGGCCAAATCGCGTGACGAGATCTGGGACGAGTGGCAGGACCTCGTGAACATGAATCCCAAGGAGCTGGAGGACTGGCTCGGGACGGAAGAGTCAAAGGAAGTCGGCGACAGCGAGGACGGCGAATCCACCGGCCATGCCTCGGAGCGGAAGATCGTGGAGATCCAGCGCACGAACAAGGACGACCTCTCGGACGGCCAGTGGGAGCACATGGGCAAGGTCGTCGCCTACATCAAGCGCCACAAAGCCCAGGGCGGCCCGGACGAGGACGCCGAGCAGTCCGACTGGCGCTATTCGTTGATGAACTGGGGCCACGATCCCCTGAAGTGACAGCGGACCCCCGGGAGGGTCCGCCTGTCCGGATCAGTCGTCCTCGAGCTCGCGCTCGGTTTCCTGAGCCTGGTTGGAGATGGCGTTGCCGGCGGACGAGATGTCCTGGCCCGCGCCGCCGATCGTCTCGCACGCGGCGAGACCGAGAAGGCCGAAAAGGGCGAGAAGTCGTAGTGTCATGTGCTTCGCTCCGAAAGCTGAGGCAGGGAACCTCCGACAGGCCAACGCCGGCGCAGACCCGCGCGTTCCCCCCTCCCCCCACCCGTACGGGCGGACGGGGACACCCCGCCTCAGCGCTTCTTCCCGGGCGCCTTCGCCCAGGGCATCATCATGCCCATCCACGCGTCCATCCAGGCCTTCTGCCACTCCTGCATCATCTGCGTCTGGGTCTTGCTCATCTCTGACATCATCTGACCGCGGGCGGCTCCGGTCGTGCTGTTCGCGGCCGAGAGCCACGCGCTCATCCAGGGGTTCTTCATCGCATCGCTCCTTCGCGCGGAATGCGCGACCTCGCTCAACCTGCCGCACGTGCCGCGGTTCCGCCGCGCGTGGTCTTGAGGCGCCTCCCGCCCCGCGCCTCAATCCTCGTGCCCCGTCCCGCGCCGCAAGGCCTGCCACGTCCGGAGCGCCGCGTCCTGCTGCTCGCGCAGGCGCCGCATCGACACCGCCGCGACCTCCTCCATGAGCTGGGCGTCCTGCACCGGGACGAGCGCCGCCACCGTCTCTCCGTGGCGCACGACGAAGACGTGGCCGCCGTCGTACTCGGCAAAGCGCACCCACTCGGCAAGCCGGGTGCGGAACTCGGTCATGGTCACGTCGCGCATCTTGGGTCGCATCGGGCGCCTCCCTCGATGCACCCTCCCACGGCAGGCGTTGACGCCGCCCGAAGCCCCCGCGCGTTGCGTCCCCCGCCGCCCTTACCCGGGCTGCGCGCAAATGGCCGGTTCGAGCCCCGAAACCCGCGCAAATTCCGTACGAAACGGCGCGAATTTCTCGTCTTTGTTACGAAACTAGCGCGTCGAGCAGCCTCTCGGCCGCCTCCTCCACCAGCGCAAGCGCCCCGTCGAAGTCCCGCGTATGATAGGGATCAGGCACGTCCCCGCCGTTCAGGTGCTGCGTGAACATCCCCAGTTCAGCCCGCGCCCCCTCGGGTTGCAGCGCCCGCAGATCGCGCAGATTCTGCCCGTCCATCGCAAGGATCATGTCGAAGTCATTGAAATCGCTGACGGATACCTGCCGCGCCCGAAGCTGCGAGAGATCGTATCCCCGCGCCCTCCCGGCGGCCTGCATCGGCCCGTAAGGCGGCTCGCCCACATGCCAGTCGCCCGTCCCGGCGCTGTCGAGCTCGAGCTCCAGCCCCCGCTCCGCCGCCATGCGCATCACCACCGCCTCCGCCGACGGCGACCGGCAGATATTGCCCAGACACACGAAGAGAATACGTTTCACCATGCCAGACACATAGCCGAAAAACGCAAGCGGGGCAAAGACATGGACGGCAAGATCGTCATCCTCACCGGCGCCGGGATCTCGGCCGAGAGCGGCCTCGGCACCTTCCGCGACGAAGACGGCCTCTGGACGAAGGTCCCGATCGAGGAGGTCGCCACCCCCGAAGCCTTCGCTCGCAACCCCGCGAAAGTGCACGACTTCTACAACATGCGCCGCGTCCGGGCCGCCGAGGCGCAGCCCAATGCCGCCCATCACGCCCTCACCCGCCTGCAGACCGAAAGGCCCGAGACGGTGATCGTCACCCAGAACGTCGACGCCCTCCACGAACGCGCCGGCGCCCGCGTCATCCACATGCACGGAGAGCTCTGCCGCGCGCTCTGCGCCGCCTGCGACCACCGCTGGGACGCTCCGCCCGAGATGTCACCCGGAGCGGCCTGCCCCGCCTGCGGCGCGCCGAAAGCGCGCCCCGACATCGTGTGGTTCGGCGAGATGCCCTACCACATGGAGGAGATCGCCGGGCATCTTCGCGCGGCCGATCTCTTCGTCGCGATCGGCACGTCCGGCGCGGTCTACCCCGCCGCGGGCTTCGTCGAGGAGGCCCGCATGGCCGGGGCCGAGACGCTCGAGCTGAACCTCAATCGCTCCGACGTGAGCGCCGCCTTCGACGCCCACGCCCTCGGTCCGGCCAGCGAGATCGTCCCGGCCTGGGTCGACGAGATGCTCGCCCGCTGATCAGTGCCCGTGCGGCATCCGGTCGTTGTCGACGGGGATCTCGACCTGCACGTCCCCGGCCTTCTCGAAGGTCAGGGTCACCGGGATCGTGTCGCCGTTCTCCCACGTCTCGCGCAGCCCCATGAACATCACGTGGTCGCCGCCCCGCCCGAGGACATGAGTTCCCCCTGCCGGTACCGCAAACCCCTCCTCGACTTCGGACATGATCATCATGCCGTTCGCATCCTCGGCATGGGTGTGCAGCTCGACCTGATCGGCGGCGTCCGAAGACACGCCGACGATCCGGTCGTCCTCATCCCCGTCGTTTTCGAGGACCATGAAGGCCGCTCCGCTCTTGGCAACGGGTGAGGCCGCGCGGGCATAGGCGTCCGTGACCGTGATGTCGGCGAGCGCAGGGGTCGCGAGCACGAGAAGGCCCGCCGTAAGAAGGATCGATTTCATCTGTTCCATTTCCGTCTGATGTAAGCTGGATGGGTTTCAGACGGATGAAGGCGGCGCCCGCGCCCGCGCGTCAGGCGCAACCCGGCCTTCCGAGAGCGGCGCGGAGCCCAGAAAGACGGCGCCGGTCAGTACGAGGTCCGGTCCGGCGACGTCCTGCGGCAGACCTCGGTCGACCAGTATCGCGGCCGCCCCGTCGGGGCAAAGCTGGCTCTGCCTCACCGGGGTGCCGTCCGCGCCGAGCGTGACCGTCACGACCGACAGACCGTGGCAGATGACCACCTCACCCGCCGGTCGCGGCAAGCCGCGGGCGACGGCAAACTCCACGCTCGCAAGAGCGAGGAGAAGCGAGAGGAGGCATATGGAAGCGGAGCGTGCCGTCATGCTCCGCTCAATGCCAGCAAGAGCGCCATGCGGCAATGCGACAAGTCGGTCCCGGAAACGCAAAACGCTCCCGGAACCGCATCGGTCCGGGAGCGCCTGACATCGTCGCAACGATGGAAGATCAGGCTTCGGCGGTCGCCGCGGCCTGTGCCTTCGCGATCTCGTTCTTCACCTTCAGCGCCTTTGCCGACAGCTCGACATCCTTCGCCTTGGCAAGGAACTTGTCGAGCCCGCCACGGTGGTCGACCGAGCGCAGCGCCGAGGCGGAGATGCGCAGCTTGACGCCGCGGCCGAGCGTTTCGGACTGCAGCGTCACGTCGTTCAGGTTCGGCAGGAAGCGGCGCTTCGTCTTGTTGTTGGCGTGGCTGACGTTGTTGCCAACCATCGGCCCTTTTCCGGTCAGTTCGCAGACACGCGACATGGGATCATCCTCGTCTTCTCTCGCGCGGGGAGGCGATGGGATCCCCGCCAATATGAAAGGGCGCGTGCGATCTCTAGCCCGCGCCCGGAATCTGGTCGCGCTTCACTAAGGCCGCAGCATGCGCGCGTCAACCCCCGGTGCGCGCCTCGATCACACCTGATCGGCCAGCTCCGCGTCCGGCATCTGGAGGAACTCGCGCAGGAGCGTCTCGGCCGCAACGGCCGCGGTCACCTCGCCGCGCTCGACCTCCTCGGCCATGCGCGCCATCGCCCCCTTCACCGGCTCACGCTTCAGCCGCGCGAGCAGGCCCTCGCGCACCTCGGCTTCGAACCAGTAGCGCGCCTGCTCGGCCCGCCGCGTCTCCCAATGCCCATGATCCTTCCGCCAGGAGGCGAGCGCCGTCATCTCGCCCCAGACGCCCTCGAGCCCGGCCTCCTCGACCGCCGAGACGGTCATCGCCTTGGGAAACCCCTCGGGATCCTGCGGGCGCTTGCGCAAGAGCCGCAGCGCCCCGGCGTAATCGCTACAGGTGCGCGTCGCGGTCGATTTGAGCTCGCCGTCCGCCTTGTTGACGACGAGAAGGTCCGCCATCTCCATGATCCCGCGCTTCACCCCCTGCAGCTCGTCCCCGCCCGCGGGCGCGAGCAGGAGGCAGAAGAGATCGGTCATCTCGGCGACCACGGTCTCGGATTGCCCGACGCCCACCGTCTCGACGAGCACGGCATCGAAACCCGCCGCCTCGAGAAGCGCGATCGCCTCGCGCGTCCGGCGCGCGACGCCCCCCAGATGCGATTGTGCGGGCGACGGTCGGATGAAGGCGTTCGGATCGCGCGACAGCCGCTCCATCCGGGTCTTGTCGCCGAGGATCGACCCGCCCGACCGCGCCGAGGAGGGATCGACCGCGAGAACGCCCACGCGCTTGCCCTGCCTCGTCAACATGGTGCCGAACGCCTCGATGAAGGTGGACTTGCCGACGCCCGGCGTGCCCGACAGCCCGACCCGAAGCGCCTCGCGTCCGTGATCCTCGGCGTTCAGCCGCTCCATCAGCCGCGTCGCCGCCTGCCGGTGATCCGCGCGCCCGCTTTCGATCAGCGTGATCGCCCGCGCCAGCGCCCTCCTGTTGCCCTCCAGAACGCCGCGCGCAAGGTCCTCGATCTCCATGAAAGCTCCTGTCTGCCCGGGTTCCCGATCCTGCATCGGCCCGGCCCCATGTCCACACCGCATGCCGCTTCTTCTTGACGGAAATATCCCGGGAGCGCGAGGGCAGAGCCCTCGCTCGGGCGCGGATCGCGGGTCCGGCCGCCCTAGCTCCGCCGCTTGACGCGCAGGGTGGGGTCCTCCTCGCGCGGGTCTTCCGGCCAGGGATGCTTGGGGTAGCGCGCCCTCATGTCCTTGCGGACATCGGCGTAGGAGCCTTGCCAGAACCCCGGCAGGTCGGTCGTCGTCTGCACGGGACGGTTCGCGGGCGACAGGAGCGTCACCCGCAGCGGCACGCCACCGACGGTCGGATGGATGCGCTGGCCGAACATCTCCTGCAGGCGCAGCGATATCTCCGGCGCCTCGCCGGTATAGTCGATCGGGATCTGCCGGCCGAGCGGTGTCGTGAACGCTCCGGGCACGGCGGCGTCGAGCGCCTGTTTCTGCGGAAAGTCGAGCCGCGCTTCGAGCGCCGGGACGAGGTCGAACCGTTTCCACTCCTCGGCGCTCTTCACGCCCGAGAGAAACGGCAGCAGCCAGTCCTCGAGCGTCGCCATGAGCGCTGCCTCGGACATGTCGGGAAGCTCGTGGCCATCGGCTCGGGCAAGCGCCACCCGTGCGGCGAACCGCTCCGCCTTCGGCGAGAGCTTCAGCCCGAGCTCGCGCACGCCCTCGAGCATGGCGGCGGCGACGGCGTCCGGCGGCACGTCCTTCCAGAGCCGGTCGTCGAGCACAAGCGCCCCGAACCGCTCCTGCTGGCGCGCGACCACCCGGCGCTCGCGCCGCGACCATTCGCAGACATCCTCCCAGGTGATGCGGTCGCCGTAGAGCTCGCGCAGCTCCACCTCCTCGAGCCGCGCCGCCTGCCGGATCCGGGCCTCGCGCGGATCGCCGTCGAGATCCGTCGCCACGATGAGCCGCGTCGCGCCCAGCGGATCGTCGGCCGCGGTGATCGCGCCCTTGCCGCCCGACAGGATGTAGCGCGGCGCATCACCCTTGCGGCGCAGGCCGATCCGGTCGGGATAGGCCAGCGCGGCGAGCGCTCCGGGGCTGAGATCGCGCGCCGCGCCCTTGGGCGCCGCCTTGCGCAGGCGCTTCGCCTCGTCGCGGATGCGGTGCAGCGCGGCCTGCCGGATCTCGTGCGGACGCTCGGCGAGGAACCTCTTGGCGTCCCTCAGCGCCTCGAGCCGCAGCCGCAGATCCGACGGCGCGCGCTTCAGCGGGTCGCGGTCCGAAAGGAGCGCCGCAAGCGGCGCAGCGTCGGGCCCCGCGATCGCAAGCATGTGCGCGAGGCGCGGATGCAGGGGCAGACCGGCTAGGCTCCTGCCATGGGGCGTCACGAGCCCCTGAATGTCGAGCGCGCCCAGCATCTGCAGTAGCGCCTGCGCCTCGCGGAACGCGCCCTCGGGCGGCGGCGTCAGGAACGGAAGATCGGCCGGCGCCGCCCCCCAGAGCGCCAGCTCGAGCGCGAGGGCGGCAAGGTCCGCGGCCTCGATCTCGGCCGGGGGGTGGGCGGCGAGCGCCCCCTCCTCGCCGCGCGTCCAGAGCCGGTAGGCGACGCCCGGCGCGACGCGGCCCGCGCGGCCCGCGCGCTGCGTCGCCTCGGCGCGGGTCACCTTCTCGGTCACCAGCCGCGACATGCCCGAAGACGGATCGAACCGCGCCCGCCGCGCCTTGCCACCATCGACGACGACCCGGATGTCCTCGATCGTCAGCGAGGTCTCGGCGATCGAGGTCGACAGCACCACCTTGCGTCCCTGCGTCTCGGGCCGGATCGCCGCGCGCTGGTCGCCCATCTCCATCGCGCCGAAGAGCGGCCGCACATGGCACTCCTTCGGCAGGCGTCCCGCCAGGCGCGAGGCGACATTCCGGATCTCGCCCTCCCCGGGCAGGAAGACGAGCACGCCGCCGTCCGTCTCGCGGACGGCCTGCGCGACCAGATCCGCGACCGCGTCCTCGTAGCGCTGGCGCTTCGCCAGCGGCGCCTCCAGCCAGCGTGTCTCCACCGGATAGGCGCGGCCTTCGGAGGTGACGACCGGCGCATCCATAAGCGTGGCAACCGGCCCCGCCTCGAGCGTCGCCGACATCGCGAGGAGTCTCAGATCCTCGCGCAGCGCGCCGGCGATCTCGAGGCAGAGCGCAAGACCGAGATCGGCGTTGAGCGAACGTTCGTGGATCTCGTCGAAGATCACCGTCCCGACTCCCGAAAGCTCGGGATCCGATTGCAGGCGGCGCGTCAGGATGCCTTCGGTGACGACCTCGATCCGCGTTTGCGGCCCGACCTTGGCCTCGCCGCGGATGCGGTAGCCGACGGTCTCGCCGACGCGCTCGCCGAGCGTCTCCGCCATGCGCTCCGCCGCCGCCCGCGCCGCCAGCCGCCGGGGCTCGAGCATGACGAGCGTGCCCTCCACGAGCCCCGCCTCGAGCAGCGCCAGCGGCACGCGGGTGGTCTTGCCCGCGCCGGGCGGCGCCTGGAGCACCGCACGCCCCCGTTCGCGCATCGCGGCGAGCAGATCGGGCAACGCCTCTTCGATGGGCAGTTTGTCCATGGTCTCGCTCCCGCGCAGGCATGATAGGTAAGCCGGGCACCCGGCTTCCGGAGGACAGGCGGTGCCTGCCACTCGGGCTCAGGCGTTGAGGCACCAGCGCATGATGGCCTTCTGGGCGTGCAGGCGATTCTCGGCCTCGTCCCAGATGACCGAATGGGGCCCGTCCATCACTTCGCTCGTGACTTCCTCTTCCCGGTGTGCGGGCAGGCAATGCATGAAGAGCGCGTCGGGCTTGGCGCGCTCCATGAGCTTGGCGTTCACCTGATAGGGCCGCAGCATGTTGTGCCGCCGCTCGCGCGCCGATTGCGCATCGTGCATCGACACCCAGGTGTCGGTGATGATGAGGTCCGCGCCCTCCACCGCCTTCATCGGATCGCGCTCGATGGTCACGTCGACGCCCTTCTGGCGGGCATGACCGACGAACTCCATCTCCGGATCGAGCTGCACCGGCCCGGTGAAGGTGAAGTCGAACCCCATCTGCGCCGCCGCGTGCAGCCACGAGGCGCAGACATTGTTGCCGTCGCCGGACCACACCACCTTGCGGCCCTGGATCGGGCCGCGATGCTCCCGGTAGGTCTGCAGGTCCGCCATGATCTGGCAGGGATGCGAGCGGTCGGTCAGCCCGTTGATCACCGGGACGGAGGCGTATTCCGCCATCTCGGTCAGAACGCTCTCGTCGAAGGTGCGGATCATGATCATGTCGACGTAGCGGCTGAGGACGCGCGCGGTGTCGGCGATGGTCTCGCCGTGACCGAGCTGCATGTCGGCGCCTGACAGCACCATGGTCTCGCCGCCCATCTGGCGCACGCCCACGTCGAAGGAGACGCGCGTACGGGTCGACGGCTTCTCGAAGATCAGCGCGACCATGTGGTTCTTCAGCGGCTGCTCGGCGTCGGGCGTCGCCTTGGGCGCGCCGTTCCGCGCCGCCTTCATCGCCGACGCCTGCGTCAGGATCGCTTCGAGGTCGGACGGGTCTGTCTTGTGGATGTCGAGGAAGTGGTTCATCGGTTTATGCTTTTTGTCGGTAGCGGATCCGGGGGCCAGCCCCCGGATCCGCGGAGTATTTTTGCCAAGAAGAAGATCAGGCCGGGGCCTTTGATTTCAGCGAGACGGCGGTGGCGGTGCGGTCGAGGCGGTGCACC
This sequence comes from Roseivivax halodurans JCM 10272, assembly GCF_000521785.1. Lineage (GTDB taxonomy): Bacteria > Pseudomonadota > Alphaproteobacteria > Rhodobacterales > Rhodobacteraceae > Roseivivax > Roseivivax halodurans. The sequence continues at coordinate 56,444 of NZ_JALZ01000014.1, forward strand.
GCCTCCGCGATGTCCTCGTCGGTGAGGGTGAGCGGCGGCAGCAGGCGCACCACGTTGTCTCCGGCCGGCACAGCGATGAGCTCGTGCTCGTAGCAGGCCTGCACCACGTCGGTGTTGGGCACGACGCATTTGAGGCCGAGCATCAGGCCGTGGCCACGGACCTCTTCGAAGACGTCGTAATGCGTCGCGACGATGCTCTCGAGCCGCTGTCGCAGCGCTCCGGCCTTGCGGCGCACCTCGGAGAGGAAGTCCGCATCGGCGACATGCTTCATCACCTCGAGCCCGACCGCGCAGCCGAGCGGGTTGCCACCGTAGGTCGAGCCGTGCGTGCCCGCCGTCATGCCCGAGGCGGCCTCCTCGGTCGCGAGGACCGCGCCGAGGGGGAAGCCGCCGCCGATGCCCTTGGCGACCATCATGATGTCGGGCGTGATCCCGGCCCATTCGTGGGCGAAGAGCTTGCCGGTCCGGCCCATGCCGCACTGCACCTCGTCGAGGATCAGCAGGAGCCCCTTCTCGTCGCAGAGCTGGCGGAAGCCTTGAAGGCAGTGATCGGGCATCGTGCGGATGCCGCCCTCGCCCTGAATGGGCTCGAGAAGGATCGCGCCCGTGGTCTCGGTGACGGCGTCGCGGATGCCCTCGTGATCGCCCCAGTCGACATGGGTGAAGCCGGGCAGGACCGGGCCGAAGCCCTTGACCATCTTCTCCGATCCCGCGGCGGCGATCGCGGCGCTGGAGCGGCCGTGGAAGCTGCCCGAGAAAGTGACGATGTCGGTCTTCTCGGGATGCCCCTTCTCGGACCAGTACTTGCGCGCCATCTTGACCGCAAGCTCGCAAGCCTCGGTGCCGGAATTGGTGAAGAACACCGTATCGGCGAAGGTCGCCTCGACCAGCCGGTCCGCCAGCGCCTCCTGCTCCGGGATCTGGTAGAGGTTCGAGACGTGCCAGAGCTTGCCGGCCTGTTCGGTCAGCGCCCTGGTCAGTGCGGGATGCGCATGGCCGAGCGCGTTCACCGCGATGCCGGCCCCCATGTCGAGAAAGCGTCGACCATCCGCCTCGACCAGCCAGGAGCCTTCCCCATGCGTGAAGCTCAACGGGGCGCGGTTGTAGGTGGGCAGGACGGACGGGATCATCGGATCGCTCCTTCGCGACAAGAGCCCAAGAGGTGCCAAGGGCCGTTCATATAGTCAACATGGGATGGGAGGGGTGACGGGCAACGCACCGCGCGCCCGGGCCGGGCGGCGGAGGGGAAAGGCTCAGCGGCCTCGTCGGATCGTGGTGTTGCCGGTCATGACCCGTCTCGAACCATGCGGGCGCCGCCTTGGCAAGAAAAAACCGCGTCAAGCGGGGTTTTCTTTCACGAAGTGACGCGTATAGTCGCGGCCATGACCAGCTTGGCCCATATCGCGACGCGCGTCCGCCCTTCGGCGGCGCTTCCGCTCGGCCTGCTTCTCCTTACCCGCCTCTGAGCGCGGCCTTCTCGGCGCGACCGCTCAGAGGACAGGGAGCCCGCGCCGAGAGAGCCATTCCGAGAAGCAACCAAAATTCCGAGACCCGAGCCATGACCGATAGACCCAAGGACCGCGTGCTGATCTTCGACACCACGCTGCGCGACGGCGAGCAATCGCCCGGCGCCACCATGACCCACGCCGAGAAGCTGGAGATCGCCGAGCTTCTCGACGACATGGGCGTCGACATCATCGAAGCGGGCTTCCCGGTCGCCTCCGAGGGCGATTTCCGTGCGGTGAAGGAGATCGCCGAACGCTCCAAGCAGGCGGTGATCTGCGGGCTGGCCCGCGCCAACCCGACCGATATCGACCGCTGCTGGGAGGCCGTGAAACACGCGGAGCGCCCGCGCATCCACACCTTCATCGGCACCTCGCCGCTGCACCGGGCCATCCCCAACCTCGACAAGGACCAGATGGCCGAGCGGATCGAGCAGACCGTGACCCATGCCCGCAATCTCTGCGACAACGTGCAATGGTCGCCTATGGACGCGACGCGCACCGAGTGGGATTACCTCTGCCGCGTGGTCGAGATCGCGATCAAGGCGGGTGCCACGACGATCAACATCCCCGACACGGTGGGCTACACCGCGCCCAACGAGAGCGCCGACCTCATCCGGCGGCTGATCGCGACGGTGCCGGGCGCGGACGAGATCGTCTTCGCCACGCATTGCCACAACGACCTCGGCATGGCGACGGCCAACAGCCTCGCCGCGGTCGAGGGCGGCGCGCGCCAGATCGAATGCACGATCAACGGCCTCGGTGAGCGCGCGGGCAACACCGCGCTCGAGGAGGTGGTGATGGCGCTGCGCACGCGCGGGGACATCCTGCCGTACGAGACCGGCATCGACACCAGGAAGATCATGCACATCTCGCGCCGCGTCGCGACGGTCTCGGGCTTCCCGGTGCAGTTCAACAAGGCGATCGTGGGCAAGAACGCCTTCGCCCACGAGAGCGGCATCCACCAGGACGGCATGCTCAAGAACGCCGAGACCTTCGAGATCATGCGCCCCGAGGATGTGGGCCTCGCCGCGACCAACCTCGTCATGGGCAAGCATTCGGGCCGCGCCGCGCTGCGCGCCAAGCTGAAGGATCTCGGCGTCGAGGTAGGGGACAACCAGCTCAAGGATCTCTTCGTGCGGTTCAAGGAACTCGCCGACCGCAAGAAGGAGGTCTACGACGAGGACATCCTCGCGCTCGTGACGGCGACCACGACTGACGGGATGGCCGACCGGCTGCAGCTCCTGAATCTCAGCGTCACCTGCGGCACCGGGGGCCCGGCGCGCGCCGAGATCGAGATGGAGATCGACGGCGCGGAACACTCGGCCACCTGCGAGGGCGACGGACCGGTGGATGCGAGCTTCAAGGCGGTCCGCGCCCTGCACGAGACCAACGCGCATCTGCAGCTCTACCAGGTGCACGCAGTGACGGAAGGCACCGACGCGCAGGCGACGGTCAGCGTGCGGCTCGAGGAGGACGGCATGATCGCCACGGGGCAGTCTGCCGACACCGATACCGTTGTCGCCTCGGCCCGCGCCTATATCAACGCGCTGAACCGCCTGCTCGTGCGCCGCGAAAAGACCGGACCCGGCGCCGACGCCCGCGAGATCAGCTACAAGGACGTCGGCTGACCGAGAGGGCGGCGCGTCCTCAGGCGCGCCGTCTCCGCATCACCCAGAGCGCGACGCCGACGATGGCGAGCGGCAGGATCAGGGTGCGCAAGAGCAGAAGACCGATCACCGTCAGTGACGCGGAAAGGATCGTGTCCGCCTCCGAGAGGAAATACCCCACGCTGTCGCGATAGGCTGCGATCCCGTCCCAGACATCGCCGATGCTGTCGCCGCCGAGATCGGAGAACCACGAGCCATCCTCCTCGGGCAGGGCCTGCGGCTCTTCCGGGGTGATGCCGCGCGCCCGGTCCGCGATCTCGGCAAGCTCCGCCCGCGCCTCCGTCAACCGCGTCTCGGTGAGCCTGTCGGCCATCCCGGCGCCGGACCAGAAGAGCAGCGGCAGGACGAAGGCGAGCGCCGCGCCCGCGACCACCGCGCGGTCGAGCAGCATGCCGACCCGCCCCCCGCGCGGCGCGATGAACCAGGGCACGAGAGCGGCCAGCAGCAGCCCCGCGCCGAGCACGCCGAGCGGTCCGACCGCAACCGACAGCGTTGCGGCTACCACCGAGACGGCAAAGACCGCCGCCGCCACGCGCTCGACCGTGTCGTCGACCGGCTCGAGCACCTTGATCGGCTGGGCATTGACCGACGCCACCATCGAGCCGCCAACCTCGATCTCCTGCGCGACCGAAAGCGTCGCGTTGATGGCACGAAGCGAGACGTAGACGGCGCCCGCCGCCACGGCGATGCGGCTGGCCGCGCGTTCGGCGCCGCTCACCGCGGGGTTCTCGACCGACAGCGACAGCACCGCCGCCAGCGCGAGCACAAGAGCGGCCAGTGTCCGGCGCAGGCTCATCACAGCATGGACGGCAGCACCTGATCCGGCGGACGATGCCCGTCGGCGAAGGTCTTGACGTTGATCAGGACCTTCTCGCCCATCTCGGTCCGTCCTTCATGCGTCGCCGAGCCCATATGCGGCAGCAGCACCACGTTCTTCAGCGCCCGAAGCTCCGGGTTCACGTCCGTCCCGCGCTCGTAGACGTCGAGGCCTGCCCCGGCGAGATCGCTTGCCTGCAGCCGGCGGATCAGCGCGTTCTCGTCGATCACCTCGCCGCGGGAGGTGTTCACGATCACCGCCTCCGGCTTCATCAGCCGCAGCCGCCGCGCATTGAGAAGATGGAAGGTCGCCGGTGTGTGCGGGCAGTTCACCGACACCACGTCCATGCGGGCGAGCATCTGGTCGAGACTGTCCCAGTAAGTCGCCTCCAGCGCGCTCTCGGTCTCTTCGCGCAGACGCCGGCGGTTGTGGTAATGCACCTGCATCCCGAAGGCCCTGGCGCGGCGCGCCACCGCCTGCCCGATCCGGCCCATGCCGAGGATCCCGAGCCGCTTGCCGCCGATGCGATGGCCGAGATACGCCGTCGGCGCCCAGCCGGTCCAGGCGCCGTCCTGCATCGTCGCGAGGCCTTCGGGGATGCGCCGCGTCACGCCCAGCATCAGGGCCATGACCATGTCGGCGGTATCCTCGGTCACGACGCCCGGCGTGTTCGAGACCAGGATCCCGCGGGTCCTTGCGGTGTCCACGTCGATGTGGTCCACACCTGCACCATAATTCGCGATCAGCTTGAGCCGCTCGCCCGCCTGACCGATCAGCCCGGCATCGATGGTGTCGGTGAGCGTCGGCACCAGGACGTCGGCATTCTGCATCGCATCGAGCAGCTGCCCCCGGCTCATCGGCGTGTCGTCTTCGTTGAGCGTGACGTCGAAGAGTTCCTTCAACCGCGTCTCGACGACCTGGGGCAGGCGTCGCGTGACGACAACACTCAGGCGCTTTGATGGCATCCCTCGGTCCCCCGATCTTCAAAGCAACATTGTTTCGGCGCACAGTGTCCCAAGACGGATCGGGGCACAAGAACCCCGGCCGGGATAAAACGAGCAGGACGGAAAACGTCATGATCATGAGACGATGGGGATGGGCGCTGGCCTTGGTCCTCGCCGGCCTCGCGCCCGCCCAGGCGGCCGAGCGGGGCCCGGTCACCAACCTCCCGCTGCCGCGCTTCGTGTCGATGAAGGCCTCGGAGGGCAACGTCCGGCGCGGACCGTCGCTCACCCACCGCATCGACTGGGTCTATATGCGCCGCGACATGCCGCTCGAGGTGACCGCCGAATACGGCCACTGGCGCCGGGTGCGCGACCGCGACGGCGCAGGTGGCTGGGTGCATTACTCGCTCCTCTCGGGGGTCCGGACCGTGCTCGTCGAGGAGGACATGCTGCCGCTCTACACCCGTCCCGCCGAAGGTGCGCAGGTGGTCGCGAAGCTCGGCCTCGGGGTCATCGCCCGGCTCGGCGAATGCCTTGAAGCATGGTGCGAACTCGAGGCGGCGGGCCATTCCGGCTGGACCCGCAAGACCGCGCTCTGGGGCGTGGCACCGGACGAGCTCCGCGACTGAAAACCGGCTGGCGGCGGAGCCGGGGGGCCTCCGACCGGTAGGCGTTCAGGCGCCCCGCGCCGCAATGCCCCGGATAGCGTCGCGCGCGACACGTTCTCGTGACTTCATTGACAAGTGTCAATTATCTGCCAGATGAGGACGATGGACAAGCGCCGCCTCCGTTCTCGTCTCCGTCTGCAGAAGGCTCTGCGCGATCTCATGCGCGAGTCGTCGCCGGAGGACGTTTCGGTCGAGACATTGGCCCGGAAGGCGGGCGTCACACGCCAGACCTTCTACACCCATTACGGCAGCATCTCGGCCATGCTCGACGAATATCTCGACGGATTGCTGGACGAGATGGCCCGCCGGCACGCCGCGACCTTCGCCGATACCGCTCCGGGCGAGATCCCGGACAAGCTGCACCGCCACGTGACGTCGGTTCTGACCGATCTCGATGCGGAGGATCCCCGCCTTGGAGCCCTGCTGCTCGGGAGCGCTGCGACGGACACGGAACGCCGGCTTGCCGCCCTTGTGTCGCGCTTTCTCGAACACGGCGATCCCGACGGCAGCAGGTCGCTGTCCGCCACTGTCCAGGAGGTCCAGGCGCACTACTTCGCAGGCGCGTTCCTGGGGCTCCTGCGCTACTGGATCAGCCTCGGCCCCGACAGGCCGCCCCCCGACGTGATGGCCGGACACTTCGCCACCTTCTCCCTCTACGGCCGCAAAGGCCAATGTCTCTCGCCTGACGGAGCCTCCTCATGATCCGCCGCCTTGTCCTTTCGCTGCCGCTCCTCCTTGTGCCGATCCTCGCGGTCGCGCAGGACGAGACCGCGCAGAGCCCCGACCGCCCGCCACGTCCGGCCAAGCTCATGACCCTCGACGGCGGGGCGGACACGATCGCGCGCCGCTTCTACGGCCGCGTCCGCGCCAAGGAGACCGTGGACCTCGCCTTTCAGGTCGGCGGACAGATCGTGACGTTTCCGGCGGAAGAGGGCAGTTCCATTCCCGCGGGCGATCTTGTGGCGCAGCTCGATCTCGACCCGTTCGAGCGGCAGCTCGCCGAGGCCCGGGTGAATCTCGACAAGGCCGAGCGCGACCTTGCGCGCCTGCGGCAGCTCGAGGGCAACGCCGCCTCCGAGGTGCAGGTCGAGAACGCCCGCACGCAGGTCCGCCTGGCCGAGATCGCGGTCGAGAACTCCGAAAGCCAGCTCGAGGACGCGACGCTCGCCGCCCCGTTCGATGCGCTTGTCGCCAGACGGATGACAGCGAACTTCTCGACGGTCTCCGCGGGCACCCCCGTCGTCCGCCTGCACGACATGAGCGAGAAGCGCGTCGCCATCGACGTTCCTGAGGTCCTCTTCCGCCGCGCCGCCGGCGGCTCGAACGTCGAGATCACCGCCACGTTCCCGGAACGCGACGACAGCTTCGAGCTCAAGCCCCGGGAGTTCGAGGCCGAGAGCTCGGATGTGGGCCAGACCTTCCGTCTGACCCTCGCCTTCACCGAGGATCCGGGCGAATGGGTCCTGCCCGGAGCCTCGACCACCGTGACCGTGGTCTCTCCGCTCGGCGGCTCCTCGGGCATCCTGATCCCCGAAACCGCGCTGCTCTACGATCCCGAGCGCAATCCGTCCGTGCTGGTGTTCGAGCCCTCGGAGGAGAACCCCGAGATCGGAACCGTGGCGCGCAGGCCGGTGTCGATCGAGGCGCGCCCCGACGGGCGCATCGCCATGACCGACGGCCCCGAGACCGGGACCGAGATCGTCATGACCGGGGTCAGCCAGCTCGAGGACGGTCAGACCGTCCGCCGCTTCAAGGGCGTCGGGGAGTAACGGCATGCAGATCGCACGCGGCGCCATCGACCGCGCCCTCATCACCTGGCTTCTGATGATCGGCTGCCTTCTCGGCGGGCTCTGGGGCTTTTCGACCATCGGCCGGCTCGAAGACCCGGCCTTCACCATCAAGAACGCCATCGTCCTCACGCAATATCCCGGCGCCTCTGCCGAGGAGGTCGCGCGCGAGGTGTCCGAGCCGCTCGAAAGCGCGATCCAGCAGATGTCCGAGGTCGACACGATCACCTCGTCGAACAAGCCGGGCGTCAGCCGCGTCGAGGTGGAGATCGAGGACACCTTCGACGGCACCGAGCTGCCGCAGATCTGGGACAAGCTGCGCAACCGCGTGAACGACGCGCAGGGCGAGCTACCCGAGGGCGCCCGGCAATCGATCGTCAACGACAGTTTCGGCGACGTCTACGGGCTCTTCTACGCCGTCACGACGCCGGGATTCACCGACGCCGAGACACACGAGCTCGCCAATTACATGCGCCGCGAGCTTCTGGCCGTCGACGGCGTTGCGGACGTGGCGCTTGCCGGGCTGCCCGAAGAGGCGATCTTCGTCGAGCCCGAGACCGCCATCAGTGCCAATATCGGCATCCCTCCGAGCGCCCTTCTGAACGCCATATCGACAGCCGACACGGTGACGCCGGCGGGATCGGTCGATCAGAGCGGTCAGAGCATCCGCATCGCGCCGCCCCAGGGCTCGGATTCCGTCGAGGAGATCCGCAACCTCACCATCGGCGCGAGCGGCGAGGTCATCGACCTCGCCGACATCGCGAACGTGCACCGCGGCCGGGTCGACGATCCGCAGGAGATCATCCGCTTCAACGGCGCGGAGGCGTTCACGCTCGGCGTCTCGGGCAAGCAGGACCTCAACATCGTCGATGTGGGCCGCCGGGTGGACGAGCGCTTCGACCAGATCTTCAACGACATCCCCTTCGGCGTCGAGCTTCACCCGATCTACCAGCAGCATGTGGTGGTCGACGAGGCCTCGACCGGGTTCCTCGTCAACCTCGCCATGTCCGTCGCCATCGTGGTGGTCGTGCTCGCCCTCTTCATGGGCTGGCGCGCGGCGGTCGTGGTGGGGGCGACGCTGCTGCTGACCGTGGTCGGCACGGTCTTCTTCATGGCGATGTTCGGGATCGAGCTGCAGCGCATCTCCCTCGGCGCCCTGATCATCGCGATGGGCATGCTCGTCGACAACGCCATCGTCGTGGCCGAGGGCATGCAGGGTGACATGGCCGAGGGCAAATCCTCGCGCGAGGCCGCCTCGGACGTCGCCGGCAAGACGCAGATCCCGCTGCTCGGCGCGACCGTCATCGGCATCATGGCCTTCGCCGGGATCGGCCTCAGCCCCGATGCGACGGGCGAGTTCCTGTTCTCGCTCTTCGCCGTGATCGGCATCTCGCTGCTGCTCTCCTGGGTGCTGGCGATCACCGCGACACCGCTCCTTGCGCATTACTTCTTCAAGCGCGGCGGCGTCGCGGAGGGCGGCGCCTATAACGGCCCGGTGTTTCGCGCGTATGCCGCCACCCTGCGCCTCGCGCTCAGGCTGCGCTGGCTGGTGGTGGTTGCACTGATCGGCATCACCGTGGTCTGCTACATCGGCTTCGGCCAGGTGAAGCAGCAGTTCTTCCCCGACAGCAACACGCCGCTCTTCTACGTGCATTACAAGCTGCCGCAGGGCGCCGACATCTCGCGCACCGCCGCGGACATGCAGGTGCTGGAGAACTGGCTCGACGATCAGGACGAGGTGGCGTCGGTCGCGACCTTCGTCGGCGGCGGCGCGTCGCGCTTCATGCTGACCTACGCCCCCGAGGAGGCGCTGCCCACTTACGGGCATCTCATCATCCGCACCTCGACGCTCGAGCAGATCCCCCCGCTCCGCGACCGGCTCGAGGAGTTCGGCCGCAGCGCCCTGCCCCAGGGCGAGTTCCGCACCGAACGTCTGGCCTTCGGCCCGGGCGGCGGTGCTCCGATCGCGGTGCGGTTCTCGGGCAGCGATCCGAACGTCTTGCGCGCCCTCGCCGAGGAAGCCTCGTCCCGCATGTCCGAGGCCTCGGACCGGCTCATCGACCTGCGCACTGACTGGCGCGAGCGCGAGATGGTGCTGACGCCGCTCTACGCCGCCGAACGTGCGCAGACGGCGGGGGTCGCGCGCGAGGACGTTGCCGACGCGCTGGCGCTCGCCACCGACGGCACCCGCGCCGGCACCTATCGCGAGGACGACCGGCTGATTCCGATCGTCGTACGCGATCCCGATGCCGGGCGCACCGGGGCGGACCATCTGATCGACCGCCCCGTCTGGTCCGAGCCCGCGGGCACCTACGTGCCGCTCGAGCGGCTCGTCGACGGCTTCGGCTACGAGGTGCACGACACGCTCTACCAGCGCCGCAACCGCGTACCGACCATCGCGGTCGAAGCGGGCGTGCCCCCCGGCGTCAACGCGATGGAAGTCTTCGCCGAGATCCGCGGCACCATCGAGGCGATGACCCTGCCCGAGGGCTACCAGCTCGAATGGGGCGGCGAATACGAAAGCTCGACCGAGGCGCAGGAAAGCCTCGGGCAGCAGCTCCCCGTCTCGCTGCTGATCATGGTGATCATCTCGGTGCTGCTCTTCGGCAAGCTGCGCCAGCCGCTGATCATCTGGCTGCTGGTGCCGATGTCGGTGAACGGCGTGGCGATCGGTCTCTTGGGCACCGGGCTGCCGTTCTCCTTCACCGCTCTCCTGGGCCTGCTGTCGCTGTCGGGCATGCTGATCAAGAACGGCATCGTTCTGGTCGAGGAGATCGACCTTACCCGGGCCGAGGGCGTGCCCTTCCGCGAGGCTGTGGTCCGCGCCTCGACCTCGCGCCTGAGACCGGTGGTGCTCGCGGCGGGCACGACGATCCTCGGGATGACGCCCCTCCTGTGGGACGCGTTCTTCGCCTCGATGGCGGTGACGATCATGGGCGGGCTGGGCTTCGCGTCGATCCTGACGCTGTTCGCGGCGCCGGTCCTCTACGTAATCTTCTTTCCGAAGGCCTGGAAGGCGGACTCCCCGGCGAAGGGGACGTCCTGACCCCGAGGGGGTGCGAGAGGCTCTGCCTCTCGCGCTCTCCCGAGTATTTCTTCCAAGAAGAAGTGGGGATGCTCAGTGTTTGGCCGCGGCCGCGATGAGGTCCGCGGCCTTTTCCGCGATCATCGCGGTCGGGGCGTTCGTGTTGCCGCTGGTGATCGTCGGCATGACGCTCGCATCGACGACCCGCAGGCCCGCGACGCCGCGCAGGCGCAGCTCTGCATCGAGCGGCGCGCCGTCGTCCATGCCCATGCGCACAGTGCCGACCGGGTGGAAGATCGTCGTGCCGATGGCGCCGGCCGCCCGGGCGAGCTCCTCGTCGGATTGCGCATCCGTCCCCGGCTTCACCTCCTCCGGCGCGTAGCGGGCCATGGCGTGCTGCGACATGATCCGGCGGGTGAGGCGGATGGCGTCCGCGGCCGTGCGGCGATCGCCTTCGGTCGAGAGGTAATTCGGCGCGATCTCCGGTGCGGCGCCGGGGTCGGCCGACGTGAGGCGCACCGTTCCGCGGCTTTCCGGGCGCAGGTGGCAAACGCTCGCGGTGATCGCGGGAAAGGTGTCGAGCGGCTGACCGAAAGCCGCGAGCGACAGCGGCTGGACATGGTATTCGAGATCGGCCGTCGCGACGTCGGGGCGGGACTTCGCAAATGCGCCGAGCTGCGAGGGCGCCATGGACATCGGCCCCGACCGGAAGAGCGCGTATTCGAGCCCGATCCGGGCCTTGCCGAAGAGCGTGCTGGCGAGCTCGTTCAGCGTCTTCGCGTTTCCAAGCCGCCAGGAGCAGCGCAATTGCAGATGGTCCTGAAGGTTCCTGCCGATGGCCGGCACGTCCCGCCGCGTCGCGATCCCCTGCTCGGACAGCCATTCCCCCGGGCCGATCCCCGAAAGCTGCAACAGGTGCGGCGAGCCGATCGCACCGGCACAGAGGATGACCTCGGCGCGCGCATGCGCGGTGACGCTCTTGCCGCCGCGGGTGAAGGTCACACCCGTCGCGCGGCCCTCCGAGAGCTCGATGCGGGAGACCTGCGCGTTCGTCTCGATCCGGAGCCGCGTCTTGTCGGCCCCGCGCAGGAAGGCTTTCGCCATGCTCATGCGCCAGCCGTTCTTCTGGCTCACCCGGAAGTAGCTCACACCCTCGTTGTCGCCGGTGTTGAAGTCGTCGACCTTGGGGATGCCGGCGGCCTCGGCCGCGTCGGCGAAATCGTCGAGAACCTTCCATTTGAGCCGCTGGTTCTCGATCCGCCACGGACCGCCCGCGCCGTGGTGCTCGGAGGCGCCGCCGACGTAATCCTCGGAGCGCAGGAAATAGGGTCGCACGTCGTCCCAGCCCCAGCCCGCAAGGCCCCTCTGCCGCCAGCCATCGTAATCCGCGGCCTGGCCGCGGATGTAGAGCATGCCGTTGATCGAGGAGGAGCCGCCGAGGATGCGGCCGCGCGGATAGACGAGCGAGCGGCCGTGCAGGCCCGGCTCCTCGCGCGTGCGAAACATCCAGTCGGTGCGGGGATTGCCGATGCAGTAGAGATAGCCCATCGGGATGTGGACCCAGTGGTAATTGTCGCGTCCCCCGGCCTCGAGCAGCGTGACGCTGTGGCCTGCGTCGCTCAGGCGGCGCGCGAGAACGCAGCCCGCGGTTCCGGCCCCGACGATGACGTAGTCGCTCTCCATGCACCCCTCCCCTTTTGCGCCGCCGCAGACTTGCGCGGGACGGGGGCAAGCGCAAGGCTCTGACATGAGACGCCCCGCCGGTGGGGCGGGGCGTTTCGGGCTTGGGTGTATCTCAGATCATTCCGCCGGATTCGGTGCGGGATCGGGCCGCGGAGGCGGGGTCGGATCGGTTCCGTAGAGCTCGCCGGGAAGCTCGTTCGGCATCGCGTGATCCGCCTCCTCGTCGTTGCGGTAAGCCTTGTTGTGCCGGTAGATCATCAGCGGATCCCAGGAGAGCGCCTTCACCAGCCCGACAAGGATCAGCACCACCACGATGGCGAAGGGGAAGCCCGCGACGACCGCCGCCGCCTGAAGGGCCGAGAGACCGCCAGCCAGCAAAAGGACCGACGCGACCGCGCCCTCGGAGATCGCCCAGAAGATCCGCTGGACTTTCGGGGGATCCGGGTCCCCGCCCGCCGTGAGCATGTCGATCACGAAGGAGCCCGAGTCGGAGGAGGTCACGAACCACAGCACGATCAGGATGATCGCGAAGCCGGACATGAGATCCGAGGCCGGGAAGAAGTCGAGCAGGGCGAACATCGCGTCGCCGTAGCTTTCCTTTGTGGCTTCCACGAGGCTGGTATCGCCGTCGAGCGAGATCTTGAGGGCCGTGCCGCCGAAGGCGCAGAACCAGAAGAACATGATCGAGGCCGGCAGGAGCATGACGCCGATCAGGAACTCGCGGATCGTCCGGCCGCGGCTGATGCGCGCGACGAACACGCCCACGAACGGCGCCCAGCTGACCCACCAGGCCCAGTAGAAGATGGTCCAGGAATTCTGCCAGGTGCCGTCCTCCTGCCACGCCTCGGCCCAGGTGCCCCATTCCACGAGATCGCGGACATAGGCGCCGTAGCTCTGCACGAAGGTGTCGAAGATGAAGAGCGTCGGGCCGACGATCAGCATGAAGGCGAGGAAGACGGCACTGAGGATGATGTTGAGGTTCGAGAGCCGCTTGATGCCGCCGTCGAGACCCGCGACCACCGACATCGTCGCCATCGCCGTGATGACCGCGATGATGATGATCTGAACCACCGGCGATTGCCCGATCCCGAAGACGGTCCCGAGGCCCGAGTTGATCTGCATGGCCCCGAGGCCGAGCGACGTGACGATGCCGAACATCGTACCGAAGACGGCGAGGATGTCGACGACGTCGCCCCAGAACCCGAAGATCTTCTCGCCCAGCAGCGGATAGAGCGCCGAGCGGATCGTCAGCGGCAGCCCCTTGCGGAAGTGGAAATAGGCAAGCGCAAGCGCGACGATCGCGTAGATCGCCCAGGCATGGAAGCCCCAGTGCAGGAACGAGAGCGTCATGGCCTGCCGGGCCGCCGCCTCGGTTTCGGCGTCGCCCACGGGCGGCGCGAAGAAATGGTAGAGCGGCTCCGCGGCCCCCCAGTAGATCAGGCCGATGCCGATCCCTGCCGAGAACAGCATCGCGGTCCAGGAGAAGAGATCGTAGGCGGGCTCCTCCGTCATGCGCCCAAGCCGGATGTCGCCGAACCGCCCGAAGGCGAGCCAGATCACCGCCAGAAGCAGCACGTTCACCAGGATGATCATGGCCCAGCCGAACGTATTGGCGAGCCAGGCCTGCGCCGAGCTGAACACGGTCCCGGCCGTCTCGGAAAACAGCCCGCCGAAGATTATGAAAGCGATGATGAGGATGGCCGAAACGCCGAAGACGCGGCGGTTCACCTTCGGGAAGAACAGGAGCGACTCCTGGTTCATCTTGTCATGCATGACATGTCCCTGTTTGTCGTTTTTTAGTGACGATGTGTCGCGGATATTTGACCGAAGTGGACCGGAACCGGCGGAAGTCCACTCAAACAGGCAGGGCGGTCGTCGAAAACACTGTCCTCAAAGCGAAACTCGACTGCATCTGCGTGACGTTCGGAAGGCGCGTGAGATACTGGCGGTGGATGCGGGCGAAGTCCTCGGTATCCTCGGCCACCACCTTGAGGAGGTAGTCGGCCGATCCAGCCATCAGGTGGCATTCGAGCACGTCGGGCACGCGCCGCACCGCCGTCTCGAAGGCGTCGAGCACCTCGTCGGACTGGCCCGAGAGGGTGATCTCGACGATCACCGTCGTGGGCAGGCGGAACTTGCGGTGATCGAGGAGCGCCACGTAGCCCGAGATGTAGCCCTCGGCTTCAAGCCGATGCACCCGGCGATGGCAGGCCGAGGCCGACAGATGCGCTGCCTCGGCAAGATCGGCGTTCGAGATGCGCCCCCTCTTCTGCAGCACGCGCAGAATCCGCAGATCCGTCTCGTCGAGCGCACTTCGCGCAGAATCCTTTCGCATGACGCGCTCCTTGCCGCAGAACGTTCGATGTTTTCCGCTAACAGCGGAGCAATTTTGCCGGGAAATTGCAAGCCGGCAGCGCCATCTTGAATGTCAGAAGCCGAGAGGAGGTTCGCCATGAAGATCGGATGCCCCACCGAGATCAAGCCGCAGGAGTTCCGCGTCGGCGTGACGCCCGCCGCCGCCGCCGAGGCCGTCGCGCATGGACACGCCGTGCTGATCCAGACCGGCGCAGGCGCCGGAGCCGGGTTCGAGGACGCCGACTACGAAGCCGCCGGCGCCCGGATCGCGAGCAGCGCCGAAGAGGTCTTCGCCGAGGCCGACATGATCGTGAAGGTGAAGGAGCCGCAATCTCCCGAGCGCAAGATGCTGCGCGAGGGGCAGATCCTCTTCACCTACCTCCACCTTGCACCCGATCCCGAACAGACCAAGGAGCTGATGCAATCGGGCGCGACCTGCATCGCGTACGAGACGGTGACCGACGAGCGCGGCGGACTGCCGCTCCTGTCCCCGATGTCCGAGGTCGCGGGCAAGCTCGCGCCTCAGATGGGCGCGTGGACGCTGCAGAAGGCCAATGGCGGCCGCGGCGTTCTCATGGGCGGCGTGCCGGGCGTCACGCCGGCGCGCGTCTGCGTCATTGGCGGCGGCGTGGTCGGCACCCATGCGGCCCGCGTCGCCTCCGGCATGGGCGCGGATGTCACCGTGCTCGACCGGTCCCTGACCCGCCTCAAGCAGCTCGACGACATGTTCCGCGGCGAGTTCAAGACGCTCTACTCCTCCAAGGCGAACATGGCCGAACAGGTGCGCGCCGCCGACATGGTGATCGGCGCGGTGCTGATCCCCGGCGCCGCCGCGCCCAAGCTCGTCAGCCGCGCGGATCTCAAGAGCATGAAGCCCGGCGCGGCACTCGTTGACGTGGCGATCGACCAGGGCGGCTGCTTCGAGACATCCAAGGCGACGACGCACCAGGATCCGATCTACGAGGTCGACGGGATCATGCATTACTGCGTCGCCAACATGCCCGGGGCCGTCGCGCGCACCTCGACGCTCGCGCTCGGCAACGCCACCCTGCCCTTCATGCTCGAGCTTGCCGACAAGGGCTGGAGGCAAGCCTGCGCCGACGATCCGAACCTCCTGAACGGCCTCAACGTCCACGCCGGCAAGCTGACCTACTACGCCGTCGGCCGCGCGCTCGGCATCGACGTGACCTCCCCGCAGGTGGTTCTGAAGGCCGCTTGACCTTGCACCCATGCCGGGGCACCTCGTCCCGGCATGGCGCTTCTGGTCCTCGACAACCTCTTTTCCGACCGCGGGTCGAAATATGCCGCCGCCGGCGGGCCGGCCGCCTCCCGCGGCGAGGCCAAGGCGCTCGTCAAGGAACTGAAGCGCCGCAAGGCCTTCGCCAAGGCGACCCACAATACCTGGGCCGCGCTCCTGCCCGAGGGACCGGTCAAGGACGACGACGGCGAATCCGGGGCCGGCATGGTCATCCTGCGCATGCTCGAACGCGAGGAGCTCCAAAACCACGTGGTGATCGTGACCCGCTGGTTCGGCGGCAAGCATCTCGGTGGGGACCGGTTCCGCCACGTGCAGGCGGCGGTGCGGGCCTATCTCGACGAGATCCGCTAGATTGCCAGCGCGCCGACCTGGTGCGCCTTGTGCTCGGGTTCGACGTGGATCGTGATCCGCGCATCCGGCAGTTCCGATTTCAGACCCGCCTCGATCCGGTCACAGATCCCGTGCGCAAGGTCGACGCTCATCTTTCCCGGCACGACCAGGTGGAACTCGACGAACCTCGCCTGCCCCGCATGGCGGGTGCGGATGTCATGGGCCTCGACTGCGCCCTCGCCCCGGGCCGCGATCACGCGCTTGATCGCCACGATCTCTTCCTCGGGAACGCTCTCGTCCAACAGACCCGAGGCCGAGGCCCAGATGACCTTCCCTCCGGACCACAAGATATAGAAGGCAACGCACGCGGCGAGCGCCGGGTCGAGCCACGCCCATCCCGTCAGCACGGCCGCCGCGACGCCCCCCGCGACGCCGACGCTGGTGACGACGTCCGCCGCGAGATGATGTCCGTCCGCGGAAAGCGCCGGCGAGCGCAGCTGTCGCCCGCGCCGGATCAAAACCGAGGCCCAGCCCCCGTTCAGCGCCCCGGCCAGAAGGTTGAGGCCGATCCCCGCCCAGGGCGCATTCGGCACAGTCAGATCGCGGAGGCTCGAGGCGACCTCGGTCAGGATGAACAACGCCGCGACGACGATCAGGATGCCCTCGGCGACCGCGGAGAGCACCTCGGCCTTGTGATGGCCGAAAGGATGATCGGCGTCGGGCGGCCGAGCCGCCACCCTCACCGCCCAGATCGCCATCAGCGCGGTACCGACGTTCACGATGCTCTCGAGCGCGTCCGACAGGAGCGCGACCGATCCGGTCACGTTCCATGCGGCGAACTTGATCGCGAAGACAACAAGCCCCACGACAAGCGAGGCAAGAGCGAGCCGGGTTGCGGGTCCCATACGCGTCTCCATCTTACGGAGGCGTGTCCCTAGGCCGTCGCGTCCCCGCTGCCAAGCACCTTTCCGCCGCCTTGGTTATTTCCTCAGCGCGTCCCGGATCTCGATCAGGATGTCGAGTTCTGAGGGGCCCGATTTCACATCCGGAGCGACATCGTCAGGCTTTTCCGCCGCCGACTTCACCCGGTTCACCATCTTCACGAGGAGGAAGACGACAAACGCCACGATGAAGAAATTGATCACCGCCATCAGGAAGTTGCCCACCGCAAAGACCGCGGCGCCTGCGCTTTGCGCGGCGGCGACGCTGGCAAAGCCGTCCTCCGGCGCCGAACCGAGCACGTAGAACCAGCCCGAAAAGTCGATACCGCCGGTGAAGATCCCGATCACCGGGTTGATGATGTCCGCCACGAGCGAGGAAACGATGGCCGTGAAGGCTGCGCCGACAATGATGCCGACCGCCATGTCCATGACGTTGCCCTTGGCGATGAAGTCGCGGAATTCCTGGATCATGATACTGTCCTCTGAGTCGTTGGCGGCCCCGCCCGGGCCGCAAACAGGCCTTTACCATGGTCGCAGGGCTCCTGTGCAGATCCGCCCCTGTCGATTTGAATGGCGGCGCCCTACCTCGCCCCGGACATCAGCATCCGACCGGAGCAGCCCATGGCCGACCTTTCCGACTTCCCGATCACCGAACGCTGGGTGCCGCAGGACCCCGGCCGCATCCAGCTCTACGCCTATCCGACGCCGAACGGCGTGAAGGCCTCCATCATGCTCGAGGAGACGGGCCTGCCCTACGAGGCGCACCTCGTCCCTCTCGGCGACGAATACGTCAAGAGCCGGGAGTTCCTGTCGCTCAGCCCCAACAACAAGATCCCCGCGATCATCGATCCCGAAGGTCCGGACGGCGCGCCGGTCGGTCTCTTCGAGTCCGGGGCGATCCTCATCTATCTCGCCGAGAAGACGGGCCGCTTCCTCGGCTCCTCACCGACCCAACGCGCCCACATCATCCAGTGGCTGATGTGGCAGATGGGCGGCGTCGGACCGATGTTCGGCCAGCTCGGTTTCTTCGTGAAGCTCGGCGGCAAGGACATCGAGGATCCCCGTCCGCGCGAGCGCTATATCGGCGAGGCGCAGCGCCTGCTGAAGGTGCTCGATTGCGAACTCGAGGGTCAGGACTGGATCGCTGGCGAATATTCCATCGCCGACATCGCGATCGCCCCATGGATCCGCGCGCTCGACTTCTATGAAGCCAAGGACATGGTGAAGTTCGACGACCTCAAGAACGTGCCGGCATACGTGGAGCGGTTCGAAGCCCGCCCCGCGGTCGAGGTGGGCTTGCAGATTCCGGCGACCGGGGACTGAACGCTGACGCGATCAGCGTTGGGCCCGGCCGGCGTCCGCCGCGGCGCGAAAGGACCCGGCCGGGCCAACGCGCCGACGCACATCGCCCGGCGCTTTGCAGTGAACAGGCCAAACAAGATTGCCGGGCCGGAGGCCTCCGGCCCGGCCCGCAGCGTCCGGAATGATCCAGGTGTCCTGCCGATACCCGGCAAGGTGCCGCTCGGGGCCAAGCGGAGCGGCCTGCCCCGCGAGGCCCTCTAAAATTTACATCGCCGTCGCGACTTTCTGGATCACCCAAATCAGGATTACGGCGCCGACGATATATTCAATGACCTGGGATCGCCGCCGACGATGCGTGTTCTTGCGCTTTTCGCGTTCCGTTTCACTCTTTAACATACCTTACTCCACTTTCTGTGGTCACCTGCCCGAAGCACTTTCCCGCGGGAAAATAGAGCTGTCAGACCGGATTTGAAGATTTCGTATCGAGGCGGATTGCCCAAAATTGGCCTTCATTAAGGCACATGTCGGCATTTTTGGGGCAACTTCATGGCGCTTTGCCGCATTAATTGCATGATTGAGACCCACACGTGTCATGGTTGATCATTCGGGCGATCCGGGCTCTGGTGGGAATTCCGAGATTGCGCTCGTGGGGCAACGCTTTCCGTTTCTCATATGCGAGCGTTTGTCGAAACGGTGGACAGCCGGGCGATGTCTGGTGCAGGCCGTTAATGCGGCCTAGCGGCTGCGAGGTCGCGACCAAACAGCGGCACACGAGGCAAAAAAAGTGAGGCAGGCCCTGAAGAACCGCCGTCACAGTTTCGGTATTCCGGCGCTCCTTGCGCTCGCCATGCTCGCCTCGTGCGGCACCTTTCCGCGAACCACTAGCGAATTCCGGGATGCGCTGGATCGCGCCCCTCAGGTGCAGCGAGGACCGTCGGATGCGTGGGTCTCCGCGCCGGAGATCGACATGGTTCTCGAACGCGCGCTCGGCCCGGTCACGGAACAGCGCATCCTTCTGCCGAACGTCACGTCCGTGTCGGGCGACAACTTCGTCCTGCTGCGCGCACGAGACACGGGTGGCGCCAGCGTCGGCCGGTTCATGCCTCTCGACCTCGTTTACGCAAACGGCGGAACGCCCCCGCCCTTCCCGGAATTCGATGACCTTCTGCTCCGCTCGCGAACCGATTCCGTCGGGGTCCTCAGCTGGGCGACATGGACGAACGATGCGGGGCTGACTTGCGTGTTGGCCTTCCGGCGCCTCGACAACACGTCGCGCATCGTCACCGCGGGCGACGCCACGATCGACATGATGCTGCGCAACTGCGTGCGCGGCGACGCAGAGACGGCGCTTGTCCCTGCCCTTCCGGAAAGCGTCGGGTTCGGGTCCACCGCAGCAGGCACCGGCGCGCCACGCATGCTGTCGCCGCTCGCCGCGCCCAATCCGTGAGATGAGACCGAGATGACGCGTTTCGCTACATGGGGACTGGCGATAATCTGGATCGCACTGATGGTGCCGGTCCTGTTCCTTGCCTCGGTTCCGACATCCATCGTCGCGCAGGGCCTCATGGCGCTGACCACCTGCGCCGTCATCTACGTCCTCAAGCCGTTCGTGACCTCCAACGCGCTGGTGCGCTTCTTTGTGCTCGCGCTCGCGAGCGTCTTCGTGCTCCGCTACTGGCTCTGGCGCCTCCTCGAAACGCTGCCCTCGACCGACAGCCCGCTGTCGCTGGCCGCGGCGCTGGTGCTTTTCGGGGCGGAGACCTTCACCGTCGGTCTGTTCTTCCTGACCGCCCTCGTGACCGGCGATCCGGTCGAGAACCCTCCGCCGCCGAAGGTCAAGCTCCGCGACGCGCCGCGCGTCGACATCCTCGTGCCGTCCTACAACGAGCCCGACGACCTCCTCGCCGTCACGCTCGCTGCCGCGAAGAACGTCACCTACCCCGCCGACAAGAAGACCGTCGTGCTCTGCGACGACGGCGGCACCGACCAGCGCTGCGCGCACGCGGATCCGGAGATCGCCCGCCAGGCAAGAGAGCGGCGCGCACGCCTGCAGAAGCTCTGCGCGGAGCTCGACGTGGTCTACACGACCCGGGCGCGAAACGAGCACGCCAAGGCGGGCAACCTCAACGAGGCGCTCAAGACGCTCGACGGCGAGCTTGTCCTCGTTCTCGACGCGGACCACGTTCCGACCCGCGATTTCCTCGCCCGGACGGTCGGGTACTTTACGGAGAACCCTCGCCTCTTTCTCGTCCAGACGCCCCACTTCTTCACCAACCGCGATCCGATCGAGCGCAATCTCGGCTTCAAGGAGACCTGCCCCTCCGAAAACGAGATGTTCTACGGCCAGATCCACCGGGGGCTCGACCGGCTCGGCGGCGCGTTCTTCTGCGGCTCGGCCGCGCTGCTGAGACGCAGCGCCCTCGACGAGGTCGGAGGCATCTCGGGCGAGACCATCACCGAGGACGCCGAGACGGCGCTCGACATCCACGCCCGCGGCTGGGAGAGCATGTATCTAGATTACGCGATGATCGCCGGGCTCCAGCCCGAGACCTTCGCGTCGTTCATCCAGCAGCGCGGACGCTGGGCCACCGGCATGATCCAGATGCTGATACTGAAGAACCCGGTCTTCCGCAGCGGTCTGACGATCGGCAAGCGCCTCTGCTATCTCAATTCCATGAGCTTCTGGCTCTTCCCGCTGATCCGCACGATCTTCCTCGTCAGCCCGCTCATCTATCTCTTCTTCGGACTGCAGATCTTCGTCGTGAATCCGGCCGAGGTGCTCGGCTACATCCTGCCCTACCTTCTGATCGGCTTCATGGTGCAGAACGCGCTCTTCGCGAACGTCCGCTGGCCCCAGATATCTGAAGTCTACGAGATCGCGCAGACGCCCTACCTCTTCGCCGCGCTGATCGAGACGGTCCGCCACCCGCGGGGCGCCTCGTTCAAGGTGACCGCCAAGGACGACAC
Organism: Roseivivax halodurans JCM 10272; assembly: GCF_000521785.1. Taxonomy (GTDB): domain Bacteria; phylum Pseudomonadota; class Alphaproteobacteria; order Rhodobacterales; family Rhodobacteraceae; genus Roseivivax; species Roseivivax halodurans. The sequence goes on from NZ_JALZ01000014.1 coordinate 77,693, forward strand.
GCTCGACCGGGCGTTCATGTCGCCGATCGCGATGCCGCTCATGGTTCTGACCGGGCTCTTGCTGGCCGGCATCGTCGCGGCGGTCGCCCGGTACATCGCGTTTCCCGGCGACCGCACCGTCGTGCAGATCGTCGCGGCCTGGAACGTCTACAACTTCCTGCTGGCCGCGCTTGCCCTCCGCGCGGTGTTCGAACGCCCGGCGCGGCTCGTCCGGCCGCGCACGGCCGTCTTTGTCCCGGCGCGGCTGCACATCCCGGGCGCCGACGACGACGCGGCTGATCTCGAAACGACCATCATCTCGGCGAGCCCGACGGTCATCCAGGCGCGGCTGGCTGCCGGCGCGCTGCCGAAAGGTCTCGCCCCAGGCTCCGAGGGTGCCGCCCCGATGCGGGGCAAGCTCTCTCCGGTCCTGCCTAAATCGCCAGCGCTGCAAACGCCCCTGAACGTCACCGTGAACGAGGTCCGCAGCGATCCCGACGGTCTCCTTCTGGAACTCGGGATCTCCGCGGAGCAGATGGTGGACGCAAGCCGCCTCACCGCGGTCATCGTCTACGGCGACAGCTCCCGGTGGGAATTCTTCCGCAAGGTCGTCCCGCGGAGCAGCACGCTCGTCGCCGGCCTCGCCTACGTGCTCGGCAAGGCGGCCTTGTCGCTGCCGAAGACCACTCTCGACCTTCTGCGCGAACCCGGGCGCCGCCAGAGCGAGATGCTCGAGGAGGACGCCGTAAGGGAGAACACGTTCTCCGCGGCGCCGGAGAAGGCCAGAACCAAGCCTGCAGGGCGCGCCGATCTCGACGACGACGGCTATCTGACGGTGGAGGAGTGAGGTCATGACCCGACGCCCCCTTCCGGCTCTCTGCAGCCTCGTCGCGGCGCTGGCCCTCGCTCCGGCGGCGTCCGCCCAGCAGATCGAACTCGACGGCTTCACCGACGGCCCCACGATCGAGGAGCGCTCGCGCCCGGCCCCTGCCGGCCCGGAAGCGGGAAGCGGAGACCCCGCCCCCGAACCCGAAACGCTCGTGCTGCCGCTCCGCCCGCCGCGGCTCGCCGCGAGCGATCCCGAGACCTACCGGATGTCGGGGCAGTACGATCAGGCGTCGTTCACGCTCTTCGTACCCGTGGAGATGTCGGGTGCCGAATTGCGCATCGCCACCCAGAGCGCCATCGACATCCTGCCCCAGCGCTCGGCCATCGAGGTTTCGGTCAATGGAACGCCCGTCGGGACATTGACGCCTGACAATTTCGGGGTTGCGGGCATCGACACGTTCTCCGTCCCCGACGGCCTTCTCACCGCGGGGCGGAACCGCGTGACCCTGTCGGCGCGGCAGGTGCATCGCGTCTTCTGCGGCCCGGATGCCGCCTTCAACCTCTGGACCGACATCGCCCTGCCCGAAAGCGGGATCGAGATGCCGCTCGCCGATCTGCCGGTGGGCCCGCTCGGCTTCCTGGCGGGCGCGTCTGCGCAGATCGCGCGCGACATCCCCCTCCAGCTGCGCATGCCGGATCCCGATGCCACGATGGCGGAGGCGTCCGACCTCATCGCCCGCTTCGATGCGGTCTACGGCCAGGTGCCGCCGGAGATCTCGGTCGGGAACTACTACTCGGCCAGCGAGAACGCGACGCAGCGCGCCCGCATCACGGTGCTTACGGCAGATTACGCGCTCCCCAACGGCCCCGAGTTCCGCCGCGGCGGCGATGGTGCCATCGTCTTCCTGCTGCGGAGCGGCGATTACGACAACGCCGCCCAGGTCTTCACCGGCGCGGTGCCCGCGCCAAGCTCCGAATTCACCACCCCGATCATCGAGCCCGGCCGCCCGACGACCCTGGCCGAGCTCGACACCGACGGCATCGAGGGCCGCGGGCGCTACATCCGCGAGCATGTCCAGTTCCGCCTGCCGAGCGACTGGCTGCTGCTCGCCTCCCAGACCGGCGAGTTGCGGCTGGACTGGCGTTACGACACCGACCTTCCCAAAGGCGGGCTCCTGCTCGTCAAGGTCAACGGCACGACGATCCAGCTTCTTCCGCTCGACGAGCCCGAGAATGCCGGCCGCCCCCTCCCGACGCTGCGCATCCCCTTCGCCGCGAACCTTCTGCGTCCCGGGGCCAACCGCCTCACCTTCGAGGCGCTCGTTCCGGGTGATCCGCCCGATGAGGCCTGTGTGCCGAGCGAGGCCCCGATCTTCGAGATCTCCGGCGGGACGAGCCTGACCATCCCGCCCTCGCCCAGGTTGTCGCTCCCCGGCATCGAGCGCACCCTCCAATTCGCTCCCCGCAGCGCCATCAGCCTCAGCGAGGCGGCCGAGGTCACGCTGTCGCCGGGTCTCCTGCCGCGGCTCTCGAGCGTCCTTGCCGCGCCCACGGGCCAGGACACCGATCTGGACTCGGACATCGAGATCAAGATCGGAATTCCCGCCGACATTGCCGCTCTCGACGGTGACGTCGTGGCGGATCATGCGGAGCAACTCCGCGCGGTCATGCAGTCCGAACGGCAGGAGCGGGGCAGCGCCGAGGATGCATGGTCCCAGGTCGGTGGAAACCAGTGGTGGCGGGGCCTTCTCCAGCGGGACCGGATCACGCAGTTTCCGGCTCGTCTCAACGAGTGGCTGCGCGCGATCTGGACCGGGAACGAAAGCGCACTTGCCCCCTGGCTTGCGGAAAGATCCGCGGATGCGATCCTCCTTCAACCGGACATGGAGCAGCCGGGACATCTCTGGCTCCTGCTCGAACCCGACGGGGATCATCGCGCGGTGATCGCCTCGCTGGCGGAAAGCCGGGACGCCTATCGCGGGCCACATGGGCAGGTCTCCGTGTTCCTGCCCGACACGGGCTGGGAGAGCTGGGACGCGCCAAACCGGCCGCTTCTCCTGCGCGAGCCTCTGACCGCGGCGAACGCGCGGACCGTCGTCGGGAATTACGTCACGATCATTCCGGGGCGGTATATCGGACCGATCCTCATCCTTGCGGTATTGTCGTCGATCGTCGCGTTCGGCATCGCCGTCGTCACACGAAGGAAGCGCGCATGAAGCGCCGTCAGTTTGTCTCCGCCCTGGCCGCCGGTCTCGCCCTCCGCCACTCCCGAGCGAGCGCTCAGCCGGCCGAACTCGGCGATCAGCTTCGCGACGTCTGGTCGGCGTGGCGCGACGCGCACGCCAATGGATCCGGTCGCGTGATCGACGCGCCGCAGCAGTTCGCCAGCCATTCCGAAGGACAATCCTACGGTCTCTTTCTCGCCGCACTCGCGGGGGACCGCAGGACCTTCGATCGCATCGAGACCTGGACGCGGGTGAACCTCGCCATCCGGTCCGACGCGCTCATGGCGTGGCGCTGGTTGCCGGACTCGCCGGTGCGGGTTCCGGACACCAACAATGCCAGCGACGGTGACCTCTTTCGCGCATGGGCCCTGCTGCGCGCGTCGGACCGCTTCCTCGTCCCGGAATACCGCGAGCTCGCGGCGACAATCGCGGCCGACCTGGCCGAGCATTGCATTGCGGAACGCTCCGACGGCACGCCGCTCCTCCTGCCCGCGGCCGACGGCTTTCGCACCGCGGAAGGCTTCATCGTGAATCTCGCCTATTCCATGCCGCTTGCGCTCGAGGAACTCGCTGCCGCCTTCGGTCTTCCCGTACTCGCGCAGGCGGCCGAGGGCGCGGTGCGCCTCTCGGCCGAACTGGCCGAGGGAGGCGTCGTTCCCGATTGGGTCGAAGTGACCGAGAGCGGGCTCATCCAGCCCGAGGGCTTTTCCTTCGACTGCGGCTACGAGGCGATGCGCGTGCCGCTCTTCTACATCTGGTCGGGGCTCGCCGATCACCCCGCGGTGCGCACCTTCGCGCTGGCGCAGCGCGCGGCGCCCGAGAACCGCGCCGCGACGATCATCGAGCGCGGGAGCGGAGCGATCCTCGAAACGAGTTCCGAGGCTGGGTATCGGTCCCTGTCGGCGCTGTCGGCGTGCGTGACGGAAAACAGCCTCGGCTCCGGGATGCTGCCCTTCTCTGTCGAGCAGGCCTATTATCCGGCCACCTTGCAGGTGTTTTCCATGATCGCTCAGGCACAGGGGGCTCCGCGATGCATTCCGCTCTGAAGCCACGTTTCGGGATCCTTGCAACGTCCCTGGTCTTCGCCTGTCTCGTCTGCGCCTCGAGCGCCTCCGCCCAGGAGCCCAGCGACGCGGACCTCGAGGCATTGCGGTTCTACATCGCCGAGGACAACGAGGATGCCATCCGCTCCGAGATCCGTAGGCTTCAGATCCAGTACCCGAACTGGGTGGTGCCCGACGATCTGAGCAACCTGCAGCGCGACGTGCCTTCCGCCAATATCGATCGCATCTACCAGCTCATCGAACAGGGGGAATTCGCGGCGGTGCGCGATGCGATCGACGCCACGGCAACCTCCTATCCCGATTGGTCCCCCTCCGCCGAGCTCCTCCGCACCCTGGCACTTGCCGAGGCTCAGAGCAGTTTCGACACCGCGATCGAAAACCAGGAATCCGAAACCGCGATCGGCATCGCGCGCAGCAATCCGGCCCTGCTGAGCTGCGAGCGTGTGAACAACGCCTGGCTTCTCGCCGAGCGCTACGTCGCGCTGTCGCAAGCGGACACCGCACTCGGCGTCTATTCCGGCGTCGCGCGAACCTGCACCGATCCCGACATACTGGTTTCGACGCTCGAGAAGGCGTCAGCCGTCGCGGATGCGCAGGAGCTTGGCGAGCTTGCCGATGCGGCGCGGCTCCAGGCGCCCGCCGCGGCAGACCGGATCACCACTGTAGAAACACGGCTCCGCGCCGGTATGGGCGCGGAGCCGCGCGCGACCACCGATGGCCAGAGCGCGACGATCCCCCTGCCGGACGCCGCGGCACCCCGTCCCGACGACGCGGAGGCCCAGCCGGATCCCCTCGAGCCCGCCGATACGGCCACCGCATCCGAGACCGCGCCGGCGCTCAGCCTGCGCCCTGCCCTTCGCCCCCGCTCGCTGTCGCGGAGGGTCACCGGCCCGCCGCCCCAAGCTGCCCTGGCGCCGGCGCCGGCAAGCCAGCCCGCCTCGCAAGGCTCGGCGGCTCTGGCGCAGGCCCGGCAGGCGGCCGAACGCGGAGATTGGCGGCAATGCCTTGCGCTCAGCGCCTCGGCCCGCTCGGGCGATATCGTCTCGCAGCGCGGCTGGTGCGCGCTGAACCTGGACCGTCCGATGCAGGCTCTGACCGATTTTCGGACCGGAGCGTCGACCGCGACCACCCAGCGCACGCGCATCGATTCGAGCTACGGTGCCGCCCTCGCGATGCTGCAGTTAGGCATGGTGGAGCAGGCGGCCGGCATAGCCGCGACGACGCATCTTCTCCCCGACCAGAGGCTCGAGATCGAGAGCCAGATCCTCGATAGGCGCGGCGTCGACGCCTTCAATCGCGGCGATTTCCGGCAGGCGATCGCCTATTTCGACGAGCTTGAGCGTGTCACCGGTATCGTGAGGCGCGACCTCGCGCTCCTGCGGGGCTACGCCTTCCTGAATTCCGGTCAGCGGGCTTCGGCCAAGGCCGAGTTCATGCGCCTCCACGACCAGATGGCGACCCCTGCGACAAGGCGCGCCCTCTCGCAAACGCTCGACCGCTAGCCGCCCGAGCCACCCCGAAGCGGTCTACAGCCTGGCCATCCCCTACCGTGGCCGGGTGTTTGCGCGCGGCATCTGCCCGCTCCTAATCCGTCCGGATAGTGACCCTGCCCATCGGGCCGACGCGTGAAGAAACCGGGCAGGGGCGATCGCCCTCCGCGTTCGCGGGTACCCGGCTGCAGGTAGGGCTCCAAGGCGCGCGCCGGATTACAAAAATGACATCGCCGAGGGAAAGCCGCGCGCCGCCTCTCACCACCGACGCCGCCAGATGTGGAGTTAACGATGTCCAAGCAAGAAATCGAACTCGAGCGCACCAAGAGCAACCGGGCCTGGCGCCGCGCACAAGTCCTGGAACTCGTCGTCGGCCTTGCCATCGTCGTCTGGGTTGTCGGCAAGTTCGGAATGGCGATCTGAGCCATTCACCACCGCCAGCAGGCTGTCTGACGGGCAACGCCGCCCGAGAAGCGCCGCTCGCGGCCTCGGCCGGGCGAGCGGCCCGACAGGATCGAATTCCGCTCGCCCCGGTATCTGTCCCGCGGCCGGCCAGCCGCGGATGCCGCGCTCAGCTCATGCCGAGCGCCGCCTTGTACATCTCGAGCACGGCCTCTTCCTCGGCAATGTCGTCGGGCTCGCGCTTGCGCAGGGCGATCACCTTCTTCATCACCTTGGTGTCGTAGCCGCGCCCCTTGGCCTCGGCCATGACTTCCTTCTGCTGCTCCATGATCTCCTTCTTCTCTTCGTCGAGCCGCTCGAAGCGCTCGATGAACTGCTGGAGTTCGCCGGCCGCGACGCCGTAATTGTCCGTGGGTGCACTGTCCTGCATGATCTGTCCCTTGCCTCTGGAAGGCCCCCGATACCCCGCCTGCAGCGCGGCCATCAAGGGGTTGCCCGGACGCGGGCGATGGATTACCCGCCGGGCACCCGACGCAAGCGGAGGCATGCGCATATGGAAAGCCTGATCTGGGGCGGCACGCTCATTTCGGTGATCGGCCTCGTCGGCCTGTTCTACTGCATTCTGCGTGTTGTACGGGCGCGGCGCGCGAACCTGTCCAGCGACACCCTGCGCGCGGAGATGAGCAAGGTCGTTCCGCTGAACATGGGCGCGCTGATGCTGTCGATGTTGGGGCTCGCCGTGGTGATCGTCGGGATCTTCCTCGGCTGAACCGCAGACCCGGATCAGATCGGCAGGTTGTCGAAGCGCGCCTCGAGCGCGTCCTCGCCCACATCAAGATCATCGTTGACGGCGCGTGGACGCATCCAGCCGTCCACCCCGTCGCTCAGCCGACCGAGAAGTTCCCGGCGCAAACCCGGCTCGGCGCGCGACAGATCCTCGGCCAGCGCATCGACGCGCTGCTCGAGCTCCACCTTTCGTTTCATTGCATGGCCCATCCGGTGCTTCCTCCCCATGGTACATGATCCGGCCTCTGGCAGGAGATGCGCGGCAGCGATTCCTCCTACGGTTGTTAGATTGGGCGCGGCGGGGCCGCCAATCAAGTTCCACATGGCCGTTTGAGGCGATTTTCGACGCTGCGCCGCCGCATCGGGCGGCATTTGGGCAATGCCGCGCCCGCGGGTCTCGACAGCCCCGCGGGCGCGCGCTACGCACGCGGCATGGACATTCGCCAGGTCACGCCCCGCTATCACGTCTCGCCGCAGATCTCGGCCGAGGAGGTCGCCGATATCAAAGCGGCGGGCATAACCCGGATCATCTGCAACCGCCCAGACGCCGAGGTCCCGCCGACGCATCAGGCGGATGCCATCCGCGCGGCGGCAGAGGCGGCCGGCCTCGAGTTCGAGGTCCTGCCCCTCACCCACCAGACGATGACGCCCGAGAACATTGCGCGTCAGGTCGAGATGGTCGACGGCGCCTCCGGCCCGGTCCTGGCCTATTGCGCGTCGGGCACCCGCTGCACGGTGATCTGGGCGCTCGGCATGGCAGGAGAGATGCCCGTCGACAGGATCCTCGAAACCGCGTCCAAGGCCGGTTACGATCTGTCGGGCCTGCGTGCGACGCTCGAGGCGAAGGCCGCACAGGCCTGAGCCAAGGCTCCGGCGGCAGGCGCTCATCGCTCTGCGCGAAGTCCTAATCACTCTTCGGATTCGAACGCGGAGAGATCCGGAAGATCTCCCATGGCGGTGGCGAAGTCGGGGAAATCCCCTCCCTCGCCGATGTCACCCCCAAGCGCCGCCTCGAAATCGAGGGGCGGCAGGTCCGGCAACTCGTACTCGTCGTCCCCGAGCTTCATCCCACTGCCCCCCGTCAAGGCCGGGATGCCGAATTCCATGGGCCCTTCCGCAGCCTCCTCCGGCGCGGTCTTCGGCGGCGAGACATCGATCTCGGGCCTCCCGCGCGCCTCTCCTTGCCGGCTCGCGCCGGTCGACTGGGAGATGCGGATCGCCCGTTGCCCGTTGAGCTGGCCGAGGCGGCCACGCGTCACCCGGTAGCCGCCACGCGCCACGAGTTCGGCCTGGTCGAGCACGTCGGCGGGCAGCGGCAGCAGCGCGCCGACCGTCAGCGCCTCGGCCACGGAGACGGGAAGCCGCATCCGGCAGAGCACCGCGTCGATCTCGGCGGGCAGGCTCATCATCAGCTCTTCGTGCCGCGGTGCGACCGTCTCCTCCGGGATGCGCTCGGGCTCCGCCGCCTCGTCGGGTAGTGCAAGCGATACCCGGCCCTGGCGCAGGCCCCCGCCCATGTCGAGCTCGGCCTCGAACAGCCGATAGCGCGAGGCAGAGAGAAGGTTCGCGGCGATCCGCGGGCTTTCGATCATCGCGCCGTACCGGTAAGCGGCGAGGCCCGTCCCGAGCGGGTCATTTCCGAGATAGGCGCAAAGCCGTACCAGCGCGCCCTCGATCAGGGGGGCTGCGACTGCGGCATCGGTCGGCGTGAGGCGCCTGTCGTCGAGCTCCATATCGGTGACGATCCCGAGCGTCTGCACCTCGACGAGCGCGGTTACCGTGGCCCGGTCGAGCACGGCAAAACCAATCGCCTCGCCCGGTCCGTCCAGGAGCAGGATCATGTCGCCCGCCTCGAACACGGCGACGGCCCGGTACTGATCGACCATCTGGATCTGAGCGTTGCGTGCGATCAAGGCCAGGTTCCACGCCTCTTCGGCCGTCCTGGCATAGGCGCGGCGCAGCGCCTTTTCCGCGGACATGCCGCGGGCCTCGATCGCCCGGCGTGCCGCTTGTGCCTTGCGGCTGAGCACCTTCTCCGCGGCTGCCTCCGACATACCTCGCCCGTTCTGGAATCCTGTCCTCGGCCCCGTTTATCGCCGCGACAGGTTACCAAGCCCTTTCGCGCCGCCTCACTGCGCCGCGAGTGCCGCCTCCTGTGCCAGCTCGACGCGGAATGCGGTGCCGCCCTGCCCCGGCAGGTACGAGATACCGCCCCCGAGCCGCGTCATGATCTGGCGGCAGATCGCAAGTCCGAGCCCGGCCCCGCCCGCCTTCTGCTCGGCGATGCGGCTGAACTTCTCGAAGATCGTGTCCCGCGCCTCGGCGCTGATGCCGGGCCCGTTGTCGACGAAATCGACGGTGACCCGGCCCGGCTCCCGCGCCACCCGGATCTGCAGGACCGGATGCGCCGCCTCGCAATACTTGTCGGCGTTCGAGACGAGGTTGATGAAGACCTGCGCCAGCCGGTCGAGATCGGTGTTGAGCCAGACGGCGTCCTCGGCCCGCCGGTCGCGGCGGAGCTCGATCCCGCCCGGCCCGATGCTCGCCGCCGCCACCGCGCGGTCGAGCACCTCCGACAGGCGCCCCTCGCGCAGGTTGAGGTTCACCTGCCCGTTCTCGAGAACGCTTAGATCGAGAAGGTCGTCGAGCAGCCGCGTCAGGCGCACCGCCTCGTCGTGGATGATCGAGGCAAAGCGGCTGCGCTCCTCGGCAGGCAGGGTCTCACTGTCCCGCAGGATCTCGGAGAAGGCGCGGATCGAGGTCATCGGCGTGCGCAGCTCGTGGCTGATCTGGCTGAGAAACGCGTCCTTCTGGACCGAGAGGCGCGTCAGCTTGCGGTTCGCGTCGCGCAGCTGGCTGGCGGTCAGCGCCAGTTCCTCGGACTGCGCCTCGAGCCGCGCCGAATATTCCATCAGCTGCGCGCTTTCGTCGGCGACCGCCATCAGGTCCTCGACGGAAACCGACATTCCGCCGACGATCTGTCCGACCATGGCATGCGCCGTCGCCGCGCCGACCGACCCCGCGAGCTCCCGCTCGAGCGCTCCGAGGAATTCGGGCGTCGGCTCGGGCAGATCGCCCCGTACCCCCTGACGCCGGGCTTCCCGCCGGAAGAGCGCCATGGCGTCCCGCGCCCCGAGGATGCGCTGCGCCATGATCATCAGGTCCTCGGTCTGCGCGACGCCCCCGATCCACGAGCGCGGTCCGGGCGAATGCTGGAAGACGTTGACGAACTGCGCCCCCTGCAGCCGTTCAAGCGGGGTCGGAAAGCTCGCGACGGACGCCACGAAGAAGATGCCCGCGTTGAACGACATCGACCAGAGGATCGCGTGGAGGAGCGGATCGATCCCCTCGATCCCGAAGAGCGCCTGCGGCCGCAGCCAGCCCATGCCCCAGGGCCCGGCCTCGAGCACGGCGGCCGACAGCACGCCCGCCCCTCCGATCGACGGAAGGAAGAGCGTGTAGACCCAGATCGAAAAGCCCGCGACGAGCCCCGCCAGCGCGCCGACCCGCGTCGCCCCCCGCCAGAAGATGCCGCCGAGCATGGCCGGCAGCACCTGCGCGACCCCGGCAAAGGAGACAAGGCCGATCGTGGCAAGCGCGCTCCCCCCGCCCGAAAGCGAGTAGTAGAGGTAACCCAGCATCACCACGCCCGCGATCGAGAGCCGCCGCGCGGTCAGGACCACGTGCCGGACGTCTCCCGAGACCGACGCGCCGCTACCGGTGAGACGCAGCCAGACCGGCATGACGATGTGGTTCGACACCATGGTCGAGAGGGCGATCGCCGCGACGATCACCATGGAGGTGGCAGAGGAGAAGCCGCCGAGGAAGGACAGCGCTGCGAGTCCCTCCTGCCCCTGATCGAGAGGGACCGTCAGCACGAAGAGATCGGGGTTGGCACCTGGCGGCAGGAGATCGAGTCCGACGACGGCGATCGGCACGACGAAGAGCGACATCAGCAGGAGGTAGGCCGGAAACGCCCAGGACGCGACCCGCAGGTGCGACTCGTCGCTCGCTTCGACCACGAGGACCTGGAAGATCCGCGGCAGGCAGAGGAAGGCGGCGGCCGAGAGGAACGTGATCCCCGCCCAGCGTCCGCCGTCCACGCTCCATTGCCCGAGCTCGGAGGCGTCGATCCGCTCCAGCGTCGCGGCGAGCCCGCCCGAAAGTCCCCAGACCACGAAGATGCCGACCGAGAGAAGCGCGATCAGCTTGACCACCGCTTCGACCGCGATGGCCATGACGACCCCATTGTGGCGCTCGTTGGCATCGAGGTTGCGTGTCCCGAAGATGACGGTGAAGAGCCCGAGCCCCACCGCCACCCAGAACGCCGTGGTGTTCTCCGGTCCGGGACGCGGATCGAGCGCCTGCCCGCCCTCGCTGAAGACGGCGAAACTCAGCGTCACCGACTGGAGTTGCAGGGCGATGTAGGGTGTGGTGCCGACAACCGCGAGGATCGTGACGAGGATCGCAAGTGTGTTGGACTTGCCGTAGCGCGCCGAGACGAGGTCGGCGATCGAGGTCACCCGCTGCGACCGGCCGATGCGCACGAGCTTGCGCACGCCCCACCACCAACCGAGCATCACGAGGCTCGGACCGAGATAGATCGTGACGTATTCGAGCCCCGTCCGCGCCGCTGCCCCCACGGCGCCGTAGAAGGTCCACGCCGTGCAGTAGATCGAGAGCGACAGCGTGTAGACCAGCGGCGAGCGCAGCCACCGCACCCGCCCCTCCATCGCCCGACGCTCGGCCACGAAGGCGATGACGAAGAGGAAGAGCACATAGGCGAGGCAGACCGCGACGAGCGCGTTGAGCGTGGTCATGCTCCGCCCCCCTCGGATCGATCCTCCGCGCCCGGCTCGTCACCGTCCCCGGTGAGAACCGACAGTACGGCGCCGACGGCCACGAGGACGACCCAGACCGTGAAGACGTAGATCAGCGCACCCGACACGCTCGGGGAGCCATCTTCTCCCTGGGGCCAGAGCAGCGGGATCGCCCAGGCGAAGAGCCCGAGGACCGGCAGGAGCCGCGCCGCGTCCCGCATCCGCCGCCGCCGGTAGCTGCGCCGCTCGAGAAAGACGAGCGGGGCACTGCGAGGCGGCGGCTCGGGACGCTCGCTCATGAGACCGGAACGAGGGCCCGGACCGCCTCGAGCATCTCGGAATTCGAGAACGGCTTGGTCATGAAGCGGCTGACGCCGGACTGCTCGGCCATTTCTCGGTCGCGTGTCTGGCCGCGGGCGGTCAGCATCATGATCGGCAAGTCTCGGAATTCGGGGCTCGAGCGCAGCTCGCGCAGGATGTCGTAGCCGGACCGCCCCGGCAGCATGACGTCGAGGATCACAACGTCGGGGCGCAGGCTGCGTACCTTCTCGGCGGCATCCACCCCGTTCGAATGGGTCCTGACGCGCCAGCCGTCGCGCGACAGGATGAAGCTGATCGCCTCGATGATGTTCGGCTCATCCTCGATCAGCAGGATCTCTCTGCCCATGCAGGCCACTCCTCCCCTGTCCTGCCCCTGCGCGGCGGTTTCGCCGCCGTTCCCCCCGGGCCGGATGGCTTTTTATCTCCTTTCCGTGAGGCCCTGTCAAAAGAACCGGTCAGCGTCCCCCCAGACCGTCTCGGGCGAGGATCGACGGCTCCCGACGCGCCTGGCACGGATCGTGCGGGCAGATGCGGCAGGTCACCCCGACAGGCATGGGATCCGCCGCTCCCTCCGCATCGGGCGGAACCGGCACGATGAGCATATGCGCCGAATAGAGCGGCACCTGCCCGGGGCGCAACGGCGCAACTGCAGTGGCGATCGCATAGGCCGTGAAGCTGCGCCGCGTCCGCCCCGGCTGCGCGATCGCACGCGCCACAGGCACCATCGGGTGGCTCAGCGACTGGTAGAGCGGCCAGAGCGGGCACCCTGCGCCGAAGCGCGGCAGAGGGAAATCGGGCAGCGGCTTTCGATAGGTCAGCGCCCCGGCGCCGTCGCTGACGACGAGCCCGGCCGGTGCTTCGAGCGCATCTTCGGGCAGCGCCGCGAGCCGCCGCATGACACGGGCGGGATCGGCACCGAGCGCCTCCGCGAGAACGAACGGATCGGGTCCCGCCGCGGCCAGCGCCGGACGCAGCCGCGCGAGCGGCAGCGCAGCGGCGTCGGCCGCATAGCGCGCGAGAATGTCGACGAGCATCTGCCGCGCCGTGGCCGAAGCCTCGCCAGCGAGCCGCGCCGCCATCTCCTCGGGATTGAGCGCCCCAGTCTCGATCAGGGGAAACCGGTGCCCCGCCTGCTCGAGGATCGCGTCGACCTCTTCCTGCGGGACCGTCGCCTCGGCGGAAGCGTCCTCGGCGGCGTCGAGATAGCCGACGAGCGTCCGGCTCGTCTCCGCGAGCCGCGCGGCGTCCTCGTGGATGTTGCGGTGAAAGCGGCGCTGCCAGGCCGGCGGGAGTTCTCCGGGCTCGGCGAGGATCGAGGCCGTGGAGCGGATCGCCGTCACCGTCGAGAGCATCTCGTGCAGCGCCGCCGCAAGGTGCGGATCGTGGGTCAGGCGGTCGGACAGGGTCTCGACGGAATGCTCCAGCGCCCCGACCCGGCGATGGCTCTCGGCGAGCAGGTCGGCCCAGCCCGGAAAGCGCCCGGCGAACTCGTCGATCCGGTCGATCTCGGCCCGGCCTCCGCGGGCATGTGCCGCCGCTTCCCTCAGCCCCGCGATCAGCGTCGCCTCTGCGCCCTCGGTGAGGATGGCGGGCTCGACCTCGAGGATCTGCGCGATGTCGAGCAGCAGCTTGCCGCCGATTCTGCGCCGGTTGTGCTCGATAAGGTTGAGATAGCTCGGCGATATATTCGCCTCGCGTGCAAGGTCCGCCTGCTTCAATCCCGCCATGATCCGGCGCTCCCGGATGCGGCTTCCGGTAAGGGACTCGCCGGGCATGATGTTTTCCCTGCTAACTCAACTCTTTGCTGCGCTGCGACATAAGGTAATTTTCAATCTCCGCAGCGCTCTGTGCATTAATTTACAAAAAAACCCTTTATCACAAGCGCTTTGTTGCGCGGCTTTACGCCGACCCACCATAGTACCTTTGCACCTGATGTGCCTGCGGCCCGGCCGGGAAGAGGAGCCTGGCGGTCGCCAAAGTCCTTAGGGAGGATGACATGACCAATCGTTTCGTGACACGCCGCGGCGTGCTCAAGACCAGTGCGATCGCCGGGGCGGGCCTCGCGCTGCCGACCTACCTGCGGGCGCAGGAAAGCGGCTTCACCAACGCGCCCACCGGCGACACCGTCACGCTTGGCTTCAACGTGCCCCAGACAGGCCCCTATGCCGACGAGGGTGCGGACGAGTTGCGCGCCTTCGAGCTTGCCGTCGAGCATCTGAACGGCGGCGGCGATGGCGGCATGCTGCAGACCTTCTCGGAGAAGAACCTCGACGGCACCGGCATCCTCGGCAAGAAGGTCGAGTTCGTCACCGGCGACACTCAGACGAAATCCGACGCCGCCCGCGCCTCGGCCCGCTCGATGATCGAGAAAGACGGCGCGGTGATGATCTCCGGCGGCTCCTCCTCGGGCGTCGCAGTCGCCGTGCAGGGCCTCTGCCAGGAGGCGGGCGTCATCTTCATGGCCGGCCTCACGCATTCCAACGACACCACCGGCAAGGACAAGAAGGCCAACGGCTTCCGCCACTTCTTCAACGCCTACATGTCCGCGGCGGCAATGGCCCCGGTGCTCGAAAGCCTCTACGGCACCGACCGCAAGGCCTACCACCTGACCGCCGACTACACCTGGGGATGGACGCAGCAGGAATCGATCCAGGCCGCGACCGAAGCTATGGGCTGGGAGACGGTCCAGAACGTGCTGACCCCGCTCGCCCAGACCGACTTCTCCTCCTATATCGCGCCGGTCCTGCAATCGGGCGCCGACGTTCTCGTGCTCAACCATTACGGCGGCAACATGGTCAACTCGCTGACCAACGCCGTGCAGTTCGGCCTGCGCGAGGCCCAGGCCAACGGCAAGGACTTCCAGATCGTCGTGCCGCTCTATTCGGAGCTCATGGCCCGCGGCGCCGGCGAGAACATCAAGGGCATCCCCGGCTCGCAGAACTGGGACTGGAAGATCGAGAACGAGCTCGGCAGCCGCTACGTCGGCACCAATGCCTTCGTGAAGTCCTTCGGCGAGAAATACGGCTTCCCGCCGAGCCAGGCGGCGCAGACCTGCTACGCGCAGACGCTCCTCTATGCCGACGCGGTGAGCCGGGCGAACTCGTTCAACCCCTGCGCCGTCGCCGAGGCGCTCGAGGATTTCGAGTTCGACGGTCTTGGCAACGGCCCGACCTCCTACCGCGGCTCCGACCACCAGTGCTTCAAGGACGTCGTCGTCGTGCGCGGCAAGGAGAATCCCGAGAACGAGTTCGACCTCGTGGAAATCGTCGAGGTCACTCCGACCGAGCAGGTCACCTACGAACCCGATCACCCGATGTTCTCGGGCGGCTCGCTCGGCTCCTGCAACCCGGGCGCCTGATCGGCTGAGACGATGCGGGCCGGCGCACCCCGCGGCCGGTCCACATCGATCCGGCGCGTCCCCCACACCCCGGGGCGCGCCGGACCTTATGCATCTGTCAGAGCCATCCCGAACGGACCCGACCCATGGACGCCATAATCCTTCAGACGCTCAACGGGCTCGACAAGGGCTCTGCCTATGCGCTGATCGCGCTCGGCCTCACGCTCATCTTCGGCACGCTCGGCGTGGTGAACTTCGCGCACGGCGCGCTCTTCATGATCGGGGCGTTCTGCGCGGTGACGCTGCAGCGCATCCTCGGCGCCAGCTTCACAACGATCGACGAGACCCGCACCGACTTCCTCGGCAATCCGATGCAGGTCGAGACGCCCTACGTGCATGCCTGGTTCGGACCAGAGACCGGCGCAAGCATCATCGAATGGTCGGTCCCGCTCGCCATCCTCTTCTCGATCCCGGTGATGCTACTGATCGGCCTCGTGATGGAGCGCGGCCTCATCAAGCACTTCTACAAGCGCCCGCATGCCGACCAGATCCTCGTGACCTTCGGCCTCGCCATCGTGCTGCAGGAGATCATCAAGTATTTCTACGGCGCGAACCCGATCCCGACGCCCGCGCCCGACGCGCTGACCGGCTCCTACGATTTCGGCCTCCTGCTCGGAATGGACCCGAACGTCATCATCTATCCCTACTGGCGGCTCGTCTATTTCGCCTTCGCGGCGCTGGTGATCGGCGGCGTCTTCGCCTTCTTGCAATTCACCACCTTCGGCATGGTCGTCCGCGCCGGCATGGCGGACCGCGAGACGGTGGGCCTTCTCGGCATCAACATCGACAAGCGCTTCACCATCATGTTCGGCCTCGCCGCCGCCGTGGCGGGCCTTGCCGGGGTTATGTACGCGCCGATCAACTCTCCGAACTACCACATGGGCATGGACTTCCTCGTCCTGTCCTTTGTCGTGGTGGTCGTGGGCGGCATGGGCTCGCTGCCGGGCGCGGTGCTCGCGGGGTTCCTCCTCGGCATCCTCGAGAGCTTCGCCTCGATGACGCAGGTCATCAACCTCATCCCCGGCATCAACCAGATCATCATCTACGTCGTCGCCATCATCGTGCTTCTGGCCCGTCCGCGCGGGCTCATGGGGCGCCGCGGCGTGATGGAGGAGTAAGCCAATGCTCGGTCTCGGAAAGAAAGACCTCTCCCTGCTGATCCTGGTCGCGGTGCTGACGATGCTCGCACCCTTCCTGCTCAATCCCTTCCCGACGGACAGCGGCCTCGCGCAGTTCAACGCAGGCTATCCCGACCTGATGCAGCGGTTCGTGATCTTCGGGATCTTCGCCATCGGCTTCAACATCCTCTTCGGCCTGACCGGCTACCTCAGCTTCGGCCACGCCGCCTTTCTCGGGGTCGGCTCCTATGCCGCGGTCTGGATGTTCAAGCTACTGTCGATGAACGTGGTCCCCGCGATCATCCTGTCGGTCATCATCGCGGGCGTCTTCGCGCTGGCCATCGGATACATCTCGCTGCGCCGCTCGGGCATCTATTTCTCGATCCTGACGCTCGCCTTCGCGCAGATGTCCTTCGCGCTCGCCTACTCGGTGCTGACCCCCATCACCAACGGTGAGACCGGCCTGCAGATCGCCCTCGACGACCCACGCATCCTCGGCGTCTCGCAGACCGAGGACGGATCGATCCCGGTCACCCACTTCTTCGGGATCGAGATGCGCGCCACCGAGGTGCTGCGTCTCGGCGGGTGGGAGTTCCAGTTCTCCGCCGGCTACTACCTCTGCGCGCTGGTCATGCTGGTGGCCTTCTACCTTGCCATCCGCATCTTCCGCTCACCCTTCGGGATGATGCTGCGGGCGGTGAAGTCGAACCAGCAGCGGCTCTATTACACCGGCCTCAATGCACGCCCCTACACGCTCGCCGCCTTCGTGATCTCGGGCATGTATGCGGGTCTCGCGGGCGGGCTTCTCGCCTCCATGGACCCGCTCGCGGGCGCCGAGCGGATGCAGTGGACGGCGAGCGGCGAGGTCGTGCTGATGACCATCCTCGGCGGTGCCGGGACGCTCATCGGCCCGGTCCTCGGCGCGGGCTTCATCAAGTATTTCGAGAACATCTTCTCCAAGCTCAACGACAACGTCCTCCATGGCTGGTTCGCCTTCCTGCCCGACGGGCTCGAGGATTTCGTCGTGACCATCGTGCATCCCTTCGTCGGCAAGGGCTGGCACCTGACGCTGGGCCTGATGTTCATGGCCGTCGTGATCTTCCTGCCGGGCGGCCTCGTCGAGGGCGGCCAGCGGATCGCGCGCCTCTTCCGTCGCCGCAAGGCCTCGGACGAGCATCGCGCGGCCCAGGAAACCCCCGCGGAATAAGGAGCGCGCAAGATGGGAATTCTTGACGTCAGGGACGTGAACAAGCGCTTCGGCGGCCTGCAGGCTCTCGGCAACGTCAACCTGTCGGTGGCCGAGAACACCGTCCACGCGATCATCGGGCCGAACGGCGCGGGCAAGTCGACCCTGCTCAACTGCCTCGTCGGCAAGCTCATCCCCGACACCGGCTCGGTGATGTTCGACGGCCAGTCGGTGCTCGGCCGCAAGCCCTACGAGATCAACCAGATGGGCATTTCGCGCGTGTTCCAGACACCGGAGATCTTCGGCGACCTGACCGTCTTCGAGAACATGATGATCCCGCTCTTCGCCAAGCGCGACGGTTCCTTCCGGATGCACGCCTTCGAAGGCGTCAGCCACGAACGGGGTCTCATCGCCGAAGCCGAGAAGATGCTCGATGAGGTCAACATGCTCGACAAGCGGGACTTTCACGCCGGGAGCCTCTCGCGCGGCGACAAGCGGCGGCTCGAGATGGCGATGTGCCTGATCCAGCGCCCGAAGTTGCTGCTCCTCGACGAGCCGACCGCGGGAATGGCGCGGGCGGACACCAACAACACCATCGAGCTTCTCAAGACGATCAAGAAGAGCCGCGACATCACCATGTGCATCATCGAGCACGACATGCACGTCGTCTTCTCGCTCGCCGACCGGATCACGGTCCTCGCGCAGGGCACGCCGCTCGTCGAGGACACGCCCGAGAAGATCAAGGGCCACCCCAAGGTCAAGGAAGCCTACCTGGGCGAAGCGGCGTAAGGAGAGCCAGAGATGAATGTCCGTCCCGATTTCTCGAGACACGCCAACAAGGCCGAGACCGCCCCCGCCTTTCTCTCGGTCTGGGACATGCACTCCTATTACGGTGAGAGCTACATCGTGCAGGGCGTCAGCTTCAACGTGCACGAGGGCGAGATCCTCGCGCTTCTCGGGCGCAACGGCGCGGGCAAGACCACCACGCTGCGCTCCATCGCCCGGCTGGACAACCCGCAGGTCCTGAAGGGCGAGATCTGGCTCGACCACCAGCCCCTGCACAAGATGCGCAGCTTCGAGGCCGCCCAGGCGGGCCTCGGTCTCGTGCCCGAGGACCGGCGCATCATCCCCGGCCTGACGGTCGAGGAGAACCTGCAGCTCGCCCAGATCCAGCCCCCCATCGGCTGGTCCCTCGACCGGATCTACGAGCTCTTCCCGCGACTCGGCGAGCGCCGGCGGCAGGAGGGCGTGACCCTCTCGGGCGGCGAGCAGCAGATGCTCTCGATCGCCCGGGCTCTTGCCCGCGACATCAAGGTGCTGCTGCTCGACGAGCCTTACGAGGGCCTCGCGCCCGTCATCGTCGACGAGATCGAGCGCACGCTCCGGCACATCAAGGAGCAGGGCATGACCACGATCATCGTGGAGCAGAACGCCGTCCGCGCCTTGCAACTCGCCGATCGGGCGATCATCCTCGATACGGGATCCGTCGTTTACGATGGCGACGCGGCCGAGGTGCTCGACAACGCCGATTTGCGCGCCGAGTACCTCGCGATCTGACGAAGCCCGCCGGCTCGCGGCACCGATCCGGTCGGGGGCTCAGGTTCCCGGCCCCTTCATCGGGAACGCCGGGAAAGCGGGCCGCGTTTTCGGCAAGAGGAGGAGGCCGACATGAAAGATACCGTCTACAAGCCGAGCGAGGAGCTCGTCTCGTACGCCCACGTTAATGCTGGGCGTTACGAAGAGATGTA
>NZ_JALZ01000015.1 GCF_000521785.1 Roseivivax halodurans JCM 10272
GTTCGAACTTTTCCTTTGCCATCTCTCACAGACGCCTTTGTTGAGGGTTCTTGGACCGATGAGGCCCGGCTTACATCGCGGGGCACATATTGGGATCAGGGGGGAAAATCAAGCGGGGTTTCGGGGCCGCGTCACCCCTCCCGCGCCGCCCTCCGCGGGATGGCCGGATCTTCCGCAACGTCACCTTCCGCGTCGCCCGTCGCCTCGGCCGCAACCGCGTCCGCACCGCCGAACCAGCCGTCCTCGTGGGCGCGGCGGCGCATCCACTTCTCGATCTGAAGCGCGGCGTTGCGGCTGAGATTGTCCATCTGCTCGCGTTTCGTCTGGGTCACGCCCGATCCGACGAGCGTGTCCGCCGAGGGCGCCTCGAGCGTGGTGATCTCCTCGGCCTCGGGATGGAGGCGCGCCTCGGCCGCGGTCTCGTATTCCCCGTCGCGCAGCACGGAGACCCGCACGATCAGCACCGAGTTAGGGTTGAAGACCAGCGGAATGCCGGGGCGGGCGAGCACGTAGCCCTCGACGCTCACCCCGAGATGGTAGAGCTGGTCGCCCTCGTAGCGGCGGAAGCGCTCCTCGAGCGCGGCGTCCATCGCGGCGATCCACTCCTCCTCGCTCGCCTTCCGCGACGCCGGGCCCTGCACGAGGTTCGGCGCCACGACCACCGCGTGACCGAGCCGGAAATCGCCCATCGGCTCCAGCGGCTGCCTGAGCTCGCGCGCGCCGTCGGCGCAGGCGGCAATAAGGAGGACGGCTAGGAGCGAGGCGAGGCGGCGCATGGTAAGGGGGTCTCCCGCAGGAAGCTTCGGGTCCGGCCGGGATAGACCAGCCGACGGTAGCGCGCAATCGCGGGTTTCCCGCCACAATCCCGCCCGGTTATACTCGGATGACGCCATCGGGAGACATGGACATGCCCCTCGACCGCCCAGCGCCGCCCGTCTCGGTGCCGCTCCTCACGCGCGAGATCGGCATCCTCGAGACGCTGTCACTCGCGCGGAGGAACGCGCTGTCGATCGTGCCCGAGGCCGCCCTCACCGAACCCGCGCTTTCGGGCAAGGCCGGGCGCCGCTGGCACATGCTGATGGATCCCGAGGCGCTGAAGCTCGTGCTGAAGGACCGGCTCGACAATTACCCCAAGTCGGTGGTGACCAAGCAGCTCCTGCGCCCGGGGCTCGGCGAGTCGCTCTTCATCTCCGAGGGCAGCCACTGGCGCTGGCAGCGGCGGACGGCCGCCCCCGCCTTCGCGCCGCGCCCCGTGGAGGCGATGGGCGAGGTCATGACAGAAGGCGCCGAGCGCGTCTGCGATCGCCTCGACGCGCGTATAGGCGCCCCCGCGAACCTCTACGACGAGATGGTGACGGTGACGCTCGAGGTGATCACGGCGGTGACCTTCTCGGGCGATGCGGGCTTCGACCGCGACCGCATGCACCGGGCGATCAACGCCTATCTCGACCAGGTCGGGCGGATCAGCCTTCTCGACGTGCTTGGCGCGCCCGACTGGGTGCCGCGCCCGGGCCGCCTCCTGCGCGGCGGGCAGCTGCGCGAGATGAAGGCGCAGGCGGACGAGGCGGTGGAGCTGCGGCGCGCGCGCGGCGCAAAGGACGGCGCGCCGGACCTGCTGGACCTCCTGCTCGCCGCGGAGGATCCCGAGACCGAACGGCGCATGACCACCAGGGAGCTGCGCGACAACCTCATCACCTTCGTGGTGGCAGGCCACGAGACGACGGCTCTGGCGCTTTCCTGGGCCCTCTACCTCATCGGCCGGGACCCCGAGCGTCAGGCCAGGGCGCGCGAGGAGGCGCGGGACGTGCTTGGCGCGCGCGCGGCGACGGCCGGGGACCTAGACCGGCTGCCCTATATCCATGCCGTGATCGACGAGGCGATGCGGCTCTATCCGTCCGCGAGCCTCGTGTCGCGCAACGCGGTCGAGGCCGACCGGCTGCCGAACGCCGACGTGGCCGCGGGCGACATCGTCATGATGCCGATCTACGCGCTTCACCGGCACCACGACCTCTGGTCCGACCCGCACGAGTTCCGCCCCGAGCGCTGGCTCGACTGGCCGCGTCCCGACCGCTACGCCTACCTGCCCTTCATCGACGGCCCCCGGATCTGCATCGGCGCGCGCTTCGCCATGCAGGAGGCGATGATCGTGCTCGCGACCCTGCTCGCCCGCTACCGCTTCACGCCCGTCCCGGGGCGGGAGCCCGATCCGGTCATGGTGATCACCCTGCGGCCCCAGGGCGGGGTCTGGCTGGTGCCCGAGCGGATCTAGCGGTTCGCGCCCGGCACCCAGAGAACGTCGGCCCGCCCGTCGTCGTTGGCGATGCGGGCCGCGACGAAGAACCAGTCCGAGAGGCGGTTGAGATACTTGATCGCCGCCTCGTTCACGCCTTCCATGGTGGAGAGCTCGATCGTGTTGCGCTCGGCCCGCCGCGACACCGTGCGGCAATGATGCAGATGTGCGGCGAGCGCCGAGCCCCCGGGCAGGATGAAGCTGCGCAGCGGCTCGAGCCGCTTGTTCATGGCGTCGATCTCGCGCTCGAGCCGGTCGGTCTGCGACGGCACCATGCGCAGCGGCTCGTATTCCGCCTCGCCGTCACGATGCATGTCGGGCCGGCAGAGATCCGCGCCGAGGTCGAAGAGGTCGTTCTGGATGCGCGAGAGCTGCTCGTCGAGCTCGGGCCCCGCATGCAGACGCGCTATGCCGACGACGGAATTGAGCTCGTCCGTCGTGCCGTAGGCGCGCACCCGCAGCGAGTGCTTGGCGACCCGCGTGCCGTCGCCGAGCGCGGTCTCCCCGGCATCGCCGGTCCGCGTGTAGATCTTGTTCAGAACGACCATGTGTTCAGCCTCCCCGGCGTACCCATACGAACAGAAGGATCAGCAAGACCGCCACGAATTGCGCCGCGATGCGCCAGCGCATCAGCTTGTTGGCGTATTTGCGGTTGAACTCGCCGCCCTTCGCAAAGCCGCCGATGCCGGTCATCAGGATCAGCACCACGACGATCATCACGCCGGCCATCACGAGAAAGAGCGGATCACTGGCCATCTCGGGGCTCCCTTACCTGTCTCATCTGCGGAGTCTGCGACCTAGACCGCCCCAAACGCAAGGCGAACGCTCAGGCCTTCGCCAAAAGGCGGTCGAGCGCTCGTGTCGGCAGGATCCGCGCCGCGAGCGCGCCGAGATGGGCGGGCCGCGTCACCGTGTAGCGCGCCTTCGGCCGTTTCGCCTCGAGCGCCCGGATGACGACCCTGGTGGCCTCCCCGACCGGCCAGTTCCGACCCGAGCCGTGGTAGAGCTGATCGAGCAGCGAGGCGCGGTATTCGTCCGCCCGCGCGCTCTTTTCCCAGTCGATCCAGCGCTCGAACTCGGCCACCGCGTTCTGGCGGAACTTCGTCGCGATCGGGCCCGGCTCGATCAGAACGATCTCGATCCCGGTGCCCTCCATCTCCATCCGCAGCGTGTCCGACCAGCCCTCGACCGCGAACTTCGTGGCGACATAGGCCCCGCGCCATTTTGCCGCGACGAGACCGAGGATCGAGGAGTTGTTGAGGATGCGCCCTCCCCCGTTCGCCCGCATCAGCGGAATCACCCGGATGGTGAGGTCGTGCCATCCGAAGAAGTTCCCCTCGAAGGCCGCGCGCATCGCGTCGGTCGACACGTCCTCGAGCGGTCCGGGGATCGCCGCCGCGCCGTTGTTGAAGAGCGCGTCCAGCGTTCCGCCGGTCGCCTCCGCCACATCCGCGACCGCCGTGGCGATGCTGGCGGGGTCCGCCAGGTCGAGCTGCAGCGCCTCCAGCCCCTCGGCCTCTAGGCGCGCGCGATCTTCTTCGCGGCGGGCGGATGCGAAAACGCGCCAGCCGCGGACGGCCAGCGCGTGGGCGGTGTCGTGGCCGATCCCGGAGGAACAGCCGGTGATGAGAATGGTCCGGGGCGATGTCATGGCGCGAGTTACACGCGGGCCCGCCCCGAGCGCAACGTCACTCCGCGGACGCCGTCACGAGGTAGTTCGCCATCCAGCCGATCTTCTGGGTGTCGCTGACCCGCAGCTTGAGCCAGTCGCCCTCCGAACGGAGCACCTCGACCTCGTCGCCGCGGCTGAGCTGGTCGACCACCGAATACTTCGTTCCCGGCCCGGTGCGCATGTTGACGACGCTGCCGTCGACCCGGCGCAGATCCAGCGTCGGCTCGGACTTCATGTCGTCCGTGCGGATCACCTTGGCCGAGGTGAGCGCGCGGGCCGCAGGGGTCTCGGTGTCGCGCTTCGTCAGCAGGATCTCGTTCACCCGCGCGGTCAGCTCCTCGGTCGGCATCGGTGCCTCGACTGCGGGCTCAACGTCCTCGGGCGCCACCGTGTCGGCCGCTGCGGGCGAGCCGACGACCTGCGAGAGCAACCCGCCGGTATCGGCGCGGGCGACCTGTTCCTCCTCGGCCGCGTCCGCCTCCGGCGCCGCGGCGTCGGCCTCGGCCCGCTCGGCGCGGGCTTCCATCACGGCGCCCGGCTCGAAGTCGGAACCGCCCGACATTTCGTAGAACCCCCAGAACAGGAAGGCGAACGTGCAAACGATGAACTTTTTCATGGTCGTTACCCCTTTGGCGCGACCGCCGGACACAACACACCGGCGAGATCTTGCTTACAGCCTTCCAACGACGCCGTGGGGTAAATTGTTTCGAAATCGTTGAACTTCGCACTTGGCCCGTGCTTTACGAGGGTTCGCCCCAAAGGTATCACACGATCTATGGACGACCTCTCCGACGACCCCAACATGAACCCCCGCAATCTCGCCGAGCCGCTGCGCCGCGCGATCGGGGAGCGCTACCTGACCTACGCGCTCTCGACGATCATGAACCGCGCGCTGCCCGATGCGCGGGACGGGCTGAAGCCGGTGCACCGCCGAATCCTCTTCGCGATGCGAGAACTCAGGCTGGCCTCGAACGGCGGTTTCCGGAAGTCGGCCAAGATCTCGGGCGACGTGATGGGCAACTACCACCCGCACGGCGACGCCGCGATCTACGACGCGATGGCCCGCCTCGCGCAGGATTTCGTGATCCGCTACCCGCTGGTCGACGGTCAGGGCAACTTCGGAAACATCGACGGCGACAACCCGGCGGCCTCCCGCTACACCGAGGCGCGCATGTCCTCGGCCGCCGAGGCGCTGCTCGAGGGGCTGAACGAGAACGCGGTCGATTTCCGCGCCAATTACGACGGCACGCTCGAGGAACCGGTGGTGCTGCCGGCCTCCTTCCCGAACCTTCTCGCGAACGGGTCGAGCGGCATCGCCGTCGGCATGGCGACGAATATCCCGCCGCACAATATCGGCGAGCTGATCGATGCGTGCCTCCAGATGATCAAGCGCCCGGGAATCGAGGACGACACGCTCGTCAACTACATCCCCGGCCCCGACTTCCCCACGGGCGGCGTGCTCGTCGAGGGGCGCGACCAGATCCTGCAGGCCTACCGCACGGGCCGCGGCGCGTTCCGGCTGCGCTGCAAGTGGCACATCGAAGAGCTCGGCCGCGGCACCTGGCAGATCGTCGTGACCGAGATCCCCTACCAGGTGCAGAAGTCCAAGCTGGTCGAACGGCTCGCCGAGCTGATCCAGACCAAGAAGGTGCCGATCCTCGCCGACATCCGCGACGAGAGCGCCGAGGACGTCCGCATGATCCTCGAGCCGCGCTCGAAGAACATCGATCCCGACGTCATGATGCAGACGCTGTTCCGGAACTCGGACCTCGAGATCCGCTTCTCGCTCAACATGAACGTGCTGATCGACGGCGTGACGCCCAAGGTCTGCTCGCTGAAGGAGGTGCTGCGCGCCTTCCTCGACTTCCGCCGCGAGGTGCTGGTCCGCCGCTCGCGTCACCGGATGGAGAAGATCGACCACCGGCTCGAGGTGCTCGAGGGCCTGATCGTCGCCTTCCTCAACCTCGACCGGGTGATCGACATCATCCGCTACGACGAGAATCCCAAGGCCGCGCTGATGCGCGAGGATTGGGGAAAGGACCACGTCCGCGCCACGAACGAGCGCGACTACGTCTCCCCGCCACGGGTGGCCGAGGACGCGATGAGCCTGACGGAAGTGCAGGCCGATGCCATCCTCAACATGCGCCTGCGCAGTCTGCGGCGGCTCGAGGAGATGGAGCTCGTCGCCGAGCGCGACCGCCTGATGGAGGAACGCGCTGGCATCGAGGACCTGCTCGCCAGCGAAGAGCTGCAATGGTCCGGCATCTCGGACGAGCTCAAGGCGACCAAGAAGGCCTTCACCAAGGACCATCCCCGCGGCCAGCGCCTGACGCTGATCGACGAGGCGGGCGAGGTCGAGGAGGTCCCGCTCGAGGCGATGATCGAACGCGAGCCGGTCACCGTCGTCTGCTCCGAACGCGGCTGGATCCGCGCCATGACCGGCCATATCGATCTCGGCCGCGAGCTGAAGTTCAAGGACGGCGACGGCCCGCGTTTCACCTTCCATGCCGAGACCACCGACAAGCTGCTGGTCTTCGCCTCGAACGGCCGCTTCTACACCGTCTCGGCCTCGAACCTGCCCGGCGGGCGCGGCATGGGCGAGCCGCTGCGGCTCATGGTCGACCTGCCCAACGAGGCCGAGATCGTCGACATCCTCGTGCACAAGCCCGGCCGCAAGCTGCTGCTCGCCTCGAGCGCCGGTGACGGCTTCATCGTCACCGAGGACGAGGTCGTCGCCCAGACACGCGCCGGCAAGCAGGTGCTGACCGTGCGCGGCGACGTGCGAGCGGCCCTCGTCAAACCGACCTCGGGCGATTCCGTCGCCGTCGTCGGCCAGAACCGCAAGCTTCTGGTCTTCGACCTCGACGAGCTGCCCGAGATGGCCAAGGGCAAGGGCGTGCGCCTCCAGCGCTACAAGGACGGCGGGATGTCGGACGCCACAACCTTCCTGCGCGAGGCGGGCCTGACCTGGAAGGACCCCGCCGGCCGCGTCCGCACCGTACAGAGCCCCGAGCTCGACGAATGGGTCGCAAAGCGCGCCACCGCCGGCCGCATGGCCCCGCGCGGCTTCCCGCGGGACAACACGTTCACCTGATCCCGCGCCGTTCGGCGTATCTCCCGGGGCCCGGCTCGCGGCCCCGGGACTGTTCCGCTCTGCGGTCTACATCTCTGGTAACGCGCCGTCTCCGGCGAAAAACGCGACGTTGCCGAGCGCTAACAGGCCGGTTTTGCCCTGTTGTCCCCACCTGCGGGCCGTTATCACCCTCGGGACGCGACTTGTCCGAGACGCGGGTGCCGCGCGCCGTCGCCCGCCGAACCTGAAGAGGAGGCTGAACAGGATGAAGGTTCTCGTACCCGTCAAACGGGTCATCGACTACAACGTGAAGGTCCGCGTGAAGGCGGACGGCAGCGGTGTCGACCTCGCGAACGTCAAGATGTCGATGAATCCCTTCGACGAGATCGCCGTCGAGGAGGCCATCCGCCTGAAGGAAGCCGGCAAGGCCGAAGAGGTCATCGCCGTCTCCATCGGCGTGAAGCAGGCGCAGGAGACGCTGCGCACCGCCCTCGCCATGGGCGCCGACCGCGCGATCCTCATCGTCGCCGCCGACGACGTCCACCAGGACATCGAGCCGCTGGCCGTCGCCAAGCTGCTGAAGGCCGTGATCGACGAGGAGCAGCCGGGTCTGGTGATCGCCGGCAAGCAGGCGATCGACAACGACCTCAACGCCACCGGCCAGATGCTGGCGGCGCTCACCGGCTGGTCCCAGGCGACCAATGCCAACACGCTCGACATCGACGGCGATCACGCCACCGTCGCGCGCGAGGTGGACGGCGGCCTTCAGACCATCAAGGTCAAGATGCCGGCCATCGTCACCACCGACCTGCGCCTCAACGAGCCGCGCTACGCCTCGCTGCCGAACATCATGAAGGCGAAGAAGAAGCCGCTCGAGGAGAAGACGCCCTCGGATTACGGCGTCGACGTGAGCCCGCGCCTCGAGGTCGTGAAGACCACCGAGCCGCCGGAGCGCGAAGCGGGCGAGATCGTGCCCGACGTCGACACGCTTGTCGCCAAGCTCAAAGAGAAGGGGGTGGTGTGATGGCCGTTCTTCTGATGGCGGAAATCAACGACGGGCACCTGTCGATGGACGCGACGGCCAAGGCCGTCACCGCGGTGAAATCGCTCGGCGACGTGACGATCCTCGCGGCTGGCGCCTCGGCGACCGAGGCCGCCAACGAGGCCGCCACGATCGACGGCGTCGCCAAGGTCATCGTGGCCGAGGACGCGCGCTACGGGCACCGTCTCGCCGAGCCCACCGCCGCGCTGGTCGCCAAGCTCGCCGAGGGGTACGACCACATCTGCGCGCCGGCGACCACGGATGCCAAGAACATCCTGCCGCGCGTCGCGGCGATGCTCGACGTGATGATCCTTACGGACGTCACCAACGTGGTCGACGAAGGCACCTTCGAGCGCCCGATCTACGCCGGCAACGCCGTGCAGACGGTGAAGTCGAAGGACGCCAAGAAGGTGTTCACGATCCGCACCTCGACCTTCGACGCGGCCGGCACCGGCGGCAGCGCCTCGGTCGAGAGCGTGGACGCGGCCGACGATCCGGCCCTGTCGGAATGGGTCGAGGACAAGCTCGCCGCGAGCGACCGCCCCGAGCTCACCTCCGCGGGAATCGTCGTCTCGGGCGGCCGCGGCATCGGCTCCGAAGAGAACTTCGCGATCGTCGAAAAGCTCGCCGACAAGCTCGGCGCGGCGGTCGGCGCGTCCCGCGCGGCGGTCGATTCGGGCTTCGCCCCGAACGACTGGCAGGTCGGCCAGACCGGCAAGGTCGTGGCGCCGGACCTCTACATCGCCGTCGGCATCTCGGGCGCGATCCAGCACCTTGCGGGCATGAAGGACAGCAAGGTCATCGTCGCGATCAACAAGGACGAGGAGGCGCCGATCTTCCAGGTGGCCGATTACGGCCTCGTCGGCGACCTCTTCGAGCTGGTGCCGGAGCTAACCGAAAAGCTCTGAAGGCACGCTCTTTGGATCAGGGGGAAAGGCCGGTGCCCGCGCGCCGGCCTTTTTCCATGCTGCCTCCCGCGGCCAAGTCCTGCGCGACCCTCTCCGCCAGAAGCTCCGCGATCTCCGCATGGGCGGGCGCCCCGAGAAGCTGCTCCGCCGCGCCCTCGTCATGGTCCGAGAAGACCATGCCCTCCATCGCCGTGAAGGCCGCCATGTTCGAGCGCACATAGGTCACGACCTGCCCGACCCGCGCTTCGAGCGCCTCGAGCATCGCTCTCGTCACGAAGAGAGGATCGCTCCCGAGCGTGGCTCCCTCCTCGTAGGACACTCGCTCGGGCGGCGTGAAGGAGGCCGCCCAGAGCAGGATCGGCGTGCCGCCGAGATCGCTCAGCAGCGACCTCATCCGTGCCAGCCATGCGGCCTGCAGTTCCTCCACGACCAGCGGAAACCGGTCCGGCCCGGCCTCGAGCAGCGCCTGGAGCATGCCGCGCGTGAAGGCGTGCTCGGTGAAATCGATCTCGGGATAGAGCGCGGCGAGCGCGTCCGAGGCGCGCAGGAACCGGTCGTTGCGCCGCGGATGCACCGTGTAGAACCGGTTCGACATATTCTGCGCGCCCATCACCTGCAGCACGCAGGCCTCGGCCCCCGCCGCCAGGGCGAGGATCGTGCTGTCGCAGAGAAACGCGTCGAGGCCGGCGTTAACCACTCCGAAATTCACGCAAGGTATGCCGATCGCTGTCTCGAGCTGCGCGCAATAGGGCTCGGGAACGAAGCGCCCGTAGGTCTCCGTCCCGCCGAGGCAGGCGACATAGCGCCCCTCGCAGGATTGCCGCGGCCCGCGGAACGCGATGCGCGAATTGCCATATCGGCAGGGGAAATACTCCAGCCTGCCCCGATCGCCGGAAGCCCACGTCATCTCACACCCATGTCGTTCTCACCCACGGGCCAGATGACCAGATTCGAATTGCCAAAAGCCTAACGGGCAAAAAGCGGCGGCGGCGGGCCGGCCCTGCCCTTGTGCCCGGCTTTTCCCCGTGCCTATGTTCCGCCCGGATCACGCAAGGCAACGAGGCAGGACATGGACATCAGGACCGTCGGGGTTGTCGGCGCCGGGCAGATGGGCAACGGCATCGCGCATGTGATGGCGCTCGCAGGCTACGAGGTTCTGCTCAACGACGTCGATGCCGATGCGCTCGAGAACGCCGTCGCGCTGATCGAGAAGAACCTCGACCGTCAGGTCTCGCGCGGCAAGGTCGAGGCGGCCGACCGCGACGCAGCACTCGCGCGCATCAGCACGACGATGGAGCTGACCGATCTCGGCCAGTCCGACCTCGTGGTCGAGGCCGCGACCGAGCGCGAGGAGGTCAAGACCAAGATCTTCGAGACGCTCGTGCCCGCCTGCAAGCCCGAAACGATCCTGACGACCAACACCTCGTCGATCTCGATCACCCGCCTCGCCTCGCGCACCGACCGTCCCGAGAAGTTCATGGGCTTCCACTTCATGAACCCGGTGCCTGTCATGAGCCTCGTCGAGCTCATCCGCGGCATCGCCACCGATCAGGAGACCTACGAGGCCTGCCTCGCGGTGGTGGAAAATCTCGGCAAGGTCGCCGCCTCGGCCGAGGATTTCCCGGCTTTCATCGTCAACCGCATCCTCATGCCGATGATCAACGAGGCCTGCTACACCCTGCTCGAGGGCGTCGGCAACGTGCGCTCGATCGACGAGGCGATGAAGCGCGGCGCGAACCACCCGATGGGCCCGCTCGAGCTGGCCGACTTCATCGGCCTCGACACCTGCCTTGCGATCATGAACGTGCTGCATGACGGGCTCGGCGACACCAAGTACCGCCCCTGCCCGCTCCTGTCGAAATATGTCGAGGCGGGCTGGCTCGGCCGCAAGACGAACCGCGGCTTCTACGATTACCGCGGCGAGACCCCGGTGCCGACCCGCTGACGCTCAGGCCCGGTCGAGCCCGCAGGTCCGCCGGCGCAGCCAGTTCACCAGATCGCGGCCCGATCCGTCGAAGGCGGCGATCTCCTCGGGGGTGATCGGCCTCCCGATCACCGGCGCCTGCGGCCGGCGGCACGAATGGACCACCTCGTGCAGCAGAAGCCCCTGGCGCAGCGTCGCCGAGAGCTTGTTGGCGATCTGGTAGGCGCGGCTGTTCTGCCCCGGAAAGCGGATCGGCACCACCGTCGCGCCCGAGCGCTGGATGAGGTTCGCGGTGAAGGGGTTCCACGGGGCCTCGAGTGCGGGCCCGAACCAGCGCTCCGACGCCGCCACCACCCCCGACGGGAACAGCGCGACCACACCCCCGTCCGACAGATGCGCCATCGCGCGGCGGCGCATCTCGAGCCCCTGCGCCTTGGCGTCCTCCTCGTGCGGGAACGGCACAGGGATCATGAAGCGCTCGACCTCGCGCACGCCCGTCAGCAGCGAGCGGGTCAGGATCCGGTAGTCGCGGCGCACGCGCCCGATGAGTTCGGCCATCACCATCCCGTCGACCAGCCCGTGCGGATGATTGGCGACGATCACAACGGGGCCCTCGCGCGGGATCCGCGCGATCTCGTCCTCTGGCGTCTCGAGGGTGATGCCCATGATCGACAGCGCCTGCGCCCAGAACGCCTGCCCCTCGGCGGGACCGATGCGCTCGAACCGGCGCACCATGCGCAGGAGCGTCAGCTTGCCGGTCGCCCATTCCATCGTCCGGATCGTGCCGCGCTTCCACGGGCTCTCGAACGTGCCGGCATAGCTGAGCTTGCGCTTGTCGTAGGGCGCTTGCTCCGGTGGCTGGACCGTGAAGCGCTGCGGCACCTCGCGGCGCGGCGCCAGTCGCCGCTGCGGCTCGCCGCGCGGCGCGGGATCCGGCGTCAGCATGACTCGCCGAACCGGTTGGCGATGAGCGCATCGATGGCGTCCGCAAGCGCCTCGGCGTCGGGCCCGGTCACCTCGACGTCGATGGTCGATCCCTTCGAGGCGGCGAGCATCAAGAGCCCCATGATGCTGTCGCCGGACGCGCTCATGCCGTCGCGGCTGACCTCGGCCGAGGCGTCGAACCCTTCGACCACCTCGACCAGCTTGGCCGAGGCGCGGGCGTGCAGCCCCTTCTCGTTCACGATCTCAAATTGTCGGCGGACGGTGGTGCTCATTCGGGCCTTGAAGTTGTCTCGGATCGTCGGGCGAAGCGGGCGCGACGGGCCCTGTCAGGACGCCGTCTTGACGGGTCCATCCGCACCTAGATCCGGCTTAATGTTCTGGCTGTCAATGTATTTCCGCCCGGCCTCGAGCGCGCCGCGCACCGCGTCGGCCACGGTTTTCTGGCGCGATTTCGCGAGCTTGATCAGCATCGGAAGGTTGGCGCCGTAGAGGATGCGGCGGTTGTCGGGCTGACACGCCCGCAGGCTGAGATTGGAGGGCGAGCCGCCGAACATGTCCACCACGATCACCACGCCCTGCCCGGTATCGACCGCATCGGCCGCGGTGCAGATCTCGGTCTGTTTCGAGGCGCGGTTGCATTCGGGATGGATCGAGATGGCGCGGATGCCGGACTGGACGCCCACGACATGCTCCACCGCCGCGAGGTATTCCCGCGCCAGTCCGCCGTGAGCCACGATGACGATCCCGATCACGCGCTGCTGTCTCCCGTCTCCAGAACCCCTGCCGGGGCCGGATGGCGCGTCGCCCCTGCCAACCCCTGACGTTCCAGTTCGCGGTGCCGTATAGACACGCGCCAGCCCTCCTGTGCAAGGGCGTCGGAGGCGCGTTCCGCCGCCGTGACCGAGCGATGACGCCCCCCGGTACACCCGAAGGCGATCGAGAAATGCGACTTTCCCTCGTCGCGGTAAGCGGGCAGCAGGAACCGCATCAGGTCCAGCACGCGGTCCTCGAACCCGCCCCAGCGCGCGTCCTGCGTCACGTGCGCAACGACGGCCGGATCGAGGCCCGTCATCGGGCGCAGCTCCGGCTCCCAGTGCGGATTGTCGAGAAAGCGGCAGTCGAACACGGTGTCCGCCCCCTGAGGCAACCCGCGCTTGTACGAGAACGAGCTGATCGTCACCGACAGCGCCCGCGTCTCGTCGAGCCCGAACTGCCGCGACAGCACCGCCCGCAGATCGTGCGGGCTGAACTCCGTCGTGTCGATCAGCGTGTCCGAGACGTGCCTCACCGGCTCGAGCAGCGCGCGCTCCTGCTCGATG
The DNA here is from genome assembly GCF_000521785.1 of Roseivivax halodurans JCM 10272. GTDB lineage: Bacteria > Pseudomonadota > Alphaproteobacteria > Rhodobacterales > Rhodobacteraceae > Roseivivax > Roseivivax halodurans. Next base: position 13,174 of record NZ_JALZ01000015.1, read on the forward strand.
CCCTCGGTGGGCGACGCGTCCGGGGCGAGCGGATGGCGGCGGCGCGTCTCGGAATAGCGCCGCACGAGCACGCCGATGCTGCAATCGAGGTAGAGAAGCTCCATCTCCACCCCGGCCTTGCCTGCGAAACGCGTGGTGAGGTCCACCACACCCTCGACCGTGAAGTCGCGGTTCCGCACGTCGAGGCCGAGCGCCATTGGCCGATCGGGCCCCGGCCCGTCGAGCAGCCTCGGGATCAGGGTCAGAGGCATGTTGTCGATCGCCTCGTAACCGAAATCCTCGAGCGCGTTGATCGCGGTCGTCCGGCCGGCACCCGACGGGCCGGTGACGAGGATCACGCGTTGCGCACTCTGGACCATGGTTACCCTACTCCTTCCGTCCGCCCTTCAGATATTGAACAAGCGCAGCTGCGAAATGGGGTTGCGCCATTTTGTGAATGAGCGGGACCTGCCGTGACAAGACACAAACCTCCTTCGGATCCGGAAGCCGCGCGGTTTCCTCCCGCGATAGGTCAACCACGACACACAGAAGGGCCTTGTCGGTCACGTCTGCGTGAAGAATCCCCATTCCCCGCGCCTCGATCAGGCCCCTGATCGCGCCGGGCGCGGTCAGCGCGATTCCGTCCGGGCCGTCCTCGAGGATCACCCGGTCGTCCGAAACGAGCGCCGCACCCGCCGCCATCATCTCGAGGGCCAGAGCGGACTTTCCGCTGCCCGACGGGCCGCGGATCAGCGCGCCTCTCGTGCCGATGGCGACGGCGGTGGCGTGGAGGATCAGCGGACCGGCCACGCCGTCAGAGCGGCAGGCCCACGACGAAGCGGGCGCCCAGCGGTTCGGAGGTGACGTCGGCCTCGGTCGGGCGGATGTTCTCGACCCAGATGACGCCGCCATGGGCCTCCACGATCTGCTTGGAGATGGCGAGGCCAAGCCCCGAATTGTTGCCGAAATCGCTCTCCGGCCGTTGCGAGTAGAACCGCTTGAAGATCTTGGTCAGCGCCTCGTTGGGAATGCCGGGGCCGGTATCCTCGACCACCACCAGCACGCGGTTGTCGCGGCGCCGGGCCCAGACCCGGATCGCGTCGCCGTCCTCGCAGAACGAGATCGCGTTGGTGATGAGATTGACGAAGACCTGCGCGAGCCGCGCCTCGAGTCCCTGGATGCGGATCGGCTGCGGCGGCAGGTCGGTGATGAATTCGACACCCTTCTTCTTGGCGTCCTCGCCGAGGAACTGGGCGAGATTGTCGATCATCCCGAGCAGGTCGAACTCCTGTTCCTCCTCCTTGACGAGCTCGCTGTCGAGCCGGGAGGCGTTCGAGATGTCCGACACGAGGCGGTCGAGCCGGCGCACGTCGTGCTCGATCACGTCGAGCAATTTCTGCCGGTGGTCCTCCTTGCGGACCATGCGCAGGCTGCCCACCGCCGAGCGCAGGGAAGCCAGCGGATTCTTGATCTCGTGGGCGACATCGGCCGCGAACTGCTCGTTGCCGTCGATCCTGTCGTAGAGCGCCGCCACCATGCCACGGATCGCGCCCGAGAGACGCCCGATCTCGTCCGGCCGCGCGGTCAGGTCGGGGATCCGGATCCGGCCCTTGTGCGCCCGTGAGCGGTTGCGGTCGCGCCCGATCTCCGCCGCCTCGGCCAGGTCCGAGATCGGATGCGCGATGGTCGAGGCCAGAACGAGGCTGAAGCCGATCGAGGCCAGCGTCGCGATCATGAACATCTGCAGCACCCGCTCGCGCTCGAGCCGGACGGCGGCGTCGACCTCGGCGGCGGACGCGACCGACGCGACGATGCCGAGGACCCGGCCCTCCTGCATGATCGGGCTCAGAGCGGTGAAGGCGGTCTCGCCCTCCCGCGTGGCCGACCGGACCACCCGGGTCTCGGCCGGATCGCCCTCCTCGATCAGGCGAAGCACGCGCTCTTCGCGGGTCGGCGGCGCGCCCCGCGAGAGGATATCGAGGCTCCCCGACACCGCGTGCCAAGCCCCGGAGACGAGGTCCGAGATCACCGTCGGCTGCGCCTCTTCCCCGGCACCGGGCCCTTCCGCCGGATGCATCTGGCCGGTCTTCTCTCCGACAAGCGCGCTTCTTGCATCGAAGACGAAGAGCTCGGTGCCGTCGCGCAGGTTGATCCCCCCGAGTATCGCGTCGAGGTCGAGCCCCTCGCCCGGCGCGAGACCCACCTCGGCCCCTGGCGGGATCCGCGCCTCGATCACGTCCGCGACGAGTTCGATTTCGGCCTGGGCGGCATTGATGCGCTCGACCTCCAGCATCCCGCGGGAGCCGTTGAGGAACAGGATCCCCACGACCATGATGTTGAGCGCGATCAGGTTGAAGGTGATGATCTTGCGGGTCAGCGGCGAGCGGTTGAGCGAAAAGAGCCCGCGACGCTCGCGGCTGTCGCGCAGCTCCTGCTCGACATTCGCGTGGGGCGCGATCCAGTCGTCGCCGAGCACCACGTCGCTCTCGCGGCGGCCGTCCTCGTCCTGATCCCGAGACTCGTCGATGCGCGCGGCCAGAGCCATGCTCACTCTTCGTTGTAGCGGTAGCCGATGCCGTACAGGGTCTCGATCGCGGAGAATTCCTCGTCCACGGAGCGCATCTTCTTGCGCAGACGCTTGATGTGGCTGTCGATGGTCCGGTCGTCGACATAGACCTGATCGTCGTAGGCGACGTCCATGAGCTGATCGCGCGACTTGACGAAGCCCGGCCGCTGCGCGAGCGCCTGCAGCAGCAGGAACTCGGTCACGGTGAGCGAGACGTCCATGTTCTTCCAGGACACCGAATGGCGCAGCGGATCCATCGAGAGCGATCCGCGCACGATCATCTTGGTGTCCTCGGTGTCGCCCACGGCACCGGTCTCGACCGCCTCCTGCCGGCGCAGCAGCGCCCGGATGCGCTCGACCAGGAGCCGCTGCGAGAACGGCTTCTTCACGTAGTCGTCGGCACCCATGCGCAGCCCGAGGACCTCGTCGATCTCGTCGTCCTTCGAGGTCAGGAAGATGACCGGCATCTTCGATTTCTGGCGCACCCTCTGGAGCAGGTCCATGCCGTCCATGCGGGGCATCTTGATGTCGAAGACCGCCATGTCCGGCATGCGCTTGTTGAAGGCGTCGAGCGCCTGCTGGCCGTCATGGTAGGTCTCGACCTCGAACCCTTCGGCCTCGAGCGTCATGGCGACCGACGTCAGGATGTTCCGGTCGTCATCGACGAGAGCGATCTTGGACATTGGCGAGATCCTCGTTTCTGTACTGGGCCATCTTAACCCAAGCATATGAGCGGTTTTGCGTTTACCATCAAACGGTATTTGCGAATCACTGCCGCCCCGCGACGGCATGAGATACCACGACCACTGACCAATGACTTAACCGCACACTTTCGCATCGCGAGGCGTCGCGCGCGGCAGATCCGCCGGAACCCGCGAAACATGATTGCGCTAAACTGGGCCTGGTTGCGCTAAACTGTCCCGGCCACCCTATCGACCCCGGAAAACGACATGCTAGAGGAAACCTGTCGCCGGTGTGTCGCCGGCGGTGACGAGTGACAGGACCGCCTTCGGGGGCGGGGCGACGAGGAGCGCAAGGACCGATGACGACCGGACGGGTGAACCCGCAGTTCAAGCTCGAGGATCAGGGCATCGATGGGCTCGGCGATGTCCATTACAATCTCATGGAACCGGCGCTCATCGAGCATGCCCTGAAGCGCGGCGAAGGCCGGCTCGGCCGCGGAGGCGCCTTTCTCGTGACGACCGGCGCCTTCACCGGGCGCTCGCCGAAGGACAAGCACGTCGTCCGGACCCCGGCGGTCGAGGACACGATCTGGTGGGAGAACAACGCCGAGATGTCGCCCGAGGGCTTCGATGCGCTCTATGCCGACATGACCGAGCACATGAAGGGCAACGACTACTTCGTCGAGGACCTCGTCGGCGGCGCCGATCCCGCCCATGCCATCAACGTCCGCGTCGTCACCGAGCTCGCCTGGCACGGCCTCTTCATCCGCCACATGCTGCGCCGCCCCGACCGCGAGGATCTCGACAGCTTCGAGGCCGACTTCACGATCATCAACTGCCCGAGCTTCAAGGCCGACCCCGAAAAGCACGGCTGCCGCTCCGAGACGGTCATCGCGCTCAACTTCGACCGCAAGCTGATCCTGATCGCCAACACCGAGTACGCGGGCGAGAACAAGAAGTCGGTCTTCACCCTCCTCAACTACCTGCTGCCCGCGAAGGGCGTGATGCCGATGCACTGCTCGGCCAACCACGCCGTCGGCAACCCGATCGACACCGCGATCTTCTTCGGCCTCTCGGGCACCGGCAAGACCACCCTCTCGGCCGATCCCGGGCGCGTCCTCATCGGCGACGACGAGCACGGCTGGTCCGACCGCGGAACCTTCAACTTCGAGGGCGGCTGCTACGCCAAGACGATCAACCTCTCCCGCGAGGCCGAGCCCGAGATCTACGACACCACGCAGAAGTTCGGCACGGTCATCGAGAACATGGTATTCGACCCCGACACGTTCGAGCTCGATTTCGACGACGATTCGCTCACCGCGAACATGCGCTGCGCTTACCCGCTCGACTACATCTCGAACGCGTCGAAGACCGCGCTCGGCGGCCACCCCAAGAACATCATCATGCTGACCTGCGACGCTTTCGGCGTGCTGCCCCCGATCGCGCGGCTGACCCCGGCGCAGGCGATGTACCACTTCCTGTCGGGCTTCACCGCCAAGGTCGCCGGGACCGAGCGCGGCGTGACGGAACCGCAGCCGACCTTCTCGACCTGCTTCGGCGCGCCCTTCATGCCGCGCCGCCCCGAGGTCTACGGGAACCTCCTGCGCGACAAGATCGCCAAGCACGGCGCGACCTGCTGGCTCGTGAACACCGGCTGGACCGGCGGCGCCTACGGCCAGGGCTCGCGCATGCCGATCCGCGCCACCCGCTCGCTCCTGACCGCGGCGCTCGACGGCAGCCTCGCTGGCGCGCAGTTCCGCAAGGACCCGAACTTCGGCTTCGAGGTGCCGGTCAAGGTCGAGGGTGTCGCCGAGCTGCTGCTCGATCCGCGCCGCACCTGGGACGACAAGGCCGCCTACGACCGGCAGGCCGCGAAGCTGGTGCAGATGTTCGCCGACAACTTCGCCCAGTACGCGCCCTATATCGACGAGGACGTGAAGGCCGCAGCGATCGGCTGATCCGCGCCTGCCTCATGGCGATGCGGCGCGTCCGGCCCCGGGCGCGCCGCTTTTCGTGACGCGCCCCCGCTTGTACGCGCCCCCGCGCGCCGCCATGGTCCCCCCATGTTGCGCAGCGTTCTCGCCCTCCTCCTCGTCTCCGGCCCGGCCCTCGCCGAGACGGCGCAGTACGATCCGGACCGCTTCGAGGTCACGCAGGGCGTCTTCTGCGAGGTGCCGTCCTCGGGCCGGATCGAGGCCCCGGGCACCGTCGCGGGCCATATCGAGCTCTTCGCCGAATCCCCCGAATTCGAGTGGCTGACCAACGTCGTGCCCGCCGTGAACGGTCTCAGCTTCGGGGTGAAGACCGAGGCGCTCGACGGCATGGTCTACGACGGCGTCGTGCTGACCCTCACCCACCCGCAATTCGCCGAATCGGGTGCAACGGCCCAGAGCTACGTGACGATGCTCGGCGGCGCCTCGAGTTCGATCAACGCCTATACGTTCGACACGAAAGAGGAACTCGCGACCGGCACCTGGTCCTTCACCGCGACCCGCAACGGTGACATTCTCTACTCGGCGCTCTTCGAAGTTGTCCCACCCGAAGCCGCGCCCGAGATCGCCTCCGCCTGCGGCGGCCTGCCGATCAGCTGACGCAGGCCCTCGCCGCATCGCGAGCCCCCTTCTTCTTGGCGAAAATATCCCGGGAGCGCGAGGGCAGCGCCCTCGCTCCTGCCCGCGGAACCCGAGACCCGGAAAAGATCAGCCGAGCAGCGCCCGCCGCACGAGGTTCAGCCCCGCGATCAGCAGCACCGCGAGCGTCGCCCGCCGGAACGCCTGCTGGTCGATCCGGTCCTGCGCCAGCCCGCCGAGCCACATGCCGAAGACCGCCGTCGGCACCAGCGCCAGCGACAGCCAGACGGTGTTGCCGTTCAGCACCCCCGAGCCCACATGCGCCGCCGTCAGCAGCACCGCGCCGAGCCCGTAGATCACCCCCTGCACCCGCATCTGCTCGCGCTTCTCGGTGCCGATCATCGTGAGGTACGCGACCGTAGGCGGACCCCAGACCCCCGACATGCCGCCGATGAACCCGGCAAAGGCCGCGATCGCGACCTCGACGGCGCGCCCGCCGCCGCCCGGCAGATCGCCCTTCCAACCGAGCAGCTGCGCCGCCGCGAAAAGCGTGATCGGCACCCCGATCGCGAGGTAGAGCACCTGCGCCGGCAGCACCGAGACCAGCTGCGCCGAGAGAAGCAGCACCGCGCCCCCGACGATCAGGAACACCCGGAACCGCTTGACCGAGCCCCAGGCCGCGCGCGGTCCCTGCCGCAGCGCCTGCATCCCGTTGGAGAAGAGCGTCGGCAGGATCAGCCCCGCGAGCGCCAGTTCCGGAGACAGGATCGAGCTCATGCCCGAGATCATGATCATCGGCATGGCGAAGCCCACCATGCCCTTCACCACGCCCGAAACGAGCGCGATCCAGAGGCAGAGTGCCAGCCCCGCGGGGCCGATCAGGGAGAAAAGTGCATCCATGCGCGCCTCTTAGCAGGCTCCCCGGAGAGGCACAGCCACAAACGAGCGAGAAACATAAGAACGGATCGCGACGCCGCTTGGTATTTTTGTTGCGCTGCACCTGCGAAAGACCTATTTCGTGCTCGACACGGGATAGAGGACATCTGCAATGGCTCACGACGGTCAGGACCTGACGCTTGGCGGCAGCGCGCTGCTGCCGGACCTTCTCGCCCTCACCGGCGCGGCGATCGCGCCCGCAGAGGAAGTGCTCGAGATCGCGAAGGCCCGCGTGCGCGGCCTCGTCGAGGAGGACGGCCGCGTCTCGGGCCGGCGCGTCGAAGAGCACCAGACCGCCGCCCACGGCCTTGCCTGGCTCGCGACGTATGTCGAAGCGCTGCGCCAGATGCACGCCTGGGCGGAAAAGCTCGAGGCGACCGGCGACTTCACCGAGGTCGAGCAGCTGATCCTGCAGATCGCCTTCGGCGAATACCTCGCCCAGATCCGCGGCGGCATCCAGATGAACCAGGGCGAGGTGGTGCGCCTTCAGGATCTCGGCCTCACCGCCGGGGACGAGGACAGGCTCGCGGCGGATCCGGTCAGAACGCTCCTTGGATCCGGCAACAGCCAGGCCGCGCGCCTGCGCCTCGTCGCGCTCATGCAGGAGCGCTCCGCCGAGATCACCGTCGGCAAGTCCGGCCTCGAGGACGAGCTCGAGATGATCCGCGAGCAGTTCCGCCGCTACTCGGTCGAGAAGGTCCTGCCCCACGCCCACGACTGGCACCTCAAGGACGAGCTGATCCCGATGGAGGTCATCGAGGAGCTCGCGGAGATGGGCGTCTTCGGCCTCACCATCCCCGAGGAGCATGGCGGCCTCGGCCTCTCCAAGGCCTCGATGTGCGTCGTCTCCGAGGAGCTCTCCCGCGGCTATATCGGCGTCGGCTCGCTCGGCACCCGGTCCGAGATCGCCGCCGAGCTGATCCTCGCCGGCGGCACCGAGGCGCAGAAGGAAAAGTGGCTGCCGCGCCTCGCCAGCGGCGAGACGCTGCCGACCGCGGTCTTCACCGAGCCCAACACCGGCTCCGATCTCGGGTCCCTGCGTACGAAAGCGCGCAAGGACGAGAGCGGCGACTGGATCCTCACCGGCAACAAGACCTGGATCACCCACGCCGCCCGCACGCATGTCATGACCGTGCTCGCCCGCACCGCTCCCGGCACCGAGGATTACAAGGGCCTGTCGATGTTTCTCGCCGAGAAGACCCCCGGCACGGACGAGGCGCCCTTCCCCGACGACGGGCTCTCGGGCGGCGAGATCGAGGTGCTCGGCTACCGCGGCATGAAGGAATACACGGTCAATTTCGACGACTTCAGGGTCGACGGAGAGAACCTCCTCGGCGGCGAGGAAGGCCGCGGCTTCAAGCAGCTCATGGAGACCTTCGAGAGCGCCCGCATCCAGACCGCGGCCCGAGCGGTGGGCGTCGCGGCCTCGGCGCTCGACGTCGGCATGGCGTACGCGCAGGACCGCAAGCAGTTCGGCAAGCCGCTCATCGCCTTCCCCCGCGTCGCCTCCAAGCTCGCGATGATGGCCGTCGAGATCATGGTGGCGCGCCAGCTCACCTATTTCTCTGCGCTCGAGAAGGATCGCGGCCACCGCTGCGACCTCGAGGCGGGCATGGCCAAGCTCCTCGGCGCGCGGATCGCGTGGTCGGCGGCCGACAACGCCCTCCAGATCCACGGCGGCAACGGCTTCGCCCTCGAATACGCAGTCAGCCGCATCCTCTGCGACGCCCGCATCCTCAACATCTTCGAGGGTGCCGCCGAGATCCAGGCGCAGGTCATCGCGAGGCGCCTGCTCGCCTGAAGATGTCAGCGGGCCTCCGGGGGAGGCCCGCGGAGGCGGTACGCCGAGATCCAGGTTCAGGTCATAGCGCGGCGCCTGCTGGCCTGACGCTAGCGATCGCCCTTCCGGGCGATGCGAGAGGCTCTGCCTCTCGCGCTCTCCGGAGTATTTTTGCCAAGAAGAAGCAGGACGACGATCTCCGCGCAGGGCATCGAATGGCCCCTCGCAGGTGAAGGACGGCCCGGTCCAAAGGGCCTCTCGACAGCCGGCTGGTCTGAGAAGGCGGTACACCCTCGCCGAAAAGCACCCCGCCACGCGAGGCGCGACGGGGTGGGTGGGCGGGCGGCGCGCCTCGCGTGGCGGCGCGCAGCGGGCGCGGTCAGCCCGCGGGGCAGGCCGCGCCGGTGTCGATCCAGGCCTTCACCAGCTCGCCGAAGACCTCCTGCGTTCCGGGCACCGGCTCGCGCCCCTCGCCCGGATGCCAGCCCCAGCCGACGAGCCCGTCCTCGGCCATGTGCTCGTGGATCTCGGCGAGATCGCGGTCGCCGTTGCGCTCGGGGTCCTTGAGCTGGGCGCAGATCTCCGCCCCCGAAAGCCCGACCCAGGCCATCGATTCGGGCGCGAGCTGCCACGGCTCGTGCCCCGGGATCGATCCGTCACCGGTGACGAAGGCGACGTTCTCGGCGCCGTGGCAGGTGGTACAGTTCATGCCCGGGGCGCCGAAATCGGCCGCGCCGCGCACCACCGGGGGCTGGTGCACCTCCATCGCGTCGCCCTGAAGCGGCGAGTCGCCCTTCGGGTGGCAATTGAGGCAGCGCGGATGTTCCACCACCTTCAGCACCTCCTCGAAGAGCGCCACGGAGCGGTCCTCGCCCTCCATCCCGTCGAATTCCTCGACGGTCCGAAGGCCGTTCACGGTCTCGGCCGAGAGCGGCGCCGCGAGAAGCGCGAGGATCAGTGTCAGTCGTCTCATTCATGCACCTGCCTGGGCGAAGGGAAGCTTGCGCGGGGCGGTGCCGGTCAGGGCCCGCCACGCATTGGCGACCGCCGGGGCGATCGGCGGCGTGCCGGGCTCGCCGATCCCCGTCGGATCCGCCTCGCTCTCGATGATCGCGACCTCGACCTCCGGCATCTCGCTGATGCGAAGCATGCGGTAGGTGTCGAAGTTCTTCTGCAGCACCTCGCCGCCCGGCCCGAGCACCAGCTCGTTGAAGAGCGCGGTGCCGAGACCGTAGCCGACCCCGCCCTCGATCTGGGCGGCGATGACATTGGGGTTGATCGCGATGCCGCAATCGACCGCGACCCACACCTTGTGGACGCGCGGCATGCCGCCCTGGTCCGACACCTCGACGATCTGCGCCACGTAGGTCTCGAAGCTCTCGTGGACCGCAACGCCGTAGGCGCGGTCGCCCTTCACCTTGGTGCCGTCCCAGCCCGCCATCTCGGCGACCCGCTCGAGCACCGCGCGGTCGCGCCCCGCATCGTCGCGCATGAGGTCGAGCCGCCCCTGCACCGGGTCCTTGCCGGCCTTCTCGAGCAGCTCGTCGAGGAACACCTCGGTCGCGTAGCCGGTATGGGTGTGCCCGACCGAGCGCCACCAGAGCACCGGCACCGGGGAGGTCGCCTTGATCCAGTCGATCGTCCGGTTCGGCAGATCGTAGGGCATCTTGGTCGAGCCCTCGAACGAGGTCGGGTCCGCTCCGCCCTGGTCGAACGGAGTTCCCTCCATGATCGACTGGTTCACCACCCGGTCTTCCCAGGCGGTGATGTTGCCGTCCGCGTCGATCCCGCCCCGCATCCGGTGTACGGTGAGCGGACGGTAATAGGCGCCCGTAAGGTCGTCCTCGCGGGTCCAGACCAGCTTCCACGCGCCGTCGCCGCCCGTGGCCTTGGCGATCGCCGCGACCTCGGCGCCGATATGGGCCGAGGGCTGTGCCCGGCGGCCGAAACTGCCCCCCGCGAGCATCACGTTCATCGTGACGTTCTCGGGCGCGAGCCCCAGCACCTGCGCCACCGCGCCCTTGTCGGCGGTGGGGAATTGCGCGCCCATCCAGATCTCGGCCTTGTCGCCCGTAACCTCGAGCACCGCGTCGAGCGGCTCCATCGGCGCGTGCGCGAGGTAGGGAAAGAGAAACTCGGCCTCGTGCACGGTCTCCGCACTTTCGAGCGCCGCGGCGCTGTCGCCCTCTTCCTCGACGACCACGCCGGGGCTCTCTGCCATCCGCGAGAACTCGGCGAAGATCTCCTCCGAGGACCGCGTCTCGGCCTCTGACATGTCCCATTCGACGCGCAGCGCCTCGCGGCCCTTGAGCGCCGCGGCGGTGTTCTCGGCATAGACCGCGACACCTTGAGGGATCTGCCGCACCGCGACGACGCCCGGCACTTCGAGCGCCGCGCTGTCGTCAAAGGAGGCGACCTTGGCCCCGATCACCGACGGGCGGCGGGTCACGACCGTCTGCATGCCGTCGCGATAGACGTCGAGGGTGAACTCCGCGGTGCCGGTCGACTTGGCGCGGCTGTCCACCTTGGGCACCTCGGTGCCGATCAGCGTGAATTCCGAGCGGTTCTTGACCGCGGGCTCCACCGGCACGGACTGGCGCGCCGCCGCCTCGGCAAGCTCGCCGAAGCTCGCCCGGTTCGTGCCGTCCGTCACCTCGCCCGCGCTGACCGAGATCGTGCTCGCATCGACGCCCCATTCCTCGGCTGCCGCCGCGACCAGCATCGCGCGTGCCGCCGCGCCCGCCTGCCGCATCTGCATCCAGCTGTTGGCCATGGCGGTCGACCCGCCCGTGCCCTGAAGTCCGAAGGCAAGGTTCTTGTAGAGCTCGTCGTTCGCCGGGGCGCTCTCGACGCGGATCTGGTCCCAGCTTGCATCCATCTCGTCGGCGACGAGCGTGGCGAGGCCGGTATAGGGCCCCTGCCCGAATTCGATGTGCTTCGACAGCACCGTCACCGTGTTGTCGGGCGCGATGCGGATGAAGGCGTTCGGCGCGAAGGCGCCTTCGGAGAGCGTGCCGTCGCCCAGCGCGGCGGCGGCGCCCGATTGCGCGTGGCCCTTCAGCGGCAGCGCGACCCCGATCACGAGACCGGCGGAGGAGGCAAGGAACTGCCTGCGGGATTGCTTCGTCATCGGATCATCCCTCCAGCGTCTCGGCCGCGTCGTGGATCGCGGCGCGGATGCGGACATAGGTGGCGCAGCGGCAGATGTTGCCGGCCATGGCGTTGTCGATGTCCTCGTCGGAGGGCGCCGGGTTCATGCGCAGGAGCGCCGTCGCGCTCATCACCTGTCCCGACTGGCACCAGCCGCATTGCGGCACGTCGATCCTGGTCCAGGCATCCTGCACGGCCTTGGCCTCGGGGCCCTCGACCTTCTCGATCGTCTCGACGCTCGCGCCCTCGAGCGTGCCCACCGGCGTCACGCAGGACCGCCGCGGCATGCCGTCGACCATGACGGTGCAGGCGCCGCATTGCGCGATGCCGCAGCCGAATTTCGTGCCGGTGAGGCGCAGCTCGTCGCGCAGCGCCCAGAGAAGGGGGGTATCCTCGGGGAGGTCCAGCGAGACCTCCTCGCCGTTGACGGTCAGCAATGTCATGACGTCTCTCCCAGTTGGATGGCAGGCCGGCTCGCGCGGCCTTGGCTGTCGGGACAGGGACCGGGGCGCGGCGATGCGCGTCGCCTCGGGCCGGAAAACCGAACTACGCTTCGGATATTAGACGAACCCCAAATCCGGTCAACGGGAAGTTGAGGGGGACCGCCGGTCCGCTCAGCGCCGCTTGAGGTCGAGGTAGCAATAGACCGCGCGCAGGGCTTCCTCGACATAGGCCTCGTCGGGCATGCCGGACGTCTCGCGCGGCCAGACCACGTGGTGCGACCGCCATTTGGTGATCGCCGCCATGTAATCGACGGCGAAGGCGATGGCGCGCTCCGGGTCGGGATGCCCGATCTCGCCGCTGCGCGCCCGCAGCAGCGCGGCAAGGCCGGCGTTGAATTCGGCCTTCTGCTCGAGGATGCGCGTCAGGAGATCCGGCATCCCCCGCAGGTCGGGCGAATCGAGCAGCTGCATCACCGGCGAGCCGATCAGTTCCTCGATCACGAAGCAGATGTAGCCGCGCAGGATGTCCTTGATGCTGGCGCCCTCGTGGCGGGCAGGATCGAGCGCCGCGGCATTCGTCGCCGCCATTTCCTCGCGGATCCGGTCGATGACCGCGTGATAGAGCGCGCACTTGTCCCGGAAGTGGTGATAGAGCGCGCCGACCGACACCTCCGCCTCGGCCGCGATCTCGGTCACCGATGTCTCGTCGAGGCCCTGCTTGGCAAAGAGCCGCTCGGCGGCGTCGAGAAGCGCCCCTTGCGTCTTGCGGCTGCGGTTCTGCTGGACGGTGCGCATCCATCGCAGTTCGGAGAATGACGTGTCGCTCATGTCGGTTCGGTCTCCGCTCCGTCCGGCCTCGCTGCGCACCCCTTCCGTGCCTAACGGGCTGCATCCTTGTGTCAAGGAAACCCTGCCAGGACCGCTCCGTTCCGGACGTGCCGGCGCGTCGCCTCGTTCGCCGGGAGCGCGATGTCTCCGCCAGACCCGCCTGCGACACGCCCGGCGATGCTCCTGCCACTCCCGCGCGAGCGGCTGTGGCTGACCTCGCCGCCACACCTGCGCCCACGAACTGCCTTGTGATCGCCGCGAGGCTAGAACGGTGGACGCATGCCCGTTAGGCTTTCCGTGTGGGGGCTCGCGACAACAGAAAAGAGCGACGAGGGCGGTAAGCAACGTGAATTCATATAGACTTAGCCTCGGCCTGGCCGGGCTCGGCGCATTACTCTGCGCCGACGCAGCTTCGGCACTCGACGACGTCTCCTACTCCGTGACCGCCCCCTCCGAGCAGCAGCGCGAGGAGATGCGCGACTTCCTGCGCGACATCTCGCTCATCAGCCAGGCCGAGAACGACGGGCGCACCGATCCGCAGGGTCTCGTCTCGACCGCGCTCGCCGATTACACCCAGCTTCTCGAGGGGCTCTACTCGAAGGGCTATTATTCCGGCGTGATCAACATCACCGTCGACGGGCGCGAGGCCTCCGAGATCGCGCTTCTCGACCTGCCGGACACTGTCAGCCGCATCCTCGTGCGGGTCGAGACCGGTCCGCAATTCCGCTTCGACCGGGCCGACATCGGTCCCCTGCCCTCCCGCCGGACGCCGATTCCCGAAGGCTACGCCCCCGGCCAGGTCGCCGAGAGCGGCGTCATCCAGGACGCGGTCGACGTCGCCATCGAGGCCTGGCGCGAGAACAGCAACGCCAAGGCGACCATCGCCAGCGAAGAGGTCATCGCCAAGCACAACGAGGCGCGGCTCTCGGCGATGATCGGGATCCGCCCGGGCCCGCGGGTGACCTTCGGCGACATGATCGTGACCACGCCCTCCTACGTGCGACAGAGCGCGATCCGCCGCATCGCCGGCTTCCCCGAGGGCGAGCCCTTCGCCCCCTCCGAGGTCGAGAAGGTGGTCGAGCGCCTGCGCGACACCGGCGCTTTCTCCTCGGTGACCCTGCAGGAGCGCGAGGTCCTCGGCCCCGGCAACACGCTCGACATGGATCTCGCGGTCTCCGACCAGAAGCCCCGCCGCATCGGCTTTGGCGCCGAGATCTCGACCCTCGAAGGCGCGGCCGTCAACGCGTTCTGGCTGCACCGCAACCTCTTCGGCGGCGCCGAGCGGTTCCGCGTCGAGGGGTCGGTCTCGAATATCGGCTCGTCCGAAAGCGGCATGGATTACAGCCTCTCGAGCCGCCTCGACGTTCCGGCCATCTACGGCCCCGACACCGACGGGTTCCTGTCGGGCTCCCTCGCCTATGCGGACGAACCCACCTACGAATCGACCAGCGCCGTCGCGACCTTCGGCGTGAGCCGCCAGCTCACCGACGATCTCGAAGTCGAGCTCGGCCTCGGCCTCGCCTATTTCGACGTGATCGACGACATCGGAGAGCGCGACTTCCTGACGGTGATCTTTCCCGCCGAGCTGACCTGGGACAAGCGCTCGGACGAGCTCAACCCCAAGCAGGGCTTCTACGTCAACGCCGAGGCGACGCCCTATGTCGGTCTCGGGGACACCCAGTCGGGCGCCCGCCTCTATGGCGACGCGCGTTACTATCTCGGCTTCGGCGACGGCGATCCGAACGTCGTCGCGGCGCGGCTGCAGGTCGGCTCCGTCGTCGGCTCGGACCTGACCGAAACCCCGCCCGACTACCTCTTCTTCTCGGGCGGCGGCGGCACCGTGCGCGGCCAGCCCTACCAGTCGCTCAACGTCGATCTCGGCGACGGCGACGAAACCGGCGGGCGCAGCTTCGTCGGCGTCTCGGCCGAGTTCCGCCGCGAGATCACCGACAATATCGGCGCCGTAGCCTTCTACGACGGCGGCTACATCGATTCGGACAGCTTCGTCAGCGCCGACAGCGACTTCCATTCGGGCGCGGGCCTCGGCCTGCGCTACCAGACCGGCATCGGACCCATCCGCTTCGACGTCGCCAGCCCTGTCAGCGGCGACACCGGCGAAGGCATCCAGTACTACATCGGGATCGGACAGGCATTTTGAGACGCACGCTCACGCTCCTTTCGCTCGGCACCGCCCTCGCCCTTCCGGGTGCCGTCTCCTCGCAGGACGACGACCGCGGCCGGCTGGAACGCCTGATCGAGGACAACCTCTCGGCCGAGGGCATGCAGATCGACATCACGGGCTTTCAGGGCGCGCTCTCGTCCGAGGCCCAGCTCGAGAGCCTGACCATCGCGGACGCGAACGGCGTCTATTTCGAATTGCGCGGCGTCGTACTCGACTGGAACCGTCTCGCGCTGCTGCGCGGCCGGGTCTCCGTCAACGCCTTGACCGCCGACGAGATCATCTTCTCGCGCCTGCCCGGCCGTCCCGCAGACCCGACGGTCGAGGTGCCCGACGCGGCCGCGCAGCCCTTCACCCTTCCCGAGCTGCCCGTCGCCGTGCAGATCGGCGAGATCTCGGCGGACCGCGTCGAACTCGGCGAGAGCATCATCGGCCAGCCGGTCGAATTCTCCCTCGAAGGCTCCGCCAGCCTCGCCGGCGGCGAGGGTGACGTCACGCTCGACGTGAACCGCACCGACGGCAAGACCGGCGAGATCACCGCCGATGTCAGCTTCTCGAACCAATCCGAAGAGCTCTCCATCTCGCTCGAGGTGGACGAAGGCCCCGAAGGCCTCGTCGCCTCGCTCGCGGGCATCCCGGGCGAGCCGCCGCTGAACCTCACCGTCGAGGGCGACGGCTCGCTCTCGGACTTCACCGCGGACCTCTCCTTCGCCACCGACGGCGAGGACCGCCTCGCCGGCCAGGTCGAGGTGAGCGAAACCGAAAGCGGCGCGCGCGGCTTCGACGTCGCCATCGACGGCGACATCCGCCCGCTCCTGACGCCCGAGAACCGCGAATTCTTCGGCCCGAACCTCTCGCTCGACGTCGCCGGCCGACGCTTCGAGTCCGGCGCGCTCGAGATCGACACGCTCGACCTCTCCTCCGACGCCATCAATCTCTCCGGCAACCTCGCGCTCTCCGAACAGCAATGGCCCGTCCGCTTCTCGCTTCAGGGCGAGATGGCCGGACCCGACGGCGGCCGCGTCGCCTTGCCGATCCCCGGCCAGGAAACGCTGCTCGACCGCGCGGTCATCGACATCACCTACGATTCAGAAGAGGGCGACGGCTGGCAGGCGGACATCTCCGTCGACAACCTCGAACGCCCGGACCTCACCGCCCAGAGCTTCAGCCTCGACGGCAGCGGCACGATCACGCGCGGCGACGGCGCCGAGCAGCAGGGCGGCGCCTCGGGCGACATCGAGATCGCCGCCGAGGGCCTGTCCTTCGAGGATGCCGACCTCGCCCGCGCGGTGGGCGACGCGCTCACCGGCGTTCTCAGCTTCGACTGGACCGAGGACGAGCCGCTTCGGATCAGCGGCATCGACCTCTCCGGCGCGGGCGTCTCGGCGGAAGGCGCCGTCGCGGTCAGCGGCATCGCCAACGACCTCAACATCGTCGTCGCGCCCGACCTGCGCATCGCGGCCGACGACATCGCCCGCTTCTCGGGCCTCGCCGGGCGCGAGCTCGCAGGTTCGGTCGACGTGCAGACCTCCGGCACCTTCGAGCCCGTCTCGGGCGCCTTCGACATGGAGGTCAGCGGCACCGGGGCCGGCCTCGAGACCGGCATCCCCGAGGTCGACGGCCTCGTCGCCGGCCAGATCGACCTCGCCATCGACGCCGCCCGCACCGAGGCCGGCGTCATCCTGCGCGCGCTCGACGTGACCTCCGAGACGCTCACCATCGATGCCGAGGGGCGGATCGGCGCCAGCGACAGCGATGCCCGCTTCGACCTCGCCATCGACGACATCTCGCGCGTGCGGCCCGAGCTCTCGGGCCCCGTCGCGCTGAGCGGCACGGTGCAGCAGTCGGGCGAGGAATACACGCTGGACGTCCGCGGCAACGGCCCCGGCGGCGCGCGCATCGACGCGAACGTGACCGCCCGCGTGATCGAGAACGTGCTCCGCGCGATCTCGGGCGACGGCGAGGTGGCCATCGACACGCTCGGCACCTATTCCGAAATCGCAGGCCGCGATCTCGGCGGCTCGGTCCAGCTCTCGGGCTCGGGCAGCTACGAGTTCGAGACCGGCTTCGCCAGCGCCGACGTCACCGGCCGAGGCAACACCATCGCCGTCGGCATCCCCGAGGTGGACGCGCTTCTCGACGGCCAGACCACCTTCACCCTCGACGGCGACCGCGACGAGAACGGCATCACGCTGCAAACACTGGAGCTCGACGCCCCGCGCGCCGACATCACCGCGAACGGCCGCTACGCCGACGACGGCAGCAACGCGCGCTTCGACGTGCGCCTGTCGGATCTCGCCTCCGTCGTCCCGACCCTCTCGGGCGAGGCGACGCTTTCGGGCACGGCATCCCAGGACGGCGAGACCTGGTCCTACGACGTCACCGGCGACGCGCCGGGCGGTGTCGACATCGACGTGACGGGCTCCGCGCAGGTCGTGCAGAACGCGCTCCGCTCCATCGCGGCCGAGGGCGACATCGAAGCGGCGGACCTCGCCCCCTATTCCGGTCTCGCCGACCGCGAGCTCGGCGGCTCCATCGACCTCACCGGGTCGGGCAGCTTCGATCTCGACTCGCAGAACTTCACCGCGGACGTCTCGGGCGAGACCCAGGACATCCTCACCGGCATCGCCGAGGTGGACAACCTCATGCGCGGCACCACCACGCTCGACGTGGACGCCGCCCGCGACCAGACCGGCATCACCGTCAACGCGCTCGACGTCTCGAACCCGCAGGTCGAGATCACCGGCGAGGGCGTCTATGCCGAGGACGGCAGCCGCGCGACCTTCGATGCCACGATCGAGGAGCTCTCCGAGATCGTCGAGGGCATGTCCGGCCGCGCCCAGCTCAGCGGCCGCGCCGACCAGTCCGGCGATACGGTCAACTTCGACATCACCGGCGAAGGCCCCGGCGGCGCAGCGGCTGACATCACCGGCGCCGCGACCCTCGACGGCATGGACCCGGTCGCGGTCGAGGCGCAGGGAACGCTCGGGATCGACGATCTCGCCCCCTATTCGCAGCTTGCGCGTCGCGATCTCGCAGGCTCCGCGCAGTTCGAGGGTTCCGGCAGCTACACCTTCGAGACGATGTTCTTCGACGCGGACGTCTCCGGGCAGTCCACAGACGTCGTGACCGGCATCGATCAGGCCGACACGCTGCTCGCCGGCACCGTCACCTACGACATCGACGCCACGCGCAACGAGAACGGCATCGTCATCGACACCCTGCGTCTCGTCTCGCCGCGCGCGAGCGTCCGCGCCGAAGGCACCTACGCCGACGCGAACAGCGCGCTGACCTTCACCGCAGAGATAACCGACGTCGCCGACGTGGCCCCGGGCCTCAACGGCCCCGCCCGCATCGACGGTGAAGCGACCCAGACCGGTCCCGAGACATGGGACGTGAGCGTCGAGGGCTCCGGCCCCGGCGGCGCTCAGGCCGATCTCGACGCGACCGCACGCGTGGTCGACATGATGCTCGAGCGGATCGAGGGCGGCGGCACGGTGTCGGTGAACACCCTCGCCCCCTACGGCGCTCTCGCCGGGCAGAACCTCGGCGGCTCCGTGCAGATCGAGGGCACCGGCGCCTACACGCTCGATAGCGGCGCCTTCGAGGCCGACGTCGACGGCAGCGCCACCAACCTCACGACCGGCATCGCGCCCGTCGACCAGCTCGTCCGCGGCACCACGACCTTCGGCGCCACCGCCTCGCGCGGGTCGGACGGCGCGATCCGGATCGAGCGTCTGAACGTCGACGCGGCCGAGATCGACGCCACCGTCGACGGCACCTATGGCGGCAGCGGCGGCGATCTGCGCTATGACGTGCGCCTCGCCAACGTGGGCCTCTTCGTCCCCGAACTGACCGGCCCCGCCACGGCGAACGGCACCGCCACCCTCACCGGCAGCGGCTACCAGGTCGACGCGGCGCTGACCGGCCCCGGCGGCGCGACCGCGAATGTCGCGGGCTCCATCGCGCAGGATTTCGGTTCGGCGAACCTCTCGGCGAACGGCACCCTGCCGCTCGAGATCGCCAACCCGTTCCTCGAGCCGAACCTCGTCTCGGGCACCGCGCAGTTCGATCTCGGCCTGAACGGCCCCCTCGCGCTGCAATCGCTCTCGGGAAATGTCACCACCTCGGGCGCGGAGTTCTTCGTGCAGAGCCAGGCGCTCGCCATCGAGGGGATCTCGGCCAACGTGGCGCTCTCGGGCGGCCGCGCGCAGCTCGACGTCACCGGCGGGCTCTCGACCGGCGGCACGCTCTCCGTCACCGGCCCGGTGACGCTCGAGCCGCCCTTCAACGGCGATCTCTCCATCGCGCTGAACGAGCTCGTGGTGACCGATCCCGGCCTCTACGAGACGCTGGTGAACGGCCAGCTCTCGCTGACCGGCCCCCTCGCCTCGACTGCGACGCTCGCGGGCAACATCGATCTCGGCCGGACCGAGATCCGCGTGCCCTCGGGCGGCGCCAGCGCCTCGCGCCTCACCTTCGGGATCGAGCACGTCAATCCCTCCGCGCCCGTCCTGCGCACGCAGGAAAAGGCGGGGCTTCTCGGCGGCAACGAGGAAGCCGAGGCCGAAAATGCAGGCGGCGGCGGAGGCGGCGGTCTCAATTACGGCCTCGACATCACGATCAGGGCGCCGAGCCAGATCTTCATCCGCGGCCGCGGCCTCGATGCGGAGCTGGGCGGCGAGCTGACCATCGGCGGCACGATCCAGAACGTCGTCCCCGCCGGGCAGTTCGAGCTCATCCGCGGCCGACTCGACATCCTCGGCCAGCGGATCAACCTGACCGAGGCGACTGTGGTGCTTCAGGGCGACTTCAACCCCTACATCACCGTCCGGGCCGAGACCCAGCGCGACGACAACACCATCGCGGTGATCATCGAGGGCCCGGTCTCCGAGCCCGAGGTCACCTTCCGCTCGTCTCCGGACCGCCCGCAGGAAGAGGTGCTGGCGCTCCTCCTCTTCGGGCGCGACCTGTCGGAGATCTCGGGCCTGCAGGCGCTGCGCATCGCCAACGCGATCAACACGCTCGCGGGCCGCAGCGGCACCAGCCTCGTCGACCGGCTGCGCCAGTCGACCGGTCTCGACGACATCGACGTCCAGACCACCGCGGACGGGCAGACTGAGGTGCGCCTTGGCCGTTACATCAACGAGCGCACCTATACCGACGTGACCGTCAACAGCGAGGGCGACACCGAGGTGAACCTCAACCTCACCGTCACGCCGAGCATCACCGCGCGCGGCACGGTCGGCACCGACGGCAACACCGGCGTCGGGGTCTATTACGAACGCGACTACTGACCCGCCTGCCCCGCACGAAAAAACGCGCCGTCCGGAGGCTCCCGGGCGGCGCGTTCTCGTTGGACCTGGCGGCTGTCTTACTGCGCGGCGCGACGCGGCGCCGAGTGCGCGGCGGTCTGCACCTCGCCGTAATCGCGTGGGGCCTCGCCGGTCTGGTGCATGCGGGTGATGTCGCCCATCGCCAGCACCGGCGAGGCGTCGATCTTGCCCGCATCGAGCATGCCGGCGACGCGCTCGAGCACCGAGACGATCATCGCCTGCTCCCATTCGGGCAGCGTCTCGAACTGGCTCACATACCGCTGCTGCAGCGCATCGGGCGCGACCTCGACCTTCGCGAGCCCCGCGGGCGTGATCGTCAGGTCGATCTGGCGCCGGTCCGCTGCGGATTGCCGGCGCTCCATCAGCCCGTAGGACACGAGCTTCTTGATCAGGACCGAGATCGTCGCCTGGCTGACGCCCATCTGCTCGGCCACGTCCGAGGGATGGCACCTGCCCTTCTCGGCCACGATCTGCAGGACCCGAAGCTGCACGGCCGTCAGGCCCGCATCCCGCGCGAGGTCGCGTCCGTAAAGCTCCGTCGCGCGCAGGATACGGCGGAGGGCAATCAGGCTTTCGTCGGTCCGATCCATCGGGGTCTCACTCGTCTCGCACGGCGCATCACCACCTCCAAGGGCGGCCCGCGCTGCACATGTCGTACTCTGGCTGGCATCTAACATGCCCATATACTTAGGCTTGTAATGCAGTTCCGCAACGTGAGCAACGCGTTTCAATCGCACGCGACGGGTCGAATATATCTGTCAGGCAAAGCAGCGGAACTGCCGCCGACGCGCCTTAAGCCTCTGTTATGCTGAGTATTACTTGTAAAGGGGCTCCCCTCCCGAAGCCGGGGGAAGAAAATTGCTTTGCTTGTTGAAATACCGCTCGCAGCGACTATACTTAGGCTTACGAATGAAAAGTCGCTAATGACGATCAAAGGTTCAGACCCGTGCAGACACTGCAGAGCGTGAAACCCGAAGGCACAGTGACCTTCCGCAAACCCGTCCGCGAGGACGGTGCGCAAATCTTCGAGCTCATCCGCGAGTGCAAGCCGCTCGACGAGAACTCGATGTATTGCAACCTCCTCCAGTCCGACCACTTCCGCGACACCTGCGTCGTGGCGGAAAAGGACGGAGACATCGTCGGCTGGATCTCGGCCTATGTGACGCCGCACGATCCCGACACCGTCTTCGTCTGGCAGGTCGCCGTCTCCGCCGCCGCCCGTGGCCTCGGCCTCGGCACGCGGATGCTCTCCGCGCTCATGGCGCGCGAGGAAACGTCGGATTGCAAGCGGATGCAGACGACGATCACGCTCGACAACGACGCCTCCTGGGCGCTCTTCCGCAAGTTCGCAGACCGGTC
The DNA here is from genome assembly GCF_000521785.1 of Roseivivax halodurans JCM 10272. Taxonomy (GTDB): domain Bacteria; phylum Pseudomonadota; class Alphaproteobacteria; order Rhodobacterales; family Rhodobacteraceae; genus Roseivivax; species Roseivivax halodurans. The sequence continues at coordinate 34,983 of NZ_JALZ01000015.1, forward strand.
GAACGCCGATCTGACCTCGGACGCGCATTTCACCCGCGACACGCATTTCGCAGGGGAGCACGCGACCGAGCACATGGTGACCATCACCTTCCGCGAGGCGGTCCAGAGCGCGGCCTGAAACCGCGCTCCCGCTTTTCGCGTTACCTCCAGTCAAACAGTCCAGAGGACTATATCATGTCGACAGACAAACAGATTTTTGCGCGCCGTGAATCCGAGGCGCGCAGCTACTGCCGCGATTTCGATACCGTGTTCACCAAGGCCGTCGGCTCCGAGATGACCGACGAGGCCGGCACCACCTATATCGACTTCCTCGCCGGCTGCTCCTCCCTCAACTACGGGCACAACGACCCGGACATGAAGGAGGCGCTGATCGGCCACCTGCAGGGCGACGGCATCGCCCACGGTCTCGACATGTACACCGCCGAGAAGGCCAAGTGGCTCGAGGCCTACGAGGACATCATCCTCAAGCCACGCGGCATGGACGACTACAAGATCATGATGACCGGCCCGACGGGCACCAACGCCGTCGAGGCGGCGATGAAGCTCGCGCGCAAGATCACCGGCCGCCGCAACATCGTGTCCTTCACCAACGCCTTCCACGGCATGACGATGGGCGCCCTGTCGCTGACCGGCAATGCCGGCAAGCGCGGCGGCGCGGGCTGCGGCTCGCTCTGCGGCGTGACCCACCTGCCCTATGACGGCGCCTTCGGCGACGATGTCGACACGCTCGGCATCATCGAGAAGATGCTCTCCAACACTTCCTCGGGCATCGACAAGCCCGCGGCCTTCATCTTCGAGCCGATCCAGGGCGAAGGCGGCCTCAACGCCGCGTCGCAGGAATGGATCGAGGGCATCGCCCACCTCGCCCGCGAGCATGGCGCGATGATCATCGTCGACGACATCCAGTCCGGCTGCGGCCGCTCGGGCACCTACTTCGCCTTCGAGGGCATGGACATCCAGCCCGACTTCGTCACGCAGGCGAAATCGCTCTCGGGCTTCGGCCTTCCCTTCGCGTGCCTCCTGATCAAGGGCGAGCACGACATCTGGAAGCCGGCCGAGCACAACGGTACCTTCCGCGGCAACACCCACGCCTTCGTCACCGGCCGCGTGACGCTCGAGAAGTTCTGGAAGGACGACACGTTCCAGACCAAGGTTCAGGAAAAGGCCGTCCAGCTCACCGCAGGCCTGCAGGCCGTCGCGGACGAGATCCCGGGCGCGAAGCTCAAGGGCCGCGGCATGATGCAGGGCGTCGATGTCGGCAGCGGCGAGCTGGCCGAGGACATCTGCCATCGCTGCTTCGAGAAGGGTCTCATCATCGAGACCTCGGGCGCCGACGATGAGGTCGTGAAAGTGCTCGTCGCCCTGACCGTCTCGCCGGAGAACCTGCGCAAGGGTCTCGACATCCTGCTCGAGGCGACGCGCGAGGCGACCAAGAACCACAAGATTGCAGCGGAGTGACCGACCATGATCGTACGTGACGAAAACAAGATGCACGGCACCGAGCGCTCGGTGTCCGCCGAGCAATGGACCAGCGTGCGCATGCTGCTCGCCGACGATGCAATGGGCTTCTCCTTCCACATCACCCACATCAAAGCGGGGTCGGTGCACACGTTCCACTACAAGAACCATTTCGAGAGCGTCTACTGCATCAAGGGCAAGGGCCGGATCGAGGACATCGCCACGGGCGAGGTCCACGAGATCGAGCCCGGCGTGATGTACGCGCTCGACAAGCACGACAAGCACACCCTGACCTGCGACGAGGATTTCGTCTTCGCCTGCTGCTTCAACCCGCCGGTCACCGGCAACGAGGTGCACCGCGAGGACGGCTCCTACGCGGCGCCCGACGAGGCGGCCTGAACGGGAGGTCCACATGACTGTCGACTTCAAGAACCACACCGTCGAGAAGATCGGGGGCACGTCCATGTCCCGTCTCGACGAGCTGCTCGACCCGCTCTTCAAGGCCTCCGAGCCCGATTACGGCCGCATCTTCGTCGTGTCGGCCTTCGGCGGCATTACCGACGCGCTGCTCGAGCACAAGAAGACCGGCGAGAAGGGCGTCTACGCCGAGTTTGCCAACGAGACCGAGGAGCACGGCTGGATGGCCGCGCTCTCCAAGGTCGACAAGGCGATGCGCGAGGCACATGAACGCCTGCTCGAGCACAAGGCCGACCGGCAGGACGCCGACGACTTCGTCCGCGACCGGATCGAGGGCGCGCGCAACTGCCTGATTGACCTGCACCGCCTCTGCTCCTACGGGCATTTCCGCCTTTCCTCCCACATGGCCGAGACGCGCGAGCTGCTCTCCGGCCTAGGCGAGGCGCATTCGGCCTTCGTCACCACCAAGCTCCTGAACCGCAACGGCGTGAACGCGCGCTTCGTGGATCTCTCGGGCTGGCGCGACGACCGGGTGATGTCGCTCGAGGAGCGCATCCTCGACGGTCTCGACGAGATCGACCTCGACAGCGAGATGCCGATCGTCACCGGCTACGCGCAATGCGCCGAAGGCCTGATGAACAAGTTCGACCGCGGCTATTCCGAGGTCACGTTCAGCCAGATCGCGGCGCTGACCAAGGCGCGCGAGGCGATCATCCACAAGGAGTTCCACCTCTCCTCGGCCGATCCCAAGCTCGTCGGCGCCGAGAATGTACGCAAGCTCGGCCACACCAATTACGACGTGGCGGACCAGCTCTCGAACATGGGGATGGAGGCGATCCACCCCACGGCGGCCAAGGCGCTGCGCCAGGCCCAGGTGCCGCTGCGCATCACCAATGCCTTCGAGCCCGAGGATCCCGGCACCCTCATCGACGAGGAGGAGGCCGAGAAGGGCGTCGCCGAGATCGTCTGCGGGGTCGACGTCTACGCGCTCGAACTCTTCGAGCAGGACATGGTCGGCGTGAAAGGCTACGACGCCAGCACGCTCGAGGTGCTGACCGATCACGGCCTGCGCATCGTGTCGAAGACCTCGAACGCCAACACGATCACCCATTACGTGGACGCGCCCCTCTCGGCGCTCCGCACGGTGGAGCAGGAGCTCAAGGAGATCTATCCGAGCTCCGAGATCAACATCCGCTCCTCGGCCATCGTGTCGGTGATCGGACGAGACCTGCGTGGCCTGCACGTTCTGGAGCGCGGCCTCGGCGCCCTGCGCGAGGACGGCGTCGACGTCATCTCGGCGCACCAGACGACGCGCACGGTCGATGCGCAGTTCGTCGTCGATCGCGACGACCGGGACCGCTGTATCAAGGCGCTCCATGACACGTTCATGGGCAAGGACGGCCAGGCGGCAAAACTCGTGGCCTGACCCCGTCCGACGATCTGAACCACCTCAGGCCCGCCCCCGCGCGGGCCTTTTTTTGCGAAGATGACCCAAGGGCACCGGCCGGCCCCGACGACGATCAGGTCAGCCCCAGTCTCAGCCGTGACGCCGGGCCGCAAGCCAGCGGCGCCAGAGGCTCGCATTGCCACCGAAGACGTTGAGGTCGCAGTCACCGGAGACGCCGGGCACCTGGCCGGTCGACGAATACTGCCAGAACGACCATGAGACGTCTGTGAAGGCCTCTTCGGGGTGCCGTGCCACGCTGCGCAACCAGTAATCGACCGGAAGACGGCGGACGTCGCGGTCGCGCCAGAACTCGATCGGCACGTAGACGATGGGACGTTGCTGGTAATGCTGCGAGACGATCGACAACCAGGTTTCCGCGACACGCCGCACCTCGGCCTGGGGCGGGCGCGTGACGCAGGTCGGCGAGAACGGGTTCCATTCGAGATCGAGGACGGGCGGCAGGGCGCCGCGGATCCGGGGCACGTTCCGGATGAACCAGCGGGCCTGATCCTCGGGGCTGCGACAGCAATAGTAGAAGTGATACCCTCCCGCCGGCACCCCTGCCGCGGCCGCGCCCGCGAAATGCTCGGCGAAACGCTCGTCGAGGCGGTCGCCACCCTCCGTCGCCTTCAGGAAGGCGAAATTCACGCCCGCCGCCCCCGCCGCGCTCCAGTCGATGGAGCCTTGGAACTTCGAGGCGTCGATGCCGTGAACGGCATAGGCCGACGGGGCGGGCCCGCCGCTCCAGGTCGCGACCGGGTCACTGTCGCCGAAGCGGGGCGGGCGCGCCGCCCCGGGCAGAGGCACGCGGCCCGGCAGGCTGTCCGGCGTGTCGCCCCCGCGGGGGCCGCAGGCGGCAAGCGAGGTCATGCCCAGGCAGGCGGCTCGGCGGGTCAGTCTCATCGAGCCTCGCAGGGTCGCGTTCATCGGAGGGTTCAGGATCGGGCAGCGGTCGGCCGCCCCGCAATCAACACGGCAGCGTCATCCCTGGCAAGCCTCATCTGGACTCCGCCATATGCTCGCTGTCCCGACCGGCCTCCACCGCGATTCCGCCGACCTCCGGTCTTTCTTGGAACATTTGCCCGGGGGGGTCGCATTTCTCAATCGAACCGCCCGGCAACGGGCCCGACACAACTGGAACAAGGAGACGCGACATGACCAAGCGCATCCTGACGACCACTGCCGCCCTCACCTTCGCCATCGCCGGCGCCGCATATGCGCAGGACGGTGACGAGACCAACGACATGAGCGTGACCAACCAGGCCGCACAGGTCGGCGAAGAAGTCGTCGATACCGGCCAGGCCGCAGCGCAGCAGACCGTCGATGCCGCACAGGGCGTCGCCAATGCCGCCGGCAACGCCGCCGGTGAAGCCTATGGCGCGGCCAGCAACGTCTCCGCCCAGCTCGACGCCGCACTCACCGAGGATGCCGTCGTGCGCTCCTCCGACGGCGAGATCATCGGCACGATCTACCGCACCGACCTCGACGGCGACCGCGTGCTGATCGACGTCGACGGCGAGCTCGAGAACACCATCGACCGCGACGGCATCGAGAATGCCGCGGTCAGCGTCTCCTCGCTGATGGTCGGTAACGAGAGCCTCATGCTCGACATGACCGCCGCGGAATTCGCGACCGCGCTCGAGACGGGCCCGATCGCCACCTCACGCCGGTAATCTCCCTCGCGAAGAGGCACGTATCGCGGCCGTCCCGACAGGGGCGGCCGTTTTCATGTCGTCAGCCCAGATCGCGCCGCATCGTCGCCATGCCGTTGCGCCGCGACAGCTCCTCGTATCCCGCCGAGAGATAGGCGTTGAGCGCCGGCTCGTTGTCGGTCTCCACCTTCAGCGTGATGGTCAGCGCCTCGAGCCCCCGCGCCGCCTCCTCGACGAGCCGCGCCATCTCGGCCCCCGCGCCGCCCCGCGCCTCCTCGGCGACGAAGACATAGGTGAGGTGCCGCACCTCCGGTCCGACCCCAACACGGAGCGCGAAGAACCCGACCTCACGGCCATCCGCATCGAGGATGTAGAACGACGCATCGTCCGGCTCGTTGAGCCATTTCTCCGACCATTCCTGCGGATCGAACGGATGCTTGGCGTTGGGATTGACCAGTTCGAGGTCAGCGGGATCGGTCAGCATCTCGCCGAGCGTCACCAGCTCAAACGGCGCGTTCTTGCGGATCGTGAGGTCAGGCATCGGGCATCTCCTGTCGCATCGGGCGTGCCCTTGCCACGGATCGCGCCGCGCCCGCAACCGTCAGGCCATGCCCTGCAGGAGCCGCGCCGCCGCGCCCAGATCCTCGCGGAACGCCGCCCGCTCCGCCTCGGCCCGGCCCGCATCGGGGATGCGCAACAGGTACGAGGGATGCATTGTCAGCAGCACGGGCGTTCCGTCCTCGGCCTCCTCGATCCGCCCCCGCCGCTTCAGGATCCCCTTCCCCGTCCCGGTCAGCGCCTCGGCGGCCGTCGCCCCCATCGACAGGATCAGCTTCGGCGCGACCAGCTCGCGTTCGAGGTCGAGCCACCAGCGGCAGCGCTCCACCTCGCCCGCATCGGGCTTCGAATGGATGCGCCGCTTGCCCCGCGGCGCGTACTTGAAGCCCTTGACCGCGTTGGTGACATAGGCCGCCCCGCGGTCGAGCCCCGCCGCCTCCGCGCTCTCGTCCAGAAGCCGCCCCGACGGTCCGACGAAGGGCCGCCCGGAGAGGTCCTCGTGATCCCCCGGCTGCTCGCCCACGATCATCAGCTCCGCCGAGACCGGCCCCTCCCCCGGCACCGGCGCCGTCGCCTTCGGGCAGATTCCGCAGCGGGCGCAGGCGCCGATCTCGCGATGAAGCCGCCCGAGCGCATCGTCGGGCTCCGCCTCGGCCAGGAGCGCCCGCGTCCGCTCGCGCACCTTCTCGGCCCGCCCGTGCGGTACCGCGGCAGGCGCCGTCTCCGCCATCTGCCGCACCCGCGCCTCCGCCCCCGCGACGAGCCCCGGGATCAGCTCCGCCTCGGGCAGGTTCTTCCAGTACTTCTTCGGCATCTCGGCGCACATCGCCTTCACCATCAGCCGCGCCGGGTTGAAGATCGACGCGTAATAGGTCCGCCACAGCTCCTCGGTCGCATCCTCCGGCGGCCGGGCCACGTCACCCGTCTCCTCGAAGCTGAGACGCCCCTCCACGAACCGCGCCGTCACCCCAGGCGTCGCGATCACCCAGTCCATGTCGCCGAAGCGCTTGGCAAAGAACGGCGTGCCCCGCTCGACGCAATTGTGCTCGGGCTCGAACCACGCCGCGAAGGCGCGCCGCGCGCCCGTCCCCTCGACCTCCCGGAACCGCACGAAGGCATGCATCTTGTGGATGTCGCGCCCGACCGCCTTGGCCTGCCGCAGCACGCATCCGACATCGGCATCCGCCCGGTCCCCCCAGACCGCCTCGCCCCGCGACAGCCGCAGCACCAGCCGGTAGCCCCGCGCGAAGCGCTCGCGGTCCGAATGGCACATCGCGCTCTCGATCGTGTCGACCGCCGCCTTCGGCAAGCGCAGCCGCGTCCCCGCTTCTTCTTGGCGAAAATACTCCGGGGTCCGGGGCAGCGCCCCGGTCCTGCCCTCGCCACCCGCGGCGAAGAGATCCCCCGACGCGCCCCCGACCGACCAGATCACCTCCTCCGCCGGCACGCCCGCCGCCGCCAGCGCCCGCGCCTCGCGCCGCCACGCCGCGACCGTCCCGACACGCGGCAGTACCACCTGCCGCATCAGAAAAGCGCCATCTGCTGCGGCTGCGGCGCGAACCGCGCCCGCAGCGCGTCGGCCTCGAGCATCCCCCGCGGGCTCCAGCCGCCCGCGACGATGAAGGCCTGCGCGTTCTTCATCACCGCCCCCATCGCCTTCAGGTGCTCGTAGCGCACGAGGCCGCGCCGCCGCGCCGCGAGGATCCGCCCGACCGTCTTGGTGCCGAAGCCCGGCACCCGCAGCAGCTCCTCCCGGCTCGCCCGGTTCACATCGACCGGGAACCGCTCGCGGTGCTCCAGCGCCCAGGCGGTCTTGGGATCGACCTCGAGATCGAGCATCCCCGAGCCGCCGCCGATCTCCTCGACCCCGAAGCCGTAGAACCGCAAGAGCCAGTCCGCCTGGTAGAGCCGGTGCTCGCGCACGAGCGGCGGCGGCTTCAGGGGCAGCGCCTTCGCCGGGTCCGGGATCGGCGAGAAGGCGGAATAATAGACCCGGCTGAGGCCATAGGAGGCGTAGAGCCCCGCGCTCTGCGTCAAGATCGTCCGGTCGCTCGCCCCGTCCGCCCCGACGATCACCTGCGTCGACTGCCCCGCGGGAGCGAACCGCGCCGGCCGCTTGCCGCGGAAGGACGGGCCCGAGCGCGATTCCTCGCGCCGCATCCGCACGCCCGCCATGGACTGGCGGATGTTCTTGGCGGATTTCTCCGGCGCGAACTCCGTCAGCGACTTCTCCGTGGGCATCTCGACGTTGATCGACAGCCGGTCCGCCCATTTCCCCGCCTCGTCGATCAGCTCCTGGCTCGCCGAGGGGATGGTCTTGAGATGGATGTAGCCGCGGAAATTCTCCTCCTGCCGCAGATTGCGGGCGATCCGCACCATGTCCGCCATCGTGTCGTCCGGCGAGCGGATGATCCCCGAGGACAGGAACAGCCCCTCGATGTAGTTGCGCCGGTAGAACTCCACCGTGAGCGAGACGACCTCCTCGACCGAGAACCGCGCCCGCTCGACCCGGGACGACGCCCGGTTGATGCAGTACGCGCAATCGTAGATGCAGAAATTCGTCATCAGGATCTTCAGGAGCGAGATGCAGCGCCCGTCCGGCGCATAGGCGTGGCAGATCCCCGATCCGCCCGAGGATCCCATGCCCTTGCCGTCCCGCGAGTCGCGCTTCTCACCACCCGACGAGGCGCAGGAGGCGTCGTATTTCGCCGCGTCCGACAGGATCGCCAGTTTGTCCGTGAGAGTGCGCTTCACCATAAGTTCTTATTAAGTTCTCTCAACGTTCCACTCAAGGGGCATGGGTGCGTCATGTCGCCCGCGATTTTCCGCGTCACGACAGAACCCGGCCGCCGCTTGCTTGCACTCACACCCTCACCGGCTACTTTCCGCGCGAGCCGAGAAAAATCTGAGAGTTTCATCCATGTGTCGTTCCCTGCGGTCTCTCGGGGCCATCCTCCTTGCCCTCACGATCGCCGCCTGCCTCGCGCTCCCGCTGGCGGTCTCCGCGCCCGCCCCGGCCTGGGCGCAGGGCCAGCCCGCCGCCGAGAGCTCCGGAGGCGGCGGTGAAGGCGGCGGTGACGCCGCCACCGAGACGCTCGCGCTGCAGAGCCTGCTGACGGTCCTGCAGGACGACGCCGCGCGCGAGGAACTCGTCACCCAGCTGCAATCTGTGCTCGATCAGGGCGAGGGCGGCGACGGCGACGGAGCTTCCGAGGGCGAGACCGGCGGCGCCGCCATCGACCCCGGCGAACGCCAGTCGCTCGGCGCGCAGGTGGCGGAGCTGACGCAGGGCATCGCCGAGACCGTGCTCGACGAGGTCAACGCGGTCGTCTCCAGCTTCTCGAGCGACCGCAACGTCTTCCGCGGTCTCAACGGCGGCGAGCTCTCGGTCCTCGTCGAGGCCTTCGGCAACCTCTTCCTGATCATCGCCATCACCGTCGCGGTCTATGTCGGCCTGCGCCTCGCGCTGGTGCCGTTCTTCCGCCGCATGGGCGCCCGCGCCGAAGAGGCGAGCTTCCTGCGGACGGTGCTGATCTATCTCGGCTCGGCCATCCTCGACGTCCTGATCGTGGTCCTCGCCTGGGCCATCGGCTACGCCATCACCCTCCTCGTCATCGGCGATGCGGGACAGGTCGGCTTCCGTCAGGCGCTCTATCTCAACGCCTTCCTGCTGGTCGAGCTCGTCAAGGTGGCGATCCGCATGATCATCGCGCCCGCCGCGGGCGGGCTTCGGCTGGTCAACCTCTCGGACGGCGGCGCCAAGCGTCTCTACCGCCTCCTCAACCTCGTGGTGAGCGTGCTCGGCTACGGCCAGCTCCTGATCGTGCCGATCGTGAACCGCACCGTCGGCTTCACCGCGGGGCTCGGCGTCTCGGCGCTCCTGTCGCTGCTGGTGCTGCTCTACCTCGTCGTCTCGGTCGTGCGCTTCCGCAATCCGGTTGCGGACTGGCTGGCGCGCCGCCTCGCCTCGGCGACCTTCCATGACGAGACCGAGGACAGCGCCACCTACGGCGTGCCCGACCGCAACAAGCCCGGCGGCATCGTCGGCTCCTTCATCCGGCTCTGGCACTGGTTCATGCTCGCCTATCTCGCCGTGATGTTCGTGATCATCATGACCCGTCCGGCTGACGTGGTCTTCGCGACCCTGGCGGCCTCGGGCAAGATCGCGCTCGCCATCCTCATCGGCTCGATGATCGTCGGCGCCTTCGGGCGCGCGGCCAAGAACGGCATCACCCTGCCCGACGAGATCCACGCCAAGCTGCCGCTCCTGCAGTCGCGCCTCAATTCGGTGGTCCCGAAGATCCTGATGATCCTGCGCATCGTCGTGGCGCTGGCCGTGGCGATCTACACGATCAACGTCATCGGCGTGCTCGGCATCGCGGACTGGCTCGCCTCGGACCGCGGCCTCATGTTCACCGGCGGGCTCGTCTCGGTCGCGTTCATCCTGATCATCGCCGCGGCGATCTGGCTCGCGCTCAACGCCTGGATCGACTACCGGCTCGACGCGACCGTGGGCAAGGCGCCCACCTCGCGCGAACAGACGCTGCTGTCGCTCTTCCGGAACGCCGCGGTAATCGCGCTCATCATCCTCACGCTGATGTTCGCGCTCTCCGAGATCGGCATCAATATCGGCCCGCTCCTCGCCTCCGCCGGTGTGCTCGGCCTCGCCATCGGTTTCGGCGCCCAGAAGATGGTGCAGGACATCATCACCGGCGTCTTCATCCAGCTCGAGAACGCGATGAACGTGGGCGACGTGGTGACAGTCGGCGGCACCACCGGCACGGTCGAGAAGCTGACCATCCGCTCGGTCAGCCTGCGCGCGCTCGACGGCACCTTCCACATCATCCCGTTCAGCTCGGTCGACATGGTGTCGAACTACATGCGCGAATTCGCCTACACCGTCACCGACATGGGCATCGCCTACCGCGAGGACATCGACGAGGCCAAGCAGGCCATGCATGACGGCTTCGACCAGCTGCGCCAGAGCGAGGCGGGCGAGGCCATCATCGGCGACATGGAATGGTTCGGCGTCAACTCGCTCGGCGACAGCGCGGTGGTGCTGCGGGCCCGGATCAAGACCCAGCCCGGCAGCCAGTGGGGAATCGGCCGCGCGTTCAACGAGATCCTCAAGAAGCTCTTCGACGAGCGCGGCATCGAGATCCCGTTCCCGCACCAGACGCTCTTCTTCGGCGAGAGCAAGGACGGCACCACCCAGACCCTGCGCCTGCGCGAGGTCGGTGCCGCCGAGGACGACGGGGGCGACACCGGCACCCCGCGCCCCCGCGGCGCGGACGAGGCCCGGACGCCCACCGGCGACGCCCCGCCCGACGCCGATCTCGGCCCCGATGCGGGCGGCGACCGCTAGCGCGCGGCTTGCCTCGGGGCCGGGCCCGTGCATAGCCTGAACCGGTGCGGCACTCCCGCCGCGCCGGTCCGGATGCACCTCTCATGGCCAAGCTCGTCTTCGGAATGAACCAGTCGCTCGACGGCTTCGTCGACCACACCGAGTTCGCGCCCGACCCTGATCTCTTCCGCCACTTCGTCGCCGAGGCCGAGGCGCAGACCGGCAGCCTCTACGGCCGCAAGATCTACGAGATCATGCGCTACTGGGACGACGACCGCCCCGAATGGAACGCCGACGAACGCGCCTTCGCGGCGGCCTGGCGGGCGCAGCGCAAATGGGTCGTCTCCCGCGCGACACCTGCCCTCGGCGCAAGCGCCGAGCTCGTCCGGGGCGATCTGGCAACCGCCATCCGCGCGCTGAAATCCGACATCGAAGGCGAGATCGAGGTGGCGGGACCCGACCTCGCGCACAGCCTGACCGGGCTCGGGCTGATCGACGAGTACCGCATCTACCTGCATCCCGTGGTGCTCGGGCACGGCACGCCCTATTTCGCGGGCCCGCGCCCGCCCCTGCGGCTCCTGAGCTGCGATCGCATCGGGCAGGATGTCATCCGTTTAAGCTACGCGCCGGTCTGACCCGCCCGCGCAGCGTCAGACCGACAGGTAGGCGTCCCGCACCTGCGGCTGCGCATCGAGCTCCGCGAGAGTGCCGTCGAAGCGCACGGCCCCGTGTTCGAGGATCACCGCACGGTCCGCGACCGCATGGGCGAAATGCAGGTTCTGCTCGGAGAGCAGCACCGTCAGCCCTTCGGACTTGAGCCGCAGGATCGCGGCGGCCATCTGCTCGACGATCACCGGCGCAATACCCTCGGACGGCTCGTCGAGGAGGACGAGGCTGGGGTTGCCCATCAGCGTCCGCGCGATGGTCAGCATCTGCTGCTCCCCGCCCGAGAGCGCCTTGCCGAGATTGCCGCGCCGCTCCGCGAGGTTCGGAAAGAGATCGAAGAGCGCCGCCTCGGTCCAGGGGGCCGCGCCCTCCCGCGGCCTCTGGCGCCCGACCTCGAGGTTCTCGGCAACCGTCAGCTGCGTGAAGATGCGCCGCTCCTCGGGCACGTAGCCGAGCCCCGCCTTGGCGACCCGGTGCGGCGGCCAGCGCGTGATGTCCTGCCCCCGGAACGTCACCCGCCCCCGCCGCGGCGGCACGAGCTGCATGACGGACTTGAGCGTCGTCGTCTTGCCCGCCCCGTTGCGCCCGAGGAGCGCCACGACCTCTCCGGCACGGGCGTCGAAGCTCACGCCGTGCAGCACCTGGGCGCGGCCGTAGAAGGTCTCGAGCCCCGAGACGGAGAGCATGGGATCAGCCATCCGCGCCCCTCCCCGCCGTGATCGCCCCGCCGCCGAGATAGACCTCCCGCACGCGGGCATCGCCGCGGATCGCCTGCGGGGTGCCATCCGCGATGATCTGCCCGCGGTTCATCACCATGATCCTCTGCGCATGGCCAAAGACGACGTCCATGTCGTGCTCGGTGAAGAGCACCGCCGTCCCCCGCTCCGCCACGATCCCGGCGACCAGCTCCATCAGCGCCGCGCGCTCGCCGGGCGCCATCCCCGCGGTCGGCTCGTCCATCAGGAGGAGCCTCGGTGCATGCGCCAGCGCCATCGCCAGCTCCAGCCGCTTGAGGTCCCCGTAGGCGAGGATCGCCGCGTGCCGCTCGGCCTGCGCCCCCATGCCGACGGTCTCGAGCAGCGCCATCGCCTCGTCGCGGTAGAGACGGTGGGCGCGAGGGATCAGCGAAAAGGTCCGCCGGTGATGCGAGAGGCACGCCATCTGCACGTTCTCGATCACCCGCATCGAGGCATAGGTCGCGGTGATCTGGAACGTCCGCCCGACGCCCGCCCGCCAGATCCGCCGCGCGGGCCATCCGGTGATGTCGCGCCCCTCGAGCAGCACCTGCCCCGAGCTTGGCGCAAGCTGCCCCATCGCCATGTTGAAACAGGTGGACTTGCCCGCCCCGTTCGGCCCGATCAGCGCCAGAAGCTCGCCCGGCGCCAGCGCAAAACTCACATCGTCGACGGCGCGGATCGCGCCGAAGTGGCGCGTCAGATGCCGGGCTTCGAGGACGGGGGTCATCGCGGGCCACCTTCCGCGGGATGGCGGCTTGCGGAGCGAGGGCTCTGCCCTCGCGCTCCCGGAGTATTTGTACCAAGAAGAAGGGGGGACGCGGTCATCTGTCCTCACCCCCCTGCCGGCGGGCGAGGCGCTTCAACGTGCCGACGATACCCTCGGGGGCGGCGATGACCACCGCGATGATCAGAAGGCCGAGTGCGAGGCGCCAGTAGTCGAAGCGGGTCAGCAGGTCCTCGGCGCTCTTGAAGACGCCGCCGCCGACCCAGCCGCCCGAGAGCGTCTTCACCCCGCCGAGGAACACGACGATGAGCGCATCGAAGCTGCGCGCGATCTCGAGCTCGTTGGGAAAGACCGAGCCCTTGGAGAAGGTGAAGAGCCCGCCCGCGAGCCCCGCCATTGCGCCGGCGAAGGCGAAGGCGACCAGACGGATGCGGCGCGTGTCGAGTCCCGTCGCCTCCGCGCGGAGCGGCGCGTCGCGCGAGGCGCGCAGCGCGTAGCCGAAGGGCGCGTGGGCGGCGTGGCGCAGCACAAGGATGCCGCCGACGCAGAGGACCAGCGTCAACCAGAAGAACGCCGCGCCGCCCGAGGCCCAGTCCGCGGGCCAGATCCCGACGATCCCGTCGTCTCCGCCCGTCACGTCGCCCCACTGGTAGACGAGCGACCACAGAAGCTGCGCGAAGGCGAGCGTCAGCATCGCGAAATAGACCCCGCTGGCGCGAAGCGCGACCCAGCCGACGATCAGCGCGCCGAGCCCCGCGCCGAGGGGCGCGAGGATCAGCGCCAGCTCCATCGGCGTGTCCGCGTGACGCACGAGCAGAGCCGCGACATAGGCGCCGCCGCCGTAGAACGCCGCATGTCCGAAGGAGACGAGCCCGCCCTGCCCGAGCAGGAAATGCAGCGAGGCGGCGAAGAGGCAGAAGATCAGGATGTCGGTCGCCAGCACCAGCGCGAAGCCGCCGCCCCAGGCGGGCAGCGTCGCCAGGAGGACGAGCGCCGCGGCGACGCCCGCCCGCACCGGCCAGCCCGCCGGACGGACCGGCTCCTCGGGCGCGCCGACCTGCCCGAGCTCGCCCGCGACCTCCGCGCGCCCGAGGAGCCCGAAGGGCCACCATATCAGCACCGCGACCATGACGACATAGGTGAGGACCAGCGTCGATTGGGGCAGGTACGCCACCCCGAAGACGTTGATCACCGAGATCAGCACGCTCGCGATCAGCGCCCCCGGCAGCGATCCCATGCCGCCGATCACCACCACGACGAAGACCTGCGCGAGAATGGTGAAATCCATCAGCAGGTCCGCGCCCCCTTTCGGCAGCTGCAGCGCGCCGCCGAGGCCGGCGAGCGCGCAGCCGAGGAAGAACGTGCCGGTGAAGAGCCAACTCTGGTTCACGCCCAGCGCGCCGACCATCTCGCGGTCCTGCGTCGCGGCGCGCACGAGGATGCCGACCCGCGTCTTCGCGATGAGGTACCAGAGCGCCAGCGCCACCCCGGGCGTGATCGCGATGAGGGCGAGGTCGTATTGCGGCACCGGCTCGCCCATCACCCGCACCACGCCCGTCAGCCCCGGCGCGCGCGGCCCGAGAAGGTCCGTCGGCCCCCAAATCATCAGCGCCAGATCCTGCACCACGAGGATCACGCCGAAGGTCGCGACCAGCTGGAAGAGCTCGGGCGCGGCGTAGACCCGGCGCAGGATCAGCATCTCGACCGCCGCGCCGACGAGCCCGACGATGACCCCCGCGACGAGGATCGCCCCCCAGAAGCCCAGCGCCCCCGGCAGGACCTGCATCGCGGACCAGCCCACATAGGCGCCGAGCATGTAGAACGAGCCATGCGCGAAGTTCACGATCCGCGTCACGCCGAAGATCAGCGACAGCCCGGACGCGACCATGAAGAGCGCCCCGGCATTGGCGAGGCCGGTCAGCAGCTGCGCAAGGATCAGGCCCATGAGCGTCTCCGCTTGGCGGCGAGGGCGGGGCCGCGGCACCGCCCTCGCGGCGTCAGTCGGCGGGGCGCAGCTCGCGCACGCGCTCGTCGGACGGCAGGCAATCGGCGCCGTCCTCGTAGGTCCAGTCCACCATGACGCCCCCGCCGTCCCTGAGCGCGGTCGTGCCGACCCAGGCCCCGTGCGTCGCCTGGTTGTCGATCTCGCGGTAGGTGATCTCGCCGGCGGGCACGGCGACGGTCAGCCCCTCGAAGGCCTCGCGGATCGCCGCGCTCTCGGTCGAGCCCGCCGTCTCGATCGCCGCGGCGACCGACAGCGCCGTCGCGTAGCCGACGTTCGAGCCGTTCTTCGGCGTCTCGTCCCAGCGCGCCTCGTAGGCCGACACGAACTCCGCGCCCGCGCCGTCCTCGAAATCGTACCAGGGATAGCCGGTGACCACCCAGCCCTCGGGCGCCTCGGCGCCGAGCGGCTCGAGATATTCGGGCTCGCCCGAGAGGAGCCCGTAGACCTGCCGGTCCTCGAAGAGGCCGCGGGTCTCGCCCTCGCGCACGAACTTCGCGAGATCCGTGCCGAAGGTGACGTTGTAGATCGCGTCGGGCTTGGCGCGCTCCAGCGCCTGCACCTCGGCGCCCGCGTCGATGTCGAAGAGCGGCGGCCATTGCTCGGCGACGAACTCCACGTCGGGCTTGAGCTCGGTCAGCACCTCCTTGAACGCCGCGACCGCATCCTTGCCGTAGGCGTAGTTGGGGGCGATCGTCGCGTAGGTCACGGCGTCCGTCCCGGCCGCGGCCTCGGCCAGCATCGCCGCCTGCATGTAGGTGGACGGCCGCAGCCGGAAGGTCCAGGCGTTGCCCTGGCCCCAGGTCAGCGCGTCGGCGAGCGGCTCCGAGGCGAGGTAGACGAATTCCCGCCGCGCCGCGAGCGAGGAGATCGCGAGGCCCACGTTCGACAGGATCGAGCCGGTGATCATCACCGTGCCCTCGCGCCGCATCAGCTCCTCGGCGATCTTGATGGCCTCGCCGGGCTCGCCCTGATCGTCGCGGAAGACAAACTCGAGCGGCCGCCCGAGCACGCCGCCCGCCTCGTTGATCTCCTCGACCGCCATCTCGATGCCCCGGCGGTAGGGTTCGGCGAAGGCCGGCATGCGCGTGAAGTGGTTGATCTCGCCGATCTTGATCGGCTCCCCCTCCTGCGCGGCGGCGGGCAGTGACGCCAGAACGGCGGCGGCGAGCGTCGGGAACAGGGCTCGGGGCATGTCGGTCCTCCTCAAGGGGATGCTGGGCCCGCTTGTCGTGTCTTGCGCGCCGTTTGCCAAGCCCGCCGTTGCGGCCGGCGGCTATTCCGCGGCGATGCCGTCGGTGAACTGCAGCCGCGCGAGCCGCGCATAGAGCCCGCCCTCGGCGACCAGCGCGTCGTGCCCGCCGGTCGCGACGATGCGCCCGTCCTCCATCACCACGATCCGGTCCGCCTTCTTCACGGTGGCGAGCCGATGCGCGACGATCAGCGTGGTGCGGCTGCGCGAGAGCTCGTCCACCGCCGCCTGCACCGCCCGCTCGCTCTCGGCATCGAGCGCCGAGGTCGCCTCGTCGAGGAGCAGCACCGGCGCGTCCCGCAGGATCGCCCGTGCGATCGCAATGCGCTGTTTCTGCCCGCCCGACAGCATCACGCCCCGCTCGCCGAGCCAGGTGTCGTAGCCCTCGGGCAGCCGCGCGATGAAGTCGTGCGCCGCCGCCGCGCGCGCCGCCGCCTCGATCTCGGCCTCGTCCGCATCGGGGCGCCCGAACCGGATGTTGTCCCGCGCCGAGGCGGCGAAGATCACCGGGTCCTGCGGCACGAGCGCGAGGTGGCGGCGGAACTCCCGCCGCGCGAGCCGGTCGAGCGGCACGCCGTCGAGCATCACCCGCCCCTCGTCCGGATCGTAGAAGCGCTGGAGGAGCTGGATGAGCGTCGACTTGCCCGCCCCCGAGGGCCCGACGATGGCGACGGTCTCTCCGGGCTTCACGTCGAGATCCACGTGGTCGAGCGCGGCGATCCCCGGCCGCGAGGGGTAGGAGAACGACACGTCCTCGAACCGCACCGCGCCGCGCACCGGCTCGGGGAGCGTCTCGGGGCTCTCGGGATCGGTGATCGCGTCCTCGGCGTCGAGCAGCTCGACCAGCCGCTCGGTAGCGCCGGCGGCGCGCTGAAGCTCGCCGAAGATCTCCGACAGGGCCGCGACCGCGCCCGCGACCATCACCGAGTAGATCAGGAACTGCACCAGCGCGCCCACGGTCATCTCTCCGGCGCGCACGTCCCACGCGCCCATCCAGAGCACGCCGACGATGCCGGTGAAGACGAGGAAGATCACGATCGCCGTCAGGATCGCCCGCGTGAAGATCCGCCGCCGCGTCGCATCGAAGCTCTTTTCCGTCACGCTCGCGAACCCGGCCTTCG
The DNA here is from genome assembly GCF_000521785.1 of Roseivivax halodurans JCM 10272. Classification (GTDB taxonomy): domain Bacteria; phylum Pseudomonadota; class Alphaproteobacteria; order Rhodobacterales; family Rhodobacteraceae; genus Roseivivax; species Roseivivax halodurans. Next base: position 52,361 of record NZ_JALZ01000015.1, read on the forward strand.
AGATCGCCTCGTGGGTGTAGCTCTGCACCGTCTGCACCGCGAGCAGCGCCTCGGAGGCCGATCCCGAGGAGGCCGCGATCCAGTCCTGGCTCTCGCGGCTGAGACTGCGCAGCCGCCGCCCGAGCACGAGGATCGGCACCACCACCGCCGGCACGATCAGCAGCACCATCGCGGTCAGCTTCCACGAGGTCGCGATCATCAGGCCGATGCCGCCCACCAGCAGCAGCGCGTTGCGCAGCGCGATCGAGATCGACGAGCCGATGACCGACAGGATCAACGTGGTGTCGGTGGTGATCCGGCTCAGCACCTCGCCGGTCATGACCTTCTCATAGAACACTGGCGACAGGCCGATCACCCGGTCGAACACCGCCTTGCGGATATCCGCGACCACCCGCTCGCCCAGCCGCGTCACCAGCGCGTAGCGCAGCGCCGTGCCGAGCGCGAGCAGGCCCGCGATGCCGAGCGCGGCGAGGAAGTACTGGTCGAGCAGCGCTGCATCCGGCCCCTCGAAATTGTCCACCACGCGGCGCACCGCCAGCGGCAGCACCAGCGACACCGCGGCGGTCAGCACCAGCGAGGCGAGCGCGGCGGCGAGAAGCGCCCGATAGGGATCGAGAAACGGCCAGAGCCGCGCCAGCATGCCCAGCTTGCGCGACTTCGCCCGCTCGTCCTGCGCGCCCGCATGCGCGGTATCTCGAGCCATGCGCCCCTCCGTTCCAGATGCGAACCCGTTCTGCCATTCTGAGAGCCGGGGTCAAGCGGCGCGAGGCCGCAGGGGGATGCGAAGGCGTGTCAGGGGGGGAAGATCTGGAGCGGGCAGCGGGAATCGAACCCGCACCAAGAGCTTGGAAGGCTCGTGTGATACCATTTCACCATGCCCGCTCGGTAGGCCATGGCTTAGGCGATGCGGCGAGTAGGGTCAAGCGGGTGGCGTCCTTCGTCCGGCCTCAATTCGGCCCGAAACCGGCATTACCAGACAGGCCCCATAACGCCCGGGTTTTCGTGTCACCAGTGAGGCTCGCACCATGTCCCGTCTGATCAAGGCCGCCCCCCTTCTCGCCGCCGCGCTCGCCGCGCCGGCGTTCGCCGCCGAGCACGAGGTCATCATCGTGCGGGGCGGCTACTTCCCCGAAACCATCTATGCCGCGCCCGGAGACACCATCCGCTTCGTCAACGCGGGCGGCGCCACCGCCACGATCGCCGCGACCGACGGCAGCTGGGCGAGCGATCTCATCGATGTCGACGCCACCGCCACGATCCCGGTCGTCGAGGGCATGACCAAGGCCTATTCCCGCCCCGCGTCTCAATCCACGAGCGGCGAGGCCGCGGTCGGCTACATCGAATGGGAGGTCCCGGTCCCCTCGGGCGACGCCGGCTGACCCGCGCGCCTAACCCGGGGCGCGCGCCTCGAAGGAGAGCAATCCCTCCGGCGCGGACCGCATCAGCCGCGCCGCGCCCTTTCCCGCCTCGCCGAGCCAGAGCGCCCAGTCCTCCCGCTCCAGCACCACGGGCATCCGGCTGTGCAGCTCCGCCATCGCCCCCGCCGCCGCCGTCGTGACGATGGCACAGGTGCTGAGCCGCTCGCCCTCCCGCTCCCAGACCTGCCAGATCCCCGCCATCACCAGCGGTTCCGCATCCGCGCGGGTGATGAGGTAGGGCTGCTTGGCGCCGTCCTCGTAGGTTTTCCATTCGTAGAACCCCGAGGACGGGATCAGGCACCGCCGCGCCCGCGCCGCCTCGCGAAAGGCGGGCTTCTCGGCCACCGTCTCGGCCCGCGCGTTGATCAGCAGCGGCCAGTCCTTCGCGGTCTTGTACCAATGCGGCAGGAAGCCCCAGCGCATCCCCTCGAGCCGCCGCGTCCCGGTCTCGTCCGTCCGCACCGCAAAGACGGATTGCGTCGGCCGCACGTTCAGATTCGGCACCTCAGGCAGATCGTTCGCCGGCACCGCGGCGAAGAGCTGCGCCATCGCCTCGGGCGGCAGGGTCACCGAAAAGCGTCCGCACATGCGCGCGTCCCTCCCTCAGCGCCGGCGCAGCAGGCCCGAGAGCAGCATCAGCCCCCAGGGTGCCAGCGCCGCCTCGATCCGCCCCCAATGCGACGCGGCGGCGATCGGATCGAGGCGGACTGTGGCCGAGATCTCGGCGACGCTCCGACGCCCGTCGATGGCGCCGAGAAGCGGCGCGGCCCCCTTCGGCAGGCTCAGCTCCCGCGTCTCGGAGCCAAGCCGCAGCGGCAGCGGCTTGCCCGCCGCGACCGCCCGCGCCGCCGCATCCGCCTTCAGCCCCCGCAGATGCGGCACGAGCTTCGTGTCACGCACCGACGCCTTCGGCACCTCGGCCCCTTCCGGCACTGCGTAGGCGATATGGGTCTTGATCGTGCCCCGCAGCTTCTCCGCCGCCGCCATCCGCGCCCGCTCAGGCAGGTCCGCCCCGTGCGGCGTCAGCGCCCCGAGATCGTAGAGCCCCGGCATCGCGAACCGCGCCAGCTGCCAGCCCGTCGCATCGAACGTCTCGAGCAGCTCGGTCACGCTGTAAGGCCGGTCCTGCCCGTGCAGCAGAAGGTCGTAGAACCCGGCATCCGAGGCCGCATGATCGACGAGGTTCGGATTGCTCCGGAACGGATGGCCCTGCGGCACCCCTCCCATGATCCCCTTCGCTGCGTTCAGCCGCTCCTCGGGCGGCAGCCCGCCCAGTATCGCGCCGAACGCCTCCTGCAGCGGATAGACCCCCGAGCGCCCGTAAGGCGCGTAGACCATCATCCCCATCCCGCCACCTGGCGCGAGCGCGGCGCGCAGCGCGCGGAACCCCGCCTCGGGATCGTCCAGATGGTGCAGCACGCCGCAGCAATCGATGTAGTCGAAGGGCCCGTGCTCCCCGGCCTCGAGCAGCGATCCGGTGCGGAACGTGATGTCGAGCCCCCGCACCCGCGCCCGCTCCTCCGCGACCCTGCGGGCCGAGGCCGAGAGGTCGAGATAGGTGATCTCCGCCGGCGCCCCCGCGCTCTTCAGCACCTGCGCCAGCTGGATCAGCCCGTCCCCGGTGCCGCCCCCCGCGACGAGCGCGCGCAGCGGCCTCGACCAGTCGCGCGCGCCGCCCCAGAGCGCGTGGTCCATCTCCAGCGGATGCGAGGGAGAGCCGGTGATCAGACGCCTGCGCTCCTCGGAAGGGTCGCGCTCGGGATAGGGATAGGCGTCGTAATGCTCGGCGAGGGTGACCATCGAGGGGGGCTCCGGTTCGTTCGAGCCCCGTGATAGCCGCTTAGACCGTATAGGCAAAGGCGGGCGCTCTCGCGCCCGCCCGGCCCCGTCACTCGACGCTGATGCGGTCTTCGGTGAAGGGCTCGTAGGGGCTGTTCGCGGAGAGGTACTCCGCCGTCACATCCGCGAGATCCGGCCCGAAATCGTAGGCGTCCTCGGCATCCACGAACATCGCGTAACCGTCGCCGCCGTTGCGGACGTAGTTGTTCGACACGACGCCGTACATCTTCTCGGGATCGAGAGCCTCCTCGCCGATCATGATGTCCGACACGCGGCTGCCCACCTCGGCGGCGCTGTCGACCGCAAAGGACATGCCCGCCACCTGCGGGAAGCGGCCGCCGGCCTCCTCCATCTGGCTGACGCCGTTCTCGAGCGCCTCCTTGATCACGGACCCGGACACCCGGAAGGTCGAGAGCGTGTTCTGGAACGGCAGCACCGTCAGCACCTCGCCCATGGTGACCTCGCCCTCGTCGATCGAGGCGCGCAGGCCGCCGCCATTGGTGATGGCGACCTCGATGCCCTGATCCTTCACGCGGTCGAGCATCGCGTCGGTGACGAGGTTGCCCATCTCGCACTCGCCCGCCCGGCAGGTCTCTCGCGCGCCGTCGATGGGCGCCGAGGACTCGGCGATGACCGTCGACCGGAGCTCTTCAAGCGGTTCGGCGAGCTCGGCAACGCGGGCCTTCGCCTCCTCGTCCTCTTCCACCGAGGCATCGAGCAGGATCGGCGCGCCGCCCGCATCGGTCACGTTGCCCTCGTCGTCGAAGGTCAGGGTGATCTTCCCCAGATACTTGCCGTAGGCATAGGCGGTGTAGATCGGCACCTCGCCCACGGTGGCGGGATAGGAGTCCGCCGCACCCTCCATGTCGCCGAGCAGCGTGTGGCTGTGGCCGCCGATCACGACGTCCGCGCCGCTCACCTCCTCGGCGAGCCGCTGGTCCTGCTTGAAGCCCACATGGGTCAGGAGGACGATCTTGTCGACGCCCTGCTCGCTCAGGCTGTCGATCTCGGCCTGCGCCGCCTCGACGATCGGCGAGAACACCACGTTCTGGCCCGGCGACGAGGTCTCGGGCGTGTCCTCGGCGAGGACCGACACGACGCCGATGCGCGCGCCGCTCTCGGTCTCGATCACCGCGGAGCTTCCCACCCGGTCCGCGAGCACGTTGCTCCTGCTCACGTCGATATTGGCCGAGAGCACGGGGAACTCGACGCCGTCGAGGAATTCGGCCAGCCCCTCGGGCCCGTTGTCGAACTCGTGGTTGCCGACGGCCATGGCGTCGTAATCGAGCCCGGACATGAATTCCGCGGCGAGCGCGCCGCCGTATTCGGTGAAGAACAGCGAACCCTGGAACCAGTCACCCGCATCGAGCAGCAGAACGTCCGTCTCCGCCTCCGCGCGCGCGGCCTCGACCGCCGTCACCAGCCGCGCGATCCCGCCGAAGCATTCGCCCGCCGCGTTGTCCTCCTCCGAACAGGTCGAATCGTAGGCCGAGATCGGCTCGAACCGGTCATGGAAATCGTTCGTGTGCAGGATGGTGAGCTCGTAATCGGCCTGCGCCGCCCCGGCGCAGAGTGCGAGCGCGGCGGTGCCTGCCCAAAGACGATGTGACATGGAGGACCTCTCTGTCGGATGATGTTCTTCTGCGGCGATGCTGCCGCGCGGCAGGGCCCTTGTCAAAGTCCTGTGACATGGCCGACCCTGCGTCACCCCCGCCCGCTTGACCGGGCATCGCGCGCGCGGCATGAGCGGTGCCATGACGCTCATCTACAAGATCTTCCGCGCCGGTGAATGGCAGGCCCTCGAACGGGACGGCGAAACCACCGGCGCGCCGGTGGACCTCGCCGACGGCTACATCCACTTCTCGACCGCCGAGACCGCCCCCGGCACCGCCGAAAAGCATTTCGCGGGCGAGGACGGCCTGATCCTCGCCGCGCTCGATGCGGACACGCTCGGCGACGCCCTGAAATGGGAGCCCTCGCGCGGCGGCGCGCTCTTCCCACACCTATACCGCCCCCTGCGGCGCGAAGAGGTGCTCTGGGCCAAGCCCCTGCCCCTCCGCGGCGGCGCCCACGATTTCGGCGACCTGCTGTGAGCCTCGCCGAACGCGCCGGCCTCGCGCTCCTGCACCGGATGGAGCCCGAGCGCGCCCACGGGCTCGCGCTCCGGGCGCTGCAAGCGGGTCTCGTGCCGCAGCCGGGCCTCGTCACCGGCGAGCGCCTGAAATGCCAGGTCGCGGGCCTGAGACTGCACAACCCCGTCGGCCTCGCCGCCGGCTTCGACAAGAACGCGGTCGCGATGGCGCCGCTCGCGCGCTGCGGCTTCGGCTTTCTCGAGGTCGGCGCGGCGACGCCCCGCCCGCAGCCCGGCAATCCCGCGCCGCGGCTCTTCCGCCTGACCGAGGACCGCGCGGCGATCAACCGCTTCGGCTTCAACAACGACGGGATGGAGGCGATCGCCGCCCGGCTCGAGGCCCGCCCCCGGGACGCGGTGATCGGCCTCAACCTCGGCGCCAACAAGGACAGCGCCGACCGCGCGGGCGATTTCGCCGCGGTACTGGCCCGCTGCGGCGCCCATCTCGACTTCGCGACGGTGAACGTCTCGTCCCCCAACACCGAGCGCCTGCGCGATCTGCAGGGCAAGGACGCGCTCGCCGCGCTTCTCGGCGGGGTGCTCGAGGCGAGGGACGCCCTGACTTCCCGCCCCGCGATCTTCCTCAAGATCGCCCCCGACCTCGACGAGAACGGCCTCCGGGACGTGGCCGAGGTCGCCCTCGCCTCCGGCATCGACGGGGTGATCGCCACGAACACCACGCTCTCCCGCGACGGGCTGCGCTCTCCGCATGCGGGGGAAACCGGCGGCCTCTCCGGCGCGCCGCTCTTCGACCGCTCGACCCGCATCCTCGCGCGGCTTTCGCAGCTCACGGGAGGAAAGCTCCCGCTGATCGGCGTCGGCGGCGTCGGCTCCGCCGATCAGGCGTATGAGAAGATCCGCGCGGGCGCCTCCGCGGTGCAGCTCTACACCGCCCTCGTCTACGAGGGACCGGGCCTCGCCGCCCGCATCGCGCGGGATCTCGACACGCGGCTCGCATCGGAAGGATTCGCCTCCGTCGCCGAAGCGGTCGGCACCGGCCGCTCCGCCTGGCTCTGACCCGGGCACGGCCGGCGGACACAGCCCGGCAAGGCACGGCGCATCGCGGCAATGTCGCGCCGACCGCGTTGCCACGGGGTCGCCCCGCGCGTCACCCGAGGCGCGGGAACGGCCAACGTCGCAGGCGCCCCCGGCGCGGCCCGCCCCGCTCAGAGCTTCGGCACGACCTCGGCGCCCCGAGCGCCCCGCACGAAGGCCTCGATCTTCGCGGCATCCTTCAGCCCCGGCTCCGCCTCGACGCCCGAGGAGACGTCCACCTGCCGCGCCCCGGTCATCTCGACCGCCCGCGCCACATTGTCCGGCGTCAGCCCCCCCGCCAGCATCCATGGCACCGGCACCCGCCGCCCCGCGATCAGCCGCCAGTCGAAGGCGAGCCCGTTGCCGCCCGGCAGCTCCGCCCCCTTCGGGGCCTTGGCGTCGAGCAGCAGCTGATCCGCCACCCGGCCGTAGAGCGCGATCCGGCCGACATCCTCCTCGGACGCGATCCCCAGGGCCTTCATCACCGGCAGCCCGGTGCGCGCCCGCACCTCCGCCACCCGCTCCGGGCTCTCGCTGCCGTGCAGCTGCACCATGTCGAGCGGCACCTCCGCCATCACGGCGTCGAGCAGCGCATCCTCCGGATCGACCATCAGCCCGACCTTCGCGAGCCCGACCGGCGCCTCCAGCGCCAGCGCCCGCGCCGCCACGACGCTCACCGCCCGGGGCGAGCGCGGGAAGAAGACGAACCCGCCATAGGCCGCGCCCGCCCGCCCCGCGGCGGCGACGTCCTCGGCCCGCGTCAGGCCGCAGATCTTAACCCGCACGTCCATGGCGCACGCTCCCGTCTTCTTCTTGGCAGAAATACTCCGGGGTCCGGGGCAGCGCCCCGGTCCGCGTCAGGCCTTCTGGCCGCGCGGCTGGTCGAGGATGGCGAGCACCTCGTCCTTGCCCTGGTCGCGCTCGGCGCGGGTGCGCTTGAGCTCCCGCTCGAGGCGCCTGGCCTCCGCCTCGCGCCGGGCCGCGGCCGAGCGGTGCTTGTGCTCGCGCAGCCATTCCCAGACGAAGCCGATCAGCAGCCCCGCCACGATCCCGATGAAGATGACCAGAAACAGCGGCAGTGAGACGCCGTACTGCACCCCGAAGAGCGTCGCGACGTCCGGCGGCAGCAGCTGCAGCGTCACCATCGACCGGTTCGCCAGCGCCACGCAGACGAGGATGGCTGCCAGGATCGCGAGGAAAGCGTATCGGATGTAGCGCATGGGGAGGTCAGGCCTTTCCGTTCAGACGGTCGCGTAGCAGTTTGCCGGTCTTGAAGAAAGGCACGTGTTTCTCGTCGACGTCAACCGACTCGCCGGTCCGGGGGTTGCGGCCCACCCTTGCGTCCCGCTTCTTGACCGAGAAGGCGCCGAAGCCGCGCAGCTCGACCCGGTCGCCCCGGGCCATCGCCGAGACGATCTCCTCGAAGATCGTGTTCACGATCCGCTCCACGTCGCGCTGGTAGAGATGCGGGTTCTCATCCGCGATCTTCTGGATCAGTTCCGACCTGATCATGGTCACGTATCCCCCTGAAGCCCTTGGCCCACCCACCGGTTCTGACAGGGCACTATAGGGGGTGAGCATGCATTCGAAAACCGAAACGATTCCGAAAAATGCTTCATTCGGCGCCACTTCGCCGGATTTTGCGGGGGCGTTGCGGATCGGGTCACGATTCCGGCGACCGCGCGGCGCGCTCCCACACGTTCAGGATGCGGGAGCGCCCCACTCGATTCGAGACGCAAAAAGGCCCCGGCCGTTCCCGGCCGGGGCCCCTGCGCCGCGGGCACGTGGCCCGGAGCGCTTACTCGTCGTCGCGGTTCAGCGCCGCGCCGAGGATGTCGCCGAGCGATGCGCCCGAGTCGGAGGAGCCGTACTGCTCGACCGCTTCCTTCTCTTCGGCGATCTCGCGGGCCTTGATCGAGAGGCCCAGGCGACGCGTCTTCATGTCGACGTTGGTCACGCGCACGTCGATCTTGTCGCCGACCGAGAAGCGCTCGGGGCGCTGCTCCGCACGGTCACGCGACAGGTCGGAGCGGCGGATGAAGGACTTCATGCCCTCGTATTCCACCTCGATGCCGCCGTCCTCGATCGCGGTGACCTCGCAGGTCACGATCGAGCCGCGCTTGATGCCGCCGGCCGCCTCGGCGAACTTGTCGCCGCCCAGCGCCTTGATGGAGAGCGAGATGCGCTCCTTCTCGACGTCGGTGTCCTGAACCACGGCCTGGACGACGTCGCCCTTGCGGTAGTTCTGGATGGCGTCCTCGCCACGCTCGTCCCAGGAAAGGTCCGAAAGGTGGACCATGCCGTCGATGTCGCCTTCGAGGCCGACGAACAGACCGAACTCGGTGATGTTCTTGACCTCGCCCTCGACCTCGGTTCCCGGCGGGAACTGCTCGTCGAAGACTTCCCACGGGTTGCGCTGGGTCTGCTTGAGACCGAGCGACACGCGGCGCTTGGCCTGATCGATCTCGAGCACCATGACCTCGACCTCCTGGGAGGTGGAGACGATCTTGCCCGGATGCACGTTCTTCTTGGTCCAGCTCATCTCGGAGACGTGGACAAGACCCTCGACCCCCGGTTCCAGCTCCACGAAGGCGCCGTAATCGGTGATGTTGGTGACGCGGCCGGTATGCACGGAGGCCAGCGGGTACTTCGCCGCCACCAGATCCCACGGATCTTCCTGCAGCTGCTTCATGCCGAGGCTGATGCGGTGCGTCTCGCGGTTGATCTTGATGACCTGAACCTTGACCGTCTCGCCGATCGCGAGGATCTCGGACGGGTGGTTCACGCGGCGCCACGCCATGTCGGTCACGTGCAGCAGGCCGTCGACGCCGCCGAGATCGACGAACGCGCCGTACTCGGTGATGTTCTTGACCACGCCGTCGACCGCCTGGCCCTCTTCGAGGTTGGCGATGACTTCGGCGCGCTGCTCGGCGCGGCTCTCCTCGAGGATCGCACGGCGCGAGACCACGATGTTGCCGCGGCGGCGGTCCATCTTGAGGATCTGGAACGGCTGCTTGAGGCCCATGAGCGGGCCTGCGTCACGCACGGGGCGCACGTCGACCTGGGAGCCGGGCAGGAACGCCACGGCGCCGCCGAGATCGACGGTGAAGCCGCCCTTGACGCGGCCGAAGATCGCGCCCTCGACGCGGGCGTCCTCGCCGTAGGCCTTCTCGAGACGGTCCCAGGCTTCCTCGCGGCGTGCCATGTCGCGGCTGATGACGGCCTCGCCGCGGGCATTCTCTGCCGCGCGGAGGTAGACCTCCACCTCGTCGCCGACGGTGATGCCGGAATCTTCGCCGGGATTCGCGAATTCCTTGAGATCGACGCGGCCTTCCATCTTGTAGCCGACATCGATGATGGCCTGGCCCGCCTCGATGGCGATGACCTTGCCCTTGACGACACTGCCCTCGTTGGGCGTGTCCATTTCGAGGCTTTCGTTAAGGAGGGCCTCGAAGTCCTCCATGGATGCGTTCTGAGCCATGTAGCTTACGTGTTTCCTTTGACGTCGTTATGCTGGCCGGGTGGTTGTCTCCACCGGTCTTGGGTTGGTCGGGGGCGATGCGCAAAACAAAGAGGGCCGGTGGTTCCGACCCTGCTCGATCCCTGTCCTGCGGCGTTTTCGCTCTGGTGACGCCGCGCGGTATACGTCCAACGCGACGTTAACGCAAGTCCGCCGGCACTGGCCGCGCCGCCCCGTCCGCGCGCCGCGCCACTCCGACCCTGCCGTCACGCGCCGCGGGTGTCCGCCCGTCGCCGCGGCATGGCGCCTCCGTCCCGCGGGATGCGCATCGAGACCGGCGACATCTTGCGAACGTTTCCCCGCGACGTCCCGTCGGACCGCCGCGACCGGCGTGCCCGTCCCGGCGATCCCGGCGCCCCGTGCGGCGACGGCTTCGCGCACGGCCCGCGCTAGCGATACCATTCGGTACGAAACTCCCCGGACTTCTTGCGTTTCGTACAATCCCCTCGGGGACAGCCCTGTCGGCCATAAAAAGGGCGGACCCGAGAGGATCCGCCCGAAAACCCGGAACAGGTCCGTGTGAGGCTCGGATCAGCCCGCGTCTTCGCTCTGCATTTCCTGCAGGCGCTGGGCGATCTTCTGGTTCAGTTCCTCGTCCATGGACGCGGCGCGGTTGATCGCCATATAATCCTCGAACGACAGCCCCTCGGTCTCCTCGATGGCGGCGCGCATCTCGGTGTTCGCCTCCTCGATGATCTCCTTCTGCTGGGCCTCATCCTCGACGCCCTGCAGCTGCGATGCGTATTGGTCACGGATTTCAGTGACTTCCATGACAGCCGACGCGAACGCCTCGATCTGCTCGTCCTCGAAGACCGGCGTCTGCTGGTCGCTCTGCGCGGTCGTCTCGTCGCCGGTCGCCGGTGCGGACTGCTCGCTCTGCTGCATCTCGTCCTGCGACTGCGTCTCGGTCTGCATGTCGCCTGTGGAGCTCTCCTGAGCGGCGACGAAGGATGCCGGAACGGCTGCGATGGCGGCGGCCAGGGTGGCGGCGGTGATCTTGCGCGTCGGGAACATGGCTGCTCCTTTCCAGTCTGTGGATGCCGGTCGCGCTCTCCGCGTCCGGTCTGACCCCGACATGGGGTCCATGACCGCGCGGTGCAAAATACATCGGCGTAATCTTGCGTTTACCCGACGAGAGCGGGCGGCTATCCGCCCCGCGCCGCCTCGACGGCCGCGATGGCCGCGGCAACCGCCGTCTCGATGTCGAGCCGCGATGTGTCGATCTCAGTCGCGTCGTCGGCAGGACGCAGCGGCGCATCCGCCCGCCCCATGTCCCGCTCGTCCCGGTCGCGAATGTCCTGCAGCACATCCTCGAACCGCGTCTCCGCCCCTCCCGCGACGAGTTCACGAAAGCGCCGCTCCGCCCGCACCTCGGCGCTCGCGGTGACGAAGATCTTGGCCTCGGCGTCGGGACAGATCACCGTGCCGATGTCACGCCCGTCGAGGACAGCACCGCCCGACCGGCGCGCGAAGGCGCGCTGGAAATCGAGCAGCGCCGCGCGCACCTCGGGGATCGCCGCGACCTTGGAGGCCGCCTGCCCCGCCTCCGCGGACCGCAGCGCCGCCGCATCGCCGAGATCCGCCGCCTCGAGTGCCCGCGCCGCCGCGATCGGCTCCGCGCCGTCGAGCATGCGCCGCCCCACGGCGCGGTAGAGCAGCCCGGTGTCGAGATGCCCGAAGCCGTAATGCGCGGCGACGCGCTTGGCGATGGTGCCCTTTCCGGACGCGGCGGGGCCGTCGATGGCGATGGTGAAGGCCATCAGAACACTCCGTTGTCGCGGGTGATCGACGCGCCGAGCCGGGTCATCAGCGGCTCGAAGATCGGGAAGGACGTCGCGATCGGGCCCGCATCGTCGACGCGGACCGGCTCGCGCGACGCAAAGCCCAGAACGAGGAACGACATCGCGATGCGGTGGTCGAGACGGCTCTCCACCGTCGCGCCGCCCGGCACGCCGCCTGCGCCCCTTCCGGTGACGGCCCACCAATCCTCGCCCTCCTCGACCTCGATGCCGCAGGCCCGCAGGCCCTGTGCCATCGCGTCGATCCGGTCGCTCTCCTTGACCCTGAGCTCCTTGACCCCGGTCATCAGCGTCCGGCCGGTGGCGCAGGACGCGACCGCCGACAGGACCGGGTATTCGTCGATCATGGAGGCTGCGCGATCGGGCGGCACCTCGATCCCGCGCAGATCCGGCGAGAACCGCGCGCGCAGATTGGCGACAGGCTCGCCGCCCTCCTCGCGCTCGTTCTCGTAGGTGAGATCCGCGCCCATCTCGCGCAGCGTGGTGAAAAGCCCCGCCCGCGTCGGGTTGAGCCCGATATTCGGCACCAGCACGTCCGAGCCCTCGGTGATGAGCGCGGCGCAGACCGGGAAGGCGGCCGAGGACGGATCGCGCGGCACTGCGATCTCCTGCGGGCGCAGTTCGGGCTGGCCGCGCAGGGTGATCACGCGGCCGTCGGGGCTGTCCTCGACCGACACCTGCGCCCCGAACCCCGTCAGCATCCGCTCGGAATGGTCGCGCGTCGCCTCGCGCTCGATCACCACGGTCTCTCCGGGCGCGTTGAGGCCTGCCAGAAGCACCGCCGATTTCACCTGAGCCGACGGCACCGGGGTCTCGTAGCGCACCGGCACGGGATCGGCCGCCCCGACGATGGTCATCGGCAGCCGCCCGCCCGAACGTCCGACCGCTTGAGCCCCGAAGAGCGACAGCGGATCGGTCACCCGCGCCATCGGCCGCTTGTTGAGGCTCGCATCCCCTGTGAAGGTCGCGGAGATCGGCGACGTCGCCATCGCGCCCATGATGAGCCGCACGCCAGTTCCGGAATTGCCGCAGTCGATGACCTGATCGGGTTCGGCGAAACCGCCCGTGCCGACGCCGTTGACGTGCCAGGTGTCGCCGCGCTTCTCGATGTCGGCGCCGAAGGCCTGCATGGCCTTGGCGGTGTCGAGAACGTCCTGCCCCTCGAGCAGCCCGGTCACCCGCGTCTCGCCCACCGCGAGGGCGCCGAGGATCAGGGCCCGGTGCGAGATCGACTTGTCGCCCGGCACCTCCGCCGTGCCGGTGAGCGGACCGGAGCGGCGCGCGGTCATGGGAATGGGGGCGGCGTGGCTCGACATGAAGGCTCCTCGGATCGTGCGTCCCTGCCTGTTAGCAAGCGCGCCCGGCCCCGTCCATCGCGCCCGGCGCTGCCTCTTCTTCTTGATCCAAATATCCCCGGGGTCCGGGGGCGGAGCCCCCGGCCTGCGCTCAAGTCCGGCGGAATTCCATGTAATGCGGCACCCGGCCCTCGCGCAGCGCCTTCCGCTCGTATCGCGTGGAGGGCCAGCCGGCCCAGGGCTCGCGCCAGTCGCGCGGGCCTTCAGCGAGCCACTCGAACCCGGCGCGCGGCACCTCTTCCATGGTCTGCCGCACGTAATCGGGGATGTCCGTCGCGACCCGCAGGAGCGCGCCCGGGATTATGGCTGCATGCAGCGGCCGCAGATGCTCCGGAGTGACGAACCGGCGGCGATGATGCCGCTTCTTCGGCCAGGGATCGGGATAGAGCAGATAGGCGCCGGCGAGACTGCCCGCCGGCAGCACGTCGAAGAGATCCCGCACGTCGCCCGGATGAACGCGCACATTCGACGCGCCACTCTCGCGCAGCTTGCCGAGCATCATCGCAACGCCGTTGATGTAAGGCTCGCAGCCGATGAAGCCGTGATCCGGGAAGCGCCCGGCCATCTCGACAAGGTGCTCGCCGCCGCCGAAGCCGATCTCCAGCACAACCGGCTTCCCGCCGAAGAGCGAGGCCGGGTCAATGGGATCCCGGTCCGGATTCTCGTCCCAGCCCACGTTCTCGACCCGCAGCTGTGGCAGGTCCTCGTCGAGGTAGCGCTCCTGCGCGGGGCGCAGGGCGTGGCCCTTGAGGCGGCCGTAGAAGTTGCGCCAGGGGGCGCCCGAGGGATGGGTGTCGCGTGTCATGGGCCGCGCGGATAGCGCCGCGCGAGCCTGCGTGCAACGTCCCTAATGCGCCACCCGCAGCCAGTCGTGGACGAATGCCAGCTTCCGCCGCACGCCCGAGCGCAGCACGAACGGATAGAGATCCGGCAGGTCCATCGCGCGGTTCACATGGTTGACGGCGATGGAGAGATTGACGGCGAGCGTCAGCAGCGCCTCGGTGTCACTCTCGGCATAGGCATCGTAGCCGATCGGGGGCCCGTCCGGCAGCCGCAGATGCGCCGCCGCCGCGCTGTCCAGCAGGTCGACGAGATGCATCAGGTGCGCCAGCGTCTCGGCCCAGTCCTCGTGCGGATGGGCGGTGGCGTAGGGGGTGATGTGGTCGTCGCCCGGTGTCTTCGGATTGGCGTAATGCTCCTTGAGCGCGGCGCCGTAATCCGCGCGCTCGTCGCCGAAAGTCTCGCGGAACGCCTCGGGGAACCCGTCGCGTTCGCTCAGACGGACATGCAGAAAATGCGCGGTCTCGTGGCGCATGTGGCCGAGCATCGTCCGGTAGAGCTCGCCGAGATTCTCCTGTCGCTGGGCGAGCACCGCATCGCGCGCCTCGCTGACATTGATCGTGATCGTGCCGTTGGCGTGGCCCATTGTGACCGGTTTCTTGCCCTTGGTCGTCTTCTCCGACAGCATCCGGAAGACCGGCCGTTCGCCCGGATCGTCGGGGCCGAACCAGCCCCATCGCCCGAGAGTGGCGAGCATCCATCGCTTGGCGCTCTCCGCCTCGGCCCAGAGCGCCAGGTTTCCCTGCTCCCCGCGGTCGGGCACGACTTCGGTCATCGCGCATGAGCGGCAGAGGCCCGTGTCCTCGCCGCGCCAGTTGCAGCCGATCTCCTGGCGGTTGGTGCAATGCGGTCCGTCGACCGACATCTTCTGCAGGTCCGGATCGAACACCAACTCCTCGCCGCAGGTGCAGGTCAGGTTGTGGAAGTAGACGCGCGTCCCGCATGCGGGACAGGAGAAGATCTGCATGGGTTTCCGGCCGTGATGATTGCGCTCAGCGACGCAGCAACCGTCGGGCACACCCGACGGTTCCGCGATGGGCCGTGCGGCCTCGAGCAAGCAGCCGCATCGAGTCGGCCCGCTCCGCGAACGACGCCGGCTGCTGGGGCACACAGGGCGGCGCGCGAAACGTGGCCTCTGGCCCTCAGTAAGGGAACGGATGCGCCTTATGTACCGCGTCCAGCTCCGCCGCGAGCTCGTCCGAAATCGTCACCCCCACCGCGCCGAGCGCCCGTTCGAGCTGTGCGTCAGTGGATGCTCCGAGGATCGAGGCGGCGACAAACGGCCGCCGTGCCGACCAGGCGAGCGCCATGTGCACGGGGTCGAGGCCGAAGCGCTCGGCGACGTCGAGATAGGCGTCGACAGCCGGGAAGACCCGGTCCGACACGCGACCGCCCAGCGTGCCGTTGACCGACATGCGGCTGCCCGCGGGCACCGCGCCGCCCTGGTACTTGCCGGTCAGGAGGCCCGCGGCGAGCGGCGAATAGGGAAGAAGCCCCACACCCTCGTTGACGAAGAGCTCGGCGAGATCAAGGTCGGCCTGCCGGTAGAGCAGCGAATACTCGTTCTGCACGGTCTGCACCTCGGGCGTGCCGGTCTCGCGGGCGATGCGCAGCCATTCCGACGTACCCCAGCAGGATTCGTTCGAGAGGCCGAAATGCCGGATCGTGCCGCGTTCGACCTGCTCGCCCAGCCAGCCGAGCACGTCGTGCATGTGCTGGCGCGTCGCCTCGCGGTCCTGCTCCCACGGCGCAAAGGTCCAGGACTTGCGGAAGGCGTAGCTGCCGCGGTTCGGCCAGTGCAGCTGGTAGAGGTCGATGACGTCGGTCCTGAGACGCTTCAGCGAAGCCTCGAGCGCCTCGGTGAGGGATTCAGGGGTGATGGGCGCGCCGTCGCGGACGGCGTTCTGGCCCTCTCCGGTGATCTTGGTGGCGACGATCCAGTCGTCGCGCTTTCCGGTCTTCGCAAACCAGTCGCCGATGATCTCCTCGGTCCGCCCGACCGTCTCCTTGGCGACCGGGTTCACCGGATACATCTCGGCGGCGTCCATGAAGTTGATGCCCGCATCGAGCGCCCGCTCGATCTGGGCATGGGCATCCTCGAGCCCGGTCTGGCTGCCATATGTCATCGTGCCGAGGCAGAATTCGGACACGGTGAGGCCGGTTCGGCCGAGCGGGCGGTACTGCATGAGAGGGGCTCCGTCGTCTGAGGTCGCGCGGACACTAGCCTCTGGTTGGCCGGTGGCAAGCGGGCAGCTTCAGCCCGGACCGCCGATATCGGTCGGTGCGACCGCCACGGATTTGAGCACGGCATAGCAACGCGTGCCCTCGGCGAGGTTCAGCGCCTCGGCGCTGCGCCGGGTCACGCGGGCGAGCAGCATGTCACCGCCCGAGCGCAGCTGCGCCGTGACCCCGGGGCCGCCGCCGTAGCGGAGCGAGGCGATCTCGACCGGCAGGACGTTCAGGGCTGAGATGCCGCGCGGAGGCTCGGTCGCGATCATGACGTCCTGCGCAAGGATGCGGACCCGCAGCGCCGTGCCCGGCGCCGCCTCGATGCGCGGCAGGAAGAGCCGCCCCCCCGAGACCGCGAGCTCCGTCACGCCGTCCTCGGCATGGGACGTGACGCGCGCGGGAATCACCGCGCCCGCCTCGCGCAGTCCGAGGATGTTGACGAGCGCCGGATCGGACAGGAGGTCGCCGGGCGGCCCCGCCTGCATCACCCTGCCCGCCTCCATCAGCACCAGATGATTGGCGAGCCGCGCCACCTCGGCGAGGTTGTGGCTGACATAGAGGATCGGCAGCCCGGCGCGGTCGCGCAACCGCTCGAGATAGGGCAGGATCTCGGCCTTGCGTGCCTCGTCGAGCGCCGCGAGCGGCTCGTCCATCAGCAGGATGTCGGGCTCGGAGAGGAGAGCGCGGCCGATCGCGACCCGCTGCGCCTCGCCGCCCGAAAGTGCACCCGGCCGGCGGTCCAGCAGCGCCTCGATCCCGAGGAGCCGCGCGGTCTCGACCAGATCGCCCGGGCCACGCTGCCGCGTCACCCGGCGCGAGTAGAGGAGGTTCTCGCGAACGGTCAGGTGGGGAAAAAGTCGGTGCTCCTGGAAGACGTAGCCTGTCCGGCGGCGATGGACCGGCACGTCGATGCCCTGAGCCTCGTCGAAGAGCGTCCGCCCGCTCAGGCAGATCCGCCCCGCATCGGGCCGCAGAAGCCCCGCGATGGCGTTGACGACGCTGGTCTTGCCCGACCCCGACCGTCCGAAGAGGACCGTGACGCCCGCGGGCGCGTCGAAGTCCACGTCGAGCGCGAAGTCCCCGAGGCGATGGCGGATCGCGACCTCGAGGCTCATGCGCCGCGGATACGGGTCGCGACCCGCGCGCCCACCCATTCCGAGAGCGCCAGCGCGGCGAGCGCGATGCCGACCGAGATCGCAACGAGCGTGAGCGCCGCATTCTCGCCGCCCGGTACCTGCAGGAAGGCGTAGATCGCCGACGGGATCGTCTGTGTCTCCCCAGGGATGTTGGAGACGAAGGTGATCGTCGCGCCGAACTCGCCCATCGCCTTGGCGAAGGCGAGGATGCTGCCGGCGATCACACCCGGCGCGACAAGCGGCAGGGTCACCGTGGTGAAGACCTGTAGCTTCGAGGCGCCGAGAGTCCCGGCCGCCGATTCGAGCCGCGGATCCACCGCCTCGAAGGCAAGCCGGATGGCGCGCACCATGAGCGGAAACGCCATGATCCCCGCCGCGAGCGCCGCCCCGGTCCAGCGAAAGGCGAGCGTGATGCCGAAGGTCTCGTAGAGCATCGCACCGAGCGGACCCTGCCGTCCGAACGCGACGAGGAGGAGGTAGCCGGTGACGACGGGCGGCAGAATGAGCGGCAGGTGGACGGCCGCGTTGAGCACCTGCCGCCCCGGGAAGGACTTTCGCGCCAGCGCCCAGGCGACGAGGATCCCGAGGGGGAGCGAAGCCATCGTCGCCACCAGCGAAACCTGCAGCGAGAGGCGCACCGCGTCCCAGGCCTCGGGGCCCAGACCCGTCATTCCGGCACCCCGAATCCGTGGCTCTCGAGGATGGCGTGGCCGGCGTCGCTCGAGAGGTAATCGAGGAAGTCCTCCGCCGCCGCGGGTGCGGCAGCCTCGGCGGTGACCGCGCCGGGATAGAGGATGGGATCGTGGCTGCTGTCGGGGAAGGTGCCGAGGACGTGCACCCGCGGCTCCGCGGCCGCATCGGTCGCGTAGACGATGCCGACCGGCGCCTCGCCGAGCGCCACAAGCGCAAGCGCCGCACGGACGTTGTCGGCCTGCGCGACGCGAGAGGCAAGCGCCTCCCACTGGCCCAGTGATGTGAGCGCCTGCTTGCCGTAGATCCCCGCGGGCACCGCGTCGACGAGCGCCATGGCGAGCCGGTCGCCCTCTGCGAGATGCCGTGCCACGTCGTAGTCGGCGGTCAGCGACACGGGCGCAATCTCCGCGGGGCCATGGGCGATCAGGACGAGGCAGTTCTGCATCAGGACGCGGCGGCTGCCGGGCACGATCAGTCTCCGCTCCTCGAGCCAGTCCATCCAATCCACGTTGGCCGAGACGAAGACGTCCGCAGGGGCGCCCTGGGCGATCTGCCGCGCGAGCACCGAGCTGCCGGCGGGGGCGATCGTCGCGGCGTTGCCGGTCTCCTCCTCCCACGCCTCCGCCACCTGCCGCAGGGCGGGGCCGGTGCTTGCAGCGGCGAAGACGGTGATCTCGGACGCGAGCGCAGGGCTCGCGAAAAGCGTCAGGGCGAGGGTCAGGGCGCGGATCATCACGTCTCCGGTCGAGGGGCCGCTGACAATGTCGCGGCCTTGGCACCCGAGAGCAAGGCCCGCATGCCTGCCCTTTCACAACACCGGCCGCACCTCTATCTAGGCCCGAGGCAAAGACGACGGAGAGACCGCATTGATCCTCGGAGACATCGCAGACCGCATCACCCGCGGGGTGGAAGGCCTGACAGGCAGCGTCTCCGAGACGTTCAGGGAGCCTGTCGTCCGGCTCGGGGTCACGGGCCTCTCGCGCGCCGGCAAGACCGTCTTCATCACCTCGCTGGTGTCGAACCTCATGGACCGGGGCCGCATGCCGCAGCTCCGCGCTGCCTCAGAGGGGCGGATCGAGGCCTCCTTCCTGCAGCCCCAGCCCGACGACACTCTGCCGCGCTTCGACTACGAGCGCCACCTCGCGGCGCTGACCGCCGAACAACCGCACTGGCCCGAGAGCACCCGTGCCGTGAGCGAGCTGCGCCTGTCCATGCGCGTCAGGCCGAACGGCTTCTTCGCCGGCTTCCAGGGCGCGCGGAACGTGCATCTCGACATCGTCGACTATCCGGGCGAGTGGCTGCTCGACCTCTCCCTGCTCGAGAAGAGCTACGCCGACTGGTCGCGGGAAACTCTCGATCGGCTGGAGAAGCGCGAGATCGCGCAGGCCTATCTCGAGCGCGCCCGCGCCGAGGATGCGAATGGCCAGCTGGAGGAGCCGAGGGCGAAGGCGCTGGCCGAGGCTTACACCGACTATCTCAACACCGCCCGGGAGGCGGGATATTCCGACTGCACGCCGGGGCGGTTCCTGCTGCCGGGCGATCTTGCGGGATCGCCGGTGCTGACCTTCGCGCCCCTGCCCCCGATCGACAGCGCGCATCGCCGTTCGCTCTGGCGAGAGTTCGAGCGGCGGTTCGAGGCCTACAAGTCCCGCGTGGTCAAGCCGTTCTTCCGCGACCACTTCGCCAAGATCGACCGGCAGATCGTGCTCGTCGACGCGCTCGGCGCCATCCATGCGGGTCCCGCCGCGGTCGAGGACCTGCGCAGGACCATGGCGGACATCCTCGGCGCCTTCCGCCCTGGCCGGAACGCCTTTCTCAGCCAGATCCTGATGGGGAAACGGGTCGAGAAGATCCTCTTTGCCGCGACCAAGGCCGATCACCTGCACCATACCCAGCACCCTTACCTGACCGCGCTCATGCAGGCGATGACGCGCGAGGCCGCCGACCGCGCCCAATTCGCGGGCGCCGAAACCAGCGCGATGGCCATCGCCGCCCTCAGGGCCACCGTCGAGGAGACGCGCGAGCATCACGGGCGCGAGCTCCACTGCGTCCGCGGCACGCTCGCGAACGGAAAAAGCGCGGCGTTCTATCCGGGCGATCTGCCGCGGGACCCGCACAAGCTGCTCGGTCCCGCGCGGGACGGCGCGGAGAAATGGCTCGACGACGATTACGGTATCATGACGTTCAGCCCCGCAAAGCTGTCGCTGCGCCCCGGCGAGGGACCGCCGCACATCCGGCTCGACCGCGCGGCGCAATTCCTGATCGGTGACCGGCTGTGAGCGGGCCGACCGATCCGGCCGATCGAGGTGCCATCCCCGAGCCACGTTCGGGTAAGGCCGCCCCGTTGCCGCGCCATGCGTGGCGAAACGGCGGCGGTGCGCCAGACATACGGTTCTGCCTCGAAAGGAACGCGGCATGACGAACGGCAAGTCCCGCAGCGGGCCTATCCTTTTCGAGCTCGACGAGGACGAACGGGCCCCGGCAGGCCCGGGCGAGGCGCCTCCGGTACCCGATGTCGGCGCCGATGACGCACCGCAGGGTGCCGCCATGCAGACCGCGGCACGGATCGCGTCGCGGCGCTCCACGGCGCTCGGGCGCTGGTTCTGGCGGCTCCTCGCGGCCATCGTCGGCGTCCTCGTGAGCGCGGCAGCCTGGAGCTTCGTCACCTCGCTCATGGCTGAGAGCCTCGTGATCGGCTGGGCGGTGACGGTCCTCCTCGGTCTCTTCACGCTGGTGGTGCTGCTACTCGCCGCGCGGGAGGCCGCTGCCTTCGCACGCCTCAACCGCGTCGACAGCCTCCATCGGGACGCGGGCGCGGCGCGGGCCGAGGGCGGGCTCGAAGCGGCGCGGCGCGTGATCGATCAGCTCGACACGCTCTACAAGGGGCGCGACGACACCCGCTGGGGGCGCGAGCGTCTGGCCGAACGGCGCGGCGACGTCTTCGATGGAGAGGCGCTTCTGGCGCTGGCGGAGGCGGAGCTCATGGCTCCTCTCGACCTCGCGGCACGCCGGGAGGTTCAGGCGGCCGCGCGGCAGGTGGCCGGTGTGACCGCGCTTGTGCCACTGGCATTCGCCGACGTGGCGGCGGCGCTCTCCTCGAACCTGCGCATGATCCGGCGCGTGGCCGAGATCTACGGGGGACGGTCGGGCACACTCGGCACGTGGCGTCTGACCCGCGCGGTATTCTCCCATCTGGTCGCGACCGGCGCCATAGCTGCCGGAGAAGACATGCTCGAGCCGATCCTCGGCGGCTCCATGCTCGCCCGGCTGTCCCGGCGCTTTGGCGAGGGTGTGGTGAACGGCACGCTCACGGCCCGCGTGGGCGTTGCCGCGATGGAAGTCTGCCGCCCGATCCCGTTTTCGCCTGAAACCCGGCCATCCGTGCGCGGCATTGTCGCGCAAAGCCTGACCGGCCTCTTCGACAAATCGGGCAAGGGCTGACTGCGTAAAAACGGGCGGCCCCGCGCTGGGACCGCCCGCCCTCCTCCCTCGCCGGGGATGTTACTGGGCCTCGGGGGCCGCAGTTCCCGATCCACCGGTCGGAGCAAGCGGAGCGTCCTGCGCATCCGAAGCCGGCGCGCCCTGCTCCGTTGCCACGGGCGCCTGGGCCGGTGCGGTATCCCCGTCCCCTCCGATGATCGAGGTGCCGACGATCACGGCGATTATGAGGGCGACGACCACACCGAGACCTGCAACCGCGCCGCGCGAGGACCGGGGCGTGCGAAGTTGAGGATCGGCGTTGAGCTGTTGCGCATAAGGGTCGTGCGCTTGATGGGTGTGCTGAGAGCGGTCGCTGTAGGCCATGACGGGATCTCCTATTCCCAATCCGTCCCGGCATTGCGCCGGGGTTCTGGCATAAGAGGTTGGGATTTCGGAGGACGATTTCGACGAGCGAGAAGGATCGAGCGGAAATGCGGCGACCGGCCGCCATATCGGGCTTTCCGCTTCGGCCGGTTCCGGCCGCGCTGCACTGCGGCAACCATTGTTGAGCCAAGCCTCGCCCATAGCATGTGCGGATCGGCGACCTCTGGCTTATTGCCCGAGCAGCGATGAACCTTCACCCGGGAGCCCAGAAGCGGATTCCCGGGCTCACTCCCGCAATCCCGCCGCCTTTACGCCGGGCGGGGCCGCGCCTATAACGCCCGCCATGATGGCCGTCTTCGCGATCCTCATCCGAATTACGTGCCCGGCGCCGTGACCCCCGTGGGGGAACGCTCCGCCGGGCCAAAGGCGCCGGGAGAACCGCGCCGCCCCTCCCGCCGACAATGCCGACGATATTTCCGCAAGGACGCCCGACATGTGCGCCGACACGACCGACACCAAGACCGCGACGCCTGACTACAAGGACACGCTGAACCTGCCGCAGACGGACTTTCCGATGCGGGCGGGCCTGCCCAAGCGCGAGCCCGGCTGGCTCGAGCGCTGGGAGGAGATCGGCATCTACGACCGGCTGCGCGAGACCGCCGGGGATCGCACGCCCTTCACCCTGCATGACGGCCCGCCCTATGCCAACGGGCACCTTCATATCGGTCACGCGCTCAACAAGACGATCAAGGACATCATCGTGCGCTCGCACCAGATGATGGGGCACGATGCGCGCTACATCCCCGGCTGGGACTGCCACGGCCTGCCGATCGAGTGGAAGATCGAGGAGCAGTACCGCGCCAAGGGGCAGGACAAGGATCAGGTGAACGTCGTCGACTTCCGGCAGGAATGCCGCAAGTTCGCCGAGAGCTGGATCGACGTGCAGCGCGAGGAGTTCAAGCGGCTCGGCGTCACCGGTTGCTGGGATCGCCCGTACCTCACCATGGATTTCCGCGCCGAGCGGATCATCGCGGAGGAATTCCAGAAATTCCTCATGACCGGCACGCTCTATCAGGGCTCGAAACCCGTGATGTGGTCCCCGGTCGAGAAGACCGCGCTCGCCGAGGCCGAGGTCGAATACCACGACAAGGAGAGCTTCACGATCTGGGTGAAGTTCCCCGTGACCGAGTTCCGCCTGCCCGAAGTGGACGTCTCGGACGAGGAGATGTCGGACGACGAGCGCGAGGCGGTGGTGCAGGCGCGGGCCGAGGCCCGCGACGCCTTCGTCGGCACCAAGGTGGTGATCTGGACGACGACGCCCTGGACCATCCCCTCGAACAAGGCGGTCGTCTTCGGCTCAGACTTCTCCTACGGCCTCTACGAGGTCACGGACACGCCCGGGGAATGCTGGGCGCGCGCCGGCGAGCGGTTCATCCTCGCCGACAAGCTGGCCGCGCAGACCTTCGCCAAGGCGCGCCTCGAGGACGGGATGTGGCGCCGGGTGCGCGACGTCACGCCAGAGCAACTCGCCGGCATGGAGCTGGCGCACCCGCTCGCCGGAGCCGAAGGCGGACAAGGCGAATGGGACGATCCGCGCGACTTCCGGGCCGCCGACTTCGTCACCGACGAGGAGGGCACCGGTTTCGTCCATTGCGCGCCGTCGCACGGGATGGAGGAATACGAACTCTACCGCGGACTCGGCATGCTGGCGCAGGTCATCACCTACAACGTGATGGATGACGGCAGCTTCCGCGAGGACCTCCCCTTCTTCGGCGGCAAACGGATCCTCAAGGAGAACGGCAAGGAGGGCGACGCCAACAAGGCGGTGATCGACACGCTGGTCGCCAACGGCGGCCTGCTCGCCCGCGGCAAGATCAAGCACTCCTATCCCCATTCCTGGCGCTCGAAGGCCCCGGTCATCTACCGCAACACCGCCCAGTGGTTCGCCGCGATCGATCGGCCTGTCGGCGACGGCCAGGACGAGAACGGCAAGACCATCCGCGAGCGCGCGCTGACCTGCATCGATCAGGTGAAGTGGACGCCGCAATCGGGCCGAAACCGTCTGCATTCGATGATGGAGAGCCGCCCCGACTGGGTGCTCTCGCGCCAGCGCGCCTGGGGCGTCCCGCTGACCTGCTTCACGAAGAAGGGCGGCAAGCCGACCGATCCCAATTTCCTCCTGCGCGATCCGGCGGTGAACGCGCGCATCCTCGCCGCCTTCGAAGAGGAAGGCGCCGACGCCTGGTACAAGGACGGCGCGAAGGAGCGCTTCCTCGGAAACGACTACGACGCGTCCGAGTGGGACCAGGTCTTTGACATCCTCGACGTGTGGTTCGACAGCGGCTCGACCCACGCCTTCGTGCTGCGCGACCGCGAGGACGGCACCGAGGACGGCATCGCCGACGTCTACATGGAGGGCACCGACCAACACCGCGGCTGGTTCCATTCCTCGATGCTGCAGGCCTGCGGCACGATGGGCCGCGCGCCCTATCGCAACGTGGTGACGCACGGCTTCACGCTCGACGAGAAGGGCAACAAGATGTCCAAGTCGCTCGGGAACACGGTCGGTCCCGAGGACGTCATCAAGCAGTACGGCGCGGACATCCTGCGGCTCTGGGTGGCGCAGGCGGATTACACCTCCGACCAGCGCATCGGGCCCGAAATCCTCAAGGGCACCGCCGACAGCTACCGCCGCCTGCGCAACACCATGCGCTTCATGCTCGGCGCGCTGTCGCATTTCCGCGAAGAGGATCGCGTCGCCCACGAGGACATGCCCGAACTCGAGCGCTGGGTGCTGCACCGCGTCGCAGAGCTCGACGAGCGGGTCCGCACCGGCTACCGCGCCTTCGATTTCCAGGGCACGTTCCGCGCGCTCTTCGACTTCGCGACGGTGGACCTCTCGGCCTTCTACTTCGACATCCGCAAGGACGCGCTCTACTGCGACGGCGACACGACGCGCCGCCGGGCGGCACGGACCGTGATGGACATCCTCTTCCACCGGCTGACGACGTGGCTCGCCCCGATCCTCGTCTTCACGACCGAGGAAGTCTGGCTCGAGCGCTTCCCCGGCGAGCGCTCCTCCGTCCACCTGCAGGACATGCCCGAGACGCCGCAAGCCTGGCGCGACGACGCGCTCGCGGCGAAATGGGCCGAGGTGCGCCGCGCCCGCCGCGTGGTGACCGCCGCGCTCGAGGTCAAGCGCACCGAGAAGGTGATCGGCGCATCCCTCGAGGCCGCTCCCATCGTGCATGTCGACAGCGAGGATACCCTCGGGGCGCTCAGAAGCGTCGCGTTCGAGGACGTCTGCATCACGTCGGACATCGCGCTCACGAACGATCCCGCGCCCGCCGAGGCCTACCGCCTTCCCGAGGTCGACGGCATCGCGGTGGTCTTCGAGACCGCCGACGGGGCGAAGTGCCAGAGGTGCTGGAAGATCCTGCCCGATGTCGGCACGCACGCCCATCCCGACGTCTGCGGCCGCTGTGACGACGCACTGAGCTGAACCTCCCGGGGGCGCGACACTCAGGTCGCGTCCCCGGACATGGGAAATCGCCGGGTGAGGCACGGTCGCGTCGCGTGCCCGCCCGTGTTCGAGCCCGCCCCCTACCTTCGCTTGTGCGTCGCGCGGCCTTCACGCTACCATCGGACACGCCGATTTATCCGGGAAGGACACGACCTTGGCCACCGATCACCGCCCGCTGACCCTGCGCGACGTCTCCGAGGCGTCGGGCGTCTCCGAGATGACGGTCAGCCGTGTCCTCCGCAACCGCGGCGATGTCAGCCAGGCCACGCGGGAGAAGGTGCTCGAGGCCGCCAAATCCCTCGGCTACGTCCCGAACAAGATCGCCGGCGCGCTCGCGAGCCAGCGTGTGAACCTCGTCGCCGTGATCATTCCGAGCTTCCGCAACATGGTCTTTCCCGAGGTGCTGAGCGGCATCAGCCGCGAGCTCGAGGAGACCGAGCTGCAACCCGTCGTCGGCGTCACCGACTACCTGCCCGAAAAGGAGGAGAAGGTCCTCTACGAGATGCTCTCTTGGCGCCCGTCGGGCGTCATCATCGCCGGGCTCGAGCATTCCGACGCGAGCCGAGCCATGCTCCAGGCGAGCGGCATCCCGGTCGTCGAGATCATGGACACCGACGGAACGCCCGTCGATTGCGCGGTCGGGATCTCTCACCGTCGCGCCGGTCGAGAGATGGCGCGCGCGATCCTCAAGCAGGGCTACCAGAATATCGGCTTCATGGGCACCAAGATGCCGCTCGATCACCGCGCAAGGAAGCGCTTCGAGGGCTTCACCGAGCATCTCGCGAAGTCCGGCGTCGAGATCATGGACCAGGAATTCTACTCGGGCGGCTCGGCGCTCGCCAAGGGCCGCGAGATGACGGCCGCCATGCTCGAACGCACACCCGAGCTCGATTTCCTCTACTACTCCAACGACATGATCGGCGCGGGGGGCCTGCTGCACCTGCTCGACAAGGGCATCGACGTGCCCGGTCAGGTGGGTCTTGCGGGCTTCAACGGGGTCGAGCTGCTCGACGGCCTGCCCCGCCGCCTCGCCACCATGGACGCCTGCCGCACCGAGATCGGCGTGAAGGCCGCCCAGATCATCGCGGCCCGCGTTTCGGATCCGTCCGCGCCGGTCGAAGCCAAGGTCGAGCTCAGCCCGACCATCGCTTACGGAGACACGCTCCGGCGCCGCTGATCATTCCGGTTGTGAAGAAGTTTGCGGAGATCGTTGTTAATCTGTCATTTCCGCGACATACACGCCCCTTAAAACCGGAATATGTCGAGCAGCAGTTCACGATATTCCGGCCTGCGCTCTGTCCGGCTTCGCCTCACGGGTGCAACCTCGCTGCGAGACGGGCAGATGCAGCAGAGATCCGTCGCCATCGAGAACGGCCGGATCTCGAAGGGCCCCCTGCCCGAAGTCGATCTGACCGGCTATTACATCCTCCCCGGCATCGTCGATCTGCACGGAGCCGCGCTCGATGTCCTGCGGGCCTCGCTGCCCTGCAGGACCGATGCAGGCACGCTCTTCGCCGTGGCCGAGCAGGAAGCTGCGGCTCACGGGGTGACGACCGCCTGGCTCAGCCAGGGCTGGAGCTGGGAAGGCGGCGCGGCGGACCCGGCCGAGGCGCAGCGTATCCTGTCACTGCACGCCGATTACGTCGCCTGCCGCGCGCTCCTCGACCTGCGCATGTCGCTTGTCTGCGAGACCCATACCGTCGAGAGCCGCGATGCCCTGCTCGGGGCGATCCGTCGCTACCGCGTGGATCTCGTCCATTTCGCCAATCGTTTCGCGGCGCTGACCACCGGAGCGCCGGGCCTGCATTCGGTGAGCGCAGACCTCTCGATGCGCTTGCGGCGCGCCGGCAGCGAGTCGCGCGAGGTGCCGCGCCACCTCTGCCGCCTGGCCGAAGGCTTCGATACGCTCGGCGTGACTTACGGCAGCCTTGACGATCCCGACGGCGAAACGCGCGAAACCTTCTCCATGATCGGGGCGAAGCTCTGCACCCGCCCCGCCAGGCGCCAGGCCGCGGCGCTCGCGCGCGCGGTCGGCGATCCCGTCCTCCTGCCCGCGCCGGCGATCCTGAACGGCGGTGCCGGGCCGAGCGATGCCGCGGCGATCGATTTCGTGCGGACCGGCCTGTGCAATGCGCTGGTTTCGGACCGATCCTACGCCGCCCTGCCCCAGGCCGCTTTTGCGCTCGCCGAAAACGGACTTCTGGGCCTGCCCCGCGCCTGGGCGATGGTGTCGTCCATCCCCGCCGCCATCGTCGGCCTGCCCGACAGGGGCGTCATCGATTACGGTCGGCGCGCGGACCTCGCCCTCGTCAATGCCCGCACACATGTGGTCGAGGGGACGATCGTCGCGGGACGCGTGGCGCATCTGGCAGGCGCGGTCGCCGACCGATTTCTCTCGAGCCCCGCCGAGGTCGCGCTCGCGGCGGAATGACGGCAACGATCGGATGCCATAATCAAATCGTTGCCCCAGCGTCACCTCGCTGTCATGGCCAGAGGGTACATCCCGCCCCGTGAGTGTGACCGCACGGCCTTTTCCGGCCGATCTTCCAGACAGACCTTTTGATCCATTCCTTTCAGACCGGGGCGGCTTCGGCCGCCCCATTTCATATGGGGCCGGCGCGGAGCCATGCACGTCGCTGGCAGCGGCGTTGCTGAGGCGGTTGTGGCGATGCCGCGGTGCAGCGACTACCTTGGGCATCAAGGGAGGGAGCACCGCAGTTCAAAACGCACAGAGGCTCCGATCATGGCACTTGCAGACTTTCAAACCACGACCACCACCGGCGCAGAGCGCCGCGGCATTTTCACCCGTATCTTCGACAGCCTGGTCGCCATCGCCGAGAACAATCATCGCGTGCGCCGCGTGCAGCACCTGAGCGCGCTCTCCGATGCCCAGCTTGCACAGCGCGGGCTCAAGCGCGAGGACATCGCACGCCACGTCTTCCGCGACGTGCTCTACATCTGAGACCGGAGGCGGCGGGCACCGCACAGCGTCCGCCGACACTGTCCGCCGCACGAAAAAAGGCCGCGCCCCCGAAGGGACGCGGCCTTTTCGTTTGTCGTTTGGTCGGCCCGAACCGGGATCAGTTCTGGGCGTAGAATTCGATGACGAGGTTCGGCTCCATCTGCACCGGGTACGGCACGTCGCCGAGGCCAGGCTGGCGCACGAAGGTGCAGCTCATCTTCTGGTGATCGACCTCGAGGTAGTCCGGCACGTCGCGCTCGGGAAGCTGCGCGGCTTCGAGGACGGAGGCGAGCTGCTTGGACTTCTCGCGGACCTCGATGACGTCGCCTTCCTTGACGCGGTAAGACGGGATGTTGACCCGCTTGCCGTTCACCAGCACATGGCCGTGGTTCACGAACTGACGCGCGGCGAAGACGGTCGCCACGAACTTGGCGCGGTAGACGACCGCGTCGAGGCGGCGCTCGAGCAGGCCGATCAGGATCTCGCCGGTGTCACCGCGACGGCGCTCTGCCTCGGCGTAGATGCGGCGGAACTGCTTCTCGGTGATGTCGCCGTAATAGCCCTTGAGCTTCTGCTTCGCGCGGAGCTGCAGGCCGAAGTCGGACATCTTGCCCTTGCGGCGCTGGCCGTGCTGGCCGGGGCCGTATTCGCGGCGGTTCACCGGGGATTTCGGACGACCCCAGATGTTCTCGCCCATCCGGCGGTCGATCTTGTACTTGGCAGAGGTGCGTTTGGTCACCGTCTGATCTCCTTCAAATATGTGTGCCGCCCTTCCGGTGGTCGGTCGGGCGCCGGGATGAAGGGCGTTGTCCTCTGGGCCTCGATCTTGCGCCGGAGCGCGGACCCTGACAGGCATCCCCTTGCGGGGGCCACCAACACCAATGGACGCGGCGCGTACCTGCCTCACCTCCTGATGTCAAGCATCCGGGCCCGCGAACCTCGCCTTGGCCGGAGCATGGCGGCTCTGCGGGGCGCGCATTGTGCGGGTCCGGTCAATCCGTTAATCACGCTAGGGGAGTAGACGACTCCGGGGCCCGGGCGCCCGGGAGTCTGCCTGGTGACAGAGGAGACGAGGGCATGACCAACATCGTGATCGCATCCGCCGCGCGTACAGCGGTCGGGGGCTTCAGCGGCGGCTTCGCCACAACCCCGGCACACGACCTCGGCGCTGCCGTGCTCGAGGCGCTGGTCGAGCGCGCCGGCATCGACAAGTCCGAGGTCTCCGAGACCATCCTCGGCCAGGTGCTGACCGCCGCGCAGGGCCAGAACCCGGCCCGCCAGGCGCATATCAACGCAGGTCTCCCGCAGGAGAGCGCCGCCTGGGGCATCAACCAGGTCTGCGGCTCGGGCCTCCGCGCCGTGGCGCTCGGCGCCCAGCACATCATGCTCGGCGACGCCGACATCATCTGTGCCGGCGGCCAGGAGAACATGACGCTCAGCCCCCATGCCGCGCATCTGCGCGCCGGCCACAAGATGGGCGACGTCAAGTATATCGACACGATGATCCGCGACGGTCTCTGGGACGCGTTCAACGGCTACCACATGGGCCAGACGGCCGAGAACGTCGCCGAGAAGTGGCAGATCAGCCGCGAGCAGCAGGACGAGTTCGCTGCCCATTCGCAGAACAAGGCGGAGGCCGCCCAGAAGGACGGTCGCTTCAAGGACGAGATCATCCCGTTCACCGTGAAGACCCGGAAGGGTGACGTGATCGTCGACACCGACGAACATGTCCGCCACGGCGCGACCGCCGAGGGCATGGGCAAGCTCAAGCCCGCCTTCACCAAGGACGGCACCGTGACCGCCGGCAACGCCTCGGGCATCAACGACGGCGCGGCGGGTGCTCTGCTGATGACCGCGGAGAACGCCGAGAAGCGCGGCATCGAGCCGCTCGCGCGCATCGTATCCTACGCGACCGCGGGCCTCGATCCTGCGATCATGGGCGTCGGCCCCATCCATGCCAGCCGCAAGGCGCTCGAGAAGGCCGGCTGGAAGCCGGACGATCTCGACCTCATCGAGGCGAACGAGGCCTTCGCGGCGCAGGCCTGCGCGGTGAACAAGGACATGGGCTGGGACCCCGAGAAGGTGAACGTGAACGGCGGCGCCATCGCCCTCGGCCACCCGATCGGCGCCTCGGGCGCGCGCGTGCTCAACACGCTGCTTTTCGAGATGAAGCGCCGGAACGCCAAGAAGGGCCTCGCGACGCTCTGCATCGGCGGCGGCATGGGCGTCGCGCTCTGCGTCGAACGCCCCTGACATTGACGGGTGGGGTTTCGGCCCCACCCTCACGTCGATGGCACAGGCGTTCAGGAACCCCGATCAACTCGTCTTCTCCGGCGGCGGTCTGCGCTGTTTCTGGCAGGGCGGCTTTCTAGAAGTCGTCTGCAAGGAGCACCGGATCGAACCGAAGCGGATCACGGGAGTGTCGGGCGGCGCGCTCTCCGCTACCGGGTTCCTTTCTGGCCGAGAACACGCTCTTTACGAAGAGATGTGCGCGGCCTTCCGCGAGCAGCACGTCAACCACAACGCCCATTCTCTCTTCGACGAGAAGGATGGCGGCCTCACCCCGCATCAGGAGATCTATTGCGAGGTGGTCGCGAAGGTCATCGACCGCGAGGCGGAGATGCGCATCGCGGACGGGCCGCAGTTCCAGATCCTGATCGCGCATCCGCCGGTCTCGAAATTGCCCGCGACGACTGGCACCGCCATGGCGCTCGCCTATCAGTCCGAGCTCTACATCAAGTCGAGCCCGCATTTCGGCTGGGCCGAGAAGATGGGGCTGACCTCGACTCTCGTTGACGCCAACCAGGCCGCACGCGACGGCAAGCTCGTCGATCTCGTCTGTTCCGCCGCGACGATCCCGCCGGTGTTCAAGCCGCCAAACTGGGACGGAAAGCCGGTGATCGACGGCGGCATGGCCGATCAGGCCCCCTTCCCCGAGCCCGACGATGGCGAGACGATGATCCTCCTGACGCGGCGCTACCGCAACCTGCGACAGGACGACCGGCTGACCTACATCGCCCCGTCCGAGGAGACGCCCGTGGACAAGATCGATTTCACAGACCCCGAGAAGCTGGGCCTCACATGGCAGCAGGGAGAGGCCGACGCCCGGCTCTGGCTTGACGGTAAGCTTGAATGATGATTACTCAAAGTTGAAACAAAGTTGCGCGGCAGCGTCGCAAGCAACACTTTTATGACTGCGTGGAGGAGGGATACATGGCACGCACTGCACTCGTCACCGGCGGCACCCGAGGTATCGGGGCGGCGATTTCCAAGGCGCTGAAGGAGCAGGGCTACCAGGTCGCGGCGACATATGCCGGCAACGACGAAAAGGCCAAGGCCTTCACCGACGAGACCGGCATCCAGACCTACAAGTGGAACGTCGGCAATTACGAGGAGTCGAAAGCCGGGCTTGAAAAGGTCGAATCCGAGCTCGGCCCGATCGACATCGTGGTCGCCAATGCCGGCATCACCCGCGACGCGCCTTTCCACAAGATGAAGCCGGAGCAGTGGAACGAGGTCATCGAGACCAACCTCACCGGCGTCTTCAACACCATCCACCCGATCTGGCCCGGCATGCGCGAGCGCGGCTTCGGGCGGATCGTGGTGATCTCCTCGATCAACGGTCAGAAGGGTCAGTTCGCCCAGGTGAACTACGCCGCGACCAAGGCGGGCGACCTCGGCATCGTGAAGTCCCTCGCGCAGGAAGGCGCGTCCAAGGGCATCACGGCGAACGCGGTCTGCCCCGGCTACATCGCGACCGAAATGGTCATGGCAGTGCCGGAAAAGGTGCGCGACGCGATCGTCGGCCAGATCCCGACCGGCCGCCTCGGCGAGCCCGAGGAGATTGCGCGCTGCGTGTCCTTCCTCGTCTCGGACGATGCGGCGTTCATCAACGGCTCGACGATCTCGGCGAACGGCGGACAGTTCTTCGTCTGATCTCTCCGCCGCCAGATTGCGAAGGGGCGTGCCAGGATGGCGCGCCCCTTTTCTTCGGCCCGTGCGTCGCCGACCCCAACCGGGAGAACGAAGGCGCGCTTGTGCACCCTTGCACAATCTAGGTGTCGGCCTGCCTATCCACGCACCGTTCGCGAGGCGCTATATGCCGGGTCAAAGGGACAAGGAGCCATGACATGATCAAGGACATCCAAGGGCTGCACCACGTGACCTCGATCGCGTCCGGTGCCCAGAGCAACAACGACTTTTTCACCAAGGTGCTCGGTCTGCGCCGGGTCAAGAAGACCGTGAACTTTGATGCGCCGGAGGTCTATCACCTCTATTACGGCGACGAGGTCGGCACGCCCGGCACGGTCATGACCTACTTCCCGTTCCCCAACGCGAGGCGCGCGGCCAAAGGCGCGGGCGAAGTACGCACCACTGCCTTCTCGGTCCCGAAGGGCGCCCTGCCCTATTGGCGCGAGCGTCTGACCGCCGCCGACGTCGCCGGACTGTCCGAGGACACGCGCTTCGGCGAAGCCCGGCTGCTGTTCCAAGGGCCCGACGGAGACGGCTTCGCCATGGTCGAGGTCGCAAACGACAGCCGCACGCCCTGGACCGGGAACGGCGTACCGGAGGACGTCGCGATCCGCGGCTTCCACTCGACCGACATGACCCTGCGCGATGCCGGCGCCACCACCGAGCTCTTGGGCTTCATGGGATACGAGCGGGACGACGCACAAGGCGCGGTCACCCGCTTCCGAATTCCGGGCGGCAACGACGCGAGCGTCATCGATCTGACCCAGATCGACGCCCCCGGCGCCGGGCAAGGCGCCGGCTCGGTCCACCACGTCGCCTTTGCCGTCGAGGATCGCGCCACGCAGCTCGCCGTCCGCAAGCAGCTCACGGATACCGGCTATCAGGTCACCCCGGTGATCGACCGCGACTACTTCTGGGCGATCTACTTCCGCACGCCCGGCGGGATCCTCTTCGAGGTGGCGACCAACGAGCCGGGCTTCGACCGCGACGAGGACAAAGCGCATCTCGGTCAGGCGCTGAAGCTGCCGAGCCAGCACGAGCATCTGCGCAGTGCTCTGGAAGCGCGGTATCTGGAGCCGATCCATGACTGACTACACCTACGCCGAAACCGAGGGGCGCGCCGGCACGCCTCTCGTCTTTACCTTCCACGGCACCGGCGCCGACGAGACCCAGTTCCACGCCGCGGCGTCGGAGCTCGTGCCCGGCGCGCATGTGATCTCGCCGCGCGGGGATGTCTCGGAAATGGGGGCGCTGCGCTTCTTCCGCCGCCGGGCGGAGGGAATCTACGACATGGACGATCTCGGTGTCCGGCGAGACGCCATGGCGCGTTTCGTCGAGGCGCACAGAACGCGCCTCGGTGCCCGGCGGGTCATCGCGCTCGGCTATTCGAACGGCGCGAACATTGCGGCGGCCGTGGCGCTTGAGCGGCCGGGCCTCTTCACGGATCTCGCGCTCCTGCATCCGCTGATCCCGTGGGAGCCTGCGCCTCAGCCGGGCCTCTCCGGGCGGCGCATCCTCGTGAGCGCGGGAGAGCGCGATCCGATCTGTCCCGCCCCTCTGAGCCGGTCCCTCGTCGTCTATCTCGCACAGCAAGGCGCAGATGTGACGGAGGCGTGGCATCCCGGCGGGCACGAGATCGCTCCGTCCGAGGTGGAGGCGCTGCGCGGCTTCCTTGGCTCCTGAAAACGAAACGCGCGCGCCCTTGGGACGCGCGCGGCGAAGGCCTGAGGGGCCGGGTTACGTCAGTGGAGACGCCCGCTCGAGAGGCGGGCAATCTCTTCCTTGAGCCGAAGCTTCTGCTTCTTCATCTCCGCAAGGTGCAGGCCGTCCGTACTCGGAGCGCGTTGCGCCGCCTCGACCCTGTCGGACAGGGACGCGTGCTTCTTCTTCAGTTCCTGCAGATGCGAACTCAAGCTCATGGGGACCTCCTAGCGATGGATGAGAGTCGGACTTCAGCACGGATCGCGGGAAAAGTCACGCTGCAGCGCATCAATGCGTCAAAGGCGGCCGATCGAACTTAAAGGAAATTGCGGGATCATGCCGAAAATTGAAGCGCTTCGCCCCGTCGGAGGATCGCTTCGACGGCAGGTGCGTAATCCTCGCCGTCCTTCTCATGGTGCTCTCCCGCGTGGAGGACGAGCGGCGGATGCAGCACGAAGGGCGAGCGCCCGCCCTTGCGTCCGCGTAGGAGGATCAGCCTCGCAGCGCGATGCGTCCGCGGCAGGAGCGGCTTGAGCTCGAGCGACCCGAGCCGGGCATCGAAAGCCGTCAACAGATCCGGCAGGCGCTCGGCGCGGTGGACGAAGGTGACCGTTCCGCCCGGTGAGACGCGCCGCGCGGCGACCTCCACCCAGGCCTCGAGCGGCGTTTCCTCGGCCAGCCCCGCCTCTCGACCGGGATCCTCCGCCCCCTGGCGCCCGACCGGATCGAAATACGGAGGATTCGCGAGGACGTGATCGAAGCTCTCCTGCCGAACGGAGGCCGGCAGGGAGGTCAGGTCGGCGGTCTCGATCCGTGCGGGCCACCCCGCCTCGGCGGCGGTGCGGCGGGCGAGATCCGCGTAGGCCGGCTGCCGCTCGACCCCCGTGAGGGCGAGGCCGGGGACGCGTGCCGCAAGGCAGAAGAGGGCCGCCCCCGCCCCGCATCCGAGGTCGAGCACGCTCTGCCCCTCCTTGACGGGGATCGAGGCCGCGAGAAGGACTGGATCGATCCCTGCCCGGTAGCCCCGCCTCGGCTGGTGCAGCGTGACGCGGCCGCCGAGGAAATCATCGCGCGTCGTGTCCTCCGGGGCGAAGACCGCCGGGTCAGCCGTCAAGCGGCACCCCGTACTCGCGAAGGATGCGTCTTGCGCGGGTGAGATCGGACCCGCGCACCATGAGGCGCCGCGGCAAAATGCCGATGGACCCTTCGAGAACGCTCATGTTTACGTCCAACTCGAAGCAATCTATATCCTCCGCCTCGAGAAGGGTGCGGGCGAGCGGGATCACGGTGATGTCGTTGGTGCGCAGAAGCTCTTCCATGGACGCGATCTAACCACGCCGGTGCGCGCTGTCGAGCCTGCCGGACAGGGGACCGACATGAGCCTTGACCAACCCAGCCAGAAACCGCACGACCGCCTTGCCGCCGCCCTCGCCGAGGACCTCGACGCAACGAACGAGCTCATCCGCGCGCGCATGGCCTCGGAGAACGCGCCCCGCATCCCGGAGGTGACCGCACATCTGGTCGAGGCCGGCGGCAAGCGTCTTCGCCCCCTGCTCACGCTCGCGAGCGCCCGGATGATGGGCTACGAGGAATCGCACCACGTGCACCTCGCGGCGACGGTGGAGTTCATCCACACGGCGACGCTCCTGCATGACGACGTGGTCGACGAGAGCCGCCAGCGCCGCGGAAAGCCGACGGCGAACCTCCTCTGGGACAACAAGTCGAGCGTACTGGTGGGCGACTACCTCTTCGCGCGCGCGTTCCAGCTGATGGTCGAATGCGGTTCGCTCCGGATCCTCGACATCCTGTCGAACGCCTCCGCCACGATCGCCGAGGGCGAGGTGCTGCAGCTTTCGGCTGCCTCCAACCTCGCCACCGACGAGGCCGTCTACCTGCGCGTCGTCCGCGGCAAGACCGCGGCGCTCTTCTCGGCCGCGACCGAGGTGGGCGGCGTCATCGCGGGGGCTCCCGAGGTCGAGATCGACGCGCTGCGCACCTATGGCGACGCGCTCGGGATCGCTTTCCAAATCGTCGACGATCTGCTCGACTACGAGGGCGACACCAAGGCGACCGGCAAGAACGTCGGCGACGATTTCCGCGAGCGCAAGCTGACGCTGCCGGTGATCAAGGCGATCGCCGCCGCGGATGCCGATGAGCGCGCGTTCTGGAGCCGCACGATCGAGAAGGGCCGGCAAGAGGAGGGCGACCTGGACCACGCTCTGACGCTCCTCGACCGCCACGGCACTCTCGACGCCACCCGGGCCGCGGCCCTCGGATGGATCGCCGAGGCGAAAGAGGCGCTGGCTGCACTCGACAGCGCCGATCCGGCGTTCCGCGAGATGCTCGCAGACCTTGCCGACTACGTTGTCGAACGGGTGAGCTGAGGCGCCGGCCGGGCCGCCCGGCCCCGCCGTTGCCG
>NZ_JALZ01000016.1 GCF_000521785.1 Roseivivax halodurans JCM 10272
CTGCTGCGCTACGCGCCGGACGCCGGCGAGTGGTCCGCCGTGCATTACCCACTCGAGCCGGCATCGTCCGGATGGGTGGGCCTGTCCGAAATCACCTACCACGACGGCGCGCTCTACCTTATCGAACGGGACAACCAGATCGGCGCCGCGGCCACGATCAAGCAGATCACGCGCGTCTCTCTCGACGGGCTGGAGCCGGCCGCGCTCGGCGGTGAGCTTCCGGTCGTGGAAAAGGAGGTCGTTCGAGACCTGATCCCCGACCTGAAATCGACCGGCGGCTATGTCGTCGACAAGGTCGAGGGACTGGCGATCACCGAGGACGGCACCGCCTGGGTGGTGATCGACAACGACGGCGTAGACGACAGTTCCGGCGAGACGCTGTTCTGGAGCGTCACACTCGATTGAACGAGTCGCGCCCGGACACGATCCGAGCGCGCATACACCTTCCGGGGCGGTCGCGGCGAAGACCCCGCGAGTCTAAAGCCGGACTGTGCGTCCCGAGAAGAGCCGGAGCCGCGTGGTCGTATGACAACCACCTAGGCCGGCCGCCGCACCCTTTCGCAACCGAGGGCGAGCAGCCTGCCGCGCCCCTCACTCCGCCGCTTCGAGATAGGCGGCATGTTCCGCGCCGAACCTGCCGCGGCGGCTCGTGCGATCCTCGGGGATGTCGAAGAGGCCGCGCCGGAGGCTCCAGCGGCTGAGCGCGGGAAGGGTCGAGATCACCGCGATCGGAATGGCGCAGATAAGGGCCAGCACGATCGGTGCGGCAAAGGCGAGCGTCCACGGGGCGATGGTCACCAGCCACAGGGTCAGCGCGGCGCCGATCAGGGTCTGGGGCCAGAGGCTTGCCGCAGCCTCGGACCAGCGCAGGCGCTCGCGCGAGCGTTGCTGCGCGTCCCAACCGATGCGCCGGCCCGCGCAGAGGCCGGCCATGAAGATGGTGAGCGCCGTTGCGACGACGGGTGCGATGAGCATCGAGAAGGCGATCTCGGCCGCGCCGCCGGCGATCACCCGCATCCGGCCGCCGTAGAGCGCGGCGCGGCGGCGATGCGCCAGAACCTGTCCTAGCCCCATGAGCTTCGGCATCAGCGTCAGGGTCATCAGGACGGCGAAGAAACCGAGGCCGATCCAGAGCGGCACGGTCTCGAATTGCGCAGGGTTCGCGGCGAGGGCCGCGCCGCAGAGCACGAAGAGCATCCAAGCGGGCGCGGCGAGATACATCTGGATGGCGAGAAGAAGCTGCAGCCGGCTGACGGGCTGGAGACCGGGCATCGACAGCAGCTTCAGATATTGAAGGTTGCCGTTCATCCAGCGCAGCTCGCGGCGGATGAAGTCGACGAGGCTCGGCGGGTTCTCCTCGCGGCTGTCGCCTTCCTCGGCCATGACGCGCACCTCAAAGCCCGCGCGCCGCATCAGCACCGCCTCGAGCATGTCGTGGCTCAGGATCGCGCCGGAGAGGGGGCCGCGCCCAGGAAGGACGGGCAGCATGCAATGCTCGGC
This sequence comes from Roseivivax halodurans JCM 10272, assembly GCF_000521785.1. GTDB lineage: Bacteria > Pseudomonadota > Alphaproteobacteria > Rhodobacterales > Rhodobacteraceae > Roseivivax > Roseivivax halodurans. The sequence goes on from NZ_JALZ01000016.1 coordinate 1,501, forward strand.
GAAGGGGGCGAGACGGATGAGGACGTTGTGGCCCCAGTTCGGCCCGCAATCGCCCTGCCACCACGCCGAGCCGAGCGTGTAGGAGCGCATGCCGTGGCGCATCCCGAACTGGAAGGCCCGGGTGAAGAAGGAGCGCGAGGGCAGGCCGGTGACGAGCGATTGCAGCATGCCGAGCTCGGGCGAGACCTGCATCACGCGGACCATGCGCAGGACCGCTCCCGCGCCCATTTCGCTGTCGGCGTCGAGGGGCAGGAAGAAGTCGGATTTGCCGCGCCAGCGATGCACGAATTCCGCGATGTTGCCCGCCTTGTAGCCGGTATTGTCGCTGCGGCGGCGGTAGTGGATGTCGGCTCCCGGGCGGGCGGCGCGCCATTTGGCGAACAGGGCCTCTTCCCGTGCCGCGATGTCGAGGCGGCTCGTATCGCTGAGGAGGTGGAAGGAGAACCGGCCCGCCCAGGGCGTGCGCGCCATCTCGGTGTCGAGCCGGCGCATCCGGGCGATGGCGGCGTCGGGATCCTCGTTGCGCAGAGCCATCACGATCGCGGTGCGGGCGGTGATCGCCTCCGTTCCGTCGATGCGGCCCAGGGCGGGCGTGACCAGCGTGACCGCGCCGCGACCGAGCCGGCGATCGAGCGCGAAGCCGGCGAGCGCGTTCCAGAGGCCGATCGAGAGCCAGGGCAGGGTGACGGCGTAGGCGGCCAGCATGGCGATCTCGAGGGCGAGAAGCCCGCCGGTCGACAGGAGCGTCGTCATCGCCGCGAAGAGCAGTGCGACCGTTGCGACATTGAGCGTCAGCATGACGCGCCTGCGGCGCCGCAGCGGCATCTGCATCCAGGCCGCGCCGCGGCGGTCCGATGTCGCTCTTGCGGATGTCGCGATGTCCTTCACGGCACGTCCCCGGGTCACGTTTTCCTCCACCGGTTTGGAGGCGCCCGGTGCGAAGTCCAGTGAAATTCTCGTGTCCGAATGCTTCAATCCGGACTCGGGGAGGCGCGATTTCAGGCGGTTACGGCAGCCGGGCTGCGGGCGCTGAAGAGCGCGAAGACGATCACGGCCATGCCGACCAGCACGGCGGAGGCGACCGCGAAGGTATGCGCGTAGCCGAGCCAGCTCACCAGCGGGGTCGAGAAGAACGGTGAGAAGAACTGGCCGAGGAAGATGCTCGTGGTGATCGCACCCGAGGCGAAGCCGCGGCGATGCGCCGGCGCGATGTCGAGCGCGATGGCGAAGAAGGTGGGCATGGTGAAGCCGAAACCGCCGCCGACGAACAGCGCGCCGAGGCTGATGATTGTCATGCTTTCGGACATGTCCATGATGCCGAAGCCGGTGGCCATGAGCAGATAGCCGATCGCCGGGGTTGCGCCGCGCCCGAGCCGCGCGCGGACGGTGCCGAAGGCGAGCGCGGCGACGCCGCCCGCAAGCGTGACCATGGCGAGCACCTGCGCGGGCGCCGAGGCGTCGGTGAAGCCGATCGAGGCGAGATAGAAGGGCATCTGCGTCGGGATGATGTAGAAGAGCACGAAGCTCAGCCCCGACAGCACCACGACGATACCGAGGATCAGGCCCCAGCGGGGATCGGCGCCGAGCTCTTCGGGCTCATGTCCCTCGGCCTCTTTGCTTGTGGTGCGGTCGGGTTCGACCACGGCCCACCAGAGGAACGGCAGGACGAGCGCGCCAATGGCGTAGATCGCGAAGGGCAGGCGCGGAGAAATGCCGGCCAGCCATCCGGCGAGCGCGATGAAGGCGAAGCCGCCGAAATTCACCGCGGCGATCTGGAGACCCATGAACCGCCCGCGCCGCGCGCCCGAGAAATAGTCGCCGATGAGCGCCGCCTGGCTCGTCATCACGATGGCGACGGCGACGCCGAGCACGAGCCGGCTCGCAAGGATCAGCGGAAGGGTTGGCAGATAGGCGCCCGCGCTGCCCGCGATCGCATAGAGCAGCACGCCGAAGAGGAGCTGCCGCCGCCGTCCGAAGCGGTCCGCGGTCATGCCGGCGAAGGGCGCGACGATCGCGACGAGAAGGCTCGGCGCCGTCACCAGGAGACGGGTCAGAAGCTCGGCATTGGGATTTCCGGGGAACTGCGCCTCGATCCCGGGCAGGGCCGGGCTGATGACGGTGTTGGACAGAATCGTCAGCGAGGCGGCGAGCAGCAGCGCCACCGCGCGGGGTTCCTTGAAGAAGGCGAGCATTCGGGTACCTGCGGGTTCCGGAGTTACGTGGTCCAGATAACGCACAGGCGGTGAACGCAAGTGCCCCGCCTGCACAGCCGGTGTGCGGGCGGGGCGGAAGCCGGGGTTGCGACAATCGAGAGTCTACCGGGGGCGGAGCGTCGTGACGCCGACCGACGCCGCCCGGGCAAGGTCCGGATCGAGGGACATCGGGATATACTCGCCGCGTCGCCAGAGCTGGCCGAGATCGTCGTAATGCCGAGACAGGAAATGACCCGACTGGCCGGTCGAGGTGATGAAGACCGAGGAATCGGGATCGGCAAAATCGTAGACGCCGCGATATCCGGCCGCGTGCACGTTCCGGAACGGGTGCGGATCCCGGCCCGAGGTGCGGCCGCGCTGCAGCGTGAAGTCGCCGCCGCTCGTCGACTGGCGGATGTTCACGAAGTAGCGCAGCACCGGAACCTCCCCGAGCACCTGGTGGTCGTGGACCGCCTGATGGGCCTCGCCCCAGCGCAGGGATTCGAGCGAGTTGCCGTGTTGCTCCTCGATCCAGACCAGCGCGTCGTCGAGCGCGAGCCGGGCCATGTCGGTGCAGGTTTCCGTCGCGGCCGAGCGCCGCACGTCGCACCATGCGCCGGCCCCGTCCACGTCGCGGAAGACCCGCTCGATGAAGAGCGGCTCGACATGGTCGTACTCGTCCGCGAGCGGGCCGAGCTCGTCGCGGATGAGCCGGTCCTGAAGCGCGCGCAGCCATGCGGCATAGATCAGCGGCTCGGGCATGTGTTTGTTCATCTCGCCGTTCCACTCGGCGAGAAGGTCGAGCGCCTGCCGGCGGCGGCGTTCGGGCGTCCCCTCGGAGGCGGCCTCGCCGGTGAACCACAGATCGGCGCCGATCAGCGGCAGCAGCGTCCGCGCGGCGGGCGAGACGGTGTCGAGCTGCGCCTCGATGAAGCTGTCGCGGGTGTGCACCTCCCGGCCCTGCATCATCGAGCGCCAGCGCATGACCCGCTGGCTGTCGCCCCACTCGAAGCTCATGTGGCGCGGAAACGGCCGGTCGACGACCTTGTTGTTGGTGTTGCCGACGATGCCACCCTCCGGGTTCACGAATTCGGGGTTCTCGTCGTAGGGCAGGCGGCCCTGCCAGCGATTGGCATCGATCCAGCCGGGGCTCGGCAGGCGTCCCTCGCTCTGATGGTTCGGCGCGCGGCGGGGCATCGTGCCGATGGTCTTCATCGCGACCGTCTCGGCATCGGCGAGGGTGAGGTTCTGCGACGGCGCGACGTAATCTTCCGAAGCGGCGATCGCCTCTTCGACATTGCCCGACCGCATCAGGTTCATGGCGGCGGTCATCGAGGTGTCGTTGCCCGAGAGCGCGGTCCAGGAGAGCGACATGACGTGACCCGACGGCGTGATCGAGCCGAGGTTGTAGACCGAGCCCGGAAGGACCGGTCCGTTCTCGGTCCAGCGCTGGGTGATCGTGATCGGCTCGGCATCGCTGATCTCGATGATCGACTTGCGGGTGCGGAAGTCGGCCCAGCCGGTCGGCGTGCGATATTGTTGATTGTCGTCGGGGTTCAGCTCTTCGAGGTGCAGGTCCTGGTCGTCGAGATAGGAGGAGGTGATCGCCCAGCCGAGCCGCTCCGACCGCCCGACCATGACCGCCGGTATGCCGGGAATGGTGCCGCCGATCACGCCGCCGGAGGAGAGCTGCATCCGGGCAAGGTACCAGATCGACGGCGCGCTGAGCCCCAGATGCGGATCGCCCGCCAGCAGCGTGCCGCCCGACGCCGAGCGCGAGGCGTTCGCGGCCCAGGCGTTCGAGGCGCCGGCCAGTCCGCGCCTCGGCAGGATGTCGAGAAAGCCGCCCGTTTCAGGTCCCGGCTGAAGCGCCGCGCTGCGGCTCGCGCCGGGCGCAAGGCTCGCATATTCCGGGAGAGCCGCAACGCCGCGTCCGGGAATGTCGGGCAGGATGTCGGCGAGCCGGTCCTCGTCCTCGAGCGCCAGCGAGGTGCGGGCGCGCAGCACCTCCTCGGAGAGATGTCCCGAGAGCTGCAGCGCCATGACCTTGATGACGGCGAGGCTGTCGGCCGGCTGCCATGGCGGCAGCCGCGCGTCGAAGACGAAGAACTCCGGCGCGCCGCGCCCCAGCGAGCGCGAGTTGATCTCGTCGATCCGGGCGTTGACGCCGGCGGCATAGGCCTCAAGCGCCTCCAGCGTCTCGGGGTCCTGGTCCTCGACCGAGGCGCGGGCAAGGGTGTAGAGGTCGAGCCGTCGGATCAGGCTGTCGGTCTCGACCGTCCGCCGGCCGAAGAGCTCGGAGAGCCGCCCCTGCGCCGTGCGCCGCATCAGCATCATCTGCCACAGGCGATCCTGGGCATGGGTGTAGCCCAATCCGAAGAAGACGTCGCGATCGGCATCCGCGAAGATGTGCGGCACGCCCGAGTTGTCGCGGACGATCTCGACCGCGCCCGAGATGCCCTCGACCGCCAGATCCTTGGAATAGTCGGGCAGCGATCGCGACGCGAGGTAGTAGACGAGACAGGCGCCGACCACGGCCAGCAGGATGGCGAAGGAGGCGAGCCGCACGAGCCAGCGGAAGACGAGCCGCATGTGTTTTCTCTCCTCCTGCAGGCGGACGGGCCTTCGACCTATCGCCTGAACCTGCCCTTGCCAAGAGTGGCCGCGCCTTGCGACAACTCGCCCGAAGCGAGAGATATTCCAAGGAGACCGAACGATGGCGAAGGTGGCGTTTCTGGGGCTGGGAGTCATGGGCTACCCGATGGCCGGGCACCTGCAGAAGGCCGGGCACGACGTGACGGTCTACAACCGCACCGCCAGCAAGGCCGAGGCCTGGGCGAAGGAGCACGGCGGCACCCATGCGGCGACCCCGCGCGAGGCGGCCGAGGGCGCGGAGTTCGTGATGGCTTGCGTCGGCAACGACGACGACCTGCGGTCGGTCTGCTACGGTGACGACGGCGCGCTGGCGGGCATGGGGCAGGGCGCGATCTTCGTCGATCACACCACGGTCTCGGCGCAGGTGACCGAGGAACTCTACGCAGCCTTCGCCGGGAAAGGCGCTGGATTCGTCGACGCGCCGATCTCGGGCGGCCAGGCGGGCGCCGAGAACGGCCAGCTTTCGATCATGTGCGGTGGCGATCAGGCGCATTACGACGCCGCCGAGCCGGTCATGGACGTCTATGCCAAGCTCTGCCGCCGCATCGGCGAGAGCGGCGCGGGGCAGATGACCAAGATGTGCAACCAGATCGCCATCGCCGGCCTCGTACAGGGGATGTCCGAAGCGCTGCATTTCGCCGAGAAGGCAGGGCTCGACGGGCGCGCAGTGGTCGAGGTGATCAGCCAGGGCGCCGCGGGATCGTGGCAGATGGCGAACCGCTACGAAACCATGCTGGGCGACAAATGGGAGCACGGCTTCGCGGTCGACTGGATGCGCAAGGATCTCGGCATCTGCCTTCAGGCCGCGGACGAGGTCGGTGCGTCGCTGCCCGTCACCGCGCTGGTCGACCAGTTCTACAAGGACGTGCAGAAGATGGGCGGCGGGCGCTGGGACACGTCGAGCCTCTTCAAGCGGCTGCGCGAGGCGGGTTGATGGCATCGGATTCCTGCGGCCGAAAGCTTTCGTTAACCGGCTCGGCCTCATAAGAAAACCGGACCGCGCGGGAGCTGACGCTGCGTGTTCCGAGGGCCGCCCGCGACCAGTTCCGGCAGACGATTTGCCATTGTCTTTCCCTCGTTTCGCGGTCTATGGTTCCCTCTAGCCGTGTCGCGCGCAAAGTCATGCGCGCCCGGCTTCACGAGTTTCGCTGGCGATCGGAGCGTGGAGCGACCCGTTCCCCTCGCCAGACCGATCCGGCCCCCGACGGGGGCCAGGCAAACCGCCCGGAACGCGCCAAGCGACGGGCTTGAACGGGCGCAGACGCCGTCTTCCGGGATCCGGAAAGGCGCATGCGTCGGAGAAGAACCGCGATGACGCGCGCGACGAGTTCAAGGCAGACGAGAGCGGCACTTGCACCGCCCCCTGCCGCGACGCCGCGTTTCGCCCTGACAAGACACATCGATCGCATCGCGGGCCCGCCGGGGCAGCGCGCTGTCGTCATGTGCACACGGACAATATGGCAAAGAAGATGCTCATCGACGCCACCCACGCGGAGGAAACCCGCGTCGTGGTGGTGGACGGCAACAAGGTCGAGGAATTCGACTTTGAATCCGAAAACAAGCGGCAGCTCGCGGGGAACATCTACCTCGCAAAGGTGACGCGGGTCGAACCGTCGCTTCAGGCGGCGTTCGTCGATTACGGGGGGAACCGGCACGGCTTCCTCGCCTTCTCGGAAATTCATCCCGATTACTATCAGATCCCGGTCGCCGACCGCCTCGCCCTGATGGAAGAGGAAGAGCGGCAGGCCCGCGCCGAGGAGGAAGACGAGAAGCCCAAGCGCACGCGCAGCCGCCGCGGCGGCTCCAAGGCGCAGAAGGCCGACAGCGACGACGCGGTCGCGACCAGAAGCCCCGACCAGATCAGCGGCATGGAGACGATCGACCTCGAGGATGAGGACGGCTCCGCCGAGAACGCAAGTTCCGAGGGCACCGAGGGTCTCTCCCCCATGGAGACGGTGCCCGAGACGCCCGTCGAGGAGCCGGACGACGAGGGTTCCGAGGGTGACAAGGCGTCCGTCGAGGACGAGGCGGCGAAGGCCGACGGGCCTGCCCGCGCCGACGACGACAGCATCGAATCCGTCGCCGACGACGACACCCCCGAGGACATCCGCCCGCCGCGGAAACCCCGGCCGCGCAAGTACAAAATCCAGGAAGTCATCAAGGTCCGCCAGATCCTCCTGGTTCAGGTCGTCAAAGAAGAGCGCGGCAACAAGGGCGCGGCGCTCACCACCTACCTGTCGCTCGCCGGCCGCTATTGCGTTCTCATGCCGAACACCGCCCGCGGCGGCGGCATCTCCCGCAAGATCACCAACGCCGCCGACCGCTCCAAGCTCAAGGAGATCGCGGGCCAGATCGACGTGCCGCGGGGCGCGGGTCTCATCATCCGCACGGCGGGCGCCAAGCGCACCCGGACCGAGATCAAGCGCGACTACGAATATCTCCAGCGCCTCTGGGAGCAGATCCGCGAGCTGACGCTGAAATCGATCGCGCCGGCGAAGATCTACGAGGAAGGTGATCTGATCAAACGGTCGATCCGCGACCTCTACAACCGCGACATCGACGAGGTCTTCGTGGAGGGCGAGCGGGGTTACCGCATCGCCAAGGACTTCATGAAGATGATCATGCCGTCCCACGCCAAGAACGTGAAGCACTACGCCGACCAGATGCCGCTTTTCGCGCGGCACCAGGTCGAGAGCTATCTCAGCTCCATGTTCAACCCGACGGTCCAGCTGAAGTCGGGCGGCTACATCGTGATCGGCGTGACCGAGGCGCTGGTGGCGATCGACGTGAACTCCGGCCGGGCCACCAAGGAAGGCTCGATCGAGGACACGGCGGTCAAGACCAACCTCGAGGCGGCCGAGGAAGTGGCGCGGCAGCTGCGCCTGCGCGACCTCGCGGGCCTCATCGTGATCGACTTCATCGACATGGACGAGCGCAAGAACAACGCCGCCGTCGAGAAGAAGCTGAAGGAAAAGCTCAAGACCGACCGTGCCCGGATCCAGGTCGGCCGCATCTCGGGCTTTGGCCTCCTCGAGATGAGCCGCCAGCGCCTGCGCCCCGGCATGATCGAGGCGACGACGCAGCCGTGCCCCGCCTGCCACGGCACCGGCCTCATCCGCTCGGACGACAACATGGCGCTGCAGGTGCTGCGCCAGATCGAGGAAGAGGGCGTGCGCCGCCGCTCGCGCGAGGTGCTGGTCAAGTGCCCCGTTGGCATCGCCAACTTCCTGATCAACCAGAAGCGTGAGCATATCGCCGGCATCGAGATGCGCTACGGCATGTCCGTGCGCGTCGAGGGCGATCCGGCGCTGGTGAGCCCCGACTTCCAGATGGAGAAGTTCAAGACTGCCACGCGCAACGTGCCTGAAGTGGTCGCGCCCGTGGTCGTCGGCGACAGCTCCCTGATGGAGGACATCGACAACGCCTGGGACGACGAGGAGGAGCAGGAGGTCGATCCGGCCGAAGCTCCCGCGCCGCAGGAACAGGTGGCCGCCGAGTCTGAGGGGGACGAGAACGGCGAGGGCAAGCCCAAGAAGCGCCGCCGTCGCCGCCGCCGGAAGTCCAAGACCAACGGCGAGGGCAGTCAGGCGGACGCGCAGCAATCGCTCGAGAGCGATGGCGGCGAGAGCCAGGCCGAGCAGCCCGCGGAAGCGGCGGAAGCCGGGAACTCCCCGGGTGACGACGGCGCGGTGACAGAGGCGTCGGACGACGCCGAGACCGAAGACAAGCCCAAGAAGCGCCGCAGCCGGTCGCGGAGCCGCAAGAAGCCGGCCGCCGAGACGGCGCCCGAAAGCGCGGCGGAGAGTGTCGCTGAGGGCACGGACAGCCCGGCCCCCGAGGCAGCGCCGACCGAAGCCGCAGGGCCCGAGACGACGCCGGACGAGGTGACAGCGGCGGAAGCGCCGCAGGAGGCGGAACCGGCAGCAGAGACCCCGGTCGAGGCCGCACCGTCCGCTGCTGCCGCTCCCGAGGAGCCGCAGGCGGCCTCGGAAGAGCCCGCGGCGAGCGAGCCGGAGCCCGAAGCCGCCAAGCCGGCCCACGCCGCGTCGCACGGCAACGGAGCGAACGGATCGGTTCCGGCGGAAGAGGCTTCGGAGCCGGAGGAGACCGAGGATAAGCCCAAGCCCAAGAAGCGGGGCTGGTGGTCGCTCGGCCTCTGAGCCCGGCACCCGACCGACATGAAACGCCCCGGAGATCTCTCTTCGGGGCGTTTTTTCATGCGCGGAATGTCAGGCTTTGCGGATGAGCCAGATCATCCGCGCGCCGTCCTCGCTGCTGTCCTCGAGCGCGTGCCCCGCCTCGGCGCAGAAATGCGGCATGTCGATGATCGCCGCGGGATCGTCCGTCACCACGCGCAGGCAATCCCCGCTCGTCAACGCGGCGAGGCGTTTCCGCGCCTTGAGAACGGGCAGGGGGCAGAGGAGGCCGGTCGCGTCGAGATCCTGTGTCATGCGGCCGGAATTAGGCTTTATGTGACAGCTTGTCCACGCAGCCGTGACCGCAGGCCCCGTGACGCCGCCCCGCGGATCGCCTAGGACGTTGGACATGTTCGGAATCGAGATCATCGACGCGGGGCTCCTTCCCGCCATGCTGGTGGCGCTGGTCGCAGGCGTGATCTCGTTCCTCAGCCCCTGCGTTCTGCCCATCGTGCCGCCCTACCTCGCCTTCATGTCGGGCGTGTCGGTGACCGAGATGCAGGCCGGCGGATCGGCCCGGGCCAAGGCGGGCATGGCGGCGCTCTTCTTCGTGCTCGGCCTCTCGACGGTCTTCGTGCTGCTCGGCTTCACGGCGTCGGCGTTCGGGGCGTTCTTCCTGCAGAACCAGGTGCTGCTGAGCCGGATCGCGGGCGTTGTGGTGATCGTCTTCGGGCTGCACTTCCTCGGCCTCTTCCGTATTCCGTTCCTCGACCAGGAGGCGCGGTTCGAGGCCGGCGACAACGGCGGGTCGGCCTTCGGCGCCTACATCCTCGGCCTCGCCTTCGCCTTCGGCTGGACGCCCTGCATCGGCCCGCAGCTCGGCGCGATCCTGTCGCTCGCCGCCTCGGAGGCGAACGTGACCCGCGGCACCCTGCTGCTCGGGGTCTACGCGGCGGGGCTCGGCATCCCCTTCCTCCTCGCCGCGCTGTTCCTCAGCCGGGCCATGGGGCTCATGAACCGCATGAAGCGTCACATGGCGGTGATCGAGCGCGTCATGGGCGTTCTGCTCGTCGCCGTCGGTCTGGCGCTCCTGACAGGGGCCTTCTCGGCGCTGTCCTTCTGGCTTCTCGAGACCTTCCCGGCCCTCGCCACCCTGGGCTGACCGCGCCTGGAGGGCAGGGTCGCAACGTCCTGCAAAGGCATGCTGAACCGTTAGCGTTAAAAGGCGTGCGGCTCTCTATCCACGTCACGAACCATCGCGTAGGACATGTGCGACAACGTGTTCTGACGAGGAAAGTGACCGCGATCATGGCCAAGGATACCGCCGCATTCGCCGAGATGGCCCGCCGTATGGAGACGGGCAAGGGCTTCATCGCCGCGCTCGACCAGTCGGGCGGCTCCACCCCCAAGGCGCTGCGCCTCTACGGCATCGAGGAAGACCAGTACGACGGCGAGGAGGAGATGTTCGCGCTCATCCACGAGATGCGCGCGCGGATCGTCACGGCGCCCGACTTCACCGCCGAGAAGGTGCTCGGCGCAATCCTCTTCGAGCGCACCATGCGCGGCGAGATCGAGGGCAAGCCGGTTGCGGATCTGCTCTGGAACGACCGCGGCATCGTGCCGTTCCTCAAGGTCGACAAGGGCCTCGCCGAGACGGAGAACGGCGCGCAGATCATGAAGCCGATGCCCGGGCTCGAAACCCTGCTTGGCGAGGCGCGCGAATTCGGCGTCTTCGGCACCAAGGAGCGCTCGGTGATCCTCGAGGCCAACGCGGACGGGATCCAGGCGGTGGTCGACCAGCAGTTCGAGGTTGCGAAGATGGTCACGGATGCGGGTCTCGTGCCGATCATCGAGCCCGAGGTCGACATCCATTCCGAGACCAAGGCCGAGGCCGAGGTGCTGCTGCGCGACGCGATCTACGAAAAGCTCGGCCAGCTCGGCGACGACGAGACGGTGATGCTGAAGCTCACGATCCCGTCCGAGGCCGGCCTCTACGACAAGCTCGCCGACCATCCGCGCGTGCTGCGCGTTGTGGCGCTCTCGGGCGGATACTCGACCGACGAGGCCTGCGAGCGGCTCTCGAAGAACTCCAAGATGATCGCGAGCTTCAGCCGGGCCCTGACCGAGGGCCTCTCGCGCCAGCAATCGGACGAGGAGTTCAACGCGGCGCTCGGCGCGAATATCGACAAGATCTACCGCGCATCGGTGTGACCCCCGCGTGCCCGGGGGCATTGCGCTCCCCGGTGCTAATGCCCCGCGGAACGTGAAAAGGGCCGGCGAAAAGCCGGCCCTTTCTTTTGGTTTCCGAAAGAGAGGCGATCAGCCCTCGTAACGCTCCATGTTCTCGAGCTCTTCGCGGGTCATGTTGGTGTAGACGCGCACGTCATCACCTTCGGTCGCCTGCATGACTTGCATCTCGTCGAGGTTCAGCGCGACCTGACGCTCGCCAAGGCCGAGGAAGCCGCCGACCGCGACGACGATACGCTCGATGCCCGAGCCATCACCGGTCACCACTTCGTCGATGTCGCCGATACGTTCGTTCTCCTGGTTGTAGAGAGCGGTGTCGGTGAGCATGTCGTTGTTCACCTCGCTCGCCGCAACGGCCTCGTAGCCGTCGACCTGGATGTCGAGGCCCGATCCCGAAGTTGCGGCATCGGCGCTCTGCTCATCACCCGACTGCATGTCGCCGGACTGGTCGCTGGCCATCTGCGCGTCTTCGGATTGCGCTTCGGCGGATTGCGCGTCGGCCGTCTCCTGATCGGTGGATTGCGTGTCCGACGCCTGGCTCTCCGCATTCTGCTGATCGTCCGACTGCATGTCGCCCGACTGGGCCTCGGCCGTCTGCTGGTCGTCACCCGACGATTGCTGCTGATCACTGTTCGAGGCGTCGCTCTGATCGGAGTTCGACTGCTCGCCGTTCTCCGACTGCCCGGTCTGCATGGTGACCTTGGGCTCGCCGCTCTGGTTGAACTGGATCTGCGGCTCGCCGGCCATCGAGAAGTCGATCTGCGGCTCGGAAGATTCGTAGTTCACCGTCGGCTGGCCGGCGCTCGTGACGTTGACCGTCGCGTTAGAGCCGTCCGAGGAGGACTCGCCGCCGTCCGAATTCGAGGCCTGCTCGTAGGTGATCTGCGGCTCGGACTGCGTCACGTTGACCTGGGCGTTGTCGAGCGGCTGAAGCTCCTGCGCCTCGCCTTCCGCATAGGAGGTGCCGGACTGCTCGTCCTCGACCTGAACGCCTTCGCCGGTCGCGTCGGCATTCTCCACGACGCGAAGGTCGAGATTCACCTGCGGCGGCGCCTGGCTCACCGAAATCGTGGGCTCACCCTGCTGGACGTCGACCTGCGGCTCGGCATTGGCGACGTTCACGTTCGGGTCCGGCATGGTGATGATGATCTCGGGCGCCGGCTGGTCGATGGTGATGGTCGGCTGCTGCATCTCCATCGTCACGGTCGCCTGCGGCTGGCGGACGGTGATCTCCGGCTGCTGCTGCTCGACGCTCACTTCGGGATTGCCGCCCTGGACGGTCACCTGCGCCTCGCCTTCCTCGACATCGACCTGCGGGGCCTCGCGCTGCAGACGGACGATGCCTTCGACCACGCGCTCCTCGTCGATCTGAATCGTGGTCTGCTCGCGCTCCGCGACCTGTGCTTCGGCTTCAGCGGTGGCTTCGTCGCTGTCCTCTGCGCTCGCCTGATCGCTGTCCTGCTCGGACATCGCATCTTCGAGCTGGGTCAGCTGCGTCTCGCAGGCTTCCGCTTCGCCGTCCTCGACGACGCTCCGGAGATCCTCTTCGGTCATCGAGACATCTTCGGGGATGCCGTTCTCGATCATCGTGCCGAGCTCTTCGCAGGGCTGGTCGGAGCTCTGGGCCAGGGCCGGTCCGGCCATGGCGGGAATGGTCAGCGCGGTGCTGAGCAGAAGGCGTTGCAGGGAAGTCTTCATGTAATCGTCCTCAAATTCTTTCACATCGGTGCGATCGGCTGGGGGCTGATCAGAGAACGGTGGCATGGCGGCGATGTTCCGCCTGCATTTCTGGCCGATCGGCGAAAAACCCCAATTTTATTGTGGGTTAGGCCTGTCTCTGATCCGCGTCGGTCAAAATTTCCGCGGCGCAGAACGCGCAAAAATGGCGTCATGGCAGGACGATGGATCGCGTGCGTCCACACGCGATTTCGTTCCTCGGATTTTTTCACGGCAGAGGCAGAATTCGTGCCAGATGACTGCCCCGCGACCTCGCGGATCGCGGGGCGGGGGGTCAGGCCGCGGCAGACCGCGCGGATTTCGCAAGTGCCTGGTCGAGGTCGCGGATGAGATCGTCCGCATCCTCGATCCCGATCGAGATGCGCACGACATCCGGCGCCGCCCCCGCCGCCTCCTGCTGTTCGGGCGTGAGCTGCCGGTGCGTCGTCGAGGCCGAATGGATGACGAGGCTCCGCGTGTCGCCAAGGTTCGCGACGTGGCTGAAGAGCTCGAGACTGTCCACGAACTTGACGCAGGCCTCGTAGCCGTCCCTCAGCGCGACGGTGAAGATCCCGCCGGCGCCCTTGGGGCAGATCCGTGACATGCGGTCGTGCCAGGGCGAGGAGGGAAGGCCCGCATAGGTCACCGCCTTGACCGCCTCGTGGCCCTCGAGCCAGCCGGCGACTCGCTCGGCATTCTCGCAATGCTTCCTCATGCGCAGCGACAGGGTCTCGATCCCCATCAGGGTGTAATGCGCCGCCTGCGGGTTCAGCGTCATGCCGAGATCGCGCAGACCGATGGCGATGCCGTGGAAGGTGAAGGCGAGCGGGCCGAAGGTCTCGTGGAACTTGAGGCCGTGATACGCGGGCTCGGGCTCGGAGAGCGAGGGGAACTTGCCAGAGGCGGACCAGTCGAACTTGCCGGAATCGACGACGACCCCGCCGGTGACGGTGCCGTTGCCGGTCAGGAACTTCGTCAGCGAATGCACGACGAGCGTCGCGCCGTGCTCGATGGGGCGGCAGAGATACGGCGTGGCCGAGGTGTTGTCGACGATGAGCGGCAGGCCCGCATCGTCCGCGATCTTCCCGATCGCGTCGAGATCGGTGATGTAGCCGCCCGGGTTCGCGATCGATTCGCAGAAGATCGCGCGGGTGTCATCGTCGATGGCGGCGCGGACCGCGTCCTCGTCGTCGAAATCGACGAACTTCGCCGACCAGCCGAAGCGCCGGATGGTCTGGCTGAACTGCGTGACGGTGCCGCCGTAGAGGCGCGTCGAGACGACGACGTTGCAGCCGGGCGCCATGAGCGGGAAGAGCGCCATGATCTGCGCGCCATGTCCCGACGAGCAGCAGACCGCGCCCGCGCCGCCCTCGAGCGTCGCCATGCGCTCCTGCAGCACCGCGACGGTGGGGTTGGTCAGGCGCGAGTAGATGAACCCGACTTCCTGAAGGTTGAAGAGCGCCGCCGCGTGCTCGGCATCGCGAAAGACGTAAGCCGTGGTCTGGTAGATCGGGGTCTGCCGCGCGCCGGTCGCGGGATCGGGGCGCGCGCCGGCATGCACCTGCAGGGTGTCGAAGCCGTAGCTCGGGGTATCGGTCATGTGGGTCCTCCCTCGGGGTTCCGTGTCCCGAGGGAAGGATAGTCAGAGGCGCGGGCCGACGGCAATCAGGCTGCGGTCGGGTGGCCCGCGCCGAAGCGCAGCCCTGCGAGGGTTTCCGAGCGAATGGCCCTCGCAGGGCAGCGGAATCAGATCTCGATGGCCGACATAACCTCGGGCTCGATCACGTCGACGCCGGGAAGCGCCTCCTTGAGCTTGTCCGCCGATTGCTCGAGCGCGGGGAAGGTCTTGTAGTGGCAGGGGATGACGGTCTTGAAGTCGAAGTAGGTCTTCGCCGCGTAGGCCGCCCGCTTCATGTCCATGGTGAAGTGCCCGCCGGCGCAGAGGATGCCGATGTCGGGTTCGTGCAGCGCCTGGAAGACGCCCATGTCCGCCATCACGTCGGTGTCGCCCGACACGTAGATCGTGTGGCCCTCGGCCTCGATCATGTAGCCCGCCTCCGAGCCCGTGGAGACCGGACCGTGCGGCCCCGGCATGGTCGAGGAATGGGTGGCGTGCACCATCGTGACCTTCGCCGGTCCGACCTCGACCGTGCCGCCCTTGTTGAAGCCGACGGTCTCGAGCCCTTCGTTGTTCTCCCAGTGCTGCATCAGGTCGAACTGACCGATGACCGGTACCGAAAGCTCCTTGGCGAGGTCCACCACTTCGCTCGCGTGGTCGAAATGGCCATGGGTCAGCAGGATGTGCGTCGCGCCTTTTACCGCCTCGGCGCGTTTCTCGTCGGGAAAGCTCGGATTGCCACCGAGCCAGGGGTCGAGAAGGATGACCGCGTCGCAGATCTCGAAGCGGAAGGAGGAATGGCCGAGCCAGATGATCTTCATGAAATGTCTCCTCGTGGACGTGTTCGGCTGCACAGCTAATCTGCGCAAGGGTCCGGTCGACCGCAGAGGGTGTCCGGCACGGAAGGATCGGATGCTCCCCGCCCTTGCACGGACCGGTCCGGGACCGCTGAGAGGTGAAGATGGACTGGACACGGGCAGTCGACGGATATTGCGAGCGGATGGGGCCGGGCCTCTGGGCCGAGCCCGTGAACGCGGTGACGAACCTCGCCTTCATTCTCGCGGCGCTGCTTGTCTGGCGGAGGACCGGCGGTCTGCCGAAGGCGCGGGCGCTGGCAATCGTCCTGGTCCTGATCGGGATCGGTTCAGGGCTCTTCCACACATTCGCGCAGGCCTGGGCGGCGCTGGCGGATGTCCTGCCGATCCTCGGCTACATCGTGATCTACATCTATGCCTCGCACCGCGATTTCTGGGGGCAGGGGCGGTGGATCGCCACCCTGCTGACCGCGCTCTCGGTTCCGGCGATGATGGCGCTCGCGCAGGTGCTGCCGTTCCGGGAGGCGCTCGGCGGTTCGGCGGGATACGTCCCCGTGCCGCTGCTCATCTTCCTCCATGCCGCGTTCCTCGCCGGCCGCGCTCCGGCGACGGCGCGCGGTCTCGCGCTCGGCGCGGGCCTGCTCTGCCTCTCGATCGCGGCCCGCACGCTCGACGAGCCGCTCTGCGGCGCAGTGCCGCCCGGCACGCATTTCCTCTGGCACGTGCTCAACGCCTGGATGCTCGGCTGGATGATCCTCGTCTACGTCCGTCACGTGGAAGAGGCCCCCGGCCGCCTTGCGGGCGCCCGGGCGCGGCGGTAAAGGCGGGACCGACGAGACCCCGACCGAAAGGGAGCCCCCATGTCCGAGATCGACACAGAGACCGCCGCGCGCGTCGCCAAGCTCGCCCGCATCCGGGTCGCCGACGACGCGCTGCCCGCGCTCGCGCAGGAATTCGGCGCCATTCTCGGCTTCATCGAGCAGCTTCAGGAAGTGGATGTGGAGGGCGTCGAGCCGATGGTGTCGGTCACGCCCATGCGCCTGAAGCGGCGCGAGGACGAGGTGACCGACGGGGGAATGCCCGAGAAGGTCCTGTCGAACGCGCCCGATGCGCGCGAGGGCTTCTTTGCCGTGCCGAAGGTGGTGGAATGAGTGCCGAACTGACGAAGATGACGCTGGCGGGGGCGCGCGACGCGCTCCGCCGCGGCGAGGTGACGAGCGCGGAGCTGACAGAGGCCTGCCTGACCGCGATCGACGGCGCGGACGCGCTCGGGGCCTTCGCCCACAAGACGCCCGAGAAGGCGCGCGAGATGGCCGCCGCGGCGGACAAGCGGCTGCAGTCCGGCGATGCGCCCGACCTCTGCGGTGTGCCAATGGGGATCAAGGACCTCTTCTGCACGCAAGGCGTGCCGAGCCAGGCGGCGAGCCGGATCCTCGAAGGGTTCCGTCCCGAATACGAAAGCACGGTCACGAGCCAGCTTTTCGGCGACGGCGCGGTGATGCTCGGCAAGCTCAACATGGACGAGTTCGCCATGGGCTCGTCGAACGAGACGAGCGCCTACGGCAACGCGGTGAACCCCTGGCGGCGCGGCAACGACGAGGCCGAACTGACGCCCGGCGGCTCCTCGGGTGGCTCGGCGGCGGCGGTCGCGGCAGATCTCTGCCTTGCGGCGACTGGCACCGATACCGGCGGCTCGATCCGGCAGCCTGCCGCCTTCACCGGGATCACCGGGCTCAAGCCGACCTACGGGCGCTGCTCGCGCTGGGGCATCATCGCCTTCGCCTCCTCGCTCGATCAGGCCGGGCCGATGACCAAGGACGTGCGCGACGCGGCGATCCTCCTCAAGGCCATGGCCGGACACGATCCGAAGGATTCGACCTCCGCCGACCTCGAAGTGCCGGATTTCGAAGCGATGCTGACCGGCGACGTGCGCGGCAAGACCATCGGCATCCCGCGCGAATACCGCATGGAGGGCATGCCGAAGGAGATCGAGGATCTCTGGGCCGAGGGCCGCAAGATGCTCGAGGATGCCGGCGCGACGGTGAAGGACATCTCGCTGCCGCACACCAAATACGCGCTGCCGACCTATTACGTGATCGCGCCGGCCGAGGCGTCGTCCAACCTCGCGCGCTACGATGGCGTGCGCTACGGCCATCGCGCCAAGCTTTCGCAGGGCGACGGCATCGTCGACATGTACGAAAAGACCCGCGCCGAGGGCTTCGGTCCCGAGGTTCAGCGCCGCGTGATGGTCGGCACCTACGTGCTGTCGGCGGGCTTCTACGACGCCTATTACAACCGCGCGCGCAAGGTCCGGACGCTGATCAAGAAGGACTTCGAGGACGTTTTCGCGGAGGGCGTCGACGCGATCCTGACGCCGGCAACGCCCTCGGCGGCCTTCGGCCTCGGCGAGATGGCGGATGCCGATCCGGTGCAGATGTATCTCAACGACGTCTTCACGGTGACGGTGAACCTCGCCGGGCTGCCGGGCATCTCCGTGCCCGCGGGCCGCGACGGCTCCGGGCTTCCGCTCGGGCTGCAGCTCATCGGCAAGCCGTGGGAGGAGGGCGATCTGCTCAACACCGCGTATGCGCTGGAACAGGCTGCGGGTTTTGTGGCAAAGCCCTCCAAATGGTGGTAACCCGTCCCGCGACGGAATTCTGAGGGTCTGCTCATGCGGCTTCTTCTTCTCTCCTCGGCGGCGTGCCTCGGCCTCGTCGCCTGCACGCCGACCGCTCCGAACGACGTCGTCGGGTTCGAGAGCTACGACCAGTCGCGCCGGTCCCAGGTCGACGCGCAGCTCGAAGGCCGCACGCAGCCCGGAACAGGCCGGATCGACGCGCCCGAGAATATCCAGAGCTCGAGCCTCGATCAGGGCGGCAGCGGCGGCGACGACATCGCCGCGATGGCCGCGGCGGCGATCGACGGCACCGGCAATTCGGGGCCGGTCTCGGGCGGTCCGGCACCTGCGCCGGTGACCAACTCGGTCGGCATCTCGAACGAGAACGATTTCGACGCGGTGGCGAACCAGCGCTCGATCGAGGAGGACGCCGCGCTCGTGCAGCAGAACCAGGCGCAGTACACCGCGGTCGCGCCGGAGCCGCTGCCCTCGCGGCCGACGGATGCCGTGAACGTCGTGGCATATGCGCTCTCGAGCACAAACAATGTGGGCGAGCCGGTTTACAGCCGGAGCGCCTTCGCCTCCAAGGCGCGCGAGCAGCGCAACTGCACGGCCTACGCGTCGGACGATCTTGCGCAGGAAGCCTTCCTTCAGGCAGGCGGACCCCAGCGCGACCGTGAGGGCCTCGACGCCGATGGCGACGGCTTCGCCTGCGGCTGGGATCCTACGCCGTTCCGGCGGAGCCGCGGCTGATCCCGGTCCCGCATCCCTCCCCGAATTTCGGGGAGAGGCGCGGGGGCGCAAGACCCGATCACGTCGTTCTTCACTACACGAACATGAGAACCGCCGAGGAGGCGCTCTCCCGCCTCTGCGACGCGGCCTCGGGCGTATCGGCGCATTACCTGATCTCCGAACGCGGCCGGATCTGGCAGCTCGTCGACGAAGAGGCGCGCGCTTGGCATGCCGGGCAGGGCGCCTGGGGCGGTCTCACCGACCTCAATTCACGCTCCATCGGCATCGAGCTCGCCAATGACGGCGGCCAGCCCTTCGGAGAGCTGCAGATGATCGCCCTCGAGACGCTGCTCGCGGGCATTCTCGCGCGGTGGCAGGTCGCGCCTGAGCGGGTGATCGGGCATTCGGACATGGCGCTCGGGCGCAAGGTCGATCCCGGCCCGCGCTTCGACTGGCGGCGCCTGGCGCGGCGCGGCCTCTCGGTCTGGCCCGAAGCGGGTACGTCCGGCGATTTCGAGGCCGATGCGCGCCGGGCGGGCTACCGCTGGAATGAAGGGCAGGAGGACGATCTGCTGGCCGCTTTCCGAATGCGCTTCCGCCCCCATGCCCACTGCCCCCGCGACGACACCGATGGCGGCCTCGTCGCGGATCTCGCCGCGCGCTGGCCGGCGGCCGAGACCTGAGCGTCGCTCACTCCACCTCGTAGGGCAGGGTGCCCCTGCGCTCCGGCTGGATGCTGAGCTTGCGCTCGAGCGGAGGCACAGAGCGCTGGTGGCACTCCTTGCGCTCGCAGATCCGGCAGGAGATGCCGATCGGCTCAAAGGCGCCGGCGCGCGTCACGTCCATTCCGTCGGCATAGACGAGCGCGCCCGCATGGGCGACCTCGCAGCCGAGCGCGATGGCGTAGCGCCGGACCGGCGCGCCGAAATGCCCGCCCGGCTTCGAGACATCGCGCGCGAGCGAGATGTAGCGCACGCCGTCCGGCGTCTCGGCCAGCTGGCGCAGGAACCGCCCCGGCGTCTCGAAGGCGCGGTGGACGTTCCAGAGCGGGCAGGCACCGCCGAACCGCGCGAACTGGAGCCGCGTCGCGGAATGCCGCTTGGTGATCGTCCCGGCCTGGTCGACGCGCACGAAGAAGAACGGGATCCCCTTGGCACCGGGACGTTGCAGCGTCGAGAGCCGGTGCGCCACCTGTTCGATCGAGGCGCCGAACCGCAGCGCCAGCCGCTCGAGGTCGTGACGGTCCTCCTGCGCCGCGGCGAGGAAGGCGCGATAGGGCATCAGCGCCGCCCCCGCGAAATAGTTCGCGAGACCGATCTTCGCGATGGCGCGGGCCGCCTCCGACTGGAAGCGGGCGAGGTCCAGCGTTGCCTCGAGCAGCGCATCGTAGTCGAGAAGTGCGACCTGCAGCAGCAGCTGGAAGGACTGCGTCTCGTGCGGCGCGCGGGAGGAGAGCGTGAGGACGCCCACCTCTGGATCGAAGCGCCTCAGATCGTGTGTATCGGCGAGCGCGACCGAGACGCCGCGCGCGCCGAGGCGCCGGATCGCGGCCTCCCGCAGGTTCGGCTCTCCCTCGGCGAGTTGCGCGTAGCGCTCCGCCGCGCGGTCCATCGCGTCGATGTAATTGTCGCAATAATGAAAGAAGTCGCGCACTTCCTCCCATGGGGAGGGCTGGAGCTGGGAGCCTTCGCGCCCGAGCGCCTCGTCGAGCGAGGCGAGCCGCTCGTGGGTCTGCCGGTAGGCGCGGTGCAGTTCGAGAAACGCGCGCACGAAGGCCGGAGCGTTCGAAGCGGTGAGCCGAAGATCGGCAAGCGGGGGCGTTTCGGAAAAGACCGGGTCGGCCAGTGCCTCGCGCATGTCGGTGATGAGCCGCTCCGCATCCCCCTGTCCGAGCTCGGTGACGTCGAACCCGAATTCCTGCGCAAGTGCCAGTAGGACAGTGGTGCTGACCGGCCGGTTGTTGTTCTCCATCTGGTTGAGATACGGCAGCGACACGCCGAGCTTTGCGGCGAAGTCCTTTTGGGTGAGCGTCAGCCGCCCGCGCAGGTCGCGCAGCTTGGCTCCGGCATAGAGTTTCTGGACGGGCATAGTTTGCGCCTTTGCAGGGTGTCAGGCGCAGTTCTGCAAATTTGCGGCGCGATGACCAGAGGCGCCGCGCGCTCAGGCGGGCCCGGCGCCCTCGAGCTGTCTCTCGCGGCGGATGACGACGAGGATGGCGATCACGCCGCAGGCCGCCGTGATGAGCTGGATCCAGAGCAGCGGCCATGGTCCGGTGCCGGGATGCAGCAGCGCACCCGCCAGCGCCGACAGTGCGGCGCCGCCGCCGATCATGATTGCTCCGGCAAGCCCCGAGGCGGTCCCGGCGAGGTGCGGCCGGACGGACAGTGCGCCGGCGGTGGCGTTCGGGATGGTCATGCCGTTGCCGAGGCCGACGAAACACATGAAGCCGAAAAAGCTGAGCGCCGAGCCGTGGCCGCTCGCGAAGACCAGCATCGAAGCGGTGACGCCCGCGGCGTTGATGCCCGCGCCGATCATCACCATGCGGTTGACCCCGACCGAGGCCGAGAAGTGCCCGGACGCCCAGTTGCCGAGAACGTAACCGACCGCGGGCGCGCCGAAATAGATGCCGAGCGTCGCAGGGTCGAGGCCGAAGACTTCCGAGCCGACGAAGGGCGCGCCGCCGAGATAGGAAAAGAACGCGCCCGAAGAGAAGCCCGCGGCGAGCGAGTATCCCCAGAAGCGGGGCGATGTCAGAAGCTCGGGATATTCCCGGAACTGCTGCCCGAGGCTCAGGCCCGACGGGGCGGCGGTCTCGCCGAGATCCTTCCAGGTGAGCCAGAACATCAGGAAGCCCGTGGCGAGCATCAGCCAGAAGTTGGCCTTCCATCCGAACGCCTGGTCGAGCACCCCGCCGATTGCGGGCGCGATCATCGGCACCAGCGCCATGCCCATCGTGACGTAGCCGATCATCGACGCGGCGCGGTCCTGCGGGACCATGTCGCGCACCACCGCCCGGCCGAGCACCATCGCCGTCACCACGGTCGCCTGGATCATCCTGAAGACGAGGAAGACGTAGATGCTCGAGGCGAAGATGCACCCGATCGTCGCGAGGATGAAGATGCCGATCCCGCCGAGGATGACGGGCCGGCGCCCGAGCTTGTCCGAGACTGGTCCGATGACGATCTGAAGCGCCGCGTTCACCCCGAGATAGACCGCGACCGAGAGCTGCACGAGCCGGTATTCCGTGTCGAAATACTCCGCCATGCCGGGCAGGCTCGGCAGGAAGATGTTCATGGCCAGCGCCGAGAGGCCGGACAGCAGGATCAGCGTGGCGATATGGGGCGGGGTGCTGCGGTCTAGAAACCGGGCATTCGGCAAATTGGACATGCATTTCGGTCTAGGTCGGCGGGCGGGACCTGTCCATCTCGCGCGAATGTCTTTGCGCCTTTGCAGTTTGGTGGCGGAGCTATATGCTGAATTTGCAAATTCGCACAATTCCACTTGAGGGCGCAAGCGTCGCTTGTATGTTCCGGCCGAGGAAATCTCAGGGAGCGGGCACGTGAAGGACATTCTCCAGGAACTCGAGGAGCGCCGCGCGGAGGCCCGGCTGGGCGGCGGTCAGAAGCGGATCGACGCGCAGCATTCCAAGGGCAAGCTCACCGCGCGCGAGCGCATCGACCTCCTGGTGGACGAGGGCTCCTTCGAAGAGTTCGACATGTTCGTCGCCCATCGCTGCACCGATTTCGACATGGAGAAACAGCGCCCCTACGGCGACGGCGTCGTGACCGGCTGGGGCACGATCAACGGCCGGCAGGTCTATGTCTTCTCCCAGGACTTCACCGTGTTCGGTGGCTCGCTGTCCGAGACCCACGCGCAGAAGATCTGCAAGATCATGGATATGGCGATGCAGAACGGCGCGCCGGTGATCGGGCTCAACGATTCGGGCGGCGCGCGCATTCAGGAGGGCGTCGCCTCGCTCGCCGGCTATGCCGAGGTCTTCCAGCGCAACATCATGGCCTCGGGCGTCATCCCGCAGATCAGCGTCATCATGGGCCCCTGCGCGGGCGGCGCGGTCTATTCCCCGGCGATGACCGACTTCATCTTCATGGTGAAGGACAGCTCCTACATGTTCGTGACCGGCCCCGACGTGGTGAAGACGGTGACCAACGAGGTCGTCACGGCCGAAGAGCTTGGCGGCGCGACCACCCATACACGCAAGTCCTCCGTCGCGGACGGGGCCTTCGAGAACGACGTCGAGGCGCTCGCCGAAGTGCGTCGTCTCGTCGACTTCCTGCCGCTCTCGAACCGCGAGAAGCCCCCCGTCCGGCCGTTCTTCGACGAGCCGGGGCGGCAGGAAGCGAGCCTCGACACGCTGATCCCCGAGAACGCCAACACGTCCTATGATATGAAGGAGCTCATCGAGAAGGTCGCCGACGAGGGCGATTTCTACGAGATCCAGGAAGAGTTCGCCAAGAACATGGTGACGGGCTTCATCCGGCTCGAAGGGCAGACCGTCGGCGTCGTCGCGAACCAGCCCATGGTGCTCGCAGGATGCCTCGACATCGATTCGAGCCGTAAAGCCGCGCGGTTCGTACGCTTCTGCGACGCGTTCGAGATCCCGATCCTGACCTTCGTGGACGTGCCCGGCTTCCTGCCCGGCACCGGCCAGGAATATGGCGGCGTCATCAAGCACGGGGCCAAACTGCTCTTCGCCTATGGCGAGGCGACGGTGCCGAAGGTCACGGTGATCACGCGCAAGGCCTATGGGGGCGCCTACGACGTGATGGCCTCGAAGCACCTGCGCGGCGACTTCAACTACGCCTGGCCGACCGCCGAGATCGCGGTGATGGGCGCCAAGGGCGCGACCGAGATCCTCTACCGCTCCGAGCTTGGCGATCCCGAGAAGATCGCCGCGCGCACGAAGGAATACGAGGACCGGTTCGCGAACCCCTTCGTCGCGGCCGAGAAGGGCTTCATCGACGAGGTGATCCAGCCGCGCTCGACCCGTCGGCGGGTGAGCCGGGCTTTCGCGGCGCTTCGGGGCAAGAAGCTCTCGAACCCGTGGAAGAAGCACGACAACATCCCGCTCTGATCCGATGGAGAGACCTGTCGCAGAGAATTGGGGTCCGGCGCCGGTCCGGCGTCACGGATGGTTCGTTACCTCCGGTGACGGCTGGCTGGTCCATGCAAGGATCTGGCCACCACGTTTCGATTGCATGGCACGGAGCGATTTTCCCCCTGCACGGGCAGGGCGGCTGGCGCGTGCCGTGAGGCAGGATCTGTGGCGTGCAATGAAGGGCTTGCGCGGTTTCGCTCCTGTGGTACTGATTTCACAAACCGGTGAAGGTTTGAGCATTTGCGCCGGTGGCCGCGTTGTGAACGGGCATCGGTATGACGGGCTCGACGCCGATATCGGTGCGCTTCTGTCCTCGCCGCGCCATCGCGCCCGGTGGCTGACATGGGCGCAAAAGGAACGGAGCGCGACATGAGTCGCCGCACGATCCGAAGAACGACAGAGGTAGCGGGCCAGACCCGCGCTTGCGCAGTCCCGGCGGGAGGAGACCCGAAAGGGGGCCGGGACTGCCACAATTCCAATCCTAATTCAGACATCGCGAAAGTGGCGCAGGGCCGTGGAGACACGCCAAGCGTGCGCGCGTTGACGACCGGCGGCGCGGGTTCCGTCACTGGCGACATACGTGAGCGGATTGTTGCAACGGCGTTGTATCCCGGACACGATGCGCCACTTCTGCATTTCGGAGCTTTTCTTGTGTTCACACAATATCTTGGGATGCGTTCTTCGCGTCGCCCGAATTGTGCGTCTTGCGCGCCACATGCCGCGGGCTGTCGCGCCGTCACGTATCCAAACCCCGAAAATTTCGTTAGCGTCGGGGGTGGTCGCAGGAATGTGACCGCTACATTTCTTGCAAGACGGCCCGCCGATTACGGCGACCGCCGTTCATGGAACACTGACAGGAGACGAGAATGTCCCACATCGTTAAGTTTGCCGCCCTCTTCGGTTTTGTCGCAGCTCTGTCCGCATGCGGCGGCCAGCAGGAAGAAGAGTACGTCGTCGTCGAGCCCGAGCCGGTCACCCAAGAGCCGGTCTACACCGGCAAGTACAAGTAATCGGAACGGGGGACGGATCGGCCTCCGATCCGTCCCGACCCCCGGGCCCGCGCGGGCCTTCGCTGCGGCGGAGGTGGCCCCATGCTGAAGCACCGCGGATTTCCGAGCCGTCTTCCCGGCTCCGACTACCAGTTCACCCTGCGCAGAGCGAACCCCAAGGGGGCGACGCCGATCATCCGGCGCGACCGCTATGCAGATCGCCGGCCGCCCGACAGACGCGCCGATCTCTATTTCATGGCGGCGCTCTGGCAGCAGTTCGGCACGGAACCCTTCGAACGCGGCAACCTCGATGCGGGGCGCCTGTCGTGGCTGTTCGGCCGCGAGGTTCTCGCCTACGACGATCCCTTTGATCCGGCCGATTACGAGGCCATGCTTGTCATCGATGAGAAGGCGGCGCGCGCCTCCTTTCCCGATGCCTTTGACCCGGATTTCTGGGCGTGATCCTGCCGAACGTAATATCGGTTGGGCAGGAAAGGGCCGAGACACGCACAGCGTGCGTGCAGGTCTTGCCGGGTGCCAAGGCGTTTGCAAACGTGAGGCCGTCCCGTAACGGGGCGACAGCATCGCGGTCGGCCCATGCCGGCCCGTTCGCACACCGTACCCCTACCCCTGCCGGGCGGTCTCGTACGTATCGCGTGCGGACCCCCGGTTTTTTTTCCGGCAGGGCCTGCCCCGGCGGCAATGGGCGGACATTCGCGCATGGGGTCGCATCACAGCGGCCTTCTGCTCAAGCCCTCGTGATCCGGGGCTTTTCTCGGAACTGCGAACGACGGAAAAGAGTTGCCACCGCGTACCATAAGGACGTGCAACGGGAACGAAGGGATATTCTTCCATGCTCAAGATCGCAAAACTTACCGCACTCGTCGGTGTCATGGGCGCAGGCCTCGCTGCGTGTGAGACGTCGGATCTGCCGCGCGCCGCAACCGGTGCTGGTGCAGGCTACCTCGTCGACCGCGCGACCGGCGGCGACGGCACCGTGGGTGCAGCGGTCGGCGCTGTCGGCGGCACCGTCTGCGACGACGTCACGCCCGGCATCTGCCGCTGATCTGACGACCCCTGGCGCGGCGCCACGCCGCGGAACCAGAAAGTTTTCGGCCATCGGAGCTTCGCGCTCCGGTGGCCTTTTTCATGTCCGCGTCCGCCCGGAGAGGGCGACGCCAAGACCAATGCACCGAAAGGGACGGAGATGTTCGACAAGATCCTGATCGCCAACCGCGGCGAGATCGCCTGCCGCGTCATCAAGACCGCGCGCCAGATGGGCATCAAGACGGTGGCGGTCTTTTCCGACGCCGACAGGAACGCGCTGCATGTCGAGATGGCGGACGAGGCGGTCCGGATCGGCCCCGCGCCGGCGAACCAGTCCTACATCGTGATCGAGAACGTGATGGAGGCGATCCGCAGCTCGGGCGCGCAGGCAGTGCATCCGGGCTACGGCTTCCTGTCGGAGAACCCGAAATTCGCCGAGGCGCTCGAGGCCGAGGGCGTCGCCTTCATCGGACCGCCCAAGGGCGCCATCGAGGCGATGGGCGACAAGATCACCTCCAAGAAGATCGCGCAGGACGCGGGCGTGTCGACAGTGCCGGGCGTGATGGGCCTCATCGAGGATGCCGACGAGGCGGTGAAGATCAGCCAGGAGATCGGCTATCCGGTCATGCTCAAGGCCTCCGCCGGCGGCGGCGGCAAGGGCATGCGCATCGCCTGGACCGACGAGGAGGCGCGCGAGGGTTTCCAGTCCTCGAGGAACGAGGCCAAGAACAGCTTCGGCGACGACCGGATCTTCATCGAGAAGTTCGTGACGCAGCCGCGTCATATCGAGATCCAGGTGCTCGCCGACGCGCACGGCAACTGCATCTATCTCGGCGAGCGCGAATGCTCCATCCAGCGACGGAACCAGAAGGTGATCGAGGAGGCGCCGTCGCCCTTCCTCGACGAGGCAACCCGGAAGAAGATGGGCGAGCAGGCCTGCGCCCTCGCCAAGGCCGTCGGCTATACCAGCGCCGGCACGGTCGAGTTCATCGTCGACGGCGACAAGAACTTCTACTTCCTCGAGATGAACACGCGGCTCCAGGTCGAGCACCCGGTGACGGAGCTCATCACCGGTGTCGACCTCGTGGAGCAGATGATCCGCGTCGCGAACGGCGAGGCGCTGAGCATCACGCAAGACGACGTGAAGCTGAACGGCTGGGCGATCGAGAGCCGACTCTATGCCGAGGATCCGTATCGCGGCTTCCTGCCCTCGATCGGCCGCCTGACCCGCTACCGCCCCCCGGAAGAGCTGGATGTCGAGGGCGCCGTGGTGCGCAACGACACCGGCGTCTTCGAGGGCGGCGAGATCAGCATGTATTACGATCCGATGATCGCCAAGCTCTGCACCTGGGGGCCGAGCCGCGCCGAGGCCATCGAGGGCATGCGCAACGCGCTCGACGGCTTCGAGGTCGAGGGGATCGGACACAACCTGCCGTTCCTGTCGGCGGTGATGGATCACCCGAAATTCGTCTCCGGCGACATGACCACGGCCTTCATCCAGGAGGAATATCCCGAGGGCTTTCAGGGCGTGGAGCTTGGTGAGGCCGCGCTTTGCCGCATTGCCGCGGCTACGGCGGCGATGAACCGCGTCGCCGAGATCCGGCGCGCGCGCATCTCCGGCACGATGGACAACCACGAACGCAAGATCGGCGACGCCTGGAACGTCTCGCTTCAGGGCACCGATTTCGACATGACCATCGACGCCGACCGCGAGGGATCCACCGTCCGCTTTTCGGACGGCAAGACCCACCGCGTCGAGGGGGGCTGGACGCCCGGCGACCAGCTTGCGCGGATGACCGTCGATGGCGAGCCTCTGGTGATGAAGGTCGGCAAGATCTCGGGCGGCTTCCGCATCCGGGCCCGCGGCGCGGATTTCAAGGTCCATGTCCGCACCCCCCGGCAGGCCGAGCTTGCGCGCCTGATGCCGGAAAAGCAGGCCCCCGACACCTCGAAGATGCTGCTCTGCCCGATGCCGGGCCTCGTGGTGAAGCTGCATGTGGGCGAGGGCGACGAGGTTCAGGAGGGCCAGGCGCTCGCCACCGTCGAGGCGATGAAGATGGAGAACATCCTGCGCGCCGAGCGGAAGGCCAAGGTCTCCAAGGTCAACGCGGGCGAGGGCGACAGCCTCGCCGTCGACGACGTGATCATGGAATTCGAGTGACGCCATGAGAGACGCCGCCGCCAGCGTCGCCCGCCCGGGGCTCTTCGGTCACTCGCTGCGCGTCCGCCCCTCGCGCACTTCCTGCTGGCGGGCAGGCAGCTTGTCGATGGAGCGCGAGAGCTCCCGCACGTCCCAGGGAAAGGGTTTGCGCAGGATGCGGCTGCCGTCCTTGTCGATGAGGACCAGCATGAACTCGCGCGGACGGAGCGTCTCACGGATCTCGGAGCGCGCCGAGGGATCGGTGTCGGTCAGGACCACGACGTCGCGTGCGAGCAGGGCCTCCGCCCGTTCCGTGATATACTGCATCTGCTGGACATATTGCGGATCGGCCGGGTTGTCGGCGAACACCACCACCGGCCGCTTGATCCAGCGGAACTCCTCGAGCGTGCGTCCCTCCGCCGGGACGATCAGCTCGTCGGTGGCAGCGCCGTCCGCGGCAAGAACGGGCAGGGCCGAAAGAACGAGAGCGGCGATCAGGGACAATGTTCGGGTCATTGCACCAGATATAGGCGGAGGGCCGCGTCTTGGGTATCGCCCTGCGACGTATGGCCACGAAAATTTTAACGTTAACAGCTTTCTCGCCCGCCGGGCTGCCCTGCGGGCGCCTCGGGCAGGGGGCGCGCCGGTGGCCGATGGGACAGCGGCATGCCCGTGCAGCGCCCCCCGCATGATATCAGAAGGACCCCGGTCCGGCGACGGCGGCAGCGACCGCGACGCCGCGGGTGCAGACAGGAGGACAGGACGATGAGTGCGACCAAGGACGAGTGGAGAGCGCTGGCGGAGAAGGAACTCAAGGGCCGTCCGGTCGAGGAGCTGACGTGGAAGACGCTGGAAGGCATCGACATCCAGCCGCTCTACACCGAGGAGGACGTCCGGGACCTGCCGCATCTCGGCACGGTGCCGGGGTTCGAGCCATTCACCCGCGGCGTGAAGGCGACGATGTATGCGGGTCGCCCGTGGACGATCCGGCAATATGCCGGCTTCTCGACCGCCGAGGAGAGCAACCGTTTCTACCGCGCCGCGCTCGATGCCGGTCAGCAGGGCGTCTCCGTCGCCTTCGACCTCGCCACCCACCGCGGCTATGACAGCGACCATCCGCGCGTCGTCGGAGACGTGGGCAAGGCGGGCGTCGCGATCGACAGCGTCGAGGATATGAAGGTGCTCTTCGACGGCATCCCGCTCGATCAGGTGTCGGTGTCGATGACCATGAACGGCGCGGTGATCCCGGTGCTGGCGAATTTCATCGTCACCGGAGAGGAGCAGGGCCACGACAAGTCCGTGCTCTCGGGGACCATCCAGAACGACATCCTCAAGGAGTTCATGGTCCGCAACACCTACATCTATCCGCCCGAGCCTTCGATGCGGATCATCGCGGACATCATCGAGTACACCTCGGCCGAGATGCCGCGGTTCAACTCCATCTCGATCTCCGGCTACCACATGCAGGAGGCCGGGGCGAACCTCGTGCAGGAGCTCGCCTACACGCTCGCGGACGGCAAGGAATACGTCGAGACCGCCGTGGCGCGCGGCATGGACATCGACAAGTTCGCGGGGCGGCTGTCGTTCTTCTTCGCCATCGGCAAGAACTTCTTCATGGAGGCGGCGAAGCTGCGCGCGGCGCGGATGCTCTGGCACCGGATCATGACCGATCTCGGCGCGAAGAACCCGCGCTCGAAGATGCTGCGCACCCATTGCCAGACCTCCGGCGTGTCGCTGTCCGAGCAGGACCCCTACAACAACGTCATCCGCACCGCCTACGAGGCGATGAGCGCGGTGCTTGGCGGCACGCAATCGCTGCACACCAACGCGCTCGACGAGGCGATCGCGCTTCCGACCGATTTCTCGGCCCGGATCGCGCGGAACACCCAGCTCATCCTGCAGGAAGAAACCGGCGTCACCAACGTCGTCGATCCGCTTGCCGGCTCCTATTACGTCGAGAAGCTGACCCACGACCTTGCAGAGAAGGCTTGGGAGCTGATCGAGGAAGTGGACGAAATGGGCGGCATGACCAAGGCGGTCGCCTCGGGCATGCCCAAGCTCCGGATCGAGGAGGCCGCGGCGACGCGTCAGGCGATGATCGACCGCGGCGAGGACGTCATCGTCGGCGTGAACAAGTACCGCCGCGCCAAGGAGGACGATCTCGATATCCGCGACATCGACAACTCGGTCGTGCGCGACAGCCAGATCGCCGCGCTGAAGCGCATCCGCGACAGCAGGGACCAGGAAAAATGCGACGCCGCGCTCGCCGAGCTCGAGCGCGTCGCGGCGGAAGACGGCAACCTGCTCGCCGCCGCGGTCGAAGCCGCACGGGCGCGCGCCAGCGTGGGAGAGATCAGCATGGCGATGGAGAAGGTGTTCGGCCGTCACCGGGCCGAGGTGAAGACGCTCGCCGGCGTCTACGGCAAGGCCTACGAGGGCGACGAGGGCTTCGCCGCGATCCAGAAGTCGGTGGAGCAGTTCGCCGAGGACGAGGGCCGCCGGCCGCGCATGCTGGTGGTCAAGATGGGGCAGGACGGCCATGACCGCGGCGCGAAGGTGATCGCGACGGCCTTTGCCGATATCGGCTTCGACGTCGACGTGGGCCCGCTCTTCCAGACGCCCGAGGAGGCGGCGCAGGACGCGGTCGACAACGACGTCCACGTGATCGGCATCTCGTCCCAGGCGGCAGGTCACAAGACGCTCGCGCCGCAGCTCATCGAGGCGCTGAAGGAACAGGGGGCAGAGGACATCCTCGTCATCTGCGGCGGCGTGATCCCGCAGCAGGATTACGCGTTCCTGCAGAAGGCCGGGGTGAAGGCCATCTTCGGGCCGGGGACGAACATCCCCGAAGCCGCGCAGGACATCCTCCGCCTCATCCGCGAAGCACGCTGCGCATAAGGACCGGGCGGCCTCCCGCAAGGCGGCCGCTCCGGACGACAAGGCGATTGCGACGGTCATATCCGGATTTAACGAATCGTTGCCTCATCGGCAGAAGCGATGTCGCCCTATGCGCGATCTTCATTCCCGCAGCGCATACCCAGGCGCGAATGGGCGGAAGCCGAGTGTGAAGGTTTCTACCCGCGGTGATCCGGGTGATGGGTGATCGAGGGAACGTCTCGACCTCGGAAGGCGGAAAAAATCGTCCAGACAAGCCATGCATATTTTGCATGTCGGATATTCTCTGTCTTAGTTGCGGCCGACGGGAGCGCGCATTCTGTGGCGCTTCGTCGAAATTGGAGGAGTCTCGATGAATAACCACGTTTTGACCATTGCCGGCTGCACGCTTGCCCTCGGTATCGCCGTTCCGGCCGGAGCGCAGGACGTTGATCGTTCGGATTGGCCGTCCAGCTTCACGGTCGGCACCGCCAGCCAGGGCGGCACCTATTTCGCCTACGGCTCGGGCTGGGCCAACCTCGTCGCCGACGAGCTGGGTCTTTCGGGCGGCGCCGAGGTGACCGGCGGACCGATGCAGAACATGGCGCTCGTCCACACCGGCGATCTCGCCTTCGGCATGACGACGCTCGGGCCCGCACGCGAGAGCATGGAGGGCTCCAACCCGATCGCGCCCGGTCTCGAGATGACCAATGCCTGCGCGATCTTCCCGATGTACCAGACGCCGTTCTCGGTCACCGCGCTCAGCTCCTCGGGCATCGAGAGCATCTCGGATATCCCCGACGGCGCACGGATCGGCTTCGGGCCGGCCGGCTCGACCTCCGACACCTATTTCCCGCAGATGATGGACACGCTCGGCGTCAATTACGAGCGACGCAACGGCGGCTGGTCCGACCTCGGCGGCCAGTTGCAGGACGGGCTTTTGGACGTGATCGCCTTTGCGGCGGGCATCCCGGTTCCGGCCGTCAGCCAGCTCGAGGTGCAGACCGACGTCAACATCATCGAATACACCGAGGAAGAGCAGCAGCAGCTCATGGAGGCCTTCCCGGTCGCCGAGTTCGAGATCCCGGCCGATACCTACTCGACCCTCTCCGAGCCCGCGCGCTCGGTGTCGATGTGGAATTTCGCCATCGCAAGCTGTGACCTGCCCGAAAGCTTCGTCAAGGAAGCCGTCGCGGTCGTCATGTCCGACAACGAGCGCATGGTGAACATCCACCGTGCGGCCGAGTCGACCGTTCCCGAGAACGTGGACAAGAACACCGTTCTGCCGTGGCATCCCGGTGCCGCCGCGTGGTTCCGCGAGAACACCGATGTCGAGATTTCCGACGAGATGGTCTTCGGCGGCTGACGCCTGGGAGCATCCGGATCCGGGCCCGTGCGAGCGGGCCCGGATCCGTCATAAATCGGCAGGAGGTACGAGATGTCCCAGACCACACTGGATGAAGAACGAAACATCGCCGCAGGCGTCGACGACGAGGTGGTCGAGGGCAACCGGCGGGTGTTCGAAGGATGGCGCTTCACCACCGTCGCCGTGGCCGCGGGCCTTTACGCGGCGTTCCACATGGCGGCCCTCACCGGATTGTCGATCTCTTCCATGACCGGGATCGATCTGCCCTTCCTGCCGACCTTTCCGATGGAAACCTGGAACTTCCGCATCGTCCACGTGGCCGGCGCGCTGATCCTCGGCTTCCTGTTCTACGCCCCCAACGCCTTTCCCGAGAACGAGAGAGGCGAAACCCGGCTGATCGGCATTCTCGCCCTCGCCCTGGGGATCCCGGCCGTCCTGTCGCTGATCGTGGCGATCTGGTTCGCGCTGATGATCAATTCCGGCGTCCAGTGGACGGGAATGGACCCGACGATCAAGTTCCGCGAGACGTGGCTCTACGGCGCGCCGCTCTGGCTCGCCACGTTCGGCGGCATCGGACTGAGCTGGTGGCATCGGCGCGTCCGCTCGGGCTTCGCCATCCCCGACCTCGTCCTTTCGGTCTGCGCGGTGTCGGTCGCGGTCTACCTGATCACCATCTACGGCACGCTGATGCGCAACTCGACCGGCACACCCTTCGCGCCCATCGGCATCTCGATGGCCGCCGTGGCGGGCAGCGCGCTGATCCTCGAGATGACGCGCCGCGTCGCCGGCCTCGCGCTGGTCGTGATCTCGGCCTTCTTCCTGGTCTACGTCTTCACCGGCCAGTTCCTTCCCGGGTTCCTGAACTCCCCGCCGATCGAATGGGGGCGCTTCTTCAGCCAGCTCTACACCGACGCCGGCATCCTCGGCCCGACCACCGCGGTGTCGTCCACCTACATCATCCTCTTCATCATCTTCGCTGCGTTCCTCCAGGCCTCGAAGGTCGGCGACTATTTCGTCAACTTCGCCTTCTCGCTCGCGGGCAGGGCGCGGGGCGGTCCGGCGAAGGTCGCGATCTTCGCCTCCGGCCTCATGGGCATGATCAACGGCACGTCGGCGGGCAATGTGGTCGCCACCGGGTCCCTGACGATCCCGCTGATGAAGCAGGTGGGCTACAAGAAGAAGACCGCCGGCGCGATCGAGGCCGCGGCCTCGACGGGCGGACAGATCGTGCCGCCGATCATGGGGGCAGGCGCCTTCATCATGGCCGAGATCACCGGCATTCCCTACACCGAGATCGCCATCGCCGCGATCATTCCGGCCGTCCTCTACTTCGTGTCGGTCTACTTCATGGTCGATTTCGAGGCCGCGAAGCTCGGCATGGAGGGGATGAGCGAGGACGAGATCCCCTCGACGCGCGCGCTGATGAAGAAGATCTTCCTCTTCATCCCGATCGTCATCCTGATCGTCGCGCTCTTCATGGGCTATTCGGTCATCCGCGCGGGCGTCTACGCCACGCTCGCCGCCGTCGCGGTCAGCTGGCTGACGGCCCACCGCATGGGCCCGCGGAAGATCGGCAAGGCGTTCGAGATGGGCGGCGTCATGTCGATCCAGATCATCGCGGTCTGCGCCTGCGCCGGCATCATCGTCGGGGTCATCAGCCTCACCGGCGTCGGTGCGCGTTTCTCCTCGGTGCTTCTGGATCTCGCCTCGACCTCGCAGCTTCTGGCGCTCTTCTTCGCGATGTGCATCTCGATCCTCCTCGGGATGGGGATGCCGACGACCGCCGCCTATGCGGTTGCAGCCTCGGTCGTGGCGCCCGGCCTCGTGCAGCTCGGGATCCAGCCCCTCACGGCGCATTTCTTCGTCTTCTACTTCGCTGTCCTGTCCGCGATCACGCCTCCCGTGGCGCTGGCGAGTTACGCGGCGGCGGGGATCTCGGGCTCCAACGCCATGGAGACGTCGGTCGCCTCGTTCAAGATCGGGATCGCGGCCTTCATCGTGCCCTTCATGTTCTTCTACAACGCGGCGATCCTCATGGACGGCACGTGGGTCGAGATCATCCGGGCCGGCATCACCTCGATCATCGGCGTCTACCTGCTGTCCGGGGGCGTGCAGGGGTGGTTCATCCTCGGGCGCGCGGGCTACGTCACGCGGGTCCTTCTCGTGCTGGCCGCTCTGTCGCTGATTGAAGGGGGGGTGCTGAGCGATCTTCTGGGCCTCGTCTTCGTTGCCGCCGCCTATGCGATGCATCGGTTCCGCGACGCGGAGATCACCGCAACGGAGCTGCTGCGCGGCCGGGACAAGGCGAGAACGAGCTGAACGATGTGCGGCGCGCGCCCGGACCTCGAGGCGCGCGCCGCCGGCTTTGCCCGGCAGGGCAGTCCCTCCGTTGCGTGGACGAAAATTCCGATCGAGAATGACAGGACAGCGAAGCGCGACGACAGACCATGAGTGAGGACACAGCCGCAGCCCAAGCGCACCGCAGCAGCGACGCTCCCTTCGACAGCGCCGCGCGGATGCAGAAGACGATACGTCTGGGCAAACGGATGGCCGCCTGGCGCATGCTCACCCTTTACGCGGCCGCCGCCGCGGTGCTTGTGCTTCTGGGGCTCACGGTCCTGACCGGCTTCTTTCAGGACCGGGCGACGGAGCGGGCCCGCACGGCGACGACCGGCATGGCCGAGATGGTCGACAGCTGGTTCTCGCATTACACCCCGCTGCCGCATCTTCTGGCCCGCGATCCGCGCGTCGTTGCCGTCATGGCGAACGGGTTGGGGGCCGCGGATCTCGGCTGGCTGAACCGCGAGCTGGAGATCTGGAAGGACCGCACGCAGACCTCCGACATCTACCTCATGGCGCCCGATGGCACGACCGTCGCGGCATCCAACGCCGAAACGGATGTCAGTTTCGTCGGTCAGAACTTCTCCTATCGGCCCTATTTCCAGGACGCGATGCAGGGCGAGGCGGGCCACCTCTTCGCCCTAGGCA
Organism: Roseivivax halodurans JCM 10272; assembly: GCF_000521785.1. Classification (GTDB taxonomy): domain Bacteria; phylum Pseudomonadota; class Alphaproteobacteria; order Rhodobacterales; family Rhodobacteraceae; genus Roseivivax; species Roseivivax halodurans. The sequence goes on from NZ_JALZ01000016.1 coordinate 36,749, forward strand.
CGACGTCCGGCCTGCGCGGCTATTACGTGTCCGCGCCGGTGCGGGACGGCGCGACGGTCGTTGGCGTGGCGGTGGTCAAGATCTCGATCGAACCGCTCGAACTCGCCCTGGCCAGCACGCCGCACAGTGCCTTCGTGACCGACGAGACCGGCGTCATCATAATCTCGAACCTCGAAGAGCTGCGGCTGTCGTCGCTTGGGGCGCTCACGGCAGAAAACATCGACACGATCACGCAGACCCGCCGCTTCGATCTGGACCGCGTGGAGCCTGCCCCCATCGAAGCCTCGGGCAGCTGGGGGCCCGACAGGCCGCTGGTGCGCGCGCCCGTAAAAGACACCGCAGGGGCGCAGCAGACCTACCTGCACCTGACCCAGGCGCTCACCCAAAACCCGTGGACCCTGCACCTTCTCTACGACACCGCGACCTCCCGCGGCTCGATCCTGACATGGAGCCTCGTGACGTTCTCGCTCGGTCTGACCACCTTGGCCCTGAGCGCCCTTGCGCTCGGACGGCGCCGGCGCCTGATCGAGCGGCTGAACGAGCGCGAGCGCGCCGAGCGCGAACTCGAACGCCGCGTCGCTGTCCGCACCGTCGCCCTCGAGACCGAGGTCAAGGAGCGCCGCGCGGCCGAGACGACCCTTCGGCAGACCCAGCACGAACTCGTGCAGGCCGGCAAGCTCGCGGCGCTCGGACAGATGTCGGCGGCGCTCAGCCACGAATTCAACCAGCCGCTGACGGCCATCCGCACCTATGTCGAGAATGCCGCCGCCTTCCACGAAGCGGGCAAGAAGGAGCGGGCGTCCGACAATCTCGAACGGGTCCTGAGGCTGACGGAACGCATGGCGCAGCTGTCGAAACACCTCAACCGCTTCGCCCGTCAGTCCGACAACGACATGCACGCGGTCGAGATCGACGCCGTCATCGACGAGGCGCTCGCCCTCCTGTCCGGCCGGATCGAGCGATCGGACACCGAAATCCTCCGCGAGGGCACGCGGGGCCTCGTCGTCATGGGCGGCGAAACCCGACTTCAGCATGTCGCGATGAACCTGATCGGAAACGCGATCGATGCCGTTCCCGAAGATCGCTCGCCGCGGATCACCATCCGCTTGGCGTCGCAGGACGATCGGGCGCACCTGATCGTCGAGGACAACGGCACAGGCATCCCCGAAGAGGTGGCGGACCGGATCTTCGATCCGTTCTTCACCACCAAGGAGGTCGGGCGGGGGCTGGGCCTCGGCCTCTCGATCTGCTTCAACATCGTGCGCGACTTCGGCGGCACGATGGCCGCGGAAACACGGGCCGAGGGCGGCGCCCGCGTGACGGTCACGCTGCGCTCCGCCGAAGCGGAACGGAGCGGCGCATGAGCGATCCCGACATCATTCTGGTGGACGACGACGAGGACATCCGCCTCTCGCTCGGCCAGACGCTCGAACTGGCGGGCCACGAGGTTCTCGCCTTCGCCCGCGCCGAACGCGCGATCGAACGGATCGGCCCGAATTTCGGCGGCGTCGTCGTGTCCGACATCAAGATGCCCGGAATGGACGGTCTGCAGCTCCTCGACGCCGTTCTCGAGATCGACATGGCGATCCCGGTCGTCATGATCACCGGCCACGGCGACGTCCCGCTCGCGGTCGAGGCCCTCGGCAAGGGCGCCTTCGATTTCATCGAGAAGCCCTTCGCCAAGGACCGGCTGACCAGCTCCATCGACCGCGGCATCGAGCACCGCCGCATGGTGCTGGAATTGCGCGAGTTGCGCGAAACGGCGACGGCCGGCAATCCGCTCGAAGGTCTGATCCTCGGCCAATCCGCCCCGATCGTCGAGCTCCGCCGCAAGGTCGAGACCATCGCGGAAAGCATGATCGACGTCCTCATCGTCGGCGCGACGGGGACGGGCAAGGAACATGTCGCGCGCGCGATCCACAACATGAGTGGCCAGGGGCGGGAGGGGCCGTTCGTCACCGTCAATCTGACCGCGCTGCCGGAATCCCAGATCGAGATCGAGCTTTTCGGCTACGTCTCGGGCGCCTTTCCGGGCGCCGGCCGGTCCCGGATCGGCCGTCTTGAACACGGGCGGGGCGGGACGATCTTCCTCGACGAGATCGGATCGGTGCCGCTGTCCCTCCAGGCCAAGCTCCTGCGCGTCATCGAGGACCGGGCGGTCCTGCCGCTGGGTGCCTCCGAGCCCGTGCAGCTCGAGGCGCGCTTCGTTGCGTCCAGCCGGTCGCCGCTCGAGCCGCTGGTCGCGGCGGGCGCGTTCCGGGACGATCTGCTTTACAGGATCAACCCCGTCACCATCCACCTCCCGGCGCTGTCCGACCGGCGGGAAGATCTGCCGGGGCTGTTCCACCGCTTCGTGACAGATGCGGCTCGACGCTTCCGGAAGCCCGTGCCCGCGATCACGCCCGAGCATCTGATCGCGTTGGGCAACCGAACCTGGGCGGGCAACATGCGGGAGCTGCGCAACGCGGCAGAGCTCTTCGTCCTGGGTTTGGAGAGCGACAGGCCGACAGAGTCCGCCAGCGGACAGACCCTTCCGGAGCGCATGGACCGCATCGAGCGCGACATCATCGCGGCGACGCTGACCGCTCAGAACGGGAGCCTCAAGAAGACCTACGAGGCCCTCGGCCTGTCGCGCAAGACGCTCTACGACAAGATGCAGAAACACGGCCTGCGCCGCGAGGAGTTCGCGACCTGATCGCCGGGCATTGGCCGGACCCGCTCAGGACAGGCGTGGCGGGACGGGTGTCTCTTAATTCGAAGCTGCCCCGACGGGTAACCTCAAACGTTTGGTAGCGCGTTCCAGCTGTCGAAAGCGCCCGCGCTGACAGGCAATCCACGATCCTTCTGACGCGACCACCGACCCGCCTACATGCTTCTGCTAGTGCTGAAGCGAACCCATGTCCGGGCTTTGGACGCCTCTTGAATCGCTTCGACGGTCTCTTGGACGGCAAGAGCCTCGCGGAAATCGGGCATACACTGGCCGTTCGACACATGGCTCTCGATCAGATCGGCGACCTCGATCACCTTCAGATCGTTGAAGCCAAGATGGTGTCCGGGGGCCGGACAGAACCGGTCGTAGGGCGTATGCAGGGGCCCAGCCTCAATGCGCTTGTAACCTGCGGATGCGCCGGAACCCGAAAAGACCAGAAGCTCGTTCATATGCTCTTGCGAGAAGGCGACGGCGCCCTTGGAGCCGCTGATCTCGAAGGACAGATCCATCGTCCGGCCCGTGGCCGCCCAGTTCGCCTCGAGGCTGCCGGAGACCCCGCTTGCAAACCGCACCAGCGCGTGGGTCATGTCGTCGACCTCTACGGCGCGCCGTTCCGCCGAGCGGTGGCTGACCGGCCGGTCTGGGTAGATCGTCCGGCAATCGGCGCTGACCTCGGCGATCGGTCCCAAAAGATAGCGCGCAATCGAGATGATGTGGCTTCCGATATCCGCTACTGCCCCTCCGCCCAGGGGATCGGTCCGAAACGAATGCGGCGCATCGGGACTGGCCATGTAGTTTTCCGCATGCCGGCCACGAAACCCGGTGATTTCACCGATCTCGCCGGACGTAATGATGTCCTTGGCGAGCCGGATCATAGGGTTGCGCAGGAAATTGAAACCGACAGACGTGACGACGCCGGCGGCCTCGGCGGCTTCGGTCATTCGCCGCGCCGAGGCGGCTGTGATCGACAGCGGCTTCTCGCAATAGACCGTCTTGCGCGCCGCGATGGCGGCCATGGCCATCGGCTCGTGCAGCACGTTCGGGGCTGTGATCGCGATGATGTCGACCGCGTCGTCGGAGATCAGCGCCTCCCAGTCCGCTGTGGCGCGCTCGAATCCCAATGCGCGCGCGCCGGCCTCCGCGGCCTCCTCGGTCGCATCGGCAAGGATCGCCCTGACAGGCATCGCGGGAAGATCGAACAGCACCGGCGCAGCCGCAAACGCATTGGCATGGCAGCGGCCCATGAACCCGGACCCGATGAGGCCGATCCCGATCCGGTCCTTTCGTTTCACGTCAGCCATGCCGGTCACTCCGCCGCGACCGGTTCGCGGGCATGCGAAACGGAGTCGATCAGATGTTCCTCGGTCATCGCATCTCCCTTGAATTCGGCGACGATGCTGCCTTCCGACATGGCCAGCACGCGGTGGCTCACCCCCAAGACCTCCGGCATCTCCGAGGAGATCACGATCACCGCGAGGCCCTGCTCGGCGAGATCGGCGATCAGTTCGTGGATCGCCGACTTCGAGCCGACGTCGATGCCGCGGGTCGGCTCGTCGAGGATGATCAGCCCTGGCTCGGCGCAGAGCCACTTGGCCAGCACGAACTTCTGCTGGTTCCCTCCAGACAGTTGCGACACCGCCTGGTCCGGGCCTGTCGTCTTGATCGACAGGGCCGAGCGGTATTTCTCGTAGACCGCCATTTCCCTGGCCCGGTTCATCACGGTGAGATCGGAGAACCGCCGCAGGTGGGGCAGGGAGGTGTTCTCGCGACCGCCCATCATCAGGACGAGGCCCTGTTCCTTGCGGCTTTCGGGCACCAGCGCCATGCCCATGTCGATGGATTGCCGGGGAGTCGGCCAGTCGATCTCGCGGCCTTTCCAGAAGAGCCTCCCGGCATCGGCCCTGCGCACGCCGAAGACCGTCTCGACCAACTCGGACCGGCCGGCGCCGACAAGACCGTAGAGTCCCAGAACCTCGCCCTGGCGCACCGAGAACGAGGCATCGCTGAAAAGGCCCCGCTTGCTCAGTCCCTCGACGCGCAGGACCTCGTCGCCGAACTCGGCCTTGGCCTTGACGAAATAGGCGTCGAGCGTGCGGCCGATCATCATCCGCGTGATCTGGTTCAGGTCGGTATCCGCGGTATCGACCGTACCCTGAACCTGTCCGTCGCGCAGCACGGTGATCCGGTCGGTGATGTCGAAGATCTCGTCCATCTTGTGCGAGATGTAGACGATGCCGACGCCGCGCGCCTTGAGCCCGCGGATCGTCTGGAACAGCTGGTCCTTCTCGCTGTCGGTCAGGGAGGCCGTCGGTTCGTCGAAAATGACCACGTTCGCGCTGAACGCCTCGGCGCGGGCGATCTCGACCATCTGCTGCATGGCGACGGACAGCGTGCCCAAGCGGACATCCGGACCGAAGCCGCAGCCGAGCGCCTCGAGGGCGGTGGTGGCGTTGCGGCGCAATTCGCGCTTCTTCAGCATGCCGAAGCGGTTGGTCTGCCAGGCGCCGAGATAGATGTTCTCCGCGACGGACAGTTCCGGCGAGAGCGACAATTCCTGATGGATGAGAAGGATGCCCTTGCGGCGCGCGTCGAGCGGTCCGGACAGACTGAGCGGCGCACCCTGATAGAAGATCTCGCCGCCGTCGCATCTGTGCAGACCCGCGAGGGTCTTCATCAGGGTGGACTTGCCTGCCCCGTTTTCCCCCACGAGCGCGTGGACCTCGCCCGGACGGATGTCGAAGCTGACGTTGTCGAGCGCCTTGACCCCGGGAAACGTCTTGGTGATGCCTTCGACCTTCAGAATGGCTTGGCTCATCACGTGGCCTCCTGGCGTTTCAGAAGTTTGTCGAGAACGAGGGCCAGAATGAGAACCGCACCCATGACCATGAGCTCGACGTAATTGGGGGTGTTGAGCAGGCGCAGCCCGTTCCGCAGGACGGCAAGCGTCAGGACGCCGCCGATCGTCATCCACATGCTGCCGAAGCCGCCCTGAAGGCGCGTTCCCCCGAGCACGACAGCGATGATGGTCCAGAGCTCCCAAATCCTGCCGGCATTGGGCTCCGCGGTGCCGAGGCGCATCGACAGCAGGATGCCGCAGACCGCCGCCAGTGTACCGCAGAGCGTGAAGTTGATGATCTTGTGACGCTTCACGTTGATGCCGGCGTCATGCGCGGCCTCGATGTTGTCCCCCACGGCGTAGGTCTCCCGACCGTGACGCGTGCTCGACAGGATCCACTGGAAGAAGAAGGCCAGCCCAAAGAAGATGATCGCGGTCATGGAGATCGGACCGAGATAAATCTCGGGGATTTCGGTGTAGCTGAAGTCGGGCACCATCAGCGCGTTCTCTCCGGTGTAGACGAAGACGAGCCCGCGGATGCCGATCAGTCCGCCGAGCGTGACGATGAACGAATGCATGCCCGACAGGGCCACCAGAGTGCCGTTCAAGAAACCCAGCGCGGCACCGGAGAGAAGGCCCACGAAGACCGCAGGCCAGATGCCGATATGCGTCTGCAGCCCGATCGCCAGCGCCGAGGCGAGGGCCAGGGTCGCGCCCACGGAGAGGTCGATCTCTCCGTCGATCATCACCATGGTCATGCCGATCGCGAGAATTCCGATGAACGCGCCCTGGGTCAGGATGTTGCCGATATTGTTGGCGGTCAGGAAATACGGGCTCGCCAGCGAGAAGACGGCGACCGTCAGCGCCAGGAACACCCAGATGTGGTTGCGCAGGAGCCATGACAGCCCGATCCGGAGGTGCGATCCGCTGCGGATGTCCGTTGAGGTCAGGCTCATGCGAAGATCCTCCCGCGCTTGGCGCCCAGATCGATCCAGACGGCGATGATGATGATGACCCAGGTGACGAGCCATTGGACGTAGTAGGGAAAGCCGAGCAGCAGCAGACCGTTCTGGATGAAGCCCAGCATCGAGATGCCGATGACCGTGCGCCAGATGCTGCCGGAGCCGCCCAGAAGCGAGGTGCCGCCGAGAATGATCCCGGCGAGGACCGTCAGCTCGTAGCCCTGGCCGATGGTGTTCTGGGCGCCCATGACGCGGCTGCCCATGACGATGGCGGCCACGCCGGTTGCGAGCCCCGAGATCACGTAGGTCCAGAACACGGTCCAGCGCGCATCGATGCCCGAGAAGATGCTCGCGGTCTCGTTGCCGCCGACGCCGTAGACCTTTCGCCCGAAGCTGGTGAATTGCAGCACCAGCCCGGCGATCAGGGCTCCGAGCAGGAAGATCACGACCGGGACCGGCAGGCCGAGGAACGTCCCGCGGCCAAAGACGGCGAACCAGGTGGCTTGCGCGTTCTCGACGTTGACGTTGGAGCCGCCGGAGTAGAACAGCACGAGGCCCTGCAGAAAGGACAGCATCGCGAGGGTCACGATCAGTGCGTTCAGCCCGACGAAGCCGACCAGCACCCCGTTGAAGGCGCCGATGCACGCCCCGGCAAGCAGCGTCATCATGATCGCCGGAAAAGGACCGACGACGTTGTGCTGATCGACCACGATCACCGTCAGGAGCGTGAGAAGCGATCCGACCGAGAGATCGAGCCGTCCGGTCAGCACCACGAACGTCACGCCGACGGCCATCAGTCCGGTGATCGAGACCTGGCGCAGCACGTCCATGATGTTCCCCGGCGTCAGGAACGCACTCGCATTGACCGCGACGCCCACGAGAAAAACCAGGAAAGCAATAATCAGGCCATGCCTGCGCAACACGCTTCCTACCCTCTGTTCCATATTCGAACCTCCTCCTTGAGCGCAGGGTAGCCACAGCCCGCAGCCTCATGAACCTGCAAAAAATCCAAAATGGATCGACTTCCCTCAAGAGGAGATTGGGGCGTACGGATTTCCCTCCGGATCAACGGTCCGCAGACGATCAGTTTTGGATATTTGAGCGATTGTTTGACCGGCCTGCCTGCCGAAAATGTATCTCGAGCCCCCGCAGAGCTGCCAACGGGGTCGCCACCGAGGAGGAAGAGCAGCATGAGGAGGAGGAAGTCATGACTCATTTCACCAAAGCATCCGCGATCGCGCTCGGGGTCGTGCTGTCCGCCACGGCCGCAGGCGCCCAGGAGGCGCCGGACTGGCTGGGCGGTGAGCTGAAGAAACCGCTGTCCGAGACGCGCATCGGGATCACCGTGCTCTATCCCGGCTCCAACGCGTACCAGGCGAAGTATGCCGAGACCGCGGAATCCTACAGCGAGGAACTGGGGATCCAGGCGACGGTGATGGATCCCCAGGGAGATCCCGCCGTGCAGTTCAACCAGATCCAGGACATGGCCTCGCAGCGCCTCGATGCCCTCGTCGTCTGGCCGACGTCGCAGAACGCCCTGATCCCGGCGATCCGCAACGCGTCCCGCTCGGACATCCCTGTGATCACGTCGAACTCGCCGATCGGCGAGGCCGGGCGCCGCTATGTCGTGGCGCATACCGGCCCGGACGATTGCGCGCAGGCGGAACAGGCGGCCGAGATGCTGGGCGACGCGCTGGGCGGCGAAGGCGACATCGTCGTCGTCGAGGGCACGCCCGGCTACTCGGTCTCGATCCTGCGCAAGAACTGCTTTCTCGACAAGCTCGCCGACGAGTATCCCGACGTGACCATCCTTGCCAGCCAGACCGCGGAATGGAACCGCGAGAAGGCGCAGACAGTGATGGAAACCTACCTGACGCAATTCGGCGACGAGATCGACGGTGTCTATGCGTTCGACGACGGCATGGGCCTCGGCGTCATCAGCGCGTTGCAGGGGGCCGGCAAGGAACCGGGAGAGGTCAAGGTGGTGACATGCAACCAGTTCGGCGAGGGCTGGGACGCGATGAAGGCCGGCTGGCATTCGGGATCGAACAAGCAATCGCCGGTGGACGATGCGATCCTCGCCATCCAGACGGCGGTCAAGGTCGCCAACGGCATCGAGGTTCCCGAGATGCAGGGCATTGATACGCCCAAGGTCCTGCCGGAGAACGTGGACGAGTTCGACCGTCCGACCTGGTAAGACCCCTCGCTTCTACAGGGGGCCGCGCACGTACGCGCGGCCCCTGCGCGTCCTCCCGGATCAAAAGTGACCGCGCTCGCGCATGATCGCGTCGATCCGGTTCTGGGATTTCGTCAGCGCCTCGTCGATGCCCTGCACGCGCTGGAGCATCATGTGGATCTCGTCCCCTAGCACGTCGAGGATGGAGCTGAATTCCGGAATCGGTGGTCGCGGCCATGTCTGCAGTTCACCGCGCCGGTCCATCCCGTCGACCTGCGCGATGATCTTGCTGCTGGCCTGAACCTCGGGATCGGCGCTGGTCGAGAATCGTGGGCTCGTGAGGTTCCCGTTCAGAACGTACCATTTCAACATCTCCGGGCGGGTGAGATATTCCATCACCTTCCAGGACGACGACTTGCGGCGGGGATCGAGCTGCGCGGGGATCGCGAGGGAAAACCCTCCGATCGGGGAAACGGTACGTGCTCCCGGAGCATGCGGATGCGGGACGAATTCGACCTTGCCGTGCGCCTGCGCGGTCTCATTTCGCTCGAAGGCCGCAGCGCGAATGCTCCATCCATAGGTCATCGCTGCCTCACCGCGGGAAAAGATGTCGATGCGGCGATCCCAGTTACAGACCAGGCTTTCCTTGTGCGAGAACTCTGCCAGCTCGAGCAGGAACTCGGCCGTCGCGCGCGCCGCATCGCTCTGCAACTGGGGTCGGTAATTCTCCCTCTCGATCGTCGCGACATCGAACTCGTCGCCCAGCGGCGATAGGTTTATGACGGGTTGTCCGAAATCGGCCATCGTCTGGACGAAGGTGTGCGCCACCGGAATGCCCCGCCCGTAATTCATCACGATGCCGGAGAGGTTGAGACCCGCGCGATGGAGGACCCGGGCCGACAGCAGCACGTCCTCCGTGGTTTTCGGGATCGCCAATCCGGCCTCCGCAAAGAGGTCGGACCGGCAGAACAGAAGCTCTGCGGTTGGCTGGATGGGCAAGCCGTATTGCCGGTTGTTCCAGGACGATCCGCGATAGGCGGCGTTGTGGAAATCGGAGGGATTGTAGCGCGCCTCTTCCATCAGATCGTCCAGCGGATCGATCACGCCCTCGGTAGCGAGTTGGCCGATCCACGGCAGGTCCACGGCCACGAGGTCGTATTTCGAGGTCTTACGCTCCGAATTCTCCATGATCTCGCGATGCAGCTGATCGAGCGGAAGATTGACGATCTCGACCTTGGTTCCGCACAGCTCGTCCAGATTGGACGAAAACTCCTTGAGGGTTTTGAACGTCGGATCGACGGATCCGAGAATCCGGATCGTTCGGTCGTTGCCCACTCCGACGCGCATCGCGCTGGGATACGGCAGGATGCGCGAGGCCATGTAGTAGCCGCCGAAGTAGAAGTCGCTGATCTCCCCCTCGGTGGTGGTGAAGCCGAACGTATTGCCGACTACGACCTTGAGCTGCATGGCAAAGCTCTCGAACTCCCTGATGAGCGTTCGCGTCGGATGCAGCGAAAATGATTTGCCGGATCTGGACTTGGGGCGCTTGTGAAGCAGTCCTTCGTCGATCAGCTCGGAGATGCGGCGCATCGCCGTGCCATAGGGCACATCCGCCGCCATCGCCGCCGATGTCACGGTCACGAGCTTGCCCTCGAAGTGCCGCCGCATGGCATAGGAAACGATGTTCCAGCGGGGGTCGACCGTGGCCAGAGGCGTGCGCTTTTCCGCGATCTCGCGGTTGGAATCCACGAATGTCAGTATTCGCAGAAGCTCTTCGCGTGTCATTCGTCCCCTCCTGCAGCACGCCGCATGCAGGCTAACAGATACGGCTCACGTTCCCCACCGTTCAGACGGGTTTCGTCCAAATCTGATATTTGACTGGTTTTCCCGGTGCGAGACCCCGTGTCAGCTTTCCGCAACACCAGATGCGGGGGCGCCCTCATGACGACCAACGAGTACGACTACATTGTCATCGGCGCCGGATCCGCCGGGTGCGCGGTTGCAGGACGCCTCGGCGAAGCGGGACATTCGGTGCTCCTGCTCGAGGCGGGCGGACCTGACCGCAACCCGTTCATTCACATCCCGCTCGGCTACTCGATGCTCTACGCCAATCCCAAGGTGAACTGGTGCTACGAAAGTGCGCCCGAGCCGCACCTCAACAACCGAAGGTTGTTTCAGCCGCGCGGCAAGGTCCTCGGTGGCACAGGCGCGATCAACGGCATGATCTACATGCGCGGCCAGCCCGAGGATTTTGACGGCTGGGAAGCAGCGGGCTGCACCGGATGGGGGTGGAACGATGTCCTTCCCTTCTTCAAGTCGTGCGAGGATCAGGAACGCGGCGCAGATGACTTTCATGGCGCGGGCGGGCCGGTTGCGGTTTCGGATATCCGCACCAAGCACCCGCTCGGAGAGGCGTTTCATGCCGCCTCCGAGACGCTCGGTGTGCCGCGCAACGACGATTTCAACGGCCTGAGCCAGGAGGGCACGGGCTATGTCCAGACCACGACGAAGAACGGCCGGCGCTGGAGCACGGCCGCCGGATACCTGCGCGGCAAGGCGAAACAGAACATCGACCTGAGACTGAACGCCATGGTCGACCGCATTGTCCTCGAAGGAGCCCGCGCCACCGGAGTCCGCTGGACCGATCGTTCCGGCCCCCACAGCGCCCGAGCCCGGGCCGAGATCATCCTGAGCGGCGGGACGTTCAACTCGCCGCAATTGCTCCAGGTGTCCGGCATCGGGCCGGGGTCACTTCTTCAGGAGCATGGGATCGCGGTCGAGCATGACCTGGCCGGTGTCGGCGAGAACCTGCAGGACCATTTCGGCATCGGCGCCGAGTACCGCTCCAGTGTTCGGTCGACCGTCAACGACCTCTACAACAACAAGATCAAGGGCGGTCTTCAACTGTTGCGGCACCTGCTGTTCCGCACCGGCCCGTTCGCCGACAACGGCAACTATTCCAACACCTTCATCCGCTCCGGGTCAGACGTGGACAGGCCCGACATGATGGTCACGTTCATGGCGTGGTGCACTGACGAACAGCTCAAGCCGCACCCGTTTTCGGGGTTCACGATCCTCGCCGAACACATGCGCCCAAGCTCGCGCGGTCACGTTCGGATCACCGATCCGGATCCGAGTGTGCCGCCGGAGATCCGGTTCAATTTCTTCGCAAACGAGGCCGACCGTCGCGCCGCCATCGCCGGCCTGAAATTCGCGCGTCGGATCGCGGCCACTCCCCCTATGGCGGACTGCGTCGACCACGAGATATCCCCCGGCCAAGAGGTGCAGAGCGACGCCGAGCTTCTGGACTATTGCCGGGCGCACGGGTTGTCGCTGCTGCACCCGGTCGGCACATGCAAGATGGGCATCGATGCGGATGCGGTGGTCGATCCGCGCCTGCGCGTGCATGGAATTGAGGGGCTCCGGGTTGCCGATGCCTCGATCATGCCGCGCATCGTAACCGGCAACACCAATGCCGCATCGATCATGATCGGCGAGAAGGCCGCGTCGATGATCCTGCAGGACGCCAAGGAGTACGCCTGATGGAGACTCTCGGACTTGCCCTCATGGGGACCGGCCGTATGGCCCAGGTCTACGGCCCCAAAATCAACGCGCATCCCGGGCTACGCCTGGAGGTCATCTACAACCCGCGCATCGCCTCGGCCGAGAAGGCCGCCGCGCAATACGGTGGACGCGCCATGGACGACCTCGCGTCGGTGCTGGCCGATCGCGGCGTCGATGCGGTCGTGATCGCCACCCCGACCGACACGCATCTGGATTACATCGAGGCGGCCGCGCAGGCGGGCAAGCCGATCTATTGCGAAAAGCCGATCGACCAATCCTTGGACCGGGTCGACCGGGCCCTTGCCGCGCTCGATCGCCATGCGGTGCCCTTCATGGTGGGGTTCAACCGCCGCTTCGATCCCGACAACGCGGCGTTCCGCGAAGCGGTCGGGTCGGGCGAGATCGGCAGGCTCACCATGCTGATGAGCTGGTCGCGAGAGCCCTCTCCGCCGCCCATCGACTATGTCCGGGCATCGGGGGGGTACTTCGTGGACGCAACGATCCACGACATCGACCTCCTGTGCTGGATCGCTGGCGAAAGACCGGTCGAAGTGTATGCCGCGGGATCGTGCATGTTCGATCCGCGGATCGGGGCCGAGGGCGATTTCGACCTGACCATGACGACGCTGAAGATGCCCTCGGGCGCGCTGGTTCACGTGAACAATTCGCGTGCCTGTGCCTACGGTTTCGACCAGCGTCTCGAGGCCGCTGGCGATGCGGGAATGATTCAGACCGTCAATCACCGCGAAGACAATCTCGTGCGATGGGACAGTCGCCGCACGGCTGCGCGCGAGCCGCTCAAGCACTTTTTTCTCGAACGGTACGATCTGTCCTTCGATCATGCACTCGATGAGTTTTACGCGGCCGTCACCGAGGGCCGGGCTCCTTCCGCCACCGCCGACGACGGCCGCGCCGCGCTTGCCATTGCGCTTGCCTGCGCAAAATCGGCGAAATCGGGACATGCCGAAGTGCCGGATTACCGCCGGTCGCACGAAAGCAGTTGATGTCCCTGGCTGTACCGCAAAGACAAGCGCTCAACCTCGGATCTCTTTGACCGCCGAATGGCCCTCAATCCCGGTTACCATCGTTTCCGAGCTTTGATGCCGTAACCGTCGCCCATGGGCCTCATGGGGCCGGAACGCAGTCATCCGGCCCCGATCCCCGACGCTCAGCCGAACCACCGATTGATGTACACAAGGTCCGGCACCGCCGTCAGCAGGGCGAGCACAAGCACCATCATCAGCGCGAAAGGGGCCGCACCAAGAAACACATCGCCAAGCGTGATGCGCGGATCGTCGAGGCAGCCCTTGATAACGAAACAGGCCATGCCGAGCGGCGGCGTCAGCAATCCCACCTCCACCGCGATCACGGTCAGGATTCCGAACCAGATCGGATCGGCGCCGAAGCTCTGCATCACGGGCAGGAACAGGGGGACCATGATCAGGATGATCGAGACGCTGTCGATGATCGTGCCGAGGAACAGGATGACCAGAACGTAGACGAGGATCACCAGCAGGAAGCTGTCGGTCGCCGTCTGCACCAGGCCGCCGATCTCCAGCGGCACGCCGGCAAGGCCGAGCGAGCGGGTGTACATCGTCGCCGCGATGACGAGAAAGCAGACCGCCGCGGTGAGATGTCCGGTCTCTTTCAGGACCTCCCAGAAGCCGGACAGCGTCAGCTTGCGGCGCACGATTGCGAGGACCAGCGCAGCGAACGTGCCAACGGCTCCGGCTTCGGTCGGCGTGAAGACGCCGCCGTAGATACCGCCGAGGACGATCCCGATGAGGCCGATCAGCGGGGCGGATTTTGCGACGATTTCGGCCACGGTGCGGTGGGGCGGGGGGATGTCCTGCGGAGAGAAACCGCCTTCGACTTGGGCGCCATCCGGCGTGGCGAAGCGGCCCGTGCGGTCGAACACGAAGCCGGGTGTGAGATAGGCCATCGCGACGATGCCCGCGCAATAGACCGTCGAGAGGATGATGCCCGGTCCGATGCCGGCAAAGAACATCATGCCGATCGATTGCTCGGTGAGGATGGCGTAGATGATCAGCAGGATCGACGGCGGGATCAGCATACCCAGCACCGAAGAGCCGGCGACCGTCCCGACGGCAAAGCGTGGGGAGTATCCGAGACGCAGCATCTCCGGCACAGCGACGCGGGTGAAGACCGCGGCCGAGGCGATGGAGACGCCGGTGACCGCCGCGAAGACAGCGTTCGAGCCGACCGTCGCGAGGCCGAGCCCGCCGCGGACCCGCCGCAGGAAGTAGTCCCCGACATCGTAGGCATCGCGGCCCACATCCGAGGCCGACATGATCAGGCCCATCATCACGAAGAGCGGGATCACCGCGAAGGTCTGGTCGGCCACACCGTCCGAGGCCGCCAGCGTGAGAAGCTGCGCCGCGAGCCAGGGATCGCCGTTCTGGATCCAGACCGACACGAAGGACACGAGGCTCAGCGCCACCGCGACATGCATTCCGGCATAGATGAGCAGAACGATCGCGCCGACCGAGATCAGGCCGAGTTCGAGGCCGGTCATCGTTTATCCTTTCAGATCGCGCAGGCGGCGCATCGCGAGCACCAGAAATTGCAGGGCCGCGGCGGTGGCTCCCAGGAGCATGATGGCCTCGAGGGGCCAGGTGGGGGCCGTGAAGATCCCGACGTTCCCCTTAAAGTATCCGCGCGTCCAGGCGTCGACGAGGCGCGGTCCCTGTCCCCAGGCGATCAGCGTGAAGACGACGACCCCCGCGACATTGAAGGCGAGCCGCAGCACGGCGCCGGTGCGCCAGCTCCCGCGCCGCTCCAGAAGGCCGAGGAGCGCGTCGGACCGCGTCAGACGCTTTCCGGCCACCGCGTGCGCAACGGTGAGATAGACCACGGCCACGACGCCCATCTCGGTCAGCTCCAGCGTGCCGGCGAGCGGCGAGTTCGCCAGCCAGCGCCCGAAGACGTCGATGTTGACGATGACCACCATGGCGAGGACGACCAGCGCGCCGACCGTGTTCGTCGCGGTTGTGAGCGGCGTCAGCACCGGTGTCGGCTCGGGCACCGCGCTGTCGAAGAGTCCCGGGCGGGAGCTTTCGCTCCCGCCGCCATTGTCGTCATATCCCGTCACTGGTCCCACTGGCGCGCGACCGGCTGGTCGGCGTCCCGCATCGCCTGCATGTAGTCCGCGAGGATGTCATTCGCGGGCACGCCCCGCTCCTCGAGCGCCGCGGCCCATTCCTGCGCGAGGTTGGGCAATGTCGCCGCCCATTCGTCGCGCTCGGCGGGATCGATCTCGATGACCTTGCCGCCGTTCTCGACGACCGTGTCGCGGGCCTGCTCGCCGAGTTCGGCCGCGAATTCTCCGAGATCCACGCCGAACTCCTTGGCGGCCTCGACCATCGCCTGCTGGACCGGTTCGGGGTAGCTGTCCCACGATTGCTTGTTGGCGTTGATGACGTAGGAATTCACGCCGCCGAGCTGCGCGTTGAAGTAGTTGTCGCAGACCTCGTAGAACTTGAGAGACACCACCGACTCGCCCCAGACGAGCATCGCGTCCGCGACCCCGGTCTCGACCAGCTGGTAGAAGTTGCCGAGCGTTCCGGTCACGCCGGTGGCGCCGGCCGGCTCGATCCAGCGCAGGTTCGGACCTGCTCCCGCGATCTTGAGCCCGTCGATGTCCGCAACGGTCTCGATCGGCTCCGCGGAGCAGATGATGTAGTTGTCGGGAATGCCGCTGGCCGACAGCGAGACCTGGTTCAGCGCGTCCCAGGTTTCTCCGAAGGCGGGATATTTCTCGACGAGCCCATCGACCACCTCGTGGATCAGCACGAGGTCGGTCGTGGTGAAGGGCGTGACGTAGCCGATCTGGTAAACCGGCAGCTTGTCGGCATGGAACCCCGTCGGGATGACGCCCATGTCGGCCAATCCGGTCTGGATCGCCTCGAGCTCTCCCGCCGGCTTGGCCAGCGTTCCCGAGAAGGCCTCGCGCCAGTTGATCCTGTACTCGCCCGCCTCTGCGAGGCGCTCGTCGACACCCGGCATGAAGCTTTCCTGAAGCAGCTTGACCACCGCCACGGAGGGCGAGAAGCCCGAAACGATCGTGACGTCGATCTCCTCCTGGGCCTGGGCCGGCATCGCGAAGACGGCCGAGGCCAGCAGGCCTGCAATGAGCGTCGATTTCTTCATGGTTTCTTCCTCCCTTGATGTTGGATGCCCCGGACGGGGCGACGGCGGGCCGTCAGATCTCGACGGCCTCCCGCTGGTTGAGGCGCAGCGTGTGGCGGATGTCGTTCGCCTGGGCGAGCGTCGCCTCGACGAAGCAGCCCCTCCGGGCTCCGTCGATCAGATCGCGCACCTGGCTTTCCTCGGCCTCGCTCTCCACCGCCACGTCGATCTCGAAACCGACGGGCCGCGCGGCATAGGGAACGTCCGGATCCGCCAGCGCCTCCCAATGCGCGCGGCAATTCACCGTCAGCTCGCGCAGATCGATCTTCTTCTTCTTCGCGAAGACCCGGATCTGGGTCATCAGGCAGCCCACGAGGCCGGTCAGGAAGAACTCGAGCGGTGTCGGCGAGGTGTCTTCGCCGCCCTGGAACGGGCCTTCGTCGGTGGGCAGCATGCGCGACACCTGGAACGGCTTGTGGGCGGTGTTGGTGACCTCGTTGCGCAGTTTCCCGACGCAGACACCCTCGGATTGAAAGACGACCTCGAAGATTGGGTCTTGCGGCATGATCGGTCTCCTGTGGTCTGCGCGACCTGCGCAGTCGTTTGGTCGTGAGAATGTCCGCATGGCGTCCGCTCACACGCGATGACATCCGATGTGGACATGGCGGACGGCGTCAGATCAGCAGGTGGCGCGGTTCCGCGATGAGCGCGGCGTAGCGGGCGAGAAAGCGTGCGGCGTCGGCCCCGTTGATCACGCGGTGATCGTAGCTGAGGTCGAGCGGTGCCATCGGCACGGGTCGCGGCGTATCGTCCTGCCAGACGGTGACGGTCTCGGTCCGGGTGATGCCGAGAATGGCGAGCTCCGGCGGGTTCACGATGGGCGTGAAGGCGGTGCCGCCGATCCCGCCCAGATTGGTGATCGTCATCGACGCGCCGCCCATCTCGTCCGGGCCGACCTTGCGGGCCTGAGCCCGTCCCGCGAGATCGGCGATCTCGGCCGCGATGCGCCAGAGGCCCTTGTGGTCGGCGTTGCGGATCACCGGCACCATGAGCCCGTGCGCGGTGTCGACGGCGATCCCGACATGGACGAAATCCTTGAGGATCAGCGTCTCGCCGTCCGGGGTCAGAGAGGCGTTGAAGCGGGGGAACTCGCGCAGGCACCGCGAGAGCGCGGCGACATGGAAGGCGAGGGCGGTCAGCTTCACCCCGCGCGCCTGCGCGTCGGTCTTCCAGGCCTTCCGGAGCGCCTCGATCGACGAGACATCCGCGCGGTCGTGATGCGTCACCGCAGGAATGAGAGCCTGCGCCGCGGCGAGATTGCGGGCGGCGACCTTCGCGAAGCGGCTCATCGGTTCCTCGGTCACGGCCCCGTATTGCGCATGATCGACGTCCCAGTAGGAGGTGTCGCCCGAAGGGGCGGTCTTCCCGCCCTGACCGCCCGCCAGATCCTCGGGCCCGATCGTGTTGCGCCCGAGATCGCGGGCCAGCGCGTCGATATCGATGCCCTTTTCCTGCGCCAGCTTGCGGGTGGAGGGGCTCGTCTTCACGTCGCTCATGTCGCTCACCAGCTCGCCGAGATGTATTGGGTTTCCATGAATTCGAGCATGCCCTCGTGACCGCCCTCGCGCCCTAGGCCCGATTGCTTGGTGCCGCCGAACGGGGCCGCCGGGTCCGAGACGAGGCCGCGGTTGAGCCCGACCATGCCGTAGTCGAGCCGTTCGCAGACCTGCAGGGCGCGCTTGAAATCCTCGGAGAAGACGTAGGCGACGAGCCCGTATTCGGTGTCATTGGCGCGCCGGATCACGTCCTCCTGGTCGGTGAAGGTCTGGATCGCGGCGACGGGCCCGAAGATCTCGTCATGCACGCAGGCCGCATCCTCCGAGACGTTTGAGAGCACGGTCGGCGGGTAGAAGAAGCCCTTGCCGTCCGGCGCCTCACCGCCGCATTCGACCTTCGCGCCCTTGGCGACGGCGTCGGCGACGAACTCGGCGACCTTGTCGCGCGTGTCGGCATTGACCAGCGGGCCGACATCGACCGTGGGGTCGGTGCCGTCGCCGACCTTGAGCGCGGCCATGCGCGCGGTCAGGCGTTTGGTGTACTCCTCGGCCACGGCCGCGTGCACGTAGATGCGGTTCGCCGCGGTGCAGGCCTCGCCGAGATTGCGCATCTTGGCGAGCATCGTGCCCTCGACGGCCGTGTCGAGATCGGCGTCGTCGAAGACCACGAGGGGGGCGTTGCCGCCAAGCTCCATCGCCGGTTTCAGCACCTGGTCCGACGCGGATTTCAGCAGCTTGCGCCCGACGCCGGTCGAGCCGGTGAAGCTGACCACGCGCACCCGCGGATCGTGCAGCATGTGATCGACGAGCGCCCCGGTCCGCTTCGAGGGCAGCACGTTGACGAGGCCTTTCGGAACGCCCGCCTCTTCGAGCAGCGGCATCAGCGCGAGCATGGTGAGCGGTGTCTCGGAGGCGGGCTTGATGATCACGCCGCAGCCCGCCGCGAGCGCCGGCGCGATCTTCCGCGTGCCCATCGCGGCGGGGTAGTTCCAGGGCGTGACCAGCACGGCGAGGCCCGCGGGCTTGTGCTGGACCATGATGCGGGCGCCGGACGCGGGCGCATGGGTGATCATGCCGTCGGCACGCACCGCCTCCTCGGCGAACCAGCGGAAGAACTCGGCGGCGTAGGTCGCCTCGCCCTTCGCGTCATTGCCCGCCTTGCCGTTCTCGAGCGTGATGAGGTGGGCGAAATGGTCGAGCCGTGCGGTCATCAGCTCCCACGCCTTGCGCAGCACTTCCGACCGGGCACGCGGCGTGCGCGCGGCCCACTCCGCCATCGCGCGCTCGGCGGCATCGAGGGCCGCATCGGCGTGGGACGTGTCCGCGGACGCCACGGAGGCGAGCACCTCTTCGGTGGCGGGATTGATCACGTCGAAGCGGTCGTCGCTGCCGTGCCACGCGCCTTCGATCCAGAGATCGGTGTGAAGCGGGTCGATCTTGCCTTGGTCGGTCATGGTCTCTTCCCTTGTCAGAGCAGGTGCCGGAGCGGGTCTTCGGCCCGGCCTGCGAATTCGGTGAGAAGCCGGATCGCGGCCTGCGCGTCGAGCTGCCCCGGCGCGGCCTCCAGCGTGATGGTCAGCCCCGCACCGCGCGGCATCAGAGTGAGCACCGGCGCGGACCCGGAGCCGAGCTCCACGCCCCGGATCGCCTTGCCCCGCAGATCGCGGATGACGAGATGCGGCACGCCGTCCGCGGCCTCGACCTGCCCGAGTCGCCGGCCGGGATGGACGGCGAAGGCCCGGGTGGCTCCGAAGCGCTCGATCGCGACGATGCGCGTTTCTTCGGCGTCGAGGCTCGCCCCCGCGAGGCCCGCGACGATCGCATCGGGATCGTCCAGCCCATGCGCCCCGGCCGCCCAGGCGACGAAGCCGGGCAGACCGTCACTCTCGGTCTCCGCGACGAGGCGCTGCGTGGCGGCCGCCGGCGCAGCGTCGGCGCCGGCTTGCGCCGCGGGCATCGCACGCAGCGTCTCGAGGTCGGCGACATGGTAGGGTTGCGGGTGCCCGGCTTCGGCGAGCCTTGAGAGGTCGAGCCCCTGTTCCAGCGCAAGCCGCCGCGCCTTGGGTGAGGCGAGGATGCGCCCGCTCTGAGCCGGCGCAGGCGCAGGCGCAGGCGCAGCCTTGGCCTTGGCGGGAGCCTTTGTCGTCTCGGGTGTCGGGGCAGGGGCCTCCGCAGCGGGCTCCGGTGCGCCGCCGGCCTCGGCCCGGCTCCGGGCGACAGGGCTTGCAGGCGGCTCCGGCGAGATGATCGCGACGGCCTCGCCCGTCGGCACCTCCTCGCCGGCCTCGGCCAGCGTGGCGGCGAGGTAGCCGTCGACGCCCGCGGGCACCTCCATGGCGCTCTTGTCGGTCTCGACCTCGAAAAGCGGATCGTCCGCGCCGACCTTGTCTCCGAGCGCGACGCTCCAGCCGACCAGCAGCCCCGCATCCTGTGCCATGCCGAGCTGCGGCATGGTCACCGCGCGGCCCTCGGGAAGGGCATCGCCGCCCGGCGCCTCGGCAGAGGCTTCCGCGGCCGCCGGAGCGGCCGGGGCCGCCTCGACATCGTCCGCGCTCTCCGAGATCTTCGCGATGACCTGGCCGACGGGCACGTCGTCGCCCTCGGCCGCGACGACGCCGGTGAGAAAGCCGTCGCCCTGCGCCTCGACCTCCATCGTCGCCTTGTCGGTTTCGACCTCGAAGAGCGCCTCGCCCTTCCTGACCGCATCGCCCGGCGCCTTCAGCCAGGCGACGAGCCGCCCGGCATCCTGCGCCATGCCGAGCTGGGGCATCGTCACCTCATGCGGCATGGATCATCTCCCCCGCGCAGAGGCGGCGGGCATTCTCCACCACGCCCTGCGGCGTCGGCACGGTCAGATCTTCGAGCGCGGGCGAGAACGGCACCGGCACGTCCATCGCACCCATGCGCAGGACCGGCGCGTCGAGATGGTAGAACGCCTTCTCGTTGAGCCGGCTCGCGATCTCGGCGGTCACGCCGTAGCTCTGATGCCCCTCGTCGATGACGATGGCGCGCGAGGTCTTCTTCACGCTCTCCAGCAGCGTCGTCTCGTCCAGCGGCACGATGGTGCGCGGGTCGATCACCTCGGCCTCGATACCCTCCTTGGCGAGCATCTCGGCGGCCTTCTCGGCCACTTGCACCATGGAGGAGGTGCCGATGAGGGTGATGTCCCGCCCGTCGCGCTTCACCTTGGCCTCGCCGAAGGGGATGAGGTATTCCTCCTCGGGCACCGGCGCCTTGTCCTGGTACATGAGCTTGTCCTCGAAGATCACGACTGGGTTGTTGTCCCGGATCGCGGTCTTCATCAGACCTTTCGCCTCGTAGGCCGAGGACGGCATAGCCACTTTCAGACCCGGGATATGCGCCACCAGCGCCTGCAGCGACTGGGAGTGCTGCGCGGCCGAGCGGCGCGTCGCGCCCATGTTGGTGCGCAGCACCATCGGCACGGTCAGCTTGCCGCCCGACATGTAATGCTGCTTGGCCGCCTGATTGCAGAGCTGGTCCATCACCAGGTAGATGAAATCGCCGAACATCAGATCGACGATGGGCCGCGCGCCGGTCATCGCGGCGCCGACCGCCATGCCGACGAAGCCGGGCTCCGAGATCGGCGTGTCGAGCACGCGGCCCGTGCCGAATTCCTCCACGAGGCCCGACAGCACCTTGAAGGGCGTGCCCGCCTCGGCGACGTCCTCGCCGAGCAGGAAGACCGACGGATCGCGCCGCATTTCCTCGGCGATGGCCTCGTTCACGGCCTGGGACAGGGTGATCTCTCGCATGTCGCTCTCCTCAGTCCGCGTAGATGTGCATGTCGACCTCGTCGGCCGGGGGGTAGGCGGCGGCCTCGGCATAGGCGACCGCCGCGCTGGCATCCTTCTCGACCTCGGCGTTGATCGCCTCGATCTCCTCCTCGCTGGCGATGCCTTCCGAGACGAGGTGGGCGCGGAAGCGGATGATCGGGTCGCGGTTCTCCTTCCAGTCCTTCTCCTCGTCCTTCGAGCGGTAGTATTCGCGGTTGATGTCGCCGACGTGGTGGCCGTGGTAGCGGTAGGTCATCAGCTCGATGAAGAACGGGCCCTCGCCCTTGCGCGCGCGGGCGACCAGCTTCTGCGTCAGCTCGTTGACGGCGAGCACGTCCTGCCCGTCGACCTGATGGGCCTCGATCCCGAAGGCCTCGGCCCGCGCGGTGATCGACCCCGCGGCGATCTCCTCGGTCTTGGTGTATTCCGAATAACCGTTGTTCTCGCAGGCATAGATGACGGGCAGCGACCAGAGCGCGGCCATGTTCATCACCTCGTACCAGAGGCCCTGTGCCGTCGCGCCGTCGCCGAAGAAGCAGACGGTCACGTCGTCCTGCCCGAGGAGCTTCGCGCGCAGCGCCGAGCCCGTCGCGATCCCCATGGAGCCGCCGACGATGGCGTTCGCGCCAAGGTTTCCGTGGCTCTGGTCGGCGATGTGCATCGAGCCGCCCTTGCCGCGGCAATAGCCTTCGGCCTTGCCGAGAAGCTCGCAGAACATCTCCTTGAATTCGGCGCCCTTGGCGACGCAATGGCCGTGGCCCCGGTGGGTCGAGGTGATGCGGTCGTCGTCGGTCAGCGCCTCGCAGATGCCGACCGCGACCGCTTCCTCGCCGGAATACATATGCGTCAGCCCCGGCATCTTGGCCGAGAGATAGAGCTGGTTGGCATTGTCCTCGAAGGTGCGGATGCGGACCATCTGGCGGTACATCCGCAGGTAATCTTCCGTATTCGTCTTGGCCTGGGCCATGTCTCGGGTCCTCCCGCGCAGGCTCACTCCCGCGCCCCTGTCTTCTTCTTGATCCGAATATCCCGGGGGTCCGGGGGCAGAGCCCCCGGCCGGTTGCGTCAGTAGCGGTTCGCGATCGGCAGCTCTTCGGCGGGGAAGAGCGAGATCACCTCGACGCCGGTTTCCGTCACCACGACCTCCTCCTCGATCCGCGCGGCCGAGTAGCCGTCCGCGGCGGGGCAGTAGGTCTCGAGCGCGAAGACCATCCCGGTCTGGATCTCCATCGGATGATCGAGCGACACCGCGCGGGAGATGATCGGCCGCTCGTGCAGCGCGAGGCCGAGCCCGTGACCGAACTGGAGCCCGAAGGCCGCGTCCTCGTTCGGAAAGCCGAATTCCTCGGCCTTGGGCCAGAGCTTGGCGACCTGATCGGTGGTCACGCCGGGCTTGATCGCCTCGATCGAGGCGTCGATCCATTCGCGCGCCTTCACGTAGGCGTCGGTCTGCGCCGGCGTCGCACGCCCGATGTTGAACGTGCGGTAGTAGCACGTCCGGTAGCCCTGGTAGGACTGCAGGATGTCGAAGAAGGCCTGATCGCCGGGGCGGAAATAGCGGTCGGTGAAGTTGTGGGGATGCGGGTTGCAGCGCTCGCCCGAAATCGCGTTGATCGCCTCGACGTCGTCCGAGCCCATCTCGTAGAGCATCTTGTTGGACATCGCGACGATGTCGTTCTCGCGGATGCCCGGTTTCAGCTCTTCCCAGATCATGTGGTAGACGCCGTCGACCATGCTCGCCGCCTGGGTCAGGAGCTGGATCTCGTCCCAGTTCTTGATCTCGCGCGCGGCCAGCATGATCTGTTGGCCGTCGACGACCTTGATGCCCTCTTCCTGCAGGGCGTGGAACATCGCCGTTTCGGCATAGTCGACGCCGACCGGCATGTCCGACATGCCCGCGTCCTTGATCAGTTGGGCGATCTGCTTGGCGTATTTCCGCATCAGACCGAATTCGGGCGGGATCGTCCCGCGCATGCCGACGACGCCGGCGAGGCAGTGATCGGGCTCGAGCCAGTCCGAATACTTCTGGTGGTGCACCGCGGCCGAGCCGAAATCCCAGACATAGGGGCTGTCGTCGCCGGTCAGCAGGCAGAAGCGGCACATCTTGTCCCGCTCCCATTCGCCGATCTTGGTGGCCGAGACGTAGCGGATGTTGTTGACGTCGAAGAGCAGGAGCGTGCCCGCCCCGGAGGCCTCGAGCGCCTGCTTGGTCCGGGCGAGGCGGTACCTGCGGAGCCGGTCGTGGTCGATCCGGCGCTCGAAATCGACGGACATGTGGCCTGACGCCGGCAGGCGTTTCTCCCATTGCCAGTTCGGCTGGGCGTCCTGCGGCGTGAGCAGGTTGGGCTTGAGGGCACGGGACATGGGATCGGTCCTTCCCGGGGCGCGAGCGGCCCCGTCAAATGTGTCGGAAAAGGTCAGGAACAGGGACGGACGTGCGGGTCCGCCCGAAAGGTCACTGGATGCACCAGCCGCCGTCGATGTGGATCATCTGGCCGGTCATGTAGTCGCTGTCGGAGGAGCAGAGGAACGCGGCCGTGCCGATGACGTCGTCGGGATAGGAGACGCGCTTGATCTGCAGCGCATCGCGGACGATGTCCTCGTAGGCCTGGCCTTCCTTCTGCTTGAAGCCGATATCGACGAGATCCTTGTCGAGCTGCTCCCAGAGGGGAGTGACCACCACGCCGGGCGCATAGCCGTTCACGGTGATGTTGTGCTCGGAGAGAGCGACCGCGCCGCAATGGGTGAGCGCGAGACAGCCGTATTTCGAGGTGCAGTAGACGGTCACGTCGACCAGCGGCTTGCGCGAGGCGATGGAGCCGACGTTGATGAGCTTGTAGGGATAGTCCTGCTTGCCCTGCGCGATCATCTGGCGCGCGGTCTCCTGCATGCCGAGCCACATCGCCTTGGTGTTCACATTCATGATGAGGTCCCAGTTGTCCTCGTCGATGTCCATGAAGAAGCGCGGCTTGTTGAGACCGGCGTTGAAGACGCCCACGTTGATCATGCCGAATTCGGACACCGTCGCCTCGACCGCGGCGCGGTTGTCCTCGCGCTCGGTGACGTCCATGCGCACGGCGATGGCGCGGCCGTTGCCCTTGGCATTGATGCGCTCGGCGGTCTCCTGCGCTGCGCCCTCGTCGATGTCGCCGAGGCAGACATTCGCGCCCTGCGCGGCGAAATGTTCGGCATTGGCGGCACCCATGCCGCGGCCTGCGCCGGTGATGAGGACGTTCTTGCCCTTGAGGCGTTCGGTGTCCATGAAGTTCCTCCCTAAGTCACTGTCCTTGATAGTATTTCTTCCACGCGAGCCTGAACGCGCGCGAGCGCGTCCTCGGGCGCGACGATGCCGCGGAGCATGTCGTGAAGCTCGTGGCCGCAGATTCCGATGATCTCGGAGATCTGCGGGATCGGCGGGCGCGGCCAGAATTGCAGCTCGTCGCGCCACGACATCTGGTCGACCAGCTCGAAGATCGGGCTGAGCCGCCGGACCTCGGGGTCCGCGCCGACCGAATAGCGCGGCGAGGTGCGGCTGCCGTTCTGGGCGTAGAGCTTCTGCGCGCCGGGCGAGGTGAAGACGCAGAGCGCATCGACGGTGTCCTGAACGCGGTCCGCGGCGAGGTTCGACGGCACGCAAAGCACGTAGCCGCCGACCGGCGCGATCGGGGCGCCCGCGGGGCCGTGCGGATGCGGCAGGTACCCGGTATTGCCGTGCGCCGGGCAGGAATCGTCGAGCTCGAAATAGGGGGCGAGCAGCGTGTAGCCGTAGGCCATCGCCACCTTCCCGGCGGCGTAGGGGCGCACACGCTCGTACCAAGACATCGACAGGATGTCTGGCGGCGAGAAGCGCATCAGCTCCATGAGGTATTCCGCGGCGGCGAGCGCTTGCGGGCTGTCGAACATCGGGCGGAAGGGGCGGCCTTCGAGGTGGTCGGCGTCGAACCCGCCGGCGATCCTGTCGAGATCGAGAACCGGTTGCCCGAAAGCGGCGCAGGTCATCATGAAGCTGTGGCCGAGCGCGGTGCCCCGGGCCGCGTTCCAGGCGACGCCGTAGCGTCCGGCCCGCGAGTTGTGGAACCGCGCGGCGGCGTCGAGGACACGGTCGGTGGTGGTCGGCGGCTCGAGCCCCTCGTCCGCGAACCAGTCCTTGCGATAGAACATGAGCTCCGGCGTCGTCTGGCTCGGAACGCCGTAGGGCACGCCGTTCCAATGCGCCGCGCGCCAGCCCGCGGTGTGGAAGTCGGACGGATCGAGCCGCTCCACGTCCATGATGTCGGGCAGGGGGCAGATCAGGCCCTTGGCGACGAATTCCCCGAGCCAGGGCAGATCGAGCGCGATGAGGTCGTAGCGGCTCTTGGCGCGGGAGGCGTTGCGCAGCGCCTCCTCGCGCAGGCGGTCGATCGAGAAGGCCCGCTGGTGAATGTCGGTGCCGACGAGCTGTTCGAACTGCCGCTTGAGATTGCCCATCACCAGGAAGGTCGGATCGCCGTGAACCAGAATGCGCATGCCGCCGGGCAGCTTGACCGGGCGGGGCAGCGCGGCGGGCGGCGGGATCTTCGCCTGCCCGGGCTGGTACGAGCCGCCGAAGAAGTAATCCTGCGCAGGCGCACCGCCCCCGAAGGCGCCGGAGGCGATCCGGTCGATCCGGCCGGCCAACTCGTTGAACCGCTCGAGCAACGTCGCGCTCGGATGCAGAGAGAAGCTCTTGCCGGTCTTGGTGCGCGGCCGCTGCTCGACGAGACCCGCATCCTGGATGCCGGCGAGCTTGCGCATCGCGGTGGCGTAGGGAACGCGCGAGGCTGCGACCATCGAGGAGGCCGACACAAGCTTGCCCTCGATATGTCCGCGCATCAGGTGCAGGATCATGTTGAGATGCGGGTTCGGCGTCGTGGGATCGAGCGCGGTGTCGATCTCGAGGCTCAGCTCGCTCAGGAAGGACACCACACGCTCCAGCTCCGCACCCGGCTGCGCGTCGGCGCCGGGATGTCCGGATTGGATATGTTCTGCGGTGATCGTGGTCATGTCCTGTCCGACGCGTTGTGGTTTGGTCCGATCGGGGCCGGTCGCCATGATCGCTCCTCCTTGATTGTCCAGAATGAGAGGCATCCCATAGGTACAATGTGTCCAATATGGATAAAAAAATAATCGATATGGACAAAAACTGGACGTTTGGTGAAGCCGAAAATGCCGCTGGATAAGCGCAGATTGCGCCGGGCGATTCCCCCGGGGGCTGGGAGGACAGCCGCAATCGCAGGGATTGACCCATAGGGAGGACGACCAATGACAAGAACGCTCACTGCCGCGCTTGCCGCGACGACCATGCTGACCGGGGCCGCGATGGCGCAGGACACCATGATCATCGGCATCACGCAGAACAACGTCGGCGTGGACAGCTACCAGACCACCTACGAGCAGGCGTTCATTGCTGCGGCCGAGGCCAACGACGCGGTCGAGACCGTGGTGCTCGACGCCGGCGGCGACGTCGCCCGCCAGATCGCGCAGATGGAGGACCTCATCCAGCAGCAGGTCGACGCCATCATCATCTGGCCGACCAACGGCGAGGCGGTCATTCCCGCCGTGCGCAAGGCGTCTCAGGCCGACATTCCGGTGATCGTCACCAACTCCAACATCGCCGAGCAGGGACAGGACTTCATCGCGTCCTTCTCCGGCCCCGACAACATCACCCAGGGCCAGCGCGCCGCCGAGATCATGTGCGACAAGTTCAAGGCCGACGGCATCGAGACCGAGGCGAAGATCGTCCAGATCTCAGGGCAGCCCGGCTACACCACCGCGATCGAGCGGGCGCAGGGCTTCGAGGAGCGCCTGCCCGAGGTCTGCCCCGACGTCGAGCTCATGGAAACGCAGCCCGGCGACTGGAACCGCGAGAAGTCGCAGCAGGTCATGGAGGCTTTCCTGACCAAGTACGACGACATCGACGGCGTCTATGCCGGTGACGACAACATGGGCGTCGGCGCCCTCAATGCCGCCAAGGCCGCGGGACGCGCGGGCGACATCACCTTCGTCGGCGCCACCAACTTCGCCGTCGGCTACGATGCGATGGCCGCGGGCGAATACTGGGGCTCGATCTACCAATCG
The DNA here is from genome assembly GCF_000521785.1 of Roseivivax halodurans JCM 10272. GTDB lineage: Bacteria > Pseudomonadota > Alphaproteobacteria > Rhodobacterales > Rhodobacteraceae > Roseivivax > Roseivivax halodurans. The sequence goes on from NZ_JALZ01000016.1 coordinate 64,592, forward strand.
CCGGTGGACGACGCCGAGGCTGCGCTTCAAACGGCGATCGACGTGCTGAACGGCGAGGACGTGCCGAAGCTGAATTACTTCGACACGCCGAAGATCACCCAGGACAACATGCAAGAGTTCGACAAGCCGGTCTTCTGACCTCCCCCCACGACGACCGGCCCGGGTGCGGGGCTGAAAGGCCCCGCGCCCACAGGGTCATGAGGACGATCCGGAAATCGGCGTCCATCAGATCAGACAAATGCGATTTGGGAGGAGAGCATGACGGCATTGACCAAGGCCGGGATCGGCGGGCTGCTCGCTCGGCAAGGGATCCTCGTTGCGTTCGTGGTTTTCATGATCGTCTTCGCGATCGCCAACCCGCGCTTCATCGACATCGACAACGTGTCCGGCGTGATCCGGTCCTCCGCCATCCTCGGTGTGATGGCGCTGGGCGTCACCTTCGTGGTGATCGGCGGCAACCTCGACTTGTCGGTCGGCTCGATGATGTCGTTCTCGACCATCGTGGTGCTCGACCTGCACGACACGCTCGGGCCGACGCTCGCCATTCCGGCTATGTTCGCGCTGACGCTGTGCCTCGGCGCCTTCATCGGGTTTCTCGTGGGGTATCTGCGCCTCAATTCGCTGATCGTGACGCTGGGGATGCTCTCGGCGATCCACGGGCTGACGCTCATGTGGTCGGGCGGGCAGAACATGGACATCGCCGACAAGTGGGGCACGTGGTTCGGGTTCTTCGGCCGAGGCTCGATCGCCGGGGTGCCGGTGCCGATCCTGATGTTCGCGCTCGCCGCCGTGGTGCTGAGCCTCGTGCTCTCGAAGACGCCGTTCGGCCGCAAGGTCTACGCCGTGGGCGGCAACGGCACCGCCGCCACCTTCTCGGGCGTGCCGAGGGCCCGTGTCGTGTTCATGACCTACATCATCTCGGCCGCCTGCGTCGCCACCGCCGGCCTGATGCAGGCCAGCCGCTCGCTCGGTTCGCAGAATACCGTGGGGCAGGGGATGGAGCTCGAGGTCCTGGCCGCGGTCATCCTCGGGGGCGCCTCGCTCCTCGGCGGATCGGGCACGATCTTCAAGACGGTGATCGGCGTTCTTATCCTCGGCTTCATCCAGAACGGGCTCCTGCTCATCGGGCTCGAATTCTACGTCCAGTACGTCGTGACCTGGGTGATCATCATCCTCGCGGTCTGGCTCGACGTCGCGGCCAAGCGCAGCCGCCTCTGGTCGCCCATCGCATGACGGAGGTCGCCACAATGTCGCAATCCACCCCGCAGCCGATCGCCTCGCCGGTCGAGGCTGATACACCGCCGCGCAAGAGCCGCTCGGCCCTCTTCGTGCAGGGCGCTATCTGGGGCTTCGTCGTGCTCGAGCTGATCTTCTTCAGCGTGGCCGGGCGGTTCCTGTCGGTCTCGGACACCGCGTTCCTCGATCTCGACAACATGCTCCTGCTGCTCAAGCAATCCGCGCCGATCGGGATCATCGCGCTCGGCATGACGATCATCATGATCAACGGCAATATCGACCTGTCGGTCGGCGCCACCTTCGCCCTTTCGGCAATCGTGCTGCTCGACAGCATGACCTGGCCGTTCATGGCCGCCATGGGCGACTGGGCGATCCCTCTCGCGTGGCTCTTCGCGCTCGGGACGGGCGTGGTGCTCGGCGCGATCAACGGTCTGATCGTGTGGAAGACTGGCGTCGATGCCTTCATCGTCACGCTGGGCTCGATGCTCGGCTACCGGGGCCTCGTCTTCATGTATAACGGCGAGCAGCCGACGAGCCATCTCAACTGGACGCTGGTCGATTTCGCCGAGGCGCAGTTCCTCGGGCTCCACACCGCGACGTGGTTCCTGCTCGGGACCGTTCTGGTGCTCTGGCTGGTGATGACCCGCACGGTGCATGGCCGCAACGCCTACGCCATCGGCAACAACCGCGAGGCGGCGGTCAACGCAGGCATCCGCGTCGGGCCGCATTTCCTGATCAACTTCATGCTGATCGGCTTTCTGGCAGCGCTGTCTGCGGTGGTCTTCTACTCCGAGAGCGGGTCGGTGAACCCCAACGACGGGATGCTCTACGAGCTCTGGGCCATCACCGCCGTGGTGCTCGGCGGCACGAAGCTTTCCGGCGGCTACGGATCGATCATCTCGACCCTCGGGGGCGTCATCGCGATCCAGCTTCTGCGCAAGGGCCTCGGCTATATCGGCGCCGACACCGAGACGGTGAACCTCGTGATCGGCCTCATCCTCATCGCGGTGCTGTTCCTCGACCGGCAGCTCAACCGTAAGGGCAGCGAGGAGCTGAAGATATGACCCAGCCCGTCCTGAGACTCGAAGGCATCGTGAAGACCTTCCCCGGCGTGCGCGCGCTCGACGGCGTGGACCTCGAGGTCCGCCCCGGCGAGGTGCACGCCCTGATGGGAGAGAACGGCGCCGGGAAATCCACCCTGATGAAGGTGCTCGGCGGCATCCTGCAGCCCAACGAGGGGCGCATCTATATCGCCGAACAGCCGACGGTGATGACCTCGCCAATCGAGGCGAAGGGCAAGGGCGTCGTCTTCATCCATCAGGAGCTCAGCCTCGCCGACGAACTGACGGTGGCCGAGAACATCTTTCTCGGCGAGCTCCCCCGCAAGAGCTTCGGGCGCGTCGACTGGGCCCGGCTCTACGCCGAAACCGACGCGATCCTGTCGCAGCTGCGCGTGCGCTTCGACGCGAGGACGCGGGTCGGGGACCTGTCGATCGCCAACCAGCAGATGGTCGAGATCGCCCGCGCACTGACCGTCGATCCCAGGGCGGTGATCTTCGACGAGCCGACCGCCTCGCTTACGGATGCCGAGAAGTCGGTGCTCTTCGACGTGATCGCGGACCTGCAGAAGAAGGGCGTCGGGATCATCTACATCTCGCACCGGATGGAGGAAATCTTCCGCATCACCGACCGGATCAGCGTGCTGCGCGATGGCTCCTATCGCGGAACGCTGGTGACGAAGGACACGAGCGAGGACGAGGTCACGCAGCTGATGATCGGGCGCAGCCTCGATCTGTCCCGCAACGCCTCGCACCACGAGCTGGGCGAGGTCGCGCTGGAGGTCCGGGGCCTCTCCTGCGGGCATCTCTACCGGGACGTCAGCTTCAACGTCCGCAAGGGCGAGGTGCTGGGCTTCTACGGTCTCGTCGGCGCGGGCCGGACCGAGATCGCCGAGACCCTCTTCGGGCTGCGCACGCCCGATGCCGGAACGATCCGGATCGACGGCAAGGAGGCGCGGATCACCTCGCCCATCGACGCGATCCGGCAGGGCATCGGCCTCGTGCCCGAGGACCGCAAAGGGCAGGGGCTGGTGCTCGGCATGAACTGCCGGGACAACATGACCCTGCCGCAGGTCGACGGACTGACCTCGGGGCCCTTCGTTTCGGACGGGGCCGAAATCGAGATATTCGACCGATACAAAGACAAGCTCGACATCCGCACGCCGAGCTGGCGGCAGACCGTCGGCAACCTTTCGGGCGGCAACCAGCAGAAGATCGTCATCGGCAAGTGGCTGTCGATGCGCCCCGAGGTCCTGATCGTGGACGAGCCGACCCGCGGCATCGATGTCGGCTCGAAATCCGAGATCCACAACCTGATCCGGGACCTGGCGGCGCAGGGCTACGCGGTGATCGTCATCAGCTCCGAGATGCCGGAGGTGCTGCACGTCTCGGACCGCATCGTCGCGATGTATTCCGGCAAGGTCATGCGCGAGTTCACCTCCGAAGAGGTCACCGAGGACAGCCTGATCCAGGCGATCTCGGGCATCGTTCCGGACAGGGCCGCTTGATGCGCGTCGGATTTGCGGGACTTGGCCGCATGGGCGCCCCGATGGCGCGGAACCTTGTCCGCGCAGGCCACGAGGTTTCGGTCTGGAACCGCTCGGCCGGCAAGGCCGAAGCGCTGGCCGGGGAGACCGGATGCCACGTCGCTGCGACCCCGAAGGCGCTGACGGAGGCCGCGGAGGTCGTCGTCACCATGCTCGCGGACGATCCCTCCTCCGAGGCGGTGCACCTCGGCAGCGACGGGCTTTTTGCCGCCACCGGAGCGCGGACCTTCGTCGAGATGGGGACCATGAGTCCCGCCCATATCGAGGCGCTTGTCGCCGCCGCTCCCGCGGGCACGCAGGTGATCGACGCCCCGGTCTCGGGCGCGACGCAGGCGGCGGAGGAAGCGCAGCTTCTCATCATGGCGGGCTGCACCGAGGAGCAGGCCGAACCCCTTGCTCCGATACTCGACGCGATGGGCAAGGCGACCATCTGCCTCGGCCGCCCCGGCGCGGGCGCGGTGATGAAGCTCGCCGTCAATTCGCTCATCCACGGCATCAACCAGACGCTCGCCGAGGCGCTGACCCTGGCCGAGGTGTCGGGCATCGACCGGGCCTCGGCCTTCGACGTGATCGAGGCGAGCGCAGCGGCGGCGCCGATGCTCTCCTACCGCCGGCCGCTCTACCTCGACGAGGCAGCGCATGACGTGACCTTCACCGTCGCGCTCGCGCGCAAGGACATGGAGGTCACGTCCAAACTCGCCGAAAGCCTCGGCACCGCGATGCCGCAGGGCCGGGTGACGCTGGACCGCCTGCTCGAGGCCGAGGCGCGGGGCTACGGCGCCCGCGACATGGCCTCGATCCTGGAATTCACGAGAAAGGACCGGACATGAAAGCTGCGCTCTTCGTCGGAGGCTGGGAGGGTCACACCCCCACCGCCTTTGCGGACTGGTACACCGACCTTCTGCGGGCCAACGGCTTTGACGTCGACATCTACGACACCCTCGAGCCGCTCGAGCGTCCGGACGAGCTTGCCGATGTCGACCTCATCACGCCCATCTGGTCTTCGGCGCGCTCGGGCCACCGCGAAGAATTCGGCAACATGACCAAGCCGCAGGAGGACGGTCTTCTCAAGCTCGTCGGCGACGGCTGCGGCCTTGCCGGCTGGCACGGCCATATGGGCGACGCCTTCCGCGACCGCCCGACCTACCACTTCCTGATCGGCGGGCAGTTCGTCGCGCATCCCCCCGGCTGGCCCGACAACCTGCAACCGGCCGAGGATTACATCGACTACGACGTCACGATCTGCAAACCGGCCCATCCGCTGGTGCAGGGCATCGGCAGCTTCCGCCTGAAGTCCGAGCAATATTACATGCTGGTCGATCCCTCGAACGAGGTCCTCGCGACGACGACATTCTCCGGCGAGCACCTGTGGTGGATCGAGGGCAGCGTGATCCCGGTCGCCTGGACGCGTCGCTGGGACCGCGGCCGCGTCTATTACTGCTCGATCGGACACGAGCTGAACGATCTCAAGGTGCCGCAGGTCACAGAAATGATGCGCCGCGGCGCGATCTGGGCGGCGGAGGGCAAGCGTGCCGCCGTTGCCAAAACTTGACCGGCTCCACATTGTAGAGCGGCTGCGGCGGGCAGGACGGACGCCGGTCATCAGCGACCTTCGAGCTGACGCAGAACGATGTTGCCGCGCCAAAAGAGGCGGCACGAAAGCGTCCGAGGAGCGCGCGGCCAGAGCCTAAGTGGCGGCTGCATCGTGGTTGCGATCGATCCATGTCATGATGAGAAGAACGATCCGACGCTGCTCTTCTTCACTTAAGGGGCGGCCGGCCGGAATTCCATGCCACTTGGCAAGGCAGGACCGGCAACAGGTCGCTGTGGCGTGCTGGGCGATAAAGGCCGGGTGCCCCCGCATTGGCGTCTGCTTGCCGTCATTCTGCGGAAACGCCGGGGCCAGGCGCCGAGCCACGAAGTCCGCAGCGTGCGACTGGATGACCTCCGGGCCTTTCTCCGCGAGGTAAGCCGCCTCTTTGCCCCCAAGCCGGAAGCGCGCCCGGAATCGCGACCGCTCGAGGCGTTCGAAGATGTCGCTTGATGTCCCTGCCATCATGTCCCTGCATATGGTGGATCGGTAGTCGTCGCGACCCTCCCACCGACAACGGCAATGCGCAACAAAGCGTGCCCGGGCGGGAGCGGTGCGTCTGCCAGTTTCCTCAGTTGCAAAAGGGACTTCTTGCTACGGCGCGATCCCTTGTGCCACCCGGTTCCGCGACGGGCGCCTCAGGATCGGCCGGGTGAATTTGGACCAGAGCGTATGTAGCATCGGCATTCTCGCCATATCAGCGGCGGCCCGCGAGTCTGCTGATCCCCGCGCGGGCCTTCCCCGGTGGAGTTACGAGAATCCGGACCTCGGTCTCTGGGAGCGCCGCCGCCAGCGATCCCGCGGGCGGCATGTCGGTGACCAAAGTCCCGATCTCGGCACAGGAGGCGACGCGCGAGAAGTGCGTGCGCCCGAACTTGCTGCTGTCGATCAAGAAGTGCCGCGCGCCGCTCTGACACATCATCGTGCGCTTGATGGCATCGAAGCCGTCGACGGCCTCGGTCACCCCGACTTCGCTGAGGCCCGCCGCGCCGAGAAAGCATGCATCGACATTGTAGCGGGCAAGGTACTCGCATGTCTCGATGCCGACGAGCGCGGCTTCCTCGCGCATATACGTGCCCGGCGCGAGACGCACGCTGGCCCTGGCATTCTGACCGAGCATCATCGCGACCTGCAGCGAGTTCGTGATCGCCGTCACGCGCCGCTCCGCGAAGGCGAGGGCACGGGCAAGCTCCATCGTCGTCGTGCCGGCATCGATCATGATCGTGTCCCCGTCGGATACGAGGCTCGCCGCGAACCGGCCGAGCCTCTCCCGCTCGGCGACGCGTTCGAGGCGGCGCTCGTCCATGTCGCGGTGAATGCCGGGTGCAGCCGCCGAAGCGCCGCCATGTGCCCGATTAAGCAAGCCAGCTTCGCTCAGCTCTTCCATGTCGCGGCGAACCGTTTCGGTCGTCACGCCGAACTGCGCAGCAAGCTCGCTGACGCGGACATGCGGTTTGAGCCGAAGCTCCAGCAGGATCTGCCGTCGCCGGTCCGCCTTCTTCATTCGCTTTGGCTCCAGGGCCTCACCCACGGATCTTGGCTCCAACCCACGTTTCCGGTCCCGGACTATCGCAAAAACGCAGATTCCGGAACTCCGGATGTTGCATATCCCAAACTTCGGTGCTGTCATCGGTTCAATGCGCCGTGGAGGCGGCGCACGGAAAGAAACGGGAGGAGACTTTAGAGATGCCCAAGGACACGATCTTCGGGACCACGGCGCTCGCCGCCCTGGCGCTCACGGCTTCGGCCGCATTCGCGCAGGATGGCTGCGAGAACCGCGGCCAGCTCGATGAGCAGTATTGCGACGCGAACGGCGACCTCGTGGCCGACGCGCCGGAGGACGAGAGCCAGCTGCGCAACCCCGACACGCTCGTCTTCGCCTACACTCCGGTCGAGGATCCGGCGATCTACGAGGATATCTGGACGCCGTTCATCGAACATCTGGAGGAATCGACCGGCAAGGACGTGCAGTTCTTCGCGGTTCAGTCCAACTCGGCCGAGGTCGAGGCCATGCGCTCCGGCCGTCTGCACATTGCCGGCTTCTCGACCGGCCCGACGCCCTTCGCGGTGAACCTCGCAGGCGCCGTGCCCTTCGCAATCATGGGCGCCGATGACGGCCGCTTCGGCTACACCCTGCAGGTCTACACGCAGGCCGACAGCGATATTCAGGAGATGGCGGACCTTGCGGGCAAACGCATCGCGCACACCTCGCCCACGTCCAACTCGGGCAACCAGGCGCCGCGCGCGCTCTTCCCCGATCTCGGCGTGGTGCCGGGCGAGGATTACGAGGTGAACTACTCGGGCAGCCACGACCAGTCGATGCTGGGCGTCGTCGCGGGCGATTACGATGCGGCGCCGGTCGCCTCGGAGGTGGTCGACCGGATGGCCGAGCGCGCCCTCTACGATCCCGAGGAGGTCCGCATCGTCTGGGAGAGCGATCCCTTCCCGACGACGTCCTACACTTATGCGCACGATCTCGCGCCCGAGCTCAAGAAGAGCATCGAAGAGGCGTTCTTCAGCTTCGACTTCGAGGGCACCGTACTCGGTGAGGAATTCGAAGGCGTGTCGAAATTCGTGCCCATCACCTACGAGGAGCAATGGGCCGTGATCCGTCAGATCCAGGAGGCGAACGGCGTGGAATACACGCCCGAAGGCCTCGCCGCGGAATAACTGGCACTTGCGGACCGGCGCCCCGCGCGCCGGTCCGAGAGCGGAGCATCCCATGCTGAAGATCACCGACCTCGTCAAACGCTACGGCAGCGGCGACCCGGTCCTGAAGAACCTCGACCTGACCATCGAGGGAGAAAGCGTCGTGTCCATCATCGGCTCGTCCGGTGCCGGCAAGTCGACGCTCCTGCGCTGCATCAACCGGCTGGTGGAGCCGACATCGGGCTCCGTCGTGCTGAACGGCACCGAGCTGACAAAGCTGCGCGGCCGGAACCTGCGCGCGGCGCGGCGCAAGATCGGCATGGTCTTCCAGGGCTTCAACCTCGTCGACCGTCTCACCGTGATGGAGAACGTGCAGTCCGGGCGTCTGGGCTACATCTCGACCTGGGCGGCGATCATGCGGCGCTATCCGAAAGAGGACATCCGCCGCGCCTACGAGCTGATGGAGCGGGTGGGCATCGCGCATTACGCCAACACCCGTGCCGACCAGCTGTCGGGCGGCGAGCGCCAGCGCGTCGGCGTGGTGCGCGCTCTGATGCAGGACCCCGAGATCCTGCTGGCGGACGAGCCGACCGCCTCGCTCGACCCCAAGACCTCCGAGCAGATCATGGGCCTCCTGCGCGACCTCGCCGGAGAGCTGAAGCTGCCGGTCCTCATCAACATCCACAACGTGACCGAGGCCAAGGAATACACCGACCGGATCGTCGGCATGCGCTACGGCCGCATCATCTTCGACGACAAGCCCGCGAGCCTCGATCAGGAGGCGATGGACCGGATCTATTCCGGCAGCCCGCATGCCGACCGAAGCGAAGACCTGAGGCAGGCCTCATGAGCGAGGCGCGCGATACCTGGCGCAAGCCGCCTTTCATCGCCAACCCGGTGATCCGCTGGGCGGTGTATCTCGGCGCGCTGGCCTATTTCCTCTGGGTGGGCGCGACCTTGCCCATCGACTGGGGACGCGTCGCAGACGGTCTCGGCCGCGCGGGCCGCATCTTCGGCGGCGCCTTCCCTCCGAGCTTCGAGCGCAGTGGCCTGCTGATCGACGGCTTTCTCGAGAGCCTCAAGATCGCCATCCTCGCCACCACCGGCGGCGTGCTCCTGTCGATCCCCATCGCCTTCATGGCCGCGCGCAACGTGGCGCCGCTGCCGATCTACTACCTCGGGCGCTTCGTCATCATCGTCGCGCGCAGCTTCCACCCGGTCATCGTCGCGATCATCTTCGTGAAGGCCGTCGGCTTCGGACCCTTCGCGGGCGTGCTCACGCTTGTCGTCTACTCCATCGGCTTCGTCGCCAAGATGCTGGCCGAACGGATCGAGGAGATCGACTTCGGACAGGTCGAGGCGATGAGGGCGGCGGGCGCGCCGTTCTTCTCGACCATGTTCTACGCGATCTTCCCGCAGATCATGCCGCGCCAGATCGGCCTGACGATCTACCAGCTCGACAGCAACCTGCGCGCCTCGGCCGTCGTCGGCATCGTCGGCGCGGGCGGCATCGGCGCGACGCTCGCCAACGCCTTCGGGCGCTACGACTACGACTTCGCCCTCGCCATCACCATCGTCATCGTGGGCGTGATCCTGATCTCGGAAGGGATCAGCGGACAGATCAGGAAGCGGATCGGATGACCAGCATTTCCGAACAATTCGGCCGCGAGGACTGGAGCCGCTTCTCGTCCAGGCAGAAATGGCAGCTCTTCGCGATCTTCGCGGTCTGCGCGCTGGCCATCGCATGGTCCATCTCGTCCATCGAGGTGGTCTGGGCCTGGGTCTGGGACGCGCCCGCGCAGATGGGCGATCTCTTCGAGCGGATGTATCCGCCCGACGCCACCAACCTCGCCACGATCCTGAGGGTTCTGTGGGAGACGGTGAACATCGCGACCTTCGCCACGGCCTTCGCGGTGCTGATGTCTCTGCCGGTCGCCTATCTCGCGGCGCAGAACACGACGCCCAACCGCGCGACTCTCTGGCTCGGGCGGTTGATCCTCGTGACCTCGCGGTCGGTCAACACCATCATCTGGGCGCTGCTGTTCGTCGCGATCTTCGGACCGGGCGTCGTCGCGGGCATCATCGCGATCATGTTCCGCTCCATCGGCTTCATCGGCAAGCTTCTCGGCGAGGCGATCGAGGAGATCGACAAGCGCCCGGTCGAGGCACTCGAAGCCACCGGCGCGTCGCGCTTCAAGGTCATCGCCTACGCCATCGTGCCGCAGGTCATGCCGACCTTCTGGGCCGTCGCGATCCTGCGCTGGGACATCAATCTGCGGGAATCGACCGTTCTCGGCCTCGTCGGCGCGGGCGGCATCGGCATCATCCTTCAGGGCGCCATCGACACCTTCAACTGGCCAGAGGCGGCGACCGTCCTTCTCGCGATCCTCGTCCTCGTCATCCTCGGCGAGGTGGTCTCGGCCTTTCTGCGGCGCCGGATCCTGTGACCGTTCCGATCGCGCTCGACCCGGCCCGCGCGTTCGAGGCCTATCTGGGCGTGCGCCCGCGCCTCCCCGAGGCCGAGTTCCCGGCGACGTGGCGGGCGGTCCGGAACCTCGGCGACATAGCGGCAGACTTCGACCTGATCCTGCTCGACGCCTACGGCGTCCTGAACGTCGGCGAGACGCAGATCCCGGGTGCGGCCAGGCGCATCGCGGCATTGCGGGCGCAGGGCACGCCCGTGATGGTCGTCTCGAACTCGGCCGGGTATCCCAAACGGCGCATGATGCAGCGCTACGCGACGCTGGGCTTCGATTTCTCGCCGGACGAGGTGGTGACCAGCCGCGAGGCGCTGCTCGCGGAGCTGGACACGGCGCCGCGTCGCCATTGGGGCGTCATGCTCACGCCCGAGCCCGGGGACGACGAGCTGCAGGTGCACGACATCGCCTATCTGGGCGACGACCCCGCGGACTACGATCGGGCCGGAGGTTTCCTGCTGGTCGGCTCCGACGGCTGGACCGAGGCGCGGCAATCCCGTCTCGCGGCGTCCCTCCGCGCGCATCCGCGCCCGGTCTGCGTCGGAAACCCCGATCTCGTCGCGCCGCGCGAGGACGGGCTGACGCAGGAGCCGGGCCATTTCGCGCATCGTCTTGTCGAGGAGGCGGGCGTCATACCCGAATTCGTGGGCAAGCCTTTCCGGGGGATCTTCGACCTCGCGCTCGCACGCCATGCCAGCAAACCCTCGCGGGTGCTGATGGTCGGAGACACCCTGCACACGGACATTCTCGGCGGCGCGCATATGGGCTTTTCCACTGCGCTCGTGACCGGGGACGGATCGCTGTCGGGGCTCGACGTCGGCGAGGCCATCGCAACCTCCGGCATCGTGCCCGACTTCGTCATGGACCGGATCTGATCCCGCGGCAGGCGATGCCCGCCGCGGGGAACTGTCTCAAAGATCCATGCAGTTCGCGTAGAA
>NZ_JALZ01000017.1 GCF_000521785.1 Roseivivax halodurans JCM 10272
CTTGACTGGAGCGATTAGAGAACGGAGGCCTGGGGAACCTGGGGCGACGAGATCCTCTCTCGCGGCGACGTGATGTACCGCCCCATCCGCGAACGCTTCGAGGCCGGAGCGGACGTCTCAGGCGGCGCATATGTGGCTGCGTGGCGCCGACTCGAGGCCGCGCGAAAGACGTGGGCCGCGCGGATGGCGGAATTCGACGCCGTGATCTGCCCGACGGTGCCGAACCTGCCGCCACAGGTCGACCGGCTCATGGAGGACGGCGACTATTACGTGACCGAGAACCTCCTGACGCTGCGCAACACGCGGGTCGGCAACCTCATGGGTCTCGCCGCGATCACGCTGCCCGCCGGTCAGCCGAGCTGCGGGATCTGCCTGATGGGGACGGCGATGGGCGAGGCGCGTCTCCTGCGGATTGCGGCCGCCGCCGAACGGGCGCTCGCCTGACGTAAAAACACCCGCCCCCGCGAGGGGCGGGCGCAGCGCAGAGGTCGGAACCCCTTACTGGTACTTCTTGATCTCGCCCGCGCGCAGGCGCTTGACGTAGATGTCGAGCTCGCCGCGCACGATCGGCATCAACAGGTAGAGCGCGATCACGTTCACCACCGCCATCGAGAACAGCATCGCGTCGGAGAAGTCGATCACCGGCCCGAGGCTCGCCGCGGAGCCGATGATGATGAAGAGGCAGAAGATCGTCTTGAACGTCAGCTCCTGCACCTTGCCCTCACCGAAGAGGTAAGTGACTGCCTTCATCCCGTAGTAGCTCCACGACAGCATCGTCGAGAAGGCGAAGAGGACGACCGAGATGGCGAGCAGCGGCGGGAACCACGAGAAGGCCTGCGCATAGGCCGCCGAGGTCAGTTCGACGCCCTGCACACCGCCTTCGGTCATGATCCGCCCCGCCTCGGCGTTCCAGACGTAGAGCCCGGTTTCCGGATCCTGCTGCAGCACTCCGGTGATGACGATGACCAGCGCCGTCATGGTGCAGATCACCACCGTGTCGATGAAAGGCTCGAGCAGCGCGACGTAGCCTTCGGTGACCGGCGTCTTGGTGCGCACTGCGGAATGCGCGATGGCCGCCGAGCCGATCCCCGCCTCGTTCGAGAACGCGGCGCGGCGGAAGCCCTGGATCAGCGCGCCGGTGAAGCCGCCGGCGACGCCGAGGCCGGTGAAGGCACCCTCGAAGATCTGCCCGAAGGCCCAGAGGATCTCGTCGTAGTTCCTCAGCAGGATGACGATCGACACGAGAACGTAGAAGATGCCCATGAACGGCACGACCTTCTCGGTCACGCGGGCGATGGACTTGAGGCCCCCCGCGATCACCGCAAAGGTTATCACGGCGAGAACCACGCCTGTGATCCAGCCCGGATAGCCGCCGAGCACGCCCGAAAGCTGCGCGTGCGCCTGATTGGCCTGGAACATGTTCCCGCCGCCGAGTGCGCCGAGGATGGTGAAGATGCAGAAGATGACGGCGAAGACCCGTCCGCCCGGCAGGCCCCGGTCCTTGAAGCCCTTTACCATGTAGTACATCGGGCCGCCCGAGACGGTGCCGTCGGGATATTCGTTGCGGTATTTCACGCCGAGCGTGCATTCGGTGAACTTGGTCGCCATGCCGAAGAGGCCTGCGATAATCATCCAGAAGGTCGCGCCGGGCCCGCCGATGCCGACCGCGACCGCGACTCCCGCGATGTTGCCAAGTCCGACAGTACCGGAGAGCGCTGTCGCCAGCGCCTGGAAGTGGCTGACCTCGCCCGCGTCGTTCGGATCGGAATAATCGCCTTTCACGAGCTTGATCGAATGGACGAAGCCCTTGAACTGGATGAAACCGAAATAGAGCGTGAAGATCAGCGCCGCGACGACGAGCCAGAGCGCGATCCACGAGAAGTTCGTACCCGGCAGGTCCGCAAAGATGATGGCGACATACCACGAGGTGTAATCGGCGAAGATCTGGTTGATGGTCTCATCGAGACCGCCGCCGCCCTCCTGGGCAAGGGCTGGTGTCGCGAGAAGGGCAAGCGCGGCGAGCGCGCCGAGGACACGTGTCAGCATGGGAAGCTCCTTTGGGCCGCGCATCAGGGAACGATGGTGCAGGGGAGGGGGGCGACCTGGATCAGGTTCGCTGCGGTCGAGCCGAACATGCGGGCGGCCAGCCGGCCCTGCCCGTCGCGGCCGACGACGATCTGCGTCGCGCCGTTGTCCTTGGCGATGCTCAGAAGGACTTCGGCCGAATGGCCGTAACGCATGACCGTCTCGATCTCGATGCCGCTATCGGCAAGCTTTTCCCGCACGGGTGTGATGACATGTGCCTCGGCGCGCTCGAGCTCCCGGCGACGACGCACGTGGCGTTCCTCGAGCTCTTCCGGGGTCAGGAAGGAATAGGGCGACCATTCCAGGACGTGAGCAATCACGATGGAGGCGTTTTGCGCTTTGGCCACCGCGACGGCGAAATCCAGCGCGCGTTTGGCCGCCGCCGAACCGTCATATCCTACAACGAGTTTTTCCGGCATGGACCTCCCTTTCCTCTTCTGTGGGACGATCCATGGAGCGTAACGGAAAAGTTAACCTTTACGATGGGTAAATTTGACGGTGTGGGGGTTAAGGGCGGTCAGATCGGGATGCGTGGTCAGTGCGAGGGCAATACGGGTGTTGACCCGGGCAGAAACGGTACGCGCCCACGATCCGTCAGAAGCGAAACATCGCGGCCGGTCAGGACCGCCGCACAGAGCGGCGCGCCAAGGCCCGCGCCACCGTCGAGATTGACGCGATTGCCGGCGTGATACGGCCCTTCGGCTGCGGTATGGCCGTGCACGACGAGGCGTCCATGGTCGCTGTCATCGTCGAGGAACCCTTCGCGGATGGTCACGAGCTCCCACCCGTCCTGAGCGTCCAGCGGAATGCTGGGCCGGATACCCGCATGGACGAAGATGTGCGCGGCGGTTTCATGGATGCGGGGCAGGGCGTTGAGCCAGGCTTGATGGCGGGCCGGAATCGTTTCTCTCGCGTCGGCCCGGATCTCCGCCACGGGGCGATTGCTGGTATCGATGCCATAGGAAGACAGCGTCTCCGCCCCGCCGGTGTTCGCGCCGAGCCAGCCGGATGCGCCATCGTCGCTCATCCCATGGGGGTCGAGAAATTCGGTCAGCGAGATGTCGTGATTGCCGGCGAGCGCGATCCAGGGCCGCCCTTCCTCCTGCCCCGCAATCAGCCGCTCGAGTACGCGGGAGCTGTCGGGGCCGCGGTCGACGTAATCCCCAAGGAAAACGACGGGCGCGTCCGAGTCCCGGTCTGCCTCCACGAGCGATAATACGCGCTCGAGTTCGTCGCTCTGGCCGTGGATGTCTCCGACGGCGAATATGGGTCCCATGTCGCCTCCGTGCACGATGTCCGGTTCGGAAACGAGCGCTGGCGTGGGAGAATCCTCCCTGCGCCGGCGCGTGCAATCACGCGGCGGAGAGCCCCACGTCGAGGGCGGTGAGGATGGCATCCACCTCGGCTTCGGTGATGGTCAGGGGCGGCGACATCAGGATGTTGTGCATGCCGAGCCGAACCATCGCGCCCGCATCCCAAGTGGCCTGATGGATCCGCTTCATGGTCGCCCCATCCATCGGAGCCTTCGTTCCGCGATCCGACACCAGTTCGACGCCCGTCATCAACCCGTGTCCGCCACGCACGTCGCCGACGATGTCGTGCTTGTCCTTGAGCCGCAGGCAGCCCTCGTGAAGCTGAGTGCCGCGGGCGGCGGCGTTCGCCGCGAGATCGAGGCGCGTTGTCTCGGCGAGGGTCGCGACCACCGCCGCGGCCCCGACCGGATGCGCGGAATAGGTGTAGCCCGAATAGATCGCGCCATCTGCATCCGCGGTCTCGAAGACCTCGGCCACCTTGCCGTTCACCAGCGTCGCGCCGACGGGGAAATAGCCCGAGGTGATGCCCTTCGCGCAGGTCATCATGTCGGGCTGGACGCCCCAATGCCGCGCCCCCGACCAGTCGCCAGTCCGTCCGAAGCCGGTGATGACCTCGTCCGAGATGAGCAGGATGCCGTGCCGGTCGCAGACTTCGCGCATCTTCGGCATGAAGGATGCGTCGGGCACGATGACACCGCCTGCGCCCTGGATCGGCTCGACGATCAATGCGGCGATCGTGTCCGCTCCCTGGAACGCGATCTCGTCCTCGGCCATCGCGGCGATGCGATCGGCTAGCGTCGCGGGGTCGGTCTCGTTGAAGGGATTGCGGTAGGTGTAGGGGGCGGGCAGGTGGAAGCAGCCGGGCAGCAGGGGCTCGTAGGCGTGCCGGAAGCGCGGGTTGCCGTTGACGCTAGCGCCGCCGAAATGGGTGCCGTGATAGCCCTTCTTGAGCGAAAGGAACTTGGTGCGCGTCGGCTCTCCCCTCAGGCGGTGATACTGGCGGGCGAGGCGCAAGGCGACGTCGACGCTGTCGGATCCGCCAGACGTGAAGAAGACGCGCTCCATCGCGTCCTCGGCGAAGAACTCGCGCACGGCGTGGCTTGCCTCGATGGCAGCCGGATTCGAGGTGCCGGTGAAGGCGGAATAGTAGGGCAACTGCTGCAGCTGATCCGAGATCGCCTGTTTCACGACCTCGTTCGAATAGCCGAGATTGACGCACCAGAGCCCACCGACGGCGTCGATCGCCGTCTGGCCGTCGATATCGGTGATCGATACGCCGGAGGCGGAGGAAATGACCCGCGGCGGCGTCTCCTGGGCGTCACCCGGATGTCCCATCGGGTGCCAGAGATGCCGTGCGTTGTTCTCCTTGAGAAAGTTGTCGTCCTTCATTTCCGCTCCGCGACCTGAATTTGATCAGATCACATATGCCTTTTCGCGCCGCTCAGGAAGAGCGGTGAAATCAGCCGTGATCGTCTATCCTGCAGGCAGCAGAACGGCCTCGACGCGGCGGTTCTGCAAGCGCCCTTCGTCGGTGAGGTTCGAGGCTGCGGGGGCGAGGTATCCCGCGCCCTCGGCCGCGATTCTCGAAGCGGCGACGCCCCGGTCGCGAAGATAGTCCGCGGCCGCCTGAGCTCGCTGGCGCGAGACCGCCCGGTTGGCATCGAGCGATCCGGTGGCGTCGGTATGGCCGACGAGAAGGATGCTGCGATCCGGCGCTTGAGAGAGGTAAGTCGCGATCCTGTCGAGAGAGGCCACGGACCCTTCTCCGAGGCTCGCGGCGCCGCTTTCGAACCGCAGATCGGAGAGCACCACGTGGCCCCGCGTCTCGAGTGTCGAGATCAGGTCGTCCGCTCTGCCGGATGTGGAGGCGACGGGGGCGGCGGGGGCATCGGTCTCGGGTTGCCCCACCGGCGAGACCCGGATCGCCTGAATGTATCCCGCCGATCCGTCGCGGCTCGCGAGGATACCGAGGCCCGCCGCCCCGTCTGGCCCGCGCGCGGCGAGGAAGCGGTAATTCGTGAGGTCCACGTACATTTCCGGCGCTGGAATGACTTCGGTCGCAAAGCGGAAATCGAAGCCCCCGCAGCCCTCGGTCTCGCAGTCGAGCACCACCTCCCAGCCTGCCTCGGCCAGGGCCGCACGCATCGGGGCGATGAGTTGCTGCGGGGTCAGATCGCGGCGCGGAACCTTCCAGGCCGTGCGCGTGACGGTTCCATCGATCCGCTCCGCCGGCAGGCCGTCTTCGGCCCAGGGTCCGGTCGGCAGTCGATAGGCCGAGCCCTCCTCGGTCTCGGAGCGGGTGATCTCGGCGCCTGCCGGAACACGCAGCTCCTGCGCCGCCGCGGCCGAGGCCCAAAGCGCAAGAAAGATCGCGGCGCTAGCGGGCCTGCGCATGGTAGTCGTCATTGGGGACCATCGCGGTCGCAGAGGCGACCCGGTTCGTCATGTTGAAGAGGCCCGCAACATTGGCGATGTCCCAGATGTCGCGGTCGGAGAAGCCCGCGGCGCGGAGCGCCTCGCGGTCCGCCTCCACGATTTCCGCCGAGGCGCGGGTCATCTTCTCGGCGAAGTCCAGCATGGCGTGCCGGCGCGGATCGAGCTCCGCCGTCCGCCAGTTCATCACCAGCTTCTCCCCGAGAACCGGATCCCCGGAAAGCTGCCGCACGGCCGCTCCATGCGCGACGAGGCAGTAGAAGCACCGGTTCCAGCTCGAGACGACGACGGCGATCATCTCGCGGTCGAGCTTCGACAGTCCCGACTCGGCCAGCAGAAGCTCGTTGTAGAGACCTGTGAAGGCGTTCAGCTTTTCGACCGAGAAGGCATGCGCGCGCAGCACGTTCGGCACCATCCCGAGCTTCTCGGTGCAGATATCGAAATAGCGTTGCGTTTCCGGAGGCAGCGGATCGACCGCAGGCAAGTCGAGGGCGGTGGGTCTGTCCGCAATCATTGAGCGCTCCATCGCATGCGTGTGCGGTAGTGATAGCTGGCCGATGGCGCGAACCCAAGGCTTGCATAAAGCGCGGAGGCGGGGCGGTTCTCGTCGATGGCGAGCGTCATGAGCCGGCTTGCACCCTGCCTGGCGGCCCATTGCGCGGCATAGGTCACCATCCAGCGCGCCATGCCCTTGCGACGTTGTCCGGGCGCAATCTCGAGCGCGTGCAGCACCCCGATATCCTCGTGGACGGCACAGAAGGCGGTGCCGCCCGGCTTGTCGTCGGTCCGCCCGAGAAGCGCCGTCTTGGGTCCGCTGGCGCGCGACATCACGGCCCGCCGGGCGGGACCGATGCCGGCGGCGTCCCACATCTCGCGCTGGATCGCCAGCGGCTCCCAGAGGTCGAAGACGGTGACGCGGGGAATCGCAACATCCAAGAACGCGGCGGTATCGACGGTCCAGATCGTGACCGGATCGACGATGCTGTATCCGCGCGCCGCCAAGGCCCGGTCGAGGTCGTGCTGTCCTTCGCGGATCTGAAAGAGCGGGCTCTGGCCGAGCGTCGACATGCCGTCCTCGGCCGCGCCGATGGCTTCGGCGCTCCAATCCTGCAGGGCGGTCGCGGCCGACACCCTGCTGCCGCCGCCCAGTCCCTCGCGCAGCGCGAAGCCGGCCGTCTCGATCCTCCGGGCCGGAGGCCAGGTGGCTTCGGCGGCGGCGTACAGCGCCTCTGCGCCGTCACTCATCCGAACATCTCGTCGAGCCGCGCCATCGCAGCATCGAGCCGGTCCTCGTCGGTGCCCCGCACCACCACGTTCGCGCCGTAGATGCGCCCCTCGCTGAACGGATAGGAGCCGATGGAGAGATCGGTGAATTCGCCCGCCATAACCCGCAGCGGTCCCGCGATGTCGCCCTCGGCCTGCTCAACCCGTTTCGAGCGGCTGAGCAGCGGCTGGCCGCCATTGAGCGTCGGCAGCACCTCGCGCAGCATCGCCTGGAATACGCTCGGGACGCCGGCCATGACATGCACGTTGCCGATCGAGAAGCCCGGAGCCGCGGAGACCTCGTTCTCGATCAGCGTGGCGCCGTCGGGGATGCGGGCCATGCGCAGCCGCGCCTCGTTCAGCTCGCGCCCGGTCTTGCTGTAATGGGCTTCCATCAGCGCACGGGCATCCTCACGCACGTCGATCCCGACCCCGAACGCCTCGGCAATGCAATCGGCGGTGATGTCGTCATGCGTCGGCCCGATGCCGCCGGATGTGACCACCACGTCGTAGGCATCGCGCAGCGCGTTGACCGCGGCGACGATGGCGGCGGGATCGTCGCTGACGACGCGCGCCTCCTTGAGGTCTATGCCCGCGGCGGTGAATTCCTGCGCCAGATGCGCCATGTTGGCGTCCCGGGTTCGGCCCGACAGTATCTCGTCCCCGATCACGAGCATTGCGGCGGTCGGGTTCGGCATGTCGGTCTCCTCCGGGAACGTTCGGGACGGCTTGGGTCCGCATCGGACACGAGGTATAGGCCCCGCCCATGCGCTTTCAAACCCCTCTCATCTCCGGCGTCCTCATCCAAAGGTACAAACGCTTCCTCGCCGATATCCGGCTCGGTGACGGGCGGGTGGTGACCGCGCATTGCGCCAATCCCGGCTCCATGCTCGGGCTTGCCGAGCCGGGGACGAAAGTGTGGGTCGAGCCGAACGACGATCCGAAGAAGAAGCTCGATTTCGCCTGGAAGCTGGTCGAGCACGAGAGCGGCGCGTTTACCGGCGTCGACACGGCGCTGCCGAACCGTCTCCTCAAAGCGGCGTTCCTGGCCGGAGAGGTTCCGGGCTTCGAGCGCTACGACACGGTTCTGCCCGAGCGGACATACGGCGCGGGCAGCCGGGTCGACTTCCTGCTTCAGGGCGCCGGACTGCCCGATGCCTATGTCGAAGTGAAATCCGTGACGCTCTGCCGCATGCCGGGTTACGCGGAGTTTCCCGACAGCGTGACCGCCCGGGGCGCGCGGCATCTCTCGGAGCTGGCGGGCATGGCGCGGACCGGGCACCGCGCCGTAATGCTCTATCTCGTGCAGAGGACCGACGCCGCGCGGGTCGGGCTCGCCGCCGACATCGACCCTGCTTACGCCTCCGGATTCGCTGTCGCGCGGTCGGAGGGTGTCGAGGTTCTGGCGCTGGGTACGAATATTTCGCCCGAAGGCGTGACTATTTCCGAATCCTTGCCGTTCACGATGGTCTGACGCTGTCAAGCTGCACCGCAGCGAAGGACTCGCATTCGGCGGATCAAGGTATTAAAACAATGTCAGGACAGAAAGGCCTGTGACTTGAACGAAGAAACCCGTGGCCGTCTCACGCGTGACGGCATCCGCATCTACGATCCCTCCGATTACGCCGGCATGCACAAGGCCGGCGCCCTCGCCGCGCAGCTGCTGGACGAGGCGGCCGATCATGTCTTCGTGGGCCAGTCCACAGGCGCGATCGACGCTTATATCGAAAAGCGGATCGCCGAAGAGGGCGCGACCTCGGCCACGATCGGCTACAAGGGCTATCAGCACGCCACCTGCATCAGCGTGAACCACGTTGTCTGCCACGGCATTCCGGGCACGAAGACGCTCAAGGATGGCGACATCCTCAACATCGACATCACGGTGATCGTCGATGGCTGGTACGGCGACACCTCTCGGATGTACGTCGCGGGCAAGCTGCCGCGGAAGGCGGAGCGGCTGATCGAGGTCACACACGATTCCCTGATGGTCGGCATCGAGGCGGTGAAGCCCGGCAACACGTTCGGCGACATCGGGTACGCCATCCAGG
Organism: Roseivivax halodurans JCM 10272; assembly: GCF_000521785.1. Lineage (GTDB taxonomy): Bacteria > Pseudomonadota > Alphaproteobacteria > Rhodobacterales > Rhodobacteraceae > Roseivivax > Roseivivax halodurans. Next base: position 9,143 of record NZ_JALZ01000017.1, read on the forward strand.
CCTATGTCGAGGGGCAACGGATGTCCGTGGTGCGCGACTTCTGTGGGCACGGGCTCGGCCGGGTCTTCCATGCGCCGCCGAACGTGCTGCATTACGGCCGCGCCGGAACCGGGCCAGTCCTCGAGGAAGGCATGTTCTTCACCATCGAGCCGATGGTGAACCTCGGCCGCCCCGAGACCAAGGTGCTCGGCGACGACTGGACCGCGGTGACCCGCGACAAGTCGCTTTCGGCGCAGTTCGAGCATTCGGTCGGCGTCACCTCGGACGGGGTGGACATCTTCACGCGGTCGCCCGCGGGCAAGTTCCACCCGACCTGGGGCTGACGCGCCGGCAGGGGCTAGGCTTCGAGAAGTGTCACGTGGGTGTCGCCGTAGCGGCGCGTCTCGAGCAGGGTGAAGCCATCGGGCGCCGTCTGCGGTGCGCTTTCTTCCCAGACGACGAGCGCACCCGGAGCGATCCAGCCACCGGCACTTGCCGCGGCGAGGGCCTTCGACCCGAGGCTCTTGCCGTAAGGCGGATCGAGAAAGATCAGCGTCGCCGGCGCCTCGGCGCCGGGGAGCTTCAGAGCGTCGCGGCCGATCAGAGCGGTTTCGGCGGCAACGTCCAATGTCGTCACGTTGTTGCGGATCAGGCCCTGCGCCTTGCGGCCGCTTTCGACGAAGGTAACGTGCGACGCGCCCCGTGACAGCGCCTCGAGGCCGAGCGCGCCGGTTCCCGCAAAGAGGTCGAGTACACGCGCGCCGTCGAACGGATCGCCGAACCGGCCGCCCCCGAGCATGTTGAAAAGCGCCTCGCGCACGCGGTCCGTCGTCGGGCGCAGATGCGCGCCGGGATCGCCCTTGCCGACGCTCGCCAGCGTCCGCCCCCGGAACCGGCCCGCAACGACCCTCATGCCAGCAGCGACTTTAGGTCGGTATGGCTGTCCGCCACGGCCGCGGGCGAAGGCGACCTACCCGCCTCGATCAGGCGCTTGCCGACCATGTAGGCGCGGCTGTCGTTCATCGCGTCGACGGCCAGGAGATCATTGCCCCGGAAATACCAGTAGGACATTGCGTCGCCGTCGCCCGCCCGCGTGACCACGCGGTCGTAGCCGGTGTTCAGCCCGGCGATCTGGAGCTTCACGTCGTACTGGTCGGACCAGAACCAGGGCTTCGGGCGGTAGGGGGTCTCGGCTCCGAGCATGTTGTCGGCGACCGCCTCGGCCTGGTCGATGGCGTTGCCGACGCTTTCGAGGCGCGCGCGGGCCCCCTCGTGCGGAAAAGACGCGCAATCGCCCGCGGCCCAGATCGAGGCGTCCGAGCTGCGCCCGTAGGCATCCGTCGCGATCCCGTTGTCGATCTCGAGCCCCGCGGCCTCGGCGAGGCGCGTATCGGGCGCGATGCCGACACCGACGATGACGAAATCAACATCGAGCTCGGTGCCGTCGGCGAGGATCGCGCCTTCGACCTCCTTGTCGCCGGTAAGGCGCGTGAGGCCCGTGCCTTCGAGGAGCGTCACCCCGTGGCTCCTGTGCAGGTCGCGGAAATAGGCCGAGGTCTCGGGCGCCGCGACGCGGCTCAGGATGCGCTCGGCCTGCTCCACCACAGTGACGTCGAGACCGAGTTTCGCGGCGACGGCAGCGGCCTCGAGTCCGATATAGCCGCCGCCGACGATGAGCACCTTCGCTCCCGCGCCGAAGCGCTGGGCCATCGCGTCGACATCACCGAGCGTGCGCACTGTCACGACTCCGCCCAGATCCCCGCCGATCGCGGCAGGCAGGTGACGCGGCCTGGACCCGGTGGTCAGCGCCAGCGCGTCGTAGGGCAGGGGGGCGCCGTTCACGGTCACCGTCTTCGCCTCGCGATCGATTGCGGTGGCCTCTCCGGAGAGAACGAGGTCGATGTCCTGCTCGGCGTAGAAGCTCTCCGGGCGGAGGTACAGCCGCTCGAGCGCCATCTCGCCCAGGAGGTACGCCTTCGACAGGGGCGGGCGCTGGTAGGGTGGTACCGGCTCCTCGCCGACGAGCGTGATCCGCCCCTCGAAGCCCTTCCTGCGCAGGCGCGCGACAAGCGAGGCGCCGGCTTGTCCCGCCCCGACGACGACGATCCGTTCCATGCGCGCTCTCCGTCATTGCCATCCGGGGCCGGACCCTACATCCCTCATTCGGGGAATGACAATTGCACATGGAGGGACATGGCATGCCGATCAACGAAGGTGACACGCTACCGGGCGCGACATTCATTACGATGGGGGCAGAGGGCCCCGAGCAGGTCGATCTCGCGGAAAAACTCGACGGCCGCCGCGTCGTCCTCTTCGGGGTGCCGGGGGCCTTTACGGGCACCTGCACCACGGCTCACGTGCCGAGCTTCATCCGCACCAAGGATCAGCTGGTCGAGAAGGGCGTCGACGAGATCATCTGCGTCTCGGTCAACGATCCTTTCGTGATGAAGGCCTGGGGCGAGCAGACCGGCGCGAGCGAGGCTGGCATCACCATGCTCGCCGATGCCGAAGCGGCATTCACGCAGGCCATCGGCATGGATTTCACTGCACCTCCGGCCGGCCTCATCAACCGCTCGAAGCGCTTTGCCATGGTCGTCGAAAGCGGCGTCGTGAAGACGCTGCATGTCGAGGAAAACCCGGGCCTCTGCGACGTCTCGGGTGGAGAGGCTATCCTCGAGACCCTCTGACCGAGAGCGCGCTAAGGCCGAATGTGGCGGGCCATCTCCCGGGCCCGCCCACACGCGTCTGTCAGAGCGCGTCCATCTTTCGCGCAAGCTTTGCATCGCGCGACGACAGCCCGCCGACATCGTGGCTCGTCAGGGTGACGACCACGCTGTTGTAGGTGTTCGACCACTCGGGGTGGTGGTCCCACTTCTCGGCCCAGATCGCGGCCTTGGTCATCCAGCCGAAAGCCTCCGAGAAGTCGTCGAACTTGAAGGTCTTGGTGATCGCGTCGCGCCCGTCGGCCATTTCCCAGCCGCTCTCGAAAAGCGGCGCCAGCATGGTCTCTCTTGCGGTGTCGCTCAGTTTCTCGCTCATTCCTGCTCCTCGATATTCGCTTTCCGGAAGGGGCCGTAGGAGGTGAGGATCTCGATATCCTGGTCCACGGCCCGCCTCTCGGCCTCGAGGTAGCGCTCGATCGCTTCGGCGAAACCCGGATCGCGCACCCAATGGAGCGAATGGCATTCGGCCGGCAGATACCCGCGTGCGAGCTTGTGCTCGCCCTGCGCGCCGGCCTCGACGCGGGAGAGACCGTGCTTGATGGCAAAGTCGATGGCCCGGTAATAGCACGCTTCGAAATGCAGGCAGGAATGATGCTCGGCGCAGCCCCAGTAGCGGCCGTAGAGCGAGTTCCGTCCGATGAAGTTCAGCGCGCCAGCTATGTAGCGCCCGTCCCGGTGCGCCATGACGAGCGCGATGTCGTCCCGCAGCACCTCCTGCGCGATGTCGAAGAAGCGGCGGGTCAGATACGGCGATCCCCATTTGCGGGCGCCGGTGTCCTGGTAGAACCGCCAGAACGCGTCCCAGTGCTCGGGGCGCAGATCGTCGCCGGTCAGCGTCTCGATCTCGCCGCCGAACTCGTTGGCGATGCGGCGCTCCTTCCGGATGGTCTTGCGCTTGCGCGACGAGAGGTCCGCCAGGAACGCCTCGAAATCCGCATAACCCCGGTTCAGCCAGTGGAACTGCTGCGTGATCCGGTGCATCAGGCCAATCTCGGTGCCGGCCGCAGCTTCTTCGGGCGTGCAGAAGGTGGCATGGACCGAAGAGACGTCGTTGTTCGATGCTAGCTGGATCGCACCCTGGACCAGTGCCGACATCCCGGTCTTTTCGTGGCCGGGTTTGGCAAGAAATCGGCGGCCGGTCGCCGGAGTGAAGGGCACGGCAATCTGAAGCTTGGGATAATAGTCGCCGCCCGCCCGCTCGTAGGCATGGGCCCAGGAATGGTCGAAGATGTACTCGCCCTGACTGTGGCTCTTGGCATAGAGCGGCGCGCAGGCGACGACCTCACCGTTCAGTTCGGCTGTGAGGTAGTGCGGATCCCAGCCGGTGCGGGGCCCGACGGAATGGCTGTCCTCGAGCGCCTTGAGGAACCGGTAGGTGGTGAAGGGATCGTTCGGCCGGCCCCCATCCGCTGCTTCCGGGCAGGCGCAGGCATCCCACACCTCCTCGCCGATCTCGGCCAGGGTGTGATGGGCGGTCACCGTGATCGTGGCGTTCGGGGTCTCGCAGGTCATGACGCCCTCCCTTCCGGCGCTTGATCTGTGATGCGCCGCGGGCCGTTCAAGCGGCGTAACCCTCGAATGTCACATTGGCGGCGAAGCGCCGCGCCTCGGCTTCTTCCGCCTTAGACCGGATGGTCCAGCAGAGGACGTCGATCCCCTCATCCACAAGCTCCGCGACCCGTTTGCTGCCGAGGTCGCGGCGGTCGTGAGATATGAAGCTTGCGCCCGTCCTGCCCATATCGGGAATGGCGGCGAGCGCGGAGCGGGTTCGCTCGTCCAGGATCGGCCAGTCCTCCGCGGAGAAGGCGCATGTGGTCAGCCCGCGCGGCACGTCCGGAAGAAGTTCCGCCACGGCTGCCACGCTGTTCGGGTTGAAGGACATGACTGCGAGCGGGCCCTTGTAGCCGTCCATCGCGGTCGCGGCGGCCTGTTCGAGAAGGCCCACCATCGGCCCGAGCTGGCCGTCCTGATCCTTGATCTCGACGAGGAGGGGAACCTGGCCGTCCACGACCTCCAGCACCTCGGCGAGCGTCGGAATGCCTTCGCTGCCGCCCCGCAGCGTAAGCGCGGAGAGGTTCGCGGCGTCGCGCATGCGGATCGCGCCTGCGCCGTCGGTAAGCCGGTCGAGGTGATAGTCGTGAAAGACCATTGCCGCGCCGTCGGCCGAGAGCTGGAGGTCGATCTCGATACCGTAGCCTGCCTCGATTGCCGCCCGAATTGCCGCGCGGCTGTTCTCGGGCCGCCCGGCCCCCGCGTCGTGGTAGGCGCGGTGAGCGATCGGGCGGGAGAGGAAGGCGCCGGGAAGCTTCGGTCCCGTCATTCCTCGAGCTCGAAGATGCCCTCGATCTCTACGGCGACGCCCATCGGCAGCGAGGCTGCGGACACGGCGGACCGCGCATGGGGACCGGCGGCGCCGAGTACCTCGCCCAGAAGGTCGGACGCGCCGTTGATGACCTTGGGCTGATCGGTGAAATCCGGCGTCGAGTTCACGAAACCGGTCAGCTTGAGGCAGCGCGTGAGCCGTGAAAGATCGCCGTCGCAGGCGGCCTTGACCTGCGCGAGCAGCGAGAGCGCGCAGAGCTTGGCGGCTTCGGCCCCTTCCTCGGCGGACATCGTGTCGCCGAGCTTGCCGGTAACTAGCCCGTCGGGACGCTGGCTGATCTGGCCCGAGACATAGAGCGTGCGGCCCGAGCGGGTGTAAGGGACGTAATTCGCCGCCGGCGCGGGGGCGTCCGGCAAGGTGAGGCCAAGTTCGGTCAGCTTCGTCTCGATCGCGTGTGTCATGTCTGTCTCCGTCTGATGTCGCTTGGGGCGACGGTAGGTCGGAGGCAAATTCGCTTCGAGCCATTTTCGCGGATTCTTCGAAAAGAATTCGGATGCCGGCGGGGGAATGCATCGCCGGGACCGCTTTCGGGCCCGGCGTGACCCGATCAGCTCTCGCGGAAGGCCTTCGCGAAATAGTCGGTGAAGGGTTTCACCAAATAGGCGAGCGGGGTGCGGTCGTCGGTGCGGATGAATGCCTCCACGGGCATGCCGGGGATGAGCGCCGAACCTTCGGGGAGCCGGTCGAGCTCGCCTTCCGACAGCACAATCTCTGCGCGGTAGAAGCTTGTGCCCTGCTCCTCGTTCGAGAAGGCGTCCGCCGAGATCTGCGTGACCTCGCCGAAGAGCTCGGGCGTCTGCCGCTGGTCGAGCGCAGAGAAGCGCAGCGTCACCTCCTGCCCGACGCTCACCTTGTCGATGTGGATCGGCGGCACCTGCACCGTCGTTACGAGCGGGCGGTCCTGTGGCACGATGTAGAGCACCGGATCGGCGGCGCGGATCACCGAGCGGGGCGTGAACACGGTCAGGCCGTAGACGATACCGCCGACCGGGGCCTTGATGTCGAGGCGCGAGAGCTGCTCGCGGAGCTGCCGCCGCTCCTCGGCGAGCTCACGCTCGCGGTATTGAAGGTCGCGCAGCTCGGTGATCGCTTCCTCGCGCCGCTGGGTCTGCAGCTTCAGCCGCTCGATCTCGAACTCGGTGATGCGGCCCTCGGATTGCGCCTTGGACGCCGTCAGCTCGCCCACGCGGCCCGACAGGTTCGCCTCCTCGCGCTGGAGCGACAGCACGCGACTTGCCTGTGCGAGGCCGCGGTCGAGCAGGGATTGCTGGTCCGCCAGCTCGCTCTCGATGAGTTCGAGCTGGCGGCCGAGCGCCGTCTGCTGAGCGTCGATGCCGACGATCTGGTCCGAGATCTGCTGTGACCGCTTGGCAAGCTGCTCGACCTCTCGGCCGATGCTCTCGTTACGGGCGTCGAAGAGGTTGCGCTGGCCCTCCACCGCATCGGCGATTTCCTCGTCCGTCTCCGCGATCTCGAGCACCTCGCGCGGAAACTCGATGACGTCCTTCTCGTCCCGCTCGGCCTGCAGGCGCGCGCGGCGCGCCATGAGTTCGAAATACTGGTCCTCGACGATGGTGAGTTCGGACAGGAGCAGCGTCGGATCGAGTCGGATCAGCGTGTCGCCCACCTCGACCGTGTCGCCCTCGTCCACCAGGATCTCGTCGACCACCCCGCCGTCTGGGTGCTGCACGACCTGGCGGTTCTGGTCGACCTCGATCTGGCCACTGGCGATGATCGCCCCCGAAATGTTTGTGGTCGCGGCCCAGGTCCCGAACCCCCCGACCAGGATCAGCAGGCCGAAGATGCCAAGCAACATCGGGAAACGCAGGGAAAACTTCCCGCCCTCATCGCTCATCGCACACCTCCGGGCAACGCGGCCGTCTTCCTGATCTGATCGTGGTTCTTCACGCGACTCTGCAGCACCTCGTCCTTCGGACCGAACGCGCTTCGGCTGCCGTTCTCAAGCATGAGGAGCATGTCGCATTCTGCGATCGCCGCGGGGCGGTGCGCCATGATGAGGACCGCCTTGCCCTCTTCCTTCATGCGCCGGATCGCCTTGTTCACCGCCATGCTGCCCTCGTTGTCGAGGTTCGAGTTGGGTTCGTCGAGGACCAGAATGACAGGGTCCCCGTACATGGCGCGGGCAAGCCCGATGCGCTGCATCTGACCGCCCGAGAGCCGGCCGCCAGCCCCCGAAACGCGGGTGTTGTAGCCCTCCGGCAGCTTCAGGATCATCTCGTGGGCGTCGGCCTTCTTGGCGGCCTCGACGATTTTTTGGTCATCGGGGGCCTGGCTGAGGCGCGATATGTTCTCGGCGATGGTGCCGTCGAAGAGCGAGACCCGCTGCGGCAGGTAGCCGATATGTTCGCCGATCACGTCCGGGCCGTATTGCTCGAGCGTCGCGCCGTCGAGGCGGATCTTGCCGCCGGCCGGACGCCAGACCCCGGTCAGCGCCCGGGCGAGCGTGGACTTGCCGGCCCCCGAGGGCCCGATCACGCCGAGCGCCTGACCGGGCTCGAGGTTGAACGAGACGATCCGCAGCGCCGCCTGCTGCTCGCCCGGGGGGACGACCGTGAGCTGCTGCACGTCGAGCTTGGCGCGGGGTCGGGGCAGGGCTGTCCTGGGCTCCTCGGGACGCACTTCGGAAAGGAGCTGCGAGAGGTTGGTCCAGCCCTTCCGTGCCCGTTCCACCAGCGTCCACTGACCGATGGCAAGCTCGATCGGAGCCAGTGCCCGGCCCATGAGGATGGACCCTGCGATCATCGCGCCTGGCGTCAGTTCTCCCTGCAGGACGAGATAGGCGCCGAGGCCCAGCATCGCCGATTGCAGCAGCAGGCGCAGCGTCCGCGTCAGCGTCGTAAAGGAGCCGGCGAGGTCGGCAGAACCGATCTGGCCCGACAGCGACTTCGCCCGCGCCTCGTGCCACCGCAGGAAGGCCGCGCGGCGCATCCCGAGCGCCTGCACCATCTCGGATTCTTGCCGGAGCTGGTCCGAGATCTGCTCGGCCTGGAAGGTCGCGACGTTCGATTTCTGCGTCGGATTGCGCGTCACCCACTGGTTCACGATGGTGATGACGATGAGGATCGCCCCCCCCGACATGGCCAGGATGCCGAGCCAGGGGTGGAAAATGCTGATCCCGATGAGGAAGACCGGCGTCCATGGAATGTCGAAGATGGCCATCAGTACGGGCGACGCCATCAGGCGCTGGACGGATTCGAGGTCCTTCAGACCGGTCGCGGCCAATTGGTCGGGCTGGACAGCCGAGCGCCGGACCACCGCGTCGAAGACACGGGTGTCGAGCCTGTTCTGGAAGCGGGCGGCCACACGCCCCATGACCCGGCCGCGCACGTAGTCCAGAAGCCCCATCATGCCGTAGAGGAACACCACGAGAACCGAGAGGGCGATCAGCGTCGCTACCGACCGCGACCCGAGCACCCGGTCGTAGACCTGAAGCATGTAGAGCGGCCCGGTGAGCATCAGCATGTTCACGAAGAAGCTGAAGATCGCGACGAACCAGTAGTACGGACGGCTCTCGCGCCGCGCCGCGCGCAGCTCCTCCAGTCCTTTTTCGTTATTCTGCCGCGCCATCGTTCTGAATTCCTGGAGCCTGCCTCGGGTGGGATACCCGGCATTCCTTAATGCATACGTGCGAGTCGCAACAAATGCTTTGATGGCCGGCGATCGTCATCGCGCTCCGCGGAAAAAGTCGCGCAGCGCGAGGCGTTTCCGAGCTGCCCGGCCCGAAGCCGTGGCGCGCGGCCGGCATATTCCCGCTTCCGGCCGCGCCTGCAGTTCCGAATCAGGTGGGTCAGTTTCCGAAGATATCCCGCAGCACGCGACCTACAAAATCGCCCACCGCATCGGTCTGCTGCTGTGGCTGCCGCTGGGGCTGCGGTTGCTGCTGGGGTTGCGGAGCGGGCTGCTGCTCGACCGTGCGCTGGGGCGGCGTGGGCTGCATCATCGGGAGGGGACGGGCGGGCATGCCGTCGTGTATGCGCGTCATGGCTTCGCGCCAGATATCGGCGGGTAGACCGCCGCCCGTGACGCCGGTCAGCGGGGTGTTGTCGTCGTAACCCATCCAGACGCCGGCAACATAATCGGCGGTGAAGCCGACGAACCACGCATCACGCTGTTCGTTCGACGTGCCGGTCTTGCCCGCGGCCTGGCGGTCAGGGAGCCGCGCCGAACGGCCGGTTCCTTCGGCGACGACCTTCTCGAGCATGAAGACGAGCTGCTTGGCCGCCTCTTCCCGGATGACCCTCTCGCCCATGCCGCCGCGACGGCCCACGAGGGGTTTGTCATCACCTTTGATCGTCAGGGATTCGATGCCGTAAGGCTGCACCGACGACCCGCCGTTGAGGATCCCGGCATAGGCGCCGGTCATCTCGAGCAGGGTGGCCTCGGAGACCCCGAGCGCCACGGAGGGCGTGTCGACCACGTCGGAATCGATGCCGAAATCGGTGGCCACCTTCGCGACGAGATCCCGCCCCGCGCTTTCGGAGACCTTCACGGCGGGAATGTTCAGCGACCGTTTCAGCGCATCGGTCAGCGTCACCGTACCGCTGTAGTTGCGGGTGTAGTTCTGCGGGCACCATTGGCCCGAGCCGGGGATGTTCATGCAGAACGGCTCGTCGACGACAGTGTCGTAGGGAGAGCGGCCCAGCTCCAGCGCCGTCGCATAGACGAACGGTTTGAAGGCCGAACCGGTCTGCCGCACCGCTTGCGTCGCACGGTTGAAGACGCCCGAAACGCCGGTCTTGCGACCGCCGACCATGCCCCGGACAGCGCCGTCGGCCGACATCACCACGATGGCCGCCTGCGCCTCGGAACCCTCGCGCACCTTGTTCTCGAAGACCGTGTTCATCGCGTCTTCGACGGCGCTCTGGATGCGGGGATCGAGCGTGGTGCGGATGTCGACGTCCTGACGCGATTCGACGTTCACGAAGGGCGGGAGCGTGTCCATGATCCAGTCGGCGAAATACCCGCCGCGGCGTTCCTCGGCCTCGTCGGAGAGGCTCGCGGGATTGTTCCGGGCCTCTTCGGCCTCAGCAGCGGTCAGATAATCCTCGTCTTCCATGAGCCCAATCACGACGTTGGCCCGGGCGCGGCTGCGCTCGATGCTGTTGGTGGGCGCAAGAGACGTCGGAGCGGTCAGCAAGCCGGCGATCATCGCGGCCTCGGCCGGACGGAGCGCCGAGGCGGGCTTCGAGAAATACCGCTGGGACGCCGCCTCGGCTCCGTAGGCGCCGCCACCCATGTAGGCGCGGTTGAGATAGATCGAAAGGATGTCGTCCTTGGAGTACTTGGCCTCCATGGCCATCGCGTAGATGGCTTCCTTTGCCTTGCGTGCGATCGACGTCTCGCGGCAATCGGCGACGTAGGCGGCTTCGCTTTCCCATTCGCTCGCATCGTATTCGCGCCCGAGGCAGAGAAGCTTTGCCGTCTGCTGGGTGATGGTCGAGCCACCGTGGCCCTGCAGCGGCCCGCGCCCCTCGCGCAGGTTGATGCGGATGGCGCTGGCCACGCCGCGGGGGCTGACGCCGGGATGCCAGTAGAAGCGGCGATCCTCGGTGGCGATGATGGCGTTCTTGAGATGCGGGCTCACCTGTTCGGCGCGCACGGCCCCTCCGAACTGGTCGCCGCGCCAGGCGAAGACCCGTCCCTCGCGGTCCAGCATGGTAACGGAGCCCTGGGCGCGGCCGTCGAGAAGGTCGTCGAGCGAGGGTAGGGTGGCGTAGGTGAGGCCGACGGCGACGGCGAGTACGATCGCGGCGACAAGCGCGACCCGGGACGTCACGATCCAGATCAGCCGCGCAAAGAAGCCGACGATCCCGCGCGCGGCGCCGCTGATTCCGCCGCGGCCTCCGCCACCGCCGCGCCGCGCGCCACGCCGTGATGAGCTGCGGGCGCTCCGGCCCGATTGCGCACGTTTTCCACCGCTCGTACGCGGCTTGGCGCCCGTCCCCGTGCCCTTGCTCGAAGAAGAGTTCGGATAGCGGCGTTCGGCTACCAGCCGGCCGCGCCCGCGTCCCGTCTTGCTCATATCGTCCTGCCCGACCGATTTTTCGTGCTGCCAAGATAGAGGTTCGTCGCGGGGATGTGCACCACCGCCAGCGGGATTTCGCCTTTTTAATTGTGCCCGCAATTTAATCACAAACGCAGGTTTGTGCAAAAAATGTGCAAAAGCATTGTAGCAAATGGCGCGAAAACGGGCGTCTTGCCTTCACGCAAGGGCATCCGGCGGCCTTTCTGCCAAGGCGAAGTCGCAGGCCGGACCTGCGCGACCGGGAAGAAATGAAAGGGACCTCAGGGTGAAACTCATCATAGCGACGATCAAGCCGTTCAAGCTGGAGGAGGTCCGCGAGGCGCTGACCGCCATCGGCGTGCGCGGCATGATGGTGACCGAGATCAAGGGCTTCGGATCCCAGTCCGGCCACACCGAGATCTACCGGGGGGCGGAATACGCCGTGAACTTCGTGCCGAAGATCAAGCTCGAGATCGTGGTGGCCGAGAGCATGGCCGACCAGGTCGTCGAGACAATCACGAAAACCGCCCAGACCGGCAAGATCGGCGACGGCAAGATCTTCGTCCTGGACGTCGCGCAGGCGGTGCGGGTCCGGACCGGCGAAACCAACGCGGACGCGCTCTGACCTGACCCCGCGAGGGCAGGGGATAGCCAACCGACCAGTGACCACAGGGATTTGAACGACATGAAACTGAAGCATCTTCTGGCGCCGACCGCGGCGCTGATCCTGGCCCCAGCGCTGGGATTCGCACAGGAGGCCACCGAAGCGGCGGAGGCCGCCCCGGGGTTCGACGAAATCGGCCCCTACATCATGACGACGCTGCTGTTCCTCATCGGCGGCTTCCTGGTGATGTGGATGGCGGCTGGGTTCGCGATGCTCGAGGCGGGTCTCGTGCGCTCCAAGAACGTCACGATGCAGCTGACCAAGAACATCGCCCTCTTCTCGATCGCGGGCATCATGTACTGGTTCGTGGGCTTCAACCTCATGTATCCCGGTGATGCCTGGGTCGTGCCCGGCTATGTGGGCATCCTCTTCTCCCCGACCGCGCTCGAGCCCGTGGGTCTCGCCGCAGCGGACGCGTCGCTCGACTATGCCTCGGTCGGATCGGACTTTTTCTTCCAGCTGATGTTCTGCGCGACGACGGCGTCGATCGTCTCCGGCACGCTGGCAGAGCGCATCAAGCTCTGGCCCTTCCTGATCTTCGTCGTCGTGCTCACCGGCTTCATCTACCCGATCGAGGCGTCCTGGCAGTGGGGCGGCGGCTGGCTCTCCGAGATGGGCTTCTCGGACTTCGCGGGCTCGACCCTCGTGCACGCGGCAGGCGGCTTCGCGGCACTCGCGGGCGCCCTGATCCTCGGGCCGCGCATCGGCAAGTACGGCAAGGACGGTCGCACCGTGCCGATCCCGGGCTCGAACCTCGCGCTCGCGACCCTCGGCACGTTCATCCTGTGGCTCGGCTGGTTCGGCTTCAACGGCGGCTCGCAGCTGGCAGCCGGCACCGTGGGCGACATCACCGACGTCTCCCGCATCTTCGCCAACACCAACATGGCCGCGGCCTCGGGGGCGATCGTCGCGCTGATCCTCACCCAGGTGATGTACAAGAAGCCCGACCTCACCATGACGCTGAACGGCGCGCTGGCGGGTCTCGTCTCGATCACCGCAGGGCCGCTCGATCCGACGCTCTTCGGCGCGCTCTGGATCGGGGCCGTGGGCGGCATCATCGTGGTCATCACCGTGCCGATGCTCGACAAGATGAAGATCGACGACGTGGTCGGCGCCATCCCGGTTCACCTGCTCGCCGGCATCTGGGGCACTCTGGCGGTGCCGTTCTACACCGAGGGCGCCTCGTTCGGTGTGCAGCTGATCGGTATCGTCGCCATCGGTCTCTTCGTCTTCGTCGTGTCGGCCGTGGTGTGGTTCATCCTGAAGGCCGTCATGGGCATCCGCGTCAGCGAGGAAGACGAGATCAACGGTCTCGACATGTCCGAGCTGGGCATGGAAGCCTATCCCGAGTTCGCCAAGGGCTGACCTCCTCCTTCCAGTCAGGCCTTGTCACTGGCCCGGGCGTGCATCGCCCGGGCTTTTTGCGGTCGGGACTATGGCGCCTCGGGCGCCCGGAAGGGGTCAGCCGGCGCGGAGAAGCGCGCTGTTGTCCACGAGATACCGCTCCGACAGGGGCAGGCTCGCGGCGCCGAGCGTGCGGGCATCCGCGCCGACAGTGCCTTCGACGATCGCAGGCGGCTCGAGGCCCTTGAGGTCGATCCGTTCGAGCGCGTCGCGCGTCGCCTGCACGAGCCTGGCGCGGAGCGACCTCGGCATCCAGCCGTCCACCATCACGATCGGAAAGTCGACGATCGAGGCCGCCGCCGTCGCGGCGTAGGCGATGCCCTCGGACGCGCCGTCGATCCAGCGCGCGACGGCATCGTCCGGAAGGCTCCAGCCCTCGGCACTCTCCCAGATGCGGTCGGCATTGGCGCCCGACGCGATCACCTCGGCTTCGAGCCCGGAGAGCGACGCGACGTCGATGAGCTGTTGCACGCCCCGCGATGTCGGCACCGGCATGGAACCGAGCGCGCCGGCATTGCCGGTCGCGCCGGCAAAGACGTTGCCGTTCAGGACCACGCCGCCCCCGATGAAAGTGCCGATGTAGAAGTAAAGGAAGTCGCGGGCGGGAGCCCCGCCGAAGACGAGTTCGGCCCCGCAGGCGGAGGTGGCGTCGTTCTGCAGGAAGACCGGCATGTCGAGGTGGTCGCCGAGTTCGGCGCCGATGTCGCGCCGGCGCCAGCCCTCCATCTCCTCGGCGTCCATCCCGAGGCTGCGGGCCCAATCCCAGAGGAGGAAGGGCATCGCGATCCCGAGGCCCGCGATGCGGTCGCCGGCGTCGTCCGGCAACAGGTCGCGCAGCGCGGCGACCCCCTCGGTCACGAAAGAGACGGTGCTGTCCGGGGTCGGGTAGCGATGGGCCGCGCGCCTGCGCCCCATAACCTCGCCGGTGAAATTCAGCAGGATGAGCTCAACGGTCCGTCGGCCGATCTTCAGACCGAAAAAGTAGGCTCCGCCGGGCACGAGGCGCATCGGAACGGACGGTTGGCCCACCTTTCCGCGAACCTTCTCGCCCTTCATAAGGAGGCCCTCCGCTTCCAGCTCGCGCATGATTACCGACACGGTCTGCGCGGAAAGGCCCGTAGACCGAGCGATTTCGGCTTTCGACAGAGCGCCGTGTCGCCGCACGAGGCTCAGGACGAGCCGCTCGTTATGCGCGCGCATGCCCGACTGGTTCGAGCCGCGGGCGCCGAACGGGGCCGGCTCGTCGGGCCTGGGGACGGGACTCTGGGCGGGTGGCATGGCGGCTCCGGTCGCTGTCGGGATACCGGAGTGTCGAGCCAAATCGCCACGTCCGTCAATACTAAATAAGAGTGATTTATTTATTGACAGCTCGCCCCGATTCCGGGTTTTATCGAGTTGTCGGCGCGGCAGGTGGAGGTCGCGCTGCCCGGGTCCGCAGGCATCATGACATGATTCCCCGGCCCGGTGTGAGAATTTCCAGGGAGGAGACCCCGACATGACCATGATCCGCAAGGCAAGCCTGCTCGGCGCGGCCGCGCTCGCCACGACGCTGGCGGCCCCCGCATTCGCGCAGGATGGCACGTCCGCCTGCATCATCACCAAGACCGACACCAACCCGTTCTTCGTGAAGATGCGCGAAGGCGCCAGCGCGAAGGCAGAGGAACTGGGCATCGAACTCAATTCCTATGCAGGCCAGGTCGACGGCGACCACGAGAGCCAGGTTCAGGCGGTCGAGACCTGCATCGCCAATGGCGCGTCCGGCATCCTGATCACCGCGTCCGACACCTCGGCCATCGTCGGTCCGCTCCGGCAGGCGCGTGACGCGGGACTTCTCGTCATCGCGCTCGACACACCGCTGAACCCGGTCGACGCCGCCGACGCGACCTTTGCCACCGACAACTTCCAGGCCGGCGTCCTGATCGGCGAATGGGCCGCGGTAACGCTTGGCGAGGAGGCCGCGAATGCCAAGATCGCCATGCTCGACCTCGCCATCAGCCAGCCGACCGTGGGCGTGCTGCGTGACCAAGGCTTCCTCACCGGCTTCGGCATCGACGTGAAGGACGAAAAGCGCTGGGGAGACGAAGAGGACGAGCGCATCATCTGCAACGAGGTGACCGCCGGCAACGAGGAAGGCGGCCGCACCGCGATGGAGAACTGCCTTGCGCAGGATCCGGGCATCAATCTCGTCTACACGATCAACGAGCCCGCTGCCGCCGGTGCCTACGAGGCGCTGAGCGCGATGGGCAATCCCGAGGACGTGACGATCGTGTCGGTCGATGGCGGATGCCCGGGCGTGCAGAACGTGGCGGACGGCGTGATCGGCGCGACCTCTCAGCAATATCCGCTGCGCATGGCGGCGCTCGGTATCGAGGCGATCGCCCAATACGCCAAGGACGGCACCCTGCCCGAGAACACCCCGGGCAAGGACTTCTACGACACCGGCGTCGCGCTGGTGACCGATCAGCCGGTCGACGGCGTCGACAGCATTTCGGTCGAGGAAGGCCTCGAGCTCTGCTGGGGCTGACGCCCCGAGCGGGGGCGCAGCAGCGCCCCCGCAACCCCGCCCCGCTGGCCCCGCATCTGTGCTAGGATGAGCGGCAGGGCGGACCGAACCGCCGACAAAGCTATACCGGGCGCATCGCTCGGAGGGAGGAACCCATGTCAGACTCAACTGGCAGGGGGCAGGACTACGAGTCCTCGCTCTCTGGCGCGAGCACATCGCTTGCCGAATTCGAGGCGCACGAGAAGGGGCTCTTCGGCAGGTTCCACAACGCCCTGCATGCCACCCCCGCGCTGGTTCCGCTGATCGTCCTCATGGCAGCGATCCTCATCTTCGGGGTGACACTCGGCGAGCGCTTCTTCTCGCCGGGCACGCTGACGCTGATCCTGCAGCAGGTGCAGATCGTTGGCGTCCTTGCCGCTGCGCAGACGCTGATCATCCTCACCGCCGGGATCGATCTCTCGGTCGGCGCCATGGCCGTCTTCTGCTCGGTGATCATGGGCCAGTTCACCTTCCGCTACGGGATACCGGCTCCGGTCGGGATCGCCTGCGGCCTCGCCATCGGCACCGGAATCGGGGCGGTGTCGGGTTGGCTCGTCAGCCGGGTCAAGCTGCCGCCCTTCATCGTCACGCTCGGCATGTGGCAGATCGTGCTCGCCGCGAACTACCTCTATTCCAAGAACGAGACGATCCGCTCGCAGGACATCCGGGAGAGCGCGCCGCTCCTCGGGTTCATGGGAATGAGGTTCGAGGTCGGAGGCGCCGTCATCACGCTCGGCGTCGTGACGATGATCCTCATCGTGGTGGTGCTGGCCTACGTCCTCCGCTCGACCGCCTGGGGCCGCCATGTCTATGCCGTGGGCGACGACGCGGAGGCGGCCGAGCTCGCTGGCGTCAACCGCCACGGCACGATCATGTCGGTCTATATGACCGCCGGCTTCATCTGCGGGCTTGCCGGATGGGTCATGATCGGCCGCTTCGGCTCCGTTTCGCCCTCGGCCTCGACCGGGGTCGTCGGCAACATCCAGTCTATCACGGCGGTGGTGATCGGGGGCATCTCGCTCTTTGGCGGGCGGGGGTCGATATGGGGCGCGTTCTTCGGAGCGCTCATCGTCGGAACGTTCGAGCTGGGTCTCAGGATGGCCGGGGCGAACGCGCAATGGACCTACCTGCTCATCGGCGCGCTCATCATCGGCGCCGTGGCCGTGGACCAGTGGATCAGAAAGGTGACGTCATGACCGAACCGATGCTCAAGGGCCGCGGCCTGACCAAGCGCTATGGCAAGGTGACCGCACTCGACCGCTGCGATTTCGACCTCTATCCCGGTGAGATCCTCGCCGTGATCGGCGACAACGGAGCGGGCAAATCGACGCTGATCAAGGCGCTGTCCGGCGCCGTGATCCCGGATGAAGGGGAGATCCTGCTCGACGGCAAACCCGTGACCTTCGCCTCCCCCATCGAGGCCCGCGGATACGGGATCGAGACGGTGTACCAGACCCTCGCCATGTCTCCGGCGCTGTCGATCGTGGACAACATGTTCATGGGTCGCGAGATCCGGAAGAAAGGCATGATGGGATCGTTGTTGCGTCAGCTCGACAAGGCGGAGATGGAGAGGGTCGCGCGGGAGAAGCTGAACGATCTCGGCCTGACGACGGTCCAGAACATCAATCAGGCGGTGGAAACGCTTTCCGGCGGTCAGCGTCAGGGCGTGGCGGTGGCCCGTGCCGCCGCATTCGGGTCCAAGGTGATCATCCTCGACGAGCCGACGGCGGCGCTCGGGGTCAAGGAAAGCCGCAAGGTACTCGAGCTCATCCAGGACGTGAGGGCGCGGGGTATCCCGATCGTGCTCATTAGCCACAACATGCCGCATGTCTTCGAACTGGCCGACCGGATCCACGTCCACCGCCTCGGCAAGAGGCTCTGCGTGATTGATCCCAAGGCGCATACGATGAACGACGCGGTGGCCTACATGACCGGCGCCAAGGAGCCCGAAGAGGTGCGCGCGGCCTGAGACGGGTCGGGGCCGGATGCCAGTCGCCCCCGGTCCCAGCTACTCCGGCGCGAGGTCCTTCAGGATCGGGCAGTCCGGCCTCTCGTCGCCGTGGCAGGCCTCGACCAGATGCCCGAGCGTCTCGCGCATGGAGCGCAGCTGCGCGATCTTCTCGTCGATATGCGAGAGATGCGCCTCGGCGACGCGCTTGACGTCGGCCGAGGCGCGCCCCTCGTCGTCCCAGAGAGCGACGAGCGTCCGGCAATCCTCGATCGAGAAGCCGAGCGCCCGCGCCCGGGCGAGGAAGGCGAGGCGGTGCAGGTCGTTCTGCGAGAACGCCCGGTATCCGTTCTCGCCCCGCTGCGGTGCGACGAGGCCGATCTCCTCGTAATAGCGGATGGTCTTGGCGGGCAGGCCGGCCTTGTCCGCGATCTCGCCGATGCTCATCATGCCGGATGCGCCTCCGTTTTCAAGTGCGCCGTAGCTTCAACCTGGCTTGGCGCGTTCACCTTCCTAAGCCGCAGCGCGTTGGTCACCACGAAGACCGAGGACAAGGCCATCGCCGCGGCCGCGATCATCGGCGACAGGAGCAGCCCAAAGGCGGGGTAGAGCGCTCCTGCGGCGACGGGGATCAGCAGGACGTTGTAGCCGAAGGCCCAGACGAGGTTCTGCCGGATGTTCCGCATGGTGCGCCGCGAGAGGTGGCGCGCAGTCGCAACGCCTGTCACGTCGCCCGAGACCAGCACCACGTCGCCCGCCTCGATCGCGATGTCGGTGCCCGTGCCGATGGCGAGGCCGACATCCGCCGCCGCGAGCGCCGGGGCGTCGTTGATCCCGTCGCCGACGAAGGCGGTCGCACCGTGGCGCTTCTGTAGTTCGGCGATGACGCCTGCCTTGTCCTCCGGCAGAAGCTCCGCGCGCACATCGTCGATGTCGAGCCGGCGCGCGAGAGCCTCTGCCGTGCCGCGGGTGTCACCTGTCAGCATCGCGATCCGCATCCCGGCTTCGCGCAGCGTTTCGATCGCTGCCAGCGCTGATGGCTTCACCCGGTCCGCGACACCGAAGAGAGCGGCGATCTGCCCGTCGACGGAGGTTAGAACGGGCGTCTCGGCGCGCTCCTGAACCTGCCGCAGGTCGTCCTCGAGTTCGTCCACCGCGATCCCGCGCTCCCGCATCAGTCGGGCCGAGCCGGCGAGCAGGTCGTGTCCGTCGACGCGCGCGGACAGCCCGCGTCCTTCGATGGCGGTCACGTCCTCGGCAAGGGGAAGGTCGTTCCCCGCCGCGCGGTCGAGAGCGCGGGCGAGAGGGTGTTCCGACCCCGCCTCCGCCGCGGCCACGAGACGCAGGACGTCATCCTCATCCCTCTCGCCGGCGGCTTTGCGGAACACGAGTTCGGGCCGTCCCTCGGTCAGGGTGCCGGTCTTGTCGAAGGCGACGACACGCGCGTCCGAGAGCCGCTGCAGCGCATCGCCCTTTCGGAAGAGCACGCCGAGTTCCGCCGCCCGTCCCGTCCCGACGAGGATCGACACCGGGGTCGCAAGACCCATTGCGCAGGGGCAGGCGATGATGAGCACCGAAACGCCCGCGAGAAGCGCTTCAGTCAGCCCGGGTCCGAGGGCGAGCCAGGCCACTACAGTCATCGCCGCGATAACGAGAACGGCGGGCACGAAGACCCGCACGACCCTTTCGGTCAGTGCCTCCACGGGCAACTTCGAGCCCTGCGCCTCCTCGACCATCCGGACGATACGCGAGAGCGTCGTGTCCGACCCGACGGCGGTGGCGCGCATCACCAGCGCCGAGGCACCGTTGACCGTCCCGCCGGTGAGCGCGTCGCCCTCGCCCTTCAGGACCGGGGCGGGCTCGCCGGTGAGCATCGCTTCGTCGATCCGGGCGCGGCCTTCGATCAGTACCCCGTCCACGGGCACGGTTTCGCCGGGCCGAAGCTCGATCACGTCCCCGGGGACGACCTCATCGGCCGCAATCTCGCGCACGTCGCCGTCGCGGCGTACCCGCGCGGTCGCGGGCCGGCGTGCCATGAGGGCGCGGATGGCATCGCCCGCCCGGCCCTTCGCCCGCGCTTCCAGCCACCGGCCGAGCAGGATCAGCGTCACGATCACAGCCGCCGCCTCGAAATAGACCGAACGCGCGCCGTCGGGCAGCACGTCCGGAGCGACGGTCACGAGGGTCGAATACCCCCACGCGGCACCTGCGCCAAGCGCGACGAGGCTGTTCATGTCGGGGGTGCCCCGGGCCAGCAGCCTGAGCCCGGTGGTGAAGAAGCGCCGCCCCGGCACGCAGAGCACGGTGGTCACCAGAGCGAGCTGGATCCAGTTCCAGGTGCCGCCGAGCGTCAACTCTGTCCAGTGGTGCAGCGCGGGGACGAGGTGGCCGCCCATCTCGATCAGGAAGACCGGCAGGGTCAGGGCCGCCGCGATAATCAGGTCGCGCTGCAACGTACGGGCCTCTGCCGCGCGGGTTTCCTCGCGAGGGGCCGTGCCGTCGATCGGTCTTGCGCCGTACCCGCTGGCCTCGATCGCGTCGACGATGTCCGAAGCCTCGATCGATCCTCGGAGGGCCGTCACTTCCGCAATCTCCGCGGCGAGGTTCACGCGGGCTGACACCACACCGCTGAGGCGCGCCAGCGAATCCTCGACACGCGACGTGCAGGATGCGCAATGCATGCCGCTGACGGCAAACCGGTATGTGTCCTCGCGGGCGGGATAGCCGGCCTCGGCAAGCGCGGTCCTGACCGCGCGGGCGTCTCCGACCGCGACCTGCCCGACTTCCGTCGCAAGGTTCACCTGCGCGCCGGAGACGCCCGGCGCGGCCTCGAGGGCGCGCTCGGCGCGGCCGACACAGCCGGCGCAATGCATTCCGTCGATCTCGAATCTCAAGGCAGCGGGCATGGCGTCGCCCTCCTTTCGAAACGGGATATGGGGGTTCCCGCAACTGGAAGGTCAAGAGCCCGTTGCCACCTTCTCCGATGTCAGTTCGAAAGGCGGCGACACACCGTGAGGCGAGCCCTGCACTCGGCGCAGAGCAGCGGCAATCCGGTCCGTTCGGCTGCGTGGACGAGCGGCAGGAGCGTTTCAGGGCGGACGAGGAAAGATGCGTGCAGCAACGCGTCTTCGCGCTGGCCTTCCGACGCGGCCGTGACGATGCGGCAGATCGCATCTTCATCATCGGTCAGCGTCTCCGCTCCGGGCGCGTTCAGCGCGGGCGGCAACCAGGCCGAGCGCGCAAGATGAGCGGCGAAGGTTTCGAATGCCGAGAGGCAGGCGCGGGCGCGCGGAGGTCCAAGCGCGGCCGCAAGATCCGCCCAGACCTGCTCCTGCGCCTCTGGCCCCATCCGCCAATGTCGCAGCATCGAGACGAGCCGGGCCTCGGGCCGGGTGAGATCGGCAACGTACCGCGCGGGTCGATGGGTATCTGGCATGGGGCTCTCGCTTGCTTCGCCAGAACCTTATAAAAATTGTCGGGTTAGTCAATCGTATCCGGCCATACCGGGATCGGGACATGTCCCGTCCGAAGCGGACGGGACGTGGTCGAAGAGCAGGAAGCCGCTCAGAAATCGTCCGGCAGCAGGAGGTTCAGCGAGATCGAAAGCGCCGCCGCGGGCAGAAGGCCGCTCGTCAGCAGGATCCGCAACGTCTCCGGCAGATGCTGGAGCGCCTCCGGTTCGAGCTGAAGGCCGAACCCGACGGACAGCGAGATCGCGAAGATTACCATGTTGCGCCGCGACCAGGTCACCTCCGAGAGCATGTTGACGCCGGCGGCGCAGACCATGCCGAACATGACGATGACGCCGCCGCCGAGCACGTTGATCGGAACCGTGGAAACGACCGCCCCGACCTTGGGCAGAAGCCCGCACAGGATCAGGAAGATCGCGCCGATGGTCACGACGTGGCGGCTCATCACCCCGGTGATCGAGATGAGGCCGACGTTCTGGCTGAAGGAGGTGTTCGGCAGTCCGCCGAAGATGCCGGCGATCGCGGTGCCAAGACCGTCGGCATAGGTCGCGCCCGAGATCTCGCGGTCGGTCGCTTCGCGCCCCGCGCCGCCCTTTGTGATGCCTGAGACGTCGCCCACCGTCTCGATCGCCGAGATCACCGCCATGAAGCACATGCCGATGATGATGGCGGCGTTGAATTCCACACCCCACCGGAAGGGATCGGGAAGGGCGAAGGTGGCGGCACGGGCGACATTTCCGAAACTCACCTGGCCCATCGCCAGCGCCACGACGTAGCCGGCGAAGAGCCCGATCAGGACGGCGGCGACGGATATCAGGCCGCGGGTGAAGAACTTGATCGCGACGGTCACGATCACCACGGTCAGCGCCGGGATCCACATCGCCAGGGTTCCGTAATCCGGCGTGCCGATCTTGGGAACGCCGCCCGCGGAATACTGGATGCCGACGCGGATAAGGGCGAGGCCGATCATCAGGACGATGAGGCCGGTGACGAGCGGCGGAAGCGCGTAGCGGATCCGCCCGACCACCGATCCGAGCGTGAAGTGGAAGATCCCTCCGATCACGATACCGGTCATGAGTCCCGCCAGTCCCGCAGTGCCCTGACCGGCCACCGCAGGGATCATGATCGGCAGGAAGGCGAAACTCGTGCCCTGCACGATGGGGAGCCGCGATCCGACCGGACCCATGCCGATGGTCTGGAAGAGCGTGGCAATGCCGGCAAAGAGCATCGACATCTGGATCATGTAGATGAGGTTCGGGAATTCGGGGCTGTCCGAGCCGAAGCCGAAGCCGGCCGCGCCCGCGACGATGATCGCGGGCGTCACGTTCGAGGCGAACATCGCCAGCACGTGCTGGATGCCGAGCGGTACCGCCTTGGCGAGCGGCGGCGTGTAATCGGGATTCGCGAGCTGCTCGGGCGTGCCGAGGCTCGGATCGTGGTGCAAGGTCGCTTCAGTCATCGGTCGAGTCCCTGTCGGATGGGGCCGGCCCGGATCTTGGCGCCCGGGTCGCAGGCGGTAAGGGCCCTATGGCCCGGTGATCAGCACGGGCTCCTCGAGCTCGTGCTCCTGCAGGTTCGCGCCGGGACCGATGCGGTCGATCACCGCGAACCGGCCCGGCGCGTGAAGCGGGGTGAGAACGCCGTGCCATGTCCCGCGGGCGAAGTTCACGCCCTGTCCCGGTGCGGCGATGAAGGCGTGGATCGGACCGGGGAGGTCGCCGGGCTCTGCCACGACGACGAGCCAGGGGTGCTCGTGCATGGGAAGGAAGGCCTGGCTTCCCTCCGGATGCCGCTCGACGAGGTCGAGCCTGTAAGGCAGCTCGCGCGGTTCGGCGAGAAAGAGGCTGATGCCGGGGCGGCCGCTGTCGTCGGTGTCGATGAGCGCGCGGTCGTGCCAGCGTCCGCAGAGGCCGCGGTTGATGATGCGGTCGGGGTCACCGTCGCAGTCGAGGACCTCGCCGAACGGGGCGAAATTCGTTTCGGTGAGGGGGCGGGCGGCAATGGATCGCATCAGGGACGCGCCTTGTGCGTGCGGTCGGGCCAAGGTGAGCGTGGCCCGATCATAACACGAGCTCCGGGTGGCGGTTCACGTCCTTGTAGAGAAGGTACCGGAAGGGCTCGCTGCCCTTGGCGATGCAGGCCTGCGGGCAGAAGGCGCGCAGCCACATGAAATCCCCCGGGCCGACAGGCACCCAAGTGTCGTTCAGAAGGTAATCGGCCTCGCCCTGCAGCACGTAGAGGCCGTGCTCCATCACATGCGTCTCTGCAAAGGGGATGCGGCCTCCGGGCTCGAAGGACACGATATTGACGTGGAAGTCGAAGCGCAGGTCGGCCGGATCGGCGAAGCGCTGGGTTGCCCAGACACCGTTCGTGCCGGGCATGGCCACTGCCTGCACCTCGCTGTCGTGGGTGACGAACGCCGCGGGCGGCTCGAGGCCCTCTGCGGGGACGAACCGCTTGCGGATCCAGTGCAGGCCGCAAGGCGCATCGGTGGGGTTCCGGAGCGTCCAGCGTGTCCGGGCGGGGATGTAGGCGTAGCTGCCGGGGCTCAGATCGTGGGTTTCGTCCCCGATAGTGAGCCGGGGTTGTCCCTGCGCGGCGAAGAGCACCGCCTGCGCGTCCGGGTCGGGTTCTGGCGTGTCCGAGCCGCCACCCGGCGCAAGCTCGATCGCGTATTGCGCGAAGGTCTCGGCAAACCCGGTGAGCGGGCGGGCGAGGATCCAGGCGCGGGTGCCGGTCCAGCCGGGCAGGAGCGAGGTGACGATGTCGCGCATCGTCGCCGCGGGCAGAACCGCATAGGCGGTGGTGAAGACCGCGCGACCCTCGGGCGAGACGTCCTGATCGGGCAGGCCGCCGGGTGGGAATGCGTAGCTGGTCACGACAGCGCCTCCAGCCTGAGGCGCGCGATGCGCTCGACTTGCCGGCAGGCCTCCCCGATCTCGGAGGCGCTGTCGTTCTCGAGACGGCGCTCGAAGGCGGCAAGAATGCCGGCCTTGTCGTGATCGCGCACGGCGATGATGAAGGGAATGCCGTGCTTGGCGGTATAGGCATCGTTGAGCCTGGTGAAGGTCTCGCGTTCGTCATCTGTGAGCGCGTCGAGGCCGGCGCTCGCCTGTTCGGAACTCGAGGCCTCGGTCAGTCGCTTTGCCCCCGCGAGTTTGCCGGCGAGATCGGGGTGGGCGCGCAGGACGCCGAGGCGCTCTTCCTCCGTCGCCGTGCGGAAGATGCGGGCGAGCGCATTGGCGAGGCCCGCGGGCCGGTCGTGCGCCGGGCCGAGCTCGAGATCGAAGGCGCGCTCGGCGATCCAGGGAGAATGTTCGTAGATGCCGCCGAAGGCCTCGACGAAGCGGGCACGGTCCATCTCGGAGGGACGTTCGGTTGCCGCGGGCGGATGGGTTATCGCCCAGTGGCGCGCGATGTCGGCGCGGCGGGCGACCCAGACGCCGTCGAAACCAGCGATATGATCGAGGAACCGGCGCAAACCTGCCGCCTTGCCGGGGCGGCCGATCAGACGGTTGTGCAGGCCGATCGTCATCATCGCGGGGCGACCAGCATCGCCTTCGCGATAGAGCTGGTCGAAGCTGTCCCTGAGGTAGGTGTAGAACTGCTCGCCCGTGATGTAGCCCGGGGCGGTCGCGAAGCGCATGTCGTTCGCCTCAAGCGTATAGGGGATCACCAGCTGGTCGCGCGTGCCGATCCGGCGCCAGTAGGGCAGATCGTCGTCGTAGGTGTCGGACAGCCAGTCGAAGCCACCTTCCTCGGCGACGAGCCGGACGGTGTTTTCCGAACAGCGGCCGGTGTACCAGCCGCGGGGGCGTTCGCCGACGACCTCCTCGTGCAGGCGGATCGCCTCGAGGATGGACGCGCGCTCTTCGTCCTCGGGCATGTCCTTGTGCTCGACCCATTTGAGGCCGTGCGAGGCGATCTCCCAGCCGGCATCCTTCATCGCCTCGACCTGTTCGGGCGAGCGGGCGAGAGCGCTGGCGACGCCGTAGACCGTGACCGGCACGCCCGCTTCGGCGAACATGTCGCGCAGCCGCCAGAAGCCGGCCCGCGCGCCGTATTCGTAGATCGATTCCATGTTCCAGTGGCGCTGTCCGGGCCAGGGCTGCGCGCCCGCGATGTCCGACAGGAACGCCTCGGAGGCCGCGTCCCCGTGCAGCACCGAATTCTCGCCGCCTTCCTCGTAGTTCAGCACGAAAGACACGGCGATCTTCGCGCCTCCGGGCCATTTCGGATCCGGGCGGCTCGGGCCGTAGCCGATCATGTCGCGGGGATAGCGGTGCATCTCTGGCCTCATGTCGTTCGATCCGGCACCCTAAGGGCGAATTGCGCCGGAGATTTTCAAGAATTTCCGCAAGGTGCTCCGGGGCTGCGTTCGGATGCACGACCCGCCCAATACTGCGGCAGAGCCCGCGATTACCGCCTGCGAAAGGAGCCGTCCATGTCAGAAGGGTATCTCACAACCCATGTCCTCGATACCGCGCGGGGTCTGCCTGCCGCCGGAATGCGGATCAGCCTCTGGCGCCTGACCGAATCGGAGCGCGAGATGCTTGCCGAGGCCGTCACGAATGCCGATGGCCGCACTGACGGGCCGATCCTTCCGAGGGAGGTGTTCCGCCCCGGGACCTACGAGCTTGTCTTCCACGCGGGCGAATATCTCGACGCGGTCGGAGTGCCGCCCGAGGAGCCGCGCTTTCTCGACGTAGTGCCGATCCGATTCGGCATCTCGGACGCCGACGCGCATTACCACGTCCCGCTGCTGATCTCCCCGTTCGGGTATTCGACCTATCGGGGCAGCTGACGCCGGAGCGAATGATCCAGCGGCGGGCGGGCCAGTTGAATACCGTTCGAAACACATCTTCCGGACGGTATGCCTCCATTCCCCGTCTTCGCGCCCTAGTCTAAAGCGGCGTCATGGATGTGATCGTCATTACCGCGATTATCGCGGCGCTTTTTGTGCTTCTGGGGATCGCCGAGCCGCTCGCCGGGCGGTTGCGGCTGCCCTATTCGGTGATCCTCGCCGTGCTCGGCATCTTCATCGGCGGCAGCGCGAGCTTCCTTCTCCGGACGGACCTCACCGATGCGCTCAACCCCATCGCCGAGGCGGTCCTGAACTTCCCGGTCCGCTCGAACATCTTCCTCTACGTTTTCCTGCCGACGCTGCTCTTCCAGGTGACGCTGGGGATGAACCTCAGGCGCATGCTGGACGATTGGGTGCCGATCGTGACGCTGGCGGTCGTGGCGGTGCTGTTTTCTACCGTGGTGGTCGGGGGATCCCTCGCCTTCGCCTCGGGGGTCGGCCTTGTCGCGTGCCTGCTGGTCGGGGCGATCGTCTCGACGACGGATCCCTCGGCGGTCGTATCGATCTTCCGGTCCATCGCCGCGCCGCGCCGTCTCGCCCGGATCGTCGAAGGCGAGAGCCTGATGAACGACGCGGCGGCCATCGCGCTCTTCGGCCTTCTCATGGGGTTCGTCATGCGCGGCGTCCCGGACCCGTCGCTCTGGGACGCGCTCCGGAGCTTTCCGCTCCTGATCCTCGGAGGGGCGGGGGTCGGGGTCCTGCTGGGTCAGGTCGCCATCATGATCATGGGCCGGTTCGGACGGCACGAGCTGGCGCAGCTCTCGCTGTCGGTGGCTCTGCCCTACCTGGCCTATATCGCGGCCGAGCAGGTTTTCGGCGCCTCGGGCGTGATCGCGGTCGTGGCGGCGGGGTTGACCGTGAACGTCAGCGCGCCCGGCGCCCTGCCGCCCGCGGTCTGGCAGAACATGAAGGAGATGTGGGAACTTCTGGCGCATTGGGCCGGGGCGCTCATCTTCGTTCTCGCCGCGCTACTGATCCCGCGCCTGCTCGAGGGGATCACCTGGACGGATATCGGCCTCATCTCTGTGGTGGTCGTCGCAGCCCTGGCGGCGCGCGCGGTGATCCTCTTCGTGCTGTTCCCGCTCCTGTCGCTCGTCCGCCTCTCTCCGCCGGTCGAGCGACCCTATCGGGCGGCGATCCTCTGGGGCGGTCTGCGCGGTGCCGTCACTCTGGCGCTGGCGCTGGCCGTCACCGAAAGCGCGCGCGTCCCCGAGGATATCCAGCGCATGGTCGGTGTCCTTGCCACGGGCTACACGCTTTTCACTCTCGTGGTGCAGGGCTCGAGCCTGCGTTTCGTGATCGGCCGGCTCGGTCTCGACAAGCTCACCCCGCTCGATGCCGCGCTCGCCAAGCAGGTCGTTGCCGTTGCGCTACAGACCGTGCGCGAGGAGGTCCAGCAGACCACCGAGAATTACGGCCTCAGCCGAGAGATCGTGCGGTCCGAGGCCAAGATCTTCGGCGAGAGGCTCGAGGGCGCCGTGAAGGCGGCGGAGAATTCCGCCGAGATCCTCGACCGCGACCGGGTGACGCTGGGCCTCATCGCGCTTGCCGGGGCGGAGCGCGACATGATCCTCGACCGGTTCCGCGAGCGTGCCGTCTCGCCGCGCCTCACCGACCGCATCCTGTCGGACGTCGACCGTCTGCTGGAACAGGCCCGCCAGTCGGGTCGCCTCGGCTACCGCCGCGCCGCGCGGCGTGCGGTCGGCATCGACCCGGCGTTCAAGTTTGCGGTGCGGCTCTACAACCGGCTGAACGTGTCCTATCCGCTGGCGCGGCTGACCGCGGACAGGTTCGAGATCCTGCTTCTGCAGGGGCTCGTTCTCAACGATCTCGACCGGTTCATCGAGGCGCGCATCCGCCGCATCCATGGCCGCCGCGTTGCGGACGTCCTGCACGAGCTTCTCCACCGGCGGGCCGAGATGGTCGAGCAGGCGCTCGACGGGCTGCGGCTGCAATATCCCGGCTACGCCGAAGAGCTGGAACGCCGCTTCATCCGGCGCACCGCGCTGCGGCTGGAAAAACGCGAATACGACATGCTCTTCGACGAGGGGCTCGTCGGCGTCGAGCTGCACACCGAGTTGCTGCAGCGCCTCGACCGGCGGTTCGCCCGCGAGGACAAGCGCCCGGCGCTCGACATCGTTCTGCAGAAGGCGGAGGTCGCCAAGCAGTTCCCGCTCTTCTCCGAACTCGACGAGGGAACACTGAAACGGCTCTCTCGTGCGCTGGTGACGCGCTATGCGGACGAGGGCGACGTGATCCTGACCCGCGGAACCACCGCCGACACCGTCTATTTCATCGCCTCGGGCGCGGTCGAGCTGCGCGCGGCGCGGCAGAGCTGGCGGCTTGGCCGCGGGGAGCTCTTCGGCCAGCTCGCCATGCTGACGCAGACCGCAAGAAAGGCCGAGGTGCGTGCCATCGCCCCGTCGACGCTGCTGGCGCTCGACGAACAGCGCTTCCGGCGTCTGTTGCGACGGTCGAAGGCCGTGCAGAAGGCGGTGCGCGAGAGCGCCGAGAAGCGTGGGATCGAATTGCCGGAACTGGCGGCGACAAAGCCGCAGGTTGCGGCGGAATCCTGAGGAGGCAACGCCCTGGCCCGCACCGCATTTTAATGTCGCGGCAAAGGTGACTTCGCGGCGGGGCACCGATACCCTTCGCCGAAACAGCGCGCCGGGACAGGTGGGCGGAAGGCCGGAGACGATGCCGAGACTGACAGAGTGGCGGAATGCAGCGGCGCGGGCCCGGAACCGCGCGGAGGCATGGCGTGCGGGCAGATCCCGATCCGTGCCCGCATTCGCCGCAATGCCGGAGCCGCGAAGCATCGGGTCGCCCGCGAGAGGACGGCAGCTCCTCGCCGGAAACCTCATGTTCGCGGGCCATCTCGTCGAGTCCCCCGGCTGGTCGATCTGGGACGTGACCCCGCCCGATGCCGCCTTCGCGGAAGTGATCCAGGGCTGCCCGTGGCTCGATGATCTGGCGGCACTCGGGGATCCCGGAGCAAGGAGTCTCGCCCAGGGCTGGGTCTGGGGCTGGATCGCTCGTTATGGCCGCGGCAAAGGCGAGGGGTGGCAGCCGCAGCTTGCGGGCCGGCGGTTGATCCGCTGGATGCACCATTCCGCTTTCCTGCTGCGCGGCCCGGACCAGGAGACCTCCGACGCCTTCCGGCGGGCGATGGGGGCGCATGCCATCTACCTCTCGCGAAGCTGGATGCGGGCGCGGCCCGGAGTTGAGCGAATCGAAGCGCTGACCGGACTTCTGTACGCGGCCTCGTTCCTTGCCGGCATGGCGCGGCATGCCGGGCCGGCCAAGCAGGGCCTCGATCGCGAATGCCGCGGAATCGTGCATGCCGACGGTGCGATCGCGACGCGTAACCCCGAGGAGCTGCTCGAGGTCTTCGCCCTGCTCACATGGGCGGCCTCGGCACTCAGGGAATGTGGTGATGCGCCCGGAGCCGCCCATGACGCCGCGATCAGGTCGATGGCGCAGAACTTGCGCACGCTGCGGCACTCGGACGGCCGGCTCGCGCGGTTTCACGGCGGAGGGGCAGGGGCCGAGGGGCGGCTCGATCAGGCGCTTGCGGCATCGGGCGTCCGGACGCGGCCGCGCAGCGGACGGGCCATGGGCTTCGTCAAGATGTCGGCCGGTCGAACGAGCCTCATCATCGACGCGGCTCCTCCGCCTGCGGGTCAGGCCTCTCTCGACGCCCATGCCTCCACCCTTGCCTTCGAGCTGACATCCGGGAGGCGGCCGCTGATCGTCAGTTGCGGCGACGGCGCGAGCTTCGGGCCGGATTGGCGCCGCGCCGGGCGGGCGACCCCGTCCCATTCGGCGCTCTGTCTCGACGGATATTCCAGTGCCCGGCTCGGCGCGCCGGGTCATGTCGGCGCCGCGGCGCGCGAGATGCTGGAGGATGCGCCGACCCGAGTGCCGGTCGAACTCGCGACCGGCGAGGAGGGTGCCATCTTCGAGGGCGCGCATGACGGCTACGTCTCGACCCATGGTCTCACCCATGCGCGCACATTGACGCTGTCGACCGACGGGCGGACGCTGACCGGCGAGGACATGCTCATCGCGATGAGCGCGCAGGACCGGCGGGTCTTCGAACGCTCGATAGACCGAAGGGCGCCGACCGGCATTCCGTACCGGATCCGGTTCCATCTGCACCCTGATGTCGCGGCAGAACTGGATCCTGAGGGCGCCTCCGTGGAACTTACGCTTGCCTCGGGCGAAGTCTGGATCTTCCGCCCCGGAGCCGAGGCGGCGATGCGGCTTGAGGCGTCGGTCTATCTCGAGGCCGGACGCTTGCGGCCGAGAGCGTGCAAACAGGTCGTTTTATCCGGCCGCGCGATGGAGTATGCGAGCCGCGTCCGCTGGACGCTGGCCAAGTCCGAGGAAACCGCGATCGCCATTCGCGACCTCGCCGCCGCCGGCGTCGATGCGGACGAGACCGAAGACGCCACCTGACCGGGACATTCCATGACAGACCTCGTCCGCCCGCGCCGCGCGCTGCTTTCCGTATCCGACAAGACCGGGCTCGAGGATCTCGCCCGCTCCCTCTCCGAGCGGGGTGTCGAGCTCGTCTCGACGGGAGGGACGGCGCGGGCGATGCGCGATGCGGGTCTCGAGGTGCGCGACGTTTCCGAGATCACCGGCTTTCCGGAGATGATGGATGGGCGCGTGAAGACGCTGCACCCGATGGTCCACGGCGGGCTGCTGGCGCTGCGCGACGACGACAGCCATGCTGCCGCGATGGAGGAGCACGGGATCGGCGCAATCGATATCCTCGTGGTGAACCTCTATCCCTTCGAGGCGGCCGTAGCGGGCGGAGCCGATTACGCGACTGCGATCGAGAACATCGACATCGGCGGCCCGGCGATGATCCGCGCGGGCGCCAAGAACCACGCCTATGTCGCGGTTGTGACGGATGTCGAGGATTACGACGCGCTTTTGGCCGAGCTCGACGCCAACCATGGGCAGACCTCCTATGCCTTCCGGCAGAAGCTGGCGCTGACCGCTTATGCGCGTACCGGGGCCTACGACGCGGCCGTGTCGGGCTGGATGGCCGACGCGCTCGGCGAAACCGCACCGCGGCGGAGGGTCTTTGCCGGAACGCTCGCGCAGACGCTGCGCTACGGCGAGAACCCGCATCAATCCGCGGCCTTCTACGTCGACGGCGCGGCGCGGCCGGGCGTCGCCACCGCAGAGCAGCTGCAGGGCAAGGAGCTGAGCTACAACAACATCAACGACACCGATGCGGCCTTCGAGCTGGTGTCGGAGTTCGGCGGCGACGCGCCCGCCTGCGCCATCATCAAACATGCCAATCCCTGCGGCGTCGCGACGGGCAAGACCCTCGCCGAAGCCTATCGTCGGGCCTTCGATTGCGACCGGACCTCCGCCTTCGGCGGGATCGTGGCGCTGAACCGCACGCTCGACTGGGAGACGGCGGAGGCGATCACAGAGATATTCACCGAGGTGGTCATCGCTCCCGACGCGGACCCCGCGGCTCGGGAGATCTTCGCCAACAAGAAGAACCTGCGGCTCCTGCTGACGGGCGGTCTCGCCGACCCGAAATCGGGTGGCCTGACCTTCCGGCAGGTCTCGGGCGGGTTCCTCGTGCAGGACCGCGACACGGGCAGCGTCGCGCGGAACGATCTCAAGGTGGCTACGAAGCACGCGCCCTCCGAGGCCGAGATGGGCGATCTGATGATGGCCTGGACCGTCGCCAAGCACGTGAAGTCGAATGCCATCGTCTACGTCAAGGACGGCGCCACTGTAGGGATCGGCGCTGGTCAGATGAGCCGTGTTGATTCGACCCGCATCGCTGCGCGAAAGTCGCAGGACATGGCCGAGGCGCTCGGGCTCTCCGAGCCTCTGACGAAGGGTGCGGCAGTGGCGTCGGACGCGTTCTTTCCGTTCGCGGACGGGCTCCTGGCCGCGGCCGAGGCGGGCGCGACGGCGATCATCCAGCCGGGCGGCGCGATGCGCGACGACGAGGTGACAGCCGCGGCCGACGAGGCGGGGCTCGCCATGGTGCTGACCTCCATGCGGCATTTCCGGCATTGACGGGGCTGCGCAAGACGGCCCCGCCACCTGCGGCGAGCGTGCCCGCCCGCGTGCCCTTTGGGCGCTCTGCGGCAGGGGAGCACACGGCATGAGAATGGTGGCGATCACAGCGACGCTGATCTTCGTGCTCGATCAGGTCACGAAGTACTGGGTGGTGCACGGGCTCGGGCTCGATGCCAAGGGCGTCATCGAGGTCTGGCCGCCCTTTCTCGAGTTCCGCATGGCGTGGAATTACGGCATCAATTTCGGGCTCTTCTCAGGTCAGGCCGACCTCACCCGCTGGGTCCTGATCGCGGTCGCGCTCGGCATCGTGCTTTTCGTTTTGGTGTGGCTCCGCCGCGATCCCCCCGGTCGGCCGGGCCTCCTCGCGGCCGGCGTGTTGATTGGCGGGGCGCTCGGAAACGTGGTCGACCGGCTCGTCTACGGCGCGGTTGCGGATTTCCTCAACATGTCGTGCTGCGGGATCAACAACCCTTACGCCTTCAACGTCGCGGACATCGCGATCTTTGCGGGTGCGGCCGGACTGGTGCTCTTCCCCGGCACACCGGCGAGCGGAAAGCGGAAAAAGCGCGCGTGACGCAGCCGAGCGATTGCGGTAGGGACAAGCTGATGACGGGACGGAGTGGCATGATGAGCAAGCGGCAAATGGCGGTCGCGCTGGCGCTTCTGGCGCTCGGAGCCTGTTCGAGCGCGCGTGACGGCGAGACCAATCTACGCAATCTCAACACCTATCGCGGCAGCCCCGAAGAGTTCGGGATCGTGCCGAACAAGCCGCTGGCCGACCCGCCGTCCTTCTCGCAACTGCCGGCGCCCACGACCGGAACCGGCAACCGGGCCGACGTGACGCCGCTCGCGGATGCGGTCGCGGCTCTTGGCGGCGATCCCTCGCGTCTCGCCGAACGCGGAATTCCCACCAGCGACGCGGCTCTGGTGGCCGCGGCGGGGCGGAACGGGGTCGACGGGTCCATCCGGCAGGATCTGGCCGCGGCCGATGCGGCCTTCCGTCGCCGCGCCTCGATCTTCAACTGGAAGCTCGTGCCCGACAACGAGTACAATCGGGCGTATCGGCGGCAGTCGCTCGACGCGCAGGACTGGCTCGCGCGCGTGCGTCAGCCCGGCACGAACATCCGGACGCCGTCGGCACCGCCGCCCCGGAATTGAAGCTTACAATTCTGTCAGCTTTCTTGAAGTACTCCGGCGCGGTCACAGCTTGATGCAGAACCGACACGAGGAGGCTTCCACGACATGCTGACCCGCCTGAGCGGCCTCGCCGCCGCCGCACTTCTGGCGCTGCCTGCGGGCGCGCAGGAGAGGATCGAGGAGAAGGTGACGACCTTCACTCTCGACAACGGCATGGAAGCCGTGGTGATCGAGAACCACCGCGCGCCCGTCGTCACACATATGGTCTGGTACCGCGCCGGCGCCGCCGACGAGCCGCCGGGCGAGTCGGGTATCGCGCATTTTCTCGAGCATCTGCTCTTCAAGGGCACTGAAACGCTGGAGCCGGGCGAGTTCAGCCGCGTCGTCGCCGAGAACGGCGGAACCGACAACGCCTTCACGAGCCAGGACCAGACCGCCTATTTCCAGCGCGTCGCCTCGGACCGGCTGGAACGGATGATGGAGATGGAGGCGGACCGTATGGTCAACCTGCGGATCCGCGAAGAGGACATCCAGACAGAGCGGCAGGTGATCCTCGAGGAGCGCAACCAGCGGGTTGAGAACGAGCCGGGTGCGCTCTTCAACGAACAGATGAGCGCGGCGCTCTACCTCAACCATCCCTACGGCATTCCGGTCATCGGCTGGAAGCACGAGATGGAGGCCCTCGATCGCGAGGCTGCTCTGACCTTCTACGAGAAGAACTACGCCCCCAATAACGCGATCCTCGTCGTTGCGGGCGATGTCGATCCCGAAGAGGTGCGTTCGCTCGCAGAGGAGCATTACGGTCCTCTCGAGGCCAATCCGGAGGTCGAAGCGCCGCGGCAGCGTCCGCAGGAGCCGCCACAACGTGCGGAACGCCGGCTGACCTATGCCGACCCGCGTGTCGCCCAACCCTACCTCATCCGGTCCTATCTCGCGCCCGAGCGGGATCCGGGCGATCAGGAGCGCGCAGCCGCGCTGACCATCCTCGCGGAGGTTCTCGGCGGCGGGCAGACTTCGGTTCTGAACCGCGAGCTTCAGTTCGAGATGCAGGCGGCGGTCTACACCTCGGCCTTCTACAGCGGCACGCAACTCGACGACACGAGCTTCGGCCTCGTGGTCGTTCCCGCCGAGGGGGTGAGCCTCGAATCGGCGGAAGCGGAGCTCGATCGCGTCCTGTCGGAATTCGTGGAGGACGGCGTCGATCCCGAGCAGCTCGAGCGGATCAAGTTCCAGATCCGCGCGCAGCAGATCTACGCGCTCGACAATTCCGACGGTATCGCGCAGCGCTACGGATCGGCACTCACGAGCGGCCTGACGGTCGAGGACGTGCAGGACTGGCCCGAGATACTCGACGCCGTGACCGAGGAGGACATCCTTGCGGCAGCCGAAGGCCTCTTCGACCGGGACCATTCGATAACCGGTTATCTCACTGGGGCGGAGACGCAGGGGCAGACGCCGACGCCGGCCTCGGCCGACGCACCGGCGGTGGAAGACAAGCCCGAGGGCACGGAGGAGACGCAATGAAGACGCTTGCGCTAGCGACCGGACTGGTCGCGTCGTTCGGCTTCGCCCTGCCCGCCGCGGCAGCGATCGACATCCAGGAGGTGACCACGGAGGCCGGCTTCGAGGCCTGGCTTGTGGAGGAGGAGAGCGTTCCGTTCGTGTCGCTCGAGATCCGTTTTGAGGGCGGCGCGGTGCTCGACCCGGCCGACAAGGCGGGTGTGACGAACCTCATGGTCGGACTGCTCGAGGAGGGCGCAGGGGATCTCGATGCCCGCGGGTTCGCCGCGGCGCAGGAAAGCCTTGCGGCAAGCTTTTCCTACGATGCCGGGCACGATGCGGTCTCGGTGTCCGCCCGTTTTCTGACCGAGAACATGGACGAGGTGGTGGCGCTTCTCCAGGACAGCCTGTCTGAGCCGCGGTTCGACGAGGATGCGATCGAGCGGGTGCGCGCCCAGGTGATGTCGGGCCTGCGCTCTGCGCAGAACGACCCCGGAGAGATTGCGGAGCGCCGGGCGGCGGAACTAGCGTTCGGCGACCACCCCTATGCGCGACCGGTGAGCGGGACGCTGGAGAGCGTGCCGAGCCTGACGCGAGACGACATCGTCGCGGCACACGAGACTGCGCTGGTGCAGGACCGCGTGCGCATCGGCGCGTCCGGCGACATCTCTGCGGAAGAGCTGTCGGAGCTGATTGACACGCTGATGGAAGGCCTGCCGGAAACCGGGGGAGATCTGCCTCGAAAGATCGAGGTCAAGACGGACGGAGGCGTGACCGTCGTGCCGTTCGATACGCCGCAATCGGTTGCGGTGTTCGAACAGCCGGGCATCGACCGCCACGACGAGGATTTCTTTCCAGCCTACGTGATGAACGAGATTCTGGGCGGTGGCGGCTTTGAGGCGCGCCTGACCGAGGAAGTGCGCGTCAAGCGCGGCCTAACCTATGGCGTATATTCCTATCTCGCGACGCGGGACTACGCCGATCTCGTGATGGGGCGCGTGCAGTCGTCGAATGAAACCGTCGCCGAGGCGGTCGAGGTGATCCGCGACGAATGGGGCAGGATGGCGAGTGAAGGCGTGACCGAGGCCGAGCTGGAGCAGGCCAAGACCTATCTGACCGGCGCCTATCCGCTTCGTTTCGACGGCAACGCCGCCATCGCGAGCATTCTGGTCGGCATGCAGATGGACGACCTGACCCCCGATTACGTGAACACCCGCAACGGCAAGATCGAGGCAGTCACGGTCGAGGATGTGAAACGGGTCGCCGGAGAATTGCTTGATCCCGATGCCCTGAGCTTCGTGGTCGTCGGCGATCCGGAGGGATTCGACGAGGCACAGGATGTGCAGGGCCAATAGGTGTGTGCAACTCGGAGGGCGCCTCACCCCTCCGCAGTGCGTCTTTCTCGAGGCAGCACCGGCCTTCCGAGCGACGAGGCGGGCGCTTCTCGCGATGGCGCCGATACTCGTGATGGGGGCAGGAGTGTGTATGGCCGAAAGCCAGGGGATATTCCGAGACGCGACCGGCGCGAACCTCGACGCCTACCGCTGGAACGCCCGGCCCGTGCTGGTTTTCGCTCCGGCACCTGGGCATGCGGACTACGACCGGCAGATGGACATCCTGCGCAATGCCGAAGGGGGGCTTGCCGAACGTGACATCGTCGTGCTCGGCGATACCGCACGGGCAACTACTGCCCTGAGAAAGAGCTTTGCGCCGGAGAACTTCCTCGTCGTTCTCATCGGCAAGGACGGTGGCGTGAAGCTGTCCCGGACCGAACCGATCTCTGCGGACATGCTTTTCGACACGATCGACGCGATGCCGATGCGGCGGCGCGAGATGCGGGAGGAATGAGGTCCGGATAGGACCCCATGACCTGTCAGTTGAGCAGCCCCGCATGGCGGAGGCCGATGTCGACCTTCTCGCGCGTCGCGTCCGTCAGAGGCACGAGCGGCGTGCGGACCTCGTCCTCGCAGAGCCCGAGCCGCGCCATCGCGTATTTCGCCCCGCAGACCCCTGGCTCGGTGAAGATGGCGTGGTGCAGCGGCATCAGCCGATCCTGCAGCTCGAGCGCGCGGCTGTAATCACCGGCGAGGCAGGCCTCCTGAAGGTCCGCGCAGAGCCGGGGCGCCGCGTTCGCCGTGACCGAGATGCAGCCGATGCCACCTTGGGCGTTGAAGCCGTGCGCGGTCGCATCCTCGCCCGAAATCTGCAGGAAATCGGTGCCACAGGTGATCCGCTGGGCGCAGACGCGGGCGAGATCGCCGGTCGCGTCCTTCACGCCGACGATTCGCGGCAGCTGCGCGAGCTCTCCCATGGTGATCGGCGTCATGTCCACGGCGGAGCGGCCGGGGATGTTGTAGATGATGATCGGCAGGGTCGAGGCGTCGTGCAGCATCTTGAAATGCGCATAGAGACCGGCCTGCGTGGGCTTGTTGTAATAGGGCGTCACGACAAGCGCGGCATCCGCTCCGACGCGCTCGGCGTGCGTGAGAAACCGCAGCGCCTCGGCGGTGTTGTTCGAGCCCGCGCCGGCGATGACCGGAATGCGCCCCGCGGCGCGGCCGACCACGCATTCGACAACCGCTTCGTGCTCTTCGGCCGAGAGGGTCGGGCTTTCGCCGGTGGTGCCGACGGGCACGATGCCGTGGCTGCCCTGCTCGACGTGCCAGTCCACAAGTTTTTCGAGCGTCCCGAAATCGACCGCACCGTCCTTGAACGGCGTGACCAGGGCTGGCATCGATCCCTTGAACATGACACGCTCCTTATTCATGCGTTCCGATCCCAACCGGCGGCAGGCCGTCCCTGTCTCGTAGTCGTGAGTTGAGCCGCGGCCGGGAGTAGATATGTTCCGGCCCGTGTCTATCTTCTCTCGCCCTAGAAATTGCAAGTTGATGTCTGTGATGCGGGCCTCGCTGATCCTGCCTTTCGTGCTTTTGTTGCCTGCGCTGGCCGCCGCTCAGGGCGGGGACAGGGCTCTTGGACGCGCCATGGACCTCATGCGGCAGGGAAACTGGTCCGCGGCGATGATCGAAGCGCGGGGCGACGGCCAGATCGGGCTCGACGTGATTCTCTGGCATTTCCTGCGCGCCGGGAACGGAGACGCGCGTCAGGTGACGGATTTCATCGCCCGCAATCCGGACTGGCCTGGCATGCCCTACCTGCGGGAAAAGAGCGAAGAGGCCATCGTGTCGGCGCCGCATGCAGACGTGCGCGCGTTCTTCGAGGACGCGCTCCCGCAGACGGGCTCGGGAGCGCTCTCCTACGCGCGGGCGCTGCGCGATGCCGGCGAAACCGGCGCGGCGGAGGCCACGGTCGTGCTGGCGTGGCGCACGCTGGCCTTGTCCGCGGAGGAGGTCGCGGCCTTCCTTGCGGATCACGGCGATCTCTTGCGAGACCACCATGCAGCCAGGCTCGACATGACGCTTTGGAATGGCTGGACGGTGAACGCCCGGCGCATGCTCGGTCTTGTGAACGACGACCGTCGGAAACTGGCCGAGGCGCGGCTCGCGCTTCAGGACATGGAGCCGGGCGTCGACGCGAGGATCGAGGCTGTCCCGGCGGGTCTCGCCGACGATCCGGGGCTCGCGCATGACCGGTTTCAATGGCGTGTCAGCAAGGGGCGGGACGACGATGCGATCGCGTTGCTGCTAGCGCGCTCGACCAACGCCAAGGCGCTTGGGGAGCCTGCCGCCTGGGCACCTCCGCGGCGGATCCTCGCCCGCGAGAAGATGCGGGCGGGCGACGCAGAGACCGCCTACCAGATCGCCTCGACCCATTTCATGGTCCCGGGGGGCGAGTACGATTACGCCGATCTCGAATGGTTGTCCGGTTATCTGGCGCTGCGTTTCCTCGACGATCCCGAGCGTGCGGCGCAGCACTTCCGCAACATGCAGAGTGCCGTCGACACGCCGATCTCGCTCGGCCGGGCCGGTTACTGGATCGGGCGGGCCGAGGAGGCGGCGGGCAACGCGGCGGCGGCTCAGGAGGCCTACCGGTTCGGGGGGCAGTTCCAGACGTCGTTCTACGGGCTCCTCGCCGCCGAGAAGGCGGGCATGGCCCCCGATCCGCGCCTCTCGGGCGGCGCGGCGCCGGACTGGAAGGGCGCGGGCTTCACCGAAAGCTCGGTCTACAAAGCGGCCGTCATGCTCCTCGCGGCCGGCGAGGACACGCTTGCCGAACGTTTCTTCACCCATCTGACCGAGAGCCTCGATCGCGAGGAGATCGCCAAGCTCGGAGCCATGCTCGACGAGATGAACCTCCCGCATATCCAGGTGATGGTGGGCAAGCGCGCCGCCGAGGACGGCCTGGAGGTCCACGCGCCGTATTATGCGCTGCCCGACTTTTCCTCGCGGCGTTTTCCGGTGCCGACGGAACTCGTGCTGTCGATCGCGCGGCGTGAATCCGAGTTCGACCCCGTGGTCGTCAGCCACGCCGGCGCGCGCGGTCTCATGCAGCTGATGCCGGGGACCGCACGAGACGTCTCGGGCTGGCTCGGCGAGACCTATTCGGAACGGCGGCTGACCACGGACCCTGCCTGGAACGCGCTGCTCGGCTCGGCCTATCTCGAATATCTCGCGCGGACCTTCAGCGGCAACGTCGTCATGATGTCCGCGGGCTACAATGCCGGGCCGGGGCGCCCGCTGCAGTGGATGGAGCGGTTCGGCGATCCGCGGCACGGCGAGCTCGACGTGATCGACTTCATCGAGTTCATCCCGTTCCGCGAGACGCAGAATTATGTGATGCGCGTGGCCGAGAGCCTGCCGATCTATCGCGCGCGTCTCGGGCTCGACCCGCATCCGGTGCCGTTTTCGGAGGAACTCGTAGGCGCCACGCTCCTTCCCGTCGGAGAGTAGGCCGTCGCGCCGCTCAAGCTGAGCGCGCCTTTCGCTCCCGCCAGAAGGTGAAAAGTCCCGCGGCGACGATAATCGCGGCGCCGATCACGACGTTGGGCCGCAACGTCTCGCCGAAGACTACAAGTCCGAGCGCCGAGGCGAAGACGAGCTGCAGATAGGCGAAGGGCTGGACGGCACCGGCTTCGGCGACCTCGTAGGTCTTGATCAGCGTGTAATGTCCGAGCGCGCCGGTCACGCATAGCATTGCCATCAGGATCCAGTCGGAGCCGGTCATCGTCTCCCAGAACCAGGCCCCGATCGCGGTCGAGACGATTGCGCCGACCGTCCCGGTCCAGAAGAACGATGTCGCCGCGTCGTCCTTGCGGGCGACGTAGCGGTTGAGAAGGCCGTAGAGCGCGAACATCAGCGCGGCCAGAAGAGGGATCGCCGCGTAGGGAGAGAAGACCCCGCCCGAGGGTTGCAGAACGATGATCACGCCGAGAAAGCCGATGCCGGTCGCGAGCCAGCGCCGCCAGCCCATGCTCTCCCCGAGGACAGGCCCTGAGAGTGCGCCTATCAGGAGCGGATAGCAGGCGAAGACGGCGTGGCTCTCGACGAGGCCGAGGAAGACGAAGGCCAGCACCATCACCATGATCTCGAGCGCGAGGAGCGTGGATCGGAACGCCTGCAGCAGAGGTTGGGCGCTTCGCGCGGCGGCGCGGACGCTGCCGGCCTGCCGGCGGGCGATGGCGATGACGAAGGCGGCGAAGAACCAGTAGCGGATCATCACCACCATCCAGACGTTGTACGTCTCGGCCAGATGGCGCGAGAGCCCATCCTGCATGGAGAAGATGAAGGTCGTGGTCACCATGAGCCAGATGCCGAGGCGGGTGTCGTTGCGTGTCATGCGCGGGACTTTCGGGCGATGGTCATGTGTCGCTTGCGCCCGTAGCCGGGCACGCGCTGCGTGATGAGCCCGGCTGCGTCGAGCGCGCGGCGGACATGGCCCGCGGCGGTATAGCTCGCGGCTGTGCCCTCTGGGGCGGTGTGGCGTCCGACCTCCGCGAGCAGCTCGGGCGACCAGAGCTCGGGGTTCTTCGCCGGAGAGAAGCCGTCGAGAAACCAGGCATCCGCCTCCCCCGTCCAGTGCGGCAAGGTCTCACGGGCGTCGCCGGTCACGAGCGTGAAGCTGAGGTCGGGCAGGTCGATGCGCTTGGCCTGCGCCTGCCAGTGGGGTTCGAGTTCGTCTGCGATCTCAGCCAGTTCGGGAAACGCCCCCTGCGCCCGAACCATGTCCTCTGCCGGCAGCGGATAGGCTTCGAAACTCGTGAAGTGCAGCCGTCCCGGCGTCCCGCTCTCCCGCCAGAGCGCCAGCGCCGCGAGGAGGTTCAGCCCGGTGCCGAAGCCGAGCTCGGCGATACGGAAGCCGTCCCGGAACCGTTCCGGCAGGCCGTTGCCCGCGAGAAAGACATGGCGCGTCTCGGCAAGCCCGTCCTCCAGCGAGTAATACGGGTCGTCGAAATGGCGAGAGACGGGAACGGAGCCGTCGCGCCAGAAGGTCTCGGGCTGGTCGCTCATGTCCCAGCGCTTTAGGTGAAGCGGACGGCAAGCAAAAGGGCGGGTGACATGAGCGGAGTGGACGTGACCGTGCGCGGTGCGGGGATATTCGGCCTGAGCGTCGCCTGGACCTGCGCACAGCGCGGGGCATCGGTTCGGATCGTCGATACGAACGGGGTCGGCGCAGGTGCGTCGGGCGGCATCGTCGGAGCGCTTGCGCCCCACGTGCCGGAGAACTGGAACGAGAAGAAGCAGTTCCAGCTCGAGAGCCTGCTCATGGCCGAAGCGTGGTGGGGGGCGGTAAAAGACGCGGGCGGCGCCGATCCCGGATACGCCCGGCTCGGGAGGTTGCAGCCCGTAGCGGACGAGGCCGCATTCGAGCTCGCGCGGGCCCGGGAGGAAAGCGCGGCCGCTCTCTGGAGTGATGCCGCCCGTTGGAAGGTGATCCCCGCCGCCGAAGCGGGCACCTGGGCGCCCGTCACGCCGACGGGCCGGCTCGTCCACGACACATTGACGGCGCGCCTTCACCCGCGCCGGGCGTGCGAGGCCCTGGAGGCGGCGCTCCGCGCCCGCGGCGTGCAGATCGGGCCCGAGGCCCCGGATCAGGGCATGGTCGTCTGGGCGACCGGGTGGCGGGGCCTCGCGGAGATCGCTAACCTGGCCGGACGGCCGGCGGGGACGGGCGTGAAGGGGCAGGCCGTGCTTCTCCGGCATAAGGCCGGCGACGTGCCGCAGATCTTCGTGGACGGCCTCCACATCGTTCCCCACGACGACG
This sequence comes from Roseivivax halodurans JCM 10272, assembly GCF_000521785.1. GTDB lineage: Bacteria > Pseudomonadota > Alphaproteobacteria > Rhodobacterales > Rhodobacteraceae > Roseivivax > Roseivivax halodurans. The sequence goes on from NZ_JALZ01000017.1 coordinate 51,006, forward strand.
GAACTGTCGCTCTCGGCTCCACCAGCGAACGGGACTTCGACTCGCCAGACGCGACCGACGCGCAAGCCGATGCGCTGATCGACCGGGCTGTCGGGGCGCTGCCGATCCTGGCCGGGGCGGAGGTTGTGCAGCGGTGGGCCGGGGTCCGACCCCGGTCCCGCAGCCGGGCCCCGATGCTCGGGCCCTGGCCTGGACGGAACGGGCACTTCGTCGCGAACGGCGGGTTCAAGATCGGGTTCGGCATGGCTCCGAAGATCGCCGAAGCCATGGCCGATCTTGTTCTCGAGGACCGCGACCGGATCCCCGAGAGCTTTCGCGTGGAGGCCTCGCTCTGAGGCGCGGCCTCAGTTCGCGACCGTGGTGACCTGCCGGGTGAGGCCCAGCGTCGTGCCGAAGAGGCTGAAGATGGTCTGCGCGCGCGTCACCGGCGATTCGGTCGCGAGGATCGTGTCGTCCGGGTAGATGTTGAACTGCCGCGCCGCAAAAAGGCCGTCCGCCGATGTGAGGTCGAAGGCGAAGATGACCTGCCGGCGGTTCGGCCCGGTACCGTCCGCGCGCAGCGCCGAGGCTTCGTATTCCCTGAGCACGAGCACGCCCTTGGGATCGGCGCGGCTGTCCTGGAGCCCGCGCATCAGCGCCATCGCCTCGAGCGCGGTCACCCGCGGCTTGGGGAAAGAGATGAGGCTTTCCGTGCCGGCCGCGCCGAGCGCGGTGAAGCTGCGATCGTCTTCCTCGACGACCACGATGTCGCGGGGCCGGAGGGTTGTGTTGCGCGCACCCGACTTGAAGAGGTCCTGCGCGAAGATCTCGTAGGTGCTGCCGCCGCGCAGCAGTTTGACCACGGGATTCTCGTACGCGGGCGCGATGCCGCCGCCGGCGGAGATGAGGCTCATGATCGAATAGTTGCGCGACGGCATCGGGTAGATCCCGGGCCGGGTCACGCCGCCGGCGAGGTCGACGGAATTGCCCTGCCCTTCCGACACCGTGAGCAGCACCTGAGCCGACGGCACCACGAATTCCATCTGCCGCTGGATCGCGCTGCGGGCCGCCGTCGGCGTGAGGCCTGCGATCCGCACATTGTCGATGTAGGGAACGAAGATCATGCCGTTCTGGTCGACTTCGAGCCCCGCAAGCTGCGTCGACGTCTGGGCCGGATTCGTGAGCAGCGAGTTCTCTTCGGCGTCGTAGATGACGAGGTCGACCCGGTCGCCGGTCGCGATCGTGTTCACGTCCGGCGCGCCCGAATGGCCCAGCCAGTTGAACGTCCGGTAATTTCCCGTGGCTGGCCATGTCTCGATCGCCGCCATGTTCGCACGGGTCACCGGCATCACCTGGAAGGTCGGCTCGGAGGACCGGCTCTCGTTCACGATCTCCGATTGCAGCGCGGCTCCGCGGGGCAGGCTGCAGGACGCGGCGAGCACGACCGAAAGCAGGGCCGCGAGAATCCGGAAGTATCTGGGCACGGGGATCGACCTCCCTTGGGAGCTGAAAGTGTCTCGGTCCCTTTATTAGACCGCGGGCGCGGTGTTAAACATAGCGTCTCAGAATTCCAGCGGAAATGGACCAAAAATGTCTCATGGCGACGGGCGGCGACCCCGTATCCTGCTTCTTGGAGCTACCGGCCGGGTGGGGCGCTTGCTGCACGCAGGCTGGTGCGAGGATGCCGAGCTGATCCCCGTGGCCCGCAAACCCGCCCCCGGGTGCCACGTCTGGGGACCCGGGCAGTCGCCCCGTGGCCTGCCGCAGGTCGATGCGATCGCGGCGTTCTGGGGCGTGACGCCGGGCGAGGGCGGGGACCTGTCGCAGAATGTCGCGCTCGCTTGGGAGGCACAGGCTCTCGGCGCCGCTCTCCGGGCGCGGGTCGTCCTTCATGCGTCTTCGGTCGCGGTCTATGCGCCCTCGGACGGAGACTTGACCGAGGAGGCCGCGCGCGGAGCGCCGAATGCCTACGGCGCGGCGAAGTCCGATATGGAGGATGCCTTGTCCACGCTGCCCAAGACGGGACCTCGCGCGGTCAGCCTCCGTATCGGCAGCGTAGCCGGGGCGGAGAGCCTTTTCGCCTCGCTTGCGCAGTCCCGTGCCATCACCCTCGACCGCTTCGCGGACGGATGCGGGCCCGTCCGAAGCTACATCGCGCCAACGGATCTCGCGCGGGTCGTCTCGACGCTCGCCATATGCGAAGCCGAGATCTTGCCGCCCGCTCTGAACGTCGCGGCGCCGCGTCCCGTCGCGATGGCGGATATCGTCGCCGCCGCGGGTCGCGAGGTTGTCTGGCGGGATGCGCCGGTGGGCGCCCGCCAGCGCGTGACGCTCAGTACGGCGCGCCTTCAATCGCTGTGCCCGCTCACGCCGGACGCCGCGTCGCCCTCGCATCTCGTGGCCGAATGGCGCCGCCTCGCCGGGGTGCCGGCATGACCCCGGGCAAGCGCATCTTCGACATCTGCGCCGCCGTCCTCCTCGGTGTCGTCCTGTCGCCGCTCATACTCGGGGTGGCGCTTCTCGTCGCGTTGCGCGACGGCCGACCGGTGCTGTTCCGGTCCGAACGAATGCGCAGCCCGGACGAAGGGTTCATGTTGTGGAAATTCCGCTCGATGCGGCCTGCCGCGCAAGACAGTGGCGTCTCGGGCGGCGACAAGGCGGATCGCGTCACGCCCACCGGACGGTTCCTGCGCCGCCGCCGGCTCGACGAGCTGCCGCAGCTCTGGAACATCCTGCGCGGCGACATCAGCTTCGTCGGTCCGCGTCCGCCGCTGCGGCGCTACGTCGAGATGTTCCCCGACCTCTATGCCGAGGTTCTGAAATCCCGCCCGGGGGTGACCGGCCTCGCGACGCTCGCTTTCCATCGGACCGAGGAGAGACTGCTCTCGGGCTGTACCACCGCGGCTGAGACGGAGGCGGTCTACGTTGCCCGCTGCGTGCCTTGGAAGGCGGCGCTGGATCTCATCTACCAGAGGCAGGGATCGGTCTGCTACGATCTTCGGATCATGGTTGCGACCGTCTGGCGCCGGATGCCGCTCCGCCGCCGGCGGAAGGCCTGACGGCAATCGCACCGACCCGGCCTTTCGCTCGATCGCGGGTATCCGCGCGGCACCCCCGTGCCGAGGAGGCCTATTGCCTCAATGTCAGGTAGACCAGATCTTCGCTCAGCCGCCCGAACCAGTGCCGTGCCGCGAGGACCTCGCCCGAGCCGTCGACTGTGAAGGAGGAGACGAAATCGGTCCCTCCCTCGCTGACGCAATGCACCTCGAGCTCGGTCGCCGAGCTGCGCACGACACCGGCTGCATACGGCGTCGGCCCTTGCGGGATGACGTTGCAGGTGTAGCGATGCACGATCGTGTCGTTGTCGCCCGACAGGAACCGCATCACGTAGGGTGCGGTGCCGCCTGAACGCGCGCGAACGAGGCGGAGGAGCGCGTCCTCGTCCGAGGACATCAGATCGCCGCCGAAGCCGCGGCTCTGCACCGCGAAACCGTTGCGGAAGACCACCGACTGCCCTGTGCTCGAAGCGTAGGTGACGTAGGGCCCGTTCTCCTGGATCGGCGCAAAGACGGCCTGGCCGCCGCGGCTCGTCACCTCGATGAACTTGAGGGGCGAGGGGATCTGCGCCACGGCCTGGTCGATCTGCGACTGCTCCAGCGGTTGTGCACCGTCACCCTGGCTAATCACTTCGCGCAGCTCGCCGAGGACGTCGAGCGCGTTGATGCTCTCCTCCTCGCTTGAGCAGGCGGTCAGGGCGGCAAGGAGCGCGACGGTGCCGGCCGCGCGGATTGATCGGTGCATCGTCATCTCCAGAACCGCCCCCAGGTCTTCGCCAGTTCGGGCTGGTGGTTGTCGCGCACCCGCCCATAGAGACGGTCGCTGACGTTGAGCCGTGCGCCGCCATCGCGGGTCAGCGGCCGGATCGTCGTTGTCGAGGCCTGACGCGTCTGCGAGCCGAGCGCCCAGTTGAGCGGAATGGTGACGGTGATGCCCTTGTCGAACGAGCCTTCCCCGAATTCCTCGGCGCTGACATTGGTCTTGGTCGCGAAGGCGCCGACACGCCAGCCGTTGTCGAACTCGCGATGGACGCTCAGCGTCGCACCCTCGTCGCCGGCAAGGTATCGGCCGACATCGATCTGGGTGTGGAAGCCGTATCCCAAGTCGTAATACGCCGAGATGTGACCGTTCACCTCGGGGATCTCACCGGAGGGCGTGGTGTTCGACTGCAATCCGAACCCTTGGTCGAACTCGCGCCGGCGGACGTAGTTGATCTCGGCTCCGAGACCGAGGCGGCTGTCGACCGGTTTCCAGAGCACTTCCGCCGAGGCGCCTGCATACATTGCCTCGAGATAGCCGACCGTGACGCGACTATAGAAGTCCTCGGCCGGGCGACCGAAATGCGCCAGCGTCAGACGATTGAGCGTCGTGTCACTGCCATCCGCGTAAAGCGGTGCGGAGGTGCGCACGGAGGGAAGCGCGGTGTTCACGTCATCGCTTCCGTCGGCGATGTTCCCGCCCAGTCGCTGCGACACCGCACCCGCCAGTTCGAGGCCCGCCGTCAGCATCACCGAGGCCGACGCACGGACGCCGTAATCGATGCGGAGCGGATTGTCCGGATCGAAGCTCGAATAGGCGAGGTAGGGCCCGAAGGACCAGTCAACCTTGGGATACGTGTCCGGGAAAGGTCGCGGGGTGCGGCCGACCGCATCGACGATCTGCGCCCGTGCGTAGATCGCCTCCGCGCTGTCGAATTCGAGCTCCTCTAGATCGCCGCGACGCAGAGCCACGGCCGATGTCGGCAAGCCCCCTTCGGTGAGAACGATGACGAATTGCGAGATCGAGTCGGGCAGGGCGCGGGTCATCGTGCGCGCGGTCCGCCCCACCGCCTGCGGCACCGCCTGGTACCTGCGGTTTTGGATCCGCACGGTGGCGCGGTTCCCCTCGAGCGTCATGCCCTGCAAGGAGATGCCGATCCCGTCGAGCGCTTCTTCCAGACCGCGACGTATGCCGGCCTGCCGCCGCTCGTCCGTCGTCCAGCCGAGGTCGGCGAGACGGGCCGGATTGCGGGGCTTGACCGGGTAGGGGTAGCTTTCGTTGCCGCCCGGGACCGGCGCCGTGCGCGGGTTCGTCAGGATGGAAAGCTGCGCTCCGATCTTGGTGCCGTAGGCATGGTAGAGCGACAGCTGATTGCCGTTTTTGAAGCGATAATCGATGCCGAAATTCCAGGGCGACGTCTTCTCGAAGCTCGAAGTCACGGTCCTCTCGAGTTCGTAATCGTCGGAGGAATATTCGAGCTTCGCCCTGAAATGGTCGGTCACGTCCCAGCTGATTCCGCCGAACGCCGCCACGTCTCCGCGGAAGAAACGATCGAAATTCGCCGTACCGCCGCGGCCGATCGCTTCCGAATCCGGGCGGCCGTCGACGAGGCCCGGCCTGTCTCCGGTCGTTCCGAAGCTCTGGTAGCTCCCGAAGCGACCCCAGCCGAGTCCGCCTGTCACACGCAGACCGGGCGCCACCTCTTTGGTGGCAACGACATATTCCCCGCCATAGATGCCCGTTCCGACAAAGTCCTGAAGACCCACCGACAGTGCGGGCAGGTATGTGCCTTCCTTCAGCAGCTGGAACCTCAGATCGAAACTGCGGTCGTAATAATCTCCGTCACGCGAACCCGAAAGGTCCGCGTCGCGCAGCAAGCTGTAGCGGAACGAGCCGATGACACGCGGGAGAACCTGGAAACTCAGCGTGCCGCGAGTGGCGTTGCCCGCATGTCCGAGAGTCGTGCTGAACGTCGCGTCCGGTGCCATTTCGGCCGTCGGCATCTCGATGAGACCGGGCAAACCGTAAAGGTTGTAGCTCGGAATCCGTTCCTCCGGATATTGCAGAAGCGGCGGCGAAAGACGTCGCTCCTGGGCCAGCGCGGCGCCAGCGGACACGGTGCAAAGCGCCAGCGCAAGAAGGCGCGAGGCGGTGCGGTGCCGGCCAGTCTGTCTTGTCATCGCGGTCTCCTGAAAGCCGGGAACGGCGTCGTCGTTCGTTCTATCGGCACGATGGCGAAACTGTCCATGCGCCAAGGAAGGTGGATGGCTGGCTGTGCGGTATCAGCCACCCTGCCATCGATCGCAATCACCTCCCCGAACGCACGTTAACCAGTCGGAGAGAGACTCGCCCCCGAAGGGCGCTTGTTAACGCGCGGGCAAACTCTGCAGGGCATATCTGCCGCGGCGTGGGGGCGCTTTGGTGTGGAGTGGGGTCATTGGCAGCCAATGGGAATGGTGCGCCTGTCATCATCAAGCGCAAAAAGGTAATCGCGGGCGGCGGCCATCACGGCGGCGCCTGGAAAGTGGCCATTGGTACTTTGACCTTCCGGTTTCGGTCGCTTTTGCGACGGTTGACGATCCGCGATAAGCGGTGATCCGAGGCCGTTCTGACCGAAGCGGGGCGGCGTACATCGCTTTCCCGCGGCGTCCGATCGGGGACGCGGTGCTATCCTGCACCCGTATCCATTAACACGTTGCTAAGGCGCCCCCGATCGAAACCGCAAACTTTAGTAAATGGTCACGCGCGCTTCTCCAGTCGGTGCTGCGCGCCTTTTTCGATGCTGCGTCGCCGCCCGCTGACATCGTAGGTCTCGCCCCCCTCGTGGACCTCTCGGAGCGCTTGCAGGCGGTCGCTCACCGCTCGCAGGCCGGCCAAGGCCTGCTCGAAAAGCTCGCGGTTGCGCCGCAGCTTGATCTGCAGCGGCTCTAGTTCTTGGGGGATGCTGGTCGCCTCGCGGGCAAGCGTTTCGATAAGAACCGACTTTCGCTCCAGCAATTTGTCCAGCGCTGCGAGATCTCCACCGAGAAGAGCGGCGCGCTCCTCCTCCAGCAACTGATCGAGATCGGCGATCGCGGTTCGGGCGCAATCAGACATCACCGCGCTCCTCCATGGCCGCCACGATGCGATCGGCCAGCCCAATTCCCCCCGCTTCGGCAAGCTTTTCGGCGTAGGCGTCTCGCATGAACGACGCAAATTGTGCCTCTCCGGCTCCGCCGCCGAAACTCTCCCGTGGCTCGGCCACGCGAGTGGCCTTCAGCATTTCCGACAAGAACTGCGCTTCCAACGCGGAAGCGGCACTTCGAAGCCTCACTTGGGCGTGTGGGGACGCCGATTGAAGCGTGTGCAGTACAGGGCTCATGAAAACCTCCTTCGTTGGCATTTTCATGATGTTCCCGTTCCGCGGTAAATATCCGGTAACCCGCCGTGCGATAGGAGAAGGTTGGATTGCTCGAATTGGAGATCTTATGTCGCCCCTATTGATCGAGCCTGCATACGCGCCAGCACCTCCGCGGGGCCAATGGCGGGCGGCGCATCCGTCCAGCCACGATTTCAGTTCGGTTTTTACAGAGCAGGCCGACCGTAATTCCGTGTACGGCACCGATGACCAGAGCCTGCCTCCCAGCGAGGAGGGCGCAAGCTTGGATTCCGAGTCGGACAGCGGGGGAGAGGGAAGCAGCCGTGTGTCGGGAGGCGATAATACCGATGAAGTCCCCGACCCTGCGTCGGAAAAGCTGTCGGAAAATGGTGGATCAGAATTCGAACAAGTGCCCCACACTGGTGAGGTCGGTGGGCTCCCCGGCAGGCTCGGAGGGGATCAGCGGGGGCACATCGACGGTTCCGAATTGCCCGCATCTGCGAGACCAACACAAGTTTGGTTGCCGCTCTCGGGGTCGAATGCGCCATCTTCCGCTGGATCGGGGCTGCTAGCGGACGGGAAAGCCGTCAGCCTATTCGCCCAGGATCCGCTCGCTGGGGATTCAGGGCCTCTTCGCGCTTCCGCACAAACGCCATCGCCACAGGAGTCGGCGCGAGGCGCGGAAACGAGCGCTGTCAAATTTGGGCTGACGCCCAGTGGAGACGCCGGCATTGCAAATGATCAGGGGCTGGGACTCAAGGACCACACCAAGATCCAGGGAGCTTATCATGCGGTCCGGCAAACGGAACATGTGCTGGATGCCGAGTCTTGGAGTGTACTCGGTATGAACGAGAAGCCGGAGACGGGCCGGTTCATGATCCGCGAGGAGCGCTTCTCCACAGCCGTGTCTGGCGCACTCGCTTCCGGCGCTTCGAATGGAGATTCAGGCGCCGACGCAATCGCTGATGCTGTTGGCACGGACGCGGCAGCGCCGCCGGATATGCGCATCGAGGAGATCGCCAGCGGCGCGAAACTCGCCGAGGCGTCGCGCTCGGCTCAGGGGGCACAGTCGCCGACGCCCCCCCTGCCGCGGCAACTTTTCGAGGTGGCGGGGCACCTGAGGCACGGCGCCGTCGAGGTGCAACTCGCCCCGGAGGAGCTCGGCCGGGTCAGCATGAAGCTTGTCGCCAACGAGGGCGGGACGGTGCTCCATATCACGGCGGATCGGCCCGAAACACTCGATCTGTTGCGGCGCCACGCGGGCCTTCTCTACCAAGAATTCAGCGACGCGGGCTTTGGCGGGCTCGATCTTTCGTTCGGCTCCTCGAAACAGGATCGCCCGGACGGGAGGGCGGCTGAGCACGTCCTGCACGGCATTGCGGCAGACGTGCTTCCGGCCTTGGAAACCGGGGCCCAGGACCAGCGGCAGGTGCCTAAAGCGATGACGTCATCTTTGGACATTAGGATCTGAGGGAATGGGAATGGACGCCATAACAGGTGTTTCGAATTCGGCGGCCCAAGGGGCTTCGACGGCCGAGCGGCGCAGTGCGCTTACGTCGGATTTCGACACGTTCCTGCAGATGCTGACAGCTCAAGCGCGCAATCAGGATCCGTTGGATCCGCTTGACGCGTCCGATTATGCATCGCAACTCGCGACGTTTTCTGCCGTTGAGCAGCAGGTGCTGACCAACGACCTCCTCAAGGAGATTTCGGCCTCCATGGCGGGATCGGCCCTGGAGCGGCTGCGCAACTGGGTTGGCGCAGACATCCTGGCGCCGGTGCCCGCCGAGTTCGGGGGCGATCCGGTCACGTTGCGGGCGGCGGTCCCGGACGGGACGACGCGTGCGGAAATTGTGGCCCAGGACGCGAGCGGAGCGATCGTATCGCGAACGGGAATCGATCCCGTGACGGGATTCGTGACATGGGACGGCCGAGCCGCTAGCGGCGATCCGGTGCCGCCGGGCCGATACGCGCTGACAATCGAGAGTTTCGAGGGGGACGAGTTGATCTCATCCGCCCCGGCAGAGGTCTTCGTCCGTGTGGCCGAGGCAAGGTGGAATGCCGAGGGCGAGACCGTCCTCATCCTGGAGGACGGCACGGAGCTGCTCGAAAGCGAAGCCGCGGGATTGCGAGTGACCGGTTGAACGATGCCGGGCCGATCGTGGGTACGCGCCTCTATTCGACCATGCCCGGCTCCCCGATGCGACACCAGGGTTCAGCTCAGAACGCTCCCGCAATCGCCGCGCTGAGGGCGATCCCGACGATGGCGCCAGCCGCAGCCCAGATCGGGCCGAGCCACCATTGGGCACCATAATTGGTGCCGCTCGCGCGATCCTTGGTCTGCGAATGCAGGATCAGCATGTCCTCAACGAGATTTGGAAGCCGCGGGCCAAACCGCGACAATACCTTCACCGTCTCCTGAAGATCGTGCAGGACCGCCTTCGGACCGATCGAGCCGCGGATATAGTCTTCGACCACAGGCTGCGCGGCCCGCCAGATGTTCATGCGGGGGTTCAGCGATCGTGCGACTCCCTCGACGACGACCATGGTCCGCTGCAACAGGATGAGCTCGGTGCGGGTCTCCATCCCGAAGCGCTCGGTGACTTCGAAGAGGTAGGCAAGCAGTCGTGCCATGGAGATGCGCGTCGCATCCATCCCGAATATCGGCTCGCCCACCGCGCGAAGCGCCCTGGCGAATTCGTCCTTGTCGCGATCGGGCGGAACGTAACCGGCTTCGAAATGCACCTCGGCAACACGTTGATAATCCCGCCGGATAAAGCCATAGAGTATCTCGGCGTAGACCCTGCGGGTATATTCGTCGATATGCCCCATGATGCCGAAGTCGATGGCGATGATGTCGCCATTCGCCGCGACCTTGAGGTTTCCCTGATGCATGTCGGCGTGAAAGAATCCGTCGCGGAGGGCATGCTTGAGGAAGAGCTGCAGGACCCGCTCCGAGAGCTCGACCCTGTCGATCCCCGCTGCATCCAGCGCGGCATTGTCGCCCATCTGGATGCCCTCGGCCCAGTCGAGCGTCATCATGCGCTTGCCCGAGAGACCCCATTTCACCTCGGGCACTTGGAAGCCGTCATCGTCCTTGGTGTTCGACGCGTATTGCGACGCGGAGGCTGCCTCGAGCCGCAGGTCGAGCTCTCCCATCACCACGCCCTCGAAATGGCGGATCACGTCGATGGGTCGGAGACGTCGGGAGGAGGGCGAGAGATACTCGATGACCCGCGCGGCGAGGTAGAACGCGTCGATATCCTTGCGGAACGCGCGCTCGACACCTGGGCGGAGCACCTTGACCGCGACGGTCTCGCCGGTCTCTGCATCGCGGGCCTTGTGCACCTGCGCGATGGAGGCAGCGGCCACCGGCGGGCTGAAATACTCGAAGATTTCGTCCGCGGGCCGTTCAAGCTCGTATGAAATGGAGGCCTTCGCCTCTTCGACGGTGAACGGCGGCAGCTTGTCCTGCAGGACACGCAGCTGTCCTGCAAGGTCGTCGCCGACAAGGTCGGGGCGTGTGGACAGTATCTGCCCGAACTTGATGTAGGCGGGGCCGAGCGCCGAGAGGGCGCGGGTGACGGGCGGCATGGCCGCGTCACCGTCATGGCCGAGCACCTTGAAGGGCCAGCCGAGGATGCGTGCGGCCAGGCGCAATGGCCGCGGCGCCTCGAAGGCGTCGAGAACGACGCGCATGGCGCCGGTGCGTTCAAGCGTGGCGCCGGTGCGGACGAGCCGCCAGATATTGTGGGGTCCGCGCAAGCCTTAGATCTTCCAGCCGGAATGCAGGCAGGCGATGCCCATCGATAGGTTGCGGTACTTGGCCTGTTCGAAGCCTGCAGTCTCGATCATGCCGAGGAAAGTCTCCTGATCGGGAAACCTGCGGATCGACTCCACGAGGTACTGGTAGCTGTCGCGATCTCCTGCGAGCACCTGTCCCATCGCCGGAATGAGGTTGAATGAATAACGGTCGTAGGCCCAGGCGAGCGCGGGAACTGGCACCTGGCTGAACTCGAGCACCATGAGACGGCCGCCCGGTTTCAGGACCCGGTAGGCTTCAGCCAGCGCATCCTCCGGTCGGGTCACGTTCCGGATGCCGAAGCTGATCGTGTAGACGTCGAAGCTGTTGTCCGGGAAGGGCAGGGCCATCGCGTCGCCGACCACCCAGTCGAGCATTCCCGACATGGCCTCGGCCTCCGCCCGGTCGCGCCCTGCAAGAAGCATGGACTCGGTCAGATCGAGCACCGTGGCGTGCCCCGACCCTGCGCGGTTCAGGAACCGGAAGGAAATGTCGCCGGTACCGCCCGCCACGTCGAGTAGCCTCTGTCCGCGGCGCGGCGCGAGCCAGTCCATCATCGCGTCCTTCCAGAGGCGATGAATGCCCAGGCTCATGGCGTCGTTCATCAGGTCGTAGCGGGACGCCACCGAGGTGAAGACCCCCTGTACGCGGCCCGCCTTTTCGGCCTCCGGAACCTCGTCGAAGCCGAAATGCGTCGTTTTCACGGTGTCTTCAGTCATGGCTCTTGTCGTTTCCCCGGCCTCAGCCTTCTTATAGGGCGCTGCACGTCGCATACAACGCGAAGCCGCCGGAAGGATCATCGCCGCATGCCCGAATTGCCCGAAGTCGAGACAGTCCGTCGCGGCCTCCTGCCCGTGATGGAGGGCGCGCGCATCGCGAGGGCAAGGGTGAATCGTCCCGATTTGCGCTGGCCCTTCCCCGACGGCATGGCCGAACGGCTGACCGGCGCGCGCGTCGAGCGACTCGAAAGGCGCTCGAAATACCTGCTCGCGGCGCTCGATACCGAGGAGACGCTGCTCATGCATCTCGGCATGTCGGGCCGTATCCTGATCTCGGGCGATCCGCTCGGCTCCTTCGTGCACGACCATCCCGCGCCCGAGAAACACGATCATGTCGTCTTCGACATGGAGAACGGTGCGCGGGTCACGTTCAACGATCCCCGCCGCTTCGGGGCCATGGATCTGATGGCGACGGCCAGCCGCGAGGATCACCCGCTCCTCGCCGCGCTCGGGCCGGAGCCGCTCGGCAACGGCTTCTCGGAAGCCCATCTCGTCGCCGCACTCGCGGGCCGCAACACGCCGATCAAGTCAGCTCTTCTCGACCAGAAGATCGTCGCGGGGTTGGGCAACATCTATGTTTGCGAGGCGCTTTTCCGGACCCGCATCCATCCGGCGCGCAAGGCGGGACGAATATCGACGCGACGTCGCGCATCGCTCGTGCCGGCGATCCGCGAGACGCTCTCAGACGCCATCGCTGCGGGCGGATCCTCCTTGCGCGACTACCGGCAGGCTGACGGGGAACTGGGGTATTTTCAGCATTCCTTCGACGTTTACGGGCGCGAGGGGCAGCCATGTCGGCGGGACGGTTGCGACGGCATCGTGCGGCGTCTCGTGCAGTCGGGGCGGTCCTCGTTCTACTGCGGGCGCTGCCAAAGATAGCTTGAACGCTCCCCCCCAGATGATAAGCGTTCGTGACCTGACAGGACATAACCGGAGCCGTGTTTCATGGCCTACGAGACGATCATCGTCGAAGTGGAAGACCACGTCGCCGTCATCAAGCTCAACCGCCCGGACGCGCTCAATGCGCTGAATTCGCAGCTCTTGGGCGAGCTTGCCTCGGCTCTGAAAGACGCCAGCGCCAACGAGAAGGTGCGCTGCATCATCCTGACCGGATCGAGCAAGGCCTTTGCTGCCGGCGCCGACATCAAGGAAATGTCCGAGAAGAGCTTCGTCGATGTCTTCATGTCGGATCTCTTCGGCAACGAGGCCACGGCGATCCTCAACGTGCGCAAGCCGGTGATCGCGGCGGTTGCGGGATACGCGCTCGGCGGCGGCTGCGAGCTTGCCATGATGTGCGACTTCATCATCGCCGCCGACAACGCCAAGTTCGGCCAGCCCGAGATCAACCTCGGTGTCGTTGCGGGCATCGGCGGTACCCAGCGCCTCACGCGCGCGGTGGGCAAGGCCAAGAGCATGGACATGCACCTGACTGGCCGTTTCATGGACGCCGAGGAGGCCGAGCGCGCGGGTCTCGTCAGCCGCGTCGTGCCCGCGAAGAACCTCATGGAGGAAGCGCAGACGGCGGCGGCCAAGATTGCCGAGAAGTCGATGCTGACCTCGCTTGCGGTCAAGGAAGCGGTGAACCGCTCCTTCGAGACCACGCTGAGCGAGGGCCTGCTGTTCGAGCGCCGCCTCTTCCATTCGATGTTTGCGAGCGAGGACCAGAGCGAGGGCATGAACGCCTTCCTCGAGAAGCGCGCAGCGCAGTTCCGCGACAAGTAGGCCGGCGGGCAATTCCCGCTTGGCAGCGGGGGGCGTCCTGTGTATAGGGCACGTCTTACATGCGCGTGCAGCCCGCTCTGGCTAGAATCGATCCGGTCGTTTGGGCCGGAGTGCGGCCAAGTCGCGCGTCCGACATATCGCAGACCCACGAGGATCGATCACCATGGCCAACACGCCGCAGTCCAAGAAGCGGGCACGCCAGAACGAGAAGCGCTACGCCGTCAACAAGGCACGCCGTTCGCGTATCCGCACCCACCTTCGGAAGGTCGAAGAGGCGATTGCCTCCGGCGACCAGGCCGCCGCTCAGGCCGCTCTGCGCGACGCGCAGCCCGAGCTGATGCGGGGCGTCACGAAGGGCGTCTTCCACAAGAACACCGCTGCCCGGAAAATGTCGCGGCTGTCGTCGCGAGTGAAATCGCTCGCTCAGTAAGCGCTACATAATGTGGCAATTTTTAGGGGCTCCGCAATTTGCGGGGCCCTTACTGCGTTTGTGGCATTCCTGCATAGCGGGAGAGATTCTTTTGCCGCCAAGCTACGAGTCAAGCGGCAGTTTGAGTTGAAGCAAACGGGGACCTTGGTAACTTAGGCCCTGCGAGTCACATTCGCTTGGGGGGACAGGTTCGCGGGGTCGCAATCGCCGGATTACTCGGTGAGGCGGGTTCGCGGGGTCGGCTGGGGTTGCGCCCGGACGTCTCGGCGCTGCTGCTGCTGCCATGTCCATTATTTGGGTCGGAGACACTTTCCGTCGCTGTTGGTCATTCTGTGGCCCGCAGCGGTGTGTCTTCGTCATTCGCAATCGAGCAGGTCATCCGGCTCGGTGAGGACACGTTTGTCCAGCGAGTCCCCCATCGCCAGTGTGACCCACCGAAGCGGGCGGCGGCCGCTATAAAATGAGCAGAGCTTGGGCACGGATCGAGGAAGAATGACACAGGAACAATGGGGCGCGCTTCGGGACACTCTTTGCGAGACAATCGGAGAGAACAACTACAAGACCTGGATCGAGCCGCTGAGCTTCGACGGCTGTGAGAACGGAATCGCGACCTTCCGGGCTCCGACCAACTTCATGGGCAATTACGTCAGCCAGAACTTCGGTGACGTCATGCTGAGCCACATGAACGCGATCTCGGGCGACGTGCGCCGCATCAATTTCCGGGTGATGCAGAGCGCCAACGAGCGGGGCGCTCCGGGGCCGGCCGCAACTGCCGGGGCGAGGGGCGCCGCCATGCCGAAATCCGCCGTCCCGAACGGGGGGCAGTCCACGGAAAGCGCGTCCGGCTCCGCCTCCGCCGACCGCTCCGACCTTCTGCCCGGCGCGCCGCTCGATCAGCGCTACACCTTCGACAGCTTCGTTGTCGGAAAGCCGAACGAACTTGCCCATGCCGCCGCGCGCCGTGTCTCCGAAAGCGGGCATGTGACGTTCAATCCGCTCTTCCTTCACGGTGGCGTCGGTCTCGGCAAGACGCACCTGATGCACGCCATCGCTTGGGAGCTTCGCGCGAAGAACCCGGAGCTGAACGTGCTCTACCTCTCGGCAGAGCAGTTCATGTACCGTTTCGTGCAGGCACTTCGCGATCGCCGCATGATGGACTTCAAGTCGATCTTCCGGTCCGTCGACGTGCTCATGGTCGACGACGTGCAGTTCATCGCCGGCAAGGATTCCACGCAGGAAGAGTTCTTCCACACGTTCAACGCGCTCGTGGACCAGAACAAGCAGATCGTCATCTCGGCCGACCGTGCCCCGACCGACATCAAGGATCTTGAGAACCGCATCCAGAGCCGTCTGCAATCCGGTCTTGTCGTCGATCTGCACCCGACCGATTACGAGCTCCGCCTCGGCATCCTGCAGACCAAGGTCGAGCAGCAGGCGCAGCATTATCCCGACGTTCGGATCGCCAACGGGGTGCTCGAATTCCTCGCTCACCGCATCTCGAACAACGTCCGCGTTCTCGAAGGCGCTCTGACACGTCTTTTTGCCTTCGCCTCTCTCGTCGGCCGCGAGGTCGATCTCGATCTGACGCAGGAATGCCTGACGGACGTCTTGCGCGCGAATGAGCGCAAGGTCTCGATCGAGGAGATCCAGCGCAAGGTGGCGGAGCATTACAATATCCGGCTCGCCGACATGATCGGGCCGCGCCGCACGCGCACCTTTGCCCGCCCGCGGCAGGTGGCGATGTTTCTCTGCAAGAAGATGACCGCGCGCTCCCTGCCCGAGATCGGGCGGAGGTTCGGTGGCCGCGATCACACGACGGTCATGCACGGCGTCAAGCGGATCGAGGAGCTCTCGCGCCAGGACGGTCAGATCACCGAGGATCTCGAACTGCTGCGCCGCGCGCTCGAAGCCTGAGCGCCGGATCCCCTAGGCGGGGGACGGGTCATGGCCACAACACAATGACCGCGGGGCCGGCAAGACCCGGCGCGCGGCCTTGACGCCCCCCGGAAACAATCGGACAAAACTGAACAAACGGCCGGAGCGCCGGGCCCGCGGCGGTCCGCCCGCGTCCCGGCGCTTTCGAGGGGACAGGTCATGAAATTCAGCATGGAACGCGCGACGCTGCTCAAGGCCGTGAACCAGGCCCAATCGGTGGTCGAGCGTCGCAACACAATTCCGATCCTCGCCAACGTTCTGATCGAGGCCGAAGGCGAGACGGTCCAGTTTCGCGCCACCGACCTCGACATCGAGGTGGTCGACAAAGCGCTTGCACAGGTCGAGCGTGCAGGGGCCACCACGGTCTCGGCTGTGCTCCTCCACGAGATTGTCCGCAAGCTGCCGGACGGAGCGCTGGTCACGCTGACCGAGGACGGTGCCGCGGGTCGGATGACGGTCGAGGCGGGACGCTCGAACTTCCAGCTCTCGACGCTGCCGAAGGAAGACTTCCCGGTGATGGCGTCGTCGGAATACGCGGCGAACTTCACTGCCAAGGCGGGAACGCTGCGGCGGCTCTTCGACAAGTCGAAATTCGCGATTTCGACGGAGGAGACGCGCTACTATCTCAACGGCGTCTACATGCATATCGCGGATGGCGAAGACGGTCGTGCCCTGCGCTGCGTTGCGACCGACGGTCACCGGCTCGCCCGTATCGATGCTCCCGTGCCGGCGGGCGCCGAGGACATGCCCGGGGTCATCGTGCCCCGCAAGACGGTGAACGAGCTGCGCAAGCTTCTCGACGACGACGACATGGACATCGCCGTGTCCGTCTCCGAGACCAAGGTGCGCTTTGCGACGCCCGAGATCGTCCTGACGTCCAAGGTCATCGACGGGACCTTCCCCGATTACTCGAGGGTGATCCCGCAGAACAACACGCGCCGGCTCGAGGTCGATGCGTCGGAATTCGCAAAGGCTGTCGACCGCGTCGCGACGGTCTCTTCAGAGCGGTCGCGCGCGGTGAAGCTGCAGCTCGACGAGGACCGGCTGATCCTGTCGGTCAACGCGCCCGATAGCGGCGCGGCCGAAGAGGAACTGGCGGTCGCCTATGGGGACGAGAAGCTCGAGATCGGCTTCAACGCGAAATACCTGCTCGAGATCGCCAGCCAGGTCGATCGCGAGAACGCGGTCTTCCTGTTCAATTCCTCGGGTGATCCCACGCTGATGCGCGAGGGCTCGGACACGTCGGCCGTCTATGTCGTGATGCCGATGCGCGTGTGACCGCACGGCGTCAGACCATAGCCACTCATGAGGCTCCGCCCCGTGCGGGGCCTTTTGCTTGCAAAGCCCGTCCTCTCGCGCGTTAAGTCGCGCACGATGTCGCTCCACCTCGCCTCCCTGACCCTGTCGCACTTCCGCTCGCACAAGCGCGCAGCGCTTGACCTCGACGCGCGGCCCGTCGCGCTTTTCGGGCCGAACGGAGCGGGCAAGACCAACCTTCTGGAGGCTGTCTCGCTCTTCTCGCCGGGCCGCGGCATGCGCCGTGCCTCGGCCCAGGATATCGCGCGGCGCCCGGAGGCGCTCGGGTGGAAGGTTACGGGCGATCTCGTCACGCCCGGTACGGCGCACGAGGTTGCCTTCACCTCGGAAGAGGGCCAGCCGCGGCAGGTTCGCATCGACGAGAAGATCGCGCCGCAGACCGCGCTCGCGCGGCTTGCGCGGGTTCTCTGGCTGGTGCCGTCCATGGACCGGCTCTGGATCGAAGGCGCCGAGGGACGTCGCCGCTTTCTCGACCGGATGGCGCTGTCGTTCTTCCCCGCGCATGGCGAGGCCTCTCTCGACTACGAAAAGGCCATGCGGGATCGCAATCGCCTGCTGAAGGATCAGGTGAGGGATGCCGCCTGGTATCGGGCGCTGGAGGCGCAGATGGCCCGGGCCGGCTCCGAGATCCACGCCAACAGGCGCAAGACCCTGGTACGGATCGATGCCGCGCAGGACGGGGCGGAGACGGCCTTTCCGGCCGCAGCCCTCACTCTGGTCCAGACCGAGGGTGACATGCCCGAGGACGAAGCCGCCTTGCGCGAGGCGCTGACCGAAAGCCGTGCTCGTGACCTTGCCGCCGGCCGGACGCTCGTCGGGCCGCACCGCGCGGACCTCCACGGCGTCTTCGCCGCCAAGGGCGTAGCCGCGTCGGACAGCTCGACCGGCGAGCAGAAGGCGCTCCTGATCTCCCTGATCCTCGCCAATGCCCGCGCGCTCGCGGACGACATCGGAGCTGCGCCGATCCTGCTGCTCGACGAGGTGTCGGCGCATCTCGATGCGGGGCGGCGTGCAAGCCTTTACGAGGAGATCGTCGCGCTCGGCGCGCAGGCGTGGATGACCGGGACCGGTCCGGAGCTCTTCGAAGATCTCGGCGACCGGGCGCAACGCTTCGACGTGACCGAAACCGGCGGAGTTTCGGAGGTGACGCGACAATGACCATCACCGTCACGGGGCTCGCGCTCTATGCCGGCGCGCTCCTGATCCTGTTTCTCACTCCTGGGCCTGTCTGGGTCGCAATGGCGGCGCGCACTCTCTCTGGCGGGTTCGGTGCCGCCTGGCCGCTCGCGCTCGGCGTCGTGGTCGGCGACATCATCTGGCCGTTCCTCGCGATCCTCGGCGTCACATGGATCGTGGACAGCTACGCGGGCTTCATGGTGGCCTTGCGCTGGGTTGCGTGCCTGACCTTCGTCGGCATGGGCGTCCTGATCTGGCGCAGCGCCGACAAAGGGCTTGCCGCTGACAGCCGCCTCACGCGCCCCGGTGCTCTCGCGGGCTTCATGGCCGGTCTCGCCGCGATCCTCGGAAATCCCAAGGCGATCCTCTTCTACATGGGCATCCTGCCCGGCTTCTTCGACGTCAGGACCCTGACCGTGCCGGACATCGCCGCGATCGTGGCGCTTTCGGCCACGATGCCGCTGCTCGGCAACCTCGCTCTGGCGCTCTTCATCGACCGGGCGCGGCGGCTTCTTGCCTCTCCTGCCGCCGTGCGCCGGACCAATCTGACGGCGAGCGCGGCGCTCATCCTGGTTGGGATTGCGATCCCGTTCCTCTGATCCCGGAAAGCTGCGGTCACGACGCCGCCGACACACAAAATCTTGTGTCGTTCGCGTGACATTCCCCGGCGCGGCCGGTATATTCCAACGGAAATTCTGCGAAGGAAGACCATGGCCGAAGAAGCGCGCAAAGCCGAAGAATACGGTGCCGGATCCATCAAGGTTCTCAAGGGGTTGGAAGCGGTTCGCAAGCGCCCCGGCATGTATATCGGCGACACCGACGACGGCTCGGGCCTGCACCACATGGTCTACGAGGTCGTGGACAACGGCATCGACGAGGCCCTGGCCGGTCATGCGACCCGCGTGACGGTCAAGATCCACGCCGATTCCAGCATCTCGGTGATGGATAACGGCCGCGGCATTCCGGTCGATATCCACGAGGAAGAGGGCGTCTCGGCGGCAGAGGTCATCATGACCCAGCTGCATGCCGGCGGGAAGTTCGACCAGAACTCCTACAAGGTGTCGGGCGGCCTGCATGGCGTGGGGGTCTCGGTCGTCAATGCGCTCTCGGACTGGCTCGAGCTGCGCATCTGGCGCAACGGCAAGGAACACCTCGCCCGCTTCGAGCGCGGCGACACGGCGAAGCATCTCGAAGTCGTGGGTGACGCCGAGGGCATGCAGGGCACCGAAGTGCGTTTCCTCGCCTCGACGGACACGTTCTCGAATCTCGACTACGACTTCCACACGCTGGAGAAGCGCCTGCGCGAGCTGGCCTTCCTGAACTCGGGCGTCCGCATCCTGCTCGAGGACGAGCGTCCGGCCGAACCGCTATCGGTCGAGCTCTTCTACGAGGGCGGCGTGAAGGAGTTCGTGAAGTATCTCGACCGCTCCAAGCATCCGATGATGCCCGAGCCGATCTACATCACGGGGGAGCGCGACGGCATTTCCGTCGAGATCGCGATGTGGTGGAACGACAGCTACCACGAGACCGTGCTTCCGTTCACCAACAACATCCCCCAGCGCGATGGCGGTACCCACGTCGCGGGCTTCCGCGGCGCGCTCACCCGCACGATCACGCGCTACGCCACCGACAGCGGCATCGCCAAGAAGGAAAAGGTCAGCTTCACGGGCGACGATGCCCGCGAAGGCCTGACCTGCGTGCTGTCGGTGAAGGTGCCGGATCCGAAGTTCTCGTCACAGACCAAGGACAAGCTGGTCTCGTCCGAGGTGCGCCCGGCGGTCGAGAGCATGATGAACGAAAAGCTTTCCGAGTGGTTCGAGGAGAACCCCAACGAGGCGAGGACCATCGTCGGCAAGATCGTCGAGGCCGCGCTCGCCCGGGAGGCCGCCCGCAAGGCCCGCGAGCTCACCCGCCGCAAGACCGCAATGGACGTCAATTACCTCGCGGGCAAGCTCAAGGATTGCTCCGAGAAGGACCCCTCGAAGACCGAACTCTTCATCGTCGAGGGGGACAGCGCAGGCGGCTCGGCTCAGACCGGCCGGGACCGCGGCACGCAGGCGATCCTGCCGCTCAAGGGCAAGATCCTGAACGTGGAGCGGGCACGCTTCGACCGGATGCTCGGCAGCCAAGAAATCGGCAACCTCGTCATGGCGCTCGGCACAGGCATCGGACGCGACGAGTTCGACATCTCCA
The DNA here is from genome assembly GCF_000521785.1 of Roseivivax halodurans JCM 10272. Lineage (GTDB taxonomy): Bacteria > Pseudomonadota > Alphaproteobacteria > Rhodobacterales > Rhodobacteraceae > Roseivivax > Roseivivax halodurans. The sequence continues at coordinate 71,513 of NZ_JALZ01000017.1, forward strand.
AGCTGCGCTACCACAAGATCGTGCTGATGACGGACGCGGATGTCGACGGCGCGCATATCCGTACGCTGCTCCTGACGTTCTTCTATCGGCAGATGCCGAAGCTCATCGAGGACGGCTATCTCTATATTGCGCAACCGCCGCTCTACAAGGTGAGCCGCGGCAAGTCCGAAGTCTATCTCAAGAACCAAGACGCGCTCGACGATTACCTCATCCAGCAGGGCACCGACGGCGCGCTTCTCGTCCAGGGCAACGGCGAGGAGATCACCGGCCAGGATCTCGTGCGGGTGGTGGACGAGGCGCGCAGCCTCAAGCGCGTCCTCGATGCCTTCCCGACGCACTACCCGCGCCACATCCTCGAACAGGCGGCCATCGCCGGGGCGTTTGTCCCGGGGGCTGTCGATGCCGACCTGCAGGGGGTCGCCGACCGCGTCGCCGAGCGCCTCGACCTCATTGCGCTCGAATACGAGAAGGGCTGGCAGGGCCGCATCACGCAGGATCGCGGCATCCGCCTCAGCCGGATCCTGCGCGGCGTCGAGGAGATCCGCACCCTCGACGGCACGATGCTGCGCTCGGGCGAAGCGCGGAAGACCGGCAGCTTCACTCAGGCCCTGCAGGCTGTCTACGAAAAGCCCGCCTTCCTGCAGCGGAAGGAGCGCCGCCAGCACATCTACGGCCCCCTGACGCTGCTCGACGCCATCCTCGAGGAAGGTGTGAAGGGCAATCAGCTGCAGCGCTACAAGGGTCTCGGCGAGATGAACCCCGACCAGCTCTGGGAGACGACGCTCGACCCCGACGCCCGCACCCTTCTGCGGGTCGAAGTGGACGACGTGGCCGAGGCTGACGACCTCTTCACCAAGCTCATGGGGGACATCGTCGAACCGCGCCGCGAGTTCATCCAGCAGAACGCCCTCACGGTCGAGAATCTCGACTTCTGAAGCTCTGTAGGATCGCGCGCAATCGTGCGCGATACCCAAAAGTTTGCGCGATTTTCCCACAGGTTTGCGCGGGCAGGGCCGAAACCTATGAGATACCTGAGCATCAGACGCGAGATCGAAGGCAGCCTGCCCACCGTGGCGGAGCTCCTTCGCCATAAAGGCGAGCACGATGCCCTCCGTGCCATGAGCCAGGCGGACATCGAGATCGACGAAGTTGGCTACGATAACTGGGACGGTGGCACCGAGCTCTGGACTGTCTTCCTTCGCGTCCCGGTCAGCGTTTTCGTATTGATCGAGGACCGCCGGGACGAGATCGCCGGGATCATCTCGAAGAACCTCGAGATCGTCACGGGAAAGGACAATGGATACTGGGTGAGCGCGGAGATCTCGCCCATGCGTGCGCCGCCGCCGGGTCGGCGCCTACCGGACGGCAAGATCGGCGAACGGACGCGCGCCGCCATCCTCGATGAGATGCGGGCCAGGGAAACTGTCTGGCACGGTGCCTTGGATGAGATCGCTTTTCTCAGCCGCATCTTTGACCTGACATCGCTACCCTCTCATGACAGCCGGTTCCAGAACGCCGAGCAGGACATCTGGCAGCACTGCATCAACAACTTCGACTGGCCACAGTGTGAACCGGCGTGGAAAAGTG
>NZ_JALZ01000018.1 GCF_000521785.1 Roseivivax halodurans JCM 10272
CAGATCGTCGGCGTCGATCTCAACCCCGAGAAGGTCGAGATGGCGCGGCGCTTCGGCATGACCGATTTCGTGAACCCCAAGGAGGTCGAGGGCGATCTCGTGGCGCATCTCGTCGAGCTGACCGGCGGCGGCGGAGACTACACCTTCGATGCGACCGGCAACGTGGGCGTCATGCGCACGGCGCTGGAATCGGCCCACAAGGGCTGGGGCGAGAGCATCATCATCGGCGTCGCGCCGGCGGGGGCCGAGATCTCGACGCGGCCCTTCCAGCTGGTCACGGGGCGGGTCTGGAAGGGCACGGCCTTCGGCGGCGCCAAGGGCCGCACGGACGTTCCGAAGATCGTCGACTGGTACATGGACGGCAAGATCGAGATCGATCCGATGATCACCCACACCCTGCCGCTCGAGAAGATCAACGAGGGCTTCGACCTCATGCACGAGGGAAAGTCCATCCGCGCCGTCGTCACGTTCTGAGCCCATGGCCGACGCTCTTCGCGACCGCGACGAGATGCTGCGACACCTTCGCCCGGAGCTGAGACCCGGGCGCTGGGTCTTCGTGGTGTCGGAGGATCCCGAGCTCGCGGCGCAGGCCCGCGGCTTCTTTCACGAGGACGAGGGTCTGACCCTGATCGTTCCGGAAGCCTCGGCGCGCGACGCGGGGCTCGCAACCGACCTGCCGATGCGGCAGATCACGCTTGCAGTCGAATCGGCGCTTAACGGGGTCGGGCTCACCGCCGCCGTGGCCGAGGCACTCGCCCGGTACGGGATCCCCTGCAACGTCGTGGCGGCGTTCCACCACGACCACATCTTCGTGCCTGCCGACCGCGCTCAGGACGCCCTTGCGGTGCTCGAGACACTGCAGCGCAAGGCCGATGACTGAGCTCGCGATCCGCCCCGCCATGGCAGCGGACGAGGTCTCCCTCTGGGCGATCATGGAGCCGGTCTTCCGCGCGGGCGAGACCTACACGATGCCCCGCGACATCAGCCGCGAGGACGCGCTGGCCTACTGGACCTCGCCAGCCCACCGCGTCTTCGTGGCCGAGGACCGGGGCAAGGTGATCGGGACATACATCCTGCGCGCCAACCAGCAGGGCGGTGGTGATCATGTCTGCAACGCCTCCTTTCTCACCGCCGCAGTGGCGCAAGGTCGGGGCGTGGCGCGGACCATGCTGGCGCACGCGCTGGACACCGGCCGCGCCGAAGGATACCGCGCGATGCAGTTCAACTTCGTCGTTGCAACCAACGCGCGCGCCGTCGCCACGTGGGAACGCGCCGGCTTTGCGGTGGTCGGCCGTCTGCCCGGCGCCTTCCGCCATCCGGTGCACGGCGAGGTGGACGCGCTGGTGATGCACCGCCCACTCTAGGCCCGGGAGGCCCCGATGCCCGACGACACCAAGCTCCTCGCCGTCCTGATCGACGCCGACAACACCTCGCCGAAATACGCCAAGGCGCTCTTCGACGAGATCGCGGGTCTCGGCGAAGCGAGCGTACGGCGCTGCTACGGCGATTTCTCGAGCAACCAGATGTCGGGCTGGTCCAAGGTCACCGCCGAGTTCGGCCTCGTGCCGACGCACCAGCCGGCCAACACGGTCGGCAAGAACGCCTCCGACATCGCGCTGGTGATCGACGCGATGGACCTGATGCATTCGGGCCGCTTCGACGGCTTCTGCCTCGTCTCGTCCGACAGCGACTTCACGCGCCTCGCGAGCCGCCTGCGCGAGCAGGGTCTCGACGTTTACGGGATCGGTATGCAGAAGACCCCCGAGGCGTTCCGGAAGGCCTGCAAGCGTTTCATCTTCCTCGAGAACATGGACGGCGCGCCGGAGAACACCAACCGGCCGAAGGGCGAGACGCGGCAGACCGGAAACCTCGAGGAGGCGCGCAACCTCGTCTTCAAGGCGATGGATTCGATCGATCAGGACGACGAATGGGTGCCGCTGGGCCAGCTCGGGCAGTTCATCACCGCGTCGAACCCCGATTTCGACACCCGGACCTACGGCAAGCGCAAACTGTCGGATCTCATCGCCGAGATGAAGGTATTCGAGACCAAGCGCTCGCAGGGCAACCAGTTGCTCGTCCGGCGGGTCGACTGATCCGCCGCGACGCTCAGACGCCGAAGCGCGCCATGAAGGTCTCGACTGCCTCGTCGATCACCCGGTCGACCTCTGCGTCGGGAACGTCCCGGTCGAGACCGAAGAGCCGGCGCGTCCAGAGCCCCGCCTTGCAGAGCATGGCGAATTGTTCCGCGGCGATCTCGAAATCGTCGATCCGCACCTCACCGCGCTCCGCAGCGCCCTGCAGGTAGTCCACGAGATAGGTGCGCACCATGCCGAGCCCGCAGCGGTAGAACTCCTCGCCGACCTCCGGAAAGCGCGCGGCTTCGGACACTGCGACCCGGAACATGGCGGTCCCCAGGGGCGAGAGCGCGAAGCGCATATAGGCTTTGGCCGCGACCGGCAGGACCTCGCGCGGCGGGCGTGCCAGATCGACCTGGGCCAGGACGGCGTGGGCCTGCGCATGGCACTGGCCCGTGGCGACTTCCATGAACAGAAGCCGCTTGTCCGGGAAGTAGTTGTAGAGCGTCGCCTTGGAGACGCCGGCGGCGCGCGCGATGTCGTCCACACTGGCGCCCTCGAATCCCTCGCGGAGAAAGATATCGCGGGCGCCGCCGATCACCTGGTCGTATTTCCGGCCCTTCCGGACCTTCCCGGCGTCAACGCCCATCGAGCTCTCCTCAAGTCGAGAGCCGACTATGGGCGCGCATCGACCGGGTCGCAAGGCACCCCGGGTCAGGACGCTTGGCTGTCGCGCGTTACGGTGTCCGCTTGCGGTGCCTTGGGCGGCGTCTTGGGGAAGGTCATGTAGGGCAGATCGATGATGATGCCGCCCGCTGCGGCCGGGCCTGCGAGCATGGCGGCCACGAGAGCTGTGCTGATAATCCTGCGCATTATAGAGTTCTCCATGCGGTAGTGAGGTAAGAAGCGCGCCGGGCGGTGCGCTCGACTTTAACTAAACTAAACAGTTCGGTTTACATTGCAAGCCCCATCCGCCGAGGCGCTTGCATAACGGCGTGAGGCATCTAAGATTAGAATCGTTCTAAAACGGATGTACGGCCATGCACTTCCTTCCCCAACGGCGCCGTTTCAAGGATCTGAGCGAGCGGGAGATTCTTGCCCTCGCGATTTCTTCGGAAGAGGATGACGCCCGGATCTACCGATCCTTCGCCGAGCGTCTGCGCCCCGATTTCGACAGCAGTGCGCGCATCTTCGACGGCATGGCCGCCGAAGAGGATGCGCACCGCCGCGCCCTCATCGACCTTCACAAGTCCCGCTTCGGAGAGACGATTCCGCTCATCCGCCGCGAACATGTTGCGGGCTTCTACGCCCGCCGGCCCGTCTGGCTGACGGAGAACCTCGGGCTCGACCGCATCCGCGAGCAGGCCGCAAGCATGGAAGCCGATGCCGAACGCTTTTACCGCGAAGCCGCCGCGCACGCGCAGGATGCCGAGACCCGCAAGCTGCTGGGGGATCTGGCCGCGGCCGAGGCGGGCCACGAACGCCGCGCCACCGACCTGAGCGAGGCGCATCTCGACTACGATGCCCGCGCGTCGGAGGACCACGCCGAAAAGCGGCAATTCCTGCTCACCTGGGTGCAGCCGGGCCTTGCCGGGCTAATGGACGGTTCGGTGTCGACCCTCGCACCGATCTTCGCCACAGCCTTCGCGACGCAGGACACCTGGACGACGTTTCTCGTCGGTCTCGCGGCGAGCGTCGGCGCAGGCATCTCGATGGGCTTCACCGAAGCCGCCTCAGACGACGGCCAGTTGTCGGGCCGCGGATCTCCGGTCAAGCGCGGCATCGCTTCGGGGGTGATGACGGCCGTGGGCGGGCTCGGGCACGCCCTGCCCTATCTAATCCCGCACTTCTGGACGGCGACGATCACCGCCTTCGTCGTGGTGTTCGTCGAGCTCTGGGCGATCGCATGGATCCAGAACCGCTTCATGGACACACCGTTCCTGCGCGCGACCTTTCAGGTGGTGCTGGGCGGGGCGCTGGTTTTCGCCGCGGGTGCGCTGATCGGAAGCGGATAACGACGCAGTGATCAACCGGCAGGAAGAATGGCCCGCAACCGAGTCTCGAGGGGCATCGCGACCCGGAGCCAACCGCGATTGACCCTCCGGAAAAGGTTGCTACCAAAACCGGCATGCTCGAGATCCTCCTCAAGACATTGCCCTTCTTCGGTTTGATCGCGCTCGGCTACGGCGCCGGGCGCACGAACTTCTTCACGCAGGAGGCCACGGCCTACCTCACCAAGTTCGTGTTCTACTTCGCCCTGTCGGCGATGCTCTTCCGGTTCTCGGCGACGTTGAGCTTTTCCGACATCTTCGACGCGCATCTCGCCGCCGCCTATCTCTGGGGCACAGCCTTCGTCTACGCCATCGCGCTCGGGGTCGCGTTCTGGCGGCGCCAGAGCGTCGAGGTCGCGGCGATCGAAGCGCAATGCGCGGCCATCGGGAATACCGGCTTTCTCGGCGTGCCGATGCTCGCGGTCCTCCTCGGGCAGGAGGCGGTCGGACCAATCATCCTCGTCCTCGCGATCGACCTCATCGTGTTCTCCTCGCTCCTCGTGATCCTCGTCACCGGATCGCGCGACGGACGGATGTCCGCGGGCGTGCTGCGCACGGTCGGCCTGGGTCTTCTGAAGAACCCCATGATCGTCTCCATCGTTCTCGGGCTCGGCGTTTCCGCCGCCGCGCTGCCCATGCCCGTCGTGGTCGAGGATTTCCTCACCATCCTCGGCAATGCCGCGACACCCGGCGCGCTCTTCGCCATCGGCGCCTCGCTCGCGTCGAAATCCGCCGAACGGCTGGCCGTCTCTGGCTGGCTGTCCTTCGCCAAGCTGGTGCTGCACCCCGCTCTCGTCGCCGCGGGAGCGCTGCTGCTCTTCCCGGTCAGCGCCTATGACGCATCCGTCGTGATCTCGGCCGCCGCGCTGCCGGTCGCGGGCAACGTCTTCATCCTCGCCCAGCATTACGGCGTCGCGCCGCAGCGTGTCTCGGCGGCGATCCTCATCTCGACGGCCGCGTCGATCCTGACCGTCTCGGGCGTCATCGCATTGGTCTCTGTCTGAGACTTGCGCCGCCGCGCGCCATGCGTCACGGCTATGTCCGCAAGCGCCACAGGGGAAACGCCATGGAAACCGTTTCGGAAAACCGCGTCTTCGGCGGCACGCAGGGCGTCTACCGCCACGCCGCATCGTCCACCAATTGCGAGATGACCTTCGCGCTCTTCCTGCCGGAGAAGGCGCAGTTCGGCACGGTGCCGCTCCTGTGGTATCTCTCGGGCCTCACCTGCACGCACGAGAACGCCATGACCAAGGCCGGCGCGCAGGCCTGGTGCGCCGAGGCCGGCATCGCGATCTGCTTTCCCGACACCTCCCCGCGCGGCGAGGGCGTCGCCGACGACGACGCCTTCGATCTCGGCAAGGGCGCGGGCTTCTACGTGAACGCCACGCAGGACCCCTGGGCCCCGCATTTCCGCATGTGGGACTACGTGACCGACGAGTTGCCCGCCCTCCTCGCCGAGCACTTCCCGGTCGATGCGGACCGCCAGTCGATCACCGGCCATTCCATGGGCGGGCACGGCGCGCTCACCGCCGCGATGCGCCTTCCGGGCCGCTTCCAGTCGGTCTCGGCCTTCGCCCCGATCGCGCACCCGACCACAAGCGACTGGGGCCGCAAGCAGTTCAAAGCCTATCTCGGCGAGGACGAGGCCACCTGGAAGGAGCACGATGCGACGCTCCTGATGCGCGAGCGCGGATTTAACGGCCCGGTGCTGATCGATCAGGGCACCGACGACAACTTCGTCGATCTCCTGAAGCCCGAGGCGCTTGCCGAGGCGATGGCCGCCCGCCGCCAGCCCGGCCAGCTCCGGCTGCAGAAGGGCTACGATCACAGCTACTTCTTCATGTCGACCTTCATGGAGGAGCACGTCGCCTTCCATGCCGAGGCGCTCCACGGGTGACGGTGCTCTACATCGACGCCGATGCCTGCCCGGTGAAGGCCGAGGCCGAGCGCGTGGCGACGCGCCACAAGGTGCCGGTGCGCATGGTCTCGAACGGCGGCATCCGCCCCTCGAGCAATCCGCTGGTCGAGATGGTCGTCGTGCCCGAGGGCCCCGACGCCGCCGACATGTGGATCGCCGAACGCGCGGGGGAGAGCGACATCGTGGTGACGCAGGACATCCCCCTTGCCGCGCGCTGCGTCGAGGGGGGCGCCCGCGTCCTCAAACCGAACGGAGACGCGCTCGATGCGCGCAATGTTGGTCAGGCGCTCGCCACGCGCGATCTCATGACCGACCTGCGCGCCGCCGACCCGTTCCGCCAGGGCGGCGGCCCGGGCTTTACCAAGGCGGACCGCTCGCGCTTTCTCGACGCGCTCGAACGCGAGATGCGCGCGGCGCTGCGGTCCCGCGCAGGAGGCGCAAAATGAGCATCGAAGCCGTCGTCTTCGACATCGGAAACGTGCTGATCGAATGGCAGCCCGAGCGCCATTTCGACGCGGTCATCGGCCGCGAGGCGCGCGAGCGGCTCTTCGCCGAGGTCGACCTGCACGACATGAACGACCGTATAGACCGTGGGCACGACTTCCGCGCCATGGTCTACGAGACCGCCGGAGCCTATCCGGACTGGTCCGACGAGATCCGCCTTTGGCACGATTCATGGCTCAAGCTCGCGGGCCCCGAGATCCCGCATTCCGTACGCCTCCTGCGCGCGCTCCGTTCGGGCGGCACGCCGGTCTTCGCGCTCTCGAACTTCGGCATCGGAACCTTCGCGCTCGCCGAGCCACAATGGCCTTTCCTTGGCGAGTTCGACCGCCGCTACATCTCGGGCCACATGGGACTGGCCAAGCCCGATGCCGACATTTTCGCCGCGATGGAGGCCGATTGCGGCATCGCTCCGGGCGCCCTGCTCTTCACCGACGACCGCACCGACAACATCGCCACCGCCGCGGCGCGCGGCTGGCAGACCCACCACTTCGACGGCCCCGAAGGCTGGGCGCGGCGCCTCGTCGCCGAAGGCCTGCTGACCGAAGCGGCCGCCCGCTGATCCCCGGACGCGATCCGCCTTCTTCTTGATCGAAATATCCCCGCCGGAGGCTCCGCAGATCGCAACTCGCGCTCCGGCCGGGCTTTTACGCGCGCAGATGCCGCGCCCGCGCGCCCCGTTCGATCGCCGCCGCGTGCAGGCGGTCGAGCGACAGCTCGTCGCGGATCTCCTCGAGCAGGCGGATCTCGGTGTCGGCCAGCGAGCCGTCGGCAGCGGCCACGTCGCAGGCGAGCGCGTAGGCGGTCTCGTTCAGCCGCTCGGGCAGATGCGCGCGCAGTAGGCCGAAGAGCGCGTCGAGCCCGTCCTCCTGGTCGAAGAGGTCGAAGATCAGCGTCGACATCGCCTTGATCCGGTCTGTGTCGTAGCCGTCGAAGATCGGCAGGATGGCCACCGCGGATTCGATCTTCAGAAGCTCCGTCGTGCGGATGTTCTCGTCCGAGGCCGACACCGCGATCATGAGGGCGACGAGGCAATCCTGCGGGCTCATAGCATGTTCGATGCTGTCGGTCATGGGGCTCGGATCTCCGGTTTGGCTGTCATCTGTCGCGGGCGACGTTATTGACCCGGAACACCCCCCGCAATAGGGAGCCCCGTGCGGCGGAGAGCCGCGTTTCCGACCCTGACAGGAGCCTTGGTGCAATGTCCGATCTGCGCGATGCGGCGATGAATTCGAAGGCCTGGCCGTTCGAAGAGGCGCGCCGGGTGCTCAAACGCTACGAGAGCGGTCCGCCCGAGAAGGGCCACGTGCTGTTCGAGACGGGCTACGGCCCCTCTGGCCTGCCGCATATCGGCACCTTTGGCGAGGTCGCGCGCACGACGATGATCCGCCGCGCCTTCGAGGTGATCTCGGACATCCCGACGCGGCTGATCTGCTTTTCGGACGACATGGACGGGATGCGCAAGGTGCCCGACAACGTGCCCGATCCCGAGGGCCTGAAGGCGCATCTGCAGAAGCCCCTGACCGACGTGCCCGACCCCTTTGGCACGCACGAGAGCTTCGGCCACCATAACAACGCGCGTCTGCGTGCCTTCCTCGACGCGTTCGACTTCGAGTACGAATTTGTCTCGGCCACCGATTACTATCGCTCGGGCCGGTTCGACGAGACGCTGCTGCGCGCCGCCGAGCGCTACGATGCGTTGATGGAGGTCATGCTTAAGTCGCTGCGCGAGGAGCGCCAGCAGACCTACTCGATCTTCCTGCCTATCCATCCCGAGACGGGCCGCGTGCTCTACGTCCCGATCAAGCACGTGGACGCCAAGGAGGGCACCGTCACCTTCGACGACGAGTCGGGGCGCGAATGGACACTGCCCGTGACCGGGGGCAACGTGAAGCTGCAGTGGAAGCCCGATTTCGGCGCCCGTTGGGCCGCGCTTGACGTCGATTTCGAGATGTACGGCAAGGATCACTCGACCAACACGCCGATCTACGACCGGATCTGCGAGATCCTCGGCGGCCGCAAGCCCGAGCACTTCACCTACGAGCTTTTCCTCGACGAGAAGGGCGAGAAGATCTCGAAGTCAAAGGGCAATGGCCTGACGATCGACGAATGGCTGACCTACGCCTCGACCGAGAGCCTCGGCTATTACATGTACCAGAAGCCCAAGACGGCCAAGCGCCTGTCCTGGGACGTGATCCCCAAGACCGTCGACGAGTACCACCAGCAGCTGCGCGCCTACGCGGATCAGGACGCGGAGAAGCGCCTCGCCAATCCGGTCTACCACGTCCACGGCCACAACGTGCCCGCCTCCACGATGGTCGTGTCCTTCGCGATGCTGCTGAACCTCGCGAGCGTGTCGGGCGCCGAGGATAAGGAGACGCTCTGGGGCTTCATCATCCGCTATGCGCCCGATGCCTCGCCCGAGGGCAATCCAGATCTCGACGCCGCGGCCGGCTTCGCGGTCCGCTACTACGAGGATTTCGTGAAGCCCCACAAGGTTTTCCGGGAGCCCGACGAGAAGGAGGCGGCGGCGATGCGCGATCTCGCCGCGCGGCTGCAGGCGCACGAGGGCTCGCAGGACGACGAGACGCTGCAGACCATCGTGTTCGCCGTCGGCAAGGAGCACGGCTTCGATCCGCTGCGCGACTGGTTCAAGGCGCTCTACGAGGTGCTGCTCGGCGCGAGCCAGGGCCCGCGCTTCGGCGGGTTCGTAGCGCTCTACGGCATCGACGAGACCGTGGCGCTGATCGAACGCGGACTGAACGGGGAACTCGGCTGACCGCCGGGCCGCGCCGTCACGACATCGACGCGCCGCCCCTCCGGGGTGGCGCGTCCTCGTTCCGGCGGATCCCCGCACGGCGGCGGTGGCGCCCGCGTGCCCCGACGCCCGTCACGCCGCGGCGTAGGACGTGGTGACCGCCTTGCGCAGGTCCTTCGCGACCTTCTTCGGCTTCCGGGCGAAGAGCGCGCGTCCGAGGGTGAACGCCTCCTCCTCGAGCCGCGCCGTCTCCTCGCGCACGAGCCCCCGCATGACGCGAGCCGGCCTGTCGCCGAGCGCCGCGCCGTCGAGCCGGGCTGCGAACTCCACGAGGTCGTGATGGTCGCCGAGGATGTCGGAGAGCTCGTCGGTCGAGGCCTCCCGCGTCTTCACCGTCTCGGACTTCGCCTCGGACAGAAGGCGCATGTGGTACCAGTGGTACTTCACCCGCTTGCGCCACTCGTGCAGCCGCTCGGGATCGCGGCTCTCCTCGGCGGGCGCCATCGCGTCCCGCGCCCGGGCGTAGCTCGCGAAGATGCCCTCCCTGATCGCGTCGAACCCGGCCTCGTCCAGCTCCCAGAGGTCGACGCGGCCGCGCACTGCCCGCAGCGCCTCGGCCATCGCGGCCCGGCGGTCCGCCAGATCGCCCCCCTCCCCGGCCGCCGTACGGTCGCGGGTGAACCCGGCCCGGAGCGGGGCAAAGGCGGACCGGTTCAGCGTGTCGCCATAGCGCTCCATGATGCGGTCGTAGGTCTCGATCATCGCCGTCTTGTCGCGCAGATCCGACAGGTGGCGCGCGGCGTCGCGGAGGGCCTTGTTCTCGGGTTTGTAGCCCGGGAAGGCCCCGCGATAGAGCCGGATCAGCCCGCGCAGCTTCTTGCAGCGCTTGCGCGCGTCGTGCACCGCCTCGTGCACGTCGGGATCGCCCCGGCCTTCGAGAGCGTCGAGCGCCCCGTCGAGCTGCTCTGCCGCCACCCGGCGGAGACCCTGCGCGAGATCTGGATCGTCTGTCTTGAGCTTGTACCCCATGATCACCTCAAACCGCGTCTCCCTGGGCCGCGTTCCCTTGCCGGATCGCCCACGCGCGTCATCTTGCCCACAGGGTGACGCAACGACAAGGGAGGTCCCGCCATGCTCCGCCCCCTCATATTCTGCATAGCGCTGGCCGTGCCCGGCCTGTCCTTCGCGCAGGAGCGCGCCACCGATCCCGAGATCGAGGCCGTGATCTCCGGCCAGATGCAGGCCTTCCGCGACAGCGATGTGGAAAGCGCCTTCGATTTCGCCGCACCGGGCATCCAGTCGCTCTTCCGCACGCCCCAGAACTTCGGAACCATGGTCGAACAGGGCTACCCGATGGTCTGGCGGCCGGGCCAGGTGAGCTTCGGCGAACTGCGCGAAGAGGCCGGCCAGCTCTGGCAGGAGGTGCTCGTGCAGGATTCCCGCGGCATCGTCCATGTGCTCGACTACGAGATGCGCGAGGTGGACGGCGCCTGGCGCATCGGTGGCGTTCGCATCCTCGATCAGCAGGGCTTCGCCGCCTGATCCCGACCACGCCGGTTCGTGATCGGCGCTCTTTCTCGCAGGTGATGACGGTCCTTCCGGCTGATCGCGGGTCGACTCCGCGATGGTGGCAAGCTAGAACACAGGGTGAACAAAGCTGCCACTTTGATCCGACATGACCAACCGCCGCATCCTCTCCCTCTGGTTTCCGCGCCTTGGGGCCGAACAGGCCATGCGCCTCGATCCCGGCCTCGAAAGCGTGCCCTTCGCGCTCGTGCGCGAGGAGGGCAACGCGCAGTTCCTCTCGTCGCTGTCCCTCGCCGCCTCCGAGGCGGGGCTCTACCGCGGCCAGCCGCTGCGCGACGCCCATGCGGTCTGCGCCGATCTGGTCACCCGCCCCGAGGCCCCGCACCGCATCGCGGCGTTCCTGAACACCCTGCACCGCTGGGCGGGCAAGTTCTCTCCCTGGGTCGCCCCGGAGGCGCCCGAGGCGCTGGTGATCGACCTCACCGGCTGCGCGCATCTCTTCGGCGGCGAGACGGCGCTGCTCGCGCAGGTCGAACAGGATTGCGCCGATCTACACCTGACCGTGCGCGCCGGGATCGCCGACACGCTCGGCGCCGCCTGGGCGCTGGCGCGCTATGCCGGAAGCGGCGCAGCCTCGCACCGCTCTGGCGACGCGATCGACCAGGAGGCGCGGGCGACCCGGGCGCGGGCCGGCAAGCGGCGGCACTGGGAGCGGGGCGGAGCGACCCCGGTGCATACAGGCTCCCGGGCTGCGGCCGCGCGCATCGCCGCGCCGGGCACCGCCCGGTCCGCGCTGGGTCCCCTTCCCGTCGCCGCCCTGCGTCTGCCGCCCGAGACGGTGGAGGCGCTCGCCCGGCTCGGCCTGCGGCGCATCGGCGATCTGACCGGCCAGCCCCGCGCCACGCTCGCACGCCGCTTCGGCACCGGTCTCGTGCTCCGGCTCGACCAGGCGACCGGGGCCGCGCCCGAGCCCATCTCGCCCGCCACCGCGCCTGAGCGCTTCGCCGTGCGGATGACGCTCCCGGATCCGATCGGCCTCGAGGAGGACGTGATGGCGGCGCTCTCGTGCATGCTCCCCCGCCTCTGCCAGCGGCTCGAGCGCGCCGGGCGCGGCGCGCGCACCCTGCGGCTCGAAGCGCACCGCACCGACCAGAGCATGGAATGGCGGCATGTCGGCCTCGCGCGTCCTTCGGCGGCCGAGGACCGGCTGCGCACGCTTCTCGCCATGAAGGCGGCCGAGATCGACGCGGGCTTCGGCATCGACATGCTCCGACTCGAAGCGCTGGTGCACGAGCCGCTGCAGCTGCGCGACAAGATTGGCCATCTCGAGGCGGGCCGCGCCGTCGCCGAGCGGCTGAGAGCCGGGGGCGGGATCGACGACCTGATCGGGCGGCTCGGCGCACGGCTCGGGATGGAGGCGATCACCCGCGTCCACCCCGCCGAGAGCCACATTCCCGAAAAGGGGGCGACGGTGCTGGCCGCCGCCTGGTCCGATCCCGCCATTTTCTGGCCCCGGCGCCCTCGCCCAAGGCCTCTGATGCTCTGGCGGCCCGAACCGCTCATCGGCACAGGCGACAGCCCGGCCCTACCGCGACGCATCCGCTGGCGCGGCCGCGATCTCGCGCTCGCCTGGGGGGAAGGCCCCGAGCGGATCGCGCCCGAATGGTGGCTCGACGACCCCGACTGGCGCAGCGGCCAGCGCGACTACTGGCGGGTGCAGACAGATGCAGGCGACCGGCTCTGGCTCTACTACGCCCACGGCGCCGCGATGTCGCCCGGCTGGTTCTGCCACGGCGCCTTTGCCTGAGCGCCGCGCGTTACTTGATTTCAGGGCCCCACGCGCGCAATTCTTGGAGCAATGACGTCGCTTACCCCATTTCCCGCCACGCCCGGCCCCGACACGGTGATGTTCCAGCGTCCGGAGCTGAACCAGATCCTCTCGCTCTACGGCCGCATGGTCGCCGCCGGCGAATGGCGCGACTACGCCATCTCCGCGCTCAGGGATGCCGCGGTCTTCTCGATCTTCCGCCGCGCGGCCGAGCAGCCGCTCTACCGGATCGAAAAGCGCCCCAAGCTGCGCAATCGGCAGGGGCAATACGTGGTCGTCGGCATGGACGGCCAGATCCTCAAGCGGGGGCACGACCTGCGGATGGTGCTGCGCGTGCTCGAACGCAAGCTGATCCGCGCGGTCGACTGAGCAGCGTCAGAGCGCGAGCCGCGCCCGCCGGGTGACCGGCCCGTCCCCCTGCGTGCGGATCCGTTCGATCGCACCCTCGACCGGCTCGTAGGCGACAGCCATGGCATGGGCATTGGCGTGAAGCAGCGTCTTGCCATCGGCCATCCAGCCGACATGGCCCTTCCAGAACAGAAGGTCGCCCCGCCTGAGTTCGGCCTCAGCATCCAGCGCCTCGCCCATCGCGGCCTCCTGCAGATCGCTGTCGCCCGGGCAAGGGATCCCGCAGGCCTGGCACCCGATCTGGACGAGCCCCGAGCAGTCGATCCCGAAAGCCGAGTTGCCGCCCCAGAGATAGGGCGTTCCGATCAGCCGCTCCGCCACGGTTACCGGATCGGTCTCAAAGTCGTCCGCCGCCCGCAGGTGCTGGAGGGGGATGAAGCCGAGCGGCGTCTCGGCAAAGCGCTTCCGCTCGCCCGTCATCGTCACGAGGCTGCCGAGCGACAGGCTCATCCGCTCGGTGACCTTCATATCCGGCTCGGGATAGACATGCGTCGCCCGTGCGCTGACGCGGTGCGTCGGGGCTGGCGACACGCCGATCGCGTCGGCACGGACGTAGCCGACGTACTCGTCTGCCTCCGCCTGCACGAAGGCGTGTCGCCCGACCCGCTCGTATATCGTGAGAGCGGCCCCCATGAGAACCTGACGGTCCCGCGGGCCCTCGGGCGAATAATCGAGATCGGCCACCGGCGCCGTCACCCGCGCCGGAGTGCCTTCGACATAGGACATCGCGGCCAGTTTGCCGCGCAGATAAGCGGCGGCGACGCGTGCATTGGCGGGCGTGGTGCGGCGGTCCATCAGAGCCCCAGAAGGTCCGGCAGCGCCCCGAGGATCGCGCGCGGTCCCTGTCCGAAGCCACCCTTCGAGCGCCCGGGCACAGAGGTCTGCTGCCAGGAAAAGATGTCGAAATGCGCGTAGGCGGGCGTCTCGGTCACGAAGCGGCGCAGGAACAGCGCCGCGGTGATCGAACCCGCGAAACCGCCCGACGGCGCGTTGTCGAGATCGGCGATCCCGGGCTCGATCATCGCCTCGTAGGGCTCGTGGTAGGGCATCCGCCAGACCGGATCGGCCGCGGGTCCGGACGCCGCCGTGATCGCCTCGGCGATCCTGTCCTCCGTGGCATAGAACGGCGCGAGATCGGGGCCCACCGCCACGCGCGCCGCGCCGGTGAGCGTCGCCATCGACAGGATGAGGTCCGGCTTGGCCTCGTCGGCAAGCGCCAGCGCATCAGCGAGGACCAGCCGCCCCTCGGCATCGGTGTTGTTGATCTCGACCGTCAGGCCCTTGCGAGAGGTCAGGATGTCCTGCGGACGGAAGCTGTCGGCCGAAACCGAGTTCTCCACCGCCGGGATCAGCACCCGCAGCCGCAGCTTGAGCCCCAGCGCCATGATCGCATGCGCGAGACCGAGGACGTTGGCGGAGCCGCCCATGTCCTTCTTCATGAGGCCCATGGAACTGCCTGGCTTGAGGTTCAGCCCGCCCGTGTCGAAACACACGCCCTTGCCGACGAGCGTGAGCCGCGGACCCTCGCTGCCCCAGCTCATGTCGATGAGGCGGGGCTCCTGCGCCGCGGCGCGCCCGACCGCGTGGATCATCGGGAAATTCTTCTCCAGAAGCGCCGCGCCGGTCGTGACCTCGATCGACGCGCCGAAGAGGTCCGCCTGTTCGCGTGCGGCGCGTTCCAGCGCCTCGGGCCCCATATCCGAAGCCGGCGTGTTGACGAGATCCCGGATCAGCGTCTCGGCCGCGCCCAGCACCTCCAGCCGTTCAGCGTCGATGCCCTCCGGCGCGACGAGCGACGGTCCCTTCGGCGTCTGGTCGCGGTAACGCGAGAACCCGTACCCGGAGAACAGCCAGCCCAGCGTCTCGCGCTCGACCGCATCGGCGGGCAGGCCGGACGCGATCCGGTAGGTCTGGGTTCCGAGCCCCGGCAGGGCCGCCGCAAGTGGAAAGCGCAGGCGCGCACGTTGGGCGGCAGTGCCGTAGCCGGCAAGCGCCGCCTCCGGCGCGCCGGTTTCGCCCGGTACGAGCAGCGCCTGCCCGATGCCGCCGGTGAACGCGGAGGCGCTCACCCAGGCCTTCACCCGGTCCGGCGCGTCTTCGAGCCAGGCGTCACGCCCGCCTTCCTCGATCACGTGGAGCGGCAGGGCATCGTCAGTATCAGCGGCGAAGGTCAGGGGCATCGGGCTCTCTCGGTTTCGGTGTCGGCCGCAACACTATGGCCCGCGCTCCGGCGCGCAAGGGGGTGACCGCGCAAGTCTCGACGACCGACCGCGCGTCAGAGCAGGAGCATGCCATGCCGGTCCCAGATCGCGGCCAGGGAGCGTTCGCCCACCCGCAGCATCCGCGCCAATGTCGCGGCCAGCGCGACTGCGTCTCCGGAGACGAGGCAGCCCCGGACCGCGCGCAGGGTGACCTCGAGTTTCACCATGCCGAGCGGTTCGGCGAGGCCTTGCGCCGCGCTGATCGCCCGAAGCATCTGCGCGGGATCGTCGCGCCGCCAGCAGGATTCCACGTCCGCCAGCGTCGCTGCGAGCGCCTCGAGCGCTGCGGCGAGCCGTGCCTCGGTCTCGGCATCACCCGGCGCGGGGCGTAACGCTCCGAGCCGGTCCAGATCGAGCGTGACGACCTCGTCTCGGATCACGAGCGTCTCGGGCATCATGTCCGTTTCTCCTCTACCCACCTTACCCAAACCCGACATCGACCATGCCCCAACTCCCCTTCCCGAAAGGTTTCCCGGCAAGAGGCTTTTCCCTCGAATTCAGCGCGAAAGCGCAGTATCGCGATCCGGACACATCTTCACGGAGGCCCCTGATGCAGCACGCCAAGCCGCTCCCGAAGCTCCTTGTCCAGCGTTATCACGGTTGGAAAGCGACGACCCATGCCGAGAACGCGGCCTGGTACCGGCGTCTGGCCACCGAGGGGCAGCGACCGAAGGCGATGGTGATCTCCTGCTGCGACAGCCGCGTGCACGTGACCTCGATCTTCGGCGCCGATACCGGAGAGTTCTTCATTCATCGCAACATCGCCAGCCTCGTTCCGCCCTACGAACCCGACGGAGCGCAGCACGGCACATCGGCCGCGATCGAGTTCGCAGTGACCGCTCTCAAGGTCTCGCACCTGATCGTTCTCGGCCATTCGCGGTGCGGCGGGGTGCAGGGTTGCCTCGACATGTGCTCGGGCCGGGCGCCGGAGCTCGAGGAGAAGTCGAGCTTTGTCGGCCGCTGGATGGACCTCCTGCGTCCCGGCTACGACCGGGTCAGCGCCCGGGAGCTTCCCGAAGCGGAGCAGCCCGGCGCGCTGGAACGCGAAGCGGTGCTCGTGAGCCTCGAGAATCTGATGACCTTCCCCTTCGTGAAAGAGGCCGTGGACACCCAGCAGCTGACCTTGCACGGGCTCTGGACCGAGATCGGCGAGGGCGACCTCGAATACTACGACACCGGCGCCGACCGGTTCCTGCCGGTCTGATCCGTCAGACCAGCGCCGCGCTGCGGCCGTCGCGCCCGAGTCGCAAGCGGGGACGACCGAGGCGCGGCACGAGGGAGGAAAGTGGGCACTCGATGTCGCTGCCAAGGCAGACCGGAGCGTCCGCCACGGTATCCCAGAGCATCAGCCGGCCGTCGGCGAACGATACGCAATAGCCGCGCGCAGCGAGCGCCGAGGCCAGTCCCGTCCAATCTGTCGCGGCGTCGAGCAACGGCCGCAAAACGCGCGCGAGCTGGAGACGGGTTTCGGTTTCCCGGCGTGCGGGAAGGGTCGGGGATTGCGACATGCTCTGCCTCCGTCGCGTCTGTTTTGAGTAATATGCACTGGCGTTAGCAACCGGCCTACAAAGGTCCGGAGCGAGCCTAAATTCGCCGCGGGATGTGGCCGCGACGCCGCTGCCCAATCTCGTCAGCCGATCCACCGAGTCACGCGCGACAAGAACATGCGCAGCGCCTCGCGCAATGTTGCCGGCTTCTCGGCGGGGACCTGCGAGCTCGGGGCGGGGCGGGCATGATGTGCGATGAGGTCCAGCTCGCGCGCAGTCACCGCGCTGATACGTCGGCCCCGGGCAATATCGGACAAATCGTTGTTCATGCGGCCTCCTCCGGCGTGGCGCGCCTCCTCTGAGACGTCTGCCGAGCATTACAGGGCAGTCATGTCCGCATTTTGGCCGCTCGTCTGCGAACCGCCGGCGGAAGAGCGGCTTTTCCGCGGCAAGAGAAGAGAATGCCGGAACGAAACGCGGCGGCGCGGATCATTGTCCGTGCCGCCGCGCAATTCGGTTCTCGAAGCGAGAGTTCAGCCCTTCTGCAGGACCCGCTTGCCCAGAGTCTCGGCAATCTGAACGGCGTTCAGCGCGGCGCCCTTGCGGAGATTGTCCGAAACGCACCAGAGGTTGATGCCGTTATCGATCGTGCTGTCCTGACGGATGCGGCTGATGAAGGTCGCGAAATCGCCGACGCACTCGACCGGCGTGACGTAGCCACCGTCCTCGCGCTTGTCGATCACCATGATCCCGGGCGCCTCCCGCAGGATGTCGCGCGCCTCGGCCTCGTCGAGATGATCCTCGAACTCGATGTTGATCGACTCGGCATGGCCGACGAAGACCGGCACCCGCACGCAGGTCGCGGTGACCTTGATCGACTTGTCGATGATCTTCTTCGTCTCCGTCACCATCTTCCACTCTTCCTTGGTGGAGCCGTCCTCCATGAAGACGTCGATATGCGGAATGACGTTGAAGGCGATCTGCTTCTGGAATTTCTTCGGCGGCACATCGTCGGTCGGGTTGTAGATCGCCTTGGTCTGATCCCAGAGCTCGTCGACGCCCTCCTTGCCGGCACCGGAAGTCGCCTGGTAGGTCGACACCACGACGCGCTTGATCTTCGCTCGGTCGTGCAGCGGCTTCAGCGCCACCACCATCTGCGCGGTCGAGCAGTTGGGGTTGGCGATGATGTTTTTCTTGGAATAGCCGTCGACGGCCTCGGGGTTCACTTCCGGAACCACCAGCGGGACGTCGGGATCGTAGCGGTAGAGCGAGGAATTGTCGATCACGATGCATCCGGCCTCGGCCGCGCGCGGAGCGTAGGTCTTCGTGGCGTCCGAGCCGATGGCAAACAGAGCCATGTCCCAGCCGCTGAAATCGAACTGCTCGATGTCCTGCGTCTTGAGCGTCCTGTCTCCGAAGCTCACTTCGGTTCCGAGAGACCGGCGCGACGCGAGTGCGGCGATCTCGTCCACGGGGAATTCCCGTTCGGCAAGAATGTTGAGCATTTCGCGGCCCACATTTCCGGTGGCACCGGCGACGACGACCTTGTAGCCCATGGCGGGTCTCTCCTTGGATGACCTGACGGCGTCGGCGTTGATAGCCTCGCCTGAAGAATTCCAAGGGGATGTATCCCGTCGACATCCTACCGGAAAGAGCCTCTTGCGCACTAATTGCGCGCCTATCGCCTAAAAAACAGGCGTTGACGCCAAGGAGCGTCGGCGAGGTATCGCCCAAAATGCAACGCTTCACCCTAATCGCTTTGCGGGAACTTGTTTGGCTATCCCCCTGCCTCGTATAGCCAGAAAGAATAATACCCGGGGCCGGCGCGAAATATGTGCGTGTCGAACACCCGGCCTGCCGATGTCGCAGGGGGCAGCGGAATGTGGGACACGGACGGATCATGGCGAAAATCGAACCTCGTTCTGCCTTCGAGTCTCCGATGCTCTTCCGCTTCGTCACAGTCCTGACACGACCCCAGAAGGAAGCGATCTTCCTAAGCCTTGATCTTTTTGTGGCGGTCGGCGCTTTCATGCTGTCGCTGGCGCTTAACGGCGACGTGCGTCTCGCGCCTGCGGTCGTCATCGAGGCGGCTCCCGTGGCCGGGGCAATGCTCATCGTCGGCGCCGGGCTTTCGATCGTCATGGGCCTTCCCAAGATCAAGCTCAACGCCTACGAGACACGAGGCATCGTGCTGACGGCGTTTTTTGCCGTAATGGTCGGTGCGAGCGGCGCCGCCATCGACCTTGTCGCGGGGCGCCCGGTACCGGTCGAGGTCTTCGTGATATTCACGTTCCTCTACCTCGTCTTTTGCGCGGGCTGGCGGATCCTGCTGCGGCAATGGCTGCTCGACATCTATCGCCGCGGGCACCAGCACATCCGCCTCCTGGTCTACGGAGCCGGCCGCACGGGCCAGCAGCTTGTCGCTGCGCTCAAGAGCGATTACGACGCCCATCCCGTCGCCTTCATCGACGACAATCCGACGCTCCAGTCGCTACGTATCTCGGGTCTGCCGGTCTACGCATCGTCCCAGATCAAGAACCTCGTCGCGGAAAAGAGGATCGACCGGGTGATCCTCGCGATGCCGTCAATCAGCCAGCCCAAACTCGCGCAGATCGCCCACAGCCTCCGCCAGATCGGCTGCGAGGTGCACGCCCTGCCCTCTTTCGCCGAGCTCGTGGGCAAGGGTGGAATGCGCGAGCGCCCGAAGACCGTCTCGCTCGACGATCTCCTCGGCCGCAACCGGCTCGAGAGCGAGCTCCCCGGCGTCAGCCACGCCTATTCCGACCGCCGTATCCTCGTCACCGGCGCGGGCGGGTCCATCGGATCGGAGCTCTGCCGTCAGATCATCGCCTGCAAACCGCATTGCGTGGTGCTGCTCGACCACTCGGAACATGCGCTCTACACGATCGAGAAGGAGCTGCGGGAGATTTCGCGAGGCCCCAAGATCGTGCCGATCCTGGGATCGGTCCTCGACGACGAAACCGTGCGCCGCGTCATCGCCGAGAACGGCATCGACGTCATCCTGCACGCGGCGGCCTACAAGCACGTGCCTCTCGTCGAATGCAACGCCCTGCCCGGCCTCAAGAACAACGTGCTCGGAACGCGGATCATGGGTGAGGCGGCGCGCGACGGCGGCGTCGAGCGCTTCATTCTCGTCTCCTCCGACAAGGCCGTCCGCCCCACCAACGTCATGGGAGCGTCCAAGCGGCTGGCGGAGCTGGTGATCCAGGATCTCGCGACGCGATCCGAACATACCCGCTTTTCCATGGTGCGCTTCGGCAACGTTCTCGGCTCTTCGGGATCGGTCATCCCGCTCTTTAAGGAGCAGATCGAGCGCGGCGGTCCCGTCACCCTCACCGATCCGAACGTCACCCGGTATTTCATGACGATTTCCGAGGCCGCGCGGCTCGTCTGCCTGGCGGGATCCTTTGCGCGCGGTGGCGACGTCTTCGTTCTCGACATGGGAAAGCCCGTGCCGATCAAGCGCCTTGCGCGCCAGATGATCGAGGGGGCCGGCCATTCGGTCAAGGACGACCAGAATCCCGACGGAGACATCGAGATCAAGGTCACGGGCCTGCGGCCCGGCGAGAAACTGCACGAGGAGCTTCTGATCTCTTCGGACATGCTCACAACGCCGCATCCCAAGATCCTGCGCGCCCAGGAGGGCTACCTGTCAGAGATCGAGATGGCGACCGCAATGAAGGACCTGCGGCATGCGATCGCCACGCTCGACGAGAAACTGGCCCGCGACGTGATCCTGCGCTGGGTCGAGCGCGCCGAGGACGACGCGCACGATGCGCGGGAGTCCGCGTCCCGCTGACTTTTCGGACTCACTCGGGTCCGAGCACCAGCCAGCCGGCGAAGGCCCCCGCAGCGACCGACCCGGCAAACGCGATCGCCATCAGAAGACCGTCGCGGAACAACAGCCCGAGACCGAAGAACGCGATGACGATCATCGGCGCGGAGGTCGCGAACGGAATGACCTCGAGCGGCGGAACGATCACCAGCAAGCAGAGGATCACGATGCACGCCGCACGTTGTCCCGTCGGACCCGCGAGCCTCGTGAGCCTTTCCTGCAACCGCTTGTCGATGCGGGAGGCCACCGGGGTCAGCCATTCCAGCGTCTTCTCGACACGTGCGGAGCTGAGCGAGCGCTTACGGATCCAACCCGGCACCCAGAGATGTTCGTAGCCCAGCAGAAGTCTCACCGTTATCGCGCCGAGGGTCAGCGCGAGGAGCGTCGGGAAGCCGGGAATACCACCGAT
Source organism: Roseivivax halodurans JCM 10272 (assembly GCF_000521785.1). GTDB lineage: Bacteria > Pseudomonadota > Alphaproteobacteria > Rhodobacterales > Rhodobacteraceae > Roseivivax > Roseivivax halodurans. The sequence goes on from NZ_JALZ01000018.1 coordinate 21,080, forward strand.
GGGGGAAAGCTCGAGCAGCGGCAGGATCGCCATCGCTGCGCCGAAGCCGCGCTCGTCCAGCGCATCCACAAGATCCCCGACGCAGACCCGATCGCCACCCGAGTCGCGGGAGGCCTCTCTCAGTTCGCCGACCACTTCACCGAGGCTGGAATTGTCACTCGGCATTGCCGACCTCCGATTTTGATGTTGCGGTCCCAACAAGAACCGGGCGGCTCTGTTCCGCCCGATCGCGCTGACCGCTTCCGATAATCTACCTGTCCGGAATCTTCTCGCGCGGACCGCGGACACCCCAATTCTCGATGATCTCGATCGCCTCCTCGGCGCTCTCGACATAGCGGAAGAGGTCGAGATCCGCCTCGGCGATGGTTCCGGCCTCGACGAAGGCGTCCCAGTTCACCACCTTCTCCCAGAATTCGCGACCGAAGAGCAGGATCGGGACCTGTTTCATCCGCCCCGTCTGCACGAGGGTGAGCGTCTCGAAGAGCTCGTCCATCGTTCCGAAGCCGCCGGGGAACGCGCAGACCGCCCGCGCCCGCATCAGGAAATGCATCTTCCGGATGGCGAAATAGTGGAAGTTGAAGGCGAGATCGGGCGTCACGTATTCGTTCGGCGCCTGTTCGTGCGGCAGGACGATGTTGAGCCCGAGCGAGCGCCCGCCCGCCTCGTGCGCGCCGCGATTGCCGGCCTCCATCACGCCCGGGCCGCCGCCCGTCGCGATGACGAATTCCCGACCGCCGCGCGCCAGCGACTTCTCGGTCATGATCCGCGCGAAGGTTTGCGCCTCGTCGTAGAAGCGACTCATCTCGGCGAGCGCAGGCGTCTTGGCCGAATGCTTCTCCTCGGGGCGCTTGATCCGCGCACCGCCGAACAGCACCACGGTCGAATCGATCTCCGCCTCGTCGAGCAGCAGGTCGAATTTCATCAGCTCGAGCTGCAGCCGCACCGGGCGCAATTCGCGCCGCAGCAGGAAATCCTCGTCGCCGAAGGCCAGGCGGTAGGCCGGCGACCGCGTCTGCGGCGTATCCGGGACGGCCCGCGCGGTTTCCCAGTCGGTATCGGCGTGGCGGAACTGGCTCTTGTCCTCGTCAGTCATTCTCTCTCCGGAACTCGGGGCTTCATCACAGCTAGCTCGCCTGCCGAGAATGCACCAGCCGCCGTCAGGGTTTCCACGGGCCGAGGCGCGAGATATGAGGCGCTCGACACAGACACCGGAGGGACACCCATGGACACCAAGGCCCTTGAGAGCGCCATCGAGGCGGCGTGGGACAACCGCGCCGACATCACCCCCGTGACCGGCGGCGAGACCCGCGAGGCGATCGAGGAAACGCTCGAGGCGCTTGACCGCGGCGAGCTGCGCGTCGCCGAGAAGCCCGAGGGCGGCGACTGGGTCGTGAACCAGTGGGCCAAGAAGGCAGTCCTGCTCGGCTTCCGCATCAAGGACATGGAAGTCCATCCGGGCGGTCCGCAGGGCGGCGGCTGGTTCGACAAGGTCGACAGCAAGTTCGCCGGCTGGGACGAGACCCGCTGGCGCGAGGCAGGCTTCCGCGCGGTGCCGAACGCGGTGGTGCGCAAGTCCGCCCATATCGCTAAGGGCGTCGTGCTGATGCCGTCCTTCGTCAACCTCGGCGCCTATGTCGACGAGGGCACGATGGTCGACACCTGGGCGACGGTCGGCTCCTGCGCCCAGATCGGCAAGGGCGTGCACCTCTCGGGGGGCGTCGGAATCGGCGGCGTGCTGGAGCCGCTTCAGGCGGAGCCGACGATCATCGAGGACAATTGCTTCATCGGCGCCCGCTCAGAGGTCGTCGAGGGCTGCATCATCCGCGAGGGCGCCGTCCTCGGCATGGGCGTTTATATCGGCAAGTCCACCAAGATCGTCGACCGTGAGACCGGCGAGGTCTTCACGGGTGAGGTGCCACCCTATTCGGTGGTCGTGTCGGGCTCGATGCCGACCAAGAACAACCTCAACCTCTATTGCGCGGTGATCGTGAAGCGCGTCGACGCACAGACCCGCTCGAAGGTCGGCATCAACGAGCTGCTCCGCGATTGACCTCGTGCCTGGGCCCGCGCCGCGTGTGGTGCGGGCCCAGGGCCATCGCCTTGCTGGCAGACCCTCGACGCAAAACAGCGGGTAAACGGCGAGAAGCGCATTCCAATCGCAAAGCCCATTTTGTGGGGCTCCGGACGTCCCGGGCGGGCGAGTCCAATCGCGCCGCGTCCATGCCGCATGGGGCGGCAGGCCGAAGCCTGCGAAAACATTCATGAAACTAAATGCCATGTACCCCCGTTGGACGGCGTGACCGAAAAGCGTGGGACATGCTGACAAACCTTTCGATACCGCTCCTCTTCGCCGTCTTTGCCATCGCGGGTCTCGCGGTCGTTCTGGCTTCCATCCGCGCAACCGCCCTCGCCGACATCATCGCCGACCGCACCAAGATGGGCGAAGCGATGGCCGGCGGCCTCATCCTCGGCGCCGCGACATCGCTCGCCGGTGTGGTGGTCTCGGTGGATGCGGCCCTTTCGGGGGACGCCTCCTACGCTTTCTCGAACGCGGTCGGCGGGATCGCCGCGCAGACGCTGTTCCTCGCCATCGCCGACGTTCTGCACAAGCGCGCCAACCTCGAACACGCGGCCGCAGAGCCCGCGAACCTCTTCCAGGCCGTCATGCTGATCATTCTGCTCAGCGTGCCGCTCTGCGCGATCGCCGGCCCGGACATCGCCTATTTCGGCATCCACCCGGTCTCGGTGATCCTGTTCGTCGTCTATCTCTACGGCGTCAAACTCTCGACGACGGTGAAGGAAAACCCGATGTGGCGGCCGGTCCGCACCTCGGACACCCGCCGGGACGAGCCCGAAGACGGCGACGAGCCCAACAAGTCCGTTCGCGGTCCGGCGCTCAGCTTCGTCGGCCTCGTGGTGATCATGGGCGTCGGCGGCTGGTTCATCAGCCAGGCCGGCGGGCAGTTCATCGAACGCTTCTCGATGTCCTCCTCTCTGGTGGGCTCGTTGATCACCGCCGTGGTGACCTCGCTGCCCGAATTCGTCACGACGCTCGTCGCGGTGCGGCGCGGGGCGCTGCAGCTGGCGATCGGTGGCATCATCGGCGGCAACACGTTCGACACGTTGTTCCTGCTGGCCGGCGACGTGGCCTATCGAGACGGCTCGCTCTATCACGCGATCGAACTGAACGACGTCTACTGGCTCGGCACGGGTCTGCTGATGACCGCGATCCTGCTGGCCGGGCTGATCCTGCGCCAGCGCGAGGGGCCCGCCCGGATCGGCATCGAGAGTGTCCTGATGATGGCCGTCTATCTTGCCGCGCTGACCGTCGAAGTCACTGGCTGAAAAGAGGGAACCGCCCCGGCTGCCAAACGGTTGGCCGGGGGATTTGTTAACCACCGATAAAGAGGGACATCGATATGGGCTGGATCATCACAATCATTCTCGGCGGGCTCGCCGGCTGGATCGCGGAGAAGATCATGGGAGCCGACCACGGTCTGCTCACGAACATCATTCTCGGCATCGTCGGCGCTGCCGTCCTGAACTTCATTCTCAGCGTTCTCTTCGGCGCCTACGAGCCGTCGAACTGGATCGCCTACCTGATCGTCGCGATCATCGGCGCGTGCGGTCTCATCGCCGCCTGGCGCGCGGTAAAGAGCTGATCGTCAACGGGCGGACCGGTCCGGATCGGTCCGCCCGACCTTTCGAAAGAATTTCTGACCCACAGCGCCGCGCGCGCGCCCGTCGATTGACAGGCCCGCCCGCTCCGTCCATGGGACGGACATGGCGAAATCCCCACGCACCCAGCAGGTCTACACCCTCGTGGTCGAGGTCGGACGCAAGGCCGGCGACGGCCTGCCCGATGCCGCGACCGGCGCCGCGCTCATGTGCTACGCATCGGGCGTCGACGAGGCCGAAGCGGTTCGCGAGACCGTCGCGATCCTCAAGCAGGCCGACATGGCCCCGCTCGACGTGACTGGCTACGGCACCGAAGAGGAGCGCCGCAAGGCCGGCCACGAGATCGAGGCGGACGAGGCCGAGCTCATGGCCCGCGCGCTCGCCGAGAATTCCGTCATCGTCGCGCAGGTGACGCCCTTCTTCCCGGGCGACGACTGACCTCCAAGGACCGGACCGCGCCAATATTTGCGGGTCCCGGCGATCCACGATAGGGCGCTCTGGTTCCACCCCGGAGGCCCCCATGTCCGCCACAGATCCCGTCGCCCTGACGCAGGACCTCATCCGCTGTCCCTCGGTCACGCCCGAGGAGGGTGGCGCCCTCACCTTGCTCGCGTCTCATCTGAGCGCCGCCGGCTTCACCTGCATCCGTGTCGACCGGGGCGGGGTCTGCAACCTCTTCGCGCGCTGGGGCGAGAAGGGTCACGACCGCAGCTTCGGCTTCAACGGCCATACCGATGTCGTTCCGGTGGGCGATCCCGCCTCGTGGTCGCACGATCCGTTCTCGGGTATCGAGACCGACGGCCAGATCTGGGGCCGCGGCGCGACGGACATGAAATCGGGCGTCGCCGCCTTCGCCGCCGCCGCCATAGATTTCGTCACCGACACGCCGCCGGACGGCGCTCTGATCCTCGCGGTCACCGGCGACGAGGAGGGCCCCTCGATTGACGGCACTCGCGCCCTTCTCGACTGGATGGAGGCGGAGGGCGAGCGCATGTCCGCCTGCCTCGTCGGCGAGCCGACCTGCCCCGAGACCTTCGGCGAGATGATCAAGATCGGCCGCCGGGGCTCTCTGACCGCGCATCTGACCGTGCGGGGCACGCAGGGGCATTCCGCCTATCCCCACCGGGCGCTGAACCCGCTGCCCGCCATGGCGCGGCTGATCGACCGGCTCTCGTCCCGCAGGCTCGACGAGGGCACCGACCATTTCGACCCCTCGACGCTCGCCCCGGTGACCATCGATACCGGCAACCCGGCGACCAACGTGATCCCGGCCGAAGCCCGCGCGAGCGTCAACATCCGCTTCAACGACCTTCATACCGGCGCCTCGCTCGTCGATTGGGTCGAGACCGTTGCGGCCGAGATCGACGTCGAGTTCGGCACCGCGACCGAGGTCACCGCCCGGATCTCGGGCGAGAGCTTCCTGACCCCGCCCGGCCCGCTCTCCGATCTCGTCACGAAGGCGGTCGAAGCCGAAACCGGCGTCACCCCCGCGCTTTCGACCACCGGCGGCACCTCGGATGCGCGCTTCGTCAAGGATCACTGCCCGGTGGTCGAGTTCGGCCTCGTCGGCCAGACCATGCACCAGGTCGACGAACGCGTCGCGACCGAGGACATCCGCCGCCTAAAGGCGGTCTATGCGCGGATCCTGCGCGACTTTTTCGCCTGAGGGCGCCGTCCGCCCGGACCGTTACACCTTCCCGGATGACGACCCCCGCTCCGCGTGCTACCTGCGGGCCATGAGCCAGCTTCCCACCAAGGCGCAGATCCTCGACTGGATCTCCGAGAACCCGACCCTGACCGCCAAGCGCGACATCGCCAAGGCGTTCGACATCAAGGGTGCCGACCGCATCGACCTCAAGCGCATCCTGAAGGAGCTCGAGGCCGAAGGGCATCTCGAGAAGCGCAAGAAGACCTACCGCGATCCCGACCGTCTGCCGCCGGTCTCGGTGCTGCAGGTGCGCGCACCGAGCCGCGACGGCGATCTCTACGCCCAGCCGCTCGAATGGCACGGCGCAGGGGTGGAGCCGGTGGTGCTGGTGATCACGCGGGCCTCCGACCCCGCGCTCGGCGAGGGCGACCGCATCCTCGCGCGGCTCACGGCGGTGCACGGCGACGGGCACAATTACGAGGCGCGGGTCATCCGCCGCATCGGCTCGAGCCCCCGCAAAGTGGTGGGCATCTTCCGCAAGGATTCCGAAAGCGGCCGCATCCTGCCCATCGACAAGGGCGCCGCGACGGAATGGACCGTCGCCCCTGATGCAACCGGCGGCGCGAAGGAGGGCGAGCTCGTGGAAGCCGAGCAGGCCGGTCCCAAGGGCCGCCTCGGCCTGCCCCGCGCCCGCATCACGGCGCGCATCGGCGATCCGACCGAACCCAAGGCCGTCTCGCTCATCGCGATCCATCAGCACGGCATCCCCGACGATTTTCCCGAAGAGGTGCTGGCCGAGGCCGACCGCATGAAGCCTGCGGGGCTCAGCGGCCGCGAGGATCTGCGCGATCTGCCGCTCGTCACGATCGACCCCGAGGATGCCCGCGACCACGACGACGCGGTATTCGCCGAACCCGACACCGACCCGAAGAACGAGGGCGGCCATGTCATCTGGGTCGCCATCGCCGATGTCGCCCATTACGTGACCCCGGGCTCGGAACTCGACCGCGAGGCCCGCCGCCGCGGCAATTCGAGCTATTTTCCCGACCGGGTCGTGCCCATGCTGCCGGACCGCCTCTCGGGCGATCTCTGCTCGCTGCACGAGGGAGTGCCGCGCGCCTGCATCGCCGCCCGCATCGTGATCGACGCCTCGGGCGAGAAGAAATCGGCCCGCTTCGTGCGCGGCCTGATGCGCTCGCCCGCCTCGCTGACCTACCAGCAGGCGCAGGCTGCCAAGGACGGCAATCCGGACGAAAAGACCGCGCCCTTCGTCGAGACGGTGATCGAGCCGCTCTATGCCGCCTATGCCGCGCTCAAGTCGGCGCGCGAGCGGCGCCAGCCGCTCGACCTCGACCTGCCCGAACGGCGCATCCGGCTCGGCGAGGACGGTGTCGTGGAAAGCGTCAACTTCACCGAACGGCTCGACGCGCACCGCCTGATCGAGGAGTTTATGATCCTCGCCAACGTCGCCACAGCGGAGAAGCTGATCGAGAAGAAGACCCCGCTCCTCTTCCGCGTCCACGAGGAGCCGCCGCAGGACAAGCTCGAATCCTTGCGCGACACCGCCGACGCTGCGGGCCTCACGCTCGCCAAGGGACAGGTGCTCGAGACTGCGCATCTCAACCGCCTCCTGCACGAAGCCGCGGGTCGGGACGAGAGCGAGCTCATCAACCTCGCCACGCTCCGCGCGATGACGCAGGCCTATTACAGCCCGAAGAATTTCGGCCATTTCGGTCTCGCCCTGCGCAACTACGCGCATTTCACCTCGCCGATCCGCCGCTACGCCGACCTCGTCGTGCACCGCGCGCTGGTCACGGCGCATGGCTGGGGCGAGGACGGCCTCTCCGAACAGGAGATAGAGAAGCTCGACGCGACCGCGACCCATATCTCGGAAACCGAGCGCCGCTCGATGACTGCAGAGCGCGACACCACCGACCGCTACCTTGCGTCGTATCTGTCAGAGCGGATCGGCGCGGAGTTCACCGGCCGCATCTCGGGCGTCGCCAAGTTCGGCGTCTTCGTGAAGCTCGACGAGACCGGCGCCGACGGGCTCGTGCCGATCCGAAACCTCGGCAACGAATTCTTCCATTTCGACCGTGACGCCGGGACGCTGATGGGTGCCAATACCGGCACGATCGTCATGCCCGGCATGAGGGCGACGGTGAAGCTTGTGGAGGCGGCACCCGTCACAGGGGGCATCGGCCTCGAGCTTCTGACCCTGGAGGAGGCGGACATCGATCGCGGCCCGCGCCGGACGCAGCGTCGCGGCAAGCCCGGCCAGCATGTCCCGAAAGGCAAAGGTCCCAAGGGCAAGGCGCCCGAGCGCCGCAAGCTCGTGCGGACCAAGCGCAAGGACGCCAAGACCGCGACCAAACGGAAACGCAGCGCGCGGACCTGACGGGGGAACCGGACGCGCACGCGTTGCGTTCACGTAAAGTACAGCTTCGCCTGTCAAGCGAAACCTGTGCTTCCGAGGTTGCGATCCCTTTGCTACTCTGCCTCAAAACGAGCAGAGCAGCAGGTATTCCCATGATCGTCCGACTGACCCTCGGCGCTCTCGCGTCCGTACTTCTCACAGAGGCCGCCCATGCCCAGGTTCTGGACCGCTCCCTGCGTCCCGAGATCCGCCCCGAAGACGAGCTGGTGACGCGCAGCGCTGTGACCCTCTCCGAAACGCCCGTGACCCAAGAGGCGGCGCATCCGGGCTTCGCGGTCTGGACCGACGGCTTCCGCGAACGGGCGCGTGCCGCGGGCATCCCCGCGGCAACCCTCGATGCCGCCCTTGCCACCGCGAGCTACCTCCCGGACGTGATCGAGAAGGACCGCCGCCAGTCGGAATTTACCAAGACCATCTGGCAATATCTCGGCAGTGCCGTCTCCGACAGCCGGATCGAGACCGGCCAGGCCAAGCTCGCCGCGCATTCCGACACGCTTGCTAGCATCGAAGCGCGTTACGATGTCGACCGCGAAGCGGTGCTGGCGATCTGGGGCATGGAGAGCGCATACGGATCCTACCGGGGCGACACGCCGATCGTGAGCGCGCTCGCGACGCTCGCCTATGACGGCCGCCGCGGCGACTTCTTCGAGGCGCAGCTGATCGCCGCGCTCGAGATCCTCGCCTCAGGCGACACCACGCCCGATGCGATGACGGGCTCCTGGGCCGGAGCCATGGGCCACACCCAGTTCATGCCTACCTCCTACCAGTCGCTCGCCGTCGATTTCACCGGCGACGGACGCCGCGACATCTGGTCGGACGATCCGACCGATGCGCTCGCCTCCACCGCGGCCTATCTCTCGCATCACGGATGGATCCCCGGAATGCCGTGGGGCGTCGAGGTGCAGCTGCCGCAGGGCTTCGATTTCGAGCTCGCAGGGCGCGACACACGCAAGATGCCGTCCGACTGGGCCGGGCTCGGCGTGGTCGGGATCGACGGAGAGCCGGTGCGCGATTTCGGCTCGGCCTCGCTCTTCCTGCCTGCCGGATCGGGCGGCGCGGCGTTCCTGACCTTCAAGAATTTCGACGTCATCAAGCGCTACAACCCCTCCGACGCCTATGCGATGGGGGTCGGGCATCTCGCCGACCGCATTGCCGGAAAGGGTCCGATTCGAAGCGAATGGCCCGCCGACGAGCGCGGCCTGACCTTCGCCGAACGGCAGGAGCTGCAGCGCCGACTGAGTGCCCGCGGCTTCGACACGGCAGGCGTCGACGGCAGGATCGGCCCGCGCACCGTCGCGGCCCTGCGGGACTTCCAGCGCGCCAGCGGCCTCGCCCCCGACGGCTACGCCTCGCTCTCCCTGCTCGACCGCCTGCGCTGATACCGGATGCCGAACATCGCGTTAACCTTGACGCCCATCAAGGTTAATGCGCGGCCGTCCGCACTAAGGTCGGGCTCTTCTTCTTGACGAAAATATCCCCGCCGGAGGCTCCGACCTTCGCGGCGCGCGGCTCAGATCCGGTCGCGGAACGCGGCCACCACCTGCGCGTAGACTTCGCGCTTGAAGGGCACGATTTCAGCCTCCAACCGGTCGACCGGCAGCCACCGCCATTCCGAGAACTCGGGATGTTCGGTGTTGATGTCGATCTGATCGTCGGCCCCCCGGAAGCGCAGCAGGAACCATTTCTGCTCCTGCCCGCGGAACCGGCCCTTCCAGATCCGCGGCACGAGGTCGTGGGGAAGATCGTAGGTGATCCACTCCCCGGTCTCGGCTTCGATTTCGACCAGATCCGCCGTCACACCCGTCTCTTCCCGAAGCTCCCTTAGGGCCGCCTCGCGCGGGCTCTCGCCCGGATCGACGCCGCCCTGCGGCATCTGCCAGGCGCGGCCTTCCATGTCCCGCCGCTGCCCGACGAAGACATGTCCTTCGTCATTCACGAGCATCACGCCAACGCAGGGGCGATAGGGCAGCGCTTCGATTTCCTCTGGCGTCATCGCGGAGCTCCGTCTGGTGACCTGAACGCGGACCTATCCCGCGCGAGACCTGCCATCCAGCCGGATCGCACGAAAAAACGCCCTGCCGGGGTCCGGCAGGGCGTTCATTAAGAATGCACCGAAGCCTCAGTTCTCGGTGGTCGACTCGTCCTCCGAGCCGACGCCGGCATTGGCCTGCGCTTCCATCGCCGCGCGGGCGGCCTCGGGGCCAAGCGCCGCGAGGCCCTTGAGGATATCGATCGCGTAGGCGAGCTGGTAATCCTCCTCGCGGAGCGCCGCCGCCTCTTCGGCCCGGGCGCGATCCTCCTCGATCTGCCGGATCTCGTCTTCGGATAGCGAATCGTTGTCGAGCGCACCGCGAAGATCCGCCTCGGTGCGGCTCGGGAGGCTGGCGGGACCGTCTTCCTCCTCGCCCTCGGCCTCCTCGTTCTGCGGCTGTCGCGGCTGCGCGACGATGATGTCGGGCGAGACCCCCAACGCCTGGATCGAGCGGCCGGACGGGGTGTAGTAGCGCGCCGTCGTCAGGCGCATCGCGCCGTCCCCGCGCAGCGGCATCACCGTCTGGACGGAGCCCTTGCCGAAGGTCTTGGTGCCGACGACGATCGCCCGGCGGTGGTCCTGCAGCGCGCCCGCCACGATCTCGGAAGCCGAGGCGGAGCCTCCGTTGACCAGAACGACGATCGGCTTGCCGTCGGCGAGATCGCCTTCGGTGGCATTGAAGCGCTCTCCCATCTGCGGATCGCGCGACCGGGTCGAGACGATCTCGCCCGCGTCGAGGAAGCCGTCCGACACCTTGATCGCCTGCGTGAGCAATCCGCCCGGGTTGTTGCGCAGATCGAGCACGATGCCGTTGACGTTCTCCATGCCGCCCGCGGCCTCGACCTGCTCGGCGAGCCCCTCCTCGAGATTGGGGAAGGTCTGGTCGTTGAAGGTCGTCACGCGCAGCACCACGGTGTCGCCTTCGGTCCGCGCCCGCACCGCGGTCAGCGTGATCGTGTCGCGGGTGATGGTCACGTCGAAGGGCTCTTCCTCGCCTTCGCGCACGACGGTGATGACGATCTCGGAACCGACCGGCCCGCGCATCAGATCGACGGCCTCGTCAAGATTCAGGCCCAGGACCGACTCGCCGTCCACATGGGTGATGAAGTCACCGGCCTCGATCCCGGCCTCGGCAGCGGGCGTTCCGTCGATGGGCGAGACCACCTTCACGAAACCGTCCTCCTGCGTGACCTCGATGCCGAGGCCGCCGAATTCGCCGCGCGTCTGGACCCGCATGGCCTGCGCGTCGTCGGGAGAGAGGTAGGAGGAATGCGGGTCCAGCGAGGTCAGCATCCCGTTGATCGCCGCCTCGATCAGCTCTTTCTCGTCCACCTGCTCGACGTAATCGGCGCGGATGCGTTCGAAGATGTCGCCAAAGAGATCGAGCTGCTGGTAGACGCTCGAGGAACTGTCGCTTTCCTGCGCAAGCAGCGGGCCCACGAACTGGGTAGTCGCGACCGCGCCGGCGAGCGTTCCGCCAACCGCGGCCATGAGGAAACGTTTCATTGAGATATCATCCCTTGTCGGTTGCGAACCACGTCAGCGGATCGACGGGGCGCTGTCCTTCTCTGACTTCCATGTAAAGCGTGTCCGAAGCCGGAGATAAAGCCCCATCACCCGAAGGTGACGGCGCGGGCTCTTGTCCGTCCATGAGCCCGACCGGCGCTCCTTGCGGCATCACCTCGCCGATCTCGCCGTACACCGTTCCAAGGCCGGCGAAGACGAAGAGCAGATCCGGCTGCGGCTCGAGGATCGACACCAGACCCAGGTCGAGCAGCGGCCCCCGATAACGCAAAGTCGCCGGCACCGGCGTCGTGACCAGAGCCTGCGGAGGTGTCTCGATGACGATGCCCGGGCGCTCGATCCCCGCCGCATCGGCCTCCCCCGCCTCGCGCAGGATCCGCCCCGGGACCGGCAGCGCCAGCTCACCCTTCAGATGACGGATATCGACGTCGGTCGGCGCCTCGTCGCCCTTGGGAATGTTGCCGAGGCCGCTTGCGAAAGCCGTCAGCGTCTCGCTCGCGCCGATCAGGATTGCGGTCTTAACGGGATCTTCGGTGAAGCGCTTCGGCAGGTCGGTCCGGTCCGCGATCGCCCGACTGAGCTCGGCCCGCGCCGCCTGCACGCCCGCAAGGCCCTCGGTCAGTCGCGCTTCCGCGCTCCGCTGGAGCGCCCTGATCGTCTCTGCTTCTTCGAGGTCGCGCCTGAGCACCTCGGCCTCCTCCGCCAGGGCCGGAGTGACCGCGGAGACGAGCATGCCCGCCCGCGCCGCGCCCATCGGTCCACCCGGATGAAGGAGCTGCTGCGGGGTTTCCGCGCGCGAGAGCGTCTGCAGAACGCCGAGGAGCCGCGCCACCTCGCCTTCGCGTGCCGCCAATCTGCGCGAGATCTGCGCCTCGCGACCCGAAGCCGTGCGGAGGCTGTCGCGCACGCCCGCGAGCCCCGCCTCGAAGGCGCGCACCGTCGCCGTCAGCGCCTTGACGCGGTCCCCTGCACCCTCGGCCCGTTCGAGCCGGAGCTGCGCTCTCTCGAGCTCCTCCGCGGCAGCCCGCACCGCTGCGGCGGCGCCGGCATCCTGCGCCGCCGCCGGCCCCGCGAGAAGGAGCGAGAGAAGCGCCGCACGGATCATCGCGCGATGAGGCTCCGCCCCGTCATTTCCCCGGGTTGGTCGAGCCCCATGAGCTCGAGAAGCGTCGGCGCGAGGTCGGCGAGCCGTCCGTCGCTAAGCCGCGCCCCCTCGGGGCCGCCCACGAGGATCACCGGAACCGGGTTCAGCGTGTGCGCGGTGTGCGCGCCGCCGGTCGCGGGATCCACCATCACGTCGCAATTGCCGTGGTCTGCGGTGACGATCATCGCTCCGCCCGCCGTCTTCAGAGCCGCGAGGACCTCGCCCAGCCCGCGGTCGACCTCTTCGCAGGCCGCGATCGCGGCATCGAGATCGCCGGTATGCCCGACCATGTCGGGATTCGCGTAATTCACGACGATGAGGTCGTAGCCCTTCCCGATCGCGTCGACGAAGGACCTGGTCACCTCCGGTGCGCTCATCTCGGGCTGCAGATCGTAGGTCGCGACATCCGGCGATTTCGGCATGTTGCGGTCCTCACCTTCCTCCGGGGCCTCCTTGCCGCCGTTGAGGAAGAAGGTGACATGCGGGTATTTCTCGGTCTCCGCGAGCCGGAACTGGGTGAGCCCGTGTTTGGCCACCCATTCGCCGAGCGTGTTGACGATCTCGCGTTTGGGGTAGGCCGTCGTCATGTAATTGGCATGGGCCTGCGAATACTCGACCATGCCGAGGAGGGCGGACAGCTCCGGCCTGTCCCGCTCGAACCCGTCGAAGTCCGGCGCACCGAGAGCGGCGAGAATCTCGCGCGCGCGGTCGGCGCGGAAGTTGAGGCAGAAGAGCCCGTCGCCCTTGGCGAGCCCGGCATAGTCCCCGATCACGGTCGCGGGGATGAACTCGTCCGACTTGCCCGCCTCATAGGCCTGCGCGACTGCGGCCCCGGCGCTCTCCGCGCGCTCGCCCTGCCCCGAGACGATCGCGTCGTAGGCGGTCTTCACCCTGTCCCACCGGTTGTCGCGGTCCATGGCGAAGTAACGCCCGATCACCGTTCCGATCCCTGCCGCACCGGGCAGCTTCGCCTCGAGGTCCGGGACGAACGCGTCGGCGGATTTCGGGGCCACGTCCCGCCCGTCGGTGATCGCGTGAACGATCACGTCGAGCCCCTTGTCCGCCAGCAGCCGCGCCGCCGCGGCGATGTGGTCGAGATGGCCGTGAACGCCGCCGTCCGACACCACTCCGAAGAGATGCGCGCGGCCGCCCACATCCTTCACCGTCTCCGCAAATCCGAGGATCGCCTCGTTCTCGAAGAAGCTTCCCTCTTCGATGGCGAGGTCGATCTGGCCGAGATCCATCGCCACCACCCGGCCCGCGCCGATATTGGTGTGCCCGACCTCGGAATTGCCCATCTGACCGCGCGGCAGCCCCACATCGGGCCCATGGGTGACGAGCGTCGCGTTCGGGCACTCGGCCATCAGCCGGTCCATGTTCGGCGTCTTGGCCAGCGCCGGCGCGTTCCCCTCGCGGCTGTCCGAGAGGCCCCAGCCGTCGAGGATCGTCAGAACTACGGGTTTCGCCATGGGTCACGCCTCGCTTCAACCGTTTGCCACGGCTTACAGGCTCACCCCGCCGGTGAAAAGGAACCGCGCCGCAGGTGCCGTTCCGATGGGCCTAGCGCAGGCGCGCCAGGAGGTCGCGCGACGGCTGTCCGGTCACCGGCAGACCGGCGCTGCGCTGGTAAGCCTCTATCGCGGCTTCGGTCTGCGATCCGAGCACGCCGTCCGGGTCACCGGCATCGAAGCCCTGCGCGGTCAGGCGGCGCTGGATCTCCTTGCGGTCCTCAATGCTAAGCCCGAAGCGGTCGGGACCGAAGGAGCCGCTCAGGGGACCCGCGCCGGCGAGACGGTCGGACAGGTGCCCGACTCCGATCGCGTAGTTCGTCGAGTTGTTGTAGCGCTTGATCACATCGAAATTGCGGAAGACGCGGAATTGAGGACCTCCCGGTTCGGGCTGGATCACGCGGCCGCCGCTCCCGGGATTCGCGCTCGTGATCTCCTGCCCCCAGGGCTCGCCCCGCCGCCAGCCGGAGGAGGCGAGGTATGACGCCGCCGATGCCAGCCCGTCGGTCGGATCCTCGGACCAGATGTCGCGCCGCCCGTCGCCGCGGAAATCGACCGCATAGGCCTGGTACGTCGTCGGGATGAACTGGGTATGTCCCATCGCCCCGGCCCATGAGCCGGTGAGACTGCCCGGAGCGACGTCCCCGCGCTGCAGGATGCGCAGCGCCGCTAGGAGCTGCTGCTCGAAGAACGCACCACGGCGTCCGTCATAGGCCAGCGTCGAGGTTGCCGAGACGACCGGGATGTCGCCCCGCCGCGCGCCGTAATTGCTCTCCATGCCCCAGACGGCCGCGACCACTTCGGCCGGCACGCCGTAGCGCGCCTCGATCTCCGAAAGGAGCGCCCCGCGCTGCGCGAGCCGCGCTCGGCCGGTGCGGACCTTCTCCTCGTTGGCGACAATGGCAAGGTAATCCTCGAGCGTGCGCGAGAACTCGGTCTGGTCGCGGTCGCGCTCGACAACGCCTGGCAGATACCCGGCGCCGCGAAATCCCTGGTCAAGCACACCGCCCGAGATGCCCGCAGCCTGAGCCCGCGGGCGGAAGCTTGCGACCCAGGCGTCCCAGCCCGGATT
Organism: Roseivivax halodurans JCM 10272; assembly: GCF_000521785.1. Taxonomy (GTDB): domain Bacteria; phylum Pseudomonadota; class Alphaproteobacteria; order Rhodobacterales; family Rhodobacteraceae; genus Roseivivax; species Roseivivax halodurans. The sequence goes on from NZ_JALZ01000018.1 coordinate 36,123, forward strand.
CGGGGCGGGTTGCAGCGTCGGATCGGCCGCTGGTGCGAGCGAAGCCGGACGAACGCCTCCGCCGCATCCCGATACCAGCGCCGCGGCTCCGGCGAGCGTGATCCATCGTCTCGACATTAGCATGATGCGTCTCCTGCCCGATTTTTCCGGGAGTGTGCCGACAGGTGCGGCATGGGGCAAGTCGGCCGATGCCCCGTTCAACCGCAACGGCGCCCGCGCGCTTATGGATCGGCGCAGAGCCAGGTGAGCACCGTGTCACCCGACCTGCGGAAATTGACCCGAAACGCGCGGCCCGAGCGCAGATCGGCAGAGAGCTCGACCGTCAGGGTCAGAATGGCCGTGTCGCCGCCCAGCTCGGTGACCTCCGCGGCATCGAACCCGAAAAAGCTGCGGAGTTCGGGATAGAGCGCCTTGTAGAGACATTCCTTTGCCGAGAAACCGAGTGTCGCCTGCCACGGCTCGGCGAGACGATGGCGCTCCGGCGCCGAGAGCGTTGCGGATCGCAGAGCCGCCAGACGCGGCCCGTCCGGCACGTGCTCCACATCGACCCCGAGGCGGCGTGCCCCGCATGCCACCAGCGCCGACGCGAGCCCGTCCGTATGGCTGATCGAGCCCGAGACGCCGCTCGGCCAAAGCGGCACACCCTCCTCGTCGGCGGAAAGCTCCACGAGCTCCAGTCCGATTTCCGCGCAGGCGGCCCGGGCCGCGATACGTCCCGACAGCCACCCCGCCCGCCGTCGCGTCACGGCGCGGTCCAGCCGGCCGTGGTGCGCAAAGCCGTGAGCCGAGAACTCGGCGTCCTCGAAACGGTCCGGATCGACCTCGGCCAGAACGAGCGAAAGCGTGGGGTCGGAGGCTTCGATCCGCGCAAGCCCGCGCAGGAAGCCCCCGCGCACCGACAGCGGAAGCTCGGTCCGGCTCAGATCTCGAGCCAAGGCGTCTCGCCGCTCTCCTCGAGCGCCCAGCGCGCCCGCCAGTCCGCCCCCTTGCGCTCGAGCGACAGGTAATTGCGCTCGGCGGTGTAGTTGGTGCGCTTGCCGGGCAGGGGACGGATGCGGATCGGATGCTGCGGGATCGGGGCCTCGCCGAGGCGCGCGAGGGTGCCGAGGACATGCGCCCAGAGCTTCGGCGGCGCGCGATGCGAGATGCCCGACGCGACGAGCTGGTGCACTGGCGCATCGCCGTTCCTGAGCTCGCCCCGCGTCGCGAGGTGGATCTCACCCGAGAGAACGGTCACCCGGTGGCCCGTCTCCTCGAGCTTCAGAACGCAGCGCAGCATCCGCTGCCATTCGGTTCGGTGCGCATAGCTCTGCCACTGGTCGCGAAGATCGTCCTCGTATTTCTCCATGCGCCTCGTGATCCGCATGGCCCGCTCGATCAGCGACAGCCGCGGCCCGAGGAGCGGGACGCTCGACACGATCACGACACGGGGCTCCAGACCCTCGCAGGCGCGTCCGAATGCCTTCCAGCCCTTCGGCCCCATGATCCGCTCGAGCGTCCGTTCGGAGCGCAGATCCGGCGCGAGTACGCTGACCCCCGGCAGATCGCGGCGCCATGACAGGGACGTACCGGAGGGATCGGAGAAGAGCGCGGGCACATCGTCCTCGGTCGCCGCGTGCTGGTAGAGCAGGAAGGCTTCGCGGGCGCAGTCGAACAGAGTCTCGCCCACGGCGGTCTTCTCGACGAGACCGAGCGATCCCCAGCCGTCGCAGATGTCGTGATCGTCCCACATCATCAGCGACGGCACCCGCGCGGAAAGGTGCGCGAAACCTTCTCCGGCATAGGTGACAGAGTAGCGGTGCAGGAAGGCCTCCCGCAGATGCTGCCGCAGTTTGTCCAGTGCCTCCGGGGTCGGCGAGTCCGGCACCTCGTCGGGCCATCCGTCGGAGAGCGGATTGCCGCGCGTGACCTCATCCGCGTAGACCTGATCGCCGCCGTGGAGGAGCAGGTGGTACGGCGCCGCTGCGTGGGTCTCGGCCATCCGCCGCCACATGGCATCGCGCTCCTCGGGGTCGCGCGAGAGATCGCCCTCCTCCTCACCGTTGCACGACACGAACCCGATACGCAGGTCGCCGTCGAGATCGGTCGCGACCGTGTAGCCCTCGCCCTCGACGCTGTAATCCGCGGCGCCGCCACGGGGCAGAGAAAAGTCGTAGCGCCACAAAGATTTGCCCGCGATCTCGCCCAGCCGCTTAGGCCGGTGGCGGGTGTCGTCCGCGCAGAGGTCACCGGGTTCGTCGGGGCCGTCGCGGCAGAGAAGGGCGGCGAGACGAAGTCGGGTGTCCTCCACGGCGCGGAGGAACAGGATCGGGCCGAAGGTCAATGCGAAGCTCCCGGAAGTCAGGGCGGCAAACGGCCGCCCGACGCTACTTAGGACGCCCGGCCTGCCGGCTCAATCGCGCCGGTGCCCGCGGCTTGCTCCTCTACGACCGCTCGCATAGAAAACCGCGAGGTTCCGCAATGCCCGGGGGCGACGCACGTCATGGATGAGCAGACCGATACGCCGCCGCGCCGTGGCCGCCCGCCGGTCCTGGCGCCGCAGGAGCGGCGGGATCTCATCCTCGACGCATTGCAGAACGTGTTCGACCGCACGGGTATGTCCGGCGTGACCATGGCCGCGGTGGCTCGCGAGGCTGGCATGTCGAAACGCACGCTCTATGCGGCCTTCGACGACCGGGCCGCCCTCCTCGAGGCGTTCACGGCCCGCCAGATGGAACGTACGGTCCACGAGCTTTCGCCGCAGGAAGAGGCGCTGCCGCTCGCGCAGCGGCTTCGCATCCTGCTGGCCCCGTCCGAGGCGACACGCTCGCTCGCGCTGCCCTTCGCGATCTTGCGCACGATCATCGCCGAGGCCCCCGAACGCCCCGACATGGCCGAGCGCATCTTCGCTAGCGGCCTGCCCAAGGTGCGGGCGGCGATCGAGCGGGAGTTAAGGCGCGCGGCCGAACGCGGCGAGGCCGAGGTGGACGACCCCGCGCGGGCGGCGGAACTTCTCGCCGACATGGCACGACCGTCGCCGCTCGACAGGTTGGTGGAGCCCGACCGCGACACCGACATGGCGCGCGTGGAGGCGCGGTTCGAACTGGGGCTCTCGGTCTTCCTGCGCGGCATCGGCGCCGCGTAGGGATCAGACCTCGACCTCGACGGTGCCGATCGGGTTCGAGCAGCAGGCGAGGATGTATCCTTCGGCGATGTCCTCGTCCGAGATGCCGCCGTTATGGACCATGTGCACCTCGCCCGAGCGCTTGCGAATCTTGCAGGTGCCGCACAGACCGAAGGTGCAGCCCGACGGAATGTTGAGCCCCGAGGATCGCGCAACGCCGAGAACCGTGTCGGTCTCGGTGCAGCTTGCCGTCACGCCCGAATTCGAGAACAGGATCTGCGCCGCGGCGCTCTCGTCCGGGACAACATCGTCGAACTCGGTGAGCTCCAGCCGGCTCTCGGCGGGCGCGGCGTAGCTTTCCTGGTGGTAGTTCTCCATGTCGTAGCCGAGCGAGATCAGCATCTCGCGCACGCCCTCCATGAAGCTCTCGGGCCCGCAGCAATAGACCTCGCGCTCGAGGTAATCCTGCGTCATCAGGCCCAGCATCAGCGCGCTGAGGCGGCCGCGATAACCTGTCCAGACGGTGTAGGGATCGTCGCGCCCGACGACGAAATGCAATTTCAGCCCCGATGTGCGGCTCGCCATGTATTCTAGCTTCTGGCGGAAGATGATGTTCTGCGGACTCTGCGCGCAATGCACGAAGGCGATGTCGGGCTCCTCGCCACGCTCCCACAGGAACGACGCCATCGACATCATCGGGGTGACGCCGGAGCCGGCCGAGATGAAGAGGTACTTGCTGTCGGGCTGCGGCGGCATGTGGAAATGCCCCGCGGGCCCGTAGGCCTTGATGCGCGTTCCGGGGCGGAGATTGTCCAGCATCCAGCGCGAGCCGACGCTGTCCGCCTGCGCCTTGACGGTCACGGTGATGAAGGCGGACGTTGTTGGAGAGGACGAGATCGTGAACGTCCGCTGCACGTTGCCGCCCGGCACCGGCAGATCGAGCGTGACGAACTGCCCGGCCCGGAACCAGAACCGCGCCCCCGAGGGCGGGCGGAAGGCGAAGGTCATGACGTTCGGCGCCTCGGGCACGGTGGCGACGCATTCGAGGATCTCGTCGTCGCTCCAGACGGGCGAATCCTCGCGCGGCATCGGGATCATGGCGGGCCTTTCGTTGCGGGTCGTTTGCGGTGCGCCGAGCTGAGGCGACAGGACCGGGGCTCCGCCCCGGACCCCGGGATATTTCCGTCAAGAAGAAGCGGGAACGGTTTGCTACTCGGCGGCCATCATCGCGCGGCGTCCGGTGAGGCGCTCCTGCAGGGTGCTCGCATACCAGTCGACGAACTGGATCACGCCCGATTCGTGCTGGACCGAATAGGGCCCGGGCTCGTAGGCGGGAGAGTTCACGCCGCGCTGGTTCTCCTCCACGATGGCACGGTCCTCGTCGTTGGTGTGCGTCCAGACCTCGGTCAGGCGCTGGAAGTCGTAATCGACCCCTTCGACCGCATCCTTGTGCACGAGCCAGGTGGTCGTGACCTCGGTTTCGGTCGGCGAGATCGGGTTCATGCGGAAGACGAGGCCCTGGTCCGACAGGAAGTGGTTCCAGCTCGACGGGTAATGGTAGGCGAGGCACGAGCCCGCATCGTCGAAGGGGACGCGGCCGACGCGCTTCGAGACGGCGGGCTTGCCGTCGAGCGTGTAGGACGCGGCGCTTCCGAGGAAGGGAATGCGGATGAAGCGCCATTGCGCATCACCGGCGGCGGAGAATTTCGAGGGCAGGCCGGCCGCTTCGCACTTCGCGATGTGGTCGCGCAGGACCGGTGCCTGCTCCGCGGGATTGGTGCCGAAGACTTTCGGATCCTCCGGGAAGGTGCGGCAGAGCGACGGGTGCGAGCCGGCGCAATGGTAGCATTCGCGGTTGTTCTCCATCACGAGCTTCCAGTTGCCCTGCTCGGTGATGGTCGACTGATGCGCGATCTTGAGGTCCTTGAGCCCGTGCGGGCCGGCATAGGCCTCGGCCTCGGCCCGGAAAGGCGCGAAATCGGGGGGCGTCTCGGCAAGGCAGATCATGATGAGGCCGGCGACCTCCTCGCAATGCACGGGCTTCAGACCGTGCTTCGAGGCGTCGAAATCGTCGCCCATCTCGCGCGCCCAGAGCAGGCACCCGTCGAGCTCGTAGGTCCACTGATGGTAGGGGCAGACGAGCTTGGGGTTGGAGCCCTTGGCAGCCGAGCAGATCCGGCTGCCGCGGTGGCGGCAGGAATTGTGGAAGGCGCGGGCGATGCCGTCGGCGCCGCGCACCACGATCACGGAATAGTCGCCGATCTGGCGGGTGACATAGTTGCCGGTCTTCGGCAGCTCTGCCGAGACGGCGGTCATCAGCCAGTCGCGGTACCAGATCCGCTCGAGATCCACCTGGAATAGGCCGGGATCCGTATAGAACGCGCGGGCGAGCGAATGGCGCGGCTGGCGCTGGAGGAGGAGGGAAAGAACGTCGGCATCGCGAAGCATGGGCGCACCTGTGGGAAGGACTCTGCTGTTCCTGAGCCCTCTCTTGAAGATGCGTGGAACGGGACGCTGAGACAAAAGCGTCACTTTTGCCGCCGTCCGAGACATGCGGCGTTCGAGCCGTTGCGATGGCCCCGCCCAGGCGAGGACCGTATCGAATGCCGCGGCTCTTGGCCCTCTTCAGCTTCGAAGAGACCTCGCCCGCGGGGCATGCTAGGACGACCGCATGAGCATTTCCGATGACCGCCTCGACCGCATCGTGACGTTCCTGCAGAGCGCGGAGGCGCTGAAGGATACGTTGCGCAGTGGTCATACCGGGCAGGGCCGTCCCGAGAGCGTCGCCGAGCACAGCTGGCGGCTGACGTTGCTCGCATTTCTCCTCGAAGACGATCTCGGCGGGATCGACGTCAAGCGGCTGATGGCCCTGTGTCTGATCCACGATCTCGGCGAGGCGATCTCGGGCGACGTGCCGGCGACGCACCAGGCGCCGGATGACGGCAGAGAGGCGCGGGAGCGGGCGGATTTCGCAACGCTCTGTGCGGCCCTGCCGGAGGACCTGCGGGCGCGGATGGCAGAGTTCTGGGACGAGTATGCGGGCGCCGCGACCCCGGAGGCACGTATGGCCAAGGGTCTCGACAAGATCGAGACCATCCTGCAGCACGCAGCGGGCCGGAATCCCGAGGATTTCGATTACGCGTTCAACCTCGATTACGGGCGCGCCCGCACGTCCGGAGACCCCCTGCTCGAGGCGCTTCGAGCCCGGGCCGATGCGGCCACACGGGCGCGCATGCAGCGGGACTAGCCTTTGGAGGCCGCGGTTCGCGCCTTCGGAGCGCCGCGGCGGCGCAGGATCGGAACGATCCCGGGCAGAACCGCCGCGACGAAGACGAGGCCGAACGCTACCGACGCCGCGAGCCCCGACGAGCCGGAAAAGCCCGCGACCGGAAACAGCGTCGCCGCCGCGCCCTCGCGCAGGCCCCAGCCGGAGATCGAGACGGGGATCAGCATCGTGAAGAGGATCAGGGGCACGAGCGCGCAGATGGCGGCGAAGGACAGATCCGTGCCGGTCGCGCGGGCGCAGAGCGCGAAGGCGCCGAGATTGCAGATCGTGGTCGCGATGCTGAGAAGCACCTGCCAAGGGATCACGCGCCGCGCCAGCAGCGAGGCGGAGATCGCGTACCAGAGATCGTCAAGCGCGCGCTTCTGCGGGCCGGGCAGCAGCCAGGTCAACCAGAAGACGATCGGAACGCAGAGACCGCCGAGGATGATCGGAACCTGAACCGACAGCAGCCAGAGCGGCCAGCGGAGGCCGCCGGGCGCGAGATAGGTCCAGACGAAGGCCAGCGTCATGACCGCAAAGACCACGACCTGGCCGGCGAGCCGCTCGAACACCACGGCCTGGCTGGCGCGGAGAAGGCCCGCCTGGTGCCGAGCGCGGACCGCGCGGCCTGCGTCGCCGACCATGCCTCCGGGAAGCGACTGGTTCACGATCTGGGCCAGATAGTATTCCGAGATCGCCTTTCCGGGCGAGAAGGACTGACCGAGCTGGCCGGCGGTGACCTTCCAGCGCAGCGCGGACAGGACCGTCTGGATGCTCAGTGCTACCCAGGCGAGCCCCAGAAAGACCGGATCGGCGCGCGACAGGATGCGCAGAGCCTCGGCCCCGTCCATGGCATGCCACAGGATCGCGAGAAGCGTGATGCTTGTCGCGATCTGGAGAATCCGCATCTGCGCGCGCGACAAGCGCACCGGCCACGCCATCCTACGATCCTTCCTGCTATATACCGTCCACACGCGAGGGCTGTCGCGGGACCGAATCTCACGCGCCCGGATATGTGCGCCCGGCGACCTCGTGGCAACGCCAAAGGAGCGGGATCACTTCTTGAGTGGGTCACAAATGTGCCGCCTTCGTCGGCACGTAGCGTCATTTTGAGGCGAATCACACTGCAGCGCGGCGGAATTTCGCGCAGAGTGCTTATTTAGTTCGGCGAAACCCGGCGCGGCCAATGCCCGGAGTGAACCAAACCGTTTTTGGCGCATTGCTGTTTCGATACTGAACTGCTCGCCACCTGAAGAGACGGAAATCATGACTGTTCACATTCCCGATAGCCGGTTCGAAGCCGCTATCGCACTTAGCCGCGTGTCGAAGGCGGAGATCTCGCGAGATCGCGGTCCGCTCTACGGCGTGACGGCGCTGACTGTGGCGCTCACCGCCATTGTGACAGCGGGATTCGTCCTGACCATGGAAGTGTGGTCGATCTGGTCCCTACTGGCTCTTGCCTTGATCGTCATGACTACGATGACACTCGCGCTTGGAGCGTCGACGGCGGTCATCGGACTGTTCTATCCTATGCGCGCGCCTGCACGGCCCTCCTCCACCTGGGTTCCCTCGACCCAGACCGCGATCCTCCTGACGCTCTGTGGCGAGGAGCCCCGCGGCCCTGCCCGGATGCTCGAGAACCTTGCGGACGACCTCGCTGCCACGGGGCTCGGCCGTAACACGCGGATTTTCGTGATCTCCGACACGCGGGACGACAAGGCAGAGGCCGAGGCGACGGCGCTCGCTCCGCTCATCGGTGCCGGCAAGATCGTCTACCGCCGCCGTGAGAAAAACGTGGGGCGCAAACCCGGAAACATCTCCGACTGGCTCGACCGTTGGGGCCAGGACTACGATTTCATGCTGCCGCTCGACGCGGACAGCCGCATGAGCGCACGCCGGATCGGCCACCTCATCCACCGGATAGAGCGGTCACCGTCGACCGGCCTTCTGCAATCGGGGATGCGTCTGCTGCCGGCGGAGACCCGGTTCGGCCAGCTTCAGCGCTCGGCACAGCGGATTATGGGTCCGACCTTCCTCGAAGGCTTTTCGGCCTGGACCGGGGACGCCGCGAACTACTGGGGGCACAACGCGCTCATCCGCGTCGCCGCCTTCCGCGACGCGGTCCCGCTGCCGAAGCTTTCGGGCAATGCGCCGATGGGCGGCGACGTGCTCAGCCACGACTTCGTCGAAGCGGCGTGGATGCGCCGCGCAGGCTGGAAGATCGAGATCGACGCTGACACCCGCGCCTCCGCCGAGGATGGCCCGCAGACTCTGTCTGAATACCACAAGCGCGACCGCCGCTGGTGCCAGGGCAACCTGCAGCATCTGCGCCTCATCGCCTCGCCGGGTCTGCATCCGATCTCGCGACTGCACATGGCCGTCGGAGTGATGGGTTATCTCTCGGCGCCGCTCTGGCTCGCGACCCTTCTGCTGCTCGCGTCCGGCGCGGTGAACCTTGCCGCGGGCTGGGTGCTGCTGGCCATCGCATCGCTGCTTCTAGCTCCCAAGATCTGCGGAGCGGGGCGCCTGATGGCGCAGGTGAAGGGGTGGCGCGCCAAGGGCGTCGTGTTGCGGAGCGCACTCTTCGAGACGATCCTGTCTTCGATCCTCGCTCCGATCGTGATGGTCCACCACGTGAAGGATGTGGCAAGTGTTTGCGCAGGTCAGGACTGCGGTTGGAAGAAACCCGCCGGTAGCGGTATAAAGCTGCCGGACGGCGGTCTCGAAGCGCTTGCGGGCGCAGGCATTCTGGGGTTCGTGGCCCTCGTCAATCCCGTGGCGATCGGCTGGGTTCTCCCTGTCGCGCTGCCACTTGTTTGCGCGCCTGCGTTCATTCGCTTCATGGAGGCCCCCTGCAAATGCATCGCCGCACCTTCGTGACCACCAGTCTCGGCCTGCTGGCCGGCACAGCCATGACCCCACTGACCGCGACGGCGCAATCTGCGCCGTCGCTTCGTGAGAGGGCTCGGCAAATGGCCCGGGAGCCCTACCAGGCCCCCTCCGGCGATCTGCCTCCACCCTACGACGATCTCGATTACGACGCATACCGTGCGATCCGACCGCTGCCCGGTCAGGCGGCGTTCCTCGACCTCGGGCCGCGCTATTCGGTCGATCTCCTGCCGCCCGGCCTCTATTTTCCGAATCCAGTGCAGATCGAGTTCGTCCGGAACGACGAGGTCGAGGTAAAGAAGTTCTCGCCCGACCTCTTCTCTTACGACACCACCTATTTCGACGAGATCCCGGACGAGGCGCCCGGCGCCGGCTTCACCGGCCTGCGCCTGCGCACCGAGGTCAACAGTCGTGAGGTGATGGACGAGTTCCTCGTCCTGCAGGGCGGCACCTATTTCCGCGCCATCGGACAGAAGATGGTCTACGGCCTCTCGACCCGCGCGGTCGCCATCGGCACCGGCGAGCCCGGTGAGGAGGAGTTCCCCCGCTTCACCCTCGTGCGGCTGCACACCCCCGCCCAGGAGGGCATCGTGCGCCTTGAGGCCCTGATCGACGGCCCGTCCCTCACCGGCTATCTCGATCTCTACGCAAATGCGTCCGAAGAGACGGTGACTCGCGCCAAGGTCAGTCTCTTCCCGAGGAAGGAGATCGCCAATGTGGGGATCGCCCCGCTGACATCGATGTTCCTCAAGGGCCCGGTCCGTGACGCCGCGGCGGACGATTACCGCCCGCGCGTGCACGACTCCGACGTGCTGATGATCGAGAACGGCTCGGGCGAGACGCTGTGGCGGCCAATCACCAACCCCTCCGCCCACCAGACCTCGACCTTTTCGGACATGGCACCGCGCAGCTTCGGCCTCTATCAGACAGACAGGAAGTTCACCGATTTCGAGGACAACGAGGCGCATTACCACGACCGCCCCTCCGCCCGGATCGAGCCGCGCGGCGATTGGGGCCCGGGATCGGTCCAGCTTGTGGAGATCGCCACGGACACGGAGTTCATGGACAACATCGTCGCGTTCTGGCGCCCGGATGCGCCGCTCGAGGCGGGTGGCGAGTACGATTTCGACTACGACGTCGTCTGGACGCGTCAGGATCCGGCTCAGGACTTCCCGGTGCAGATCGTCGAGACCCGATCGGGACGCAAACACGACGAGCCGGGGGTGCGCACCTTCGTCATCGACGTCTCCGGCAACCCAGAAGTACTGACGCCAGAGCTCAAGGCGAACGCGGGAAAGGTGTCGGACGTCGTAATCTTTCCCCTGCCCGAGCACACCGAGCGGCACCGGGTGAGCTTCCACCTCGACCCGGGCGAGTCCGAAGCGGTCGAGCTTCGTCTGAGCCTGCGCGATCCGGACGGCCAGGCCGCGGCGCCGGTGTGGCTCCACCGCTGGACGCCCGGCCGCGACGGCGGCGTCTGATCCCGCGGCGGGAACGTGACAGATCCGTCACGTTCCCGTCAGGGCGATTGCGGGAGCGGCGCACCCGTGCATCTTGTGGCGCGAGTGACGAAAGACCGCGCCCCATGCTCGACACCTTCGCCAGACGTCTGATCGACCCGCCGCTCGACGCGGCGGGCCGGCGTCTCGCGGGGAACGGCATCACCCCCAATCAGATCACGCTTGCCGGCCTCGCGACCGGGCTCGTCGCTGCCGGCTGTGCCGCGGCAGGCGCCTTCGCCGCGGCCTTTGCGCTGCTGATCCTCTCGCGGCTCCTCGACGGGCTCGACGGTGCGCTGGCGCGCGCGACGGCTAAAAGCGATTACGGCGGCTATCTCGACATCACCTGCGATTTTCTCTTCTACGGCGCCTTCCCCTTCGCCTTCGCCATCTTCGACCCCGCCGCGAACGGCCTCGCCGCGGCTTTCCTTCTGACCTCGTTCTACTTCAACGGCTCGAGCTTTCTCGGCTACGCCATCCTCGCCGAGAAGCACGACATGGAAACCGCCGCGCAGGGCGTGAAATCGCTCTATTATTCCAACGGCATTCTCGAGGGGACGGAGACAATCCTGTTCTTCGTCCTGCTCTGCCTCGTCCCGCATCTCTTCGCTCCGCTCGCCTGGACCTTCGGCGCGCTCTGTTTTGCCACGGGGGCGCTGCGGCTTTACGGCGCCGCCCGCGTCTTTTCCCTGACCGAGGACAAACGATGATCCGAACGACACTTGCGGCCTTCGCCCTGCTCGCCGCGCCCGCCCTCGCCCAGTCCCAGGACCCGATCGACCCCGCCGACTGGGAGGCGGTGCTGGAGGCGGCCGAGGGCCAGACCGTCTACTGGCATGCCTGGGGCGGCTCCACCGCCACGAACGACTTCATCGCCTGGGTCGGAGAGCAGGTGAGCGAGGACTACGGCGTCACGCTCGAGCACGTGAAGCTCGCCGACACCGCCGACGCCGTGACCCGCGTCCTGTCCGAAAAGCAGGCGGGCGAGGACGAAGGCGGCGCGGTCGATCTCATCTGGCTCAACGGCCCGAACTTCGCCTCGATGAAGGAGCAGGACCTGCTCTACGGTCCCTTCGCCGAGGACCTCCCGAACTGGGACTATGTCGACGTCGACGGCAAGACGGTGCGGACCGACTTCACCGTGCCGACCGAGGGCTACGAGGCACCCTGGGCCATGGCGCAAGTCGTCTTCATGCACGACACCGAGGATCTGCCCGACCCGCTGCCCTCGGCCGAGGCGATCCTCGAGTGGACAAAAGAAAATCCGGGCCGCTTCACCTACCCCCAACCGCCCGACTTCCTCGGCACGACCTTTCTCAAGCAGACCCTCATCGAGGTGACGGAGGACGACGAGGTGCTGCAGAAGCCGGCGGACGAGGCCGATTTCGACGCGGTCGTCGCGCCGCTCTGGGACTATCTCGACGCGCTGACGCCGAACCTCTGGCGGCAGGGGCGCAGCTATCCGCAGACCGGGCCCGACCAGCTGCGCCTGATGGCGGACGACGAGATCGACCTCGCGATCTCCTTCAGCCCCGGCGAGGCCTCGACCGCCATTGCCGACAATCGCCTGCCCTCCTCGGTGCGGACCTTCGTGCTCGAGGACGGCACGCTCGGCAACGCCAGCTTCGTCGCGATCCCCTACAATTCGGGCTCCAAGGCCGGCGCGATGGTCGTCGCCAACTACCTGATGTCGCCCGAGGCGCAGGTCCACGCGCAGGATCCGGACGTTCTGGGCTACGGCACGGTGCTCGACGTCGCGGACCTCCCCGAGGAGCAGCGCGCGGCCTTCGAGGCGCTCGATCTCGGCGTCGCGACGCTCTCGCCGCAGGAGCTGGGCGAGGTCCGACCCGAGCCGCATCCCTCGTGGATGACCCGCATCGCGGACACCTGGACCGAGCGTTACGGCGCCGGGCAGTAAGTGCCGCCCGCACGCCTGCCGCTCTGGCTGAGGCTGCTGCCGCCGCTGACCCTTCTGGCGATGCTCGGGCCGGTGGCGGCGGGCCTCGGCGGAACGCTCCTGCCCGCCTTCGGGATCTACCCCGCAGCGGGCATGACGTCTCTGACGCTCGACCCCTTCCGCGATCTCGGGGACTGGCCGGGGCTCGCCTCGGCCATCCGCCTCTCGCTGACCACGGGCCTCGTCTCGACAGCGGGCGCGCTGGCCATCGTCGTGCTGTTCCTCGCGGGCTGGTCCGGCACACGCGCCTTCCGGCTGCTCGAGCGCCTGCTCTCTCCCCTCCTCTCCGTTCCGCACGCAGCGACGGCGTTCGGCCTCGCCTTCCTGATCGCCCCCTCGGGCTGGCTCTCGCGACTTCTCTCTCCCTGGGCGACGGGATGGGAGCGCCCGCCCGACATCGCCATCGTCGGCGATCCGTGGGGCCTCGCCATGGCCGCGGGCCTCACCGTCAAGGAGATGCCCTTCCTGCTGCTCATGAGCCTCGCGGCGCTCGGACAAGTCGACGGCACGCACAGGATGCGGGTTGCGACAGCCCTCGGCTACGGGCGCATAGGCGGCTGGCTCAAGACCGTCTTTCCCGCCGTCTACGCCCAGATCCGGCTGCCGGTCTACGTGGTGCTCGCCTATTCCATGTCGGTCGTGGACGTCGCTCTGATCCTCGGACCGTCGACGCCACCGACGCTCTCGGTGCAGATCGTGAAATGGATGGGCGATCCCGACCTCGCCATGCGCCTGACCGCCGCGGCGGCGGCGCTCCTGCAGCTCGCGCTGGTCGCCGGGGCGCTCGTCTTCTGGCGGATCGGCGAGATCTTCGCCGCGCGGCTCGGCGCGCGCTGGATCGCCTCTGGTTCCCGCGGCGCGCGCATCGACACTCTCGCGCGGCCCCTCGCCCTCGGCGCTGCGGCGACCGCCGCGCTCAGCGTCCTCCTCGGCCTCGCGACACTTGGCATCTGGTCGGTCGCGGGCTTCTGGGGCTTTCCCGATCCTCTGCCGCAGGGCGTCGATTTCCGCAGCTGGATGCGCTTCGCCGCCAGCGGCGGCGGGGCAGTCGCGCAGACCGCGCTCATCGCGCTCGCGGCCACGGCGATCTCCCTCGCGCTGGTGATCGGCTGTCTCGAGGCGGAGCATCGCCGCCGCAGGCCGCTCTCCCGGCGCGGGCTCTGGCTCATCTACCTGCCGCTTCTCGTACCCCAGACGGCGTTCCTGCCCGGCCTGCAGACGCTTCTGCTCACCATTGGGCTGAGCAGCGGGATCGGCGTCGTGATCCTCGCCCATGTCGTCTTCGTTCTGCCTTACGTCTTCCTCTCCCTCGGGGATCCGTGGCGGGCGTGGGAGCCGCGCTACGCGACAATCGCCGCCGCGCTCGGCGCGGATCCCGGGCGGACGATGCGCGCGGTACGCCTGCCGATGCTTCTGCGCCCGGTCCTCACCGCGGCGGCGGTGGGCGCCGCCGTCAGCATCGGGCAATACCTGCCAACGCTCATCGTCGGCGGCGGGCGGGTGGAGACGCTGACGACCGAGGCCGTCGCGCTCGCCTCCGGCGGCGACCGTCGCGCAATCGGCGTCTGGAGCCTCGCGCAGACCGCGGCCATCATCCTGCCCTTCGCCGTCGCGCTGATCGTCCCGGCATGGGCATTCCGGAACCGGAGGGGCCTTCATGGCTGAGACACTTACCCTGAGGGACGTGTGCATCCTCAAGGAGGGCATGCCGCTCATCGAGGTGGACCGGAGCATCGCCCCGGGAGAGGTGCTCACCGTCATGGGTCCTTCGGGCGTCGGCAAGTCGACGCTGCTGGCCTTCCTCACTGGCACGCTGCCCCGCGGATTTTCCGGGATGGGACGCATCATCCTCGGAGACGAGGACGTGACCGACGCCCCGCCCCACATGCGCCGGATGGGGATCCTCTTCCAGAACGATCTGCTCTTTCCTCACATGAGCGTCGGCGGGAACGCCGCCTTTGGCCTCGACCCCGGCGGATCCCGGGCAGCCCGCCGGGACCGCGTCGCCGAGGCTCTTGCCGATGTCGGCCTCGCGGACTTCGAGGATCGTGACCCCGCGACGCTCTCGGGCGGCCAGAAGGCCCGCGTCTCGCTCGTGCGCATGCTCCTCTCGGAGCCACGGGCACTCCTTCTCGACGAGGCATTCTCGGGCCTCGACGCAGCGCTCCGCCAGCAGATCCGCGATCTCGTCTTCGGCCGCGCCCGCGCCCGCGGATTGCCGGTCGTCATGGTCACCCACGACGCCGAGGACGCGTGCGCCGCGGGCGGCCCCGTCTACGAGCTCGAGCGCTACGCTGGCTGAGACCCGGACGGTCCTGACATGCTCCCGACAGCTCGGGGCCCCATCCCGCTACGCTTAAGCAAGCAGCGAGGTTGACGTCTCTGCCGCGAGTCTGCGCCCACCGCGTTCAGCACCATTGCGACATCCCGACGCAGCATGTATCCCGCAACCAATGACCGAGACCCAAAGCGATCCCGCGCTCGAAGAGTTGCTGTGCTTCGACCTTTATGCGGCGCAGCATGCCTTCGGGCGGCTCTACAAGCCGTTGCTCGGACCGCTCGACCTGACCTACCCGCAATATCTCGTCATGCGGACGCTCTGGGCCGGCGCACCGCAGAGCGTCGGAGAGATCGGCAAGCGCCTCAAGCTCGAGACCAACACGCTGACCCCGCTCCTCAAGCGGCTCGAGGCGCAGGGCCGCGTCAGCCGGTCCCGCGACCCGGTCGACGAGCGGCGCGTCGTGGTGACACTGACCGAGGCGGGGGCGGCCCTCGAAGCCGAGGCCCGGGACATTCCGAACAGGATCGCCGCTGCGACCGGGCTGTCGGCCCCCGAGATCCGTGAGCTGCAGGAGCGGCTCCGGCGCCTGACCGCCTCGATCACCGCAGTCTCCTAGACCTCGGGCCTTTCCGCGGGCACCCCGATCCATTATCTCGGGTCTGCGCGGGACGAGGAGACGGCGATGCGATACGTGAAACCGGTGCTTGTGGCGCTCTTCTGGATCGTTGTGCTGGCCTTCCTGCATTACACGTTGCCGCAGAACGATCTCGCACGGATCACCGACACTTACGAGAAGCGCGTCGATTTCGGCGCGAACCGCTGGTTCTGGACCGGGGCGGACGGCTCCGACGCGACCCCGGCGACCCGCGACGTGTTCTTCGTACAGACCCGCCAGCCCGATGGCGACGTCATGGTCTATCGCAACGAGGATACCGGCTGGGGCTGGCCGCCCTATTTCAAGTTCGACAGCTCGAACGTGCAGGCGATCGCTTCGGACCTCAGCTCGACCGCCGACAACCCGCGCTGGGTCGCCGTCACGCATTACGGCTGGCGGATCGAGTTCATGTCGATCTATCCCAACGTCATGTCGATCCGGCCGGTCGAGGGACCGGACGTGCGACTCATCCCGTGGACCTCGATCGTCATCCTCGTCCTGCTCGCCGCGATCGTCTGGGCGCTCTGGGTGCGCTGGCGCCGCTTCCGCGCCCGCCGGATCGATCCGATGCTCGAGGATGTGGGCGACAGCTTCGACGGCGCGAGCCAGGGCCTTTCCCGCCGCCGCAAGCGCCTGTCGAGCTGGTGGCGGGGCGGCGGCAGCTGACGCCGTCCAGCGCGCCGCCGGATGCCGCGACGAGCGGTTCGCAATGCGTTCGCTCGCGCTCCAGAAACGTTGCTCCTGAGTATCGGGCCGCCAAACCTGGCTCGGGTCGGCGCCAAATACTTGCCATATTCAATCGTTATAATACATCACGTCCTGGCGCAGAGGCGCCAGGCGTGATCAGTGAGTGTGCCCCGGGTAAATTATGGATCCGGTGATGTTTGCGAGTGCCTGCCTTCCGCGCCGCAAAGCGGAAGGCAGTTTTCAGGCAACCTCACGGGACTCGGCCGATCAGCGGGTGCCGCCCGATCATCCCGGCCGGAGCCCATGCCGCTCCACAGACGCGGTATAGAGCGACAGTGCGCCGAATTCGAACCGGGACAGACGGCCGGCAGGCCTCAGTCGGTCTGGACACCGACCTCATCGAAGAGACGATCGAGAAAGCCCAAGCAGGCGTCGATCTGGTCGATCTCGACGAACTCGTCGGCCTTGTGAGCCTGCCTGATCGAGCCGGGCCCGACGATGACGGAGGGAATGCCGCCCTCGACCTCGAAGACCCCGCCTTCCGAGCCGTAGGAGACCTTGCCCGACCATTCCGGCATGATGCCGCGCAGCCCGGCGAAGGCCTCGGTTCCGCTCGCATCCCCCATCGCCGGGTAGGCGAAGATGCGCTCGAAGGTGATGCCGGCCTCGGGATGCCTGTCCTTCATCTTCGGCTCGAGCCCCTGCGTGATCTCCGCGAGAAGCGCCTCGATATCCGTGCGCGCCGCCGCCTCGTCTATCGACCGCAACTCGAAGGTGAAGCTGCAGCGATCGGGGGTCACGTTGGTCGCGACGCCGCCCTCGATCATCGTGACGAGGGTCGTGGCATGCGGCACCGTGAAGTCGCGGTCGAACGGGCCCTCGGCCTCGTAGCGGCGGGCGCGGTCCTCGATCATCGCGATGGCGCGGGAGGCGTAGTGGACCGCGTTGACGTGGTTCGGGGCGAAGGAGGAATGTCCGCTCGTGCCCTGCACGGTGGCGCGCATCGCGATCTTGCCCTTCTGCCCGGTGACGAGGGTCATGTCGCTCGGCTCGCCGATGATGGCGAGGGCCGGCGGCACGTCGAGCGCCGCGAGATGCCGGGCGATGGCAGGAGCGCCAAGGCAGCCGACCTCCTCGTCGTAGGAGAAGCAGAGGTAGAGCGGGCGCTTGAGATCCACCGATCCAATGTCCCGCATCGCCGCCATCACGCAGGCGGCAAACCCCTTCATGTCGCAGCTGCCGCGCCCGTAGAGACGGCCCTCGCGCTCGTCCATGGCAAAGGGCGGGGTCGACCAGTTCTGAGGCCGCGCCGGGACGACGTCGGTATGGCCCGAGAGCACGACGCCCGGCTTGTCCGCCGGCCCGAAGCGCGCGACGAGGTTCGCCTTCTCGCCGGTCTCGTCCGGCAGGACGGTGATCTCACCGCCCAGAGCCTCGAAATGCGCAGCCATGTGGTCGATCAGGGCGCGGTTCGAGTTCTTGCTGACCGTGTCGAACGCGATCAGGTCCTTCAGATGCGCCTTGGCATCGCCGAGCCGCGCATGGGCGGTGTCTCTGCTCGATGCGTCCTTCATTGGGCTTCCGCCTTTCTTTGATTTGCCTTGCCGATCTCGCGCCGCGCGGTGAGCGCGACCACGAAGAGGATGAGGGCCGCGAAGATCCAGGTGATGGGCGAGGAGAGCAGCACCATCGGATCGCCGCGGGAGGTCGCCAGCGCCCGCCGCAGGTTCTCCTCGATCATCGGGCCGAGGATGAACGCGATCAGGAACGGCGCGGTGGGGATGTCGAGAAGGTACATGCCGAAGCCGACGAGCCCGAGCGCGAGCAGCACCACCACGTCGAACATGCTGTTGCCGATGGCATAGATGCCGAAGAGGCAGAGGAGCAGCACCACGGGGCTGAGCAGCGTCGGCGGGATCTTCGCGATGGTGGTGAAGATCCGCATCGTGAACTTGCCCGCAAACAGCAGCAGCACCGAGGACAGCAGCATGCCGATGAACAGCATGTAGACCTCGTGGATGTTCGTCTCGAAAAGGAGCGGTCCGGGCGTCAGTCCCTGGATCATGAACGCCCCGAGCATCACGCCGGTGATCACGTCGCCGGGCACGCCGAGCGCGAGAAGCGGGATCATCGTCGCGCCGCAGGCGCCGTTATTGGCCGATTCCGAGGCCGCGACGCCCTCGATCTCTCCCTTGCCGAAATTCTGCCCCCGCGGCGAGGAGCGCTGCGCCGAGCCGTAGGAGAAGAACGCGGCGGCCGAGGGGCCGATGCCGGGGATCGCACCGAGGATCACCCCGATGAAGCTGCCGCGGAAGAGCGTTTTCGCGACGCCGCGGAATTCCTTTCCGCTGACCCGGTCGTCACCGAGCGCCATCGCGCGCGCCTTAGGCGGGTTGCGGAAAACGATCAGCTTGATGAGTTCGGGCAGCGCAAAGAGTCCGATCAGCACCGGCGCGACCGAGAGGCCCGCCTGCATGTCGCCCGTGAAGGCGAAGCGGAACGAGCCGTACATGTCCTCGCCCGCGGTCGCGAGCAGGAGGCCGAAACAGGCCGAGAGGAGCCCCATCAGCAGCGAGTTGCCCGAGACGCCCGCCACGGTGGTGAGCGCGAAGACCATCAGCATGAAATACTCGGGCGGACCTACCTTGAGCGCGAGGATCGCCAGCGGCGCCGCGAGGAAGATGAGCGAGATGTTCGAGAAGAAATCGCCCACCACCGAGGAGTAGAGCGCCATGTTGAGCGCCTTGCCCGCCTTGCCCTGCTGCGCGAGCGGGTAGCCGTCGAGCGCGGTGCAGGCCGCCGAGGCGGTACCGGGGGTCCGGATCAGGATCGCCGACACCGACCCGCCATAGGTCGAGCCCTTGTAGAGCGCGACGAGCAGCAGGATGCTCGGCACCGGATCCATGTAGAAGGTAAAGGGCAGCGCCAGCGTCACCGCCATGGTGCCGGTCATGCCGGGGATCGCGCCGATGATCACGCCGCCCCAGATGCCGGCGGCCATGATCAGGAAATTCTGTAATGTGGCAACGGCTTGCAGAGCCGTCATCAGCTCGTTCAGCATGGTCGTCCTCCCATGTCGGGGCGGCCAGTGGCCGGGCGGCTTGGCTTAGTTGAAGAGCAGTCCGGGCGGGAACTGGGTGCCGAGCGCTTCGGTGAAGAACAGGTAGAGACAGACCGGCAGGATCAGCGCGAGACCCGCGCCCCAGGCCAGCAGCCGCCGCTCGCCAGTGAGCAGGATCCCCGCGCCGGTCAGCAGGATCGCGGCGGCGAGAAAGCCGATCACGTCCACCAGGAGCACGAAGGCGACGAAGGCGGCGACAAGGAGCCCGAGCCGGGCCAGAAGCGTGCCCATTGGCGTGTCGTCCTCGGCCACCTCCGCCGGCAGGGCGGGTGTGCCCTGTCCCGCGAGGCCGAGCCCCGCGGCGATGAGGCCGAAGACGAGCCCAGCGATCGAGATCACCCGGGGCCAGAAATCGGGCGGCAGCGCAAAGCCCGGAAGGAAGGCCGGCTTCGGCACGTAACCCGGGATCAGGACCCAGATCACGATGCCGAAGAAGAGCGCGATGCCGAGACCGCGCAAGGTGGTGCTGGTCATGGCGTATCCTCCTATGCCTTGGCTGCCGCCCGTGGCGATCAGTTTCCGAGGTATCCGAACTCTTCGGCGAGGCCGCGGAAGAGCTCGTATTGCGACTCGGCGTAGGCGGGCATGTCCTTTTCACCCACGGTCGAAATCGAGCCGCGGCGCTCGGCGAGCGTCAGCCAGGTCTCGTCCTCTGCCACCTGGCCCAGGACCTCGTCCCACTTGGCCTGAACCTCCTCCGGAAGCCCTTCGGGTCCGTAGAGCGCGCTCCAGCCGGTGATCTGGCCGGCGGTCTCGTAACCGAGCTCTGCCACGGTCGGCACATCGGGAAGATCGTCCATGCGCTCGGGCGAGAAGACCGCCAGCGGCTTCATGTCACCGCTGTTGATATGCGGCATGAGCGAGCCCGCGGCGATCGCGAGGAAGTCGACATGGCCGCCGAGAAGCGCGGTCGCGAGCGCGCCGCCGCCCTTGTAGGGCACGATCGTGGCATCGGCGAGCGGGTCGAGCCCGGCATCCGACAGCAGGGCCTGAACGGTGAAGCCGTCGATCGCGGTGGGGCCGGACGCGGCGTAGGTCATGGCGCCGGGGTTTTCCTTCACAGCTGCCATAAGCTCTTCGACGCTGCCGTATTCGCTGCCTTCGCGCACGGCGAGGATCATCGGGGTCGCCTCGAGCGAGCCGACGAAGCTGTAATCGTCCCAGCCGGTCTGGACCTGCGGGTTCACCGCGGGCGCAAGCGCCATGCCGACGCGGGCCAGCAGCAGCGTGTAGCCGTCGGGATCGGCCTGCGAGACGGAGCGCGCGCCGTTCATGCCGCCGGCCCCGGGCTTGTTCACCACGGTGATCGGCTCGTCGAGGAACTTGCCGGCGCTCTCGGCCAGCGCGCGGCCGGCGAGATCGGACGCGCCGCCCGGGCCGTAGGGGATCACGAGGGTGATCGCCTCGCTGGGATAGTCCTGTGCGGACACCGAGCCTGCGGCGAGCACCGCGGTGGTGGCGACGGATGCGAGAATCTTCTTCATGGTTCTACCTCCTCTGGATTGGACAGCCGGAGCTGCCGGGTCGCAGTACCGTGAGGGGTTGCACACCTATTCCCGTTTACGCAAATTCTGGCTCGAATATTCCGTTCTGGAATAGTGAGGCCGAGCCATGAAGATCCGCGCCCTCGAGGCCTTCGACGCCTATCTGCGTCACGGCGGCACGCAGGCTGCGGCCGACGCCATGGGCGTAGGTCAGCCACTCGTCAGCAAACTGCTCACCGGTCTCGAAAAAGAGGTCGGATTCAAGCTCTTCGAGCGCCGCCGAAATCATCTTGCGCCAACGCCGGAGGCGCTTCTGTTTCACGAATCCGTCACCCGGACGCTCGACGCCTACCGCGAGCTCGGCACCGAGGTGGAGGCTATCGCGACGCAGCAGCGGGGCAATATCGTCATCGCCGCACAGCCGATCTTCTGCGACACGTTCCTCCTCGACACGATCGCGCGGTTCAAGACGACTCACCCCGACGTGGGCGTGCGACTCGTCGATGTGGGACTCGGAGAGCTGCTGCGCATGATCGCCGAACGCACCTGCGACATCGGGCTCGGCATCACGCTCGAGGCGGATGCATACGGTGCCGTCGTGACACCGCTAGGCCGCTGCGAGGCCCGCTGCGCCCTGCCGGTGGACCACCCCAGAAACAAGCCTGGCGCGATCCCCCTCCCCCGCATCCGGTACGATCCCTTCGTCGAGCTGGCGCCCGGCAGCCCGCTCCGCACGCGGGTCGACTACCTCTTCCAGACGATCGATGTCCGCCGGATCATCGCCGCCGAACTGCGCACCCTGCGCGGCGTGTGCGATCTTGTCGCCAAAGGTACGGGGATCGCAGTGATCGATCCCATCGCCGAACTGCTGATCGACCGCCGGCGCGTGGCGACAAAGCCTCTCATTCCGACGATCGACTGGGAGATCGCGCTGTTCTCGCCCCGGGACAGACCGCTCAGCCGGGTTGCCCAGACCTTCGTCGACACGCTCAGGGTCGACATCGCGCGCCTGAAGCGGAAGGGACTGATCTCGGGCTGACCCTCCGGGCGCCGGGACTTACATCGCCGCGCCGCCCA
>NZ_JALZ01000019.1 GCF_000521785.1 Roseivivax halodurans JCM 10272
CCAGGAGCTTGTCTTCATCGGCGTAGGCATCGACTGGCCCGCGCTGAAGGCGCGGCTGGACGCGGCGCTGGTGCCTGCGGCGGTCGCCCCGGGTCCGGACGCGCTGCCGCACCTGCCTGACCCGTTCCCGGCCTGGCGGAGGGCGGCGGCATGACGGTCCAGCGCTTCATCAGACCTGCCAGCACCCATGGCGTGGTGAGCACGCCGTCGCCTCACGGGATGCGGGATATCCGGACCTCCGAGGTCGGCGGTGTCATCTGGGACCGGGAGCCGCTGGCCTCGTTCCAGACCTGGATCGGTGGACTGAGACCGTCACGCCTGCCGAAGGCACGGGTCATCCTGCGGCCCGCGGCGATCCGCGACGCGGTCACGGCGGCCTGCGACAACGCCGGCACGCCGGACGGCCCGGAGCGGCGGCGCCTCATCGACGACGTCGCGGCGCTCGCCCACATCTTCTCGGACGTCATGGATGCCCGCTGGATGCGCCTGCGCGTCGATGTGGTGACCGGCAATGCCTGCCGCCGCTTTCACGTCGACCGCATCACCGCGCGGCTCGTCTGCACCTATCGCGGCACCGGCACGCAATACGGAGTCTCCGAGACTGGAGACGAAGATCCGCAGACGATCCACACCGTCGCGACCGGATCGCCCCTCGTCATGCGCGGAACGCTCTGGCCGACCCGACCCGATCAGGGGCTGCGGCACCGCTCGCCACCGATCGAGGGCACGGGGGAGACACGCCTCGTCCTCGTCCTCGACCCGGTCGCCGACCCGGCGGACGAGGCAGAGAGTGACATCGTTCACTGAACTGATGACCCAGGAAGTAGCTTCACGAAGACGCGCGCCGCCGTCGCATGGGAGCCGAACCGCCCCCTGGAGATCGAAGAGATCGTCCTCGAGGGCCCGAAGGAGGGTGAGGTCGCGTCCGGATCGTCACGACGCGCACGCTGATCGACGACGCTGCGCTCACTGGCGCGGGTCCGTCGACACGCGCAAACTGATATGCTAGTTGGACCAGTAGGTGACTGGCGGAGGAGATGTGACCGATATGCCGAAACTCGATCCCGACCGGCTGTTCCCGTCCGAGCCACGTCGCCGCGATATCGCGCGCGATCTGTTCGCCGCCATCGAGGGGCGCCCGATCCTGAGCCCGCACGGTCATTGCGACCCATCGTGGTTCTCGGAAAATGCGGCCTTTCCCGATCCCGCGCAGCTCTTCGTGGTGCCTGACCACTATATCTTCCGAATGCTCGTCTCTCAGGGGGGCGGGCTGGCCGATCTGGGGATCTCGCGGCGCGATGGCGGGCCGGTGGAAACCGATCCGCGCGCGATCTGGCGGCGCTTTGCCGCGCACTACTACCTGTTTCGCGGCACGCCCACGCGGCTCTGGATCGATCACGCGCTGGAGCACGTGTTCGGCGTTGACGACCCTCTTGGTCCCGACACTGCGGATGCGATCTACGATCATGTGGCAGCCTGTCTCGAAAGGCCCGAATTCCGACCTCGCGCCTTGTTCGACCGGTTCAATATCGAGCTTCTGGCGACGACCGACAGCGCGCTCGACACGCTCGACCATCACGACCGCATCGGCGACGCGGGGCTGAAGGGCCGGGTGATCCCGACCTACCGACCCGACGCTGCGCTCGATCCCGAAATCGAGGGGTTCGCCGAAAATATCGCCGAACTCGGCCGCATCACAGATTGCGATACCGCGTCCTGGGCGGGGTATCTCGAGGCGCATCGCCGCCGCCGTGCCTATTTCCGCAAGCGGGGCGCCACCGCGACGGATCACGGACATCCGAGTGCGCGGACTGAAGCCTTCGACACAGCCACCGCAGAGCGGTTGTTCCATACCTGTCTGTCGGGGCAGGCGACGGCGGAGCAGGCCGATGCTTTCCGGGGCCAGATGCTGACCGAGATGGCGCGGATGAGCGTCGAGGACGGCATGACGATGCAGCTTCATGTCGGATCGTTCCGCAACCATTCGGGGCCGGTGATGCGCGATTTCGGACGCGACAAGGGCTTCGATATCCCGATCCGCACCGAGTTCGTGCATGCGCTGAAGCCGATGCTGGACGAGGTGGGGCAGGAGCCAGGTCTCGAGATCATCCTCTTTACGCTCGACGAGACCACGTTCTCGCGCGAACTGGCGCCGTTGGCCGGGGCCTATCCCGCGCTGCGTCTCGGCCCGCCATGGTGGTTCTTCGACAGCCCCGAGGGGATCATGCGCTATCGCCAGCTCACCGGCGAAACGGCAGGCATCTACAACACCGCCGGGTTCAACGACGACACGCGGGCATTCTGTTCGATCCCTGCCCGACATGACGTGTCGCGCCGGGTTGATTGCTCCTGGCTGGCGGGGCTGGTCGCGGATGGGCGCATCGGCCTCGACGAGGCCCACGAGATGGCGGGTGAATTGACCACCGACCTCGTCAAGAAAGCCTACAAGATATGACCGACGGTCTGCGCCGCACCGGACCTGCTCCAGCACCGGGCATTGTGCATTTCGGCCTGGGCGCGTTCTGGCGCGCCTTTGGCGCGCTCTATATTGCCGAGGCGGTCGAAAGGTCGGGGGGCGCTTGGGGTATCGTCGGCGTCAGCCTGCGCTCGCCCGATACCCGCGACGCGCTTGCGCCACAGGCCTGGGCTTACACGGCGGTCGAAATCGGCCCCGAGGGCGATCTCCCGACCCAGGTGGAGGTCCTGACGGACGTGATAGTGGCGCCAGAGGACCCCGAAGCGCTTTGGGCGGCGCTCGACCGGGCCAATCTCGTGACGCTGACCGTGACCGAGAAGGGATATTGCCACGTGCCCTCGACCGGGCGGCTCGACCGGGCTCGCGCGGAGATCGCGCAGGACCTGCGCACACCCGCTCATCCGGCCTCCGCGTTGGGATATATCGCGCATGCACTCGATGCCCGGCGCCGGGCGGGGCGTATGCCCTTCACGGTGATGAGCTGCGATAACATTCCCTCCAACGGCGCGCTCTTGCGCGGTGTGGTGCTGGAGCTTGCCGCCGAGATCGACCCTGCGCTCAGCGAGTGGATCGCGGCTGAGGTCGCCTTTCCCTCGACTATGGTCGACCGCATCGTGCCGGCCACGACGGCGGCAGATATCGACCGGATCGAGACACTTATCGGAACACGAGACGCGGCGCCGGTCACGCACGAGCCGTTCAGGCAGTGGGTGATCGAGGATCGGTTTTGCGCGCCACGCCCGGACTTCGGCGCGGTGGGCGTTCAAGTGGTGAAGGATGTCGCGCCGTTCGAGCACATGAAGCTCCGCTGCCTCAACGGTACGCATTCGGCGCTGGCATATCTGGGATATCTTGCCGGCGCCGAAACGGTGGCCGAGGCCGCAGCGCGCCCGGCGCTTGCGGCGTATCTGCATTTTCTCTGGGACCGGGAGATCACGCCGGTGTTGACCGCGCCGCCGGGCGTGGTGCTCGCAGACTACACGCGATCCCTGTTCGACCGTTTCGCCAATCCCGCGATGCACCACCGGACGTGGCAGATCGCGATGGACGGGTCGTTGAAACTGCCGCAGCGCATCCTCGATACGATCCGCGAAACCCTGGACGCGGGGCGCGTGCCTCGTGGGCTTTTCCTCGCGGTCGCGGCATGGATGCAGTTCACGTCCGGGCGCGGCCTCGACGGGTCGGAGATCGAGGTGAAGGACCCGATGGCCGAGCGGCTTCGCGCATGCTGGGATGGCGATCCCGGAACCGAAGAGGTGGTACGACGCTATCTCGCTCTGGCCGGGGTGTTCGCGCCAGACCTCGCCTCCCGACCCGAGCTTCAACAGGGCCTCGTTGTCGCGCTCGATGACTTGCGCCGTCACGGGCCGGAGGCAGCCGCCGCCGCCATCGCTGGCTGAGCCCCGCGATCAGTCGCGCAGACCGACCGTGTCGTGAGACAGCGCCGCCATCACTCCGCGTAATTCCGCGAGCCCACGCAGCCGCCCGATGGCGGGATAGCCCGGCTGGGCGTTTCGGCGGTGGTCGTCGAGCAGGTTTTGCCCGTGATCGGGCCGGAACGGAATACTCGCATCGGGCCGTCCCGCGGAGCGGCGGCGCGCCTCTTCGCGCAAGGTTGCGGCGATCAGCGCGACCATGTCGGTGCCACCACCCAGATGCTCGTCCTCGTAGAACGAACAGGGCAGGGTGTCGGCGTCCCGGGTCACGTTGCGCAGATGCAGGAAATGCACGCGGTCGCCCAGCCGCTCCATCATGCCCGGTAGGTCGTTATCCGCCCGTGCACCGAGCGAGCCGGAGCAGAGCGTAACGCCGTTCGCGGGTAGGTCGACCGCGTCGAGCAAGGCGCGGTAATCGGCCTCGGTCGAGACGACCCGCGGTAGCCCCAGAAGCGGGAAGGGCGGATCGTCGGGATGGCAGCACAGGCGCATCCCGAGCGATTGGGCCACCGGCGCGACCTCGGAAAGGAAGTCGATGAGGTGCCGCCGCAAGGCGTCGTCCGAGATGGAAGAATAGGCCGCTAGGTGAGCCTTCACGTCCTCCATAGTGAAATTCTCTGCAGCCCCCGGCAAGCCGAAGACGACGTTCCGGGCGAGCGCGGATTTGCGATCCGCATCCATCTCCGTCGCGCGCCTGGCGGCGGCCTCCGCGATCTCGGGGGGGAAACTTTCTGCAGCGCCGGGGCGGGCGAGGACATGGATGTCGAATGCGGCAAAATCGATCAGGTCGAAACGCATGCAAGTCGCGCCGCTTGGACGGGGCCAAGCCAGATCGGTGCGAGTCCAGTCCAGGACAGGCATGAAATTGTAGCACACCGTCTCGATACGCGCCTCCGCGAGGTTGCGGAGGCTTTCCTTCCACGCATCGATATGGCCCCGCCAATCGCCGCTTTGGCGTTTGATGTCCTCGGAGACCGGGATGCTCTCGACCACATCCCAGGTGAGGCCGGTGGCCGTTCCGTCGGGATGGTGGGCGATCTCGGCCTGGCGTCGGGCGATTTCCCCGGCGCTCCACGCGGTGCCGGTCGGAACGTGGTGCAAGGCAGAAACCACGCCCTCGACGCCGGCTTGGGTCATGTCCGACGCGCTCACCTGATCTTTGGGTCCGAACCAGCGCCATGTCTGCCGCATCGCATGCCTCCTTAGTATCGCGGATCTGATTATGAGTGACGGCGCAGCGGATCGAAAGGAGAATCGTATTGACTAGAATGTTAGTTGGCATAGTCTGAAACGTGGGGAGAAAAACGATGACGAATCCGAGTGTCGTTCCGGATACCATACTCGCAGAGCGTATCGATCTGCGGCAGGCGGTCGGCCCGCAGCTGTGCAATGTCATGCGGGAGCAGATCATTCGCGGCGAACTCGCCCCTGGCTCGCGCCTTCTGCGCACAGAGATCGCCGCGCGCTTCGGCGTAAGCCGCCAGCCGGTCAGCGACGCCTGCGCGCGTCTCGCGGAGGAGGGGCTCGTCGACATCCTGCCGCAACGGGGTACCTTCGTCAGCCGGATCATCCTCAAGTCGGTCCTGTCCGCGCGCTTTGTCCGCGAGGCCGTGGAGGTGGAGATCGTGCGAGCGCTTGCGGCAAACCGAAGCGACGCCATGCTGATCGAATGTGCTCTTCTGCTCGAGGATCAGAAGCGCCAGATCGACAACCCCGATCCGATGCCGTTCATGGCCCTCGATGAGGCGCTGCACTACCATTTCGCGCAATCCGCCGGGCAAGAGGCGGTCTGGCGAATTCTGCAGCCGCTCAAGACGCAGATGGATCGCCTGCGTCATATCTCCGCACGGGAATTGCCCCGCAAGCTCCTGATCGAGCAGCACGAAGCGATCATCGACGCAATCCGCCACAACGATGTCGCCCGCGCGGATGCGGCGATGCGCGAACATCTGCGCCAGATGCTGGATGACCTGCCCGCGCTGATCGGCAGCCACAGGGATTACTTCGACATCCGGGGGGCCGCGATTTGAGCCTCATGGCTGCCACCTTCGCCACGCAGTTCGTGCCGCGTTGGCTTGCCCGCGTTGCCGACACGGATCGCGGTGGCATGGCCGAGAGCCTTGATATGCGCGGGCGCCCAAAGATGGACGAACCGCGTACGAGTCTCGCGCAGGCGCGCTGCGCGTTCGCGCTTGCGCATCTGTACCTGAAGACTGGCGACACGCGGCTCTGCGACGGCGCGATCCATGCCTGGCAATTTCTCGAGACGCATTTGCGCGACGGCGATGGCGGCTATCGCGCATCGACCATGCCTAGTGCCGAGGGTCGCGCTCGTCGGAGCTATGATCAAAGCTTCGTGCTGCTTGCGCTCGTCACCATTTCGAAAGCTGCGCCCGGCCTGGTCCCGCCGGACCGAGTTCCGGCGCTCTGGGACTTCATCGAAACGCTGACCGAGCCTGCGACCGGCGCGCTTTGGGAACATGACGGGATGGCCAACGCCGGTGCGGGGGCGGGCGACAAGCGGGGGCAGAACCCGCAGATGCACATGCTTGAGGCGACGCTGCAGGCTGCCGAATTGACCGGTGACCCGTGCTGGCTGGCCCGCGCGGAGCGGTATGTTGCGCTGGCGCCGAGTTATCTCATCGACCCCGTGACCGGGGCCCTGCGGGAATGGGTCGGGGCGGATCTGAAACCGCTCTGCGGGCCGGAGGGCGGACGCCGCGAACCCGGGCACCAGTTCGAATGGGCGTGGCTTCTGCACCGGTTTGCCGATCTCGGTGGCGATCCAGGCGTCCGTGATCTGGCCGAGCGTATGGTCGTCTTCGCCGAGACGCATGGACTGAGCAGCACCGGTGATGGCAGGCGCGCCTGTCGATGCGCTCGGCGCGGATGGCACTGTCACCGAGCCCACCCACTTGCTCTGGCCCGCCACCGAGGCAGGGAAATACTATGCCTGGCGGCACCTTGCGCGGCGCGACAAAGCCGCGGCGGAGGACGCCCACCGCCTCGAGCGGGTCGTGTTCTCACGCTTTTTCGCGTCCGAGAACCCGCCCGTCTGGCACAATCAACTGGATGCTGAGGCGCGTCCGATGCAGCCTGTCGCGCTCAGCCGGTTGGTATATCACGTGGCGCTGTTCGTGACCGAAGGCGCACGCGCCGGTCTTTGGCATTTGGCCGAATCCGATACTGCCGATACCATCATGAACAGGGAGGAATTAACATGATGACCCGTTGGACCACCACCGCGCTTGTCGGCGCGATGGTCGTTGCCGCGAGCTCCGCCGCGGCTCAGGATTACACCCTGGGCCTGTCGACCTCGCAGCCGACCAGCGACCCGCTGACCCAAGCGATGCTCGCCGCAGAGCAGCGCATCGAGGAGCGCACCGACGGCGCGGTCGACGTGACCGTCTATCCGTCCTCGCAGCTGGGCGAGGACAACGATGTGCTCGAACAGATCCGTAACGGTTCGCCGCTGGCCGTTCTGGTGGATGCGGGCCGGCTCGCGCCATTCCAGTCGGAACTCGGCATCCTGTCGGCGCCGTATCTCGTCGACGATTACACGCAATATGCCGAGATCACGTCGTCGCCGGTCTACGAAGGCTGGGTGGACGAGCTTGCCGCCGGCTCGAATCTTCGCCTTCTGAACTACAACTGGTTTCAGGGCACGCGGCAGGCCTTTACCCAGAAGCTGATCGAGGAACCCGGCGACCTGCAGGGTGTGCGCATGCGCACCATCGACGCGCCGATCTGGGTCGCCACGATCAACGCGATGGGCGCAACCGCCGTGCCAATGCCGTGGACGGACGTCTATTCCGGTCTCCAGCTAGGCTCCATCGATGCTGCCGAGGCGCAGCTCACCGGGGCCGAGGGGATCAACCTGCAGGAAGTCACCACCAACGTGGCCTTCACCAACCACATCCAGCTCTTCACTGGCCTCGTCGTGTCGGAGGAATGGTTCCAGGCGCTGCCCGAGGATATCCGCGCCATCGTGGATGAAGAGCTCGACGCGGCGGGCGAAGAGGCCTCGGCCAACACCGTTGCAGCGCTCGATGCGGTGCAGGGACGCATGGAAGAGGCAGGCGTGTCCTTCAACGAGGTCGATCTCGCGCCGTTCCGCGAAGCCACGCTCGGCGTGTACGAGGAGGTCGGTCTGACCGCCGCGCGCGAGGCGCTCGCGCCCTACCTGCCCGGCGGATCGAACTGAGGAGGCGCGCCGGCATGCCCGACATTAGCAGCGACACCGGCGCGGATGAATTGGGGGGCCGGCCGGAACGCCGGCTCTCCGATGCGGGCGACATGGGCACGGTTGGGGGCCGAGGCGGTCTTGCGCGGCTCTGGGCGCTCTATGACCGCCTCGAGACGGCGCTGACACTGCTAGCCCTGTCGATCACCGTGCTGACGGTGCTCGTCGCGGCCATCGGACGGTCGATGGGCATGCCGGTACGCTCGGCTCCGCAATTGGCGCTCTTGTTCTTGATCTGGGCGATCATCCTCGGCGCCGATATTTGCATGAAGCGGGGTGAGCATATCCGAGTCTCGCTACTTGCCGGCCTCTTGCCGGCACCCGCGCGGCGCGCCCTCGTGGCGCTGCACCTCTTTCTAATGATACCGTTTTTGCTCTTTTGCATCTGGTACGGGTTCGATCTTGCCGCCGGGAATTGGCAACGCCAACTCGGAGCGACTGGCCTCAGCTACGGCCTCATCACGCTGGCACTTCCGGTGGGTTGCGTGCTGTTCCTGATCTCGATCCTGCGACGGCTGGGAACGCATGGGCTCGATGCCACTCTCGAACCCGAGGACCATCATCAGGAGTCGCCCCTATGACATCCGTCATGATCCTGTGCGCGGTCCTTCTTCTGATCTTTCTGGGCATGCCGGTCGCCTTCGCCATCGGGATCAGCGGCGCGGCTTACTTCCTTTTGCCCTCCACGGTGCTGCCTGACAGCACGGCGGTGCAGCGCATCGTCGCCGCGAGCCAGTCTTTCCCGCTTCTTGCGGTGCCGCTCTTCATCCTGCTGGGCAACCTGATGAACCGCGCCGGTATCACGCCACGGCTAATCGAGCTCGCCATGATCCTTGCGGGGTGGATGCGCGGCGGGCTCGCGCAATCCTCGCTGATCCTGTCGGCGTTGATGGGCGGGATCTCTGGCTCGGCAGTGGCCGATGCGGCGATGCAGGCGCGCATCCTCGGTAAACCCATGACCGAGGAAGGCTACGACCCGGGCTTCACCGGAGCGCTTCTTTCGGTGGGCGGACTTATCACCGCGACCCTACCGCCTTCGCTGGGGCTCATTCTCTATGGCTACCTGGGCGAAGTCTCCATCGGGCGGCTTTTCATCGCCGGGATCGTTCCGGGCGTGCTTCTGACCGTCGCCCTGATGGCGACGACCTGGGGCATTTCGGTGCGCCGCGACTACAAGCCTACACGCGCGGAGTTTCCGACGCTGGGCGAGGTTGGGCGCGGGCTCTACCGCAGCTTCTGGGCGGTGATCTTTCCGATCTGGCTTCTCGTCGGGATCCGGTTCGGGTTCTTCACCCCGTCCGAGGCGGGCGCCTTCGCGGTGGTGTACGCGCTCGTCGTGGGTGGTCTGATCTATCGCGAACTGAGTTGGCACGCGACGCTAGACGCGATGATTGAAAGCGCGCGGGATATCGGGATGATCATGCTGATCATCCTTTTTTCGGGCGCGTTCGGCTTCGTCATAACCTTCGAGCGGGTGCCGCAATCCATCACCGAGTTTTCGCTTACCGCGATCGAGGACCCCACGGTCCTGCTTTTCGTGATCTCGGGCTTCCTTCTGGGGCTCGGTATGTTGATCGAGGCCACCGTTCTCGTGATGCTGCTGACGCCGATCCTCGTCCCGGTCATCACGGCCGCGGGGATCGACCCGGTGCACTTCGGGCTCATCATGATGACGCTGGTGACCTTCGGCGGCATGACCCCGCCGGTCGGCGTATCGATGTTCACCGTTTGCGGTATACTGAACGCCTCGTACGTGAGCTATTCGCTGCGGATCATTCCGCTGGCACTGGCCGTTTTGGCCGTGGTCGTGGCGATGATCCTCTTTCCGAACCTGGTGTTGTTCCTGCCCGAACTTGTCATGTGAACCCGGCCGAAGCGCGTCTGGCCGAGATGCGCCTGCGAGGGGCTATTCCGGCCCCCCCGCATGGCGTCGATCAGAAACGGAACCTTGTTCTTTCGACCGCTCCGATACGGTTTCTCGCGATCACAGAGCCAGCCCAGCCTGGAACGGGCCGGGCGTCGATCCCGCCAGCCTGCATCCGCGACAGGGAATGGGACACACGCGTTCGCCGGAACTCGACCAAGAGTAATCGTTTGTCGGTCGAAAACTCCTGCAACTCTGAGATTTGAGGTGACAGGCTGAGTTCACCCCGCCTTTCGGAGCGTCATGAAGGTCATCATGCCGAATGGTGGTAGGGGCTTGCGCTCGACGGGCGACAAGCTGGTCTCTCCGAGAACCGTCTGATCCGAAAAATCCGAGTGCCACCCCAAATAATTCGCGAATGGCGCGAAGCCGCGTTCAAGCATCGCCAGTACGCCCGTCGTTCGCTTGAAGTGATTGACTACGACCACCTCGCCGCCCGGTTTGCAGACGCGTGCGATCTCGGACATCACCGTTTCGGGGTCGGGCACGACCGATAGGACGTGCATGGCGACAACGGTGTCGAAATGCGCATCGGGATAATCGATCTCCCGCGCGTCCATCTGGCGGAGTTCGCGAACGTGCGTCAGGCGCATCCGATCGACCTTGTCGCGTGCCTTGCCCAGCATGTCCTCGCTGTAGTCCACGCCGGTAACCTCCAGATCGTCCCGGTAATGCGGCAGCGCCAGCCCGGTGCCGACGCCGACCTCCAGAACCGCGCCGCCCCTGTGATTGACGTATTCGACGGCCCTGCGCCGCCCGACATCGGTAATGGCCCCGAACGTCCGGTCATAGATGGGCGCCCAGCGGGCATAGGAAGTCTCGACGGCGTTGGTATCCATGTCAGGTGTCCTTCGACGGAGCCGCGCGCGGCTTGGTGACAAGTGCCCAGATGACGACAGCGACGTAGCCGATGCAAAGCGCAACAAGCGTGACCCAGGCGAAGGTCAGAACGCTTGCTCCGACGAACGCGACCGCCACCAGGAAAGCCTTCACATTGCGACGAGATATTGTGGTGGTCTTGAACGACCAGGTCGGAATCCGGCTGATCATCAGCAGACCGATGACGGCCAGATAGAGCGATATCCCGACCGGGTGCAGGATCGGGGCGCCGATGAATGCGAAGGAAAGGAACATCGGCAGCATGGCCAGCATCGCGCTGGCGGGGGCCGGAACGCCAACGAAATAGGCGTCGTCCTTGCCTTTCGTCTCCGACTTGGTGCCGACATTGAACCGGGCGAGCCGCAGAACGCAGCACGTCGCGAAGATGAGGACGGAGATCCAGCCGATACTGGTGTGGCTCTGCAAACCCCAGAAGTAGATCACCAGCGGAGGCGCCACACCGAAGTTCAGGAAATCTGCAAGCGAGTCGAGTTCGGCACCGATCGCGCTGTCGGCTGCCATCGCGCGGGCCAGGCGCCCGTCGAGCCCGTCGAGCACGCAGGCCGCGAGGATCAGCTTCACAGCGAGGGTGAAATCGCCCTGTATCCCGAAGCGGATCGCGCTCAGACCGGCGCAGATCGCCGCGATCGTCAGCATGTTCGGCACGAGCTGGATGAGCGGGATCTCCGGTCTGCGTGGCGGCTTTTCGGTCATCGGGGCTGGCCGGACCCGGCTGTTTCCCCGAGATCGGCCATGACGGTCTCGCCCGCGACCATCGTTTGCCCGATGCGCACTTTCGGGGTCACCCCAGGGGGCAAATAGACGTCGAGCCGCGAGCCGAAGCGGATTAGACCGAAGCGCTCTCCGGTCGAAAGCAGATCACCTTCGGAGGTCCAGCAGACGATGCGGCGCGCGACCAGCCCCGCGATCTGGACGACGGCCAGATCGTCGCCGGCCTCCGTCCGGATACGCAGACTGTTCCGCTCGTTGTCGGCGCTGGCCTTGTCGAGGGACGCGTTCAGGAATTTTCCGGGCCTGTAGGCGATGCTTGTGATCTGCCCCGCCGTCGGCGCGCGGTTCACGTGGCAGTTGAAGACGTTCATGAATACGCTGACGCGCGTCAGGGACGTTGCCGCCATGCCGAGCTCGGTAGGGGGAACGGCCGGTTCGATCAGGGACACGATGCCGTCGGCGGGGCTGACCACCAGACCATCCCTCTCGGGCGGCACGCGTTCCGGGTCGCGGAAAAAGTAGTAGCACCAGACCGTGATGCCGACGCCCAGCCATCCGGCCACGGGGGTTACGAAAAACAATCCTGCAGCAATTGCCGCGAAGATTGCAACGAACTTTACGCCCTCGCGGTGCATCGGTTTCACGAAGGTCGAGACCATGTTCACAGGACACCTCAAAGCTGTGTTCGCCAACTGCGCGCAATTGTGGCGCTGAACTAAATCGCCCCCATGTCGCACCACCGGTCGAACATACGCGGCCCCAGAACTGCGATCATTTTCAGCCGTACTGCGAGGTCAACCCTCCAACCGCGTACTTCACAACCGTCGGGTAGGCAACCCGAGCCACCGCGGCAGCCGAGGTGGGATGATATTCGATGTGGATGGCGGCTTGTCTTGAACCGTGTGGGCTGCGCTCTGACCGCACGACCGTACCGGGCTCCGGCGGCGATGATCGCCAAGGAGGCGCGCTCTTCTGACGCCAGCCGCCAAGACCGCGTCCTACCGGCTTTGCCGCTTACGCCGCACGCCTGAGGCCGGCCATAGCCGTCGAAAGGCAGAATAGCAACGCCGTGACGCACACGATCGTCGGGCCGGTGGGCGTGTCGAACTCGTAGGAGGCGCGCAGTCCCGCCCAGGCCGAGACCATCGCGACAAGCGCGGCCATCAGGCCCATGCGCTCCGGCGTCGCGGCGAAGGGGCGCACGGTGGCCGCCGGGATGATCAGAAGCGCGGTGATGAGCAGGACGCCGACGACCTTGATTGCCACGGCGACAACCACCGCCAGCGCCAGGGTCAGGACCAGTTGTTCGCGCTTCGGGTCGATCCCCGCGGCGCGGGCGAGGCCCTCGTTCAGCGTCGAGGTCAGGAGCGCGTTCCAGCGCCAGCCGATCAGCGCAATCACCAGCGCCGCGCCGCCCCAGATCACCGCAAGATCGCCGCGCGACACCGACAGGATGTCGCCGAAGAGATAGGCCATGAGGTCGATGCGCACGCCGGGGATGAAGGTCACGCCCACGAGCCCGAAGGCGAGCGCTGAATGCGCCATCACGCCGAGCAGCGTGTCCATCGCGTAGCCCCGTCCCGAGATCGTCGAAACGATCGTCGCCATGATCAGCGCCACGATCATGGCGCCCGCGAAGACCGGAAGCGAAAATGCCAGCGACAGCGCCACGCCGAGGATCGCGGCATGGGCGGTGGCGTCGCCGAAATAGGCCATCCGGCGCCAGACCACGAAACAGCCGAGCGGCGCCGCCGCCAGCCCGGTGCCGATGCCGGCGAGGGCGGCGCGTGTCATGAAGTCGTCGAGCATTATTCCGCGGCGTCCTGTGCGTGATCGTGCGTGTGACTGTGGTCGTGCGTGTGGCGGTAGAGCGCGAGCGCCCCGCGCGTGCCCTCGCCGAAGAGGCGGCGGTAATCGGGCGCGTTGGCGACCACCTCGGGCGTGCCTTCGCAGCAGACATGGCCGTTTAGGCAGATCACGCGGTCGGACGTGCTCATCACCACGTGAAGATCGTGGCTGATCATCAGGACGCCGCAGCCCGTCTCGCTCCGCACCTCCTCGATCCGCCGGTAGAACGCGGCGGCGCCCGGCTGATCGAGACCTGCGGTGGCCTCGTCGAGGATCAGCAGATCGGGCTCCTCGAGGATCGCGCGGGCGAGGAGGGCGCGCTGGAACTGCCCGCCGGAGAGGGCCGACATCTGCCGTTTGCCGATCTCGGGAACGCCCGCGCGCTCCAAAGCCTCGCGGGCCTTGGCCGCCGGCACGCGGCGGGGCAGGGAGAGGAACCGCTCGACATTCATCGGCAGCGTGGGATCGAGGACGAGCCGCTGCGGCACGTAGCCGATGCGCAGGTCCGGGGCGCGCTCGATCGTGCCTCCGGCTAAGGCGACGCCGCCGAGGATCGCCGTGAGCAACGTCGACTTGCCGGAGCCGTTGGGGCCGACGATCGTGACGATTTCGCCGGCATTCACGTAGAGGTCCACGTCATGCAGAACCGTGGCCGCTCCGTAGCGGACCGTCAGGTTTCGGGTCGCGACGAGAGGCGTCGACATGACAGTCATGCCGGTTTGCTGCAACCGGGGCAGAGCCCTTCGGCCTCGCGCACGGCCCGTTCGATGACGAAACCGGCCTGTTTGGCCGCACGACCGATCTCGCCCTTCGACGGGTCCGATTCCGCTTCGACGACGCGGTCGCAGGATCGGCAGATCAGAAAGACCGGGGCGTGCGGATCCTCGAGATGCGAGCACGCGATGAAGGCGTTGAGCCGCTCGATCCGGTGCGCGAAGCCATGTTTGGTCAGGAACTCGAGCGCGCGGTAGGCGACGGGGGGCTGCGATCCGAGACCGTCGGCCCGCAGGATGTCGAGAATCTCGTAGGCGCCCATCGCCTTGTGTTCGGAGAGCAGGATCTCGAGCACGCGCTGACGGGTCCTCGTGAATTGCAGACCGCGATCGGCGCAGATCTGTTCGACCGATGCGACGCCGCCCGAAATGCAAGCGTCATGGTCGTGCGCTTCGAATGCCTGATCGGTCACTGCCGCCTCCTGCACAGATTTGGTCTTGCTACGATATATCGTAACGACTATGCCAACGTTGCTGTTACTTAATCACAGGAGCTTCGGATGTCCATGAGCTTTGGGAAGTCTCTCGCGGGCAGCGTACTCGCGCTCGCTGCGGCGAGCGCCGCACAGGCCGACGTGCCGCAGGTCGCAACGGACATCGCGCCGGTCCACGGCCTGGTGGCCCGCGTCATGGACGGTCTCGGGGAGCCAGCCCTCGTGGTGCAGCCGGGGGCCTCGCCGCACAGCTATTCGATGCGCCCGTCGGAGGCGCGTGCCCTCGAGCAATCGGATGCCGTCTTCTGGATCGGTGCGGAGCTCGAGCCGTGGCTGGAGGAGTCGATCGACACGCTGGCCTCGGATGCGCTTGTCGTCGAGCTGCTGGGCGTCGACGGAATTACGACCCTCGAATTCCGTGAAGGCGCGACCTTCGAAGCGCACGATCACGAGCATGGCGACGAGCCCCACGCGGACCATGATCACGACCACGCGAGCGAGGAACACGCGGCTCACGACCATGCCGACGAGACCGCGCACGACGATCACGATCACGCGGACGAGGCGTCGCACGAGGGTGAAAAGCACGATGGGCACGACCATGGGGACGAGGAGCATGACCACGAAGGGGAGGACCATGCCGGCCACGACCATGCCGGTCACAGCCACGAGGGCGTCGATCCCCACGCCTGGCTCGACCCCGAGAATGCCAAGACCTGGCTCGACGTGATCGCCGAGGACCTCGCCGAGCTCGATCCCGAAAATGCCGAGACCTATCGCGCGAATGCCACCGCGGGCCGGGAGGAGATCGATGCCGCGATGGCCGATGTGGAGACCATGCTCTCGACGGCCGACGATGTCAGCTTTGTCGTCTTCCATGACGCCTATCACTACTTCGAGAACCGCTTCGGCATTTCCGCCGCGGGGGCGATCTCGCTCAGCGACGCGACGGATCCGAGCCCGGCCCGGGTCGAAGAGGTGCGCGACACGATCCGCGATCTCGGTGTGGCTTGCGTCTTTGCCGAACCGCAATTCAACCAGGATCTCGTGGCGACCGTCTCGGACGGGACCGACGTGCAGGCTGCCGTCATCGACCCGCTCGGCTTCGAGCTGGAGATGGGCCCGGACTTCTACCCCGAGCTCATCCGCTCCATCGGCGACAGCATCGCGAGCTGCACAAGCTCGTCCTGACGGCTCCCGAGGGCTGGGCCCCGCCGCTGCGCCGGTGGCGGGGGTCCGCTCCGCCGCTGTGGGGAACGCCCACCGCTCGGTGAAACTTGGCGCAACGAGGTCATCGACGAGACGCGTGATGCCCGCGTACTGATATCGCCGCGGCGGGCTTTACCGTCGCTCGGCCGTCCTTGAGACTGCGGCTGACGGGTCAACGTGCAGCGGGCTGATCCAGTAACCCGCGCCTATCCGAGTGTGTCTGCCACGCCCCTCCAGCGTCTCCCCGACGATCCGCAGCCGAAGCGACGGAGCCAATCCCAGGCGACACGGCGGTCTAATTACGGCGCGCTCTCTTGCGTGCTTCGTCCTGGGGGGCTACGGGGCCCGCGTATCATCTGGACCTGGGGTGCGACTCCCCGGGTGGCTCTCCCGGCCGCCGATCCGCCGGGTCAACCAAGACTATCTGTATAGATGACCGGCGCGGCGTCGCCGCCGGGCCGGACTGGAACGGGACATCTCGACCATGAACCTCAACGCATACCGGCGCCAGTGGCTCAGTAACGTCCGCGGCGATCTGCTTTCCGGCCTCGTCGTCGCGCTCGCCCTCATCCCCGAAGCGATCGCCTTCTCGATCATTGCCGGCGTGGACCCCAAGGTGGGTCTTTACGCGTCGTTCTCGATCGCCGTCGTCACCGCCATCGCCGGGGGCCGGCCCGGCATGATCTCGGCCGCGACGGCCGCAACCGCCGTGCTGATGGTGACGCTCGTTGCAGATCACGGGCTTCAGTACCTGCTGGCGACCACGGTGCTCGCCGGCCTCCTTCAGATCGTCGCCGGCTTCGCGCGGCTCGGTCACCTGATGCGCTTCGTATCTCGCTCGGTGATGACGGGCTTCGTGAACGCGCTCGCCATCCTGATCTTCATGGCGCAGATCCCCGAGCTCGTCGGCGTGCCGTGGCTGACCTATCCGCTCGTCGCGGCCGGGCTCGCGATCATCTACCTCTTTCCGTACCTGACCCGGGCTGTGCCGTCGCCGCTGGTGACGATCATCGTCCTGTCGGTCGTGGTGATGGTCATGGGCTGGGACGTCCGCACCGTCGGCGACATGGGGGCGCTGCCCGACACGTTGCCGATCTTCCTGATCCCCGACATCCCGCTCACCTTCGAGACGCTGGGGATCATCTTCCCCTACGCCGCCGCCATCGCCGTCGTGGGGCTGCTCGAGAGCCTGATGACCGAGAACATCGTCGACGACCTGACTGATACAAAGTCGGACCGGAACCAGGAGTGCATCGGTCAGGGCCTCGCCAATACCGCGACCGGTTTCATCGGCGGCATGGCCGGCTGCGCGATGATCGGGCAGTCGATCATCAACATCAAATCGGGGGGGCGGGGGCGGCTCTCGTGCTTTGCCGCCGGTGTCTTCCTGCTGTTCATGGTGGTCGTGCTCGGCGATGTCGTGGCGCAGATCCCGATGGCCGCTCTGGTGGCGATCATGATCATGGTCTCGATCGGCACCTTCTCCTGGTCCTCGCTCAAACAGCTGCGGACACATCCGCGATCCTCGTCCATCGTGATGCTCGCGACCGTGGCGGTGGTGGTCTACACCCACAACCTCGCCATCGGCGTACTCGTGGGCGTCCTGCTGTCGGGCCTTTTCTTCGCAGGCAAGATCGCGCAGCTCTTCCGGGTCACGTCGTCGCTGGCGGAGGACGGGCGCGTGCGGACCTACCACGTCGAGGGCCAGCTCTTCTTTGCCTCTGCGGAGGATTTCATGGAGGCGTTCGACTTCAAGGAGGCCGTGGAGCGCGTCGTGATCGACGTGAGCGAAGCTCATATCTGGGACATCTCCTCGATTGCGGCGCTCGACATGGCCGTGCTCAAGTTCCGAAGGGACGGCTCCGAAGTCGAGATCGCCGGCATGAACGCAGCGTCCAAGACCATCGTCGACAGGCTGGCCGTCCATGACGAGCCCGGCGCGATGGACAAACTGACGGCGCATTGAAGGAGGAAACGTCATGACCAAGAAGATCATCGCCTTGGTGGACGGTTCCACCTATTCGAAAAGCGTTTGCGACCATGCCGGCTGGATCGCCGGCCGCGGCGTCTACGCCGTCGAGCTGATGCACGTGCTCGGCCGACGCGAGGGCGGCGCGGGATCCG
The DNA here is from genome assembly GCF_000521785.1 of Roseivivax halodurans JCM 10272. GTDB lineage: Bacteria > Pseudomonadota > Alphaproteobacteria > Rhodobacterales > Rhodobacteraceae > Roseivivax > Roseivivax halodurans. Next base: position 18,079 of record NZ_JALZ01000019.1, read on the forward strand.
ATCTGTCCGGAGCAATCTCTCTGGGCGCGCGCAGCGCGCTGCTCGAGGAGCTCTCGAGACTTGACGAACAGCGCGCGAAACTGGCCCTCACGCGCGGCCGTGCCATCCTCGAAGACGCGAAAGCGCTGCTCGAGGACGACGGCATCCGAGCGACGGAGCATCTGCGTCACGGCGATCTGATCGAGGCGATCTCCGAGAAGGAGGGCGACGCCGAGATGATCCTCGTCGGCAAGCGCGGCGAGGCCGCCGATTTCGCTAAGGGTCATCTCGGATCGAACCTGGAACGGGTTGTGCGTGTCGCCTCGAAACCGCTTTTCATCGCCTCCCGGGCGTTCCGGCCGATCCGCAAGGTGCTCATCGCCTATGACGGCAGTGCAAGCGCCAGGCGCGCGGTCGATTACGTGGCACGCTCTCCGCTCTATGCCGGTCTCGGTGTCAGCATCGTCACCGTCGGCTCGGACACGGATGCCGCGAGGGCGGGTCTCGACGACGCGAGGACCATGCTCTCGGCTGCGGGGATCGAGGCGGAAACCGCCATTCTGCCCGGCCAGCCGGAGGAGGCGCTCGGCAAGCTCATCGAGGAATCCGGGTTCGATCACCTCGTGATGGGCGCCTCGGGGCATTCCCGTTTGCGGTCGCTCTTCGTCGGCTCGACGAGCCTCGAGATGATCCGCACCTGCAAGGTTCCGATCCTCCTCGTGAGGTGAGCCATACGCGGGCCGGCAGGAGAAAGCTGCCGGCCCGTGATCTTCCGCGTCATGTGGGGATGCGCCGGTGAGGCAAGGATTTCTGCCCCTTGCCGAACCTGGGATCGGTGGAGACATGCGTCAGGCTTGGGGTGGCCGGCTCATCATACTTTTATCGATCGGCTCCCTAGTGCCGGCGCCAATCCCCCGCCTGGATACCGAAAGCGCGCAACCGGGAGTAAAAGGTCGTCGCGGGCACGCCCAGCATGGCTGCCGCGCCGCGCGGCCCGGCGACCTTGCCGTCCGCCTCTCGCAGGCAGGCCAGCAGGTTCTCCCGGATCGCCTGCTGCATGTCGGACTCGGTCCGGGCGCCGATCTGCGGCCCTCGTTCCGCCCGCGTGGAGGATCCGAGCTCGACCACCAGCTTCCCGCGGGTCGACAGGATGGCGCTGCGTTCGATCACGTTGCGCAGCTCGCGCACGTTTCCGGGCCAGTGATAGTCGCAGAGTTGCCGCATCGCTCGTTCGGTGATGATCGGCGGATCGCGGTAGAGCCGCGCGCAGGCCAGCTTCAGGAAGTGCGTGGCGATAACCGGGATATCCTCCGGCCGATCGCGCAAGGGCGTGCAGGCGATCGGGAAGACGTCGAGAAAGAGCCGCAGATCCTCGCGCAAGCGCCCGTTGCGCACTGCCTCGTCCAGCGGCCGCGCCGTGGCGGCGATCACCCGGACGTCGATCGACCGCGCGCGCGTGTCGCCGAGCCGGGTCACCGCCCTTTCCTGTAGCGCATGCAGGAGGCGTCCCTGGCAATCGGGCGGCAGTTCCTCGACATCCTCCAGGAAGAGCGTCCCGCCATGGGCCAGCTCCAGCTTGCCCGGCCGGTCCCGGAGCGCGCCGGCGGACGCGCCGCGCATCTGGCCGAAGAGCTCCGCATCGATTGCCTCGGACGCCACCGCGCCGCACTTGAAGTGGATGAGGGGGCGCCGCCCGCGCTCGGACTCGCTGTGGATCCCGGTCGCCACCAGGGACTTGCCCGTGCCCGGCTCGCCGGTGATGACCACCGTGGCGTCGGTGCGCGACACCAGTTCCACCTTGCTGAGGAGATGCCGGATCTGCGGCGAACGCCCGAGGATGTCGTGATGCGCCCGCTCGGTGCTGATCGCCTCCTGCAGATACGCGTTCTCCTGCTCCAGCCGGTCGCGCAGGTCGGCCACCTGGTCCATGGCTTCGCGCAGGCGGCGCTCGTTCTCTTTGCGCTCGGTGATATCGCGGAAGATGATCACCGCGCCGGCCAGCATCTTCTGATCGTAGATTGGGGTCGACACGTATTCGACCCGGATCGGCCGTCCGTCCTTGCGCCAGAACACCTCGTCTTCGATCCGGTTGACCTGCTCGAAGCGGAAGGCGCGGTAGATCGGGCAGTCCTGCGCCGGATAGGCGCAGCCGTTCAGGTGATGGTGATGGATTGTCGTGTGCATGTCGCGGCCGAGGAGTTCCTCGGCGGTCCAGCCCAGCATCTCCTGCGCGGCACGATTGACGAAAGTGGTCTTGCCGTCGGCATTGACGCCGTAGATGCCCTCGCCGGCGGCGTTCAGGATCAGGTGGTTCTGGCGTTCGAGCTCGGTAAAGAAACTCTGGGCGCGCATCCATTCCCCGACGCCGGCGCGGTGCAGCTCGGCGGCCTCGGAGAGCTGCGCGCGGCGGTCGATCTCGTCGAGGTCATGGAGCACGAGAAGGAAGCGACCCGGCGCGCCGGGCACCGACTTGCCGCTGAGCTCGCATCGCAGCGGACGGCCGGCGAGTACGGAGAGATCCACATCGCGGGTCCAGGCGCTGCCGCGATGGTCGATCTCCTCGATGAAGACGATGAAGTTCGGCAGCGCCGGCCCGAGCCGCGCCGATACCGCTCCCCCGCTCGGCTCGATAAGGGCGGCCGCCTGCGAGTTCCACGCCGCGAAACGGTCGTGCTCGGCATCTAGAACGACGGCCGCGTCCGGCAGAGCGTCCAACAGCGAATCGAGCTGGGCCATCGTCTCGAGCATGAACGGAAGCCTAGATGCGGCGCAGCGGTAGCGACTAGCGAAATTTCGTAATTTACGAAATCTCGTAGAGAATCGGGCGGGTGGGCCCATCCCAAATCATTGATAAATATATATTTTCAAGTCCGCCCGAATTTTGGGCTCGGGCTTACTCTGATCCGAGGAGCCGGTCATGCTGGTCTCATAAGAAAATTTGCAGGGGACCCAGACCATGCCGATCAAGAGCCTTGGAGATCCGTTTTCCGAAAAGACGGACCTGCGTCACGGCGCCGATTGCGGATGCAATGCGTGCAGCTCGGGCAAGGGAGAGGCGCACCACGCCGCGCCGATGTCGCGCGAGGACATGCTCGAACGTGCGGTCGAAAGCGCAGTCGTGCGGTCGATCTTCAACCAGAGCGACGTCAGCCGGCGCTCCTTCATGGGCATGATCGGAGGGGGCACAATGGCCGCTGCGCTGGCCTCGGTCCTGCCGCTCGACAAGGCCAAGGCCGCGATCCTCGACGAACTCGGGCCGCCGGAGAAGACGGACCTGTCGATCGGCTTCGTGCCGATCACCTGCGCGACCCCGATCATCATGGCGCAGCCGATGGGCTTCTACGAAAAGCACGGGCTGAATGCCCAGGTGATCAAGACCGCCGGCTGGGCGGTGGCGCGCGACAAGTCGCTGTCGGGCGAATACGACGCGAGCCACATGCTGACGCCGATGCCGCTCGCGATGACGCTGGGCGCCGGCAGTATCGCCGAACCCTACATCATGCCCGCGGTCGAGAACATCAACGGGCAGGCCATCGTCCTGTCGAACCAGCATCAGGACAAGCGCGACCCGCAGCAATGGAAGGGCTTCACCTTCGGCGTGCCGTTCGAATATTCGATGCACAACTTCCTGCTGCGCTACTACGTCGCCGAGCACGGCCTCGACCCCGATCAGGACATCCAGATCCGCGTCGTGCCGCCGCCCGAGATGGTGGCCAACCTGCGCGCCGGGAACCTCGACGGCTATCTCTCGCCCGACCCGTTCAACCAGCGCGCGGTGTGGGAGGAGATCGGCTTCATCCACATCCTTACGAAGGACATCTGGGAAGGTCATCCCTGCTGCGCCTTCGCCTGCCCGCAGAGCTTTGCGACTGAGTTGCCCAACACCTACGGCGCGCTTCTGAAATCCATCGTGGACGCGACGCAATACGCCTCGAACCCCGAGAACCGGAAGGAAATCTCGGAGGCGATCGCCCCGACGAACTACCTCAACCAGCCGGTTCCGGTGATCGAGCAGGTGCTGACCGGCACCTATGCCGACGGCCTCGGAGAGGTGAAGCGCGTGCCCGACCGGATCGATTTCGACCCGTTCCCGTGGCACTCGATGGGCGTGTGGATCCTCACCCAGATGAAGCGCTGGGGCTATATCGAGGGCGATGTCGACTACAAGGCGGTGGCCGAGCAGGTCTACCTCGCGGCCGATTGCGCCAAGGTGATGAACGATCTGGGCTACGAGGCGCCCGAGGTCACCTACAAGTCGCACACGATCATGGGCAAGACCTTCGACCCCGAAGCGCCGTCCGAATACGTGTCGAGCTTCGCGATCGGGCGGGGCTGAGGCGATGCTCGGAACCCTCTCCGTCAACCAGCGGGCGGCGATCCTGTCGATCGTCCTGCTCGCCGTCGGCCTCCTCGTCTGGGAGGCCGCCATCCCCGCGCAGAAGGCCGCCGAGGATCTGACCGAGTACGAACGCCTCACCGGGGGCGGCGCACCCAAGGCCGGAATCCCGCCACCCTCGGACGTCATCGCCAAGGCCTGGGAGCAGCTGTCGGACCCGTTCTACGACGCCGGGCCCAACGACAAGGGAATCGGCATCCAGATCGGCTACTCGCTCTTCCGGGTGCTGTCGGGTTATGCCGCCGCGGCGCTCGTCGCGATCCCCCTCGGCTTCCTGATCGGCATGTCTCCGGTCGCCTACCGGGCGCTCAACCCGTTCATCCAGGTCATGCGGCCGATCTCGCCGCTCGCGTGGATGCCGCTGGCGCTCTTCGTGATCCAGGACAGCGAACTCAGCGCGATCTTCGTGATCTTCATCTGCTCGATCTGGCCGATGCTGCTCAACACCGCCTTCGGCGTCGCGGGCGTGCGGTCGGACTGGGTCAACGTGGCGCGGACGCACGAGCTGGGGCACCTCAAGACCGCGTTCACGGTCATCCTTCCGGCCGCGGCGCCGACCATCGTGACGGGAATGCGGATCTCGATCGGCATCGCCTGGCTGGTGATCGTCGCCGCCGAAATGCTCGTCGGAGGGACAGGCATCGGCTACTACGTGTGGAACGAGTGGAACAACCTCGACCTCACCTCCGTGATCTTCTCGATCCTCGTGATCGGCGTCGTCGGCATGTTGCTGGATGCGGCCTTCGCCGCCCTGCAGCGCGGCGTCGCCTATGTGGAATGAAGGAGCCGTTCCCATGTCGAAACATTTCCTGTCGATAGAGAACCTCACCCAGCGCTTCCCGGACGGGCAGGGCGGCACGCTCACCGTCTTCGAGAACGCGTGTTTCGGGGTCGAGAAAGGCGAGTTCGTCGTCATCCTCGGGCATTCGGGCTGCGGCAAGTCCACCATCATGAACATTCTCGCGGGGCTCGCCGAGCCGACCGAGGGCGTGGTCAAGATGGACGGGTTCGAGGTTTCGGGCCCGAGCCTCGACCGCGGCGTCGTGTTCCAGAACTACTCCCTGCTGCCATGGCTCTCGGCCCTGTCGAACGTCACCTTCGGGGTCCGGGCGCGCTACCGCGACTGGACCAAGGCCCGGGTGATCGAGGAATCGAAGACATACCTGTCGATGGTCGGGCTCGAAGGCGACGTGATCCACCGCAAGCCCTCGCAGCTCTCGGGGGGCATGCGCCAGCGCGTGTCGATCGCGCGGGCGTTCGCGAACCACCCCAAGCTTCTGCTTCTGGACGAGCCGTTCGGCGCACTCGACGCGCTGACGCGCGGCACCATCCAGGACGAGTTGCTGAAGATCTGGGGCGGCACGGAACAGACCGTCTTCATGATCACTCATGACATCGACGAGGCCATCCTGCTGGCCGACCGGATCCTGTTAATGACCAACGGGCCCTTCGCGCGCGTCGCGGAATCGGTGGAGATCACCATCCCGCGGCCACGGACGCGCACGGGCATCGTCGATCATCCCAACTACTACGCGATCCGCAACCACCTCGTCCATTTCCTTGGCGAGCGGTCGAAGGCGCTGTCCGGACAGAAGGCCGAGGGACCGCAACGTCCCGAGACGGTGCGGATCGACCGGACCGAGCGCGCGGTCGATCCCGATCCCGCGCCGGCGGACACACCGCGCCTGCGCGCGGTGAACACCTGACAAATCAGAGGAGAGAGCTATGAAGGACAGCTACGTGACCGAGATGATGACGAAAGAAGACGTAACCGCGATGATCCTGTCGGCCAAGAAACAGGCCGGTCTGACCTGGGAAGGCATCGCCGAGAAGATCGACATGTCGCCGGTCTGGACACATTCCGCCTGCATGGGAATGCAGGCGTTCCCGAAGGCAAAGGCCGATGCGCTCGTGACCGCGCTGGGCCTGCCGCAGGAGGCCGCGTCGGTTCTAGAGGAGAGCCCGACCAAGATCTGGGAACAGACGGTGCCGACGGATCCCTGCATCTATCGTCTCTACGAGATCGTTGGCGTCTACGGCCCGACGATCAAGGCCCTGATCCACGAGAAGTTCGGGGACGGCATCATGTCGGCCATCGACTTCGACATGTCGGTGACACGCGTGCCGAACGAGAAGGGTGACCGCGTGAAGCTCGAGATGTCGGGGAAGTACCTCGGCTACAACAGCTGGTGACCACTGGGTCGCCGGGACGCGGGCCAGCCCCGCTCCGCGTCCCGGCGCCCACGCCTAGAACCGTCCGCCCACGTAATCGCGGTCAGAGATCCATGACACGAGCCCCCATACCCCCCTATTCCCACGAGGACGCGGTCAGGAAGGTCCGCATGGCGGAGGATGCGTGGAACACCCGCGATCCCGAGCGCGTTTCGCTCGCCTACACCCCGGAGACCCGCTGGCGGAACCGCTCTGAATTCCTGACCGGACGCGACGAGGTTCAGGCGTTCCTGATCCGCAAATGGGAGCGGGAACTGGATTACCGCCTGATCAAGGAAATATGGGCCCACGACGCAAACAGGATTGCCGTGCGGTTCTGCTACGAGTGCCACGACGCGGCCGGGCAGTGGTATCGCGCCTACGGCAACGAGAACTGGGAGTTCGACGCGGGCGGGTACATGGCCATGCGTCACGCGTCGATCAACGACGTGAGGATCGACGGTGCGGAGCGTCTGTTCCACTGGGCCCCTGGCCCCCGCCCGTCGGGCCATCCCGGATTGACCGAACTTGCGCTTTAGTCTCTCGCCCCCTGAGGCAGGGCGTCTCGCGGCAGCCAGATAACGAGGCCGAGAAACCGAAGCGGCAGAGTTTCGAACGCTATCCGACCGGGTTCTTCCACAGCGACATCGCCGAGGTGCCTAAGCCGCCTCGATACGAACCGGCACGGCCTTGTAGCCCGGCGTCTTCGATAGATGGTCGTGGAGAGAGATCGGCACCAGCACGTTGCATTCGGGGTAGTAGGCTCCGATGGTTCCCTCGGGGATGTCGTATCGGATCACTTCGAGGCCCGGGAGCCGTCGCTCGACTCCGTCTCCGGCATCGCTGACGAGGGTGACGCGATCGCCGTGGCTCAGACCCTGACGCTCCATGTCCGCGGCATTCACGAGCACCACGTCGCGCGTCCCCTCGATCCCTCGGAAGCGGTCGGAATAGCCGTAAATCGTCGTGTTGAACTGGTCGTTCGACCGCATCGTGAGAAGGCGCATGCGTCCCTCGGCGGGCTCGAAGGCGAGGGCGTTGAGTTTTTCCGGCACGGTGAACTCGGCGCGTCCGCTCTTGGTTTTCCAGATCCGATGCGCGGCCGCGTTGCCGCGCCAGAAGCCTCCGGGCTCGAAGAGCCGGGAGTTGTAGTCCCGGAAATCCTCGGGATAGGTCGCCTCGATCAGCTCGCGGACGCGGGAATAGTCGCGCAGCCACGCGTCCCATTCGAGCTTCGGATGGGGTGGCACAATCGCCTTCGCCAGGCCGCAGACGATGGCCAGTTCGGATTTCAAAAGCTTGGAGGCGGGTGTGCGCCGGCCCGTCGAGCCGTGGATATGCGAGAAGCTGTCCTCGATCGTGATGATCTGGTTTCCGGTCTCCTGCTGGTCCTTCTCTGACCGAGCGAGGCAGGGCAGGATCCATGCCGACTTGCCCGGAAAGAGATGCGAGCGGTTGAGCTTGGTCGAGATCATCACCGTCAGGTCCTGATCCTGCCATGTCGCCTCCAGCCGGTCGCGGTCGGGCAGGGCGCGCAGAAGGTTTCCGCCGAGGCAGAGGGTGGCCTTGATGCGACCGGCGACGATCCCCTCGGCAGCATCGACGATATGCGTGCCGTCCTTCTGGGGTGGCTCGAAGTCGAAGAGCTCGCGCAGCTTGTCCATCGGCACGAGCTCCACCTTCTCGGCGATGCCGACAGTGCGCTGGCCCTGCACGTTGGAATGGCCCCGGACAGGGCAACAGCCGGTCCCGGTACGGCCGATATTCCCGCGCAGCATCAGAAGGTTCACGAGCATCCCGACGTTCCACGCGCCGTGCGCCTGCTGGGTGAGCCCCATGCCATAGACGCCGATCACGCGCTCGGCTTCCATGTAGACGCGGGCGGCATCGCGGAGCGCCTCCTCGGTCAGGCCGCATTCGGTGGTGATCGCCTCCCAGGTGGTCTCCCGCGCGAAGCTCACGAAGTCGTCGAATTTGGTCGTGTGCTCCTCGACGAAGGCCCAGTCGATCACCGTCCCGCCCGCTTCGTCGTCCGCCTCGATCACCGCCTTCGAGACACCGAGGATCGCGGCGATGTCGGTGCCGGACTTCAGCTGGTGGTACTGGTCGGAGATCTTGGTCTCGTCGCCCGTGACCATCGCGACAGGGCTCTGGGGATCGACGAAGGAAACGAGCCCCTGTTCGCGGATGGGATTGAAGGTGACGATCTTGCCGCCCCTGTCCTTGCACTCCTTGAGCGGGTGCAGGAAGCGGGGCGAATTGCTTCCCGGGTTCTGACCGAAGAAGAAGTAGCAGTCGGTGGCGGCGATATCGTCCCAGGTCACGGTGCCGACGGGCGAGCCGATGACCTTCTGCAATCCCACGCTCGTCGTCTCGTGGCACATGTTCGACGATTGCGGCAGGTTGTTGTTCCCGTAGAGCCGGGCCAGCAGCGCCCAGAGATACGACGCCTCGAGCCCGGCATGGCCCGAGGAATAGAACACGACATCGTCGGGCGGCAGGTCCGAGAGCTTGGCGCCGATGGCGGAGAACGCCTCGTCCCACGTCGTCTCGCGGTAGCTGTCGGTTGCGGCATCGTAGCGGAGCGGATGGGTGAGCCGCCCGGTCTTTTCGAGATCGTGGTCGGTCCAGCTGCGCAGCTCGGCCACCGTCCGCCCGTCCCAGAAATCCGGGCCGCAGCGGTCGCGGGTCGATTCCCACATGGTGGCCTTTGCCCCGTTCTCGCAGAATTCGAATGGCTTGTAGTTCGGCGGCTTCGCCCAGGCGCAGGACGAGCACATGAACCCGCCGGGCTTGTTCTGGCGCTTCAGAGTCTCGAGAACTCCGGGGGTCGGTTTGGCCTCACCGCCAACTTCCCTCATGCCGCGGAGCGAACCCCAGCCGCCGGCGGGCCCTGGGTTGCGGGGAAGGTCGTCTGAATCGGACATCGTGTCTCACTCCGCGGAACGGGCAGGTGACTCTCCAACGCGCGGCGCGTCGAAAGGATGCGCATCCCGCCGTCGCATGATTCAGAATTGTCCCGCCGGTCCGCGCGCTAGCTTTCCGAACTGCGGGGGGACGATGCCGCCCGCAGGCGTGGAGGTCCTTATGCCCATTCCCCACACGTTGCGGGCGCCGGCGGACGGCGCGGGACGACCGCTGGCCGAGGAAGTGCCGGTGGCGATTGTCTGCAACGCCGTTTCCCAGGCCGTCCTGATGGCGACACCGGACGATCTGGAGGACTTTGCGACCGGTTTCCTGATCGGTGAGGGTCTGGTCGGTTCGCCGGGCGAGATACGCGACATCGAGACCGTCATCCACGGGACCGGCATCGAGGTCCGGGTCTGGCTGGCCCCGCAAGCGGCCGCGGCCTCGGCGGAACGACGCCGAAACGGGCTTGCGCCGGCAGGATGCGGTCTCTGCGGAATCGACAGTCTGGACCAAGCGCACCGGGACCTGCCCCGGATGCGAGATACCGGCCTGCGGATCGCGGCAGCCGATATTGCGGGAGCGCCCGATGCCCTGCGCCGGTTCCAGCCCCTGCACGATTCAACGCGCGCGGTTCATGCGGCGGGCTTTTTCATGCCGGGCGAGGGCATCGTTCTCGGACGCGAGGATGTGGGGCGTCACAACGCCCTCGACAAGATGATCGGTGGGCTGGCCCGCAGCGGCCGCAGCCCCGCCGCTGGAGCCGCGGTGATGACGAGCCGCGTCTCCCTGGACCTCGTGCAGAAATGCGCTGTCGCAGGGATCCCGATGCTTATCAGCGTCTCGGCACCGACCTCGACCGCCGTTCGGGCGGCGTCGGATTGCGGGCTTACGCTGGTCTGCAACGTACGGCACGGGTCCCTCGACATTCTGGCGCATGGCACCCGCGTCGAAGATGTAGCACCCACGTATCGCATATCCCGTAACCCGCAGATGGGACAATAGCCGCGACTTTGGGAGGGCCCCAGCTGATCGGTTCAACTGTGCAGTCTTGATGCAGCTAGAAACTCTACGGTGCGCCCACGTAATCCACTTTGGTCAGGTGGCGCAGAAAACCCTGGCGCTGGAGCACGTAGTCCGCCGCCGATGTGATCCCCGACTTCGAAAGTGGCGACGATGGTCGGGACCTGTCCGTGATCGCCGGCGTCTCGGACTTCGGGGACGTTCGTGCCACTGCCGGACAGAGCGGCGACCACTTGGCGGCGATGAGGTGGCGATCCGGAACACTTTTCCCTTACTGAGAGGTCATCCGCGTCGTGGTTCCGAGGCGCGGGTGCGTTCCGCTCGCAGCCTGGGGCAGGGTGACGGACACCAGAAGCCCGCCATCTCGGGAGCGGGCGAAGACCAACGTCCCCTGGTTCAAAGCCACGAGGTCAGCCACGATGCCGAGACCCAGGCCAGTCCCGTTGACGGATTCGTCGAGCCGGGCGCCGCGCGCTAGCACGTGAGCGTGGCTTTCTTCGGGGATCCCCGGCCCGTCGTCTGACACCCTGACCACCATCTCGCCCCCCTCCGCCTCGGCGGTGACGTCCACGCGCGTGCGCGCCCAGGCGATGGCGTTCTCGACGAGGTTGCCGAGGATCTCCTCGAGATCCTCCCGGTCGCCCGCGAAATGCAGATCCTCGGGGCAGTCGACGCCCACCGAAACGCCCCGCTCCCGCGCGGCGCCGCGCAGGACCGTGACGATGTCCTCCGCGACCTCGACCACCGAGCTGCGCGCGCCGAGCAGGTTCGCGCGTCCCGCGCCCCGCGCGCGGCGGAGATGATAGCCGATCAGGCGGTCCATGCGCCGTGCAATCGCGGTCTCCTCGCTGCCTTCGGGCGCCTTGTTCAGAAGCGCGGCCAGCGGCGTCTTGAGCGCATGGGCGAGGTTGCCCACATGGTCGCGGGTGCGCGTCAGGGTGGCGCGGTTGGCCTCGAGCAGGGCGTTGATCTCGTCGATCGGGGCGTCGATCTCCGAAAGGCCGCGCCTCGGAACCCGGTCCGCCGCCCCGCTGCGGATCTCGCCTATGCCGCGGCGGATATGGGCGAAGCCCCCGAGGGCGAGCCGGCCCTGCAGCAAAGCGAGTGCCGCAAGACCCGCCCCGAGCGCCGCAAGCGACCAGAAGAGCGGCGTGCGGATCTCGGCCCGCGTCGCCGCGAGCTCGCCGGCGGGAGCGGTCACCACCACCGTCAGCGCGCCGTCGACGCCCGGGATCGTGACCTCCCGCGCCATGGCGACCAGCGCCTGTCCGTCCGGCCCGGCCTCGTAGGGGGGAACAAGCGTCTCGCGGAAAAGCGATGTGGAGGCGATGCGCGTCTCTCCCGGTCCCGTCACCTGCCAGTACCACCCCGATAGCGGCCGCTCGTAGCGCGGATCGAGGATCGGAACTCCGAGCACCGCCCCCGTGCCGTCAGCCCGCGCCTCGAGGGAGGCAACGATGGCATCCGAAGTGGCCCGCTTCTCGGCGCGGAACCTCTCGGTCACGAACCGGTCGAGGCCTCCCCCGATCACCAGCCAGGCGCCGATCAGCGTGGCCCCGATCCAGAGCGCGGAGAGAACGAAGAACCGCCCGGCGAGGCTCCGCCTCATTCCGCGCTCCGCAGGCGGTAGCCGGTGCCACGCACCGTCTCGATCCGCTCGGGCCCGAGCTTGCGACGAAGCCGCCCGATGATCACCTCGAGAGAGCGGAAGTCGCGGTCGGCGGCGCTGTCGTACAGATGCTCCGACATCTGCGTGCGGGTGACGATTGCGTCCCGGTGGTGCATCAGGAAGCTCAGCAGCCGGTGCTCGAAGGCGGTCAGCCGCACGGCCACACCCTCCTGCGTCACCGTGCCGGTCTGAGTGTCGAGGCAGAGCGCGCCGGCCCGGATCTCGGCCTGCGCATGGCCCGCGGCGCGGCGCAGGATGGTCTGGATGCGCAGCACCACCTCCTCCACCCGGGCCGGCTTGACCACGTAATCGTCCGCCCCGGCCCGGAAGCCGGCGATCTTGTCGGTCCAGTCGCCGCGGGCCGTCAGGATCAGCACCGGCATGTCGATCCCGGCGCCGCGCCACCGCCCGAGGATCTCGATGCCGCCGAGCCCCGGAAGGCCGAGATCGAGGATCGCCGCCGCATAGGTCTCGGTCGCGCCGAGATATTCCGCATTTTCGCCATCGCGCGAGATCTCGGTCAGGAAACCGGCGTCGTCGAGCGCAGCTGCAAGCTGCGCGCCGAGCGTCGCATCGTCCTCCACCAGAAGGATCTTCATTTCCTGATCCGCGCCTCGGTCTGGCCGACGCCCTCGACCGAGAGGAAGGCCCCGGTATCGCCGTCGAGCCGCAGCGTCAGGCGGTTGTCGCCCGGGGTGAGATACTCGGCCTCGTAGACCACACGTGTCCCCATGCGGCGCTCCTCGCGGTCGGGCTCCTCGAGCTCCACTTCCATCAGGCGGCCGCGGTAGCGCGCCGCGATGCTCTTCGCGATCTCCGGCAGATCGAGCGCCGGCACCGGCGGCGGCGGATCGGCCGCGAGCGGCGAGGCCCCGAGGATGACGGCGAAGAGGATAAGGTACGGTCGCATGCGCACATCTTCTGCCATGAAGAACCCAAACGGAAGCTCAACGGGATGTTGCGGCTCCGTTTGGGTCCCGGGCCTTAGAACGGCAAGCGTTACGCCGACCCGGCGATTCACTTCTGTAAGGAGATCCACATGACACTCACCCGCACCCTGATCGCCGGCGCCAGCGCCGCCGCGCTTCTCGCCGCGCCGCTCGCTGCCACCGCGCAAGGGCAGGAGCTTCCGCAGGAGCTCTCTGCGCTCGGGCTCGAGGATGTCCGCGACCACCGCGACGGCGACGACGATCGCGAGATCCGCGCCAGCCTCGCGGGCACGGCATTCGAAGTCGAGTATGACGACGGCCGGATCGAGGAGGTCAAGGCGGCCCCCGGCGCCCCGCTGCCGCAGGCGGTGCTCGAGGCACTGGTACCCTCAGAGGCCCTCTCCCGAGCCGCCGACATGGGCATTGGCGACATCGTGCAGGTCGAGTTCGACGACGACGGCGAGATCGAGATCATCGGCACCGATGGTGACGGCCCGGTCGAGGTGACGATCGCCGCCTCCGGGCAGATGCTCGAATTCGAGCGCCGCGACGATGCCCGCCGCGGCCCGCCGGACCACGCGACCCGCCATGGCCTCGCGGAGGAGGATGTCCGGCGCATTGCTGCGGAGGCGGGCTACGGAGATGTCGATTGGATCGAGATCCGCCCAAATCACGTGGAATTCGACGCAACCAACCCAGACGGCGAGAATGTGGAGGTTCGCCTCAATCGCGAGGGCCAGGTCGTCCGCGAAGAGCGCCGCTAGGCGATAGCTTCGTCCAACCGAGGTCCTGACGGGATCGAGCCGCGTCCGGCGTCAATAACGCGGGCGCGGCTCGATCGGATGTAGCGTCGTGACCTTCCCCAGAGAACCGGGCCGTTGTGAAGTGGACCTTTTCACCTCTGAATGGATGAAGAGGGAAGGGCCGCTGAGCCAAGCGGTTCCGCAAAGAGACCGTCATCGGCGTGCTGAAGGACTAAGGCGCGTCGGCAAACGCGATGAAGGAGCCGCCAAACACTGGTAGGCCCATTGCGAAGCGCGAAGCCGTGGGCGCAACGATGGCGGAGCTAGGCCTGAGCGAGCGGCTCAGTTGCCGCATCGCGGGTCTGGCGCGACACGTAGCAGTAGTATCATCCGGTCCCGCAGGACGGGGCCGAAGTTGAGCAGCTCAAGGGGCTGGCGCCGCTAACTGCATCTGCATGCCATGCTGCGGCGCGAAGGGCTGCTTCAGCACCACAAACGCACCTTTCGGCTCTATACCGAGCAGCGCTTGCCGATGCGGACCAAGAAGCGCCGCAAGCTGCCCGCGGCGCGACCGGGTGGGCCCCATCGTGCCGGAGCGGCCGATGCCGCGGTGGTCGTCGGGCTTCATGAGCGATCAGCTTGCCGGTCACCGACGCTTTCGCGTTCGGTCACGTCCGTCGATGCGGTGGGGATTCCGGGTTGGCCAATCGAGGTCATCGGTCAGGCGGCTTGCGTTGGTATGCTGAGGAGCGGCATCGATGAGCGCGAAGGCCTCGACCTGCATGTAGCGGTGCTGGCTCTGCCAGTCATCGTTCTGCTCGAAGCAGGGCGCACCAAGTATGCCAGTCAAGCCTAGTCAACTGTCATCGCCGAGACTGCGGCCACCTCCGGCTGACCCGGTGACAGCGCATCGAGCCCTAGTTCGTTGACCACTCCATACATGGTCTGACGCAGGGCATTTAAGACCTCAGACCGTGAGGAGACCTGGCGCTGCACGAGGCCGAGTCGGCGCGTGATGGCTCCATTGCAGAAGGAGCGACAGACGAGTGTGCCTGGTCTCGCGTCGAGAAAGGAGATCTTGGGGACGATCGCGAGCCCCAGTCCCGCCTGCACCATTCCGACCACCGAGGGCATCGTGTTTGCGACAGCGATCTCTTTCACCGAACCACCGAGGCGGGACAATTCGGTGTCGATCTGCCTGGCCAGCGGCACGTCAGTCTCGTAGCGGATGAACGGCAGCGAGCGGACGAGCTCCACTTCAGTTCGGTCGCTCGCATCGGGAGGCGCGATCAGTACGAGAGGCTCGCTCATGACCGGTGACCAGGAGAGCGTTCCCGGCACCCCCACATGCTCTGCCACAAGTGCCGCGTCCAAACGACCGGCGGCAACGTCCGCCATCAGTCTCTCGGACATCCCGACCGTCAGATCGAATGACAGATCGGCATACAGGGACCGCATGCCAGCGAAGGCGAGAGGGACAAGACGCATCGACACCGTTCGGATTGCCCCAAATTTGAGCACGCCCGCCGTGCGACCCCCGGAAATCGCCATCCGTGCTTCGGTCATCGTCTGCAAGACTGAACGGGCCGCACGGACCAGTTCCTCGCCCTTGGCGTTCAGCTGTGGGGGGCGCTTATTCCGATCGAAGAGGAGCACGCCAAGCTCGCTCTCAAGTGCCTGAATCTGTTGACTGACTGCAGATGCAGTCAAGTTCACGATGCGAGCTGCGCCTGCGAAACTGCCGCTGTCGGCGACGGCCACGACGGTCTGGAGTTGTCGGGTGTCCATGGCTTTAGTTAAGCACTGCTTGATAAAACCTCAAAGAAAATTCGCTTTGTAAAGCGCTGCTGGATCACTAGCGCTGGTTGCACGCAGCTTCGACTGACAGCTCGCCCCCAAGGACAGAACAGGGAGACACCCAATGGCACTCTTTTCGCGTCTAGCCGCAGGCGCCGGACTCGCGGCAGCACTGCTCGCGCATCCCGCATCGGCTCAGGAATACCCCGAGCGTCCTGTCGAGTTCATCGTACCCTGGTCGCCAGGCGGCGGCAGCGACACGCTGATGCGCATCATCGCCAACAACGTATCGCCGTATCTCGGCGTCGAGATGCCGGTCATCAACATGCCCGGCGTCGGCGGCACCGTCGGACTGAAGGAGGCCTCGCGCCGCGACGCGGACGGCTACACGATCAGTCAGGTACATGAGGGGCTTCTGGCGGCGACGGAGACCGGGCTGACTGACCTGTCCTGGGACGATTTCGAGCCCATCGCCCTGTTGACGTCCTCGCCGCAATACCTCGTCACAGGAAGCGATGCTCCCTATGAGACGTTCGAAGGGCTCGTGGAATACGCGCAGGCGAATCCCGGAGAGTTGACCATCGGCGTGACGCTCGGCGGCGTGCCCCATCTTCACGCGGCGATGATCGCGGACGCCTTCGATCTGGACTGGAAGTATGTCGGCTACGAGGGCACCGGTGAGCGCATCCGTGCTTTGGTCGGCGGCAATCTCGACCTCGCCATCGGCGATATCGCGTCCTCGCTGCAATTCGTGGAGAACGGCGATCTCGTGTTCCTGGCGACAGGCGCGACCGAGCGCATGGAGCAGACGCCTGACGTGCCTACGCTGACGGAACTCGGCGCGGAGCTTGATCTTGCGATCACACGCGGCATCGTCATGCCGAAAGGCGCGTCGGAGGACAGGCAAGCCACGCTCGAGGCTGCGTTGCGGGAGCTGTCCGAAGACGAGACATTTGTTGAGCAGATTAACAATGCCGGAGCAGAGGTCGCGTTCCGCGGGCAGGACGAGTACACCACCTACCTCTCGAACCTGTCGGACACGGTCCAGCGCCTCGCCGAGGTCATCGCCCCGTGAGCCTGCCCGCCCGACCATCGCCATCCGAAGAGGCGGGGGAGATCGCCCGCCTGCTTTCGTACATCGGTTTGCTGACGATCTCTGCCGGGCTCTTCCTCGAAGCGGTGCGCATACCGACCTCGCGCTTCGAGGCTCTGGGCGCCGGCGCCTTTCCGATGCTGGTCCACGCCGTTCTGATGCTGCTGCTCCTGAGCGCAATCGCCGGATCGATACGCACCCTGCCGTCAGAGGCCTACGCGCGCTTCGCGGGCCAGGTGCGAGACTGGGCGAGGGCGCGGCGACTGGTCTTCGTCGTCTTTGCCTGTCTCGGCCTTTACCTTTTCGCCATGCCGATCGCCGGTTACCCGATCGCGACCCTCGCATTTCTCGCCGTGCTACAGACCACGCTGGCCCCGAAGACACGAGGCGCGATGGCCGTCGCCCTCGTCGTCTCGGTCCTCTTCTCCTTCGGTCTCAACTGGCTCTTCGCCGAAGTGTTCAACGTGTTTCTGCCGAGAGGAGGCTGAGCGATGGAGGCGTTCCTGCTTGGCGCAGGCGAGGTCCTGTCACCCGTCACCCTGATCTTCATGCTCATGGGGTCGGTGGCCGGGATCATTGCCGCGGCGATACCGGGCTTCACGGTGACCATGGCGATCGTGCTGACGCTCCCGCTGACGTTCTCAATGGATCCGCTCCAGGGCATCGCGGTGATGTTGTCGGTCTACGTGGGCGGCTATACCGGCGGCCTCGTCTCGGCCGCGCTGCTCGGCATTCCGGGAACGCCCTCTGCGGTCGCCACGACCTTCGACGCGTTCCCGATGTCCCGCAACGGGCAGCCGGGCCGTGCCTTGTCTCTCGGGGTATGGGCGTCGTTCTTCGGGACTGTGATCTCGACGGCAGTGCTTATCGTGGCGGCCCCGCCACTGGCGCTCTTCGCGGTAAGACTCGGGCCATGGGAGTATTTCTCCCTGATCGTGTTCGCGCTGACCATCGTGGCCAGTCTCGTGGGGCACTCGCTGCAGCGGGGGCTGATTGCGGCGCTGATCGGGCTGGCCATCGCGACCATTGGCACCGACCCGATCATGGGTCGGCCGCGCTTCGACATGGGGATCGAGATGCTTGCTGCGGGACTGCCTTTCCTCGTTGTCCTGATCGGCATTTTCGCGATCTCGCAACTCGCCTCTGAAGTCGAGGACGCCGGGGCTATCAAGACCGGACAGAAGCTGGTCGTCGGCGATATCGACTTCAAGACATGGGAGGTCATGCGGGAAGTTCTGATGCGCCCCGTGAACCTCGTTCGCTCGTCGCTCATCGGCGTCGCCATAGGAGCGCTGCCAGGCGCCGGAGGGTCGATCGCAAACCTCGTCGCCTACGACCAGGCCAAGCGGTCCTCGCCGCATCCGGAAGAGTTCGGCACCGGCATCCCCGACGGCGTGGTCGCGTCAGAAGCCGGCAACTCGGCGACCGCCGGGGGAGGTCTGATCCCGCTGATCGCGCTCGGCATTCCCGGGTCCGCGGTAGACGCGATCCTGATGGCCTCGCTCATGGTCCACGGCATCTCGGTCGGGCCGCGGCTCATCATGGACAACGCTGACCTTGTCTACGGCATGTTCTTCGCGATGGCGGTCTCCAGTCTGATGATGCTCGTCGTCTGCGTCCTCTCGATGCGGACCTTCCTGCGCGTAGCCGAAGTGCCGAAGTGGGTGGTCGTGCCGGTGGTTCTCGTATGCTGCGTCGTCGGTTCGTTCGCCCTCAACAACCGTGTCACCGACCTCTACCTCCTGGGGTTCATCGGGCTCTTCGGCTACGCCCTGAAGGCGCTCGATTACCCGCTTGCACCGCTGGTGCTCGGCGTGATCCTCGGACCGATCGCCGAGACGAACCTGCGCCGCGCGCTCATGACCGATGGCGATTGGTCGCTCTTCGTGACCCGCCCCGTCAGCCTGCTGTTCCTGGTCGCCGCCGTCCTCTCGGTGGCGTGGGCGGTGCGCGGCATCCTGAAATCGAAACGTCAGACGACCGACGCAAAGGATACTATCTGATGAACCTGCGTCACGACGCGCTTTACACGTCCCGCCGCTCGCCGGTTTTGGCCGACAACCTCGTATCGACCTCGCAGCCCTTGGCGGCGCAAGCGGGACACTCGATGCTCGCGCGGGGCGGAAACGCCGTGGATGCCGCGATCGCGGCGGCGGCGACTCTGACGGTCGTCGAACCGACCGGTAACGGGCTTGGCTCGGATGCCTTTTGTATCCTTTGGGATGGAGAGGAATTGCACGGGCTGAACGCTTCGGGTGCAGCCCCCGCCGCATGGACGCCGGACCGCTTCGCAGGGCACCAGACGATGCCGCAGATCGGATGGGACAGCGTTACGGTTCCCGGAGCGGTGAGCGCCTGGGTGGAACTCGCACAACGCTTCGGCACTCTAGACCTGCCGACCCTGCTTGCCCCCGCGATTTCGTATGCGGAGAATGGCTTCGTTGTCTCGCCGGTTATCGGCGCGCTTTGGAAACGCGGTGCGGACGTTCTGTCGGATCAGCCCGGGTTCGCGGATACCTTCATGCCGAAGGGCCGTGTGCCGCACGCAGGCGAACGCTTTCGCAATCCAGGATTGGCGCGCAGTCTTGCACTGATCGCCGAGACGGGCGGCAAGGCCTTCTACGAGGGCGAGCTGGCGGAGAAAATCAGCACCGCGGCCGGAGCCCACAACGCCGCACTGACGCTCGAGGATCTGGCAAGCCACCGACCGGAGTGGTGCGGCACCATATCGACGGACTTCGACGGGGCGGCGCTTCACGAGATCCCGCCCAACGGACAAGGCATTGCGGCGCTCATGGCGCTCGGAATACTGGATCACACGAGGATCCGCGATCACGGGCCGGACGACCCCTTGGCGATACACCTGCAAGTGGAGGCGGTGAAGCTCGCCTTCGCCGACTTGCACCGATACGTGGCCGATAACCGGTTCATGACGGATGCAAGCACGGAAGAATTGCTCGGTTCAGACTATCTCGCCTCACGCGCAAAAACGATCAGCCATGATTCCGCTCAGGTTTTCGGGGCAGGTGCGCCGCGAAACGGCGGGACCGTGTATCTGTCGACGGCAGATTCCTCGGGCATGATGGTGTCGTTCATCCAGTCCAACTATGCCGGTTTCGGCTCCGGAGTCGTGGTGCCCGAGACCGGGATCAGTCTGCAGAACCGCGGCGCCGGGTTCAGCCTGGAGTCGGGCCATCCGAACGAGGTAGGGCCCGGAAAAAAGCCGTTCCACACGATCATTCCCGGCTTTTTGATGGGTGACGAGTCTCCGATCATGAGCTTTGGGGTCATGGGAGGCCCGATGCAGGCCCAGGGCCACGTTCAGATGGTGCTGCGAACGCAGCTCTGGGAGCAGGACGTCCAGAGCGCGGTCGACGCACCGCGTTGGCGGTTCACGAGCGGCAGGGAAGTTGCCTGCGAGGAGGCATTGCCCACGGCCACGAGAGAGGCGCTGGCGGCACTCGGGCACGAGATTGCCGTAGAAGCACCTGACAGCGCTTTCGGTTTCGGAGGCGCGCAGCTTATCCAGAAGCTGGAATCAGGTGGTTATGCCGCCGGGTCAGATCCGCGCAAGGACGGTCAAGCGGTGGGGAGCTAACACTGGAAGTCGCTGGGTTTGGCGAACCAGACGCTCATCCACCTCGAGCACGGCGCAAAGTGTGCCCGCTCCAAAGGCTTCGGTGTCCACAACAGTGTCTCGACTATCCCGCTGGGCCCGACGCTTGAGCGTAGCGCAGATCAAGTTTGCCGGCAGTGTGAAAGTCCTGCGTGCTGACCTCGACCCGGTATCTGCAGCATGCTCGATGCCCGACAATCACGCTGCATCGTCGCAAGGCGGCTCGCGTCGATTTCGGAAGTCGCGCCCGGCTCGGAGCGGGCGCGATATATCATCAGCCTGCGAGGTAGGTCCGGAACCAGGCGACCATACGTTCTTCTGCCAGCATGGCGGCCGCCTCGTCGTAACGGGGCGTCGTGTCGTTGTGAAAGCCGTGGTTCACGCCCGGATAAATATGAGCCTCATAGCGCTTGTCGTTCTCCTCCAGCGCCTTCTGGAACTCGGGCCACATCGCGTTGATACGTTGGTCGAGTGCAGCGAGCTGGATCATCAGAGGCGCCTCGATCTGCGCCACTTGGCTGCTGTCCGGCGCGGCGCCGTAAAAGGGCACGCCCGCCGCCATCTCGGGATACGCCACGGCCAGCTTGTTCACCACGCCGCCACCGTAGCAGAAGCCAGTCGCGCCGACCTTGCCGTTGGTGTTCTCGAGCGCTTGCAGATACTCGAAGCCGGCAAAGAAATCGTTCAGCAGGGCTTCCTGATCAAGGCTGCGTTGCATTTCGCGGCCTTCGTCGTCACTACCCGGGTAGCCACCGAGGGACGACAAGCCGTCCGGTCCCATCGCGACGAAACCTGCCTTGGCCAGGCGTCGCACCACGTCGCGGATGTATGGGTTGAGGCCACGGTTCTCATGAACGACCAGCACGGCGGAGGGTGGGTTCTCAGCGTCCACCTCCGCCGGCCTGACGAGATAAGCAGTGATCTCTCCCGTCCCATCCGGGCTCTGGTAGGTGATGTCCTCGCCCTCGATGTCCGGATCGTCCTCCGTCACCTGCTGTGCAAGAGCATAGTTCGGCGCCAGGGTTCCGAGGATTGCGGCTGCAGTCACTCCGCCGACGGCCCATTTCCCGGCGCGGTCGAGAAACTCTCGCTTCGAAATCTTCCCGTGTGCATAATAGTCGTAGAGGTCGAGCAGCTCTTGGTCGAAATCCGCCGCCGTAAGCCGGCGCGTCAAAGCATGTTTGGTCATGAATGGGCCTCCCGGAGATATGGGGTTGTGTAGCATAGACATGGGAGGCGACCGGTCACGTTCTTGTCGGCATGTTGGCCGGCCTCGAAAACCATGTCTGCCTGGTCGGCAGAAGCCCTTCGCCTTGTTGCGGGAAGGGTGTGGCACGGGTCAGGGTCGCCTCCAGTTTTTCGATGGAGATTCCGTCTCGCTTCGAACCTCAGCGCAAGCCGGGTACGGTCACGTCGAAAAAGGATCTGACACGCACGGTCCAGTAATTAAGTCCTGCCAACGTTCCTTGCCGACCGACGACCAGTATCACATCGGCGTGTTGCCACATCACCCGATGTCCGTCGTCCTATAGTGTTTCCGAGCAGAAACCTTCCCCAGGCCGAAATACGGATGCCTACGTGTTCTCATTGATACGCCAAATTCTTCTCTCTGCGGCCCTGCTCGGAGCTGCGCTTTATGTCTGGATCGCTCATGTCCCGGCGGCGCAACCGGCGCTCGACCGCCTCGGGATACTCGATGCCCTGGGGATCGAGATGCAGCAGGCCTCACTCGAAACCGCCGGCCCGGAGCGGAGCGCCGACAAAGGCCCGCGCGTGATCGTCGCCGACGTCGAGGAACGGGTCCTCGAGGACCGGGTCACGGCGATCGGCGACGGACGGGCGGTGCGCTCGGTCACGGTGCGGTCCGAAGCGGTGGGGCTGATCACCGATCTGCCGGTGACCGCCGGGCAGCGCGTGGAGGCGGGCGACGTCGTCGCGCAGCTCGACGACGAGGCCGAGAGGATTGCACTGGAGCGGGCGAGGCTGATCCTCGAAGACGCGCGGGTTGACGAGGCGCGCCTGCGCCAGCTCCGCGGCTCGGGCGCCATCACCGAAGTCGCCTCCCGAGAGGCGCAGCTGGCGCTCCGCACCGCGGAGCTCGCGGAGCGGCAGGCGATCTTCGATCTCGAGCAGCGCCAGGTGATCGCGCCCATCTCCGGCGTCGTCGGGATCCTCGACGTGGAGATCGGCGACCGCGTCGCCGCCCGGGAAGAGCTTGCGACGATCACGGACCGCTCGGTGATCCTCATCGATTTCCGGATCCCCGAGCGGGTGATCGGCCGGGCCTCCCTGGGCATGGAGGTCGAGATCACACCGCTGGGCTTTGCCGATACGACGCTCGCGGGCGAGATCAGCGCCATCGATACCGTGGTCGACCGGGCCAGCCGCACCCTGCGGGTGCAGGCGCAGGTCGAGAACGCCGAGGATCGCCTGCGCGCCGGCATGGCCTTCTCGGTCGCCCTCACCTTCCCGGGAGAGACGCTGATCGCGGTCGATCCGCTTGCCCTGCAATGGTCGAGCGAGGGCGCCTTCGTCTGGGCGGTCCGGGACGGCAGGGCGGAGCGGGTTCCGGCGTCGATCGAGCAGCGCAACAGCGGTGCGGTGCTGGTCGATGCGGATCTGCAGGCGGGCGAGCGGGTCGTGGTCGAGGGCGTCCAGACCCTGAGGCCGGGCTCCGAGGTCAGCATCACCGAGGGCGCGACCGCGCTGCGCGAGGGGCAGACCCCTCCGCCGCGGCTGTAGGCCCATGGCGGAGAACCCGTCCCCCTCCCGTGCCCGCACCTCGGGCATCGCGGTCTTCGTCCGCAGGCCGATCCTCGCCTTCGTTCTGAGCGCGCTCATCGTGATCGCCGGCATCGCCGGTCTCTTCGGCGCCGAGATCCGTGAATTGCCGAACGTCGACCGGCCGGTCATCTCGATCACCACCGAATTTGCGGGCGCCTCGCCGCAGACCGTCGACCAGGAAGTGACGGGGCGGATCGAAGGCGCCGCGGGACGCGTCTCGGGGGTGCGCAACATCTCGTCGAACTCACGCTTCGGACGCAGCCGGGTGACGCTCGAATTCGACGACAGCGTCGATATCGACGTCGCGGCCACCGATACCCGCGACGTGATCGCCCGGATCGCCAACGACCTTCCCGAAGGGGCCGACGCGCCGGAGGTGGTCAAGGCCGATGCCGACGCCCAGCCCGTCATGCGCATCGCCGTGACCTCGCCGGGACGCTCGCCGCAGGAGCTGACGCGCCTCGTCCAGGACCGCGTCGAGGACCGGCTGATCTCGGTCGCGGGGGTTGCCGACCTGCAGATCTACGGTGATCGCGAGCCGATCTTCCGGGTCGATATCGACCAGCTCGATCTTGCGAGCCGCGGCCTCACCCTCGCCGATATTCGAGCCGCGCTGACCGACATCGCCTATGACGCGCCCGCGGGCGGCCTGACCGGGGACCGTCAGACGATCAACGTCCGTACCACGGCAACCGTGGCGACGCCCGCGGCCTTCGAGGCCCTGCAGATCCGCGAGAACGTGGTTCTCGGCGACGTGGCAGTGGTCACTCTCGGGCCGGAGCCCGACGAGACCGTCCTGCGCGCCAATGGCCAGACCGGGCTCGGCATCGGCATCGTCCGCCAGGCGACCAGCAACACGTTGGAGATCTCCGCCGATGTCCGAGCCGCCGTCGCCGAACTCGACCAAACGCTGCCGGACGACGTCTCGATCTTCGTGACCTCGGACGATGCCACCTTCATCCGCGGATCGATCGAGGAGGTGCTGACGACGCTGGGTCTCGCGGTCGCCATCGTCGTCGTGGTGATCTTCCTCTTCCTGCGCGATCTGCGCGCGACGCTGATCCCCGCGCTCACTCTGCCGGTCGCCCTGATCGGAACGCTGGCGGCGATCTATCTCGTCGGCTTCTCGGTCAACATCCTCACGCTGCTCGCACTCGTCCTCGCGACCGGCATGGTGGTCGATGACGCCATCGTCGTGCTTGAGAACATCGTGCGCCGGCGCTCCGAGGGGATCGGGCCACGCGCGGCGGCGGTCCTCGGCACCCAGCAGGTCTTCTTCGCGGTCGTCACCACCACCGCGACCCTTGCCGCGGTCTTCGTCCCGCTGTCCTTCCTGCCGGGCCAGGCCGGCGGCCTCTTCCGGGAATTCGGCTTCACCCTCGCCATGGCGGTGATGCTCTCATCGCTCGTCGCGCTGACGCTCTGCCCGGTCCTCGCCAGCAAGCTCCTGCGCCGTCCGCCCGAGACCCATCCCAGCGGGCCGCTGATCTGGCTGGGGAACAGGCTCGCCGGCGCCTATGCCGCGACGCTGCGCGTGGCCCTCGCCATGCCTTTCGTGATCGTGACGGCGGCGGCGCTCTTCGCGCTGACCGCCATGTTCGTCGCCGGCGGAATACGGCAGGAACTGACCCCGTCCGAGGACCGCGCCGTCGCCCTTCTCAGCGTCACCGCGCCGCAGGGCGTCTCGCTCGACTACACCACCTCCAAGATGGGGGAGATCGAGAGTCTGGTGCAGCCGCTGGCGGAGGCCGGCGAGATCACCAACGTCTTCTCGATCACCGGCTTCGGGGCCGAGAACCGCGGCTTCATGGTGTTCTCGCTGGCCGAATGGGACCGACGGGAGCGCGGCCAGCAGGAGATCGTGAACGAGATCAACGGCAAGCTGAGGGACGTCATCGGGGTGCGGGCCTTCGCGATCCAGCCCAACTCGCTCGGGATCCGGGGCGCCGGGCGCGGTCTGACCTTCGCGGTCACCGGCGACAGCTACACGCAGCTTGCCGACATCTCCGAGGAGCTGGTCGCGCGGATGCAGGAGATCCCCGCCATGGGGCAGGTCCGGCTGGAATACGAGACCACCCAGCCGCAGCTCTTCATCGAGATCGACCGTGCCCGCGCCTCCGATCTCGGCATCGACATCACCGGTCTCGGGGACGCCCTGCGCGCGGTGCTCGACGGCCGGTCGGTGGGATCGATCTTCCTCGACGACACCAGCTACGACGTGCAGATGCTCTCGACCGCCAATCCGGTCAACGATCCCGGCGATCTGGAGAACATCTTCGTTCAGACCCGCGACGGGCAGATGGTGCCGATGGCGAGTTTCGTGCGCCTCGAGGAGCGCGCGGTGGCGCCCGAGCTCGACCGCGAGGGGCAGAACCGTTCGGTCGAGATCTCGGCCGGGTTGACGCCTGAACTCGCGCTCGGATCCGCGCTGGCGGAGGTCGAGCGCCTGGCGGAGGACATCCTCGGCGAGCAGAACCGCATCGTGCCCCTGGCGGAGGCGGCGGAGCTCGACGAGACCTCGAGCGGCCTCGCGCTCACCTTCGGCTTCGCGATCGTGGTGGTGCTGCTGGTGCTCTCCGCCCAGTTCGAGAGTTTCATTTCGGCCATCGTGATCATGGTCACCGTACCGATCGGCCTCGCCTGCGCCGCCTTCGCGCTGCTCTTCACCGGGCTCAGCCTCAACGTCTATTCCCAGATCGGCCTCGTCATGCTGGTCGGGATCATGGCCAAGAACGGGATCCTGATCGTCGAGTTCGCCAACCAGCTGCGCGACCGGGGCCAGGACGTGGGCAGCGCGATCCTCGATGCCGCCACGATCCGGCTGCGCCCGGTGATGATGACCATGGTCTCTACCGTGCTCGGAGGCGTGCCGCTGATCCTCTCGTCCGGCGCCGGCGCCGAGGCGCGCGAGGCCCTGGGCTGGGTGATCGTCGGCGGTCTCGGCCTCGCCACCGTCTCGACGCTCTATCTCACCCCCGTGGCCTATCTCCTGCTCGCGCGCTTCTCGAACCCCCGCGCAGCAGAGGAGCAAAAACTGGAAGCCGAGCTCGAAGCCGCCGGCACGGTCTGATGCGCGAGAGCTTTCGAACGTGTGGGCAACCTTCGCGATCTCGCGCTGTTCAACCTGGCCATCGACAGCAAGCTGCAAGCTTGGTCGTTGGTCAACAGGTGGAAGGTCGGGGTGAGTGTGCGCAGGTCGAGTTCTACGAAGGCGAAGAAGTCCGCGTCTCCCTTGGTTTCCATGTCGATCACCCGGCGCAAGATGCCAGCTGATCGTTCGAGCAAGTGCCAGCGCAAGTACACCTCCGACGCGGTCCGCTGAGGGGACGGATGAACCGTCAGGTCGGGCCACTTCAGCGCCAGACCCTGACGACATCAAGACCATGACCTTCGGCCCCATCAAGGACAGCAAGCTGTGACCAACCCTTTCATCATCCCCTCGTTGGCAAACCTGAATGCGGATCTGGCACAGCGGCATTTCCCGCTCGCCAGGGGCGAGGAACTTCAGCAGACCTTCGCGCAACTTTTCAGTCGCCACCTGGGGCGTCTGCAGTCCGGAAAGGGCTTCGAGGCGCGCAGCCTCTTGGTCACGGGGCTGTCCGGCTCGGGCAAGACCGCCGAGATCACGGACATGCTGAACCGCTTCAACGAGAGTGCTGTTGCCATGCCGGACGGCAAGGATGCGAGGTTTGCGCGCTGCGTGCTTGAGGCGAAAGGGAGTTGGAAGGACCTTGGCCGCAAGACACTGCACGCCTTGAGCTATCCTATTACGAACAAGACCCGCCGGACACAGTTTGAGATCTGGGATTTGGTTATCAAGCAGGCCAAGCTCCAGGGCGTCATCGGGATCTACTACGACGAGGCCCAGCATATCATGCGTGGCAAGTCGGATGCCGAGGTTCTGAGCGTCTTGGATGCCTTCAAGACCCTGATGAAGTCACACGACTGGCCGCTGATGCTGATCCTTTCGGGCGTGCCGGAACTCGGCGACTACGTGGAGCGCGAGCCACAGCTCGATCGGCTGATGACCAGGATCGAGTTCCAGGAAATCGATTTGAGTAGTGCGCCTGGGCATCCGGCACGGGACTACGAAACCCTCAACGAAATCGTCGGCAGCTACGCCATCAGCGCGGGGCTCGATGTCGATGCCAGCCTGCCGACTGGAGATTTCCTGCACCGCCTCGCGACTGCCGGCGCATTCAGGTGGGGCCTGGTCATCGACATGGTCGTCGATGCTGTGGCGCTTGCGGTTGCCAGGAGGGCAGGGGTGGTTGAGCGGTCAGATTTCGTGGCGGCCTGGTGCGAGAAAACCGGAATGAACCAGCTGGCGACGCCGTTTACCCATGATAGCTACGAGAGGATGTTTCGGAGGGACAAGCCGTTCCGGGCCGCCATCGGCACCTGGATCTTCCAAGAAAATTCAGTCTTCGAGTAACCCGCGCTTCGGCGCGGGTTTTTTTATGCCTGGAAGCTGCTGCACGGATGGCCTCATGGGCTAAGCCTCTGACGCTGCGTAGCCCTTTGGCTTCTGCGCAGGCTTATGCTTTCAACCAGCAACGCTTGCCGAACAAGTTATTAAAAATGTTTATGAATTCCTTTCGCCGAATCGAAAACGGAAGCATAAGTCTGCGCAAGTGGTGTCAAGGGTGAAACGTACCGGCGGCACCCACACAATGTCCGGATCGAACCAGCTGGTGAGCGAGCCACGCTGCTTGAGCGCTTTATTGTAGCACGGCCAGTTCTTGGTCTTGTAGCTCGGCGGATTAAGTCTGTTCAGGACGCCCCAGCTAGCATGCTGGGTTCACGAGATTAATCCTACATCCGCCTTTGCGCAATAAAGCCGTTCAGGTGGGGGAGAGGACCTGCAGAACCTCGGGCTGGTCGATCTCGGAGACTGGTAGGCGGCCGATCTTCGGAAAGGCATATTCAGCGAGTATGTTGATCCACTGCTTGCTGGCCATGCTTCGGGTTCTTCCAAGTCGGTAGACGCTCTATGTGGACTTGACGGGGGATCTCCTCGAAGCAAGGTACTTCCTTTTTACTACGGAATTTAGGCTTCAAACCTTGCTTAGCTAGGCGCCGGTACTCAAGCGCACGCTCGCGGGCGACGGTCAGTGTGATGCTGTCAGCGCCGCCGAGCCCGAAGTCGGTTCGGTTAGGCTTGCCCTCACGATTGCGCTGCCCCTTGACTGTGACGCGCACAATCCAGCGGCGGGCACCGGATGGGTGCACGACGAGGTATAGGCCGTTGACGTCGCCGTGCCGCCCTGGTCCGAGCGTGCGGACGAGGTTCTTGCTTAGTTTACCGGAAGTGCAGGCCAACGGACGTACCACCTTTCATACCACGGAGCGAACAGCACCGAGCGCAATCAAAATGACGCGAACGCAAATAGGCGCATAAGTCCATAGACTTATACGCTAGCAAGCGCCTCAAGACCATTCAATTAAAATGGTAGGTGGCGGAGACGAAGGGATTCGAACCCTCGAGAC
>NZ_JALZ01000020.1 GCF_000521785.1 Roseivivax halodurans JCM 10272
GAGGGCGTCTTCACCGCCTCCGTCTATCCCCACGACATCAGCCAGGAGCGGGTGATCCATCTCGACCAGTATACCGGCGAGATCCTCTTCGACATGGGCGTGGGCGAGCTCGGCGCGCTCGGCTGGGCCGCGGAATGGGGCATCGGCATTCACATGGGCCAGGCCTTCGGAGTGGTGAACCAGATCGTGCTGGCGCTCGCCTGTGCGGCGATGGTGCTGATGTCGGTGTCGGCCGTGGTGATGTGGTGGAAGCGCCGCCCGGCGGGCGGGCTCGGCGCGCCGACGGTGCCCGCCGACTGGCGCATCCCGCGCGGCATCCTCGTGATCGCGGTCGCGGCGGGGATATTCTTTCCGCTCGTCGGCCTGTCGCTGATCGTCGTCGCCGCGATCGAGCTCGCGCTCCTCGGCGCGCGCCGCATCCGCTCCGTCTGATCTTTGCGGGCGAGCGGAACTACGCCGCTCGCTTCCGCTTCGGCGGGGATAACCGTTACGGAATCGACGCTTGACGGGTCTGTACCTTTCGTGTCCTTTGCTCGCGTCGGTTCTCCGCGAGGAGATGAAAAGGGAATCCGCAGCATTTCGCTTCATGCGACATGCCAACCGGAACTGCCCCCGCAACTGTAGGCGGTGAGCCTCGGTCCGAAGATGCCACTGGGCCCCATGCCCGGGAAGGCCGGACCGGCGACGACCCGCCAGTCAGGAGACCTGCCGGCATTTGACCGTAACACCGGGCGGGGTTGCCCGGGGGAAGGATGCCGATGACCGTCTCAGATCGCATGCCGGTTCCGCGTGATGCGGACAGCCGCCCTCTGCCGTTCGGCGCATTCAGATTGCCTCACAGCCCGAACGCCCGGATTCCAGAAATCCGGAGAAAATCATGTTCTATCGCATCGTCGCGCCAGCGGCACTGATTGCGTCGGTCGGCCTTCCGGCCGTCGCTCAATCCACAGACTTCCCGCTCGAGGTCCAGAATTGCGGGCAGGCTGTAACGTTCGATGCGGCGCCGCAAAGCGCTGTCACCGTCGGGCAATCGGCGACTGAGATCCTCTACTCGCTCGGCCTTGCCGATAGGGTTTCGGGCACATCAGTCTGGTTCAGCCCCGTGCTACCCGAGTTCGCAGAGGTCAACGCTGGTATCGAGCGACTGGCCGACAACGACCCTAGTTTCGAGAGTGTCGCGAACAAGGAGCCGGGCCTCGTTGCGGTACAATACGAATGGCACGTCGGTCCGTCCGGCATCGTCGCCACGCGCGAGCAATTCCACGACCTCGGGATTCCGACGTACATCCTGCCCGCGGATTGCGACACCAAGGACAACACAACCGGTGGCGACGGCACCCGCACTTCGGCTTTCTCACCCGAGTCGGTCTACAAGGGCGTTCGCGAGCTCGCGGCGATCTTCGACGTGCCGAGCGCAGGCGATGAGCTGATAGCCGAGCTGCAGCAGCGTGAGGAAGACGCAATCGCGTCAGCTAAGGAACTCGATCTGCCCGACGGAATATCGGCGGCGTTCTGGTTCTCTTCCGCCGATCTCGAGATCGATCCCTACATGGCCGGTCAGAAAGGTGCGCCGGGCTACATGATGTCGAAGCTCGGCATTGAAAATGTCGTGACCTCGGACGAGGAATGGCCGACCATCGGGTGGGAAACGATCGCCCGCGCGGATCCGACCGTCCTCGTGATCGCCGAGATGGATCGCCGCCGCTTCCCTGCCGACGACATCGACAAGAAAATGGAGTTCCTGCGCACCGATCCTGTCGCAAGCCAAATGACTGCGGTGCGCGAGGGCCGGATCGTGGTGATGGACGCCCACGCGATGAGCGCGACCATGCGCACCATCTTCGGGCTGGAAACACTGTCTGAGGCGCTCGCCGGGTTCGACTTCGGCGCATGACGCAAGCGGCGGCCTATTCGGCGGCACGACGGAAGCTGCACTGGGGGTGGATCACTCCCCCGGTGCTCTTCGCTGCCATTATTGCCGGCGCGACGATCGGCGAGACGCGGATTCCTGTCGCGACGGTGCTTCAGGTGCTGGGCAACAATCTCCTTGGAACCGACTACGCAGTGGGGCGCATCGACGCGGGCATCGTCTGGGACTACCGTGTCAGCCGGGCAGTTGTGGCGGCCTGCTGCGGAGCGGGGCTCGCGCTCTCCGGGGTCGTGCTGCAGGCGCTGCTGCGCAATGCGCTCGCCGATCCCTACCTTTTGGGCATCTCCGCCGGTGCCTCGACCGGGGCGGTTGCGGTCACCGTCGCCGGCGTCGGTGCGGGCGTCATCTCGCTTTCGGTCGGCGCATTCGCGGGCGCGACTCTGTCCTTTCTCCTTGTCGCCGCGCTCGCGCGAGCGGCTGGAGGCGGTATGGGAGTCCGAGGCGCAGGCGTGATCGTCCTTGCCGGGATCGCAGGATCGCAGCTCTTTAACGCGCTGACCGCTTTCGTCATCGCCAAGTCCGCAAACGCCGAGCAGGCGCGGGGCATCATGTTCTGGCTGATGGGAAATCTCTCCGGTGTCAGATGGGATGACGTGTGGCTGGCGGTTCCGGCCGCCGCACTAGGGCTTGGCGCCTGCCTCTGGCATGTCCGGTCGCTCGATGCGTTCACCTTCGGCGCAGGCAGCGCAGCTTCGCTCGGGGTCCCGGTGCGCCGGGTTCAGATCGTCCTCATCGGTCTGGCGGCGCTCGTGACGGCGGCGATGGTGTCGATGGTCGGCTCTATCGGCTTTGTCGGATTGGTTGTTCCGCATGCGATGCGTTTTGTCGTTGGCGTACGCCACGCGCGACTTGTGCCAGCCTCGGCGCTGGCGGGCGCGGTCTTTCTAATTGTGTCCGACATCCTGTCTCGGGTCTTGGTCCCGGGGCAGGTCTTGCCCATCGGTGTCATCACTGCACTCGTTGGGGCGCCTGCCTTCGCACTCATTCTTGTTCGGGGAAGGGCGCGATGAACCTGAGTTGTGAAAACCTCGGCTGGTCCGTTCGCGGACAGTCCATCGTCGATGGCGTAACGCTCGAGGTTCGCGAGGGCGAGACGCTCGGCCTCATCGGTCCGAACGGGTCGGGCAAGTCGACGCTGCTGAAAATGCTGGCAGGTATCCAGCGGCCGATGAGGGGCAAGGTCATGCTCGGCCAACGCTCGCTTGGTGATCTGCCGCAACGGGAGGTCGCACGGGGCATCGCATTGGTTGAGCAGCAGGCGGATACAGCAGACCGCATCACCGTGCGGGACGCCGTGGAGCTTGGCCGGACACCGTGGCTCTCGGCATTGCGTCCTTGGTCGGAGGACGACAGTCGTATCGTGGCGCGGGCGCTCGATGCGGTCGAGATGACGGCGTTCGACGGGCGTCCATGGCACACGCTCTCGGGTGGTGAGCGCCAGCGAGTTCACATTGCGAGAGCGCTTGCGCAGGAGCCGCGAATCCTCCTTTTGGACGAGCCGACGAACCACCTCGATATCCATCATCAGCTTTCGATCCTCGATCTCGTCCGCAAACTGCCCACCACGAATGTGGTCGCGCTGCACGATCTGAATCAGGCGATGGAATGCGACCGGATTGCGTTGATGCATCGGGGGCATTTGGTCGCGCTCGGCATGCCGGAGGAGGTTTTGACATCCGATCGGCTGCGGCGAGTTTTCGCCGTCTCAGCGCGCGTGATGATAGATCCAGACGACGGCAGGCGCCTCTTTAGATTTCACAGACTGGAGCAAATGTCTTGATGCTTAAATTCGCTACGATCGCGCTCGCGCTCGCTTCTGGCCCCGCGCTTGCCGAAATGCACGAGGTCGAAATGCTGACGCGGGGAGAGACAGGAGCGATGGTCTACGAGCCTGCGCGTATCTCGATCGCGCCGGGCGATACGGTCAGGTTTGTGGCGGCGCAGCCCGGCCACAACGCGGCTACGATCGACGGAATGATCCCCGAGAAAACCGAGCGCTTTACTGGAAACATCAACGAAAAGATCGAGGTGACGCTCCGTGAGGAGGGCGTCTACGGCATCAAGTGCTCGCCTCATTTCGCGATGGGCATGGTCATGCTGATCGAGGTGGGCGAGGCCGAAACGTCCCCGGCGGACCTGCCGGACGACTTGCCGCCGCGCGCGAGAGAGCGGTTTCTAAATATCATCGCAGGCGAGACTGATGGTGCTTGAGCTACGCGCCTTGTTCGGCGGGAACTGATCTCGTGGGCTTAAGATGTGCCGCATCGCCTGCGACACATCTCAAGCAAGGTGTCAGCCGACATCCTCGTCGTGATCGTGCTCTTCGTCGGCATGCTCGACTTCAACTTCGATCTCGATCTCACCGACGCCCTCGAATTCTAGATGGGCATGGAAGTGATCGCCGGCCTCTACACGCTCTTGCACGTCGTGGAAGACGATATGGATACCTCCCGGCTGCATCGTCAGCATCTGACCGGGAGCAATTTCCAAAGCAGCGATTTCACGTATCGACATCTTGCCACTGTCGTCGACACTTGGCGCCTGGAACACGCCCGGTTCGGCAAAATCGACCTCGGCCGCGGTCAGAACCGCGGGCGTGTCGGTCGTGTTCTCGATGGTGACGAACACGTCGATCGAGTGTGCCGTCGCTCCGGCTTCGATCGTGTAGGCATGGCTGACTACGATACCGGAATCGCGAGCGGCTTCGCCGTCGTGATGTGCTGTCACCGGAATGGCGAGGAGAAGCGCCGCGCTGGCCGCGGCGATGGTACGCATGAACATCGATGTTCCTTTCCGGGGCCCTCCGCCCCTGTTGCAAGGTCGTCTCCGTCCTCCGGCTGGTCTCCTGGCTTGCGGGTCGCTGCGCACCTCGGCCTTCCCAATCCCTCGCGGGGATCAGTGGCGTGGGGAGGAGCGCTCGCCGCTTACAGTTGCGGGGGCAGCGCCGGAATTTCACCGGCTTCCCAATTTCTCCAAAAACGGACCTTCGGACGTGATCTTGATACCAAGCGGTGTCGCCACTGGCAATGTTCGCAAAACTTCAAGATGGTATGTCCCGACGTAGAAGATACGTATCCATGATCCATCCGTGCCGTGCCCGTGCGGTCGCCCGGGCTTCGACGATCCTTGGCGCCGCAAGATCGAGTGGGCCGGATTCCAGCACCTGCTCCGCCATACCAAGAAACGCGCCCCACCAGATCGTCAGGTGGTCGGGCGGTAGCTGAAGGAAGCTGCACTCGCCATCGAGCATGACTGCCAAGGTTTCCGCGTTGCCGGGCCAGCCGTGGTCCCTGAGGCGTCGCCCCGTCGTGATCGTGACGGCGCCGTTCACGGTATTGAAGGGAATTTGGTGCGCGGCCGTCAGCGCCTGCAACGCAGTGATGCCCGGCACGACGTGGACACGCGGTGCGGGCGACAAACGTCCGGCAATCCGAAGCGTGCTGTCGTAGAGCCCCGGATCTCCCCAGACAAGCAGCGCGACCGGTCCCGCAACATCGCTGCGCGCGATCGTGTCCGACCAGCAGTTTGCGATTTCGTCATGCCAGTGATCCACGCGGTCCCCGTAGGGAAGAGTTTCGTCCCGGACCGGCATGTCGAATTCCGCGACGGCGGCTTTCGCTCCGGCGGCTTCGAGGATCCCGTGGCGGATGGCGGCCAGATCGTCCTTCCCGGGGCCCTTGCGCGGGATCAGGACGAGCGCCGCCTCGCGCAGCGCGCGCCGTCCCTCGAGCGTCAGGTGGTCCGGATTGCCGGTGCCTATCCCGACGAGCCACAGATCAGTCATGTCCGGTCTCGTGCGCCAAGGCCCCGTAGAGGATCAGCGCCGGCAGGTCGCTCCGCGCCTGCGAGAGCCGCGCCGCAAGTGTGTCCACGTCCGTCCGGGTCAGGGACTGATCGACGGTCGAGACGCCCTCGGCGAGAAGCGCAGGCGTCGTGCCGGGCAGGCCGTGGGCCTTGAGCAGCGCCGCGAGTTTCGGGAAGGTCCGCTTGCCCATATAGACCACGGTGCAGGCGGCGGGATCGGCGAGCGCGGCGAGGTTCATCTCCTCGGGCAATTCGCCGGTGACGTCGTGGCCGGTCACGAACTGCACGCGCCGCGCGGTCAGGCGCCGGGTCAGGGGAAGCCCGGCCGCCGCCGCCGCCGCGCAGGCCGAGGGCACGCCCGGCACGATCTCGTGGTCGATGCCTTCGGCGCGCAAAGCGGTGAGCTCCTCCTCGAGCCGGCCGAAGACGCCGCAATCGCCCGACTTGAGCCTTACGATCCGCCCGCCGCCGCGGGCGTAATCGACCAGCAGGCGCGAGACGTGATCCTGCCGGGGCGAAGGGCGTCCGGCCCTCTTTCCGACGCCGACGAGATCCGCGCCCGGGCGTGCATGACCCAAGATCGGGCCGGAGGAGAGGTCATCGAAGAGGATAGCGTCGGCGCGCTTCAGCCTGTCCACGGCCTTCAGTGTCAGAAGCTCGGGATCGCCCGGCCCGCTGCCGACGAAGCTCACGAAGCCCGCCATGCGCCCTCCGCCGAAATGAGGTGGAAGAAGGTGCCGGTCACATGCCCGCGCCGCGAGCCGGTCTCGGGAACGGCCTCGCCATCGGCGTTGCTCACGCGGGCGAGCCGCGCGTCCGGCTGCTCGAGGATCGTCGAGTAATGGAACTCGTGTCCGCGCAGCGCCGCCCCGGCCGGGTGGCCCGGCATAGGAGCGTCGAGAACGGCGCGCCGGTAGCCGAGGTGGAACTTGCGTTTCTCGTAGGAGGTGACGAGCCCGAGAAGGCCCGCCATGGCATGCCGGGTGCCGTCCTTGTCGATCAGTGCCTCGCCGAGCGCCATGTAGCCGCCGCATTCGCCATGGATTGGCCGAGTCTCGGCATGGCGCCGCAGACCGGCGAGGAACGTGTCCGCAGCGGCGATGCGGGCCGCGTGAAGCTCGGGATACCCGCCCGGCAGCCAGACAAGATCCGCATCGGGGTCGGGGGCGTCGTCGGCGAGGGGCGAGAACGGCAGGATCTCCGCGCCCGCCGCGCGCCAGGCCTCGAGGATATGCGGATAGGTGAACGAGAAGGCGGCATCGCGGCCGAGCGCGATCCTCTGCGCGGGCGGCGGGGGCAAGGCGCCCGCGGTGGCGGCCGGCCCGCCGCCCGCCGCGTCCCGGATCGCCCCGAGATCGACATGCGCACGCAGGAAGGCGGCGTAGCCCGCGATGGCCGCTTCGAGGTCGGGATGCTCGACCGCCTGGATCAGGCCGAGATGCCTCTCGGGAAGGGCCAGATCGCCCCGGCGGGGCAGGGCGCCCAGAACCGGCAGGCCGGCCCGTTCCATGCCGAGGCGCGTCAGGCGCTCGTGCCGGGGGCTGGCGACGCGGTTGAGGATCACGCCTGCAAAGGGCAGCCCTGGCCGGTAGGAGGCAAAGCCGAGCGCCGTTGCCGCCGCCGATTGCGCCTGCCCGCCGACATCGAGGACGAGGACCACCGGCCAGCCCATCCGCTCCGCGGTCTCGGCGCTGGTGCCGAAGCCCGAGAGACCCGCCGTCGCGACCCCGTCGAATAGGCCCATAGAGCCCTCGCCGACGCAGAGATCCGCCCCCTCCGCCCGCGCCGCGATGGCGGTCAGGAGTGCGTCGTCCATCGCCCAGCTGTCCAGGTTGAACGACGCCCGCCCCGACGCGGCGAGGTGAAAGGCCGGGTCGATGTAGTCCGGTCCCGACTTGAAGGGCTGCACCGTGGCGCCGTCCTCGGCGAGCGCGCGCAGGAGCCCGAGCATCACAGTGGTCTTGCCCGTGCCCGAGGACGGTGCCGAGACGAGAAGACCCGGGGGCCAATGTGTCATGCCGCACCTCCCGCTGGGCCGGTGTCGTCCTTCCAGCCCGACCAGATGCTGCCAGCAGATTGCGGCCGGTAGCGGCGGTCGTAACCGGCTGCATAGAGCCGGCTCTCGGCAAAGCCCGTGGCCCCGAGCGCCCGCCCCACGAGGATCAGCGCGGTCCGCGTTATCTCAGGCCCGACGGCCTCGGCCAGCCCCGAGAGCGGCGCGCGGATCACCTCCTCGTCGGGCCAGCTTGCGCGAAAGACGACCGCCGCGGGGCAGTCGGGCCCGTAATGGGGCACGAGCGTGCCCACGACCGAGGCGAGGTTCTGCACTGAGAGGTGTATCGCCAGCGTCGCCCCGGTCGCGGCGAAGGCGGCGAGGCTTTCGCTTTCGGGCATTGACGAGGCCCGCCCCGGCGTGCGGGTCAGCACGACCGATTGCGCCACCTCCGGCAGGGTCAGTTCGGCGCCGAGGCTGGCGGCGGCCGCGGCGAAGGACGGCACGCCGGGCGTGACGGTATAGGGGATGCCGAGCGCGTCGAGCCGCCGGATCTGCTCTCCCATCGCCGACCAGACCGACAGATCGCCCGAATGGAGCCGCGCGACGTCTTCTCCGCGGGCATGGGCCGCCGCGATCTCGGTCATGATGGCATCAAGGTCCATCGGTGCGGTGTTCACGACGCGTGCCCCGTCCGGACAGTGCTCGAGAACCGCTTCGGGCACGAGCGATCCGGCGTAAAGGCAGACGGGAGACGCGGCGATGAGATCGCGGCCGCGCAGGGTCAGAAGGTCCGGCGCGCCGGGTCCGGCGCCGATGAAGTGAACTCTCATGTGATGTCCTTCCATGCCAGAGCGCAGGTGGCGCGCCCGTCACCCGAGACGCTGCGGGGGCCGAGGAGCCGCGCGCCGGGGCCGAGCGCGGCGAGCGCCGCCGCCTCGGCGACGCTGCCGGTGCCGTGCGCCGCCCAGGATCTGGGTGAGTGTGTGAGGGTCGTCTGAGATGCCAGCGCGTCTGCCGGCATGGCCTCCACCCCGATCCCGAGATCGGCGGCGAGCGCGGCGAGGGCTGGATGAGCCGCCTTGACCGTGGCCGTGGCCAGGGATGCGGGGCCGGGCGCGACCCAGGCGCGTCGGAGCGCGTCGACGAGGCTCTCCCGCGTTGCGCTTTGCCTGAAACCGAAGCCCGCCACGATCACAGCGCGCCCCGGTACTGGACTACGGGATAGGACGACCGCCAGCCGCGGCGCGGACCCAGGGGGGCGGCCTCGGCCAGCTCGATGCGCATGAGATCGCCGCCGCGCTCGGCGTGCCATGCCGCCAGGAGGGCCTCGGATTCTAGCGTCACCGCGTTGGCAACAAGGCGCGTTCCGGGCGCCAGACGGGTGACGAGATCGTCCAGAAGCGCGCGGCTGAGCCCGCCTCCGACGAAGACCGCGTCGGGCGGGGCGAGGCCTTCAAGCGCTTCGGGCGCGGCGCCTTGCACGACATTGAGCCGATCGACTCCCAGCGCGTCGGCGTTGCGCACGATGCACGTCGCGCGGTCCACCCGGGCCTCGATCGACACCGCCTCGGTCGTGGGATGGGCGAGCAGCCACTCGATCGCGATGGATCCCGATCCGCCGCCGATGTCCCAGAGCCGCTCGCCGGCCCTTGGCGCGAGGGCGGAGAGCGTCAGGGCTCGCACCGGGCGTTTGGAGATCTGCCCGTCGCTCTCGAAGACGTCGTCCTCGCGGCCAGGCACGCAGGGCATGCCGAGGCCGCCCGTAATCTCGAGCGCGACGCAGACGGGATGGCCGAACGCGCCGGTGAGCGCATCGGCATGGGCTTCGGTACGCCGCTCGCGCGGACCGCCGAGCGCCTCGAGCACCGTCACCCGCGTCCGACCGAAACCGGTGCCCGTCAGGTAGCGCGACAGCTCGGGCACGGCCTCGCCGCCCCGCAAAAGCACGAGGAGCCGCGCGCCGGGCGCAAGGTGCGGTCGCAGGCGCGTCAGCGGCGCTGCGTGGAGGCCCAGGCAGAGCGTGCGCTCGATCGCCCAACCCATGCGGGAGGCGGCGAGGGCGAAGGTCGAGACGCCCGGATGGGCGCACCATTCCTGCGGGCTCAGCCGCTCCGCGATCACCCGCCCCGCGCCGAACCAGAAGGGATCGCCCGAGGCGAGGGCGACCACGCGCCGTCCGCGGTAGCTCTCGAGCAGATCGAGACCCTTCGAGAACGGTACGGGCCAGGTCATGCGGTCGGCCACGAGATCGGGCAGGAGGGCGAGATGGCGCGGCGGGCCGATCACCACCTCGGCGGCGTCGAGCGCGGCCCGGCTTGCGGCCGGCAGCCCGTCCGGTCCATCCTCGCCCAGACCGACGATCGTGAGCCAGGGACCTTCAGACATGGGCGTGAACCTTCTGATCCTCGCGGGGACGAGCGAAGCCACCGCCTTTGCCCGCGCCGCCGCCGAGGCGGGGCTCGCGGGGACGGTGTCCTTCGCCGGACGGGTGGCCCGCCCCCTGCGCCAGCCCCTGCCGCAACGGACGGGCGGCTTCGGCGGCGTGGCGGGTCTGCGGTCCTACCTGCGCGCCGAGGGGATCACGCATGTCGTCGACGCAACGCACCCCTTCGCCGCGGCGATGAGCCGGAATGCGGTCGCGGCCTGCGCCGCGGAGAACCTGCCCCTCGTGGCGCTCACCCGCCCCGAATGGGCCGAGCAGCCCGGCGACCGGTGGACGCGCGTTGCGGATTTCGCGGGCGCCGTCGCCGCGCTCGACAGGCCGGCCGCGTCGGTCATGCTCGCCATCGGCCGCATGCATCTCGGCGCGTTCGCAGGCCTGCCGCAGCATCGCTACCTTCTGCGGCTGGTCGATCCGCCCGAGACCCCGCCGCCCTTTCCGCGCCACGAGGTCATCGTGGATCGCGGGCCGTTCGATACCGGCAGCGACCGCGCGCTGATGGAAGAGCACGGGCTCGACATCGTCGTGTCGAAGAATTCCGGCGGCACCGGGGCCTACGCCAAGATCGCCGCGGCCCGCGAGCTGGGTCTTCCGGTCGTCATGATCGACAGGCCCGCCCAGCCAGAGCGAAAGGAGCTGCATGACGCGGCGTCGGTGCTGGACTGGGTCACTCATGCGGGCGCCGATCTCGGGGTGTAGACGAGCGGCGCGCCGCTGCGGGGGATGAGGCGGGTGGCGCTCGATCCGACGATCACCATCGTGCGCATGTCCGCCATCTCCGGCGTGGCCTCGGCGAGCGATACGACCCTGATCTCTTCCTCGGGGGTCGAGACCGCGCGGGCGAAGATCATCACCCGGCCGGGCTCGCAGCACTCCCGCAGGATCTCGAGCGTCCGGGTGAACCCTTCGGGCCGCGAGGCGGAGCGCGGGTTGTAGAAGGCCATCGCAAAATCGGCCTCCGCCGCGAGGCGCAGGCGCCGCTCAATCAGGGTCCAGGGCTTGAGGTTGTCGCTGAGATTGATCGCGCAGAAATCGTGCCCGAGCGGCGCGCCGGCCCGGGCCGCCGCCGCCAGCATCGCGGTGATCCCTGGCAGCACGCGCAGATCGAGATCGCGCCAGGCGGGCGCGCCGTGCTCCACCGCCTCGAAGACCGCGGATGCCATGGCGAAGACGCCGGGATCGCCGGAGCTGACCACCACCACGCGGGCGCCGCCTTCGGCGAGGGTCAGGGCGTGACGCGCGCGGTCGACCTCGACCCGGTTGTCGCTTTCGTGGAGCGTCAGGCCCGCGCGGGGCGCAATGCGCCGCACGTAGGGGATGTAGCCGACCACGTCGGTCGCGGCATCGAGGGCCGCGCGTACCTCGGGTGTCACGAGCGCCTCCGCGCCGGGCCCTAGCCCCGCGATGACGACCGACCCGCTCACGGCCGCCGCCCCTCGCCATGCACGACGACGATGGAGAAATAGGGCGCCGGTCCGTCCTCGGCCTCGGTCAGCGGGGTCACTTTCTGGCCCTCCATGCTGGCATATTGCACCAGAACGGCCCGGTCGGCGCGGCCCGCCTGGGCCAAGGCCGCGCGGATCTTGGGCAGGTTGCGCCCGACCTTCATCACGACGAGCGCGTCGGCGTTCAGCATCGCGCGCACAAGTTCGGCCTCGGGCAGGGTGCCCATGACGACGCTCAGCAGGTCGTCGCCCCAGGTCATCGGCCGGCCCGTCGCGGTCCAGGCCGCCGACATGCCGGTGATCGCGGGCACGACCTCGACCGGCACGTGACCCAGCAGCCGGTCGTGCAGATGCATGAACGAGCCGTAGAAGAACGGATCGCCCTCGCAGAGAACGACGACATCCTCGCCAGCCTCGGCAAGGGCGCGCAGCCGCCCGGTCTGCTCGGTGTAGAACCCCGAGAGGCAGGCGTTGTAGGCGGGATCGGAGAGCGGGATCTCGGTAGTGACCGGATACTCCATCGCGATCTCGCGTGCGTCCTCGCTCAGCAGGCCCGCGACGATGGCGCGTGCCCGTCCGGGGCGCCCCGCCTTGCGGAAGAAGGCGACGTTGCGCGCGGAGCGCACCAGCCGGTCGGCGCGCACGCTCATCAGGTCGGGATCGCCGGGGCCGAGGCCGACGCCGCGGATGGTGCCGGGCGCGGTCATTCCGCGCGGCTCGCGATGGCGTTGATGGCGGCGACGGTGATCGCGCTGCCGCCGAGGCGTCCCTTCACGATCAGCGCCGGGGCGGGCTGCGCCCGCCAGAGCGCGTCCTTCGATTCCGCGGCGCCGACGAAGCCGACGGGGCATCCGACGATCGCGGCGGGGCGCGGGCAGGCGGAATCCTCGAGCATCTCGAGGAGGTGGAAGAGGGCGGTGGGCGCGTTGCCGATGGCGACGATAGCGCCGGCAAGAAACGGGCGCCACAGCTCGAGCGCGGCCGCCGAGCGGGTGGTCTTCATGTCTGCGGCCATCCCCGGCACCGAGGGATCGTGGAGCGTGCAGATCACTTCGTTGGCCGCGGGCAGGCGCGGCCGGGTGATGCCCTCGCTCACCATGCGGGCGTCGCAGAGGATCGGGGCTCCTGCGGTCAGAGCCTCGCGGGCCCGCGCGACCATGCCGTGCGAGATACGGATAGCGCGCTCGAGCCCCACGAGACCCGCAGCGTGGATCATCCGCACGGCGACGGGTTCGGCTTCGGCGTCGAAGGCGGCAAGATCCGCCTCCGCGCGGATGGTCGCGAAGCTCTCGGCGTAGATCGCCGCGCCGTCGGTTTCGTAGGTGTAGGGCATGTCAGTTTCCGAGGAGCTGGTCGAGATCGGCAGGGTTCAGCCCGCGCCGCTCGGGGGTGTCGCGGGCGGTGCCGCTCCGGACGAGATCGACGCGGCCGGCCCGTCCCACGAGGGTCAGATCGGCCGCGCGGGGCCAGGCGCAGCCCTTGGCGCAGCCCGAGACATGCGCGCGAGCGCCTTTGGGAAGGTCCGCGG
The DNA here is from genome assembly GCF_000521785.1 of Roseivivax halodurans JCM 10272. GTDB lineage: Bacteria > Pseudomonadota > Alphaproteobacteria > Rhodobacterales > Rhodobacteraceae > Roseivivax > Roseivivax halodurans. The sequence continues at coordinate 13,144 of NZ_JALZ01000020.1, forward strand.
CGAGGCGGCGCGCGATGTCCCGCGTGGCGATCTCGGCCTGGCTGCAGTGAGGTGCCCCGACGCAGGCCGCCACGCGGAGCAGCGGATCGCCGGGTGCGGTGACGAGCTCGGACCCCGCGAAGGCGTCAGTCTCGGGCGGGGTCGTGAGGTACAGAAGGCCGAAGGGCGTCACGCGCACCTCCCCGCCGGGCAAAAGTGAATCCGCGATGAGGGTCAGCTGCGCCGAGGTGAACTGTCCGAACGGCGCGCCGACCGCGAGTCCGCCCGCGACGGGCCCGGGGTCGGGGCGCGGGGCCGCCGGTGCAGGCGCTTCGGATCCGGCGAGTTCCGTAGGCAGTTCTGCCTCCGATGCGATGTGCCGTGCCATCCGGCCGCGACCGTCGGCCCCGACGCCCCCCGACGCGAGGAACCATCGCGCCAGCGCCAGCGCCGCTTGTGTTGCATTTTCGGCGTCAGCGACCTGGCGCCCCGCGAGAGTCCCGTCGGCGCGCACCATCAGGCCGCAGCAGCCACTCTCGATCCGGATATCGCCGCTGACATCTCCGAGCCGCCGCGGGCGTGCGGTATCGACGACGAACCCGAATTTTGACGGCAGGTCCGCGAATTCGGCGCGCGTCAGGCAATCGGTCAGCGCCGCCCCGATCCGGTCCTGGAGATCGTCATCGCCCCGGAACGGATCGAGCACGATGTTGCGCCGCGCCTCGCTGCCCTCGTCGGGATCGAGAAGGCCGAGCGCGCCAAGCCCCTCGAGGAGCGCCGGGAACCGCTCCTCGCTCACGCCGCGGATTTGCAGGTTCGCGCGGCTCGTGACATCCACCGCGCCGTTGCCGTGTTTCGCCGCAAGCTCAGCCAGCCCGCGCGTCTCGCCCGCCGATAGCGTGCTGCACCAAGGCCGCACCCTGACCACGAGCCCGTCCCCCGACATCATCGGCCGGTGCGCCCCCGGACACCAGCCCTTCACCACGGGAGCGCTCATGGCGCATCCCCGAGGCTTGCGAGGATCGAGTTGCGCCGGGTCTGCCAGAGCCCCGCTTCGTGCAGCGCCTCGAACCGGTCCTGCATCGCCTGTAGCGCGCCGGGATTGGCGGCGGCCATGAACTCCGCCACGTCCGGATCACCGAGCGTTGCCTCGTGATAGAGATCGAAGAGATGCGCCTGCACGACATCCGCCAGATGCGCGAAGGCCGCCATGTTCTCGAGCGTGGCGGCGATCTCGGCCGCGCCGCGGAAACCGTGCCGCCGCATGCCCCGGATCCAGGCCGGGTTCGCGGCGCGGGCCTGCACGATGCGCGCGATCTCTTCGGTGAGCGCCCGCGCCCGGGGTCGAGCCGGATCGGTGTTGTCGAGGTGCCAGAGCCGCGCCGATCCCCCCGCGACGCCCTGAGCCGCGGCAAATCCGGCCTCGTGGCTGGAGTAATCCTCAGCCAGCAGCAGGTCCGTCTCGGGCAGGTCCTGGGCGTGGATGAACCCGTCCGCCGCAGAGACCCGCGCCTCAATCCCCGCGCGATCCGCCGCCGCATGCTCGCCGTCGAAGGCCCAGGACGAGGCTGCGAGCCAGGCCTCGCCCGCTGCGCGCCGGCCGTCGTCCGAATAGTCGCCCAGCACCGCGCCCATGCTGAGCCCGAAGCTGCCCGGCGCCGGGCCGAAAACCCGCGCGCCCGGCGCGTCCACGTAAGGGTTCCAGTCGGCCGCCTCGTCGCGGGCGGCAAGCGCCCGGACCGCCTGCTGGAAGAGCGCCGAGAGGGTCGGGAAGACATCCCGGAAAAGGCCCGATATGCGCAGCGTGACATCGATCCGCGGACGGTCGAGTTCCGCGATCGGCACGACCTCGATCCCCGAGACCCGCTCGGAGCCCGCGTCCCAGACGGGCCGTACGCCGAGGAGGGCGAGCGCCATGGCGAAATCTTCTCCCGCGGTGCGCATGGTGGAAGAGCCCCAGAGATCCACGATCAGCCCGCGCGGCCAGTCGCCCTCGTCCTGCAGGTGCCGGCGGATCAGCTCATCGGCAAGCCGCTCGCCTTGCGCGTAAGCGGCGCGCGTCGGCACGCTGCGCGGATCGGTCGTGTAGAGGTTGCGCCCCGTCGGCAGCACGTCCGTCCGGCCGCGATAGGGCGAGCCGGAGGGGCCCGCCTCGATGCTTCGCCCGGCGAGGGCGTCGCGTAGCGCCTGCCGCTCCGATTGGGCGGAATGCGCGGCATCGAACGGCGCCGCGGCCGCCGGACTGCGCCCCCAGACATGCAGACCGTCGCCGAACTGGCTTTCCTTCACGTCGCAGACGAAGCGGTCGATGCGGGTGACCGCGTCGGCCGGGCAGGACGCGGCATCGATCCCGAGGTCGCCCTCCACGCCGAGCGCCCGGGCCTCTTCGCGTATGTCGTCCATCAGCCGGCCGCGGCGCTTCGGATCGAGGCCGTCGGCATTCGAGAACTCGTCGAGCAGGGCTTCGAGGCGGACGAGGCGATCCGGCGTCTCGGCCCGGCGCATCGGCGGCGGCACGTGCCCGAGCGTGACCGCGCCGATCCGGCGCTTGGCCTGCGCGGCCTCTCCGGGGTCGTTGACGATAAACGGGTAGATCACCGGCATATCGCGGGTCAGCGCCTCGGGCCAGCATGTGTCCGACAGCGCCACCGACTTGCCCGGCAGCCATTCGAGGGTGCCGTGCGCGCCGACATGGACCATGGCGTCGACCTGCTCCCGCAGCCACAGGTAGAACGCCACGTAGGCGTGCCGCGGCGTCCGCGAGAGGTCGTGATACTCGTCCCCGCGGGCGTCCGGCATCCCCCGCTCTGGCTGCAGCGCGACGAGCGCGTGTCCGCACCTCACCGCGGAAAAGCTGACGCCCTCCGCTCCGACGTCGGGATCGTCCTCGGGCGCGCCCCATTCGGCTTCAAGATCGTCCCGTAGCGATCTAGGCATGCGGTCGAGCGCGGCCCGGTACCCCTCGAGCGGCCAAGTGATCCGCTCGCCGCGGAGTGCCTGGTCGAGAGGGGCGCCGGACGAAACGTCGTAGCCGCAGCCGCGCAGATCCTCGAGGATGGCCTCGGCCGAGGCGAGCGCATCGAGCCCCACCGCATGGGCAAGGTTCCATTCCCGGCCGGGATAGGTCGAAAGCACGAGGGCGACGCGCCTTTTCCCGGCTGGGGTCGCAGCGAGCCGGCACCATGCCGCCACGCGATCAGCGATCGCCTCCACGCGCTCTGCGCAAGCCGCGTGCCGAAACCGCGAGAACTGCAGCGCGTCATCGCGCGCGCCCGGCTCCTTGAACGAGGCGACACCGGCAAACAGTCGCCCGTCCACCTCCGGCAGCACCACGTGCATCGCGAGATCCGCGGGCGAGAGGCCGCGCTCCGACGCGGCCCAGTCCGGCTCGCTTGAAGTGGCAAGCGCCACTTGGAAGACCGGCACGCCCCCGGCATCGAGCGGCGAGCGCCCACCGTCGCTCCTCCCTGAGAACGCCGTCGCATTCACGATGGCGGCGGCCCCGAGCGCGCCCATCTGGCCCGCGAGCCATGCGCCCGCCTCCGGCGCCTTGAGCGAGGGTACGAAAAGGCCAAGCACCCGGAAGCCCCGCGCCTCGAGCGCTGCGAAAAGCGCCTCGACGGGCTCGAGATCGGCCGCCACGAGGTAGGAGCGGTAGAACACCACCAGCGCCAGCGGCTTCTTCTTGACCGAAATAACGTCCGGGGGGGCGCCGCAGGCGCGGGGGGCGGAAAGCCCCCCTCCGGCCTCGCCGACATGGCCGAGCACGGGGCAGCAGACGCCGTCCCGCAATGTCCATGCCCCGACGGGCGGCAGCGCCTTGATCCCAGGCACCGGCGCCGCATAGAGCCCGGCGGCGAGGGCCATCTGCGCGAGTGCCGCCTGCGCCGCGACGGCCCCGCCGGTGTCGGTGAGATGCGCCAGTCGCCGCAGGGTCGAGACCGGCACGGTCGAGACCGCGTCGAGCCGCGCATCGGGGCGGCCGTCGGCAGGAAGCACCGCGAGCGCGATGCCGCGGGCGCGGGAGAGAGCCTCGACCTGCTGGAGGCCGTAGGACCAGTAGGACGTCCCGCCGATCAGCCGGATCAGGATGCCGCGCGCGCCCGCGAGCGTCTGCTCCACGTAGGTGTCGACCGAGAGCGGGTGCTTCAGCGCCGCGAGGTTGGCAAGACGCAGCGAGGGCATGTGCCCGTCGCGCCCGCCCCCGCGCTCCCATCCCGCCGCGAAGGCCCCAAGGTCGCTGTCCGAGAACGACAGCACCACCAGATCGCCGGGCGTCTGCCCGAGATCGGTCGGCGTCTCGCTCTCTTCGAGGCCGTGGCTTTCGCGGAAGACGACGTGCATCGCGTCTACTCGGCGGCCTCGCGCGCCTCGGTCAGCGCCTCGCGGATGGCCGCTTGGTCGATGTCGTCGTGTTCGGCGATGACCACGAGCCGTCCCTGCCGCGCCTCGTCCGGCCGCCAGGGGCGGTCGTATTGATGCCGCACGCGCGCGCCGACCGCCTGCACGAGCAGCCGCATGGGCTTGCCCGCCACCGCCGCGTAGCCCTTCACCCGCAGGATGTTGCGCGACCGGGCCAGTGCCTCGATCCGGGCCACGAGGTCGGCCGGATCGCCCAGCTCGGGGATGTCGATCACCACGCTCTCGAAGTCGTCGTGATCGTGGTCGTGGGGTTCGTCGTGATGCGACGGGCGCGCGTCCATGTCGTCCTCCGCGGCAGCGCCGAGGCCGAGGATCACGCGCGGATCGACCGCACCCTCGGCCACCTCGACCACCGGCAGGGGGCGCGGCGCCTCGGCGGCAATGACCTCCCGGGCCTTCGCGACGCCCTCGGGGCCGGCGAGGTCGGGCTTGGTGAGCAGCACGATGTCCGCACAGGAGATCTGGTCCTCGAAGACTTCCGACAGGGGCGTTTCGTGGTCGATGCTCTCGTCCGCCAGCCGCTGCGCGTCGACGCGGGCGACGTCCGGGGCAAAGCGGCCCGCCGCGACGGCCTCCGCATCGGCGAGCGCGATGACCCCGTCCACGGTGATCTTCGAGCGGATATCCGGCCAGTCGAACGCCTTGAGGAGCGGTTTCGGCAGGGCAAGCCCGCTCGTCTCGATCAGGATGTGCTCGGGGCGCGGATCGAGCTTCAGGAGCGCCTCGATCGTCGGGATGAAATCGTCGGCCACGGTGCAGCAGATGCAGCCGTTGGCCAGCTCCAGCACGTTCTCGGCAGGGCATTCGGGGATCGCGCAGCCCTTCAGGATCTCGCCGTCGACGCCGACGTCGCCGAACTCGTTGACCACGACGGCGAGCCGCTTGCCGCCGGGGTTCCGCATCAGGTGCGAGATCAGCGTGGTCTTGCCCGAGCCGAGAAAGCCGGTGACGACGGTGACGGGGAGTTTTTCGAGATCAGCCATTGGCGGCCTCCTTAGCGGGGGTGAGGGGCGGAACGCGCGCCACACAGTTGCGCTTGAAATGCTCGGGACGCTGGCGCCACGGGATGAGGCCGTCGGTCGTTTCGCGGTAGAGCGCTGCGCCGCCGAGCAGCGTCTCCACGTCGGTGTCCTCGTGAAGCGCGCCGTAGACATAGGTCCACCGCCCCGGCCCCCTCAGCGCGACTGTGCAGCCGCCCTCGCAGTTCTGCAGGCACTCGACCGGGGTGACGGTGACGCCGTCGGGCACATCGCTCGACTTGAGGTTGTCGTAGAGCCGCGCGCCGGGGCGGCGGTCGTCCTCGGGGATCTCCGTGCCGCGGCGGCACTTGATGCAGACCAAGAGCTCGGCGGGTTTCGCCTCGTCGGTTTCGGTCAATTCGGCCCCACTTCCGTCGGTGGGACGCGGGCCGGGTGACGGGCGGTATCACGGGGTCGTCGCGCAAAAGCATCGGGCGCGGACCGCAAAGGCCTCCCGACACCGGAACACCCCGTCCGGTTTCGTCGTATCGCGCTGGCAGGTCTCCCGGCTTGCGGATCCCGGATCGCGGCGTTGCGATCCTGCGGTTGCCCGGCCTTCCCGGCCCGATGCGGGGCCAGTGACCATTGGGCGACCTCTCCGGTTACGGTCGCGGGGGCGGCTGCGCCTGTCCCGGGTGGCCCGGGCTACGCATTCCCATTTTCACCCGTTTACACGGGCACCAGCTTTGGCTGACATGCGCGCGAGACGCCGATCTTGTCAAGAGCGAGGAGCCGAGACCCGTGGACGACATCACTGCCCGCCACAACGAAAAGATGAAACGGATCAAGGAGGCCCGCGACCGCATGATGGCCACCAAGACCGGGGAAAAGGGCCTCATCGTCGTCCATACCGGCAAGGGCAAAGGCAAGTCCTCGTCCGCCTTCGGCATGATCATGCGCTGCATCGCGCACGGCATGCCCTGCGCGGTGGTGCAGTTCATCAAGGGCAACTGGGAGACCGGCGAGCGGACCTTCCTGCGCGAGAGATTCGGCGAGGAATGCCGCTTCTTCGTGTCGGGCGAGGGCTTCACCTGGGAGACGCAGGACCGCGAGCGCGACATCGCCGCCGCCCGCCACGGCTGGGAGATCGCCAAGGAGCAGATCCGCGATCCCGGCATCCGCTTCGTGCTGCTCGACGAGATCAACATCGCGCTGCGCTACGACTATCTCGACATCGACGAGGTGGTGGACTTCCTGCTGACCGAGAAGCCGCAGATGACCCATGTGGTGCTGACCGGCCGGAACGCCAAGCCCGAGCTGATCGAGGCGGCGGACCTCGTGACCGAGATGGCTATGGTCAAGCATCCCTTCCGCGAGGGCGTGAAGGCGCAGGCCGGGGTGGAGTTCTGAGGGCGCCGCGCATGTCGTCCGCGCTGATGATCCAGGGCACCGGCTCGAATGTCGGCAAGTCGATGCTGGTCGCGGGGCTCTGCCGTGCGGCGCGGGCGCGTGGCTTCAGCGTCGCGCCGTTCAAGCCGCAGAACATGTCGAACAACGCCGCTGTGACCGCCGATGGCGGAGAGATCGGCCGGGCGCAGGCGCTGCAGGCCATGGCGTGCGGCCTTGCGCCTGTCACCGACATGAACCCGGTGCTGCTCAAGCCCGAGACGGATGTGGGCGCACAGGTGATCGTGCAGGGCCGGCGGCTGACCACGACGCGGGCGCGGGATTACGCGGCGCTGAAACCGAAGCTGCTGGGACATGTGCTCGAGAGTTACCGGCGGCTCCGCGCTGCGCACGACCTTGTCCTCGTCGAGGGCGCGGGAAGCCCCGCCGAGGTGAACCTGCGCGCGAATGACATCGCCAACATGGGCTTCGCCGCGGCGGCTGATGCCCCGGTGATCCTCGCCGGGGACATCGACCGGGGCGGCGTGATCGCGCAGATCGTGGGCACGCAGGCTGTTATGTCGCCCGAGGATGCGGGCCGCGTGGCCGGGTTCCTGATTAACAAGTTCCGCGGCGATCCCAGCCTCTTCGACGATGGCTACGCGATGATCGAGGCGCGGACGGGTTGGCGCGGCTTCGGCGTGCTGCCCTGGTTCCCGGACGCCTGGCGCCTGCCGGCCGAGGACGCGCTCGACGTGGCCGCGCCGCGCCGAACCGAGGGCCTGCACATCGTCTGCCTGCAGCTCTCGCGGATCGCCAATTTCGACGACCTAGACCCGCTGGCGCAGGAGCCGGGGGTGCGGCTCAAGATGCTGGCGCCGGGGCGGGCGCTGCCCGGCGACGCGGACGTGGTGATCGTGCCGGGCAGCAAGTCCACGCGCGGCGATCTCGCCTTCCTGCGCGCGCAGGGCTGGGACTTGGATCTTGCCGCGCATGTCCGGCGCGGCGGCCACGTGCTCGGGATCTGCGGCGGCTACCAGATGCTCGGCCGCGCCATTGCCGATCCGGCCGGCATCGAGGGCGCGCCCGGCACCGATCCGGCGCTCGGGCTGCTCGATGTCGAGACGGTGATGCACGCGGACAAGACGCTGACCGAAGTCTCCGCCCGGCATGCGGCGAGCGGCGCGGATTTCACCGGCTACGAGATCCATATCGGCCGCACGGAAGGCCCGGACCGCGCGCGCCCGTTCGCGCATGTGAATGGCACGCCCGAAGGCGCGACGGGGGCGAGCGGTCGTGTCGCGGGGAGCTACCTGCACGGCATGTTTCGGGACGATGCCTTCCGCGCGGCGTGGCTCGGCGCCTACGGCACGGGCTCGGATCTTGCCTACGATGCGGGGGTCGAGGGGGTGCTCGACGCGCTTGCGGCCCATGTGGAGGCGCATCTCGATGTCGGCGGGCTGATCGCCGCGGCGCGGTAAGGCGTCGTTACAGCGCCGCTTGCAACCGCGACCAGCCGGCCTCGTCGCCCGGCAGGCCGAGGCGGATCCATCGGGGCGCATAGGGAAAGATCCGCGTCCAGATCAGGTGACGGGCCAGCGCATCCTGCGCGGCGGCGGCATCCGGCACCTCGTATGTGCGGAAAAGCGGCGTGCCGCCGACGAGGCTCCAGCCGGCGCTGGCCACCATGGCGTCGAGCCGGGCCGCATCGGCGCGCAGACGCGCGCGCGTTTCCGCCTGCCATGCCGCATCGCCGAGCGCGGCGCAGCCTGCGGCGATCGCGGGGCCGCTGACGGCCCACGGGCCCGCGAGGCTGCGCAGCCGCACCGCCAGCGCCGCCCCGGTGATCGCGAAGCCCAACCGCAATCCCGCGAGGCCGTAGAACTTGCCGAAGGAGCGCAGGACGACGATCCGGTCCTCCGCGGCGCCGAGCGTGCCGGCGAGCGACACCTCGGGCTCGGGATCGGCAAAGCTCTCGTCGACGATCAGGAGGCGGACACGCCGCGACAGCGCGCGCAGACGGGCGGGATCGTGTCGCCGTCCGTCGGGGTTGTTGGGGTTCACGACGACGGCGAGGTCCGCGCCTTCGAGCGCGCCCGTCTCTCGGACCTCCGATACCCGCCAGCCCGCGGCGGAAAGTGCCCCGGCATGCTCGTTGTAGGTCGGCCCGAGGATGCGCGCCTCGCCCGGCCGCGCGAGGCGCGGAACGAGTTGGATCGCCGCCTGGGCCCCGGCGAGCGGAACGGGCCGAACGCTCGCGCCGTAAGCCTGCTGCGCGATTGTCTTGAGCGCGTCGATCTCGGCCCGGGTCGGCAGGGCGGTCAGGGCGCGGGAGGACAGCTCGGGCATCGGGTAGGGGCGCGCGTTGATCCCGGTCGAGAGGTCGAGCCAGTCGCCCGCCCCGTAGCGCGCCACCGCCGCGTCGGTATCCCCGCCGTGATCCCTCATTCTTGCCTCGCCAAGTTATGCCAGCGCTAGGCCGGCCAGGCATGCCGCGAGACAAAGCATCGCCCGGCGGTAGAGCGCAAGGCCGCGGACGATATCGCCCGCTCCGGGATCGGGAGCGCCTTCGTTGACCCATGGTTCCTGCGCGACGCGCGCGACATAGATCCGCGGGCCCGACAGGCGGATGCCGAGGCCGCCTGCCATGGCGGCCTCGGGCCAGCCTGCATTTGGTGAGCGATGCAAGCCGGCGTCGCGCCACATCACCCATGCCGCGCGGCGCGGCCGGCCGGAGGCGAGCGCGAAGAGCAGAGCCGTCAGGCGGGCGGGCACTAGGTTGACCAGATCATCGAGTCGCGCCGCCGCCCATCCGAACGCCTCGTGCCGCGGCGTCCGGTGACCGATCATGGAATCCATCGTGTTGATCGCTTTGTAGACCGCAATGCCCGGCAGGCCCGCGACGGCGCCCCAGAAGATCGGCGCGACAATCCCGTCCGAGGTGTTCTCCGCCAGGCTCTCGATGGCGGCGCGCGCGATGCCGGCCTCGCCGAGCCGCGCGGGATCGCGGCCGACGATCATGGCCACGGCGGCGCGCGCGCCTTCCGTGTCGCCCGAGCCGAGCGGGCGCGCGACCGCCACCACGTGATCGTGCATCGAGCGTATGGCGATGAACGGCCAGGCAAGAAGGCCACCGAGCAGGAGCCCGGGTATGCCGCCCGGAAGCGCGAGCTGCGCGATGATCGCGGGAAGGACCACTGCGGCGAGCACCACAGCGACCGTGATGGCTCCCATGACCCGGCGGCGCGCGTCCGGCGCGGCGTCATCGTTGAGCCGCGCGTCCAGCGTAGCGACGAGCCTGCCGATCCAGGTCACGGGATGGCCGATCCGGGCAAAGAGCCGGCGCGGCCAGCCCACGCCTATGTCGATCAGCGCGCCGAGGAGCATGATGCCGGCAAAACTCACGGCCGGCTCCCGGTGTCGAAAACGACCACCGAGCTGGCCCCCGCCCGGGCGAGCGCCCGTTCCGCTTCGTCCGTCTGCGCCCCGGGCGCAAAGATCAGGCCGCGGGCGGAGCCGGTATGCGCTCTGAGGTGCCCGAGCGCACCGGTCTCGGCGGCAATCTCTGCGGTTCGGTCGCCCGCAGGCCCGCGGAGCGCCGTAGAGCGTTCGGCGGATAGGCCGGCAAGTCGGGCCGCAATCCGGAGCGTCGGCGCCATTCGCCACTCCGCAACGAGATCGCCGATATCCGGGAAGTCGTGATCGGCGGGATCCGTGGGGCAGGGCGGACCGAAAAAGCCCCCGACGATACGCGCGCGGGGCGGGGGCGGCAGCGTCTCCAGCCTCCGCGCCTCCCGAGGTGCCCAGAGAGCCGAATCCGGCGCCTCCAGCATCAGCGGATCGCTCGCGCCTTCGACCGCATGGCAGATCGCGGCGATCTCCGCATCCCGGCACCCGGCGGCGCGGGCCAGAGCGACGAGCGCGGCTGTCGAGGCCCCGGCGCCTCCGCCCGGCGGCATGTCCGCCTCGAGCCGGCCGCCCGGAACGGGCTTTCCGAGGGCGGCGGCGAGGCGTCCGAGCCGCGCCTCCCCGAGGACTTCTGGGCATTGGACGAGAGTACTGTCGCCCGGAAGAAGGCGGACGGAGAGCGCCGTGCAGATCATGGTGACGAGCGCGACCGGGCCCCCCTGTCCGAGCCGCCCCTGCAGCCATTCGCCGAAATGTCCCGCGACCTCGATCATGCGAAGGCCGAGGGCGGCAGGGCGACCCCGAGGATCGCGATCCCACCGGCCGTGCAGCGCAGCCGGGTGACGGAGAGCGGCGGGATGTCGAAGGCGAGGCCATGCGCCGGCGCGCCGAGGGCGAGCCCGAGCCCCGCCCGCACGGTGCCGGCATGCGCGACGATTGCCAGGGGGGGTCTCGCGGCGGCCTCGATAAATCGCTTCAGGGCCGGAGATACGCGCGCGGCCATGTCGGCAAAGCTCTCTCCGCCCGGCCAGGGATGCGCGGCGATCGCCTCGCGGCTCATCTCTCCGAGAGCGGGCAGACCCTCAAAGGGCACCCCGTCGAAATCGCCGAAATCCTGCTCCCAGAGCCGCGCGTCGGTGGCGATGTCACCGTTTGCGCGAAGCGCATGGGCGGTCGCGACGCAGCGCGCGGCGGGGCTCGCCACCATCTCGCAGTCCGAGAGCCAGCCCGACAATCCGGCGAGCTCCTGCGCCGGCGGCAGGATCGCCGGGACGTCCGTGCGTCCGCAGAGCCGGTCGCCATGGTCGGCCTGCGCATGGCGGATCAGCAGAAGGTCACCCGGCACGGGTCGCATTTCGGTAAGCCCTTTTCCCCCGAACGGGTTTCTGCTTTGTCACGTCGTCATGGGCAAGTCGATCCTCATAACCGGTGGCGCACGCTCCGGAAAAAGCACCCACGCCGAGCAGACGACGCTCGCGCTGGGACCTAGGGCGATCTATATCGCCACCGCGGAGGCGCACGATCCCGAAATGGCCGAGCGTATCGCGCGCCACCAGGCGCGCCGTGGCGCCGAGTGGCGGACGATCTCGGCGCCGGTGGAGCTCTCGGACGCACTCGACGCGAGCGACGGCGAGGCTCCGCGGCTGGTCGATTGCCTCACGTTGTGGCTGTCGAACCTCATGCTTGCGGATCTCGACTGGGACGGTGCCACGGACGCGCTGGTCCGAACGATCGAGGCCCAGCGGGCCCCGGTCGTCATCGTGACCAACGAGGTCGGCGCCGGTATCGTGCCGGAAAATGCCCTCGCGCGCCGGTTTCGCGATGCGGCGGGACTCGTGAACCAGCGGGTGGCGAGAATGTGCGACGAGGTCCATCTCTGCGTCGCCGGATACCCCATCAAGGTGAAACCGTAATGATCAATCTTCCCGCGTTCGACAGCCTCTCCGCCATTACCGGCTGGTTCGATGCGATGCCCGCCTTCGACAAAGCCGCCGCCGATGCCGCGCGGGACCGGCAGGCGCAGCTCACCAAGCCGCCCGGATCGCTCGGCCGGCTCGAGGAGTTGGCGGTGTTCATGGCCGGCTGGCACGGCGATCCGCGCCCCCGTGTCATGTCCGCGCAATCGCTCGTCTTCGCCGGAAACCACGGTATCTGCTGCCACGGCGTGAATCCGTTCCCGCAGGAGGTCACGACGCAGATGGTGACGAATTTCGAGCGGGGCGGCGCCGCGATCAACCAGCTTGCGCGGGCGGCGGGGGCGACGCTGTCGGTTGTGGCGCTCGATCTCGAGCGCCCGACGGCGGACTTCACCACCGGCCCCGCGATGAGCGAGGAGGAGTGCCTCGACTCCATGCGGCACGGCGCCGAGGCGGTGGATCCAGCGGCCGATGTGATCTTGCTGGGCGAGATGGGGATCGGCAACTCGACCGTGGCTGCGGCGCTGGCGCATGCCTGTTTCGGCGGGGAGCCGGGCGACTGGGTCGGACGCGGCACCGGCGCGGATGACGAGCGGGTCGCGCTGAAATCGAGCGTGGTGGCCAAGGGCCGGCAGGCGCATGCGGACGCGACCGGGCTCGGGATCCTTGCGGCGCTCGGCGGGCGCGAGCAGGCGGCCATCTGCGGCGCGGTGCTCGCGGCGCGCGCCGCCCGGATCCCGGTCCTTCTGGACGGCTTCATCTGTTCCGCTTCCGCCGCGCCTCTCTACGCCGCGGCGCCCGCGCTGCTTGATCATTGCATCGTCTCGCATGCCAGCGCCGAACCCGGGCATGCCCGCCTCTGCGCCGCTCTCGGCAAGTCGCCTCTTCTCGATCTCGGCATGGCGCTCGGCGAGGGAACCGGCGCCGCGCTGGCCCTCTCGATCCTCCGCGGCGCGCTCGAATGCCACAACGGCATGGCAACCTTCGCCGAAGCGGGGATCGGCGGAGCATGAGCCTGCGCCGTCGCGTCGCCGAATTGCAGGTGGCGGTCATGCTATTGACGCGGTTTCCCGCCGGCAGGCTCCCCGAAGCGGTGCCGTCCTTGTCCCGGGCCCAGTGGGCCTATCCGCTCGTCGGGCTCCCCGTGGGACTGGTTTGCTGGGTGATCTGCGCCGGCAGCCTTCAGGCGGGCATTCCGGAGCCCGTCGCGGCCATGCTGTTTCTCGTGACAAACGCGCTGATCACCGGCGCGCTGCACCATGACGGGCTGGCAGATTTCGCCGATGGGGTCGGCGGGGGACGTGACGCCGTGAGTTGCCTCGCGATCATGCGCGACAGCCGTATCGGCAGTTACGGCGTTATCGCTCTGATCCTCGCGCTCGGATGCCAGGCCGCAAGTCTTTCTTCCATGGGACCGGTCCTGACACTGCTGCCCGTGCTGGCGATCTCTGTCAGCAGCCGATTGGCGATGCTGGGGGTGATGCAAATCCTCCCGCCGGCGCGCGGCGACGGACTTGGGCATTTGGCCGGAGGCGGGACCATGAAATCGCTATGCGTCGGGTGCGGAATGGCTTTTGCGCTTCTAGTCGGCGCGGGGCTATCGTCCGCCATGGCGGTGTTGGCGTCTATGGCAGCAGTCGCGGTCGTGATCCTCTTGGCGTGGCGGCGGATCGGCGGCTACACCGGTGACGTGCTCGGTGCTGCCTTGGTTGCATTCGAAACCGTAGCTTTTATAAGTTTGGCGGGATCAACGACCTGATGGCCCTTTCTAAACAAACTGTTGCGATAGCTAGCCCTGATTAGAGTTCTGGTCCTCTGGCGAACTTTAAAGCCGCTCCGTCGAAGAGAGCGTTAGATCACGTAGCTCGCTCATCCTTGGGCGATCCCATCACGATGTAGGACGTAATGGCGTTCACGTGGGACTGCGTGCCCAACACGTCGGTGTGGAAACGCTTGTACTCGGAGAGATCGGCGCTCTCGACCCGCAGCAGGTATTCGAACGCCCCCGCGATGTTGTGGCATTCGACGACCTCGGGCGCCACGGCCATCGCGCGCTCGAAGCCCTCCTGCGCTGCCTTGGTGTGGGAGGACAGGCCGACCATGACGTAGGCCGCAAAGCCGCGCCCCATTTGCTCGGGGTCGGTCACGACGCGGTAGCCCCGGATCACACCCGCACGCTCCAGTTCCTGTACGCGCCTGAGGCAGGCAGAGGGGGAGAGGCTGACGCGCTCGGCCAGGCCGACATTGCTGATCCGGCCATCGCGCCGTAGCTCGCGCAATATTTTCTGATCTATCTCGTCCATGGCCAGTGAATAGTTGCGCAAGCCAGGTGCATCATAGTGAAGAAGATCAGAAGTTGCGAGCCACCCCTGATAATGTTGCGGCCACGCAATCGGAGGGGATCACCATGAATTTCACCGTCATGAGCGGGCTCTTGGGCTTCGCGTTCGTCGCCACCGTCACGCCCGGGCCGAACAACCTGATGCTCATGGCCTCGGGTGCGAATTTCGGCTACCGGCGCACATTGCCCCATATGCTCGGCATCGTCGGAGGCGTGGCGCTGATGGCGCTCCTCGTGGGGGCGGGACTGATGGCTCTCTTCGAGGCGGTGCCCGCTCTGAGCTTCGTGCTGAAGGTCCTGTCCGTGGGATACCTGCTCTGGCTCGCGTTCAAGGTCGCCACCGCCGCGCCGATGGAAGATCGAGATGCCGATGGCCGTCCGCTGACCTTCCTGCAGGCGGCGATGTTCCAGTGGGTGAACCCGAAGGCTTGGGCGATGTGCCTGTCGGCCATCACGCTCTACGCGCCCGACCGCTCGCTGCTGTCGGTCGTCATCGTGGCGGGCGCCTTCGCGCTGGTCAGCTTTCCGTTGATCTCGATCTGGACATGGATGGGAACGATGGTCCGCCAGTGGCTGTCCAACGCCACCCGGCTCAAGGTCTTCAACATCACCATGGCGGCACTGCTGGTGGGATCGCTCTACCCTGTCCTCGGGTTCGGCGGCTGACCCCAGGCCCGGCGGTGTCGTCGCCGGACTCAAATCG
Source organism: Roseivivax halodurans JCM 10272 (assembly GCF_000521785.1). GTDB lineage: Bacteria > Pseudomonadota > Alphaproteobacteria > Rhodobacterales > Rhodobacteraceae > Roseivivax > Roseivivax halodurans. The sequence goes on from NZ_JALZ01000020.1 coordinate 28,258, forward strand.
TCTGCGACCTGAACTCGACGTCCTCGATCTCCTTCAGTGCCCCGCGAACCTTCGCTGCTTCGTCGCGCGGCAAAGGCAGAACAGGGCGCGGCGGAAGAGCGTCGGTGAGACCCAGCTCGTGCGCCATGGCGTAGACCACGCGGAGGCTGCCGAACGCGCGGAAGAGATCCCAGAGGGGGGTGAGCCCCGCGTCCATCGCCCGCGCCGCCTCGGCATCGCCGCGCCGTGCCGCCTGCGTTATCTGCATGGACAGCCCCGGGAGGATGCCGCCGAGGACGCTGAACCAGGCGTCCGCGCCAGCCAGCAGCGCCTCGGTGCAGCCCCAGTCGCCGCTGTAGCCGATGGCAAAGTCGTGTGGCACACGGCCGCGGAGGTCGTCGAGCTCGTCGGCGATGATGCGATCCGCGGGCAGGGGCATCTTCACCGCGGCGACGTGGTCCAGCCGGGACAATCGCTCGATCAGTTCGGGCGTGAAGGTGAAATGGGTGGTCGAGGGATTGTTGTAGAGGCAGAGCGGCAGGTCTCCGGCCTCTGCGACGGCTCGCACATGTGCGAAGACCTCGTCGTGGGTGAGCGGCGTGTAAGAGACAGGGGCCAGCAGCAGTCCGTCCGCCCCTGCATCCCTTGCGTCGCGCGCCAGCGCCGCGGCTGTATCGGTGCGGAGCGCGCCGACGCCGACGATCAACGGGATCGCGCCCGCCAGCCGGTCGGTCGCTGTGTCGATGGCCCGCCGCCGCTCGTCTTGGCTGAGATACATGTAGCCGCCGGTGCTGCCCAGAAGGCCCACTGAGTCGACCCGTGCCGCGACAAGGCGATCCAGCACGAGGCCGAGCGCCTCGGCATCGACGCGACCGCTGGCATCGGTCGGCGTGATCGGAAAGGCCGAGAGGCCGTGAAAGAGTGTCATGCCCGTGTTTCCTGCGAATGGGTCAATTCCTGGCGGAGCGTCGTCAGGGCGGCTTCGAGATCAGGCAGAGGCACACCCCCGAAGGCGATGCGGATAGCCTGCGGCGGGTCGCCGACAGCGTAGGGTGCGCCGGGGGACACCGCGACGCCACGCTCCCGGAGTCGGGCCACCAGCGGGTCGGCGCGTTGCCCCCGGGGCAGGGGTATCCAGGCGAAGCCCGCGTTGCGATGTGCGACAAGGGCGAGATCACTGAGCATCTCCCGACAGAGGCGCTGACGCTCGGCTCCGTCGCGCCGCCGTGTCTCCTCGCTGGCCTCCAGCGTGCCATCCTCGATCCAGGCGGTGACGAGCGCGGTGATCAGCGCGGGCGTGCTCCACGTCGTCGCCCGGATGGCGCTCGTCAGCGGGCCAAGATGCGTCTCGGGCGCGATCAGAAAGCCGACACGCAGCCCCGTTCCGAGGCTCTTGGAGACGCCGCCCACATGGATGGTCCGCTCGGGCGCAAGCGCACGCAGGCTCGGCGGTGGATCGGTCTCGAGGAAGGCGTAGGCGCTGTCCTCGATGATCAGCAGGTCGTGCCGCCAGGCGATTTCGACGATCCGCCGCCGCGTGTCCTCGTCCATGACCGCGCCCAGAGGGTTCTGCACACTCGGCATCATGTAGACGGCGCGCAGCCCGCGCGTCCGGCACGCGTGATCGAGCGCGTCCGGGTCCATCACGCCCGCGTCGCCCTCGACCGGCACCAGCGGCGTGCCGCGCAAGGCCGCGACCGATTTGATCCCCGCATAGGTGAGCGGGTCGGTCCCGACCGCGTCGCCGGGTCCAAGCAGACCCAGCATGACCAGCGACAGACCGTGCTGCGCCCCCGAGGTGACCAGCAGGGTCTCTGGCACGACCGGTCCGAGGCGCGCGGAAGCCAAGTCTGCAAGGGCCTTGCGCTCGTGTGGCCGCCCCTCATGTGGCTGATAGCGCAGCATCGCGTCGAGATCGCCGCCCGCGGCCAGTCGCTTCAGCCCTGCGCGCAACATATCGGCGTCGGCGGCGCCACCCGGCATATTGAACATCAGATCGATCAGCCCGTCGGAGGCCGCCTGCTCCACGCCGACGCCCGCAGGGACCGCCGCGTCCCGCACGAACATGCCGCGGCCACGCTCGCCGACGATCAGATTGCGGCGCTCGAGCTCCCGATAGGCGCGCGTCGCGGTCGCGAGCGCGACGCCGTGCCGTTCAGCAAAGGCGCGGTGCGGCGGCAGCTTCGCGCCGGGCGGCAGGCTGCCGCCGGCAATCTGTGCCGCAACATGGTCGGCGAGGGCAATGAACTGAGTGCGGGGCATGGGGGCAACTGTAATTAGTACAATAAAAATATTGTATCGAATCCCTGCGGGTGTCAACGATCGGCGAACAACCAGCCGAAAGCTCGCCCATGTCCCGCTCCGCCGCTGCGCTCTGCCTTGCCTTATCACTCTTCCTCGTCACCTACGCGGTCAACCTTCAGGCTCCGCTTTACGACGCCTACGCCGCGGCCAGCGGGCGCGGACCTGCGGCCGTCACGATCGCCTTCGCGGCCTATGTGGCGGGGCTGATGCCGACCGTGCTTTTTCTTGGCGGGCTGTCGGACCGGATCGGACGGCGCATTCCCGTGGTGACGGCGCTCCTTCTCGGCGCGGCGGCGACAGCCCTGCTTGTCGTCTCGCCGTCCTGGACGACGCTCGTTCTCGCCCGCACGCTCCTCGGGATCGGCACCGGCCTCGCCACCACGGCAGGAACGGCGTTCATGATCGAACTGATGGGCACCGAGCGGAGCCGCAGCGCGGCGCTCGCGGTCACATCGGCAACCTCGCTCGGCTTCGGCGGCGGCGCGCTCGCCACCGGGATCAGCCTGTCGCTGGCCGGTCCGTCGTTCTTTCCCGCCAGCTTCGCGGTTCTCTTCGTCTTGGCGCCGCTCCTGGCGCTTGGCATCATCTGCGCGCCGAAAGTCGCGCAGCCGCAAAGCGGGGCGCTCCTGCGTCTTCCCGTGTTTCCGAAAGGCACGTGGATCTTCGGCGCGACCCTCGCGCTTGCCTGGTCGGCCACAGGCATGATCATCGCCGTCGTCCCGCTCGAACTCGCAATGCAGGGCCTGTCGGGATGGACCGGTGCGGTGATCTTCCTCGCGATCTTCATCGGCTTTCTCTGTCAGCCCATCGCCAAATGCCTGAGCGACGAGACATCGCTGGCGCTGGGGCTTGCCCTGATCCCGTCGGGTTTCGGTCTCATCCTCTTCGGGAACTGGATGCAGGCGATCGCGCCCGTTCTGGCCGGAACGGCTCTTTCGAGCGCCGCCAGCTACGGCTTCGTCTACCTCGCCGCGCTGTCGCAGGTCTCGGACCGATCAGGCCGGGACAGGTCTCGCGCCACCGCGGGGCTGTTCGTCTACGCCTATGCAGGGTTCTCCCTGCCGGTCATCGGGAGCGGCGTGCTTGCCGAAACCATGGGGCTGATCCCCGCGATGGGCGTTTTCCTCGCTCTGCTCATCCTCGGCGCGATTGCGTTGGCCTCGTGCCTGTCTGCGGGATCAAACGCACCCGTGGAGCAGGCGACATGAGTTCATCGCTTACTCCGCCTCGTGACAGGCCGATGCAGTTAAATTCTCTATAATATTCCGAAAATCCGAAAATCGACAACGCTCCGAGATCGCATGTTTAAAGCTGCCGCTCATCTTTTCCCTGATTTCGGTCCATTCTCGCTCTCCTGCTCTGCAGGCTCGCCAGAGCGCTCTCTCTGTTCATGCTGCCCCGAATAAAGGGGATGATCGTCGGCTACCAATGGGCCAAAGAGATGCACGGCTTCGGCAGGCCACGCGGATAGCACGTGGAAGGCGTTGTTGCACATCGCCGACGACACAGTATTAACTGTTCGAATCCAATCGGTTAACCGGTCCGTATTTGAAGGACGTCTCTTATGTCCGGCGGTGATTTCCGATGCGGTCATCCCACACTGCTTGTCGATCAAGGCATGGTCTAGCTGCCGCTTCGCCAGACGTCTGGGATGGTGGCTAGCCTGCTGGAAATTGCAGGGCTGGACTGGCCCCTCCGGACTTCTTCGCGCCGTGTCGCAGCCAGGAGACGCAGGCCGACCAAGTCCCTTATCGCTGCGTCAAGGAACCGCTGAAGCTGCCCGTGGACAGCACCGGGGTCAAGCTCCACGGCGAGGGCGAATGGCAGGGGCGCAAGCATGGGGGCACGACGGCGACAATAGCGTAAAATGCATCTGGCCATGGGCGAGATCATGGGTTGGAGATCAGACCCAGCGCGGCTTTCTCGCGATGGCAGATGATAGCTCTTCACGGAAGTACTGCCTGAACTTTCGCTCGCCATCTGCCAGCGAAGCATTCCGCACCAGATCCGCATGGCCTTCAGTCGACAGCCAAAGACGGAAATCGGAGTACTCCAACATCTCAAGTGATGCCGGATGGGAGGGGTAGTCCCTCAGCCACTCGTCTAGGAGGCGTCGGAACTCCGTTCTTGGTTCGGGTGTCGGCATGGGTCGTCGTGCGGTTGTGAGCTCGCACGACCGCAACGAGCCGCGAGCCGTGGCCGTTCCTGCCTGAGGGATCGAGATTGTGAGGTTAGGCATCCACAAGACGCGAGGCCGTTAACGCCATCGATGACCCTTTTATGAAGTAGGACGCAAGTCAGTAGCAAGCCGCCCACACGAGTGCTACCATTCCTGCAAAGGCGTCTTTTCTTTAGGCCGACGACATGGGTGACCACTCAGACTTCACGCGTACAGGCATCCATGAACTTCGTAAGATGGCTCGGCGTTATGAGGCCTCAGGAGAGTCCGTGATGATGGTTGCTTGCCTCGACATTCTTCGTCGACTGGGCGAGCCAGCATCAAATCGGGAGGTAGTAGAGGAAACAAGGGAAGCCATGCGCAGAGAGGCAGGTCCGGACGACCTGATCCTCGAAGACCCGCAATGGGGCTCGAAACAGCTCTTGATCCTCTACCGCTTACCTCGTCCTGAACCGCCCGGAAGTGTTCCTGAACTTCCGGCCAAGAACAGGAACGGGCCGGAATAATCAGCGAAGTTAAACTTTTCATGGAATGGCGCGCACCCCCTTTTGCCAGTAGCTCTTCCAATGGCGATTAACTTGTGACCCGAGGGCCCTCGACACTGTAACAAGCGCCAGCGTGCCGCGGTCGATGCGACGATTGTCTTCGAGAGACGGGGCATGGTTGGCGTCTTCCCCCAGCTACTGTGGAAAGACGCGTTGGTGCTGACGGGGCCTTGTTGCGGAACACTTATCTCAGGCACACCCGTCCCTTTCCCGTTTGATGTCAGGAGACGCGCACGATCTCGGCAGTGCCGAGCGCGGAAAAGCGGTTCATGAGGGCGACGCGTATTTGAGTTTCAGCGGTTTGGCGGTCTGGGTCTCTTGCAGCGATTCGTTCGCCGAAGACTTTGAAACACCGCATCCTCGCCTCGACGCGAGTTCGGATATGGTGGCCGGTCCACCGCTTCCAGAACGCCTTGCCGTAGTGACGCGTGGCGCAGGGTCGCGTTCCTGACGCGGGCCGCCGGGCCGTCGTCCTTCCAAGGTCTGCCGTTCTTGCGGTTTGGGAGTGAGGAGGATCAGCGATCCGTCCGGGGGACGGATCGCCCGACGAACGGAACGGCATCGCGTTCGAGGATGGCCGTGTGGCAGCGGCGCGTGTCGTAGGCACCGTCGGCTGTCACCGTGCCAATGGGTTCCGCCAGAGGTACCTGATCGACCAGTTCGGGCAGCACAGGGCTGTCTCCGTCCCGACTTGAAGTGAACTCGACCGCCCGGATGTCGGACGTGGCAGGGTCCATGGCGAGATGAACCTTTCGCCACTGACGGCGGCCCTGCACGCCGTGCTTGCGCGCCTGCCATTCACCGTCGCCGAGAAACTTGATGCCGGTGCTGTCCACGAGCAGGTTCAGCGGGCCATCGGCGCGGGGATATGGGATCTGCACCGCGAGAGGTTTTCTGCCGCCGGCAGAGCGTGGAAGCGTCCGGTATAGGTCTGTCGAGCCCTGCCTGCTGCAAGAGGCCGGCGACCATCCCGGCGGTTTGTCGAAGGGGGAGCCTGAACAGAACCTTGATCGACATGCAGAGCTGGATCGCATTCTGCTGATCCTCCTCATTCGGAAAAATCAGTGGCCTGCTGGCGCGCCCGTCGTGCGGCGCGAGCCATGTCATGCTCTTGTCGAACCAGATCAGCAACTCACCGCGCATGCGGAGCGCGGCATTGTAGGCGGACCAATTCGTGGTGCGGTAGCGGGTTGGCGTCGGCTTCGGCATGACGCCCTACTAACTTGCCGGATTCCGGCTGTGAATCCTCACCGGCTCAGGTTCCGCAACAACGCCCCGGTATGGCTTACACATGTCTCGTTGTTGAAATCAACGCATCGCTGCTATCACCTCCGGTCCCTTGAACACCCACCTCGCTTTAGCGAACGGTGGGTCCTGAAGGGATGGTTCGTATGTCATACTTCCTCGTTCTTGGCGCCGGGATGATCGGCGTATCAACCGCTCTCGAGTTGCAGTCGCGCGGGCACGTCGTCACTCTGGTCGACCGGCGCGCCCCGGGTCAGGAGACCAGTTTCGGCAATGCCGGTGTGATCCAGGCAGAAGCGGCCGAGCCCTACGCCCTCCCGCGGGATCTACCCACTCTGCTCAAGTACGCTCTCGGGCGGAGCAATGACGTCACATGGTCGGTGTCGGGTGTGCTTCGCATGGCTCCCGCGCTCTGGTCCTACTTCCGTCATTCCGCGCCGGCGCGGCACAGGCGGATCGCGCAGGTCTACACCCAGTTGACCCGCTGCGCGACCGAGGACCACGCGCCCCTGATCATGGCCGCGGGGGCGGACAACCTGATCATCCGGGAGGGGATGACGCTCGTCTACCGCGACGTTCGGGCGCTGGACGCCGCAGCTCGCGAGGCGGAGCGGATGCGGCAGAGCTACGGTGTGAGCTCCCGCGTGCTCGACACCGGGGCTCTGAAGGCCGAGGAGCCGGCACTGACCGGTGAGCCCGCGGGCGCAATCCACATGTTGCAAAGCTGGAGCTGTTCCGATCCCGGCGGTCTGACGGCCGCCTATGCGGAACTCTTCCGCCAACGCGGCGGCCGGATCGTCGAAGCGGACGCCCTGACGCTGTCGCGGGAGGGATCAAGCTGGAACGTGTACGGACCGGACGGGGGTGTTAGCGGTGAGCAGGTGGTCGTGGCCCTCGGTCCCTGGTCGCCCGAACTGCTGCGCCGCTTCGGAATCCGGATTTCAATGATCTACAAGCGCGGCTATCACGCGCACTACCATGCACCGCGCGCTCTACGCCGACCGATGCTCGACACGGACTGTGGCATCGTCGCGGCCTCGATGCGGGGCGGGTTACGCCTCTCCAGCGGAGCTGCGCTAGTGGATCTCGGTGCGGTCCCGCTGCCAAGACAGCTGGGTTACGGCGCGACGAAGATCGGCGAGTTGTTTGAGACCGGTCCTCGGATCGACGAACCTCAATGGACCGGCACGCGGCCCTGCATGCCCGACATGCTGCCGGTCGTAGGTCCCGCACCCGGACTATCCAACATGTGGCTCAACTTCGGACACGGCCATCACGGCTTTACGCTCGGCCCCACATCGGCCCGGGTGCTGGCAGATGCGATTTCGGGTGATAGTAATGACCTTATAGCCTCCCTCGCATTGAGTGATCGATGAGCTTTGCTGCGAAACGATCGAGCGAGGGAGTCTTCTTGAGAATCCGGTGTAGTAGCTGGTCCGCATGAGCAGACCCATCCCACCGGGCTATAAGATCAGGATCTGCCGCCCTACGACGAAGCGCTGAAGCAGCGTAGGTCCCTGACGATCCGAGACATTGCCGTAGAGGCAACGCAGTTTGTCCGGGGTCATGGGCAAGCTCATGGTTCTGGCGCATGGAAAGTCGTGACCACTCCACACTTGCTCGGGAGGCGCCTGCACGCAACTTTGTTATCTTCGCCCGCCCGCAGTTCCGCCTCATGTCACAAAGGCCTGATGCTGCGCGGTGTCTTATCGGCGGCGATGCGCAGATAGCGACCTTTGCAAACTCAGCCTCCGGGTCGCGTTCAGACGACCGTTCGTGCCGCAATGCGGCGTGCAGGAGCTGACTATCGCTGCAAGCGCATCATCTAATGAAGCGCGACAGGCAGAAGTGCGGACCTTTCTGCCGTTCGCTGCGCTTGCTCAGTATGTACCGCGGCCGCGAAGTTCATCGTGCGTGAGGTCGGAAAGCTGAGATTCGTTGAATTTGCGCCCGAATGCCATGAAGAGCAAAACCAGCCATTTGCTGCGCGAATGGAGAAAAGTGGCGATGTACGACAGCAGACGTTCACCCTGCCCCGTCCAGCGGGACGACGTTGCTTAGTTAGGCAAGCACACAGCGATTGCTTCAGACTTAAATCTTGTATCGCGGTTAAATCTTGGAATATGGCCTGCCTCCTCGAGGAACCCTGTATACTGTTCGAGATATGTGTCGACGTAGCAACCACAGAACCCTTCGCCGCTGTCTCCACTCCCCAGCATGCCTGTCATACTGAGTTGTGGCACTTGGTTGTTCATGCAGAACGACAATGTGCTCGATGTCAGATTTCTCCTCGATAGACACTGCGTATCAAGATCAAGCTTAAATCCGACGCCTGGACCGACACCCTGCTTTTCGAATACCCTCTGGTGTCTCCGGTAGCTAATGGCCAACTCGTTTTGACGTGGGTCAAGCGGGTTTGGTTCAGCTTGGGCCATTTCCAAGGCTTCCACGGCAGCGCAGCCGCAATCCAGCGTTTGGAAATCGCTTCTGAGGCACTGGTTCAGGAGCGAGAATACAACATCCGTTTCTAGCTCTGATAGCGAAGATACATCCACCTCAGTCATCTCCATGTCAGGCATCGCCGAAAGCGCTTCCGCGAGAATCGTCTCATGTCTTTCTTGAGCGGTCATGGCGCGCCACATTTTGGCTGGCGGCTCGTCAGTAGCCGCCGATGATTCCGAAACGGATTCCGGATTTGATGTACCCGCTTCTGCCGTATCATCTACTGTCTCACCAGCATCTTCTTCGGCGCCTGTCGAAACCGGTTCGTCCGGCGCTTCAGCGCTGGAACCAGAGCTGGACTCCGCACCGAACACGACCGGCCAGACCGGCAACACGCCGAAGCTGGTAGCAGCCAGAAAATCAAGCTCAGCGCTGTCCGATCCGAGATCTCGAATGACTGCATCATCTTGATATTGAGCAAGCAGCATCAGGACACTTCCGCTTGCCTGCAAGGCGGACCTCAAATCGTTCTGGTCGATGACCGTCATGGCGCCAAGTTCGAAGCCTCCTCGCTGCAGGAATGTTGCCACAAGAGACCTGTTGGGCTGAATGCGATACAGGAAGACATCGAGCGCACCATCGTCGGGGATGTCACGCCCGATGAGTATCGGAACCTGACCGGCGCTCGCTGTTACCGTGGGACGGTTGCCCTCAGGAAATGAACCCTCTTCCAGAGCCTCGATTTCCCCGCCTCCAGGAAGCGGAATTGAAACGGATTCAGCGCCGTTCTGAGTAACTTGGAATGCGAAGTGGTCGTCACTCAGGAGGCCTGCCACCGCAACATTGCCGAACAGCTTTGCAGGTACCAGAGAAACCGCATTCCTGGCTTGCAATGCCTGCACCAAGTTTTTGTCCGAGAGTGACACGTACTGCGAGTATCTGATCCCGGCGAGAGCCAGTTCGCTCTGCAGACGGCTCGCATCCGATCCCTGATCGGGAACATAGACAACTTGAAAATCAAGGCGAGGCTCTCCCGCCGCAAGGAATACCAGCTCATCGGAGTCGGCAGAGATGGCGCGTTGGGAAACTGCGGCTCTTGGAAGCGCCAAACAGGTCATTGCGATCCCGAAAAGCAGTACGGCTGTTATTCGAACTGCTGCGACATGTTTCTTGATGGTGTAAATAAGCATCTGAAACCTAAATATCTATTAGTGAGGCGAGTAATTCGGGCGATAGAAAATGCTGCGGCTATCAGCGCTAAACCAGCATTCCCCAAGTGGCATGCCGTTTGACGTGAGGTTCGCCTGACCCCGCTTGCGGAGCAAGCATTTTCTGCCTAGAGCGGCGTCTGCGGTCGTCGCTGCACCTGCAAAGTCAAGCTGGCTAAACCTCGGTTACTATGGGCTCGAAGCCGCCTTGTGGCGACGCAGCGCGCTGACTCCGACGGTGGAGCATCAAGTCCACCCCCGGTCACGCGAGCCGAGGTAAGCAGGCAGCCCAAGGCGAATGTGGCAGGCGAGCTCGCCCCTTCACATAAAGCCAACTTCTTGCCCCCAATGTAAGATCAAGCTGGATGGGAGCAGCACAGGACAGTGCTGCTCCGTTTCGGCCTAAAGAAAAGCGGGCATCGTGAGCAAACATGCCACGATAAGTACTATCACTATCGCCAGTCGACCGGTGGCGTTGGCTTCGAAGCTTTGGGCAACTTTGATGAGCAGTTTATCTTTCTCTGGAGGCATCATTTGGCCCCCTTTGCGGCGGAGAGGCGGTCAAGCTGTTCTCGCAGATGAAAGTTCTCAACGGTTTTATAAAGACCCGCCCAATGGTTTCTGTTCTTGCCCAGAACGTTAGGAGCGGCGCCGATTTCCTTCACCGTGGCGTGCGTTTCGTTGAACAGATCAGGGGCGATTTCGGACCAGACGTTTTTGACATGATCGAAGCCACCGTCCCACTCAGCCAGACCGGTTTCAGCGTTAATCCGCACGTAGTTGCGAAACGCTCCAAGAATAGGATACGCGGCGCCTTTGGTCAGCCGTTTGTCGTGAGGGTCCAAACCCCCGAACGGAAATTCGAAGCCCGTTGACTTGGGGCCAGCTACTTCAATGTATGCGGGGATGGCCCCCTTTTGGCCGTTGATCTCGCCCCTGACGCGCAAAAAGTCGCGGCGTATGATATCGTACAGATGAAGGATCTCCGGCAACATCGGTTCGAACTTGGCATATTTTCGTTCAGCAGGGTTATCTCGATGCGAGTTGAAATCTTTTCCGAAATTCTTCAGCGGAGTAGACCACTTTTCGTACGCAGAGATCGGATATTTTCCTCCGCGGTTCGGGAAGTCGATTACATTCATGACTTCCATGGCACAAATCAACTCTCGGACATCGATGTCCTGCGGATCACTTTCTTTGTAAGCTACGTTTTTTGACCAAGAAAACGGAGCAATAACGTCCTTGATTCCCTGAAACGCTTTGTCCAATTCAAGCACTGACTCGGGCCGTACCGCTATGCCTGTGTTCTGTGCGCGCGCGATGTCGACACGCAAGGTGTGCTCGTCGGCACCTTCAACTCCGGTAATAATTCGAACTTCGACGTGCTGCCCTTCAGCGATTGAGTCGTCTTCCTGGCATTCCCAGATAAGTCTGGCGGTATGACCACCGTTGGCAATGCCGTATTCGTCATCAATGAAGACATCAAAGATGCGCTTGTCGATTGTTTTTACGTCTTCCCCAATAATGGTGATCCCCAAGTTTAAGAGATCAAATGTTCCCGCCAGAGCTTCTTTGCCCTGCAAACTGGATCTGACATCGCGATAGACGCTACGGCTCATGCCGGTTGCTTCCCTGAGGTTCGCTTTTTCAGGGATGTCCTTTGGTAGCTTAGAAGCTTTGACCAAAAAAACGTGTTTCTGAATGTTGGGGAAATAAGGATGCTTGAAGCTTCGCGCTTCAGCGACCTCAAAGCGATAAGGTCGAATAGCCATTTAAGGCTCCTTTTGTAGTGCCGACGACGCGGCCTATGTCCTGCAGGCGCGATGGCCTTTCACAGTGGATGCGATGATCCTAATCTCAAATATCACGTGGACTCAGCTCGTTCAACCTTTAGGCCGCGGAAGGAAAAACTGCGCGCTACCGCCGTTGGTGCGCTCCGCCGCATCCGAGTATGCGGCGTTGCCTTGACGAGCGTCCGCTTCCGGGAAGATGGGCTTCGAATTTCGCGCATGCGGCAAAGCGAGCACTGTGCCTGTGCCGAATGTCGCGCAAGGGCTGTGAGCGGTCATCCGATAGATTGCGCCGAAGCTCCAAGGTCAAGATCTGCGTGTCGCAGCGCCGCATGTTGGCTTCGAGCCCTTTAAAGACGTTTTGAGGAAGTTCCACTCGCGCCCAGGCTACGCAATTGCGCCATCGACCGCCGACCCTGACCGGAAGGCCCCGGCGATCAGCGCGACGGCGGCGAAACCTATGACGGCAGACGCGACGCCCGGCCCCGCGAAGAGAAGTCCGAAGAGAGGAGCGCCGACGGTCTGGCCCACGGCGATGGTCAGGAAGCCGACCATGAGGCCGGTTGCAGGCCGGTCCGGTAGGGCGTGAGTGCCCCAGATGAGGTAGATCCCTGTGAGCATCACGTAGGCCGCGCCGAAAACGGCTCCTCCGACGAGCGTGGGGATCGGGCCGAAGCCGAAGCCGACCGACAGGATACTGGCTGCCATCAGGCCGAGGAAGGCCCAGTGAACACGGTCGAGACCAAACCGGCCAACCAGCGTTCCGGCCCAAGCTCCGGCCAACCCGCCGATGCCGATACACGTCCAGAGAAGGCCCGTACCGGTCGGCCCCCAGCCCATCTGGCTGGAGACGATCTGACCGCCAAAAGACCAGAGCGCGGTGCTCGCTGCCCCCATCAAGAAGGACGCGGAAACCAGCCGCAGGACCGGACCCGTCATCGTGGGAAGGCCACCTGCGCGGTCGCTGCCCGAGGCGGCCGGTAGCGAGATCGCCGCCGCTAGGGCCAATGCCAGGGCCATGGCTGCGAAAGCTCCGAAGGCCAGCCTCCATTGTCCCGTGATGGCGAGCGCGATGGGCCCCGACAGCGCCACGCCCGCGCTGACGCCCGCATTGATCACCGTGTTCGTCAGGTCCTGCCGGCCCTTGCTGACCGCGGCGGCGACCGCGGCGGCCATTGGCGGAGAGGCGAGGCCCGTGCTCGATCCGGCGACCACGACAGCGATGGCCAGGATGAGCGGCGATGGCGCGAGCGCGATGCCGGCCATGCCGGTCGCCGCGACGAGGGCGGCCCCTGTCGCGACGGCGCGCGCGCCAAGCCGTTCGGTCAGGATGGCCGAGGCGACGATGGCGACGCAGTAGCCGGCGAAAGAGCCCCCCGAGATCACCCCGCCGAGGGACGGGCCGAGGCCCAGTTCGCCGTCGATCTGCGGCAGGAACAGGCCGAAGGCGAAACGGGCAAAGCCGTAACAGACCGCGATGAGGGCGAACCCTGTCGCGCCGATGCGAAGGGCCGGGCTCATGCGCGCGCTCTTTCAAGCAGGACGGCGGCCGCCGCCCGAGCCGCTGAGACGGCATCCGCTCCTCGATAGACCGCCGCGTGGGTCGCGCCCTCGACGAGAACCAGAACCTGCTCTGCGAGTGCCAAGTCCTCGCGTCCGCGGTCCATCGCGACGACCTCGCTGACCCGTCTGTGGAACGCTTCCTTGTGCAGCGCAACCGCCTCGGCGATCTCCGGCGTATCGCCACCCGTTTCCGCTCGCGAGCGAAGGAACAGGCAGCCCCGGGAGCCCTCGACCCGGACCCAGTCCTCGAGAGCAGCGAACAGGGCGTCGATGGTCCGCACGTCGATCCGGGCCATGAAGCGCCGGTGCCGCTCGGTCAGCACGCGCGCCATGAGCGCGGCCTTGCTGCCGGCATGCTTGTAGAGAGTGCGGCTCGACATCCCCGCAGCCTCCGTCAGCCGGTCCATGCCGGTGGCCATGTAGCCGTGCCGGTCGAAGAGCCGCTCCGCGGCGGCGGTGAGTTGGCTGGTCATGTCCATGGGAACCTCCTTTGGCGTCCTTGAACCGCAATGTAAAACGAACGTTTTACATTGCAAGCCGGCAGGACCAGAGGTCCGCTCTGTCCCGCTCAAATGCCTTTCGGGCGACCCTTGATGAATGCCCGATCTGGGTGGCTGCTACGTCAGCGCATTGATCATTCGAGACCACCAGTCAGCAGGCTAATCGCGCTCTGCCTGCTGCCGAAGTAGTCCAGAACGGCCCGCACGCGCGCGGTTTGCCTAAGGTCGGGATGGGTGAGAAGCCAGAGATCGATGGCGAGATCCTCGATCGACCCGCCGAGGCGCCGTAGGGCAGGGTCTGGCTCGGCCAGGTAGCAAGGCAAGACCGCGACGCCCAGACCGGCCCGGACAGCTGCCTGCATGCCGAGCACGCTGTCCATTCTGGTCACGCAGGAGCGGTCGCATCCATTGGCGCGCGTCCACGCCTGAAGCAAAGGGTAGGGCATGGAGGCGCTCGGGCCGATCCAAGGCCGGGCTTGCCAATCTTGTCCTGCCCCTTCGGTGCCGGACTCCTTTGAGGCGTAGACCGCCTGCCGGATGTGGCCGAGACGCCGGCCGACGAGGTGCTCCGGCGGCGCTGCGGCCGGGCGGATCGCGATGTCTGCCTCGCGGAAGGAGAGATCGGAGATCTCGTTCGACACGGACACCTCGACCACGATCTCGGGCTGCAGGTGCCTCAGCCGGGCGATCTCCGGTGCCAGGAGACCGCTGAGCAACGTATCGGTTGTGGCCAGGCGCACGACGCCGGACGGGCGCAGGTCGCGCCCGCCGACGCGCCTCTCGGTCTCGTTCGTGAGCCCTTCGATCTCGCGCGCGGTGGCCGCGACCTCTTCGCCCGCCGCTGTGAGCCGATAGCCCGTGCGAAAGCGCTCGAAGAGCCGCACGCCGAGCTTGTCCTCCACCGCATTGATCCTCCGGAACATCGTCGGATGGCTCGATCCCGTTCGCTTTGCGGCAGCTGACAGGGAGCCGGCCTCTGCGATCCGCAGAACGGTCCTGTAGTCGTTCCAGTCGAGCGAATTGTTCATCTGTGCAATACCTGCTTTCGAAAGTGTCTGACGACATATCAAAAACGAAAGCGCAAGTCAGGTCCAACGCCACCAGATACGAAGGGGCCGCAGATGCACACCCATATCGTCCATGCCCATCCCGACCCTAACTCCTACAACGGCGCTCTCACGCGCACGGCGGAGCGCACGCTGCTGGAGCAGGGGAGCTCCGTGACGGTGAGCGACCCCTATGCGACGGGTTTCGATCCCGTGGAAAGCGGGCGACATTACGCTAGCCGGTCGGAGCCCGATCACTTCACTCCGCTTGCCGAGCAGCGTCATGCCTGGAAGACCGGCACATTGCCAGATGAGGTCGCGACGGAGATCGCTTACCTCGACGAGGCTGACCTGCTCATCCTGCAGTTTCCGCTCTGGTGGCATGGCCCGCCGGCGATCCTGAAGGGCTGGATGGACCGCGTCTTCGTGAGCGGCGGCCTCTACACGAGCGGCATGCGCTACGATACGGGGTACTTCAAAGGGCGCCGGGCGATGGTGTCCGTCACCACGGGCGCGCCCCGCGCCGCTTTCGGTCCGGGCAGCCGCGGCGGGGACTTCGAGACGATGCTCTGGCCGGTGCAGTATTCGCTGCACTACATGGGGTTCTCGGTCCTGCCGCCGTTCATCTCCTATGGCGTGCAGGGGCATGGCTACAGCTACGAGGATCAGAGCAGCCTGGAGGAGAGGTTGCGTGGCAACCTCGGGGCCTGGGCGTCGCATCTGGCAAGCCTTCACGACGTCGAGCCCCTGCGGTTTCCGGGCTGGTCCGACTGGACCGAGGATGGCAGCGCGATCGAAAGGTAGCGCCGCACGGCCGCAGAGTGTCAGCTATCACCTGCAGGCAGCGAGCAGGTGCAGTACTGGCCGGCGTCGCTCAACTGTGGGGTTGGAGATCCTTGCCCGCGAGCAAACCCGCGGCCGCGATCATCAACCCGCCGCAAATCTTGTTCACGAGACCGAGTGAACGTCGCCTCAGCGCCCGCGCCGCGCGGATGCCGAGCCATCCCCAGAGCAGCAATATTACCCCGTCGATGACAAGGTAGGTCAGGCCGAGGACGAACAGTTGCGGGACGACCGGGCTGGCGGGATTGATGAACTGGGGGAAGAGGGCGCCGAAGAAGACGACCGCGAAGAGATTGGCCATCGAGGTCACGAACCCCTGCTGGAACAGCCGGGCCGGCGTCCCACTAGCTCGTGTTGTTCTTCCCGTGGCGTCCTCCTTCGCGAGGATCAACTGGAGGCCGATCCAGGCAAGGTAGGCCACGCCGAACCACTTGATCAGGTGGAAGGCGGTGGCCGACGTGGCGATGATCGCCGCGAGACCGAACGCGGCCGCCACCATCTGCACGCAGTTGGCCGAAAGGTCGCCCGCCGCCGTGTACACGCTGCGCCGCAGGCCGTGCCGGATGCTGTTCGAGATGATCAGCAACTGACTTGTGTCGGGAGGCGTGGCGAAGAAGACTGCGACGACGCCCAGGTAGAGAAAGTAGATATCCAGAGCCATCTGACTGTCAACCGCCCCAGCACTCAACCTTGAAGATCAGTGATGGGGAGGGCCGGACTCAGCCAATTCATGAAATTGGCGCTCAGCTCTGAACAGGCCGCCTGCCTAGGCAGGAAGGGCGGGAACCCGACGGTCGCTGCGAAGGCATGATAGCATCGGCCAACCTGCGGAAACAGACTTCATGGGTGCCGAGGTGTGCAGTTATCCGGTGCGGCGCCGCGTGGCCGTTTCAAACCCATGCGCCAGGTGGCGCGTTGTCGATAGATGACCGGTTTGATGCCGACGAGCTCAGAGGTCGTCGTGGTTTTCGGGGCTCCGTTCGTTCTTAACAAAGGCGGAGCCCAGCTCGGCAGTTGTTTGGACTTAGGGAACCTGCTGACACTTTCCGGACCTTCAGAGACCTCAAGCGGAGACGTGTTGGTCGGGGCGCACTCCCCCGGTTGTGACAAGGAGCGTCGACCATTTCGCGGCGGTTCGAGCCTCGTGGCCTATGGCACGCTTTTGATCGAACGCCATGCGGGTGATTGTGCGGATCGTGGCCGCCCAGGCCTCGGGCGTTGGAGACAGAACGGGAACCACACCTTCCGAAGCCTGATCAACGAGGCCGTCGACATGAGAAGCGATGACCATGCGACCGGCCGCGCGGGCTTCGAGCGCGACGAGGCCGAACGGCTCCCACCGGGAGGGCATCGCGACCACGTCGAGGCCGGCGATGGCGGAGGCGGGATTGGCGGCGAACCGGCAGATCTCGATGCGGGAATCGCCTGCCGCAAGCGCCGTCAGCGCTGCGCGCTCGGGCCCATCACCAATTAAACGCAGCCGGAGTTTGGGATCGTCCACCTGGCGGAA
>NZ_JALZ01000021.1 GCF_000521785.1 Roseivivax halodurans JCM 10272
GACTTCTTCAGCAGCCTGCTAATCGTGAATATTAGGTTGAAGGCCTACGATCTTGAGCAGGGTAACCTGCCGCGACAGTCGCTTAGTCCTCGTTCTGCCTCGCAGCCGTTCTGGCACCGCGCAGAGGATGGGGGCTTCGAGCCCGTTGCGGAAGAAGAAAATTCTCGCTGCGTGCGCTTGCAGCGGCATTTCTATTGCGGGGCAGCGAACCTTCATGCCGCATCGCAGCTGTGGATCCGGTCGCACGAAGTGGGTGCAGCGAAACCCTCGGGAGCGGCGACCGCAGCGCGGGAATTTCTGCCGTTCGACGCGCGTGCTCGGTTCACGATGCAGATGCGCACTCACCCTGGAGGAAGGGCATAGACCCGACCTTCGCTGCGCATCGCATGAATGACCGCGACGCGCAGATAGTGACCTTTGCAAACTCAATGCGAGCAGCATAGCCCGAGAGGCGCGACCTGTCCTATCCGGAAATTCGCCAGGAAGGTCATCGCTGCGGTGCGGCTTCGCCGAACCGGTCGTTCGTTACGGCGGGCAGCGCCACCTTCCAGCCCGAGGCCCGTGGTGCGGCACGTCGCAGTCATTGCCTTGTTTGGTCCAAGGTCGACCTATTCAACCAAAGCGGTCGAGTACGTTGGTGGCGCTCGATACTAACATCCAATTCAGATATCCTCAGACAACCTTGGGGTACTAACGTTCTCACGGACCGAACGTTCAGTTTTGGACCGCCAGTAGGAAAGGGCGTCGGATGTTTGAATTGTTCGCTCTTTCGGAATATCGTTTGATCGAACATCATTTAGAAACTGTGTCGCTTGATCTGTCACAGACCCAAAGAAATGACCGACTTCATTGACATATGCCGCTTTCCGTGGAATACCGAGATATTTCAAACTCCACTGAAGTAGCGCATTTCGCAAGGCGGCCTTCTCTCTCCAATTCTCAAAATCAGTAGAGGATTCATTGGTACAGCCTTTGTGCATTTCCAAAGCAAGCTCGACTGTATCATCAGAAAAGTAATCTAGAGTGGTGTTTAGCGATGGATGCTTGGGTTCAACGGCATGAAACAGATGCCGATCGTCACCTTGCTGGTTCCGCCCGAGTCTAATCCGTTGATACGGAGCTGCGTTTACACCCCACCCCCCGGTAGTTGTAAGTGCGACAATTGGACATCCATACTTTTCTTCAAGGTAGCCAATCACCTCGGGACTAAAGCAAAGTGCTGAGATTAGCTTTCCGAATTTGAGCTTGTCGTAGGGCGGGATCGGAGTTGAAATCGTTACATGAGAAACGTGCAACAATCCTTTGTCACGTCTGGCTTTGGCCTCAACGTCTGGCACCCAGTCATCACCAATCTTATTTCTGATAGGCCCCCAACCCACGTGTCCATCTCGCGCACCATTAAAGTAAACTGGCGACGACAAGCCGATAATTCCCGCTAACGGGCGCGCTTTTACGGAAGCGTCGAAAATACAAAACCTTGCAAAACGTCCGCGAGCAACTTTAGATGCCATAGATTGTTGATGTGCGAAGTATCTAAAGAGTGCTAGTTGATCCGGATCGTCGGAGCACTCTACTATTTCAGGCTCAAATCTATCAGTATCAATATCAAACTCGGTGCTGAATATCCCTGGAAAGTCCTGCTCGAAATTATCCAAAAATTGCCTGTTTTGCTCTAACCTAGATTTCGAAACAGCGGCTCGAAGCGCTTTAGATGCCGTTCTATTGTAAAGAACCGACCACGAAAAAAACGCTTGCTTTCCGACTATTACTAGTGAGATGTCATATCTTCCAAACGCTCGAAGGTCGCGATGGAAGCTTCGAAGGAAGTTGTACTCTGGTGTTGTTCTGCCATCCTTTTCCAGAGTTGAAGATACAACTATGCTTTTATGTTTCATCATTTCTCAAATGCTCTAAGTCTACAAATGTTACTGCACCAGAAGGGTGCTGGTAGGGCACTGGAGGTTGGTAAGCAACGATATTCGTTAGCACCCAAGCATATGTCTTGCTGTTACCGAACTCGTCCGCATATGGTAGTTCCATCGTTTGCTCAAGTTCGGCCAAATCATTAGGGCCGATTTCAGGCGTGTTGAACATTTTCTCTAGTGTCAATGGCCCCAAAACATCCGCGAGAGTAGCTTCGCCAAAAACATGACCACTTCGCGATTTAATAAGGCCAATCCGGCCCCGTATCTTTGTTTGGAAGCCTCTTATCTCCCAACACTTCTTTTGTGCAACAATATCAGTCAAATAGGGGTCTCTTATCATCAGCCCCCTACCGGGTGGACCGATGCTCCCCCAAGTAACCGCCGGAGGGTCCTTGAACAGGGATAGTTGTTCATTTCTAGATAACGCAGTCAACAGAGTCTCCCAATCAGTGCTAAGAGCGTTTAAGTGGGTTCACTGCGCCGGTCCATAGCCAAGTCGCGAGCCAAAACAGCAAAACCGAAAACATTAAGCATGCAATACCTTGTCCAACGTCTTGCCGCATCAGAACGGCGGCGGCTCCTGCTGAGACGAATGCGAAAAGAGCTGCTAGCATCGTAAATAATAGGCGCCCGCGGTTCTTTCTTAACTCCAAAGTCACTTCGATTGACGACCCGGCTGGATACGCTCCCTCATGGTCAGGAATTTCCGTCTCAACAACAAGTTTAGCAAACCTGCTATTCAGAAAGTTAATCTGAGAAACGCCAACTTTCAGTTGATCGGATGCATTGCGTCTAAGCTTCACGTTGTGATCGGGCAGAACCAGTAGCTTTGAAGTATCCTCTTTGACACTAATTGCAGCGCGAGGAGGCAACTCTTTCTCTTCTGCATTAGGAATGTAGTTCCGGACCGATACGGCGTACTCGTTCAGATCATCGACTAGAAAGTCACTATGAAAGCTCTGAATTGAACCAATTTTATTGGTAACCCTTTTTTGTAGTTCCATGTCGGTATTTTCGCTGTTTGAAGAGACTTTGGAAAAGGCATTAAACCTCCAAAACACATCCCCCTCAAACTGAGATGGCGCGCTTGCAAATCTATCCACCACGAGCGGCCAGTTTTTCTCGTCACATTTCGAAAGCATATCAATATCAATATTTTCAGGACACTTTGATACCCACTTGTAGGCCTGCTCACGATCGAAAGGTAGTTGCTTTCGATTTTCTAGCTCTTTAATCAGCTTTGGCAGCTCAGGATTGTCGGGCGAAACGAACTCATCCATTTCGAGATGTAAATACAGATTGTCCCGTTCGCTCTCCGCGTGTGCATCAACGCCAAAATTAACAACGCTTGCGTACCTTGTCGGAATAAAGATTGCATTGTCAAAAGTGAGCATAAAACTAGGGTCTTTCGCACCCTTGGAGTAGTCCCTCACTTGACCATAGAGTAGTAAGGCTGGAATGGGTTCTCGACTACGCAACAGTTGCTCAGCTTCTGCTTGCGCCCCGTCTGTCCATAGTTTTCTCTCATAGTCATATCGAATTATTGCACCTGTGGGGCTTGCCAGTACCTTGTGAACGTCTCCATAGTAGTCAGGCTTGGTACATGTATCGAAGATTATTAACATATCAATTTCTCAAGATTTTATGGACTATTGACTTCAAGCAGATCAATTACGGATACTTATAAAAACATTCTAGTCGAAAAAGGCGCGCAGGACAAGGTGCCCGCAACTTTGAGATGACCAGAGTCGCCGCCCCCCCCCGAAAACGATTCAAAATCTGTGACATCTCAACTTTCAGCATCACCCATCACATAACACCTTTCAATGTTAGCGTATCACTGGCCCAACGTCCATCGGAACGACGACACAAGTGGTCAATAGCTCAGGGTGCTATACTGCCTGACTGTGGTGTGGTGGATACGATATTGCTCGATCAGGATTTAATTTAAGCGATCTGTTTCTAAGATCGTTTGGGCTTTCGTGCCTTCTGCAGCATTCGAAATTCTGGGCTTCGAGCGGTCATGCGGTTGTACAGAAACTTCATAGGTTTCGGCTTCTTCTGAACGTCCGGTCTTTTGGAACCGCACCGGTCACCATGCACCTGCGGAAAATAGCTGCTCTGCGGCCTTAAACGGCTCAAGTTGGTTCTCTTCGTCAAGGGCGGTGAGCACTTCCGCTTCGGGCTGCCTGCTGACTTCGCTTCGGGCGCCCGAGGTTGGAGCTGATGCTCCACCGCCACGATGACCACGCTGCATCGCCGCAGGTCGGCTTCGAGCCCCTAGCTCCCTGTCCCACTCCGGTCGGGACGGCTATATTGGATCAAGTCCCAGCGATTTCCCCACGGGTCCTTCCAGACGACGACCCGCCCGTTGAACTGGCCCCCGTTTCGACAGGACACTTGGGCATAGCCATGGAGGCTTAGGCATATGCCTGAGCACGTGCCTATGTCTGAGATAGAGATCATTACCGATGGCGGCCGTCTGCGCCGCTGGCCTGCCACGGAGAAGCAGCGGATCGTCGAGGAGATGTTGGAGGATGGCGCCAGCATCTGTGTCGTCGCGCGCCGGAATGGTGTGGCTCCAAACCTGTTGTATCGTTGGCGTCGCCTGATGCTGGACGGGGGAGCGGTGGCCGTGTCCGAGGATGATGATGTGACCAGCAATCGCGCTGTTCGGTAGATGGAGGATCGCATCCGCGAGCTCGAGCGCCAGCTCGGCCGCAAGACGCTTGAGGTTGAGATCCTCAAGGAGGCACTCGACAAGACGCGCTCAAAGAAACGGATGTGGCTCGCGCAGTCGCAACCGAAGGGCGGTTCCCGGTGAAGGCCGTGGCCGAGACCCTGGGTGTGTCCCGCTCGAACCTGCATGCTCGGCTGAGCGGGAGCGTGAAGCCGCGGCGGCGCTATCACAAGGCGCAAGACGCGGCGGTGCTGCCGTTGATCGAGGCGCTGGTGGCGGCGCGGCCAACCTATGGCTATCGACGTATCACGGCGCTTTTGAACCGACGGCTGCGGGCGGAGGGCGCGGCGCCTGCGAACCACAAGCGCGTATATCGCATCATGGAGGCCCATGGCCTTCTGCTGGCACGAACTCATGCCGAGAGGACGGAGCGTGTCCACGACGGAAAGGTCGTGGCGATACGATCCAACCTTCGATGGTGCTCCGACGGGTTCGAGTTCACCTGCTGGAACAAGGAGATCATCCGCGGCGCATTCATCATCGATGCACACGACCGCGAGATCATTTCCTGGCGTACCGTGGCTGGCGCCGGCATCAGCGGGTCCGATGTCCGCGACATGATGCTGGAGGCCGTCGAGGCCCGGTTCGGCGGCTACCGCGCGCCACATCCCGTCGAGATGCTCAGCGATAACGGCTCGCCCTACACTGCCCACGACACCCGTATCTTTGCGCGTCAGCTCGGGCTGAAGCCATGCTTCACGCCGGTAAGGAGCCCGGAGAGCAACGGCGTATCGGAGGCATTCGTGAAGACCCTGAAGCGTGACTACGATCACACCACTACGGGGTCAGTTTTCCACGCCGGGTCACAGTTGGGGACAGGCGGGACATTCCGCCTATTTCCTCACGAGGAAGAGGATGAAACTGCCGAGCAGCTGGAAGCTGTAGATCAGCTTCATACCGCGCGCTGCGATTTCGGCGCCGTTACGATTGACCGTGAGCAAATTGTATCCCTGGGGGACGGCATTCAGCAAAACCTACCGGGAGCTCGAGTGGTCGTAGTCGTGTCAGCCGACACTGAGCGGGCCATCTACCTAGATGAGTTCAAGGCTCAGCCGCCTGCAATTGATCGCGCAAAATTTGTAAGGATCGTTGGACAAAGTCCGCAAACGCATGTCGGAAACCGGACCATTATTGTTGAGTTCGGGCCGTTAATGAATTTCGTATCCATCCAAGCAACAGACGAGGCATGGGTGCTCGGAACTCGGGAAAAGTTGAGGCGGGAAATCAAGCCCTATGAAAACTTCTACGTTACGAGTTTCAAGGCCTACGGCATCGGAATAAATCAATTACTGTTGGCGTGGGCTATCGCATTCGTTCCTGGCCTTGGTTCACTTCCAATGCGCCTTCTATACGTCGCCGCGACGGCCATTATCATTATGTCTATTTTTCAGATCCACAAGAGATACATTCCCCTCGCCACCATCTACATCACCCCCAAGAAGCCAAACCTCTTCCAACGCGCTGGACCGGCACTCGGCTCTTGGGCGGTCGCTGCAACAGCGGGATTAGCTGCCGCATTGCTCGCTGCCTACCTTCAAGGGGTGTTGGGATTCGGTGGACCCAAATAACCTGCGACCCTCGATCGTTATGGCTCATGTAATGGGATCGAACCGAGAAACCCATTATGTTGCAAGTTACTTGCAATACATTTGATGGGTGGTGCTGCCGGAGAGGATCGAACTCTCGACCTCGTCCTTACCAAGGACGCGCTCTTCCACTGAGCTACGGCAGCGCATCTGGTGCCCTCGGCTGGACTCGAACCAGCGACCTCTCGCTTCGGAGGCGAACGCTCTACTCCAACTGAGCTACGAGGGCAGGGCGCCGCGGAGAAAAGCGCGGCGCGTGTGGGGCCGGCTCAGACGGCGAGCACGGATTTGACGATGCCCGAGGCGGTGCGGCCGTCGTAACGGCCCGCATGCTCGGAGCTGAGGGCACCCATGATCTGGCCCATATTCTTACCTTCGGCCGCGCGGGCCTCGGCAAAGCCGCGCAATTCGTCCTCGGTCATCTGCCGAGGCAGATAGGCCTCGAGCGCCGCCTTCTCGACGAGGAGTTTCTCGCTCGGGGCGCCGCCGGTATGCCAGATCGTCTCATCGATGCTCTTGAGGAATTTCTTGACCACGGCCACGACTTCCGCGTCCGTCATGGCGCGCGCCGGGCTGAAACCCTTCGTCTTCGTGTCGATCTCGCCGATCAGGGTCACCAGGCCGCCCGCCTCGGGCGCCTTAGACTTGCGTGCGGCAAGCGCGTCGGCGCGAATGGTGTCGAGCAGGCTCATGGGGATCTCCTTGGAATGGCCGGTCGAGGAAAAGCATCTCGCCAGAAGGCGTCGCTCGATGAAGTCTACCTGGATGTTTGCGAAAAACAATAGCAGACGCTGGGTCAGAATTGGCTTCCCGTCGAGGGTTCGAACCTCGGTTTCGAGAGTCAGAGTCTCGCGTCCTACCGGTTAGACGAACGGGAAACAGGCAGAGCCTGATCGGGATCGGACCCTCATCCGAAACCGGAAGGTTCCGTCGTAGAGGAGGCCGGCCTCGGCCAGCTGGCAGGGCTGGGTCGGTGATCCCGCAAGCGGCGCGGATCCGCGCCACGTCGAGCAAGGTCTTTTTCGCTGCGATGTGGCTGGGGGCGCAGAGCGTCGACCCGTTCGACAGGTAATAGCCACCGTCCGTATATAGCTTGCGCTAGAGCACGTGGTGGGCCGCATCCCCGGGTTCCCCGCAGATGATGCAGGCATGCCCGTCGCGGGCAAAGACCGCCTCCTTGAAGGCGCGCCGATCGAGAAGCGCCTCCGGCATGGCTCCGTCCTTTCCGTGGTTCGGTTGTTCTCGACGATCATCGGCACGAGGCCGGCGAGGGACGGGCCCGGGCTGCTGACCCGCTTCCCGTCCTGCTCTCCACTTGGCCGTTACTGACGGCCGCTAAGCCGCGGTCTCGCACCGACCGTTCACCCGGGGCAGCACTCCCGGTCAGCGATTCTGCAGAGATTGCCCAGGGGGTGCCTCCAAAGGTCCCCCTATAGCCCGCCGGCCCCGTGCGGATGATCGTGTGTGTCGTGTCGCAAGAGGCGGGATCCGCCTCGGTGCCCGGTCAATCGACCGTGCAGGTCTCCATCAGCTCCTGCAGGAGCCGCGTGTTCTCGACCTCCTCGGGGTCCTGGTAGGGGCCACGCGCGGCAAAGTAGGATGCCGCGGCCTCGAAGCCGGGATCGCGCTCCGCGAGGCCGAGAGCGATGGCCGCCACCGCGTAGGCACGACCGGCCGCGAGCGGCAGCTCGTGGCTCGCGAACGTGTCGGCGAAGACCCTGGCCGTCTCGATCTCGGTATCGGAGACCGGAAGCACGAAGTCCGCGGGCATGTAGCCCGTGTCGTCGACCCCGCGGATCTCGAGATAGTCGAGGTATTGCTGTCGGGCGCCGAAGGCAAAGAGCATCCGGGTTGCGGCCGGGCTCAGGTCGGCGAGGTACTGCCGGCCGCGACCATAGTACATCTCGAGACGCCCGTCGGCCGCGAAGGGCTCGAAGCAGCGGTCGCACATCGTGCCCCGCGGCGGGACGCCGGCGGCGCCGATGGTCCACACGTAGCGTGCCATCTGCCCGCCGATGCCGTGAAGGAGGACGCCGTCATGTTCCCAGTCGCCGCCGCGCCTGCGGCAGATGCCGCAGCCGGCGTCCTCGATATGGCACGACGCGTAGGCCTCGCCCGGGATGTGGATATTGTCGTGGCCCGCGCGGCCGGGGCCGGTATCGCTGGCGAAGGTCGGACGGTCGGACATGGTCGCTCCTCGAGGCACGTTACGGTCGAAGCCGATGTCTCCGGCCGGTGGGCGGCATGACGACCCGGGACGAAAGAATTCCGTCCCGGCAGAATTGGTGGTGCGAGGCAGGACTCGAACCTGCGACATTCGGCTTATGAGGCCGGCGCTCTACCACTGAGCTACTGCACCATGGTCCGGCGCATGGCTCCGGACGGGTTACGAGGCGGGTACCAGGGCCCACGATAGTCTGGCGGAGGGAGCGAGATTCGAACTCGCGGGACCCGTGAAGGTCCGCCGCCTTTCCAAGACGGTGCAATCGACCGCTCTGCCATCCCTCCATGAGATGCGGCCTGACGGAACTGGTGCCGGACGAGAGGATCGAACTCCCGACAATCTGCTTACGAAGCAGCTGCTCTACCGCCTGAGCTAGTCCGGCCAAGTGGTTGCGCGGGCAGGATTTGAACCTGCGACATGGTGGTTATGAGCCACCCGAGATAGACCGGACTTCTCCACCGCGCGCGACAATGGCTCGCGGGAGCCGCTGTCGGACGAGGTGCCTGCCGGTATGCTGGTGCCCAGGGCGAGACTCGAACTCGCACGGCCTTTCGGCCACCGACCCCTCAAGCCGGCGCGTCTACCATTCCACCACCTGGGCATTGGCCGCATGTCGCTGCGACCGGGCGATCCGTTGGTGCCTCCGGAGGGATTCGAACCCCCGGCCAAACCGTTATGAGCGGCCCGCTCTACCGCTGAGCTACAGAGGCGCAATCGAAGGGCAGGGCGCGCCGTGACGCGCCCCGAGACGACCCTGCCCTGGGCAGGGCCGCCGAACTGGTCCCCGTGGCCTGGTTGCAGCCGTTTCGCCTCCGGTCTCGAGCCCGTCGACTACTTTGGCCTCCACCCCCGTGCGAGGGTTGCCGGGTAGCTACTCCCGGCGCGCCCCGCAGGTGGCTTGCAGGCGTCCTCCGCCCTCCACGGACGGTGCTCTGCCGGAGCTGCACGGAGATCTCGCGAGGGCCCGGGGGCCGGGCCCTGTCTCTGGAACTGGGGCGCCCTACGGATCGCCTGTCGGCTCCCCGTTGTCTTGGTCCCGGCCGACGCCCAGCCGTAACGCATCCGGTTTACCTGGCCGCGCCTGTCCCAAACCGGAAAACGGGGCAGGCCGGAGATTGGTCGTCCCGGGAAAAGTTGAACTTCCGACCTCTCGCTTATCAGGCAAGCGCTCTATCACTGAGCTACGGGACGATATCGGGTGGGCGTCGCTCTTTCTGGTGGGCCGGGATGGATTTGAACCACCGTGGGTTTCCCCGCCTGATTTACAGTCAGGTGCAATTAGCCGGACTCTGCCACCGACCCACGAGAAAGAGCGATGCGCCGCGTTTCACGCGCGCGGCGGGACGTTGGAAAGCGGGCGCCGGCGGCGCCGACCGCGATCAGCAGCGGATCTGGATCTTGTCCTTGCCGACCAGGATCTTCACCGGCGCGCCGTCAGCCCGGGCGAAGGTGAACTCGATGAGATCGAGCACCTCTTTCAGCCGCGCGGCCCCGTCGGGTTCGGGGCAGGAAAAACCGATGCGGCTGAGCGCCGCGAACCGCGGTTTCAGGAACCGCTGATGGTTAAAGTCCCTGTCCCAGGTGATCAGCGTCCGGCCCGCAGCCATCGCTGCTGCGGCCACGACCGGGTCCTTGGCATCGGCGGACATGATGTCGCGCACGCGCACCAGATCGTGGCCGTGGCCAATCAGCAGCTTCGGGACGGACTCGGGAACGTTCTGATCAGTGAGGAAACTGATCGTCGTCCCGGACAGCATCAGGCGGCATGGGAACCGTCGAACGTGCGAGCGGCTTCAATGTCATCCGCCGACAGGTCCGGAAATTCTTCCAGGATCTCGTCGGTACCATACCCACACTCGAGATACCGCTTTACGGAGGCGACCGGGATCCGGGTGCCTTCGAAGACCGGCTGGTTGTTCTGAACGAACCGGCCGCTCAGCACATGACCATACGCGCTTTGGCCCCGGCGGTTCAGATCCTCGATCGCCCGCTTGGTGTCGGAGATCGCGACCCGCAGCGGGATGTCGAAAACGCGCTGTCCGCCCACCACCTCTCGGCGTTTGTCGTCTCGCGGGTCATCGAAGACCACGCGCTTGCCGAGCACGTAGAGGACCGTTGCCGTCCACTTGTCCTCACCCAGGTGGGCGAGTTCGGCGGCGACCTTGCGAAGGTGCTGCATCGGCACACCGTTCTCGTTCCGGAGCGCGTTGAGCACGCGGAGCGAGACGATATCCCGGAATGAGTAGACCCGGCTGTAGGCCTGCCTCCGGTCCTCGGGGGCGTAGCTCGGGCGCAGGAAACCGGACCGATCCCAGTCGCGCAACTGGTAGATCGATACGCCGGTGAGGCGTGCTGCGTCCTCCTCGGAGAAGGCACCTATCAAATCGGTCTCGGTCACGGCGCTTCCTCCGGCGATCATCGGACCGCCATGTCGACAATGGCCGAGGTCCGGGTCACGGACAATGCTGCTTCTGAGCGGCGTAGCCCGGCGCCCCCGCTAGGCCCCGGAGGGAGTGATAGCGGGGAGAGGCTCGCTGCGCTTCTCGCGCGCGGCGCGCATCCAGGCGAGATCCTGGTCGAGGTCGACATTGACGACCAAGCCGGTCAGATCCACGATCCGGTCAGTCGCGCCCTGCGCTGCGAGCACGTGGATCTCGCGCAGAAGCTTGCGCAGGCGGGCCACCTTGGCCGCCTCGATCTCCTCGGGACGGAAGGCGTCATAGGCCGCGCTGATGGCGCCGAGGCGCTCCAGTTCGGCATCGAGGCCCTCGGGTGTGGCCGCGGGCGCCAGGCTGACGCGCAGGCTCGAGGCGCCGGCGGCCAGGCGATGTTTCTCGATGACATCATCGAAGGTCATGACCGGCTCCTCTGGTCTGCTTGGTATTGGCAAGGGTGGCCGGGATCGAACCGACGACATCCGGTTTTGGAGACCGGCGCTCTACCATCTGAGCTACACCCCTATCGTGCCGCGGCCTCGGCCGCGGCGGCTGTATCTGGCGTCCCTGGAGGGAGTCGAACCCACGACCTCCGCAGTAGGAATGCAGCACTCTATCCAGCTGAGCTACAGGGACACGTTCATCTGGACCGACCCCGGGGAGCATATGGCGCTTCGACCCGGGCGGGCCGCAATCCTGGCCGGCAGCGCCGTGGCGCCGCCGGCTTATCCATGACCCGGCGCGGACCGCCCGCCCGCGATCCCGTGTCGGGACCGGAGGGATTCGAACCCATCGACGCCCAGAAAAGGACGCGGCCATGAATGCTGGTCTGGAGGCCACGCGTGGTGCGGGACCTCCCGGAAGTGGCGGAGAGTGTGGGATTTGAACCCACGAGGCCCGTTAAGGCCTGGTCCGTTAGCAGTGGACTGGTTTCGACCGCTCACCCAACTCTCCAGGTCTCCCGCAGGGCACGGGAGGGTATGCGAAAATGGTGCCCACGGACTAGATTCGAACTGTCGACCTGCCGATTACAAATCGGCTGCTCTACCACTGAGCTACGCGGGCATCTTGGTCTCCAGCTCCGCTGGTGTTGGCTCCCCAGGCAAGGATCTTGTCGGCGGCATGGTCGCCGGTGCGCCCTTCGGGCGTCCAGCTCCCTGCCGCTTCGATCCCCGCCCGGTCTCACGCAACCATCCCCCGGATGGTTGCTTGCTCTCCAGCTCGGCTGGTGTTGGCTCCCCAGGCAAGGATCGAACTTGCGACACACTGATTAACAGTCAGCTGCTCTACCGCTGAGCTACAAGGGAATAGGCGCCGAAGCGCCGGTTGTTCGGTGAATGGCTCAGGCCCCGTCCGGCGAAGCGATCTCCGCGGCGTCGACGATGCTGATGCCGTAGTCCTCCGCCTCGACGAGCCAGTCGCCGGGCTTGCGCGGGATCCGCGTGCTCTCGCCATCCCGCCAGTCGAGGCTCCAGAACGTGCCGCCGGCGAAGTCGACCGACGGCTGTCCGCCCGGTATCTTCGAGAAGGCGATCTGCGCGTCGAGCGGCAGGTCCTTGACCCGGTTGCCCGGACGGATCCGGTAGCAGGCAGTCATCCCGATCAGGAAGTCGTAGCCTCGAAGGTCGTCGCATGTCCCATGTCGGGGCCCTTTCGAATTGGAACCGTCTCCAGGAGTTGAACCTGAATCTTCGCGGCCACAACGCGACGCTCTACCATTGAGCTAAGACGGCATGTGTGTCCGGAAGGACGGTATGGCCAGCCCCAACCGAGGGGCGAACCGTGGCGTCGGGATGACGGCACGGCCGGGGCTCGAACCCGTTTAACGATGCATCGCTCGGCCAGTGAGCCGGGATCCAACCGGCATGAACTTCGGACGGCGATCGCCTAAGGGGTCAGGCGTTCGGCAGCGGCTTCGACATTGCGGGCATCGATCTCCTCGAGCGCGTCCGCGAACTCGTTCGTGAGCCCCTTTTCAGAGATGAAGCGCAACGCAAACCGTTCGAGCCGCGCGCCGAGCTTCGGGTTGCTGGCCGCGAGATGTTCGACGCGGTGATCCGCGTCGTCGTGCGTCCAGACATCCATCAGGAGCTTGTCGGGCAGGGACATATCGGTCTTCCTTTGACTTGCGGTTTCCGGTCTATCCTACCGGGAGTTCAAGAAAATTGTCCTGCGCTTGTCTGCGGCCGGGAGCGCGCGAGGCGCTCGACCGGCGGTATTGTTGGTGAACGGTCTGGGGGTCGAACCCAGGACACCCTGATTAAAAGTCAGGTGCTCTACCACTGAGCTAACCGTCCATGGTAGCGGGCGACGGGGTCGAACCCGTCACACCGATACCGGTGGTCTGGTAGGGGGTGACGGGATCGAACCGCCGACATCCTGTGTGTAAAACAGGCGCTCTCCCAGCTGAGCTAACCCCCCACGGTGAACTTGGCGGGCGAGGTCGGATTCGAACCGACGGGCCGCGGAGGCGGCCGGCAGGGTTCAAGCCTGCTGCAATCGACCGCTCTGCCACTCGCCCGAGAATGCGGTCGTGTATCGAAGCCGTTGGCTGGGGTGGCTGGGTTCGAACCAGCGGTACACGGTACCAAAAACCGTTGCCTTACCAGCTTGGCTACACCCCACCATCTCGGCGTCCGGCGCCGCCGGGGGCGCCGAGGATCCTGGCGGACAGGGTGGGGTTCGAACCCACGGAGCCCTTGCAGGCTCGCCGGTTTTCGAAACCGGTGCATTCGACCGCTCTGCCACCTGTCCATGAGGTGCGGCCGCAAAAGAAACGAGAGGCGCGGGTCGAAGGCAGCAAGATGCCCCGCCGGGTCGCTTACTCCGCCCCCTTCGGGTCGGCCTCTCGCCATGCACGGGCAGTCGCGGGATGCGTGGTCCCGACCGTCGCGCAGGCATTCTGGAATTTCGGTTGGCGCCTCTCCTGGTGAAAGCGGACGCCGGGCTCGCCCCCGTTTGTTTTACCTCGCCGAGGGCCTGACCGCGGTCGTGCCGCCCGAGGGCCGGATGTCGGCTTCGTCCGCGTCGTGGCGGCACGCCGATCGATCTCCGGCGAGATACTGGAGCGGCAAACGGGTATCGGGCCGGCAGCATGGTCGGCGCGATAGTCGCTCGAACCGGTGGCGCTCCGCGCGCCTTCCTGCTGCTTCGATCCCCGTCGCCAGGTTATTGGAGCGGCAAACGGGGATCGAACCCGTGACCCCCACCTTGGCAAGGTGGTGCTCTCCCTCTGAGCTACTGCCGCATGTGCCGGCGTCCGGACGGAACGCACCCTGCCTCGCGGATCATGGTGGCGTTCCTTGCGGAACCGGCGATCCCGCGTCTGTCGCGCGGGAGTTTTGGTGGACCTAGGAGAATTCGAACCTCCGACCTTAGCGTTCGCAACGCGGTGCTCTCTCCACTGAGCTTCCGATCCAATTCTTTATTGCTGAGAGACCCGAGGAAAAATCGATTGTTTCTCACTCAAGGGTTGTTTTGTCAGGGTTCATTCGGGATCGTCCCGAGGTAACACTTTAAAAAGTCAGGACTTCACGTGATCTTTCGGAAATACCTCGTCGGCGGCGCCATCCTTGCGATGCTCGGCACATCGACGCCAGCTCTTGCCGCGGGAGAGCCATGGAAAACATCCGCACCGCGTGGGATGACCACACAGCATCAGCAATATGCAGCCGCTGCCCGACAGGTTCACGCCCAGGTCGGAGCGGCACGCTTTGGATATAATCCGCTGCAAGCGGACTGGCGCTACCAGGGGGATCGCCTCCCGACGATGCCCATGTCGAACATGACAAAAGTAGCGGTCTCTTCGGCGATCAATGGACGTTACCACGTCTACCGCAAATATGGTCAGAACTCTTGGTCCGTGCGCTACTATGCTGGTGGCGGAAGGACCTACTTCTGCGAATCCGACAGCCGCGGAAACTACTCCGAGTTCGAGAAAGATAGATACGTCGATCCAACGCCTTTCGGACTTGCCGGGATCATGCATTGGCAAGGTGGAACGCCGCCGGCACTAGAGCGTTTCGGTTGGCCAATGGCTGCCAATCCGTCCACGGGAGAGGTCACTATGTACGGGTGGTACCGAGGCGACTGGATCAGTGAGCCTGGCTGGCTTCAGGATGAATACGCGGCCGGCTTCGCGAAGAAGTGCCCCAATCTGCCGCGCGCCAGCTCGGTAAACAACAACCAGCGCGGCGATACGATTAGCGAGATCGCCCAGGGTGCGCGAGGTTTCCGTGGCTTCAACGTCGCCTTCCCGAACGATCCGCGCAATCCTCTGACCGCTGGTATGTATTACCATCTGTATCCACCGGCGCGCTGATCCTGCAATTGTTTGGTGGACCCTGTCGGACTTGAACCGACCGCCTCCTGCTTGCAAAACAGGCGCTCTCCCAGATGAGCTAAGGGCCCATGGAAGGCAGGGCCCTCACTGAGAGAGCGGCTGCCCGGCGGCCGGTCAAGTCGGCCGCGCTCGTTGCTCGAAACCCTCCCCCGGAGAGTTTCGCGATCCGATGCCCCTCGCCCCAGATGAGCTAAGGGCCCGTGGTGGCAGGGCCCTCACTGGAAGAGCGGCTGCCCGGCGGCCGATCAACTCGGCCGCGCTCGTTGCTCGAAACTCTCCCACGGAGAGTTTCGCGATCTGATGCCCCTCGCCCCAGATGAGCTAAGGGCCCATGGAGGCAGGGCCCTCACTGAGAGAGCGGCTGCCCGGCGGTCGATCAAGTCGGCCGCACATGTTCTCGTGACGGAGCCCCCGAAGCGGCACCGACCCCTCACCGTGCCGGGCAAGGGTGGGGCCCCGTCAGAAGAACATGATCGAGTGCAATTGGAGGTGCCGCCCGGAGTCGAACCGAGATGCGTTCCGGCCGAAGAGACGGCCGGATGAGCATCCATGTTCGCCTCGGGGGTTCCAGCTTCCATTGGAGATGGAGGTGCCGCCCGGAGTCGAACCGGGTCCCAGTGAAGGGGCCATGGATTTGCAATCCACCACGTTACCGTCCCGTCCCGGCACCAGATCCGCCCATGACCCCGGGCGGGAGGGAGTGGCGCTTCCCGAGAGACTCGAACTCCCGACCTTCGCGTTCGTAGCGCGACGCTCTGATCCAACTGAGCTAGGGAAGCATTGCCCCGCAGGGGCGGTCGTCTTGGTGCGGATGGGGAGACTCGAACTCCCACGACCTCCCGGTCACCGGTTTCTGAAACCGGCGCGTCTACCATTCCACCACATCCGCGTAACTGTCGTCGGCCGTTGTTTACCGGGTGGCCGTCCCCGTTTGCGCCGCGGGCGCTTGCCGGGCCCCGGACAGGACGGCCGCCGCGCTCACCCCTGAGAGGGAACGTGGCGGTCTCGCGCCCTGTCCGGGGCCACGAAACTGGTGCGACGGGATGGGATTGAACCACCGACACCCTGGGCTTCAACCAGGTGCTCTACCAGCTGAGCTACCGACGCATGCGCCCCGGCGGTGTGCCGAAGCGGGGAAGACGATGGTTTTCCGTGGGGCCCGGGTCCCTCCAGGATCTGCCAGGATCCCGGCTTCGCCCACTGGCATGAACCGCCCTTCCACGGGGCGCCCGGGCTACCCGGAAAACCATCGCCATGATGATCTGGAGCGGACGACGAGGATCGAACTCGCGACATCCTGCTTGGAAGGCAGGTGCTCTACCGGCTGAGCTACATCCGCAGACGCTTCTTCACCCCGGAAGAAGCTGATTTTCTTGCAAGGCCTGGTCGGAGTAGCGGGGTTCGAACCCACGACCTTCCGTCCCCCAGACGGACGCGCTACCAGGCTGC
Source organism: Roseivivax halodurans JCM 10272 (assembly GCF_000521785.1). Lineage (GTDB taxonomy): Bacteria > Pseudomonadota > Alphaproteobacteria > Rhodobacterales > Rhodobacteraceae > Roseivivax > Roseivivax halodurans. The sequence continues at coordinate 16,702 of NZ_JALZ01000021.1, forward strand.
GCCATACTCCGATGACCAGGTCTTGAAAGAAAACCGCGACCGAGATCCGGATAATCGGACCGAGGCGGGATTTGGCGAAGCGTACGGGGATCGAACCCGTGTTCTCCGGCGTGACAGGCCGGCGTCTTGACCGCTCGACTAACGCTCCATGCGGCCCCGGGACGGCTGCTATATTGGTCGGGGTGAAAGGATTTGAACCTTCGGTCTCCGCGTCCCGAACGCGGCGCTCTACCAGACTGAGCCACACCCCGTCGTCCGCCTCGCGGCGAACCTTGTCATTTCGCTTCATGGTCGGGGCGAGAGGCTTCGATCCTCCGACCTGACGCTCCCAAAGCGCCCGCTCTACCTGGCTGAGCTACGCCCCGCCGACTGCGAGAAAAGAAAGACAAGTTTGTTTATGACACTCAACGTGATCCTTCATCGAAACGCCCCGCCATGTCGCGGCGCTCGGAAGAAAGCTCGGATGACGCGCGGGGGCCGACCTCGGCCGGCCCCTGCACATGGCACATGGGATCGCAGAGCCAACCCCTCAGGGGCGGGTGCGATCATCAGACCCTGACTTGGCATCCGGATGATCGGTCAGCGACTGGGTCGCGTCTTCCTACCGGGAACAGGGTCTTCCGCCAGCGATGTCAAAGAGCGCAGATCCGGAGCATGGAGCTTCGAGTCTGACCGGCTGCGGCACGTTCTTCTTTAGGGGGAAGGGTGCAGGTCGCCGGATTTTGGTGTGGGACGACCCCGCTTGGCGGGAGGTCCGATCCGGCGTGTTCTGCTGATCTACTGGCTGGTGAGCCTCAGCTGCCGGAAACGAGGGGAATGGACTGGCCAAACCATCCGCGAGGGTCATACCCTTGCGAACTGGTATTGCCACAGACCATTGGCATGGAGCGCCGGGACGTCGCGAGAAGGTCGCGCAGTGTCGACGATGCGTGTGCAGCGTGGCGTTTCATGTCGCGTCCTCCTTTCCGTCTGTGGCGCCCATCGGGCCCTGGTTTCGGCAGTGACGAGCGGTGTGCCCGTTCGATCTGTGGAGGAAGTTAGATCAAGGCGATGACATTGAAAAGAGGAAAAATGCTCTTCGGGCAAAGAAAATGCGAAAAACGCTTTATAGCCGATAGGCGGTCACATGCAGAACATCCTCGATGTCCCAAGTTTTATTGAGTTTTCCGGGACGGTTTACTGTGCCACGCCGTGATGGCCGCAGGAAGCGGCGCTGCGGCATGCGGCGAGACAGTTCGCGAAAACCGATATGGATATGGATTTTCGCTGCCGCCTCATAGCCTGGTCCGGTTAAGCACGAGGACCTCGCATGACGCTGGATTCACCCGGGCGGGAGCCCACGCATATCGAAATCGCTCCGGACGTCAGAGCCTGGAAGGTTGGCCGCAGTTATCACATCGCGTTCCCGTACCATCCGGAGGCAAAGCGCGTGATGGACGGGCTCGACTCCGCCTACTGGGCGCCGGCGGCGCATTGCTGGATCGCCGGCGCAAACCGGCACGGGGAGATCGAGGCGGCGCTGCGCAGGATCGACGCCATCCTGGGCCCCGACCGCCATGTCAGGCGCCAGGCGCGAGAGGCCGCGGCGCCTGGCAAGCTCGCGCGCACGCTGGTGCCGGTCGACGACGGCCTCGAGGCGGGGCAGGTCCGGCAGATCGATGGCCGCCATGTAACGGTCGAGCGCTTCGGACGGGAATTTCCGGCCGGCCGCGGGTTCCGGCGTGCGGGGCGTCCCGAGCTCGACGGCAAGATGATCTGCTACGCCTATCACCGGCCAGCCACCGACGCCGAGATCGAGGCATTCGAGGCGCAGCGCGACGAAGGCGACCCCGACCTCGAGATGGCCCCCTGATTTTCGGCGGTTCTTGCGGAACGGACCGGCGTGGCACAGTGCGGGCAACGAGGCTTGCCCCCTGATGGATGAGGCTCGCCCCCGTTGAGCGAGCGCGAGGTTTCTCGAACCGGAGACGCGGCGCCGGCCCGCCGACAGCATTGTGCCCGAAACGGCCCGCCGGCTTGTCCGTGCGGGCCGTTTCGGCGTCTCGCCCCGGGGAACAGCCCGGGATGCTGACCCGATCTCCGACCGGAATCCTCTCGGCACCGCATTCGGCACCCCAGTTGGGCTCGATTAGCGCCGTCATGGCGTTACCGCCCTTATTTCATTGGACCGGGCGGTTTTACTGGTATCGTCGAAAATGCGTCATCGCCCCTGAATGCGGCCCATGAGCCGATCTCGCCGTGTGTCGCTGGAGATAAAAGTAAATAAACTCAATGAGGTAACGGCGTTACATGGCGTTACACTTCAAGATACAGACGTAAGTGGTTGAAAAATATGTCTATTATCTATCTATCTATATATGTAACAAATAAATATAAATAAATATATGAAGAGAGAGAAAGATCCACCCAGAATGACAGAGATAAATACACACTTCTCCGCCGTTACGGGCGATACGGCGTTACATGAGCCTTAAAGCACTGATAAATATAGGGAAACACCGTAACGGGGCCTGAAACAGGCCATTACAGGGGCTCGTCTGGCGTTACGCTCTGTAAAATGCGAAAATGTAAGTTGGCGTTGTCAAGGCTTGTGGCTATGCTGCACGGGACAGAACACGAGAGGCCCCGGACAATGCCACAGACTCCAGATCTCGCGCGGCATGGACTGCACCGTCGGCTGACGCCTGCGCAGCTGCGCGACATCGGAACGTCCCTGTTCGGAAACGGGACCGGATGGCAGGCCCGGCTATCGGAAGCGATCGGCGTAACTCCGGGCGCGGTCACGCGGTGGCTCTCCGGCTGCAACCCGATTCCGACGCCGGTCTCGCTCGTCGCCCAGTACATGTTGATCGCCGGGGTTCCGGATCGTCTTGAACGGCCCACCGTCTGTGAAAACGCGAAGCCATGAGCGGCCGGGGGGACGGACCGCTCGATGCGGCTCTTCAGGCCTGGTGCGCAGAGCTGCGAGATGCGCTCGAGGCCCATGTCCGGCGCAAGCGCGACGATCGCCGCCGTTGGGCACATCCGGCCATCGAATTCGCGGTGAACGATCGCGCCGTGCGGATCGATGGCGACGGGCTCGATCTCGTCGGCATCGCTATGGCGGAAATCCAGCAGCCGGAGCCCCGGCCCTGTTACGAGGCGTTCCTTGCAGCCCTGCGTGCGGAAATGCCCATGCTCGGTTGGCCGGTCCGGATCCGGATCGAGCTCGACGGCATCGCGGACGGCAGCTGGTGGCGGGCCCGCCCTGTCGCTCTCGGCGTCTGCGGAAAGCTTTTCGGAACGCTCGGCGCGCGCCCGAACGACATGGTGACACGGCGGCAGGAGGGCGCGATCTTCGGAGAGGTCCGGGGTCTCGACCGGCTGGTCGAGGGCATGCGTCTCATCGACCGGGTCGCCCCGGCGAGCAACCGCCCGGTCTCGAGCTGGTCCATCGGGAGCGACGTCGTCGGCGCGCCGCATGTTCATGTCGAGAACGTTCATGCCCGCAGCGAGGCCGAGCTGGTCCTCAAGATTGCGCTCTTCCGGCGGGGGCTCGATGAGTTTCGGGACATGATCCGCAGCGGGCGCTTCGAGCCGCTGCGCAACGACGAGCGGTGCTGGTTCGTGGCCTCCGAGCTCGATGGTCTCGAGCACGATCCTCTCGGGGTGCGCCGCGACTTCACCGGCGTCATGGCCGACATCAACGGTCGGCTTGCCATGTTGGGCACACCCGGCCTCGAGCCATAGGAGACCGAGATGACCGACGCAGCAGCTCAGCACCTCGAGGCCGACATCGACGATCGCACGGTGAGCGAGTTCGCGGACGCCATGCGTGCGAAGCTTGCGCGCTCCCGCGCCAAGGGGCGTGGCGGCTGGCATGACCCGCGCCTCTGCACGGTGGAGGAGCTGGCCGCGATGATGGCCGGGCACCTTGCCAAATCGAACCCGGGCAACCTCATCGATATCGCGGTGTTCGCCATGATGCTGCATCATCGGGGCGCGCCGCCGACAGCGCTTGTCGCCGCGATGCAGGCCGCCGGGATCCGCGCATCCGCGCATGCAGGCGACGCTCCGGCATGAGGATCGCGGGCGGCATGAGGCCTGTCGTGGTCGATATCTGCTGGCACTGTTCCGGCACCGGGCGCCGACTGATCTCAGCGGCGCCGTTCCGTTTCCAGATCTGCCCGATCTGCTACGGCCGCCGGGGCCGGCAGGTGGCACGTCACGAGCTTGCCGGAGAGCCGCCGGAACACAAGCATGGAAAGGGGAAAGCACCATGAGCGAGACCGTTGAACACGGCGTCCGCGCAGCCATCCTCGCGCAGGTCAAAGAGTTGCAGACAGTTTTCGGACATCTCGGCATCGCGCGCGCGGCCGACTGCTACATGACGGAAGACGGCAAGGCCGGGCTGCAGGGCGCGGTCTTCCATGGCCATGACGACGAGGTGATGGATGTCGGAGACCGTCCGTTCGGACGGGCATTGTCCGGGATTTACCTTGGGCGGGGCGGCGACATGATCGTCCACGACTTCGATGGCCAGGCCACGCTCTTCGAGGCGACCGCTCAGGTCATGGAGAACCTCACGGAGTTCGTCTACGAGGCGGCGGGCTTCGAGATCGTCAACCGTATCGATGTCGTGATCGAGGCGGCCGGCCGGCCCGGCATCGTTGTCGACGCAAGGGCGGCGGGCGAGGAGAAGCAGATCAACTGGACCTTCGACGAGACAGCCACGGAGTGGCCCGGCCGACCCTGATCCAGGTACCAGGGAGACGGTTCGGTCAGAAAATGCGAAAAACACTCTTACCGGGCAGCTCAACCGATGGTATGGTGATTTGCGAAATACTTTATGTTGCTCCTATAGGGAGGCCGGGATGGCCGAGAACACGAAGATCGAGTGGGCCCAGCACACGTTCAATCCCTGGATCGGATGCCAGAAGGTCGGGCCCGGCTGCGACCATTGCTATGCCGAGGTCGCGAACGGGGGCGCCCATGCCGCGAAATGGGGCCCGCACGCGGAACGTGTCCGCACGCGGCCGCGCAACTGGGCCTTGCCGGCGAAGTGGAACGCGGCAGCGCGCGCGGCGGGCGAACGGCACCGTGTCTTCTGCAGCTCGCTTGCGGATGTTTTCGACACCCATGCCTCGGTCCTCCCGGAGTGGCGCGCGGATCTCGCCGAGCTCATCCAGGCGACCCCGGATCTCGACTGGCTGCTGCTGACAAAGCGCATCGGCAACGCGGATCAGGTGCTGCGCGAGATGTTCCCGGACGGCACGCCCGCAAATATCTGGGTCGGGATCACCGTGACGGGGCAGGCGGAAGCCGACCGCGACATCGTCAAGCTCCTGAAGTTGAAGGCCGACCATGCGCTCAGCGTGGCCTATCTGTCGATGGAGCCCCTGCTCGGTGCGGTGGATCTGACCCGCGTGCGGTTCGCCGGAATCCGGCACGCCACCGGCGCGCACTACCACGACGTGTTGCGCGGCGGGCACTGGTCCCCCGGCGTCGGGTGCAGTCCCTCCGGGCCGAACGATCATCAGGCGGTGTTCACGGGGGCCAGCTATCTCGGCAAGCTGGACTGGGTAATCGTCGGGGGCGAGACGGGCGCGGAGGCGCGCCCGATGCATATCGGCTGGGTGCGCGCCCTGCGCGACCAGTGCGCCGCCGCCGGTACCGCCTTCCTCTTCAAGCAGTGGGGCAACTGGTTCCCGTTCGGCGAGATCGATGCCCATGGATGCGAGAACTCGCGGAGCCGGGGCGAAGAGGGTGGCCTCTGGCACGAGTGGCCTGACGGGGGCGGCTTCTCGGTCCGCATGGACAAGCGCGATGCCGGGCGGCTGCTCGACCGGCGCACCTGGGATGACGTTCCCGCTGACCTCGAGGAGGCCTGATCGATGATCCAGCCGTTCCGACTCCATCTGCCCAAGAATGCCTCGCAGCGGCGCGTGATCGCGCAGCGCGGCTACGAGCGGTCGATCGACCGCCTCAACGCCGCGGTGACGGTCGAAGAGCGCGACGCGGCCCTTGCGGAGGTCCAGCGCAAGAAGCGGGCCTACGGGGCGATCCTGCTCTCGGAGGATCGCATGGCGCGTCCGTGGATGTACGACAAGGGGCGCCGCGGCGTGCGCGCCCGCAATCGGCCGAGCATGCCATAGGCCATGCCGGCGGTTTCCATCCGGGCGGCGGTTGCCGCTTGCCTGGGTGCGAAAAACGATGTAAAACGATTTGCGAAAAACAATTACCTAGATGCTCGGAGCCGGATATGTTCGCCCAGGTGACCTCGATGATCTCTTTTCCCTGCCTGATCGCGGGGCTCGCGGCCAATCATTTCCTCCCGGGCGCGGGCTGGATGGTCGCGCTGCCGCTTCATACAATCGCGCTGGCCTTCTTCTTCCATGACCGTCGCCGCGGGGCATGCGCCTATGCGGCCTGATCCGGTTCTCCCCGCCGAGGACGATCGGCCGATCCGCGACATCTTCGAGGACGCGGTCTCCCGCTGGGAGGCGCTGACCGGCGTGCGTCGGAACGAGACCCGCTTCACGCTCGGCAGTCTCGGCATCAGCGAGATGAACCGGATGCTCGACGAGGCGCTCAAGCTCGATCCCGAGGGCACCACCGCCTACCTGCTGCTCGAGGTGTTCCTGCGGCTCTTTCTCGAGGACAAGACCTTCTCGGCCGCGCAGATCATGCGCGACTACGCCAAGACGACCGGCTTCCTGCAGGATGCCGAGCGGCTTTTCTCCATCGTGCAATCCGATCGTGCGCTCGAGGTTTCGGCCCAGTTCCGGAGGCGGGTGCGCGACGGGCTGGCCGCCTACGGGGCGGATCGCCCGGACGTGCTCGAGCTCGTCGACGGGCCGGACGCTATCCCGTTCCTGCGCCGCGACGCGCTGCGCTCGCTCGACAAGCTCCAGGCCTACCAGTTCCTGGCCGGAGAGGTGGACACAGCCCATCCGCAGGTCATCCGTCACGTCCACATGGCCTGGTCGGCGAACGATCTCCTGGCCGCCGTGCGGGATATGCCCGTCTCTGGCGTGGCGCTGGTCCTCATGCGCGATGCCGCGCACGCCAACCGCAGCTACTTCGCCTTCGTCATGCGCAATGGCGGCAACGTCATTCTCTTCACCGACCGCCGCAAGCCGGTCTATCCGGGGCAGGACGACGTGCTGGAAGCGCGCGGCAGCCGCGGTGTCGCCCGGACCTACGCGGCGCGTGAAAATGCGAACCACTTCCCCTATCAGCTGATCCCCACCAGCTTCGACGACAAGGGCGATGTGGTCTTCGAGCGAGAAACCGCGCCGGTCGCGCACGGGCTGCGGCTGATGCCGCTGATGGAGATCAAGGACCTGCCGCCGACCCAGGCGATCTGGGTCACGATGATGCTGTCGCTGATCTCCGACCGGTTCTGGAAGCAGGGCTGGCGCGCACCGGAGCTCAGCTACACTGGCGAGATGATCCGCCGCCGCGAGCTGCTGGTCGAGGACGGCAACGGCGCCAGGCTGCCCGCGGCGCAGGACTATCGCCCGATCACGCTTGAGGACGTTCGGGTCGAGGAACTGACCGCCGAGGTCATGGCCGAGCAGACCAGCTACCCGCCGGAGGTGATCAATGCCTGGCTCGAGGCGCGGTATCGTGACCGGGTTCCGAGCGCTGTCCTGAACACCTGGCACCGGAACCACGATGAGATCCTGTTTCTCGAGAGTGCGCAGGGCGATCGGGAGAGGGACGGCGCCATCGCTGCGCATTCCGTCGCCCTGACCGATGGCATCCGGTCCATGAGCCGGGAGCGTATCGAGAAGCTGCCGTTCTGGAAGAAGCCGGCCGTGACCGAGCTCGAGGCATTTTCCGGCGCCGATTTCGGGACCGAAGCCGAACTGCAGCGGGACCGCCTCTTCATCGCGCGCAAGAACATGGCCGCCTACATCCAGAAATGCGCCGACGAGGAATTCGACGCGCGCAAGCCGGAAGTCGCGGCCTGGTATTCCCGCGCGATCGGGGCCAACATCGATGCGATCCTGCCCCTCATCGCGGCCGGCCCGGAAGCCTCGACGCGCACCGAGGGCCATATCAAGTCGCCTCTGATGGGCTTCGGAGAGGTCGGGGATGACGACACCTTCGGCATCTATTCCCGCTGGGGATGGGGCAACGAACACGCCTTCGGAGAATACCGCCAGAGGGGCGGCAAGTGGCTCTGCTACCTGACCGGAGCCGTGGCGACCTATCGCGCCACGTTCATCCCGCGCGATGTCGCGGACATCTCCCTGCTCACCGGCCTGCCGGTGTCCGAGATCCCCGATGTCCTGCACCACTGGGGTGATCCGAGCCGGCACAGCGGCAACCATCTCCTGAACCGCCTCGACCCGATGGACACCGACCTGCGGAACCCCTGGAACCGCAAGAACCTCCTGCTCGATGTGAACGTCTACCTGTCGAAGCGCGGCTTGAAGCGCGTGCGCTCCGAGTCCGCCTCGCCCGTCTCTACCCGTAAAGGAACCACGGCATGAGCAACCAATATCTCGTCTTCCGCCATTGCGGGGACGCGGACGGCCGCCTGCAGCTCGTCACGCGGACCCACGACCTCGGCGGCACCGACTACGATCCGATCTTCCGTGCGAGCGTTGCGGATGCCTACGGGATCGGCAGGGCGAACCGGGCCGTCGGCTTTCATACGGGCGACGACGAGGGCGCCCGGGCATCGGCCGAGCCGATGGCGCTCCGGGCGGTTCGCCGCAGCACGCGCCAGACACGGCCATGGGATCTGCTGAAGGTCAGCGGCGAGATGCGCAAGCTGGCGGAGCTCAGCGACGACCAGCTGTCGCGGCTGCGGAAGGGCGTAAGCCTCGACGTCGTCGACACCGATGCGCTGCCGCGCTTCTATCTCGTGCGCTCGGAAGCGGGCGACAGGACCCTTCTCGAGGAGGACGCGTCGACCGACGTCAAGGCGGCGATCCGCGCGTTGCAAACGGCCAATGGCGGCCGGCTGCTCGGTGAGCATCACCTCGAGGACGTGCTCGGCGAGCGGATCGAGGTAATCCTGCCGGCGCATGGCAAGCGCAACTGGAGCGATGGCGACTACGCCAGCAATTGCGCGGCCTGCGGCCATGCCTTTCTCGGACCGAAACGCGCACCGCGCTGCGCGCCGTGCCATGCCGAGACGCTGGCGGAGAACGCCGCCCGCGATGCGGCCGGGCCCGCCGCCAAGCCAGGCAGGCACGGCGTCTACATCGCCTCGAAGGCGGTGGCGCACGGGCCGCGCTGGCAGGAGTTGCGTAAGCGGCTGCCGGTGATCTCCACCTGGATCGACGAGAGCGCGCCCGGTCTCACGCTCGACTGGCCCGATCTCTGGGACCGCTGCATCTCCGAGGTCATCTCGGCCGAGGTGCTGATCGTCTACATGGAGCCGGGCGAGACGCTGAAGGGGGCATGGATCGAGGTCGGGGCGGCACTTGGCGCGGGCGTGCCCGTCCTCGGCGTTGGCATCGACGAGTTCTCGATCGCCAAGAGCGGCAAGATCACCCTGTGCGCGAGCATGGACGAGGCGGTGGAAATGGCCCGCGGGATCATGGACGGCAACGCGCTCGTCCATGGGGCAGGGGAGCTGGAGAGCGCCTGACGGGCGCCAGCCGTTCAGTTCTGGACTTCTGGGCCAGCCAGCATTCGCGCGCATCCTGTTGCGGTCGGGCGGAGACTGAGCTTGGCTTGAGCGGGATCGGCCGGATACCGGTCCATGCTCTATGGGAGATCTCTTTGAAGGCCCAGCTGACCGGAAATGCCGGACTGTTCTATATCTCCTGGCGCCTGACCCGGCTCGGGTGGACCGTGCTCCCCACAAGCCGCAACGCGCGCGGCGCCGATCTCTACCTTGTCGATCCGGAGGACGAGGCGCGGTCCGTGAGCGTCCAGTCGAAGGCGCTCGCCAGGCGATCCGCCGTCCCGCTCGGCACATCCCTCGACCGGCTTCGCTCGCGGTGGTGGATCATCACCGTCGGGGCGACCTCCGATGCGCCCTCCTGCTACGTCCTCTCTCTCGAGGAGGTGAGGGGCCTTGCCAGCCGCGATCAGGGCGGCACGCGGGCCTACTGGCTTGAAGCCAGGATCTTCATGGCTCCTGACTTTGCCGAGGCATGGCACCGCATCGTGCCGGACTGATCGCGACTTGCCCCTGTTTCAGGCCGGGCAGAGCGCGGCCGCGGGCGCGGGGACCCGTATCATCTCGACATGCCCGTCCTCGCCGGGCCCACCGATCGCCTCGAAGTCGAGCGACCGGTAGAAGTCCGGAAGCCAACCGCCGCCGGGCTTGCCCGGCCGCCAGAACGCCTCGAGCGCAATGGTGCAGCCGGCCTCGTCGGCCATGTCGAGGATTTCGCGCATGATCGGGGTGCCGATCCCCTGCCGGCAGAATTCGGGATAGAGCCGGATCGAGCCGATCCAGGCCGTGTCGGGCGACGCGGCGTGCATGGCGAGCTGGCCGACATGGGCGCCATCCCGCAGCAGCGGCACCTCGCCGTAGGGATCGGGGTGGCCGCATCGCTCATGGAGCGCTTTCAGCAGCCGCTCGGCCGGGCTCATGCGGACCTCGGCATGAACATGCCGCAGCTCGCCTTCACGTCGAATCCGACGCGGCTCACGACTTTGCTGCCGGGGACGGCAAGGCCGCCGCCGATACGCTCCAGCGCGGCCGCATAGCGGTCCTCGGACGCCTCGGTGCCGGTCTTTGCGGAATGCGGGTTGTAGCGGACGAGGTTCAGCTTAGCCGCGAGGCCGGAGGCGCGCACGAATTCCGCGATCCGCGCAAAGGTCTCGTCCTGGTCGTTCTCGCCCTCGATCAGTGCCCAGTGCAAGACGACGCGGCCGCCCACGCGCTGCTGCCAGTCAAGAAGGCGTGCCATGGCGCGATCCGGATCCTCCGCCCGCGGCAGCCATCGGCGCCGGAACGCCGGATCGAGCGAATAGAGCGACCAGTAGAGGACGACCGGCGCAGTCCCGAAGGCGGCCACGAGATCCACATCCCCGCTGTCGCGCGGCATGATCGTCGAGACGTTGATCTTCAGCTCGAGGCCGCGCAGGTCCGCCTCGATCCGCGCGAAGCGCCCGAAGCTGTCGAAATCGGTCATCAGGGCCCGGCTCGACAGCGGCTCGCCGCGCGCCATGAAGTTGATGTTGATGCGCCGGGCGGGGGCGCCCTCCGCATCGTAATGCGCCAGGACCCGCGCCAGCTGCGCGTGCAGATCGGGGATCGACGCGGGCGCGAACATCGTCTGCGCCGTCTGCGTCAGATGGCAGAACCGGCAGGCATGTCGGCATCCGCTATGCGAGGACAGATAGGCGATAAAGTAGTCATCCGAGCGGCGCACATAGCGGCATTCGTGCATCCCGCCGTCGGCGGCCGGCACGGTCCAGTTGACCGATGCGTCGATGCGGGACGCGTGTTGGCTCCAGGCGCCGCGTGTTGAAAGACCCATAGCTCGACAGTTCCTATTTTCGCAAACCTACATCGAGATACTGCGAAGCGAAACGAAAAAGAGGGGTTCGTATCGGATCAGGAGGCGGGAGCCGAATGCTCGCGCGGCACGTAGGTATTCGAGCTTGCCGCGAGAATGCGTTCAAGAGCTCTGATGTGCCCGAGCCAGCACCACTCCTCCAGAGACGATCAAGGTGCAGCCGATCCAGGCCGACGGGCCGGGGATCTCACCGAAAAACATGGCCCCGAGGAGCGCTGAGAAGAGGATCCATGAATAATCGATCGGGGCTACGACGGACAACGGGGCCGCGCGATACCCCCGGATTGTGCAATACTGTGCGATCAAGCCTACCGGTCCGAGCGATATGCAGGAGAGCGTTGCCTGCCAGGAAAGCGGCCGCCATTCGAGCCAGGCGGGCCCGCCCATCAGGACGAGCCCGAAGAAGGATACGTGCAGCATTACGGTGCCCGGTCGTTCGGCTCGGCCGAGAACGCTGATGAGCAGGCCTTCGAGCGCGAACATTGCGGCACTGAGAAACGCAACCAGCGCAGGGATCAAGAAGAGCCCGCTCCGGAATGCGCCTTTACCGAGCATCACAAATGCCACCCCGACGACCGCAAGGAAAATTGCAATCCCGTTCGCCCGTCCAAGACGCTCATTCAAGACCGCCACGCCGAGCAATACGGTCAGGACACCGCTCAGCATCCCAATGGCGGTCGCATCGACAAGAGGCATCCTGGTCGACGCCCAGGTGATGGCCACGGCCGCCCCGCAGCCGCAGACGGCACGCGCGAAATGCGCGGATGGCCGAGCGCTGCGATGTTGGGCCAAACGGCCTTGCGCCACTACCGCGCCCGAGAGGAGAGAGAAGCCGCCGACATAACGCAGGAAGGTGATCTGAAACGCGCCGATCTCGCCACCCGAGAGCTTTCCCGCGGCAAAAATCACCGTCCAAAGAAACGTGCTCAGCAGAACCCAGAGGATGGCCGGAAGATGCCCGGCGGTCACGTGGTGGCTTGGTCTCTGGTTGATCATGCATCATGTAGAAGTCTCGTTCGTGATCACTTGCAAACGACTTTTTGTCACCCTGCATCAGGTAAACTCATGCAAACTCCGGAAAATATTTCGCTCAACGCGGTGCGGGTCTTTGTCATGACGGCTGAAGCCGGAAGCATCTCGATGGCCGCTGCCCGCCTTGGGGTGACCCCCGGCGCCGTGAGCAGGCAGATCCAGAATCTGGAGACATCGCTCGGCGTTTCGTTATTTCACCGAACGAACAACGCGCTTCGGTTGACCCCGGCGGGTGATAGGTTTTTCCAAGAGTCACAGCCGGGACTGAGCGCCCTTAATCGCGCAATCTCCTCAGTCGTCAGCGGTGATCAGGCGCTCACCGTAAGCGTGCCGCTGACCCTGGCGACCCGGTGGCTGATCCCCAGGCTGCAGGACTTCAGGCGACGCCGGCCCCGCATCGATGCGAGCATCGAAACCTTCGGCGGATCGGGCATTCCATCAGTGACCCGGGCCGACATTACCATCGCCTACCGTCCCATAACCGCGGAAGACGACGGCGGTATCGTTCTGCTGGAGGATCTCTGTCGACCCTACGTATCCCCGAGGCTTCTTTCGGAGATCGATGACCCCATTGACTTGACCCGCATACCGGCCCTTCAAGCCTCCGCGGGAAATTGGGATTGGAAAGCGTGGCTTTCAGCGACGCACCGCAGTGATCTTGAACTTCGCTACACCGGACGCTTCGATCTCGACGAGATCGCACTTCGAGCTGCGGTTTCTGGCGCCGGTATGGCCTTGGCATCTCCGTTCCTCGTTCAGGACGACGTGGACGCGGGACTCTTGTGCCCACTGCCCAACGAAGCCGGGGCTGTTCTCGGCCACTACATTCTGCGCGCTGGGAAGCCGGTTACCGGAGCGTCCGAGGCGTTTGTGAATTGGATAAGAGCTGTACCTGTGCAGTCCAGAAGTCAGAGTTAGGCCAAAATGCGCCTCGGGCTCGCAGGCCGAAGGGCATTTCACCCGTGATCAGAGAGGTGGGAGCTGCCCTCTCGAGCTGAATCGGCTGAAAGAGGCTCACACAGGCTGCATTAAGTCTTATAATGTTCGCCATGTGAGGCATAGCACTGCGGGCACGGCACATTTGTCTTGCATGCCGTATCACACGGCATACATTGTCGGTATTAAAGTTCTTCTTGTGGAACATCTCATGGAACCCCGTCGCATCACCAACACCTTCCCGGACGCGCTGCGGCCGATCATGCATGAGCTCGGCTCGGACATCGCCGCGGCGCGCAAGGTGCGCAAGCTGACCCAGCAGGACATGGCCGACAGGCTCAATGTCGGCCGGACCACCGTGGTGCGCCTCGAGAAGGGGGACCCGCGGGTGAGCTTCGGCACCTACGCGATGGCAGCCTGGGTGATGGGGCTGGAGCAGGGACTACTTTCCGTTTTCGCACAGGAGCGCGATGCTGGGTTCCAGAAAGCGGCGCGGCACGGTCTTCCGAAACGCGTGCGGCACCCGTCGCCCGAGTCCGAACTCGGCGACCTCGACTTCTGACCGGAGGCCCGTGATGGACTACAAGGCGATCGTCTTCATCGAACTCGGCGGCGAGAGCGTCCCTGCGGGTCGCATCCAGATCTCCGAGGACGGCAACCACACCCGGAGCATTTTCGGCTACGGCCGCGGCTATCTCGAGCGCGCCGATGCGGTGGCGATCGATCCGGTGCAGATGCCGCTCACCAGCGAGGTGATCCGCACGCCGGAGGATTTCGCGCTCTTCAACGGGATCCGCGACGCGGCGCCGGACGCCTGGGGGCGGTCGCTGATCGACAAGTACGTGCTGCGCAAGCTGAACCGGCCGGCGAACGAGGCGGAGTTCCTCCTCGCCTCGCAGAGCGGCACGCGCATCGGCGCGCTGCGTTTCGGTGCGAACCCCACGCGGCCGGGGCAGGCGCTCTCCTTCACGCTGCCCGACTTCTCGCCAAGTCTCGGCGATCTCGCGCAGTTTCAGGAGCTGGTCGACCAGGTCGGCCGGGACGAGCGACCCGAGGAGCACCTGATGGATTTCGTGTCCCCGGGCTCGGATCTCGGCGGCGCGCGGCCCAAGGGCACCGTTCTGGTGGACGGCTTTCCCTGGCTGGTGAAGTTCGGCAAGGAGGGCGACCGGGTATCGATGGCGCGCACCGAGGCGGGCTGTCTCGACCTTTGCGAGATGGCCGGCCTTCCGACCTGCGAGCGCGACGTGACCACGATCGGGGGCCGGGACGCGCTGCTCCTGAAGCGGTTCGACCGCAGCCAGGATGACGAGGGCCGGGTCCGGCGCCGTCACATGGTCTCTTCGCTGACGCTGCTCGGCGCGCACGAGCTTGACCGATCCGCCTCCGGCTATGCCGACATCTACGATGCGCTGCGGCGCTACGGGGCGGCGCCCGCGGGCGAAGAGGTCTATCGCCGGATGGTGATGAACGTCCTCTGCGGCAATACCGACGACCACTACCGCAACCATGCCTTCCTTCTTGGGGAAGACGGGCGCTACGAGCCGAGCCCGGTCTACGACGTCACCCCGTCGCTGCAGGTCAGCAGCTCGCGGGCGATGTTCCTGCATCTCGGCCGCGCCGGTGCGGGCCGTGAAGCAAGGCTCGAGGCCGCGGTCGACGGGGCTGAGAGCCTCGGCCTTCAGCGCGCCGAGGCGGTGACGATCGCCAACGAGCTGTCCCGGATGGTTGCTGCCAACTGGCGCTCTGTGATGCAGGCGCGCGGGTGCTCGGCGCACGATATCGAGATGATCGAAAACTCGTTCTCGGAGGCGGGCCGGACGGTCGAGCCGGAGCCGAAAGACCCCGGCCTCTGAATTCGCCCAGCCTATTCCATCGTGTGCGTATCGCGGCCCGCAGATCCTGCCGGCGCGGAGAGCGCGCCAAGTTCGGCGATGATGCGCTCATAGCGCGATAGCAGCGCGGACAGATCCCCGATCGCGCTGCGCAGCTCTCCACGCACGTCGTTCTCACGGGAGAGGACGTGCCTCGCCGAGAATGCAAACTTCGCCGGATTGTCGCCCTGCAACGCGCGATACGCGTCCTCGAAACGGGCGCCCAGCTCGGCGGCCAGTTCGTCGAGTGCTGCCAAGGAAGACTGCGCCGCGTTCGGGCGAAGTTGTGTCTGGTGCATCATGTCCGGCTCCAATCGATATGCGAAAAACAATATCGCTTGCGACTGCGCCGGTCCATTGATATTTTCGCAATACCGGTCAAACGGCTCACCGCCTTGCATCTCTTTCAAGACGGTGATTTCTCACCACTAAAATAAGCATTGCGAGCACGAACCATGAGCGACGAAATCAATATCGATGCGCTGGACAAAGACGAACTCCTCAAGCTGAGAAAGGACGTCGAGAAAGCGCTCGAAACGATCGAGCAGCGGAATTATCAGCGCGCGATGAAGGCGGCCGACGATGCGGCGCGCGAGTATGGCTTCTCGTTGAGTGATTTGACCAAGGCGAAAAGCGGTGGAGCCGCCAAGCCGGCCAATCCGCCGAAATACGCCAACCCGGACAATCCGAGCCAGACCTGGTCTGGCCGCGGTCGCCAGCCGAAATGGTTCATCGAGGCGCGTGAGGCCGGCAAGTCGGCCGAGGATCTCGAGATCGCCTGATCCCGGGGACGGCCTGATGCCCCGGCGGATACGCCGGGGCGGGCCGGCTCAGACCGCTTTGGGGTCGCGCTTGGAAGCGCGGGCGGCGAGTACCGCCCAGATCATCGCGATCGGCCAGGTTAGGAGGGCTCCAATGCCGAGGGTTGCAGCGCCGATGATCATCGCAACGATGATCAGGAAGATGCCGCCGCCGATCGTGGCGTAGAGCAGCCCGAGCGGGCCGAAGAGGAACGTGAGGAGAAAGGCGGCGATGACGCTTTTCTCCTGGCGGGCGACGATGATCGTGGTGGTGTTCTGCGGCTCGGACATCTGCTGTCTCCTCGGTTTTTTCTGTTGGGCAAAGCCGATGTCGCGATGTCGTGCCGGGTATGACGCGGGGCTGCCGAAAAAATCCTGAAATTCAGCGCGTCGTCACGTGGACGAGGGGGAAAGCCGGCCGGTCGGCCGCGCTCCGAAGCGGAACGGCCGGGTTCAGACCCGACCGTAGGCCGCCTCGTAGGCGACGTCTTCAATGCTGACGCTTGAGATGCCGATGTCGGCCAGATCCCGGTCGGTCATGCGAGCGAGCTCGCCGTAGACGCGGGTGAATTCGCGGCGCCGCGCGCGTTCGGCGCGGAGCGTGTCGAGATAGGCCGCGACGCGGTCGCGGAGGCTGGCACGTGCCGGCGCGAGGGTGATGTCGGCCATGAATGGCTCCTGTTATGCTCGTGTTTATCGCTAACAGGAAGATGGCCATCATGCAGGTCCCGGACCACGTCCAAGACGTGGATGCCGCGTTGCAGCATGGGCATGGCGCCCATTCCGTCGCCGAGTGCGGTCAGATTTTTTGGCCTCGACCCGTCATGGCGGCCCACCCACCGAGACATCGGTTTCGACACTCGACACAGGAGCCCGCCCATGACCGCACCCCACGCCATCGCCCTCGGCCGCACGATCGCCGAAAAGACCCCGCTCGGCTTCGGTGCGGGATCCGCCGCGGCGGCGGGCGAGCTCATCACCGACGAGACCGATGCGGGCCTCGTCACCATCGCCGGCACCGGGACTGGCAAAGGGGTCTCCCAGGTGATCCCGACCGCGCTCACCTATCCCGGCTCCATGGTCATCATGGACGTGAAAGGCGAGATCTCCGCCGTCACGGCACGGGCGCGGCGCGCAATGGGCCAGAAGGTCATCACGCTCGACCCGTTCGGTCCGCGCACCGACGCGCTCAATCCGATGGAGGCGATCGACCCGCTCTCGGACGACGCCTACGACCAGTGCAAGCGCATCGCCAAGCTCATCGGCCCGGGCATGCCCGCACACGCGGATCCGTTCTGGGACGACATGGCCGAACAGATCATCGCCGGGACGCTGCTGTTCCTCGCGACGCATATCCGCCGCCCCGACCGGTCGCTGTCGCTGCTGCACCGGATGTGGGGCGTCGCGGATCACCTCGAGGAGATGCTCGCGGCGATGCGGAGCTGCGATCTCCACGGCGGCGCGATGATCGCAGGCGCGCGCGCCTATGCCGACGCGCCCGACAAGACCGGGGCGTCGATCCTGACCTCCGTCAGGGGCCATATCGCGTTTCTCGCCTCCGAGCGATCGAGCCGGTCGCTGAAGGGCGGCTGGGGCCTGCTGAAGCAGATCCGCGAGAACGAGCCGATGACGATCTACCTGCGCGTTCCCCCGAACATGCTGCAAAGCCACAAGTCGCTGCTGCGGGTCTGGCTCGGCACGATCCTCAACACGGTCACCGAGCGCAAGGTACGTCCGGCCGTCCCGGATCTCTTCCTCGTCGACGAGGCGGCGACGCTCGGGTACCTCGACGAGCTGTTGACCGCGGCCTCGCTGCTTCGCGGCTACGGCCTCAGGACCTGGACGTTCTGGCAGAGCGTCGGCCAGATCGACGCCCTCTACGGACCGCGGGGCGCGGAGATCCTCGACAACGCCGGCACGTTGTCGATGTTCGGCGCCGCGAACGCCTCGGCCGCGAACAACCTCGCCTACCTCACCGGTTACCAGGGGAAGATCCTGGGCATGCCGAAATCCGAACAGGTGATCGTTCGGCAGGGCGACGAGCCGATGCGGGCCAGCAAGCTGAACTATCTCGGGGATCGGGCCTACAAAGGCCGCTTCGATCCGAACCCGTTCCACGCCAGGACCCGGGCTGTCGACCGCAGCGACGAGGTGGCGGCATGAGCTGCGCCGTGAGGGATCAGCAGGGGCTAAGTGCGCTCACCGAGGAGATCCGCTGGCGGTACGGCGACGAATATGAGCCGGCCGTCCGGCTGGACGGGTGGCCGCAGACCGAAGGTGAAAGGAGAAAGACGGCGGCGCGGCTCCTTGAGCCGGTCTATCCGGAAGACCGGGACAACGACCTGTCGCCGGAGGAATGGCTCGAGGTCTGCTGTGTGTCCTGGGACATGCGGATCGGCACCGACGGCAAGCCTGCCGACACACCTCAGGCCCGGATGGCCCGACAGGCGCTCCAGTACCGCCATACCCAGGCCTGGGTGGCTCGCTGCTGGGGCCTCGACGGGCCCGAGCCGCCGGTCCCGGAACCAGAACCGGAGACCGACTGGGATGCGCCCGTCTTCGTCATGACAACCGATGCGGGGGGCGATCCCGATGATACCGTCGATCACGACTTCGATCTCGAGGTCGACCTCGATGACGACGACCTATTCGAACTGGATGAGGACGACACGGCCGCGGAAGCGAACGACCGGCGCCGAGACGGCGAGTATGCACAGACGGTCTCGGCCGAGGAGGTGCTGGCCGAGATCGACGACCTCTTCGACAGCGCGGGTCCGGACACGACGTCGGATCCCGAAGAGATCCCGTTCTAGGAGCCGCCCGGCGTCCGGGTCGTCGATGTCTGGATCCAGTGTCGCGCGGGTGCGCGCGGCGTCTCCCGTACGGGCGCAGTGGCCCTCTCCGGCAAGAGCCTAAGGGGTGCCGCCGCGTCGGCACCCCGAACCTCAAAAAAAGGGCAGGGGATGCGGATTTCGCTTGAGTAAGTCCTCTTCATACAGTAGGTTATCGGCATGAGTTGATCTTTCCCACAGCTGGCCCCGCAAACCGTCACTTCTGGCGGCCGGTGAGCTGTGGAGATCCGTTTCCTTGACATCGAAACGTGCCGGCGAGTGCAACCGCGTCGCCGAGCGTGCTGACCGGCAGAGGTCCGAGCGCGCATCCGGGAAGATCGTCTTCTCGTCCACCCACCAAATCGCGCCCGAGGCGCTCGCAAAAGCCATCCACGGCGCCATCAGCAGAGCAAGCGCCGGCGCCGCATCGCCACACCAGAGAGAGGACCTGGTCGCCGAAACCCACCTCGCCATCGCCGAGCACGCTGCCGCCGGCAAGACGCTCACCGGCAATCTCGCCTCGTTCGCCTACCGCATCGCCTACA
The DNA here is from genome assembly GCF_000521785.1 of Roseivivax halodurans JCM 10272. Taxonomy (GTDB): domain Bacteria; phylum Pseudomonadota; class Alphaproteobacteria; order Rhodobacterales; family Rhodobacteraceae; genus Roseivivax; species Roseivivax halodurans. The sequence continues at coordinate 36,200 of NZ_JALZ01000021.1, forward strand.
ACAAGACCTGCGATGCCTTCCGCGACCGCACCGACGCTCTCGCCCGCCGCGCCCATGGCGAGGCCGCCGACATCGCCCTCGACACCGCCCCCGATCGGGGCGAGACCCCCGAAGCCCGCATCCTCCGCCTCAGCGCGACGGCCATGAAGGCCAAGATCCTCACCGGCGCCCTGGCCGCCCTCAGTACCGAACAGCGCTCCGAGATCTACGCGCCGCTCCGTCGCACCGCCCCGCTGGCCCGCGGTACCGCCGCTCAGCGCACCACAGCCAACCGCATCGCGCAGCGGGAAAAGCGCGCCCGGGAGGTGCTGACCCGAGAGGTCGATGATCGCCGAGAGACCCTCTGAAGAAAACGGGGCCGCCCAGACGGGCGGCCCGACCGGCCAGGAAACGCAGGAGATAGACACGAGCGCATCGACCCAGGCCCTGGTCGACACCCGGCCCGCCTACTTTCTCGATTTCGAGGCCAGCTCTCTGGCAGACACGAGCTGGCCGGTGGAGATCGGCATCGCTCGCATCGTGGACGGCGAGGTCGTCGCGGACTCGCGCCTGATCAGGCCGCACCCCACCTGGGAGCCCGAGGGCTGGTCCGACGAGAGCGCGCGCCTGCACGGCATCAACCTCGAACTGCTCGAGGCGGACGGGGCGCCCGCGGAGGAGGTGGCGGCCTGGTTCCGCGAGCGGAACGTCGGACTCGCGATCACCGATAATCCGCATTTCGAGCAACGCTGGCTTATTCGGCTCCTCGCAACCGATCCGCCGTTCCCCGGCGTCGAGCTGCTGGACTACGACAGCTACCTGCGCATGAGCCTGCCCGACGCCGCGGCGCTTGGCCGGGCGGAGCGGGCGCGCAAGGCGGCGGGGCCTGCGCCGCATCGCGCCGGGCCCGATGCCGCGCGCCTTGCCGGCGCCTGGTTGGCGGGCATGGGTACGCCTTAACGTGGCCCCTGCGCCTTGGCCACGCCGGCTCTCGTTGCGTCTACCCTCAGGATGGCCCCAAGCCTTTCCAGGTGTTCACTACGCATCTGCGACTGAGGGAATAAAAAAGAAGAAGATCGGTTCATAACCTTTCAGGATCCACGTGGGCAGCGTTGGGGCAGCTCGGATGGTTATGTCCCCGGACATAGTGTAGCTAAGACGGTCATCGGGTTTGTCGGTAGGGTCGGGTTGCGAACGCCAACCTGAACCGAGGGTGACCCGATGACCAAACCATGATCGACCTGAGAGAGCTCGTTAAGAGGAGCCACTTCACGCCTTCCTCGCCGATCCGCTTGCCCCAATCAGTGAGTGAGGAAGGATAACTGGAAGACGATGCTGGAAGAAGGTCTCCCCGCAAAAACACTGATAGTAACGGTCCTCGACCCACCGCGCGACCACCGCCTCGTCCGACAGCTTGAAGGCATGCTTAAGATATAGCAGTCCCGCGACCGACCGGAGTTCGGAACTAATTTTAAGGGGGATCGCGGTACTCCCGCTCTCCGAGCAAAGCGGGCTACCTAGTCGGAAATGCTTAACTGACATTCCCTTTGACTGACGGCACAGGCTTTACGCGAGGCCGTGGACCGGGCCACTGGGGGTAAGGGGGCCATATTTTCCGCTCTGTTGCAGCCCTGACATCCGCCGCCAAATCGACGCCTTGCATTTCGAACCGGCGGCGATGTCCCCCCCAATTGAGGGCCGGACAAAACACCTTATCGGGTGCCTTTATGAGCTCCGGCATAATTCGTGTCAGTGCAGTGGTACAAAACGTGTCAATTTCCTCGGTGGGGATCATGCGCGTTGCCGTTGGTGGCAAAGCGGGAAGCTTGCGATCCAGCGCGGTCTCGATTTCCGCGGACGACGGAATCTCCGCAACGGCCCGCAGTATGATCGCCGCGCCGCGATTGAGGAGGAGCGGGAACCTCGGAAGGTCTCCACCTTTGGCGAGATTGTCGCTCTGCGGCTCGTCAAAAGTGGTGAAGTACCCTGCCGGATCGCTCAGCAAAAGTAGACAATTCAGCGACGTAGTACGGTCATGCTGCGTTGGATCACCCACCCAATGCGCCGTTTTTAGCAACTGCTTCTCTTTCGAATCTGCCTCCCGTGTCCTCTCTCGCTTCCATGGGCGGAGCGTGGGTTTTGGCGAGTCTGTTTCCGGCAGCGGAAGTGTTCGCAGTGGACGCCGCGCACTAGCCGACATGTGGTAGCCTCCAGGTTCCGTCGGATCGAAGACAGCAAGGGACTGGACTCGGGTGCTAAACGTGGCTTGTACCCGCCGACCCCATAGGGTCGCAGCTGAGGTGCGCGACAGTTCCGTCGCCATTTCACGGATCAACTCGATGCATTCGGGGAGAGCCGACGGCGTGCAGGCGCCCGCCGGTTCCACACCAGATAGAATTGCCCGAGGCTGGTTAGCCTTCGGTCTTTCGAACGAGAACCATTTCGATTCATGCCGGTCCGGATCGATGCGCACATCTCTGTCCTGAAGTTCGGCCTCGGACAACTCATGCTCGGCGATCGTTTGACTTACTTCGTGATAGTTCTGCCACTCCTCCCATTCGAAATTCGCGTGCCTGTTGCGCGCTGCACTCAGTGCATCGGATTGCGACAGGTCTGACAGTTGCACATATAGCTTCGACATGCGGTTTGTTATGCGGCGAGCATCATTCTCGGCGCTCGAGCCATTTATGTGTCGCGGTTCCTGCATCGCGTCCGCCAAAACTCTTACGTCGGGCCAAACAGCGAGACTATCGGCGAGCTCGACCAAAGCGCATACCGCTTCATCGCGCGCTTCGGCGACTTCGGTTTTAAACTTTTCCGAAGACTTGGCCGTACGCGGCACATCTGCAGTCTGTGCAAGGCGGTCCGCCGCTAGTTCCACAGCATTAAAGGCTATCCGGTTGGCGGCGAGGTAATCGCGAAGCGGTCCAATGCTTTCACGAAGTTCACGTTCAGCTTCACGCGCCTCGTCGCGTGCGATTGCACGTTGTTCGACTTCAGAAATGTCATCTTGCTGTTGTAACGAACGAGCGGCGAGCACAATAGCGACGACCGAACCCGACACCGATATTGCGAATCCGGATATTGCTGCGACCGTGTCTGCAGATTGTGAGACATTACCGAGAATAAAATAATATACTAAGGCAAATGTCGCTATGCCGAGCATAGACGCGCCGAGAGTAAACCACGTGAACGCGCTCAGCGGCGCCGTAGACAGATCAATTCGTATGTTTTTTTTCGCCATCGTGCGTATGCCTTTTCCCTTTACTCAAACGACAGGCTAACCTTTACCAACGGATAATTCCTGAGGCACAATGCGAGTGGATGCTACCAGTCAGTTCATCACTGTTGTTTGATGGCAACGGAGACAGGTCCTCGCCTAGACGTAAGGTTAGGCGCGATGGTTCTAGGTTAAGAACCTTGACAACTTGACTGCCCCGGTCAGGCGGTCTCGGACGTACGAGATTGGTCGCCGGACTGCGGCTCGAGCATTTGGACATTGTAGATGCAAAGAGTAGTATGCTGCCATAGATTTCGCGACTTCACAGGGCGCGTATGCGCTCGCGTCATCCTCTGGTAGTACGCTCTGCGCCTACTCTAATTTCGGAGATACCGTGGCGCGGTCGGAATTCATTCGCCAAAGCATCCCTCCAAGTTCGGACCTGTGCCGATTCAGCGCCAAATAAACATCACGTGCCGAGTTTTCGAGAATGGAACCCTCTTCTCGCCTCGGTCCAGTCCCTTCACGAAGCCCGCCAAATCGAACGCATCCCTACCGACGGAGCGTATGGCGTTACCAGCTACCCGACGTAGCCCTCTCAGTATCTCGTGCGATAAAATTGGGGCGTGTGCATCGTCGGCGAGGTACTTTCGCAGACGGATGATGATGAAATCGATGCCAGCGCAGGGGGCGCATCGCGAAGCTCGCCAGTTCGATAGCCTCGGGGCGCAGCTCGGCGATCACGTCGCGAGCCGCCTCATCGACGGTCTCGGCAATCCGGTCCAGAAACTCTTCGAGCGGACGCGCCTCGAGGCAGCCCCGCAGACACCTCTCGAAATGCATCTCGACCTCGCGCACCGCCTGGTCGCGGCGGTCGTGGTCCTGGCCGCCCGGGGCATTCGATCGCCATTTACCCGTGCCGGGAACCTGCAGGACGAGATAACTGAACGCCCAGGCGTCGCCCTCGGCGACCTGCCAGGTGAGGCCGCCGCCGGGCATGTCGCGCCAGGGGATGTCGATCGGGGCTGGGGCGCTCCAGGCGGACTCGGTCATGCGACATGTCTCCAGTAACTCCGGAGAGTATATCTGATATTCGCAAAATTCAGAACAGGGATTTGTTCGGGAAAGATGAACCCGGACTGAGGAGGAGCTGAACACAATCCATGCGCCATCAAAAACCGTTCCCCTGCCTGGTATCCCAGAGGCGCAAAACCTCGATGCGGGTCGGCGCTACCCGGTAAATCAGTGTGAACGGCGTGCGGGTAATTGAAAGCTCGCGCACATTTTCGCAGGCCTCGCTTTTGTGACCGGCATACGGATTGGCCGCGAGTGTCCGCTGTATGCCCTTTAAGTGGGCAGCGGCTTTTGCGCTGCCTTCCGGAAAAACGGACCGATAGTAATAACGGAACCACAGGATGTCCCGTGTCGTGGCTTCGAGAAACACTATCTTCATGAGCGGTCGGGCGTCATGTCTGCTCTCGGAGCGGGACCCTCATCCTCCGTGTCCCATGCATCGATCCAGTCATTCATCGCCTCGGCGGAGATGAACATTTCATTGTCTGCCTGTTCCAGAGCCACCTCAACGGCTGCGCGCTTCGCGACTTTGGCTTCCAGCATCGCGCGAATGGCGCGCACAGCCAGCTGGGCTGGCGGGCGATCTTCGATCGCAGCTTCGCGCTCCAGCGATTGCCTTAGCTCGTCATCGAGACGGAGTGAGTAAGGTGTTGTACCCATGGTAGCCCTCCTGGCTACCTTGTCATACATCGCAATACAGAATCGCTCAATGCCAAACGCCACGCGAGTGATCCAGAACCGCACTGCCGCCCCCTTCACCGTCCCGGCGAGGTGCGGTACTCCGCCGGTCCCGAAGAGTGGGAGGGGCGGCCATGCCGACGCGGGCCCGGATCATCGAGATGCTGACGGCGGAGCTGCACGAGACGGGGCGCGGTGCGCGGCTTCTCGAGGCAATGTTCGACCGCGCGAAGCGGATCCCGGACTACGCGGCGGACCTGCAGGACTGGCTTGATACGGGGACCTGGCTGATGTTGCGCCGGGCGGCGGCGCCGTTCGGGGACTTCCACGGCAGCGCCGCCTTTGCCGGCGCGCTTTACGAGCTCGACGCGGTGATGGCTCAGGTGCGCGACTCCGTGCGCATTCCACGGAAGATGGGCATCGATTCCACGGCATCGTGGGCAGCCATTCCACGCCTCGGGCAGTCAGGCCGACTGGTGCATGGGGTCAGGCTCGACGCTTTGGGTCAAGCGGTTTCAATGTGGCGGCGCGCTTGCGCATGCTCTCGCCGGCGAGGGGAAGTCTGTGGGCGTTGTGGACGAGCCGGTCGAGAATAGCGTCAGCCAGGGTCGGATCGCCGATGGCCTCGTGCCAGTGCTCGACCGGGAGCTGGCTGGTGACGATCGTGGAGCCGCGGCCGTGGCGGTCCTCGAGGATTTCCAGCAAGTCGCGCCGTTCGGATGACGTCAGGACCGAGAGCCCCCAATCGTCAAGGATGAGCAACTCGGTCCGCTCAAGGGCTTTCAACATCCTGGCATGCCGGCCGTCTCCGCGGGCGATAGCGAGCGCCTCGAACAGCTTCGGCACCCGGTGATACGCGACGCGTTGGCCGTCCCGGCAAGCCTTGTGGCCGAGAGCGCAAGCGATCCAGCTCTTTCCGAGGCCGGTTTTCCCAGTGATCAGCAGGTTCTCGTGACGCCTGATCCAGCCGCCGTCGACGAGATGGGCCATCACGGCGCGGTCGATACCGCGGGGTGTGCGCAGGTCGAGGTCCTCGACACAGGCGGCCTGTCGAAGGGCAGCAAACTTGAGGCGGGTGGTCAGCCGCTTGGTGTCTCGTTCAGCGGCCTCCCGATCGACCAGCAGGCCCAGGCGGTCTTCGAAGCCGAGGCTGTCGAAGGTGGCTCCGGCCTGGCGCTGCTCGTCCAGCGCCTTGACCATGCCGGTGAGGCCGAGGGCGATGAGCCGCTCGGAGGTGGGATGGATCAGCAAGATGGGATCTCCTTTCAATGGTAATAGCCTTGTCCGCGGATGTTCGGGTGCTGAAGCGGGCGCTGGTCGGGGCCTTCTTCGAGGAAGGCACTGTCGAGCCCGTTCTTCAGGATCGATCTGATGGAGGCGACGGAGCGGGCCCGGATAGACAATCCACGCCGGCAGGCGGCATCGAGGCGGGCTGGCTCGTAGCTCTTGGCCAGGGCGAGAACGCCAAGGCAGCTTCGAAAGCCCTGCTCGGGATGTGGGCGGTCGGCCATTACGGCCTCGCAGAAGGCCGTCACAGAGGGGCCGAGCTTCTCGGCCTGCGCCAACACTCGAGCCGGCGTCCACTCCGCATGGCGTCGATGGGACGAGGGCATGTGCTCCGGGACCGTCACATGGCTGCGTCGGCCGGGGCAGCGCGGATGGCTGGCAACCCGTTGCCCTTTATGGAAGATCTCGACAACTGCTCCGCAGACACGGAGATCAACCTCCTGCCGGATCAGTCCGAACGGCACGGAATACCACGAACTGTCGATCTCGACGTGATAGTCGGGCGCGACGCGGGCCCGCTTCCAGCGGGCGAACTTGTAGGGCTCGGGCGGCAGCGGCTCGAGGTTCGGCCGGTCAATCGTGGCGAAGAGATCGGCGCGGCTGGCGCCGTAGCCGCGGGTAGTGCCCCACCGGTTGGTGTAGGAGGCCGCGCGCGGA
>NZ_JALZ01000022.1 GCF_000521785.1 Roseivivax halodurans JCM 10272
CAACATTTACGTTAGGGGCTGGCGCTCCGGCGGTCCCTTTCGCGTTTCCGAGGCCGGGTGACATGCGGGCGGAACGGCTGCGCTCTGCATCTGTTCTGTCGGGAATGGATTGCAGACGCAGGAGTAGACGAATGACCCGTTTCGAGAACAGAACCGTCGTCGTGACCGGAGCCGGCTCGGGCATCGGCGCCGCAACCGTGCGCCGCTTTCACGACGAGGGCGCGAACGTGGTGCTCGTCGGACGGACCGAGGAGAAGCTGACGGCGGTTGCCGAGGGGCTGGACCGCACGATCTGCGTGTCGGCCGACGTCGGGGACGAAGAGGATTGCCGGCGCGTCGCCGAGAAGGCGCGCGAGGCGTTCGGGCCGGTCGACGTGCTCGTGAACAATGCCGGCACCGTGGCGCAGGGACGCGTGGACGAGGTCGCGCCCGATGAGTGGGACACGACGATCCGGACCAACCTCACCGGCGTTTACCAGATGAGCCGCGCGGTGATGGGCGATCTCATGGACCGCGGCGGGTCGATCGTGAACACCTCGTCGGTGTCCGGCACCGGCGGCGACTGGTCGATGATGGCCTACAACGCCGCGAAGGGCGGGGTGACCAACATGACCCGGGCGATGGCGCTCGACGCCAAGCGCACGGGGGTGCGCGTGAACGCGGTCTGCCCGTCGATGACCGACACCGACATGGCGGCGGGCATCAAGGACAACGAGGAGAATTTCGAGATCTTCAAGGGGCGCATCCCGCTCGGCCGCCCGGGCGAGCCCGAGGAGGTCGCGGACGTGATCGCGTTTCTCGCCAGTCACGATGCGCGTTTCGTCAACGGCGTCAACCTTCCCGTCGATGGCGGGCTTTCGGCCTCGAACGGACAGCCGGACATGGCCTGAGACGCGGCGCTGTGCTAACCGCTGTCGCGCCGTCCCGGGAGGGGCGGCGCGATTTTCGTGTGCGGAGTGGGCGATGCTGAACAGGCGGTTCGTGCGGGACATGCAGGCGGGCGAGGAGGATGCGGTGGACGCGCTCCTGCGAGCCGCATTCGGAGGTGCGGACGAGGCAAAGCTCGTGCGCGCGCTCCGCCGCTCCGGCGACATCGCGGGCGAATGCGTCGTACCGGGCGAAGACGGGATCGACGGCTATTTTGCGCTCTCTGCGATGCGGAAGCCGGAAGGATGGCTCTGCCTTGCGCCGGTCGCGGTGGCGCCCGAACGGCAGGGCGAGGGCATCGGCCGCCGGATGATGGGGTTTCTCACCGCCTGGGCGATGCAGGCCGGGCAGACGATCGTCGTGCTGGGCGAGCCCGGATTCTACGAGCGCGCCGGGTTTTCCGTCGCGCGTGCGGCGAAGCTGACCTCGCCCTATCCCGTGGACCATACCGCCATCGCGCGGCCGGGCGAGGACGTGCCGGCCGAGACGCTGGTCTACCCGAAGGCCTTCGGATGAGCCGGAAGGATCCGCGCCGGGCGCTTCTGGTGCCGCTCGATGCCAAGGGTGTCGCGGCCTTGCGGGCCATCGCGCGTGGCGGGAGCCTCGGCGATGCGGTGCGGCGGGTTGCCGAGCGTCATTCGGGGCCGGTTCGGGCGGCCCCCGTCGCGCCGCTCCGCAGGCTGCCGGTGCAATTGCCCCGGGCCCTGCTCGCGCGGATCGAGGCGAGCGCCGCCGCGGCGGGACGTACTCCCGCCGATCTGCTTGCCGGGATGGTCGCCGCCGCCGGTCGGTCCGGGCCACCGGAGGTCCGCTGATGCGGCTCTTCCTGCTTGTCGCCCTCACCATGAGCGCGTTTGCGGCCAATTCGGTGCTGAACCGGATGGCGCTGGTGGACGGTGCGATCGATCCCGGGCTCTTCGGGACGGTGCGGCTCTGGTCCGGGGCGTTGATGCTGGCGGTGCTGTGCTTCGTGACGAAGGGTGGTCTGAGGCTCGGCGGGCCGAGGCGCGCGATCGGCGTCGGGGCGCTTCTTCTCTACATCTACGGCTTCTCGGGGGCCTATCTGGTGCTCGATGCCGGGCTCGGGGCGCTGATCCTCTTCGGGTGCGTGCAGGTGACCATGTTCGGCGGCGGGCTGATCGGCGGAGAGCGCCCGCCCGCGCGGCGCTGGGTCGGGGCGGGGCTCGCCTTTGCCGGGCTCGTCTGGCTGCTCTGGCCCGGGGCGGGCGTGGAGGTCTCGCTGCCGCACGGCCTTGCCATGGCGGCGGCGGGGCTCGGCTGGGGCATCTACTCGCTCGCCGGGCGCGGGCAGGGTAATCCGCTGATGAGCACGGCGGCGAATTTCTGTCTCGCGGCGCCGGTCGGGATCCTGATCGGGCTGCTCCTGCCGGGGACGGGGGCGATGAGCCTTGCGGGGCTGGCGCTCGCGGTGCTGTCGGGAGCGGTCACGTCGGGGCTAGGTTACGCGCTCTGGTATACGGTGCTGCCGCGGCTCGCTCCGAGCGTCGCGGCCGTGGCGCAGCTGACCGTTCCGCCGATCGCGATCCTGGGCGGGGCGCTGTTGCTGGGCGAGGCGCCCTCGGCGGCGTTCCTTGCGGCTTGCGGGATCGTCCTCGGGGGCGTCGCGCTGTCGGTGCTGCCGCTCGGACGGGCGCGATGAGCCTGTCGCTGACGCTGCAGGGGGCGGAGGTGCTGCGTCCCGAAGGGTGGAGCGATGCACCGCTCGGGATCTCGGGCGGGGTCATCGTCGAGGCGGACGGACGCGCGGTGGATCTGTCGGGCTACCGCGTGCTGCCGGGGATCGTCGATCTGCACGGCGACGGGTTCGAGCGGCATGTCGCGCCGCGCCGGGGGGCGCTGCGCGAGACGCGGGGCGGCCTGATCGCGACCGAGGCGGAGCTTGCCGCGAACGGGATCACCACCGCGTGGCTGGCGCAGTTCTGGTCCTGGGAGGGCGGCCTGCGTGGCCCCGAGTTTGCCGAGGCGATATTCACTGCCTGGGGCGAGATGCGCGGGAGCGTCGCGACCGATCTGCGCGTGCAGCTCAGGCTCGAGACGCATATGGTGGACGATTTCCACCGCGTCGCCGAGACGGTGGCGCGGCACGGGATCGGGTACCTCGTGTTCAACGACCACCTGCAGCACGGGCGGCTCGCCGAGGGGCGCAGGCCCAAGCAGATGACCGGGCAGGCGCTGAAGAGCGGGCGCAGCCCCGAGGCGCATTTCGAGTACATGCTGGCGCTGCACGGACGGGGCCCCGAGGTGCCGGAGGCCTGCGCGGCGCTCGCGGCCCGGCTGGCGGAGCGGGGAGTCGCGCTCGGCAGCCACGACGATTCGACTGCGGAGGGCCGGGGGGGCTGGCGCGGGATCGGCGCGCGGATCGCGGAGTTTCCCGAGACGCTGGAGGCGGCGGAGGCCGCACGCGCGGGCGGAGACGGCATCGTGATGGGCGCGCCGAACGTGGTGCGCGGGGCGAGCCACAAGGGCAACGTGCGGGCGCTGGAGCTGATCGAGGCGGGGCTCTGCGATGCGCTGGCCTCGGACTACCATTACCCCGCGCCGCTTTCGGCCGTGCGGCGGATCGCGGAGCTGGGGGTGCTGGACCTCGCGGAGGCGTGGAGGCATGTGTCGGAGGGGCCGGCGCGGGTCATGGGGCTGACCGACCGCGGACGGATCGAGGAGGGGCGGCGCGCCGACCTCGTGATCCTCGACGGCGAGGGCCGCGTCGCGGCGACGCTGGCGGGCGGGCGCGTGACCTACATGTCGGGGGCGGTGGCCGAGCGCTTCATCCGCTGATCAGCGCAGGATCCGGTTCACGTGGCCCATCTTGCGGCCCGGGCGCGCCTCGCCCTTGCCGTAGAGATGCAAGGCGGTGTCGGGCTCTCCGGCAAGCTCCTGCGCGCGGGCTATGTCGTCTCCGATCAGGTTCTCCATCACCACGTCGGCGTGCCGCTGCCCGTCGCCGAGCGGCCAGCCCGCGATGGCGCGGATGTGCTGCTCGAACTGGTCGACGGCGCATCCGTTCTGCGTCCAGTGGCCGGAATTGTGCACCCGCGGCGCGATCTCGTTCACGACGAGGCCCGACGGCGTGACGAAGAGCTCGACCCCGAGCACGCCGACATAGTCGAGCGCGTTCAGGATGCGGCCCGCGAGGAGCACCGCGTCGGTGCGCTGCGCGACGGTGAGGCGGGCGGGAACGGAGGTGGTGCGCAGGATGCCGCCCTCGTGCACGTTCTCGCCGGGATCGAAGCAGGCGACCTCGCCGCCGAGGCCGCGGGCGGCGATGACCGAGACCTCGCGCTGGAAATCGACCACGCCTTCGAGCACCGACGGCGCGCCCTGCATCGCGGCGAGTGCTTCCTCGGCCTCACCCCAGGAGCCGATGCGCGCCTGCCCCTTGCCGTCGTAGCCGAAGCGGCGGGTCTTGAGGATCGCGGGCGCGGGGATGCTCTCGAGCGCGGCTTCGAGGGATTGGGCGTCGTGGACGTTGGCGAAGGGCGCGACGGTGAGGCCGAGACCCTCGAGGAATTCCTTTTCGGTCAGCCGGTCCTGGCTGACGCGCAGCGCCTCGCGGCCGGGGCGGATCGGGCGCGCGGCCTCGATCCGGTCGAGCGCGTCCGTGGGGATGTTCTCGAACTCGTAGGTGACGACGTCGACCGAGGCGGCGAAGGCGTCGAGCGCGTCGTGGTCGTCGAAGGCGGCTGTGGTCACGGCATGGGCGACGTCACCGGCGGGGGGCTGCTCTCCGGGGTCGTAGACATGGGTGCGAAAGCCGAGACGGCTCGCCGCGACGGAGAGCATCCGGCCGAGCTGGCCGCCGCCGAGGATGCCGATGGTGCTGCCGGGGGCGAGGGCGTCTGTCATGGGGCGGGCCTTTCGGAAAGCGTTCAGTCGTCCTGCGGGGCGTCGGGGATCGCGGCCGAGAGCTCGGCCCGCCACGCGATCAGGCGTTCGGAGAGGGCGGGGTCACCGAGCGCGAGGATCTGCGCCGCCATCAGGCCCGCATTGGCGGCGCCCGATGGGCCGATGGCCATGGTCGCGACGGGAAAGCCGCGCGGCATCTGGACGATGGAATAGAGGCTGTCGACGCCCGAGAGCGCCTTGGACTGCACCGGCACGCCGATCACCGGCAGGGGCGTCTTGGAGGCCATCATGCCCGGCAGGTGCGCCGCGCCGCCCGCACCCGCGATGATGACGCGGATGCCGCGGCCGGCGGCTTCGGTGCCGTAGGACCAGAGCCGGTCGGGCGTGCGGTGGGCCGAGACGATGCGCGCCTCGTGGGTCACGCCGAGCGTGTCGAGGATCGTTGCCGCCTCCTTCATGGTGGGCCAGTCGGACTGGCTGCCCATGACGATGCCGACCTGCGGCGCGTTCTCCTGGCTCATCTCGGCTCCCTCGTTCTTGGGCGCGGGTTATAGCCGTGCGGGCTGGCCGTGCAATGGGGCCCGGTCAGGCGATGATGTCGGGAAAGAGCCGGTCCTCGATCAGCGCGATGCGATCCTTGAGGTGCAGCTTCTTGCGCTTGAGGCGCTGGATGGTCAGCGCGTCACCGACTCCGCGCTCCTGCATCTCGCGGATTTCCTCGTCGAGATCGCGATGCTCGCGCTTGAACACTCCAAGCTCCACGCGGAGCACCTCGTCGGTCTTCATCGAGAGGTCAGTGAGAGCGTTCATGGCGGTCAGGATCCGTTGGCTGGAAGAGCGAAATTATCTTGCACACCATACCGCATCCCGGTGCCGCAGGGAAGTCTCGTGCGCAGTCCGGGACTTGCAGGACGACACGTCGCGACCCATATTTCCATCGGGTTGCCGGAAAGGGACCCGACAGACGGTCGCTTGCGAAAAGGACGTGTCGATGACCAAACTCACTCTGGGGTCGCATCCCCACATGCTGGGCTTCGAGCAGCTCGAGCGTCTGCTCGAACGGACCGCCAAGACCGGCAACGAAGGATATCCTCCCTACAATATCGAGCAGACGTCGGAGAACTCGTACAGGATCACGCTGGCCGTGGCCGGGTTTTGCGAGGACGACCTCTCGATCACCGTCGAGGACCGCCAGCTCGTCATCCGCGGCCGCCAGGCCGAGGACGAGGAACAGCGCGTCTTCCTGCATCGCGGGATCGCCGCGCGGCAGTTCCAGCGCAGCTTCGTGCTCGCGGACGGGGTCGAGGTGGACGAGGCGCAGATGGAAAACGGTCTGCTGCACGTGGATCTGAGGCTCTCGCGGCCCGAGACCGTGGTGCAGACCATCAATATCAGGAAAGGGTGAGTGTCATGGATACCAAGGTGAATTTCGACGCGCTCGACGAGGGCCGCACGGTCTACGTCCGCCCGGTGACGGTGGACGAGCTGCCCGACGAGGTCAGGAAAGAGGTCGAGGGGATCGACGTTCTCTACGCGGTACACCGCGCGGACGGGGAACGTCTGGCGCTGGTGAAGGATCGCGGGCTGGCCTTCGTGCTGGCGCGGCAGAACGACTTCGCGCCGGTCACGGTGCACTGAGCAGCAGGACGTTGCGGCCCTACCTGGCCTCAGACAATCCGATCGGCTGAAACGAGAACGGCGGGCCCCAGAAGCCCGCCGTTCTTTTTTTGTGTTGCGCTCAGGCTTCAGCCCGCGATGAGACCCATCGCTTCGAGCTTGAGAACCACCTGGTGGGCGCAGTTGTCGACGTCCTGGCCCTCGGTGTCGACGCGCAGCTCGGGGGTCTCGGGCACGTCATAGGGGTCGGAGATGCCGGTGAACTCCTTGATCTTGCCCTCGCGCGCGAGCTTGTAGAGCCCCTTGCGGTCGCGCTTCTCGCATTCCTCAAGAGAGGTTGCGACATGCACTTCGACGAAGGCGCCGTATTGCTCGATCTCCTCGCGGACCGCGCGGCGGGTGGCCGCGTAGGGCGCGATCGGAGCGCAGAGCGCGATGCCGCCGTTCTTGGTGATCTCGGAGGCCACGTAGCCGATGCGGCGGATGTTGAGGTCGCGGTGCTCCTTAGAGAAGCCGAGCTCCGAGGAAAGGTTCTTGCGCACGATGTCGCCGTCGAGCAGCGTCACCGGGCGACCGCCCATCTCCATCAGCTTGACCATGAGCGCGTTGGCGATGGTCGACTTGCCCGAACCCGAGAAACCGGTGAAGAACACCGTGAAGCCCTGCTTGGCCCGCGGCGGACGGGTGCGGCGCAGCTCCTTCACGACTTCCGGGAACGAGAACCATTCGGGGATGTCGATGCCTTCCTGCAGGCGGCGGCGCAGCTCGGTGCCCGAGATCGACAGGATCGTCACCTTGTCCTGGTCGACGATCTCGTCCGCGGGCTCGTACTGGGCGCGCTCCTGCACGTAGACCATGTGTTTGAACGGCACCATCTCGATGCCCATCTCGGCCTCGTGCTCCTTGAAGAGCTCCTGGGCGTCGTAGGGGCCGTAGAAATCCTCGCCCTGGCTGTTCTTGCCGGGGCCGGCATGGTCGCGGCCGACGATGAAGTGGGTGCAGCCGTGGTTGCGGCGGATGAGGCCGTGCCAGACCGCCTCGCGCGGGCCGGCCATGCGCATCGCCAGCGGCAGAAGCGACATGGTCGTGGTCGAGGCCGGGTACTTGTCGAGCACTGCCTCGTAGCAGCGCACGCGGGTGAAGTGGTCGACGTCGCCCGGCTTCGTCATGCCGACGACCGGGTGGATCAGCAGGTTCGCCTGGCTCTCGCGCGCGGCGCGGAAGGTCAGCTCCTGGTGGGCGCGGTGCAGCGGGTTGCGGGTCTGGAACGCGACAACCTTGCGCCAGCCGAGCTTGCGGAAGCGCGCGCGCAGCTCGTTCGGCGTATCGCGGCTGGCGCGGAAATCGTAATGCACCGGCTGCTGGATGCCGGTCACCGGGCCGCCGAGATAGACGGGGCCGGCGGTGTTGTGCAGGTAGTTGACCGCGGGGTGCGCGCTGTCGTCGGCGCCGAAGACCTTCTCGGCCTCGCGCGACTTGTCCGGGCTCCACTTGTCGGTGACGGTCATGGTGGCGAGGATCACGCCTTCCTGGTCGCGGAGCGCGATGTCCTGACCGATCTCGATCTTGTCGGCGAAGGCCTGACCCACGTCCAGCGTGATCGGCATCGGCCAGAGCGAGCCGTCCTTGAGGCGCATGGTCTCGACGACGCTGTCGTAATCCTCCTGGCCGAGGAAGCCTTTCAGCGGCGCGAAGCCGCCGTTCATCAGCAGCTCGAGGTCGCAGATCTGCCGCGGGCTGAGGTCGTGGCTGACGAGATTGCCAGCCTCCACCTTCATCTTCTGGGCACTTTCGTAAGAGACGTAAAGCTCTGGGATCGGGGCGAGGTTCGGAAGGGACATGGCGAATGCCTTCTGGAAAAACGGGGCTTCGGTATCTGCGACCGCGCCGGGAGGGGACGCTGCGTCGCTTGCGCGCCTCCTAGCCCTGCGGAAACCGGATTTGCAAGCTGCACGGCGTTCAGGGTGAACAAAGAGACCAAAAAACCCCGCTTCGTTGCACAACCGGAACACGAGTTCGCCTGCCGATCCCACACGCGAACATTCGGATGCGGAACCACATGTGCCGGATGCCGTCAGGAACGTGGCAACCCCTCGCGGGTTGGGACCGCGTGATCAATTCAGCGGAGGGCAGATGAGCGATACCGATCTGGGCACATGTACGGCGGCGGAATTGTCCCGCCTCTACGCACGCAAGGAGGCCTCGCCGCTGGAGGCGACGCGCGCCGCGCTCGACAGGATCGAGACATTCAACGACGCCGTGAACGCCTATGTCCATGTCGACCGCGAGGGCGCCGAGAAGGCGGCCCGCGCCTCGGCGCAGCGCTGGGGCCGGGGCGAGCAGCGCTCGCCGCTCGATGGCGTCCCGGTGTCGATGAAGGATCTCACCGAGGTTGCCGGCATGCCGGCGCGGGACGGCTCGCTGCTGACCTCGGACGAGCCCTGCGAGACCGACGCGCCGCCGGCGGCGCGGATGCGCGAGGCGGGAGCGGTGATCCTCGGCAAGACCAACACGCCGGAATTCGGTTGGAAAGGCGTGACCGACAACCGGGTCTTCGGTCCGACCCGCAACCCCTGGGATACCCGTCTGACGCCAGGCGGTTCCTCGGGCGGGGCGGCAGCGGCCGCGGCGCTCAACATGGGCGCGCTCCACCAGGGCGGCGATTCGGGCGGGTCGATCCGCATTCCCGCTTCGTTCACCGGGACGTTCGGCTTCAAGCCGACCTTCGGCTGGACACCGCAATGGCCGCCGGCGAACGTGCCGACGCTCAGCCATATCGGTCCGCTCACCCGCACGGTCGAGGATGCGGTGATGATGCTGAACATCATCGGGCGCTACGATCACCGCGACCCGTATGCCACGCGCGGTATGCCGGAGGATTGGGGGCGCGACATCGGCGAGGGGCTGAAAGGTCTCAAGATCGCCTATGCCCCGACGCTGGGAGAGGTCGAGGTCGATGCGGAGGTCGCCGCCCGGGTACTCGAGGCGGCCGAGAAGTTCGAGGCGCTCGGCGCCGAGGTGGTGGAGACCCAGCCGCCCGATTTCGACTGCCCTATCGAGACGTTCAAGAAGATCTGGTGGACCGCGTCGCGCGACGTCTACCTCAAGCTCTCCGAGGCGGATCGCGACAGGCTCGACCCGGGGCTCGTGGACAACGCGATCTCGGCCGAGGCCTGGACCGCCGTCGACCTCTTCCGGGCCGAGGCCGCCCGCGCCGCGCTGACGCAGAAGCTCGAAAAGTTCAATCAGGAGTACAATCTCCTGCTCTGCCCCACCGTGCCGATCCCGCCCTTCCGGGCCGACCACGACGTGCCGCCGGGCTCGGGCATGACCGACTGGATCGAGTGGTCGCCCTTCACCTACCCGTTCAACCTCAGCCAGCAGCCCTGCTGCTCGGTCCCCTGCGGGTTCACCGACGCGGGCCTGCCGGTGGGCTTCCAGCTCTGCGGCGGCAAGTACGACGACGTGCGCGTGCTGCGCGCCGCCCATGCCTACCTGGCCGAGCATCCCGCGCGGTTCCCGACCGTGCCGGACCCGGCCGAGACCGCCTGATATCATCACAGCACTGCAAGGAGATACCGATGATCGTTCGCGACCAGAAGGATGCCGAAAGCACGGCCGTCGACGAGGAGAAGTTCGTCTCGAAGCGCTATACTTTGCGCCGCGACGGGATGGGGCACTCGGTCCACGAGACCTACATCAAGCCCGGGCAGGAGCTGCACATGTGGTACAAGAACCACAAGGAGACGGTGATCTGCACGGAAGGCAAGGGCCGTATCCAGGATCTGACCGAGGGCGGGACCTGGGATCTCGAACCGGGCGTGCTCTATGCGCTCGACAAGCACCAGAAGCACATCCTCTCGAGCGAGGAGGGCATGACGGTGCTCTGCGTCTTCACGCCGTCGCTGGTCGGGCCCGAGGACCACGACGCGGAGGGCAGCTATCCACTCTACGAGGACGACGGCACCGTCGTGAAGCACTGACCTTCGGGCGCGCCGCCCGGGCGGCGCGCTCTTGTGATCCGGGGGGAGTGCCTCCGGCGGGGATATTTCGGTCAAGAAGAAGCGGGCGCGTGGCCACCTGCGGTTGGGGCGGACCGCCTCCGGCGGGAGTATTTCTGCCAAGAAGAAGGGGGCGTGCGCAGGTTCCGGGGGCCTCCGAGATGCCGGCCGGGACCTGGCTTTGACCGCTGCTCGCTGGCCCAAGGGGCGCGCGAGGAAGGCCGCGCCGGGGGCGGCCTTCTCGCTCCGGGGCGCCTTATTCGGCGGCCGAGTCGACCGGGGCGCCGTAGCCGAGCGGTTCGGTCTCGTCCTTGCCCTCGACGATGTCCTGCTCGGAGAGCCAGCGTTCCGCCTCGAGTGCGGCCATGCAGCCCATGCCCGCGGAGGTCACCGCCTGGCGGTACTTGTGATCGGTCAGGTCACCGGCGGCGAAGACGCCCGGGATCGAGGTCTCGGTGCTGTCGGGCTTGGTCACCACGTAGCCGCCCATATGCGTTTCGAGCTTGTCCTTCACGAGCTCGTTTGCTGGGGCGTGGCCGATGGCGATGAAGACGCCCTTGGCGGGGATCTCGCGGATCTCGCCGGTCTTGACGTTCTTCACGCGCACGCCCTCGACGCCGAGCGGGCTCTCGGTGCCGGTCACCTCCTCGAGCCCGTGGTCCCAGAGCATCTCGATCTTGGGGTTCTTGAAGAGGCGGTCCTGCAGGATCTTCTCGGCACGCAGCTCGTCGCGACGGTGCACCAGCGTGACCTTGGAGGCGAAGTTGGTGAGGAACAGCGCCTCCTCGACCGCGGTGTTGCCGCCGCCGACGACGACGATCTCCTGGCCGCGGTAGAAGAAGCCGTCGCAGGTGGCGCAGGCCGACACGCCGAAGCCCTTGAACTTCTCCTCGGAGGGCAGGCCGAGCCATTTCGCCCGCGCGCCGGTGGCGAGGATGATCGCATCGGCCTCGTAGATCGTTCCGCTGTCGCCATGCGCCTTGTAGGGGCGCGTCTCGAGGTCGAGCGAGGTAATGTAGTCGCCGATGATCTCGGTGCCCATGGCGTGGGCATGCGCCTCCATCCGGACCATGAGGTCGGGGCCCTGAACCTCGGTGTCGCCGGGCCAGTTTTCTACGTCTGTCGTGGTGGTGAGCTGGCCGCCGGGCTCGATCCCCTGCACGAGGATCGGCTCGAGCATGGCGCGGCTCGCATAGACGCCCGCGGTGTAGCCCGCGGGGCCGGAGCCGATGATGAGAACCTTCGTGCGGCGCGTGTCGGACATGGGACGGGCCTTTCGTGACTGTGTCCGGGCGATATAGGCGAGATGCCGCAGGCATGAAAGGGTGTGTCGGCGGCGGGCCGACTGCCTCACGGGCCGGCACCGACGCTCTTTTTCTTCGTAATAATCTTGTGCTCCCTTGAAACTTTATTGCGTCCGGACTTAGTCGAGAGTAAGGAAACCGCAGGACCATCAGGGGGACGTCGATGCCGGGCCACCGTCTCGATGAGATCGATCGCAAGATCCTCGCCGAACTGCAGCAGGACGGGCGCATGACCAACGTGGAGCTTGCGCGACGCGTCGGGATCTCGGCGCCGCCGTGCCTGCGTCGGGTGCGCGCGCTCGAGGAACAGGGATTCATCCGCGGATACCATGCCGAGGTCGATCCGAGGGAGCTCGGCTTCGAGGTTCAGGTCTTCGCCATGGTCGGGCTGCAGAGCCAGGCCGAGGCGGATCTGTCGGCATTCGAGGCGCGCTGCCGGTCCTGGCCGCTCGTGCGCGAGTGCCACATGCTGAACGGCGAGGTGGATTTCATCCTGAAATGCGTCTCGCCCGACCTCTCGACCTTCCAGAGCTTCCTGACCTCGCAGCTTCTGACCGCGCCGAATGTCGGGTCGGTCAAGACCTCGCTGGTGATCCGCGGCGCCAAGGACGAACCGGGCGTGCCGTTCGAGGTGCTCGAGGAGCGGCTGTCCCGCTCAGCGTGAGCCGAGGTTCTCCAGCACCTCGCGCGAGGTGCGCGGCAGGCTGAGCTCGCCGAAACCGTCGAGCCCCCTTAGATGCGGGAAGAGCGTCAGGAACGTCTCCGCATGCGCCTCGCCGAGCTGACGGCGGATCCCCGTGCCCGGGTGATAGGTCTCCATCAGCATGCCGCCGACGCGGATCAGCGCGTGTCGACGCGTCGCGAGATGATAAAGCCGGACCGTGCCGGCCGGGGTGACGGGTACGAAACGCTCGCCGTCACGGTAATCCGAGACCGGGACAAGCACCCGCGACAGGCCGATCAGGGTCTTGAGGCGGGCGTTCTCGACCATCATGCGCGCGCCCGGCCCGAGGATCAGGTCGCTGTCCGGCCGCCCCGGGGCGAGCGCGTCTTCGACGACGCGGGTGAGCCCTGTGAGCGCACTGCCCTCGCTCCGGACGCCCGGAACGAAGCTCGTGCCGCCGATCCAGACCACCGGTTCGGGGCCGGTCGTCGTCTCGACATAATCGCCGGGACGGAGATCCTCGACCGCAACCGGGCCGAGCGTGGTCTGCAGGACCGTGCCGCGGGCGAAGGCGGCCGTCGCCTCCTCGAAGACCGGCAGGGCAGGCGCCGTCACGGCGACGTGGACGACGGTCAGATCGGCGCGCAGCGCGGCGGCCTCGTAGTGGCGGGTGTCGCGAGCCGTAGGTCCTGAGCAGGCGGCGGGTCCGTTCGGGTCGCGGAGACGGCGTGCGGCGTCGTGGTCCGTTCGGACAGAGGCAGGACTGGTCATCTGATGTTCCCAAGGGCTTTGGGTCACATCCGTGCTGGCCCCCACCAACAACGACAGACGGACAGGGATTGCTGCTGAGACAGGATCATGGCCTCATCCGGTGCCTGCTGTCAAAAAGGGGCCGCGACTGGGATCGGCACGCGGATCAATGGATGGCGCCGGGAGCCATTGTTATCCGAAGCGGCGGCGATCCTGCCGCAATCGAGGGCGAATCGCGACCGGTCGGGGGCGCTCAGACCCGGATCGCCGAGATCATCCGGCCGTAATCGGCTTCCTGCGCATGGGTGGCGCGGCGGTAGGAGAAGAACCGCTCGGGATCGTGGTAGGTGCAGTGACGCGTCCACTCGGCCTCGATCCCGGCCCGGCGGAGACGGTCGACGCCGAAGCCGGGAAGATCGAATTGCAGGCGATCCTCGGCGCCGCCCGCGAAGAAGCGCGCGTAGTCGGGATCCTCCTCGAGGAAGGCGTCGAGGAATTCGGGGCCGACCTCGTAGGCGCGCTGGCTGATGGTCGGGCCGATGACGGCGCGGATCGCCTCGCGCCGGGCGCCGAGGCGGATCATGGCTTCCACGGTCTCCTCGAGAATGCCGCTCAGCGCCCCGCGCCAGCCGGCATGGGCGGCGCCCACCACACCCGCGGCGGCGTCGGCGAAGAGCACCGGCTGGCAATCGGCGGTGAGCACGCCGACTGCGATGCCCGGCGTTGCGGTGACCATGCCATCGGCGCGCGGACGCGAGCCGTTAAGGGGCGTCGTGACGTGCACGACCTCGGCGGAATGGACCTGGTGCACGGTGACGAGGTTGTCCGTCGCGACGCCCATGGCCTCGGCCACGCGGGCGCGGTTGATGCGGACCATTTCGCTCTGATCGGTGGAGCCGGTGCCGCAATTGAGGCCGGCGAAGATCCCCGACGAGGCACCGCCGCGGCGGGTGAAGAACCCGTGGCGCAGCGGGTGGAGCGACTTGGCGGTGATTGCTTCGAGCGTCATGCGTCCAGTCCGGGTGGCGGGGCCGCGCCCTCGGGGGTGAGTCCGAGGACTTTGAACACCGTTCCCATTTGTCCGGGGTGGGTCAACCGGTGATGCGCGGCGATATGCGCCTCGAGCGCCTCGCCCTCGAGCTTGCGGGCGAGCGCCTGGGCGCGGGCGGTGATTCCGAGCCTCTCGAGGAAGACGCCCTGCGGGGTGAGGCGCGTCGTCCTGGCCGGGGAGGCGGCACTCGCGAGCGCCTCGAAATCCACATGGGCGGTCAGGTCGGCGGTGCCCGGGGCGTCGAGCGGCGGCACGCTCTCGTGACGCCGGACCGCCTGCAGGGTGTCGCCGAGGCTGCGCCAGTCGCCGTAATCGACGACGAGGCCGGCGCCGCCATGAGCCGCGATGCGCGCGCCAAGCGCGGTCACGATGGCGCTCGCGGGGCCGCAGGTCTCGACGATGTCGCCGCCCCTCGTGTCCTCTATCCGGTGGGCGAGTTCCTCGCGCGGCAGGGCGTCGGTCAGCCCGAAGGTGAGTGCGCCGTCCTCGCCGCGTCCAATCATGCGCTCGCGCCAGCCGTCGCCGTCGCGCTGAAACTGGCGGATCGGAAGCGCGTCGAAGAACTCGTTGGCGACGACGAGGAGCGGCGCTTCGGGAAGGCTCGAGACCGTGTCGTGCCAGGTGGGGGAATGGTCCGCGAGCGTCTCGGCCTGCCGGGCGCGGAGCGCGGGCGAGGCCTCGACGAGATGCACGGAGATGGCGTCGTGGAAGCCGGGAACGCGGGCGGTGGCGCGCAGGATGTCGGCCATGAGCGTTCCGCGGCCGGGGCCGAGCTCGGCCAGCACCGCTTTCGTCGGCGATCCCTGGTCCATCCAGGCCTGCGCGAGGGAGAGGCCGACCAGCTCGCCGAACATCTGGCTGATCTCGGGTGCGGTGGTGAAGTCGCCCGCAGCGCCGAGCGGGTCGCGCGTCGCGTAATAGCCGTGCTCGGGATGCCAGAGGCAGGTCGCCATCCAGTCGGCGACGCTCATCGGGCCTTCGGCCCGGATCCGGGCCGTCAGCGTGTCGGTCAGCGGACTCATGCGGGCTGCGTCGCGCCTGCCCGCCTGCGCGCCCGGAGGATGAGGACAACGCCGAGCGCGATCATCGGCAGCGACAGGATCTGGCCCATGGTGAGGCCGTAGCCGCCGATGTGCCAGGCGAGGCCGAGCGGGTTGTCCGGGGTCTGGAACTGGGCGTCGGGCTGGCGGACGAATTCGACGGTGAAGCGCGCGAGGCCGTAGCCCGCGGCGAAGACGCCGGTGACGAGGCCGGGGGACTTCAGCGCGCCGCGGGCGAAGGCGAGCCAGAGGAGGATCGCGCCAAGCACCAGCCCCTCGAGCGCCGCCTCGTAGAGCTGCGAGGGGTGGCGGGCGCAGAGCTCGCCCAATGCCTGCCCGCAATCCTGCGCCGCGGCGCCGGGGAAGATGACGCCCCAGGGCAGGTCGGTCGGTCGGCCCCAGAGCTCGGCATTGACGAAATTGGCGAGGCGGCCGAGCAGGAGGCCGGGCGGCGTCGCCAGTGCCATCATGTCGGCGGTTGGCAGGACCGGCGCGCCGCGCCTGCGGCACCAGAGGAGGAAGGCGATCGTCACGCCGATGAGCCCGCCGTGGAAGGCCATGCCGCCTTGCCAGATCATCGGGATCTGGCTCGGGTTCGCCAGGTAGTAGTCCGGCTGGTAAAAGAACACGAATCCGAGCCGTCCGCCGAGGATCACCCCGAGCACGACCCAGGTCATCAGGTCCTCGACCGCCCCCGGCTTCATCGGCGGCGCGTTTCCGGGCCAGAGCGCGGCGCGCTTCACCGCCTGAACCGCGAGGGCCCAGCCGATCAGGATGCCGACGATGTAGGCGAGCGCGTACCAGCGCAGCGCGATTTCCATGCCGCCGACCTCGAACGAGACGAGGTTCGGGGAGAGGTTCGGGAAGGGGATCGCGGCGAGCATCGATGACTCCTTTGCTGACGCCCCCGGGGGAAGTCAACCTTGTGAGCGGCGGGTGCGAAGGCCATATACGTCGGGATGGCCACACACGCGAGAGACAAGGGATTTCCCGACATGCAGAGCCGCAACAAGGTGTTCGACGACCTCAGCCAGCTGATGACCAACGCGATGGGCGTCGCGCAGGGCGCCCGCGCCGAGGCCGAGACGGCCGTGAAGGGCATGATGGACCGCTGGCTGGCGGACCGCGACCTCGTCACCCGCGACGAGTTCGACGCTGTGCGCGCCATGGCGCAGAAGGCGCGCGAGGAGAACGAGGCGCTGAAGGCGCGGATCGACGCGCTGGAGCAGGGCCGGGGCTGAGGCCCAGGGATCCGGCGGAGCGCGCTGACGCGCGCGCTCGATTGCCGGGGGCTGGCGCCCCCGGACCCCCTCGGGGGCTCTGCCCCCGACACCCCCGGAATATTTGTGCCAAGAAGAAGACGCGGTCTCAGCGCTTTAGGTCGCGCAGGATGACGTTCGTCTGCGCGCTGCGCACGGCCGGGAGCGTGAAGAGAAAGTCCTCGAGAAAGCGGTTGTAGGCGGCGATGTCGGTGGTGCGCACCCGCAGGTGGTAATCCGCAGCGCCGGTCGTCGCGTAGCATTCGCGCACCTCGTCGCGGGCCGTGACGCTCGCGAGGAACGCCTTCAGCGCCTGGCGGTCGTGGCGGGTGAGTTGCACGTGCACGACGGCGTGGAAGGCGAGGCCCATGCGGTCGGGATTGAGGACGGCGCCGTAGCGCTCGATCACGCCCGCTTCCTCCAGCGCCTTGATGCGCCGCCAGCAGGCGGAGGTGGACATGCCGAGCTCGGCGGCGAGATCGGCGTGGCTGCGCCGCGAATCGCGTTCGAGCAGGTAGAGGAGGCGTCTGTCCCGTTCGTCGATCTGCATGTGAACCCTCGTTTCGCGCCTTCCCGATTGCCGGAACGAGGTTCCGGGCATCGGCAATCTCGGGCAACGAATGGAAATACGCAACCGGTGCTGGCGGTCTACATTGTGCTCCTGAGGAGGAGAGTGTCATGTCCGAGCCGCGTCCCGATTTCACCCACTACGATCTTTCCGATCGCTATGCCCGCAGCGAGGGCCGGGTCTTCCTGACGGGCACGCAGGCGCTCGTGCGGATCATGTTCGATCAGGCGCGGCGGGATCGTGCGGCGGGGCTGAAGACGGCGGGCTTCGTGTCGGGCTATCGCGGCTCACCGCTCGGGGCGCTCGACCTGGAGTTCTGGCGCGAGCGGACGCGCTGCGAGGAGACCGGCATCACCTTCATGCCTGCGGTGAACGAGGATCTCGGCGCGACGGCGGTGCTGGGGGCGCAGCAGGCGGTGCTCGATCCCGGCTGCGAGGTGCAGGGCGTCTTTTCCATGTGGTACGGCAAGGGTCCCGGGGTGGACCGGTCGGGCGACGCGCTGCGGCACGGCAACGCCTACGGATCGTCGAAGCATGGCGGCGTGCTGGTGGTCGCAGGGGACGATCACGGCTGTGTCTCGTCTTCGATGCCGCACCAATCCGACGTCGCCTTCATGACGTGGTTCATGCCGACGCTGAACCCCGCCTCGGTGGAGGAATATCTGACCTTCGGCGAGTACGGGATCGCGCTGTCGCGGTTCTCGGGCACCTGGGTCGGGTTCAAGGCGGTGTCGGAGACGGTCGAATCGGGGCGGTCTGTGGAGTTGCCGCAGGACCGGCGTTTCGAGCTGCCGGAGATCGACCTGCCGCCCGGCGGGCTGCATGTGCGGCCCTCGGACCTGCCGTCGCCCGAGATCGAGACGCGGATCGGCCACAAGCTGCGGGCGGTCGAGGCCTTCGTCGAGGCCAATCCGATCGACCGGCGGATCTACGGTATCGAGGATGCGGCTTACGGCTTCGTGACCACGGGCAAGGGGCATCTCGACCTGATGGAGGCGCTGCGGCTCCTCGGCCTCGACGAGGCGGCGTGCCGGAGGCTCGGGATCGACATCTACAAGGTGGGCATGGTCTGGCCTCTGGCGCGGCGGGATGCGCTGGCCTTCGTGAAGGGCAAGGCGGAAGTGCTCGTCGTTGAGGAGAAGCGCGGCATCATCGAGAGCCAGTTCAAGGAGTACTTCTATGACTGGCCGGGCACGAAGCCCGCGAAGATGGTGGGCAAGCATGACGCGGCGGCGACACGCGACCTCATCCCCTGGACCGGCGAGCTGTCGCCGCTCGGGCTCGTGCCGATCGTGGCGGAGCGGCTGGAGAAGTTCTTTCCCGGCGAAGGCCTGCGCGAGAAGGCGGCGGCGCTGACCGCCGAGGAGCCGCCGGTGCTGAACGTTTCTGGCGCGACGCGGACGCCCTATTTCTGCTCCGGCTGCCCGCACAACACCTCGACAAAGGTGCCCGAGGGCAGCCGGGCGCTGTCTGGCATCGGCTGTCACGTGATGGCGAGCTGGATGGGCCGGAACACCGGCGGTTACGCGCAGATGGGCGGCGAGGGGGTGCCGCATGCGGTGTCGTCGAAGTTCTCGGGAATGGGTCACATCTTCCAGAACATCGGGGAGGGGACGTGGTACCATTCGGGCTCGCTTGCGGTGCGGCAATCGGTGGCCTCGGGCGCGAACATCACCTTCAAGATCCTCTTCAACGACGCGGTCGCGATGACCGGCGGGCAGCCGGTGGACGGGCCGGTATCGCCGTCCGGGATCGCGTGGTCTTCGCGGGCCGAGGGTGTGGAGCGGATCGCGCTCGTGTCGAACGACATCGGCAAGTTCTCGAAGGGGGATTTCCCGCCGGGCACGTCATTTCATCCGCGGGACGACATGGATCCGCTGCAGCGCGAGCTGCGGGGCGTGAAGGGCACGAGCGTTCTGATCTACGAGCAGACCTGCGCGACCGAGAAGCGGCGGCGCAGGAAGCGCGGCACGCTCGAGGAGCCGGACGCGATCCCGGTGATCAACGAGCTTGTCTGCGAGGGGTGCGGCGATTGCTCGGTCGAGAGCAATTGCCTGAGCGTCGAGCCGGTCGAGACCGAGTTCGGGGCGAAGCGGCGCATCAACCATTCGTCCTGCAACAAGGATTACTCGTGCCTGAAGGGGTTCTGCCCTTCGTTCGTGACGTTGACCGGCGCGACGCGGAAGAAAGAGGGCGCGGCGCTCGATCTGCCTGCGCTGATGGCGAACGTGCCTGCGCCGGACGTGCCGGGGCTGGAGGAGCCGTTCGATCTGCTGGTGACGGGTGTCGGCGGCACCGGCGTCGTGACCGTGGGCGCACTGATCACCATGGCGGCGCATCTCGAGGGGCTGGGGTCGAGCGTGCTCGACTTCACCGGCTTTGCGCAGAAGTTCGGGACTGTGCTGTCCTACATCCGCATCGGCGCGTCGCCGGAGACGCTCCATCAGGTGCGGATCGAGCGCGGGGCGGCGGACGCAGTGATCGGTTGCGACGTGGTGGTCTCCTCCGCGCCGAAGGCCTCGGCGCATTACCGGCAGGGCACGCGGGTCGCGCTCAACACCGCGGCGATGCCGACGGGGGATCTGGTTCTCAACCGTGACGCGGATCTGAAGATCGGGCAGCGCGAGAGCGAGATACGGTCGGCGGTGGGCGCCGCGAATGTGCGCGCGATGGACGCCAACCGCATGGCCGAGCGGTTCATGGGAGATCAGGTCTTCGCCAACGTGATGATGCTGGGCTTTGCCTGGCAGATGGGCCTCGTGCCGGTGTCGGATGCGGCATTGAAGCAGGCAATCCTGCTGAACGGCGTTGCGGTCGAGAAGAACAACCGGGCCTTCGATCTGGGGCGCGTCATGGCGGCGACGCCCGAGGCGGTGCCGTCGGAGCCCGAGCCGGCTCCCGAGACGCTGGAGGAGGTCATCGCGCGGCGGGTTGAGTTCCTGACCGAGTATCAGGATGCGGCCTATGGCGAGCGGTTCCGGGCGCGGATCGAACGTCTGCGCTCCGCTACCGGCGACGAGGGGCTGGCGCGCGAGGCGGCGAAGTCGCTCTTCCGGCTGATGGCGGTGAAGGACGAATACGAGGTGGCGCGACTGCATACGGAAAGCGGCTTCGAGGAGCGGCTGCGCGAGCAGTTCGACGGCGATTTCGAGGTCCATTACCACATGGCGCCCCCGATCCTGCCGCTCGGGCGCGATGCCCGCGGGCGGCCGAAGAAGGCGCGGTTCGGCGGCAGGGTGCTGCGCCCCGTGCTGGCGCGGATGGCGAAGATGCGGCGGGTGCGGAACACCGCCTTCGATCCGTTCAGGTTCTCGGCGGACCGGAAGCTCGACCGCGAGCTGCTGGCGTGGTTCGAGGCGGCGCTCGACAGGATCGAGGCGCGGTATTCGAGCGAGAGCGCCGCGGAGTTCGCCGCGATCGTGCGCGCGCCGCAGGAGATCCGGGGCTACGGCCCGGTGCGCGAGGCGGCTGCGGAAAAGGTCCGGCCCGCGGCGGACGAGAGGCTCGCGGCGCTCGGCTGAGCTCTCAGCCGCGGAAGGCGCGCAGGAGGGCGAAGGCGGCGTCGACGATGTCGCCCGTCCGCGCGGCGATGTGCTCGGGCGCGAGGCCGCTTTCGGCGCGGCGGTCGAGGCGGGCGAGCAGGCGGTGCAGGCGGCGACGGTGGATGCCGAGGGCGCGCTGCACCGGATCGGCGACGAGCCCCGCGAAGGTGGTGACGACCGAGGCGACCATCGAGAGCGCGATGCCGGTCAGCACGATCCGGTGCGCCGGAATGGTGGCCGGGAAGGTGCCGTACCATGCGCGGCCGAGCGTTTCCCCGGCCCAGAAGTTCCGCGCGGCGGAGTCCTGCGCGATCTGGCCGGCGACGTTCGGGGCCAGCGACACGACCCCCGGTGTCGCGGAATGGAAGATCAGGTAGCCGCAGAGAAGGACGATGAGCGACGTGGTGATCTCCGAGACCGCGCTGCGCACGCCGGTGTAGTCCGCGATCGCCCGGCGGCGGTGCTCGTCGGAGGCGGCGGTGCCCGCGCCGAGCTCGTCGAGGCGGGCGAAAAGGCCGGTCAGCCGGACCGAGACCTCGCGCGCGACGGCGGTCGTCAGGAAGATCTGGCGGCTCGCGAGCCAGCGGGAGGTGCGGCGCAGGCGGATGAGGCGGAGAAGAAGCGCGGTCAGCTGGGTGATCAGGAAGACCGGGGCCAAGGCCACGTTGATCGGGGCGCGGAGAAGATCGAGCCCGAGCGCGGCGCGGTGCAGGCGGAGCGTGCCGCGCAGGCCGAAGGTCTCGCGCACGAAGCGGCGGATCTCGGCGTCGCGGATGGCGAAGCTGGACATCGCGGGACCCCTGGCGGGTGGCGGCGGATGGGCGCCACAGGGATCGAGGTAGCCGCAGACGGGCCCGCGCGCAACGGTGCGGCCCGCGATCGGCGGTCCGCCGCGTCGGGTCCGCCTGTCCGGGAGGCGCCTCTGGCGGCGAGGGCTCTGCCCTCGCGCTCCCGGAGTATTTGTCCCAAGAAGAAGGGTGCCGTCAGGCAATGTCCTTCAGGCGGAAGCGCTGGATCTTGCCGGTCTCGGTCTTGGGGAGGGCGTCGAGATAGGTGATGGCGCGGGGGTACTTGTAGGGGGCGATCTCGGCCTTGACGTGGGCCTTCAGCGCTTCGGTGAGCGCGGCGTCTCCGGCCTGACCTTCCGCGAGCACGACGAAGGCGGCGACGATCATGCCGCGCTCGTCGTCGGGCTGGCCGATCACGGCGCATTCGGCGACGGCGTCGTGCGAGAGGAGCGCGGCCTCCACCTCGGGGCCGGCGATGTTGTAGCCCGAGGACAGGATCATGTCGTCGTTGCGGGCGGCGAAGTGCAGGTAGCCGTCCTCGTCCATCGAGAAGGCGTCGCCGGTGACGTTCCAGCCGTTCTGCACGTAGTCGCGCTGGCGCGGATCGGCGAGGTAGCGGCAGCCCGTCGGACCGCGGACCGCGAGGCGGCCGACGGTGCCGCGGGGGACCTCCGCGCCGTCCTTGCCGATCACCTTCGCCTCGTAGCCGGTGACGGGCTTGCCGGTGCAGGCGGGGCGGTGGTCGTCGAAGCGGTTGGAGATGAAGATGTGCAGCATCTCGGTCGCGCCGATGCCGTCGAGCATGGGCTTGCCGGTCTTCTCCATCCACTCGTCGTAGACCGGGGCGGGGAGGGTCTCTCCGGCGGAGACCGCGGCGCGCAGGGAGCCGAGATCCGCGCCCTCGTCCATCGCGCGGAGCATGACGCGGTAGGCGGTCGGGGCGGTGAAGGAGACCGTCGCGCGGTACTTCTCGATGATCTCGATCATGTTCGGCGGGCTCGCGGTCTCGAGCAGCGCGGCCGCGGCGCCGAAGCGCAGCGGGAAGACCGCGAGCCCGCCGAGCCCGAAGGTGAAGGCGAGGGGCGGCGAGCCGACGAAGACGTCCTCGGGGGTGACGTTCAGCACCTCGCGCGCGTAGCCGTCGGCGATGATCAGGATGTCGCGGTGGAAGTGCATCGTCGCCTTGGGCGATCCGGTGGTGCCGGAGGTGAAGCCGAGGAGCGCGACGTCGTCGCGGCCCGTCGGCACGGCGTCGAACCGCACCGGTTTCTCGAGCGCGAGGCGGTCGAGCTCGGCGTCGTGGTTGGAGGTGCCGTCGAAGCCGACCACGGTCTTGAGGAAACGGCTCGACTTGGCGCAGGTGACGAGCTCGTCCATGAGCCGCGTGTCGCAGAGGGCGAACTCGACCTCGGCCTTGTCGACGATCTTTGTCAGCTCGCCCGCGCGCAGGAGGGGCATGGTGTTGACGACGACCGCGCCCGCCTTTGTGGCGGCGAGCCAGGCGGCGACCATGGCGGGGTTGTTGGCGGAGCGGATCAGGACGCGGTTGCCGGGTTTCACGCCGAGGTCCTCCACCAGCGTATGGGCGAGGCGGTTCGTCCAGTCCGAGAGCTCCTTGTAGGTGCGGCGGCGGCCGTTTCCGATGAGGGCCGTGCGGTCGCCATGGCCTCTCGCCACCATCGCGTCCGTCAGTTCGACCGCGGCGTTCAGGCGCTCGGGATAGTCGAAGCCGTCCAGCAGGAAGTCCGGCCACTGGTCCGGCGGGGGCAGGTTGTCGCGGGTGAAGGTGTCGGTGTGGGCACTGGGGCCCAGCAGCTGGTCGAGGGTCGGTTGCGTCGTCGTCATCGGGCCACTCCTGTTGCCGGCCCGCGGGCGGACCGGGTGACGGGCGGGTTGTCCCGCCTCTGTCTGATGCGCGGGTCCCGCGGGCCCTCAGCCCGGGCGGGCCGCGGAAAGGGTCTGGCGCGCGATGATGACCTTCTGCACGTCCGAGGCGCCCTCGTAGATGCGCAGGGCCCGGATCTCGCGGTAGAGCCGTTCGACCGTCTCGCCCGACCGCACGCCGTCGCCGCCGTGCAGCTGGACGGCGGCGTCGATCACCTTCTGCGCCTCGTCGGTGGCGTAGAGCTTGGCCATCGCGGCCTCGCGGCTGACGCGGGGCGCGCCCTGATCCTTGGCCCAGGCGGCGCGGTAGACGAGCAGGGCGGCGGCATCGACGCGCAGCGCCATCTCGGCGATATGGGCCTGCACCATCTGCAGCTCGCTGAGGGGCTCACCTTGGACCTCGCGGGTCTGCACGCGGGCGAGCGACTCGTCGAGCGCGCGGCGGGCAAAGCCGAGCGCCGCGGCGGCCACCGTTGTCCGGAAGACGTCGAGCACCGACATGGCGATCTTGAAGCCCTGGCCGGGATCGCCGATCAGCGCTGATTTCGGGAGCCGCGCGCCGTCGAAGCGGAGGGTGGCGAGCGGGTGCGGGGCGATCGTGTCGAGCCGTTCGGCTATGCTGAGGCCGGGCGTGTCCGCGGGCACGACGAAGGCCGAAAGACCCTTGGCGCCCGGGCCCTCGCCGGTGCGGGCGAAGAGCGTGTAGACATCGGCGATGCCGCCGTTCGAGATCCATGTCTTCTCGCCGTTGAGCACGAAGGTATCGCCGTCGTCGCGGGCGGTCATGGCGGAATTGGCGACGTCGGAGCCCGATTGCGGCTCGGTCAGGGCAAAGGCGGAGATGGCGCGGCCCGAGCGGGTCAGCGACAGCCATTCGGCCTGCTGGGCGGGCGTGCCGAAGAGCGAGAGTGCACCGGTGCCGAGGCCCTGCATGGCGAAGGCGAAATCGGCGAGCCCGTCATGGCGCGCGAGCGTCTCGCGACTGAGGCAGAGGGTCCGGACGTCGAGGGGCTGCGGGTCTTCGGGGTCGACCGCGGTCGGCTCGAGCCAGCCGTCCGCGCCGAGGCGGGCGACGAGGGAGCGGCAGGTCGCGTCGGTGTCGTGATGATCGAGCGGGCCGAGCCCCGCGGCCCAATCGTCCAGCGCTTCGGCATGGGCGCGGTGGCGCGGCTCTAGAAACGGCCAGTCGAGATAGGAGCGGTCGGCCATCAATCGCCCTCGAAGACGGGTTTTCCCTTGGCGGCGAAGGCCTCGAAGGCGCGGGTGAAGTCCTGCGTCTGCATGCAGATCGCCTGGGCCTGCGCCTCGGCCTCGATCGCCTGGTCGAGCGACATCGACCATTCCTGGTTGAGCATGGTCTTGGTCATCATGTGGCCGAAATTCGGGCCGTCGGCGATCCGGCGCGCCATGTCCTGCGCCGCGGTCTCGAGATCGTCGCGCGGGACAACCTGGTTCCAGAAGCCCCAGGCCGCGCCCTCCTCGGCGCTCATGGAGCGGCCGGTGTAGAGCAGTTCCGCCGCGCGGCCCTGTCCGATGATGCGGGGCAGCATGGCGCAGGCGCCCATGTCGCAGCCGGCGAGGCCGACGCGGGTGAAGAGGAACGCGGTCTTGGTCTCGGGCGTCGCAAGGCGCAGGTCGGAGGCCATGGCGATGATCGCCCCGGCGCCGACGCAGACGCCGTCGGCCGCGGCGATCACCGGTTTCTGGCAGTGGATCATCGCCTTGACGAGATCGCCGGTCATCCGGGTGAAGGCCAAGAGGTCCTTCATCGACATCTTCGTCAGCGGCCCGATGATGTCGTGCACGTCGCCGCCTGAGCAGAAGTTGCCGCCGTTCGAGCCGAAGACCACCGCCTTCACGTCGTCGCGGTAGGGCAGGGCGCGGAACCAGTCGCGGAGCTCGGCATAGCTGTCGAAGGTCAGCGGGTTTTTCCGCTCCGGCCGGTCGAGGCGGAGCGTCGCGATGCCGCCGTCGGTCTCGCAGCGGAAATGAACGGGTGAGGTCATGTCTCGTCCCTGTGGCTGACCGCATCGAAGCGGTCGGAGAGAAGGTCGGCCTCGGCCGCGTCGAAATCCGCGAGAAGTTCGGCGATCCATGCCTCATGCGCGGCGGCCTGGCGGGCGAATTCCTCCTCGCCCTTTCGGGTGAGGCGCACCATGGAGGCGCGGCGGTCGCCGGGCACCTGGACCCGCACCACGTGGCCGTCCTCGGCGAGGCGGTCGACGATGCCGGTGACGTTGCCGTTCGAGACGCGGAGCACGCCCGAGAGGGCGCTCATCTTGAGGCCGGTATCGAAACGGGCGAGCGCGGCCATCACGTCGAAGCGGGGCAGGGTCGTGTCGAATTCCGACCTCAGCCGGTCGCGCAGGACAGCCTCGACCCGGCGGGTGCTCTTGAGCATCCGCAGCCAGAGCCGCAGGCGTGCCTTGGACTCCTCGGCCTCGGTGATCTTGTCCGTCCCTTGCTGCGCCACGGGCCTCCGGCCTCCTGTCGGTTGCGCTCTTTGATCGAAGGCTAGGCAGCGTCCAAATTTATTTCAAGCAAAAAAGGTTTGAGCTTGAAATAACGAAAACGCCGGGTCAGGATCGTGGTCATGCCGGCGCAAGACCGGGTCCAACAGGGAGAGCCGCGCGTGATCCTGCATCAGATACGCGACTGGGACGACGCCTACGAGAACGGGGGAAACATCCCCGGCGGGGACGCCTATCCGGCGGCCTGGGTGCGTCCGGCCGAAGCGTATCGGGCGCAGGGCAACGTGCGGCTCGACATCCCCTACGGAACCGGCGACCGGAACCTCTACGATCTCTTCTTGCCCAGTGAGCGGCCGCGCGGCCTCATGGTCTTCGTGCATGGCGGCTACTGGGTGGCGCTCGACAAGTCCTACTGGTCGCACCTGGCCGCCGGTGCGGTGGGTAGCGGCTGGGCCTGCGCGATGCCGTCCTACGATCTCTGCCCGGATGTGACCATCGCCGAGATCACGGCGCAGATCGGCACGGCCATCACCCATGCGGCGGGAGAGGTGGACGGGCCCATCGTGCTCTCGGGACATTCGGCGGGCGGGCATCTCGTCACCGCGATGATGTGCGAGGACAGCCCGCTGCCCGAGGAGGTTCGGGCACGGCTCGTGCATGTGGTCTCCATCTCGGGTCTGCACGATCTGCGGCCGATGCTGCGCACCGCGCGCAACGATCTGCTGCGGCTCGACATGGGATCGGCCGAGGCGAACTCGCCGGCGCTCAAGTGCCCGCTGCCGGGCATACGGCTCACGACATGGGTCGGAGGGGGCGAGCGGCAGGAATTCCTGCGCCAGTCCGCGCTGCTGACGAACATCTGGCGCGGGCTCGGCGCCGCGACGCGCGAGGTAGTGGAGCCCGACCGGCACCACTTCAACGTGATCGACGGGCTGGGAGACGTCCGGTCGGTGCTGATGCGGACCGCGCTGGAGGTCGCCGAAGGGGACTGAACCGGAAAAGGGCTTGCAGAGGCAAACCTTTGCCGCCCTCAATGACAGGCAACGGCAAGGGCGCCCGGAAGACGGCGCGGCCGGATCACCGAACCAACAAGGGGAAACCAAGATGACCTTCAAGACCTCGCTTCTGGCCCCGACCGCTCTGTCGCTGGGCCTCGCCACCGGCGCCTCGGCGCAGGACGCGCCGCCCTCCGCCGAGGACGACGTTCTCAAGATCGGCCTCGTCTACACGCTCTCGGGGCCCGCCGCGGCGCTGGGCGAGCAGGCCAAGAATGGCTTCATGCTCGCCGCCGAGCGCATCGGGAATCTGGGCGGCATGGAGACCGAGATCGTCGTGATCGACGACGAGCAGCGTCCCGACAAAGCCGCCGACGACGCGCGCGAGCTCGTGCAGCGCGAGGAGGTCGATTTCGTCGTCGGGCCGATCTTCTCGAACATCCTCGTCGCGATCCACCAGCCGGTGACCGAGACGGGCACGATCCTGATCTCGACCAACGCGGGTACGTCGAACTTCGCGGGGCCGGAGTGCAGCCCGAACTTCTTCGTGACCTCCTACCAGAACGACCAGAACCACGAGGTCATGGGCGCCTATGCCGAACAACAGGGGTACCAGAACGTCTTCCTGATGGCGCCGAACTACCAGGCGGGCAAGGACAGTCTCGCGGGGTTCAAGCATTCCTACACGGGCGGCGTCGCGGGGGAGGTCTTCACCGAACTCGGCCAGCTCGACTTCTCGTCCGAGCTCGCGCAGATTGCCGCATTCCAGCCCGATGCGCTCTTCACCTTCATGCCGGGCGGCATGGGTGTGAACCTCGTCAAGCAGTACGATCAGGCCGGGCTCTCCTCGATCCCGTTCCTGTCGGCCTTCACGGTGGACGAGACCACGCTGCCGGCGACGCAGGACGCCGCGGTCGGGCTTCTCGGCGGCGCGAACTGGGCGCCGGACCTCGACAACGCCGCGAACGAGGAGTTCGTGACGGCCTATATCGAGAAGTACGGCGCGGTGCCCGGCACCTACGCGATGCAGGCCTATGACGCGGCGCAGCTGATCGATAGCGCGGTCTCGAAGGTCGGCGGCGATCTCACCGACCGCGACGCCCTGCGCGCCGCGATCAAGGAAGCCGACTTCGACAGCCCGCGCGGAGACTTCTCCTTCGGGGTCAACAACTATCCCGTCCAGGACTTCTACCTCGTCGAGGCGGTCAAGCGCGAGGACGGCATGTACGGCACCTCGATCCGCGAGAAGATCTTCGACGACTACGTCGATACCTATGCCGAGCAGTGCGAGATGGGCTCCTCGTAAGACAAACCGTCGGAGGCCGCGTCCATGGCGAATCTCTTCGTGCTCCAGCTCCTCAACGGGCTCCAGCTCGGCGTTCTGCTGTTCCTGATCGCGGCGGGGCTGACGCTCGTCTTCGGGATCATGGACGTGGTCAACCTCGCCCATGGCGTCCTCTACATGGTGGGCGCCTATTTCCTGGCGACCTTTGCGGCCCTCACCGGAAGCTTCTGGTGGGGGCTGCTGCTGATGTTTCCGGCGGCCATCGTCGTGGGGCTCGTGCTCGAGGTGGTGGTGATCCGAAGGCTCTACGCGCGCTCCCATCTCGACCAGGTGCTCGCGACCTTCGGCCTCGTGATGATCGCCAACGAGACGGTCAAGATCGTCTGGGGCGTCTCGCCGCTCTCGGTTCCTACCCCTGAGATCCTGTCGGGCTCGGTCCCGCTGATGGGGCCGCTGCAATACCCCGTCTACCGCATCGCGATCATCGTAACGGGGCTCGCCGTCGCGGGCGGGCTCTACCTCGTCATCAACCACACGCGTATCGGCATGCTGCTGCGGGCGGGCGCCACGAACCGCACGATGGTCTCGGCGCTCGGCATCGACATCGGCAAGCTCTTCGCCATCGTCTTCACCCTCGGTGCGGTGCTGGCCTGTTTCGCTGGCGCGCTGGTCGCCCCGATCCTGTCGGTCGACACCGGGATGGGCGAGAGCGTGCTGATACTGACCTTCGTCGTCGTGGTGATCGGCGGCATCGGCTCGATCAAGGGCGCGTTCCTCGGAGCGATCCTCGTCGCCGTGGTGGACACGATCGGCGGCGTCTTCGGGCCG
This sequence comes from Roseivivax halodurans JCM 10272, assembly GCF_000521785.1. Taxonomy (GTDB): domain Bacteria; phylum Pseudomonadota; class Alphaproteobacteria; order Rhodobacterales; family Rhodobacteraceae; genus Roseivivax; species Roseivivax halodurans. The sequence goes on from NZ_JALZ01000022.1 coordinate 28,839, forward strand.
ATCCTCCTGCGCTCTGTGCTCGATCCCGCGGCGGCGGGCCAGACCGGCCGGATGCTGGCGCCGATGCTGGTCTACATCCTGATGGCCGCGATCCTCTTCGCGCGGCCCGCGGGTCTCTTCGGAGGGCGCGCATGACCGCCGCAACCGCTGTGCCGACCCGCGCACCCGCGCTCGCCCCGCGCCTCAAGGCGGCGCTGGTGCTCTTCGTGCTCTTCGCGCTGGTGCCGCCCGTCGTCATGGCGGCGGACGATCCGTTCCTCATCCTCATCGCGACCCGCATACTCGCCTACGCCATCGCGGCGATGGCGCTCGATCTCATCCTCGGCTACGGCGCGATGGTGTCCTTCGGGCACGCCGCCTATCTCGGCTTCGGCACCTACGCGGTGGCGATCCTGTCGAGCTACGGCGTCACCGACATCTTCGTGCAGATGCTCGGGGCGGTGCTGGTCTCGGCGCTCTTCGCGCTCGTCACCGGGGCGATCTCGCTCCGGACGCGCGGCGTCTACTTCATCATGATCACGCTCGCCTTCGGGCAGATGGCGTTCTTCTTCTTCATCTCGCTCTCGGCCTATGGCGGCGACGACGGCTACGGGCTGTCGCAACGATCCACCGTTCTCGGCAGCGCTATCCTCGAGAACGACGTCACGCTTTATTACGCGACCCTCGCCGTGCTGATCGCGCTCTTCGCGCTCTGCCACCGGATCGTCGGCTCGCGCTTCGGCCGGGTGCTCACCGGCATCCGCGAGAACCCGGTGCGGATGGAGGCGATCGGCTTCTCGCCCTTCCGCTACCAGCTCACTGCCTTCGTGATCTCGGGCTGCATGACGTCGCTCGCGGGCGTGCTGCTGGCCAACCAGGCGGAGTTCGTGTCCCCCGCCTTCATGTCTTGGCATCGATCGGGCGAGCTGATCGTCATGGTGGTTCTCGGCGGCATCGGCACTCTCACGGGCGCCATCGGCGGCGCTGTCGCCGCGCTGCTCCTCGAGGAGGTGCTCGGCATGCTCACCGAGCACTGGCAGCTCTGGTTCGGGATCTTCCTCGTCCTGATGGTGCTGTTCTCGCCCCGCGGCATCACCGGGCTCGTGGAGCAGATGCGGGGGAGGCGGGAATGAGCCGGCTGGAGATCACCCAACTCAACAAGAGCTTCGGCGCGCTCAAGGTGACCGACGACGTCTCGCTGAATGTCGAACCGGGCGAGGTGCATGCCATCATCGGCCCGAACGGCGCGGGCAAGACCACGCTGATCGCGCAGCTCTCGGGTGAGCTGCGGCCCGACAGCGGGCGGATTGTTCTCGACGGACGGGACATCACGCAGACGAGCATGCCCGAGCGCGTGCATCTCGGCCTCGCGCGCAGCTTCCAGATCACGCAGGTTCTGCCGAGCTTCACCGTCCTCGACAACGTCGCCCTCGCGGTGCAGGCGCGGCAGGGGTCGAGCTATCGCTTCTTCGGCAACGTCGCGAGCGAAGAGGCGCTGAATGCCGCCGCGATGCGCGCGCTCCGCGATGCGGGGCTCGAGGACCGGGCGGGCGCGCGGGCGAGCGCGCTCAGCCACGGCGAGCATCGGCGGCTGGAGCTCGCCTGCGCGCTCGCGACCGAGCCGCAGCTCCTCCTTCTCGACGAGCCGCTCGCGGGCGTCGGCGGAGAGGATGCCGAAGCCTTCATTGCGCGGCTCCGGGCCCTGCGCGGGCGCCTCACGATGGTCCTGATCGAGCACGACATGGACGCGGTCTTCGCCCTCGCGACGCGGCTGTCGGTGCTGGTCTACGGCCGCATCATCGCCACCGGCACGCCCGAAGAGGTGCGCTCCGACCCGGCCGTCCGGGCCGCGTATCTCGGCGAGGAGGAGATGCCCGCATGACCGTGATGCGCCACGCCCCTTCTTCTTGGCAAAAATACTCCCGCCGGAGGCCCCGGTCCGCCGGCCCGCGCCACCTCGCGGGGGCGCTGCCATGCTGACGGTCGAAGCCCTCGAGGCCGCCTACGGCGAGAGCCGCATCCTCTTCGGGATCGATCTCGAGGTGCGGGACGGCGAGGTGGTGACGCTGCTCGGCCGGAACGGGATGGGCAAGACCACCACCGTGAAGTCGATCTTCGGGATGCTGAAACCACGCGGCGGGCGCGTGTCCGTGGGCGGGCGCGACCTGACCGGGGCCGAGCCGCACCAGGTCGCCCATGCGGGGCTCGGGCTCGTGCCCGAGGGGCGGCAGATCTTTCCGACGCTCAGCGTCGAGGAGAACCTGCGCGCCACCGCGCGGGCCGGCAAGTGGGACCTCTCGCGGATCTACGCGCTCTTTCCGCGGCTCGCGGAACGCCGCCGCAACATGGGCAACCAGCTTTCGGGCGGCGAGCAGCAGATGCTCGCGATCGGGCGCGCGCTGATGACCAACCCGCGTCTCGTGGTGCTCGACGAGGCCACCGAGGGCCTCGCGCCTCTCATCCGCGCGGATATCTGGGCGTGTCTTAGGCAGCTCAAGGACGAGGGCGAGGCGATCCTCGTGATCGACAAGAACGTGGACGCGCTCACCAAATTCGCGGATCGTCACGTGGTGATCGAGAAGGGCCGCGTGGTCTGGACCGGCACCACCAAGGACATCCTCGCCACCCCCGAGGTGAAGGACCGCTTTCTGCACGTGTGAACTCGAGGAAGGATTGCCCATGACCATGCTGCCCGGCGTCACGAAGTCGAATTCCGGCATCGACGACATCTCCTGGAACATCCTCGGCCAGATCTACGTGCCGAAACAGCACAGCGAGGCCTCGATGGCGTGGCACGCGACGCTGCCCAAGGGCACGTTCGTTCCGCCGCACATCCACCCCACGCAGGACGAGTTCATCTACGTGCTCGAGGGGCGGTTCGACCTCCTCCTCAACGGGGTCGAGACCTATGCCGAGCCCTCCGACCTGATCCGCCTGCCGAAGGGCATTCCGCACGGGATCTTCAACAAGTCCGATCAGGCGATAAAGTGCCTCTTCTGGGTGGCGCCGTCGCGGCGGCTCTTCGATCTCTTCTGGGCGCTGCACAATCTCGGGCCCGACGCCAATCCGGCCGACGTGGTGGCGGTGTCAGCCGAGCACGAGGTCGACTTCCTGCCGCCCCCCGAGGAGGGCTGAGCTCATGACGGTCCTGATCGCGGGCGCCGGGGTCGGCGGGCTGACGACGGCGCTGATGCTGCACGCGCGCGGCATACCTTGCGTGATCTACGAGGCGGCACGGGAGGTGCGCGAGGTCGGGGTCGGGATCAACGTGCTGCCGCACGCGATCCGCGAGCTTGCGGCGCTCGACCTTCTGCCGGCGCTTGATGCCGTGGGGGTGCGGACGCGGAAGCTGTCGTATCTCACCAAGCGCGGTCAGGAGGTCTGGTCCGAGCCGCGAGGCATGCATGCGGGCCACGAGGTGCCGCAATTCTCGATCCACCGCGGGCGGCTCCAGCGGGTGATCGCGGACGCGGTGCGCACGAGGCTCGGCGGCGCGGCGCTGAAGACCGGGCGCAGGCTCGCGGGGTTCGTGCAGGACGATGGCGGCGTCACGGCGCATTTCACCGACAGCGTCGAGGGCGGGGCTGGCGAGACGGTGCGCGCCCCGGTCCTGATTTGCGCGGACGGCATCCATTCGGTCGGGCGGCGCAGCTTCTACCCCGGAGAGGGCGCGCCCTCGTGGCAGGGCGTCGTGATGTGGCGCGGCGCGGCCGAGTGGCCGGTCTGGATGGACGGCGAGAGCATGGCGATCGCGGGCGGGCTCGGCGCCAAGCTCGTGCTCTACCCGATCGCGCCGGCGGACGGGCATCGGCAGCTGATGAACTGGGTCGTGAACGTGCGGCTGAAGGATCCTTCCGTCTCGACGCCGCCGCCCGACAGCTGGTCGCGGCAGGCGCCGCTCGCGAGCGTTTTGCCCCACGCGCTGCGGTTCTCGGTTCCGGGCATGGATGTGGGTGCGCTGGTGCGGGCGACGCCCGCCATCTACGAATACCCGATGGCGGATCGCGACCCGCTGCCGCGCTGGACCTTCGGGCGGGTCACGCTGCTCGGCGATGCGGCGCATCCGATGTACCCGGTGGGCTCGAACGGCGCGAGTCAGGCGATCCTCGATGCGCGCTGCCTCGCGGATGCGATGGCCCGGGCGGAGCATCCGCGCGCGGCGCTCTGGGCCTACGAGAAGGACCGGCTGCCGAAGACCGCAGACGTCGTGCGCCAGAACCGGGTCGGCGGACCGGAGCGCGTGATCGACGAGGTGGAAAAACGCGCGCCCGCGGGCTTTTTCGACGTGAACGCGGTGCTGGGCCTCGAGGAGCGGCGGGCCATCGTCGGCGGATACGCGGCGACGGCAGGCTTCTCGGCGGTGCGGCGGGTCTCCTGAGCGGACGGAGGCGCGGAACGGGTGGCGGGCCGGTGGAGCCTCCGGCGGGAGTATTTTTGCCAAGAAGAAGCCGGCGCGGGGGACGGCGACGCCTCCGGCGGGGATATTTAGGTCAAGAAGAAGGGGGCGTGCCGAGGCGTCAGACCTCGCCGCCGGCGATGGGGACGGCTTGCCCGGTGATGCCCTCGGAGCCGGGACCGCAGAGCCAGAGGGCGGCGGCGACCACTTCCTCGGGGCGGATCAGGCGGCGCTGGGGCGACATCTTCTCGAGGCTCGCGCGCGCCTCTTCCGGTGACATGCCGGTCTTTTCGGCGATGTTTGTGATGGAGCGCTGGGTCATCTCGGTGTCGAGGAAGCCGGGGCAGAGCGCGTTCGCCGTGATGCCGGTGCGGGCGAGTTCGAGCGCGGCGGATTTCACGAGGCCGATCGCGCCGTGCTTGGCGGCGGAATAGGCCGAGACGTAAGGGTAGCCCTTGAGCCCGGCCGTGGAAGCGATGGCGATGAGGCGGCCCCATTCGGCGCCCTTCAGGCGGATCGCGCCTTCGCGGAGGGTCAGGAAGGCGCCGGTGAGATTCACGTCGAGCATGTACCGCCAGGTGTCTAGGTCGGTTTTCGGGAAGGGCGCGCTCGCCGACGCCCCGGCATTGGCGACGACGATGTCGCAGGGTCCGGTGAAGTCGAACATCGCCTGAACGGCCGTCTCGTCGGTGACGTCGGCCTCGACGGCGTGGATGTTCGGATGATCGGCAGCGAGCGCCTCGAGCGGCTCGGCCCGCCGTCCCGCGACCCATGTGATCGCGCCGGAATCCGCGAAGCCGCGGGCGAGCGCCGCGCCGAGGCCGGCGCCGCCGCCGGTGACGAGGGCGGTTTTTCCGGTGAGATCGGTCATACCCGGATCCCCATGCCTTCGCCGCGCGTCGCAAGACGGCGGAGCTGGTCGCGGCCCGGAAGGTAGGGGAGCGGCCAGGCAATGTCCTCGTCGCCGAGCGCGGCGGCGGCGTGCAGCGTCCAGTAGGGATCGGCGAGATGCGGGCGGGCGAGGCAGACGAGGTCGGCGCGGCCCGCCATCAGGATCGAGTTGACGTGGTCGGGCTCGTAGATGTTGCCGACCGCCATGGTCGGGATGCCGCGCTCGTTGCGGATGCGGTCCGAAAACGGGGTCTGGAACATGCGGCCGTAGACGGGCCGCGCCTCGACCGAGGTCTGGCCGGCCGAGACGTCGACGATGTCGACGCCGGCATCGCGGAACATCTGCGCGATCTCGACGGCCTCCTCGCCCTCGACGCCACGCTCGCCGGCCCAGTCGGTGGCGGAGATCCGCACCGACATCGGTTTCGCTTCGGGCCAGACGGCGCGCATCGCGCGGAACACCTCGAGCGGGTAGCGCATGCGGTTCTCGAGCGATCCGCCGTACGCGTCCTCGCGGATGTTCGACAGCGGCGAGATGAAGGACGACAGGAGGTATCCGTGCGCGGCGTGCAGCTCGGCCATGTCGAAGCCCGCGCGGGCGGCCATCCCGGTCGCGGCGACGAACTCGTCCCGGATCCGGTCCATGTCGGCGCGGTCCATCTGCCTCGGGGCGGCGTTCCGGTCGGACCACGGGATGGGAGAGGCGGACAGGGTGGGCCAGCCGCCGTCGGCGAGCGGCGCGTCCATCTCCTCCCAGCCGAGCTGGGTCGAACCCTTGCGCCCCGAATGACCGATCTGCATGCAAAGCTTCGCATCCGTCTCGGCGTGGACGAAGGTGCAGAGGCGCGTCCACGCGGCCTCGTGATCGGGTGCGTAGAGGCCGGGGCAGCCGGGAGTGATCCGGCCCTCGGGCGACACGCAGGTCATCTCGATGTAGACGAGGCCCGCGCCGCCCTTGGCGCGCTCGGCGTAATGGGCGAAGTGCCAGTCGGTCGGGCAGCCATCCACGGCCTTGTACTGGGCCATCGGCGAGACGACGACGCGGTTCTCGAGCCGCATGTCGCGCAAGGCGAAGGGTGCGAACATCGGCGCGCGGTGGACGCCGTTGGCGCCGGCCTGCGCCTGGAACCATTCCTCGGCCGATTGCAGCCACGCGGGGTCGCGCAGGCGCAGGTTCTCGTGGCTGATCCGCTGGGAGCGGGTCAGAAGGGAGTAGGTGAACTGCACCGGATCGAGATGGAGGTAGCGCTCGACCTCCTCGAACCATTCGGTGGAGTTGCGGGCGGCCGATTGCAGGCGGAGGACGTCGGTGCGGCGCTCTTCCTGGTATTTCTCGAAGGCGTCCTCCAGCGAGGCTTCCTTGGTGACGAGGTCGGCGAGCGCGATGGCGGATTCCAGTGCGAGCTTGGTGCCGGACCCGATCGAGAAATGCGCCGTGGCGGAGGCGTCGCCGAGGAGGACGACGTTCTCGTGGTGCCAGGTCTCGCAGAGGACGCGGTTGAAGTTCAGCCAGGCCGAGCCGCGCAGGTGCTTCATGTTCGACATGAGGGCATGGCCGCCGAGGTGATCGGAGAAAATCCTCTCGCAGGCCGCGATCATCTCATCCTGTCCCATCGTGTCGAACCCGAGGCCGCGCCATGTGTCCTCGGCGCATTCGACGATGAACGTCGCGGTGCCCTCGTCGAACTGGTAGGCGTGGGCCCAGATCCACCCCGCGTCGGTCTTCTTGAAGATGAAGGTGAAGGCGTCGTCGAACTTCGCATGCGTGCCGAGCCAGACGAACTTGCAGGCGCGGGTGTCGATCTCGGGTCTGAAGGCGTCGGCGAAACGCTGCCGCGTCTTCGAATTGATGCCGTCGGCGGCGACGACGAGGTCGTTGTCCTTCATCAGGGCCTCGATGTCGTCCACCTCGGTCTCGAAGCGCAGCTCGACACCGAGCTCGCGGGCGCGGTCCTGCAACAGGAGCAGCAGGGTCTTGCGCCCCAGACCGCAGAAGCCGTGGCCGGTCGAGGTGATCTCGGTGCTGTCCTTGATCACCTTGATGTCGTCCCAGTAGGCGAACTGGGTCCGGATCGCCTCGGCGCTCCTGGGATCGTTCTCGGCGAGATTGTCGAGTGTATCGTCCGAGAGCACCACGCCCCAGCCGAACGTGTCGTCGGCGCGGTTGCGCTCGAGCACCGTGACCTGCGCGTCCGGTTGGCGCAGCTTGAGAGAGATGGCGAAGTAGAGGCCGGCGGGGCCGCCGCCGAGACAGACGGTCTTCATCGCGCGCTCCTGTCATGTGGTATCTGGCACAATCCCATTCACCCAAAATCATTTCAAGCCTAAAACTTTAGGCTTGAAGTTTTTTGCATGCTGCCGGAGATTGAGCGGAAACGGCCGAAGGGGGATCGCCTGATGATCACGAGCGGGGAGGCGCAGACGGACGGGGCGCCATACGCGCTGCAGATCCCGGTGATGTTCCAGCACTGCGATCCCGCGGGGATCGTGTTCTATCCGCGGTATTTCGAGATGATCAACGCGGTCGTCGAGACGTTCTTCGAGCGCGCCGTCGGCTGGTCCTTCGCAGAGATGCACGGGACGGACCGCGTCGGCGTGCCGCTCGGCCGGATCGGGACCGAGTTCCATGCCGCCTCACGTCTCGGCGACGTGATCGACTGGACGCTCGCCGTGCGGCATCTGGGGGGGGCGAGCATGAACGTGGAGATAGCGGCCACGTGCGAGGGCGAGGCGCGGCTGAGCGCGGAGGCGGTACTGATCCTCGTCGATCTCGACCGGATGCGGTCGATCCGTTGGCCCGAGGCGCGGCGCGCCGTGTTGGAGACTTTCGTGAAGGAGACGGAGACGTGAGCACGATGAACATTCACCCCGAAGGCTGGAAGCCCGCGAAAGGCTACGCCAACGGCGTCGTCGGCGAGGGGCGCGTGCTCTTCGTCGGCGGGCAGATCGGCTGGACCGCCGCGCAGGTCTTCGAGGTGCACGATTTCATCGGGCAGACGCGGCAGGCGCTCCGGAACGTGGCGGACGTGGTGCGCGCGGCCGGGGGCGAGGTCACCGACATCGCGCGGCTCACCTGGTACGTGACCGACAAGACGGAATATCTTGCCCGGCAGAAGGAGATGGGCGCGGCCTATCGCGAGGTGATGGGCTACCACTTCCCGGCGATGACGATGGTCGTGGTGGCGGATCTCATCGAGGACGAGGCGCTGGTCGAGATCGAGGCGACGGCGGTCCTGCCGGCGGAGTGAGGCTGGTACCCGGTCAGGTGACCCGGGAGCGTTTCTGGTAAGCCGGGTCGCGCCAGAGCTCGTTGCCCAGCACGTCGGCCAGCACGTCCACCGCGGCCAGCACGTCGTCTTCGCCCAGATAGAGCGGCGTGAAGCCGAAGCGCATGATGTCGGGCGCGCGGAAGTCCCCGATCACGCCCCGTGCGATCAACGCCTGCATCGCGGCATAGCCTTCGGAGAAGCGGAACGACACCTGGCTGCCGCGCTTGGCGGGATCGCGGGGAGAGGCAAGCTCAAGCGAGGGGCAGCGCGCCTCCACCTCGGTGATGAAACGCTCCATGAGCGCGATCGCGGCGCTGCGCACCTCGTCCATGTCCACACCGTCCCAGACCATCAGCGCCTCTTCGAGCGCGGTCATCTGGATTACGGGAGGCGTTCCGACGCGCATCCGCTCGACGCCTGGCGCGGGACGGTAGTCGATGTCGAAGGCGAATGGCGCCTCGTGGCCGAACCAGCCCTGCAATGCGGGCTCGGCACTGTCCGCGAGATCGGGCCGGACGTAGATGAAGGCCGGGGCGCCGGGGCCCCCGTTGAGATACTTGTAGGTGCAGCCGACCGCGAATTCCGCGTTTGAGGCGGTCATGTCCACCGGCACCGCGCCGGCGCTGTGCGCAAGGTCCCAGATCATCACCGCGCCGGCATCGTGTGCCTTGGCGGTGATCGCGGACATGTCGTGACGACGGCCGGTCCGGTAGTCGACCTCGGTCAGCATCACCGCGGCGACCTCCTCGCCGATGGCGCCGTCGACCTCCTCCGGGGCCACCACGCGCAGCTCGTGCCCGCGTCCGAGCGTCCGAAGCAGTCCCTCGGCCATGTAGAGGTCGGTCGGGAAGTTGCCGCTGTCCGAGATCACCACGCGCCGGTCGGGTCTCATCGCGAGCGCCGCGGCGAGGGCCTGATAGACCTTGATCGACAACGTGTCGCCCATCGTCACCGAGCCCTCGGGTGCGCCGATCAGGCCGGCGATGCGGTTGCCGACGCGGGCGGGCTGATCCGCCCATTCAGCGTCGTTCCAGCCGCGGATCAGCATATCGCCCCATTCGTCCGTCACCGTGCCTGCGACCCGCGCCGCGACGCTGCGGGGCAGGGGGCCGAGCGAGTTGCCGTCGAGATAGATCACGCCCTCGGGCAGGTGAAAGAGCTCCTTGCGGGGCAGGGTCATCAGAGTCCTCCACGGACGTGCCAGAGCTCGGGAAAAAGCTCCACGTCCAGCATCTTGCGCAGGTAGGTCACGCCGCTCGTCCCGCCGGTGCCGCGCTTGAAGCCGATCACCCGCTCGACGGTCGTGACATGGTTGAACCGCCAGCGGCGGAAGTAATCCTCGAGATCGACCAGCTTTTCCGCGAGCTCGTAGAGCGTCCAGTGCCGGTCCGTGTCGCGGTAGACCTGCGCCCAGGCGGCCTCGACCTCCGGATCGGCCTGGTGCGGGGTCTCGCGGCGATAAGCCTCCGGCCCAAAGCCGCGGCCGGTCTCGGCGGCCAGCGCCTCTAGCGTGACATGGTAGAGCGACGGACGCGCGAGTTCGGCCTCGAGCCTCGCGTGAAGGTCGGGGCGATGCTCGTGCACCTTCATCATCGAGCGGTTGCGGTTGCCGAGGACGAACTCGATCAGCCGGTACTGGTGCGACTGGAAGCCCGAGGACCGCCCGAGGCTCTCGCGGAACGTCGTGTAGTCGCTCGGCGTCATGGTGCGCAGAACGTCCCATGCCGAATTGAGCTGGTCGAAGATCCGCGCGACGCGCGAGAGGATCTTGAACGCCTGCGGGAAGGCCCCGGAGGCGACCGCGTCCCGCGCCGCATGGAGTTCGTGCAGCGCCAGCTTCATCCAGAGCTCGGACGTCTGGTGCTGGATGATGAAGAGCATCTCGTCATGCGCGTCCGACAGAGGATGCTGCGCGTCGAGAATGCGATCGGTTCCGAGGTAATCGCCATAGCTCATGTCCCGTGCAAAGGACATCTGTGCGCCATCGTCGGACGGATCGAACGCATTGCTCATCAGAGAGCCCTTCGGCAGGATGGACCGGACAGAGGGACGCTAGGGCCGGAGAATACTTACTTCAAGTTTAAAATTTCAAGCTTCAAGAAAGTCGCTGCGATCGGCGGCCGTTCATTGCGAGGGCTCTGTTGCGCAAGGAGGGTGAAGGCCGCACTTCCCCTTTCCCCGGACGCACTTGTCCCATGGGCTCGATGACAGGTATTTCGAGCGCGGTGTAGCTGTTCAGCACGGCGGCGCGGACTTGGAGTTCTGCGACCTAGCGATCGAAGTCGCGCACCGTGAGGCTCTGCCCCGGTAGCTTCACACTATGCATTTTGGTCTCGACGCGGCTTCGGCACTGATACCCGCTCCACCGTCGCCAGATCGCGCAGCCGAGATATTTCGGCGCGTGAAGGGCGTGGCTACGGGCGATCGCGCCCTCGGTCGACCGTTTCCAGGGCTTGGCGGTCTTGCGTGGCGGTATGACGGCATTGGCGCCTCGGTCGGCAACGGCTTCGTGGCCCTTGCGCGTATCATATGCTGCGTCGCTGACAGCCCAAGGATTGTTGGCGAAAACAAGATGATCGACTCCGCCGAGTCGCTGACCTGCTCGCTGATCGTTCTTGGCTCAGGAGGGCCGGGCCCGCCGCCGCCATGGGTCGGAAAATACCCCGTAAGCGCAAGGGGCCGGACCGTCGCACCCGCGCCCGACGCAGCCGCCTATTCCCCGGCGCCGCCGTCGACCTGCTCGGACGGTTCGGGCTCCGGCATCACCAGCGTGACCTCCCCGAGATCGGTGTTGAGGAACCGGTCCCGGTGCTTCAGCCGGCCGTCCGCAATGTAGAGCTTCGAGAGTTGGTAGGACGTCGCCCCGCCCTTCTCCGGCGGCCCCGCGATGAAGAGCGCATCGCCTCCCGTCTCGCTCGGCCCGATCGAGAGGCTCGGGTCGTTCCCGGCCACCTGCGTCAGGATCTTCCGGACCTCGTCCTCGTCCGTCACCCGCTCGACCTTGAAGTAGCAGAGCCCTTCGTAGCTCCCCGCCGCGCCGAAGGTCACGGCTCCCGCGATCAGCGTCACCGGCGCCATAACCACGCTGCCGATGGTTCCGAGGATGCCGCCTGCGCCCGACAGGACCCCGCCGGCCGACGAACCCACAGTCGCGATCCCGGTCGGCGTCATCACGTACTCGCCGACGACATGCCTGCCCGCATTTGCCGCCGTCCGACTTCCCGGCGCGGTCGAGACAGCGCTCCCGGCCTTGCTCATCAGGACCGACGGCTTGTAGTCGCAGACCGCGGCGAAGGAGGGCCCGGCCGCCAATGCAAACGCAGCGGCGAGGAGGACACTGGTTTTCATATACTGCTCTCCCAATAGGTTGCTGGTATCAAGACGCCCCCGGCCCGCGCCTCGTCACTTGGTGCCGCCGGCCCGGCGCGACAAGTCGCCGATGATTGGTAGGAACCCGAGAGGCGCTCCACTCGGTTTTCCCGCCACACTCCTCACCGGTGGGCGACGCCCCCGCCGCGCCTGTCGCCCCCGCGGCCGAGAAAGCCACTCGGTCCGCACAAAAAGAAAGATGCTCGCAGACAGAGTTGGGACAGGCGAAGGAACGGCCGCCAGGAGCCCGGACTTGCCGCGCGCGAGCTCGAGTCACGGCAGCAGTCCACCGGCGACGGTCAGAACTGTCCCTGAAATGAAGGAGGCCTTGGGCGACGCGAGCCACACGGCAGCCTCGGCTATATCTGAGGGCTCGGCGATGCGGCCTAAGGGGGTCGCGGCTGCGACCATAGCGGGCCGATCAGGATTGCCTTCCCGTGCGTGCAAGTCAGTGTTCGTGGTGCCAACCCGAATTGCCGCGACGCGAATGCCCAAGGGCCCCAGCTCTTTACCTGCACCGATGGTCAGTGTCTCGACCGCCCCCTTCGAAGCAGCGTAGTGGACATATTCGCCCGGTGACCCGAGGATCGCGGCAATGGAGGACATGTTGACAATCGCTCCGCCAGCGCCTCCCCGATCGGTTCGCATCCGTCTGGCGGCCTCTTGCAGGCAATACACTGTTCCGAAAACGTTCGCAGCAAATGCACCGGAAAGGGCCTCTTCGGAAACCTCAGTGAGGGTAGCACTTCCTCCGATGATACCGGCATTGTTCACGAGGCATGAAACCGGTCCGAGTGTGCGGTCACAGGCGTCGAACATGTCGGCCACCGACACACGATGGGCTACGTTTGCGCAAACTGCAAAAGCTTGGGCGCCAGCGTCTTTGCACCGAGCGACCGTGTCGGCTGCCCCTGCTTCATCGCTCAGGTAATTCACACAGACATCGTAACCGGCCTCGGCAAATGCCACGGCAGTTGCGGCGCCGATACCCTTGCTGGCACCTGTTACGAGAGCGGTTGGACGTTCAATCATACCATGACGCTACACGTGCTTGACCGATATGCCAGTCCAATCGGGGGCATCTTTGGAATAGCCGGTCCGTCCGCGCTCCGGCCATTCAGGCGAGGCGCAGCAGATGACCGGAGCGAGCCCAACCGATGCCTCCGACGGGCGGTAGCTACCGCCGGCGAGGTAAAACTTTCCCACCACATCGTGACGTCAGTATCGCGCCTGGTTCGACTGGCCCTGGGACGAATGGGAAGTGGGAAACAACGTTCCGGCAGAGCAAACGAGAGCTGCAACGCAGACTGTGCGCAATGGCTACATCTGCTCTCTGGCAAGTTTGGCTCGCCGCGCGGCTTAGGGTCAGGACTTCGGTAACGG
>NZ_JALZ01000023.1 GCF_000521785.1 Roseivivax halodurans JCM 10272
GGCCCGACGCTGGCGGCCGAGATGCTGGCCGCGCAGCAAGGTTTGACGGTCTCACTCGAGACGTTGCGGAAGTGGATGGTTGAGGACGGGCTCTGACTGTCCCGCAAGCAGCGGCGGAGCTTCCATCAGCCGCGGCTACGGCGGGAATGCTTCGGCGAACTCGTCCAGATTGATGGCTCCGACCATCGCTGGTTCGAGGAGCGCGCGCCGGCCTGCACGCCCTGGTGTTCATCGACGATGCGAACGGCACGCTGTGCAGCTGCGCTTCGTGCCCTCCGAGAGCACGTTCAGCTATTTTGACGCGCTTGAGGAATACCTGCTCAAGCACGGCCGGCCGGTCACATTCTATTCCGACAAGCACACCGTCTTCCGCGTCGCCAACCAGGCCGCGAAGACCGGCCACGCTTTTCGCGCCTCGCATTAAGAACTCGGCCGCTCTACATCATACGCATGGCATCTAGAGATATTCTTTTCTATGGCGACCCGCATGGGCGTTGGGACCCGCTCTATGAAGCTCTCGATGGGCGGCCGATGGCGGTAATCGTTCTGGGTGACCTGGCCGAAGCCAAGCTCGATCCCGGCGGCGCAGAACGGGCGCGGGAAGCATTCGATGCGGTTCTCAACATAGGGGCGCAGCTCGCGTTTATTGTCGGTAATCATGATGCCGGCACGGATGAGCTCTGGCGGCTCGTCGAGGACTACGACGAGTTCAGGATCGACGGCCGCGTTCTTGAGATCGATGGAATCAGAACTGCGGGCTTGGGCGGCGTAGTGCGCGGGCGGATCTGGTACGGCGAGGGAAAGCCACGCGTTTCCACGGAAGCAGAGCTCATCGCAGCCACCCCCCGGCAAGAGAGGTGGAAGGGAGGCATCCCGAAGGCGCACCGTACGACGCTTATGCCGTGGACAGTGGAAGAACTCAGAAGTCAAACAACTGACTTGCTTGTCACGCATGAAGCTCCCCTGCCCCATCAGTACGGATTCGAATTTATCAATCGCTTGGCCGCCGATATGGGCGCCCAACTGGTTGTTCACGGGCACCATCATCGAACGTATTCCGACGTAACGAAGGACGGTATCAGTATTCAAGGCGTAGGCCTCGCCCATGTCTGGCGACTAGAAATTGAAATGTAATCTTATTGCGCGCCGGTTCCGGATTTCCGAACGGAACGACGCCTTTTCCAAGTGCATAGATTGAATCAACCTATGGATTCCATCCCATCGGCTCAGTTTTAGGCTTTGCGACTTCTCGATCGTAACCGCGAGATACGCGCGAGGCGCGCTGGAACCGGTATTCCTGTGGAGATTTGTGAAACATTTCAGAGTATGCTGCGCCCCGTGCCGCTGATCGGCGACGGACCACGCATCGATCCATATCACCGCCCGGCTTTGCCCGCACCGTATCCGGATTGGCGCCATCCCCACCCGATCGCGTGCTGAGCCGTTCCAGCTAGTGCGTTATCTCGCTGCTTTTACAGCGTGTAGCTCTCTCAGTTGCAGAATACTCACCTCAAAAAGCGAAAAACTTATAGACAGTAAGAGAAAATCATGGTGTGGCCTTTGAAGCAATCTTTCGTACTTGCGCTCTGAGCAGTATGACCCCTTCGCGAGGGCTGCGTACGAATGCGTACATTCAAATCATGGAAGCAATGATCTACAGTAACCTCGTTGCCACAAACAACATTTTCGAAAGGAAGACGTTATGAGCAGTGCTGACGAAATCGCTCAATCGGACCGTCGTGAGGATGCGATCGCGCCCTCCGTCGAGGCCGCGCGTCTGAGTTTCGACGTCGAGGAGATAACGCCGCAGAAGGCCTCCGAACTGCTTGAAACGGCGGTCAACCCGGTCGAAGATAAAAAAGCGATCGCAACCTATGCGCAGGCGATGTCGAACGGCGCCTGGATCCTGAACGGCCAGCCGATCATCCTCGACGAGAAAGGCCGCGTGATCGACGGCATCCAGCGGCTGAACGCCTGTATCGTCGCGGAAACCCCGTTCCAGACGATCGTTGCTCGCAACGTCCGCGCCGACACCCTCCACACGATCGACCAACACCGGCGTCGGTCCTACCAGGGCGTGCTCGAGAGCCGCGGCGTGCGCAACGCCGGCAAGGTCGTCCGGACCATGTCCAAGCTGATCCGCATCGAGAACGGCAGCCTCGGCCGGGAAAACCTGCCGATCTCGTGGTCGCGCTACGACCGCGTGCTCGCGGCGAACCCCGAGATCATCGAGGCCTCCGAGCTTGCGGAGGATACGAAGGGCAGCCGGCTGCATTCCACCGCGCGACCGGTGCTCGCGTTCATGGCGCTTCGCGCCGGCCGCAAGAAAGAGCTCGTAAGCTTCTTGCGCGAGATCGGTCCGGACCGGACGTCGGGGCTCGACAGCCCGCCGGGCGCGTTCTGCATGCAGGTCGCGGTGCTGGAATCGAGTGGCGTTCCGCTGCACGTCGACAGCGCGCTGGCGCTGGCGGTTCTTGTGTTCAACGACTTTGTCAAAGGCAAGAAGGTCACGCAGCACTACGTCTGGAAGCCCGATCTGGGCAATACGCCGATCAACGAAAAGACCGGTGAGCCGATATCGAGGCAGGCTCTGCGCGAGCACGCACCCGCCAATCTCGGTCTGCCTCTGGTCGAGGGGTATCCCGGGCTGCGCGACGGCCGTTTCGATACCAGCTCGAGCACGGACGAATTCGGCGGCCAGACCGACGAGGAGGTGCGTCAGGGCGCACAGACCGACGAGGGACGCGAGCAGGTCCGGATGGTAAACGTCACGCCCGAGCTCGCGCGCAAGTGGCTCGGGTTCAACAGTGGGAACCGGAAGATCCAGAAGAACCACATCGAAGTGATCAGGCGCGACATCCTCGCCGGCAACTGGATGCTGAACGCCCAGCCGATCTGCTTCACGGACGATCCCGAGCACCCGCAGGACAACGACACCCCGCGCCTGCTGAACGGTCAGCACCGTCTGCACGCGATTATCGCCGCCGACGCGCCGATCGAGGTTCCGATCGCCACCGGGATCCCCGAGGCCGCCTTCGCGACCTTCGACACCCATGCCAAGCGCACCGTGCGCCGGATGGGGTCCCGGGTCGACGACCGCGTCCTCGCGGCGGCCGCGAAGCTGCAGTGGAAGGAAGACAACGGCTATCCTTTGACCGGCAACGGCAACACCCCCTCGTCCACCGAACTGCTGCAGACCCTGGACGAGCATCCCGACCTCGCCGCCGGTTTCGGCCGCGCTCGCCGCAAGGGCATGACCGAGATCGGCTCCGCGGGCGTCATGACCTACTTCATCTACCGCGTCACCCGTGAGCACGCCGGCTGGGGAGAGGAATTCCTCGATGGCATCGAGTACGGGGCGAACCTCGACGTGGAGAACCCGATCCTCAAGCTGCGCAATACCGCCAAGGGGCGCCGGGGCGGGCTGAGCCGCGGCGAGACGCTCACGCTGCTGCTCGAGCACTGGGAAACCTACAAAGCGTGGCGCAAGAAGCAGGAAGAGAAGGCCAAGGGCGACAACCCGCGGCTGATCTGATCTCAGGACAAATGCACAGACCGTTGAACCTGTCGCGCGGTGCGCGGCAGGTTTTTCTATTGGACCCGGAGATGCGGCACACCGGCCGCGAGGGCAGATCCGGCTTGTCCAAATGGTCGGCTGGCGTTGGTCGAGACGATCAGTGATCCTCGATCATGCACAGGTATGCGGAATAGACCCAGCCCTCGCGGCCGTTGACGTCACCGACTGAGACCCTGAACCACGACCCCCGCCGCTCCCAGTCCATGACAACCGTACCGGGGCCCAGTCTTTCCAGCATCCTGTAATCCGAGCCGGGACCCGCCCTCATCGCCAGGAAATTATCCCCGTCAGGATCAAGACCGCACACCACGAAGACGTCTGGCGCATAGGCCTGAGCCGTCTGTGGAACGAAGAGCGCCGCGGTCGCGCAAATGAACAGCGTAGATAGCAGACGCATATAGATATCCTCCAATGGACGAGAAAAAGGCGACCTCAACAATTCAATACAACAATGCGATAATGGTAGCCTACCCCGATCGCGCCCGCGGAGCAACGCGGCAGGCATGTGCCCGCTGCCGTTACCGTACTCTCGAGGTTCAAGCGCCGAGGTGTGAAAGGAAACTGCGGACCTTGCGCAGTTTGCGACAAACTTAATTACTGCATCGCAGAACAGGAGGTGATGATGCAGCACGACCGATCCATTCTGAAAGCGGTGACCAACAAAGATTATCGGGATACGCTGTCCGGCCTTCTCGACGAGGGCTGGAATGCCGATCGCACCGGCAAGAACCACATCCGGCTCACCCACCCGGGCGCGGCGTCGCCGGTGATCGCCTCGGGAACGCCAAGCAGCGCGCGGTCGGCGCTCAAGGTGCGCGCCCAATGCCGGCGCGCCCTGCGGCAGGCAATGGACGCGCCCGCCGAGCCGCCCGCGCCCAAGAGCTTCCTGGAAGAGGTTCGGGAGGGGGAGTTCGATCTTAGCCCCAGGCGCAAGCGCAAGAAGCGCTGGTCCCCGGGGGAACGGAAATCCCGCCTGTCCGTCCCCGCCCCGTCGCCCGAATTGCCCCGGGAACCCGAGACGGACCGGGAGGACCAAGATGCACAACCCGAATGCGAAATTCCTAAGCCCAACACGCCTCAATCAGAAGAGAACATTATGGACCTTGCCGTTCAAACCGACGCCGCCAACCTCCGGCAGACCGCCCCTGCGCTCACGGACATCGCGCCGGCCGCGACGCCTGACCCGGCGCCATCTCGCGGGCCGACCCTGGGCTCGATCCCCGGCGATCTGCTTGGCATCGCCCTGCGGATCCTGAGCGGAGAGCTGCAGACCATCGCGGTCACCGCCGACATGGTCGGCAAGACGCTCGTTCTCGATGGCAAAGGCTGGATGGTCGATGGCGCAGTGCCGCCCACGCAGGCATCGCTCGCTGATCGGGCCCGGTCGACACAAGAACAGGCGCGGGTCGACGAGCCGCGCGGGGTGCGATCGGTCCCCCTCGAATTGGACGAGCTGTCAGGGCGCATCCGCCACGTCTTCGAACAGTTTCCCGACGAATGGATGGACATCGCGCAGCTTGCCGGCCTCGTGGACAATCTCGCCGGCAACTCCGCCCGGGCGCACAATCAGGCCCTGCGGTTCCGCGCGAAGCGCATGGCGGCGACAGGGATCCTCGAGCTGCGCAAAACAGGCACCGCCAAGAAACCGACGACGAGTTTCCGCATCGCGCGCTGACGACGCGCGCGGCACCTCCTGCGGCGTGAAGGACGCTCCGGCGCATTCTCGGCGCCGGAGCGAATACGTTTCTCGTTTTCGCGAATATCCATGAGGGTCTCCGTACCCGCCTCGAGGATCCGCCCGCATGTTCCGCCGTATCGACCGCGTCAGTCACGTGGGATCTCTCGATCCCGCCAGCCGCACCGAGCGCGCCTCGCTCGAGGGGCCGTGCCTGTCGGTATCGGTCAATCCCGAGGACTGGAGCTGCATCGCCCGGGTCTCCGGCCCGACATGGGAGCTGTCCTGCCCCGGCGCCCTCTGGCTCGATGCCGGAAACCTGCCGGACGCGGACATGGCCGCGATCATGTCCTGGGCCGAGGCTGAGGGTTACGCCGAACCGGCGCGGATCTGGCGCGCCTGGCACTTCGACGGCGAGGCGGACAGCTGGAGATATTTCTCCTTGCCCAGCCGTGACGCGGCTCTTGCCGAGATCGATGCGGACGATGCCGACCCCGATGACGAGGTGCCGTCGGAAACCGGCGATCTCGTGGACTGGACCCCCGGTTGGCGCCTGACCGAACGGGCGATGGCGGCTCTCGAACGCCGGTCCGACGATCTCGATGGGCCCGGCGGCGCGATCATTCTCTATGCCATGCTGAAGCTTGCCCCGGCCGAGCCGGGTCTCGTCGGCATCTGGTGGGACGAGGAGTACGATCCGCTCTCGCTGAGTTGCCCGCGGGGCGGGATCCTGCCCGGCCGGATCGCGCTCTTCGAGATCCGCGACGAATACGGCGCCCCGCCGCCGTTCCGGACGATAGAGGATCCGGCGCCATGAGCCGCCGCGGCTTCTTCTCGACCTGCGTCGGCTGGCCGGAGGCGCTGCACGCGGCCAAGGACTGGCTCGACGAGAGGGCCGAGCCGATCACTCGGCAGACGTTCCTCCGCCTGGTCGATCGCGCCGACATGACCCGGGTCGAGCGCGAACTCGGCTACGGCCCGCGGTTGCAGATGGCGAGCGATCCCTACGTGTCCTATTACCGCGAGCCGCATTCCGGTATTCCGTATTTCGTATGGTCCGCCATCGAACATGTTTTCGCGGAGCGGGCGGAGATCGAGGCGCTCGACCGGCATGCACGGGAAGACGAGATGCGAGCCGAGGCGGGGCTGCTGGTGATCGACCGCCTTGGCCTGATGGCGGGTTCGCCGCCCAGCGATCCCGATTACGACGGCGACCTCGAGGACGAGGCGATCGACAGGCTGATCACCCATGACGGCGCCCTTGTCGTCACGTTCGACGCCCGGGATGCCACGCTGCCCCCGTACCTGTCGCTGACCCGGGAGCGGGCTCTCGCCCATGCTGCCCGCGCCGGCGCGGTGCGGGTCTGGTGCGGGGATGGCGCTCCGCCCGAGGCCTGGACCGGTCATCCCGAGCGGGTGGATCCCGAGAACCTCAGGGCCTTCGTCGAGGGGCTGGGTCTTGGCCTCGAGGTGGATTTTCTCTCGCCGCAGCACCAATCGGAGCTCGTACCGAGCGCCTAGACTTCAAAACCTAATCGATGATGCCCAATCTTTCCGAGACCGCCACCGAGATCACGGCGTCATCGGTCTCGAGTTCGTCCAGGACGGCAGGATCGAACTCCGCGGTGAACATTTCGTCGTCGATCCGCTGGCGCACGCTGACGTGCTCCGGAACGTATCCCCGGACCTGGACTTTCACGATGGCCCGCAGCCTGTTGCAGTCGTGCTTGCCGCTATCGGCATGCGAGACGCCGCTGATTTTACGTAGCCGGTTCTGTTGAACCTGGAATCCGCTCATCGCCCGCCTTTCGCGATCGATCTGTCTGTCACTCCAATATAGCCGTTCCGGCATCGGCCGGCGAGTCCACGACATTGCGGAAGAGGCGACGAGCGTCACGCTGCTGTGCCTTCATGTCTCTCCCATCGTGTCAGGGAGGGAACTGCGATTGCTGGCGCAAAAGCATATGCCCGGCGCCCCAGGCCGCCGGGCATTCTCGATCCGCGCGTATCGCGCGTCATTTCGGATAGAGGTTCGCCGAGTTTGCGCCGGGGTACACGCGGGCGCCTTGCGGCGGAAGTTGGGCGACGCCGTTGGCAGCGGCACGCGGGAAAAAGGCTTGTTGGCCCATGGTCGATCTCTTTCGATAAGGTGGATGTGCGATGTCGGGATCATGCACGACGTCATGTCCCATGCGCCGCACAACGTCTTCCGCCGGGAGGTGTTCCTGCGCCTCGCGACATGGCGACGCGCGCCAGGCGCATGGCTCGGACTCTCTTCCGGATCGCGACGCGCGACGTTTCGGGGCCGTAGCCCCGCCGGACCGGCTCCTCGAACAGCGGTCTCTCCAGACAGTCGTAAAGCGGCCCCGCCTCTCCGCCGATAACGAGGTCCTGCTTATCGTCCGCCGTCCGCAAGCGCCGCGGCGGTGCCGGCCCATTTCTCGAGTTTCGGCGCCGCCATCGCGGTGAGGCGCGCATCGGTCATGCCCGGCTCGGCGAGACGGACGATACGGATCGCCCGAACCAGCGCCTGCAGGAGCAGGCCCGTCGACATGCCGTGACCCTCGATGTCGCGCGCGGCGGTGCCGAGAGCGATGAGAAGCGCGCGCAGTTCGGTGCGGATGTCGCCGCCCTCTTCATCGAGCGCAGTGGCCACGTAGGCCGTCGCCAGCCCCGAGATATCCTCGCGTGCGGTCATCCGCAGCAGGTCGACCAGGCAGAGTGCAACGTCGAGCGCCTCGCCGGCCACCCCGTCCGGACCGGGCGCCTTGTACGAGCGGCCACCTGCGATGACGATCTCCTCGGACAACTCGCCGAGTTCGCTCATCGTGTGCTCGATGATATCGAACGCAGTCCGTCCGTTCTCGATGGCCTGGGCTTCGGCAAGCACATGACAGACGAAGCTGGTCATCTCGCGTTCCTTTTCTCGTAGCGTTTCCGGCACCCTATGGTATTATTTTTCGCAATTCAATGCGGAGCACGACATGCGACAGACGATTCCGGATCTCGAGGTCATCGACGAGCTCTACTACTACGATCATCCGATCGTATTCACAGCGATGGTCCTGGGCGAGATCCGCCTCGTGCGCCTTGGCGGCGGAGACATGCGGTCTCAGACCTTCATGGTCTCCTCACCGTCTCCTGACATGCTCCAAGAGCTGGCGGAAAATCGTTTGCCGCTTCGCGATGCGAGCCTCGTGGCGCCCCTCTTCCGCGTCGTGTCCGAATACGGAAGGGGCGCGACGACCATCGAGGCGGTCGAGTCGTGGCCCGATGACGCGCTCCCGGAGCCCGGCAGAACACTCTACCATTGGGTCGCCGATCCGATCGAGCCGTGACCGCCCGGCCCGGTCAGAACCCGGGGGTCGCCTCTTCCTCCTGGACCGCCTGACGAAGCATGTCGTGGATCCACGCGTGCCTGGCGGCCGGCTGGGGCGCGGGGCGCAGGCCGGGTGCGAGCGTGCGTCCGTCGATCAGCGGCAGCTCCGAGGCATCGACAAGATCACGCCCCGCCCGCGCCGCGAGCGTGCGCCAGGCCATCCGCGTGACCCAGGCCACCTCGCGCGTGCTCTCCGCCACCGCGTCCTGGGGCAGAGCGGACATCGGACGGCCGGACATGCCGGCCGGCGCGGGACCGATCGCAAGCATCACGAAGGACGGATCCTCGGTGTCGATCGCAGCGAGCACCTTGTCGCCCGGCCCGAGTTGGAGCTTCTGCGCGTCGTTCTGCCGGATCTCGGCCATTCCGTCCCATTGCAGAAAACGCGCCGGAACCGGGCCCGGCCCGAAGAAGATGCACGCGTATTCCCAGTCGCGGCGATTGATGGTGCGCCCTTCGGCGCCCTCGCCCTCGAAGCAGATCCGGACCTTGTCGCGATCGTCCGTGTCCAGAACCTCCCGTACCGGGGCGGCATCGCGCGCCACGCCGGCCAGGATCTCGCGCGCCTCGCGATTGAGCGCCGCCACCGCGCGGCGATAGGCGGCAACGGATGCCTCGCCGATGTCCAGGCGGTAGCCGCGAACATCCTGAAGCGTTCCCCGATAGCCGGTCATGTTGTAGTACAGCTCGTCCACCTTCACGCCGTTCACGAGCACCGCGAACCGCGGCTTCGTCTCCAGCATGTGCGGCGACGCCCGCCTCTCGAGCGTCAGCCTGAATTCGGGCGTCGTGGTCATGGCCGGTCCTTCCTGAAGATCTGGTCGATCATTGCACTCCTCGCCGAAAGCCCATAGCATCGGTTTTTCGCAGGTCGTTTTCGGGTGTCCGGACTACGATGTGCCGGATGTGATCTTACCGGGGACGACGTCATGGCGCGCTTTTTACAATGGTCCGACCTTCATCGCGAATTCGGCACACCGGAGCGTCCGGTTCCCTTTCCGCTGCCGACGGACGAGACCCCGGCCGGATCGGTGGATGCGATCCTGATCGCAGGCGATCTCGACCGCGCGGTGAACCACGTTCGAAGCCTCATCGAGATCCATGAGGCCTGGTCGGTGCCGGTCGTCTCCATTTTCGGCAACCACGAGCCTTACGGGTCGAGCGAGTCCGAAGCGAGGGCCCGGGTCGCCGAGGATCTCGCGGAGGCGCGGGCCGCCGGCCACGACATCCATGTTCTCGACCGCGACGAGATGGTGATCGGCGACACCCGCATTCTCGGCTGTACGCTCTGGACGGACTTCGAGATTCTGGGACGGCGCGACGACATGATGATGAGCGCCGAGTTCGTCATGAACGACTACCGCCACGTGCAAGCCGGTCCGGAGCGAGACGGCCATCAATGCGCCGCGGACACGCTCGGCTATCACCGGCGCGACCGCGCATGGCTTCTCGAGGCGCTGTCGAAACCGTTCGATGGCCGGACCCTGGTGATGACCCACCATCTGCCGATCCCGGAGGTCCTCGCCTCGGAATCGGGCAAGGGCGACTACGCGCCGGCCTACGTCTCCGACATGCGCGCCGACATTCTCGGCCACCGGATCGACACCTGGGTCAGCGGCCACACCCACTGGGCGCGTCGCGGGATCGTCGAGGGCCGCCAGGGCCCGATCGCCTTCACCGCCAACATGAGCGGATACGTTCGGGGCGGCCATCGGCAAAACACCAATTTCGAGCCCTACCGGATCATCGACACGCAAGCGCCGCAGGCGGGTCTCGACCGCATCGACATCGATGACCGCAAGCTCGCCGGATTGCAGACCGCGCAGGAGGTCCTGCGTGACCTGGCGGATGAGAGTCCGGCCGGTCCATCCTGACACGGGCACGGCTCAGGTAGCGATTTGCGAAAATCTTTATTGAGCCCGCCGGGCGCGCTTGGTAGGGTCGGGCAATCCAGGCGGCGAGGCCCGCGCCGCGTCCTTCGGACCCCGTTTCGGGTCCGGTCGGCGCGTCGCACTCCCGCGTCCGAACTCTCAGGAAGGCCCGCCGATGTCGACCCTCTTCTATCCGACCCCCGATGTGATCGTTGCGCTGCACGACCGGACCGTGGAACGCGAAGGCGGGGCGACCGGCCTGCGTGACGTCGACGGGCTGGCGGGGGCGTGGGGCCGGGCGGAAACGGCGCGGTTCTACGGCGATCTGGATGACATCGCCCAGATCTGTCTTCTCGCCCACAGTCTCATCCGCGCGCATGTCTTCGTGGACGGCAACAAGCGCGCAGCCTACGCCGTGCTCTCGACCGGGCTTGCCCACAGGGGGCTGGCGCTCGAACTTGGTGCCGACGAGGTCCGGGATCTCATCGTCGCCGCCGCCGGAGGGGACCTCGATGAAGAGGATTTCACCGCACGGCTGCGGGCCGGCATCCGTCCGGACCCGGTCTTCGAGAAGCTCTTCGAGTACGACCGGAGCCCGCGATCATGATCGCCGCGCCGCGTCGCCCCGAGGTGCTGAACGCGCGCGTCGTGGGCAAATCCCGGCCGGGGGCCGTCTATATCGGTCGGCCCGGCCCTTGGGGGAACCCGTTCTCGATCGGCAAGCACGGCTCCCGCGACGAGGTGATCGCCGCCTATATCGGCTGGCTTCACGACAATCCCGATGTCGTTGCCCGCGCGCGCCGCGATCTCCGCGGGCTCGACCTGATCTGCTGGTGCGCGCCAGCGTCCTGCCACGGGCATATCCTCCGCGATCTTGCGCTCGGCAATCCGCTTCCCCCTCGCGAGGCGCCGCGCCAGCCGCGCCTGCTCTGATATCCCCGCGCGGTCGCTACGGCCTGCACCCTTCCGGAGACACACAATGAAAGATTGGAAGAAACCCGCTCGGCTGCTGGTCGGCGGCGTGGTCGTCACAGGCGCCCTGGCGTTCGCCATGGACAGGCTTCGCGACGCGCCCGAGCCTGCCCTGACGCAATGGGCCATCGAGGCGCGAACCTCCGGAGAGGAGATCGCCTTCTCCCGGATGCAGGAGCTCATGCGCGAGTCCGCCCCGTCGGATCGGGCGATGGTGTATCCGGACATGGTCGTCTTCGAACATGCGAAAACTGATTCCACAGAACATCTGTACAGCCGTGCGACGCTGAACTACAACGCCTCCGAGCTGATCTGGGCGGACAGCGCCGCGATCGCCGCCGAGGTCTCTTTCGGCCAATTACCGCAGGGCATGTCCTCCTCTACCCTGGTGGACGTCGTCCTCCTGCTGATGTTCACGTATCTTGTCGTCTCGCTCGGACTGAGAATGTCAGGGATCTCCGGGAAGTCGAACGGAACGGCCGATCTGGTGAAGGTCAAAGAACTGACGCAGACGCTCGATGACGTGGCAGGCCTCGACGTGGCCCGCGAGCAGATCCGCGAAGTCGTCGGCCTGATCAAGTCCGGCGGGAAAATCGGCGAGATCGGAGCGCGCCCGCCGAAAGGCGTCCTGTTGCAAGGCCCCCCGGGCACAGGCAAGACGCTGCTTGCCCGTGCGATGGCCAAGGAGGCGGGGGTGAGCTTCCTGACGCTCAATGCCGCTCGCCTGAACGAGATGTTCGTGGGCGTCGGCCCGAAGCGGGTCGATCGGGCATTCGACAAGGCGCGGCGGCACGCGCCCTGCATCCTCTTCATCGACGAGATCGACGCGCTCGGTGCCCGTGGCGGAGCCACGATCGGCGCCGACAACGAGCGCGCCAATCTCATCAACGCGCTGCTCACTCGCATGGACGGGCTCGCGCACAGCGACGGCATTTTCATCGTCGGCGCCACCAACCGCCCGGACAAGATCGACAAGGCGATCATCCGTCCGGGCCGCATCGATCGCCGCCTGACCATCGGCATGCCGAACCGCAAGGCGCGCCAGGAGATCCTCGAGCTCCACGCCTCGAAACTGCCGGTGAGCCCCGATGTCGATTTCGCCAAGCTCGCCGCCAGCACGCCGGGCATGTCCGGTGCCGAGCTCGCAACCCTCTGCAACGAGGCGGGCATTCTTGCCGGGCGCGACAAGGTCGGGCGCGTCGGCCCTCTGCACTTCGCGCGGGCCCGCGAAAAGATGATGTTCGGCGAGACCGGGGGCGCTGTTGTGCTCGGCGAGCACGAGCGCCAGGTCACCGCCTGGCATGAAGCCGGTCACGCCATCGCGGCAAGCGTTCTGCCCCATACCGACCCGGTCGAGCACGCCACCATCCTGCCCCGCGGCGGCTCGCTGGGGCATGTCCTTCAGGTGGCGGTGGATGACCGGCACATGTCCACACGCGCGCAGCTGCTCGATCGCATGACCGTCCTGGCGGCAGGGCGCGCTGGCGAAATCGCCGCGTTCGGCGAGGACATGATCACGAATGGGGCCGCGTCCGACATCAAAGCTCTGACCGAGATCGCGCAGGCCATGGTCACCGAATGGGGCATGGGCAGCTACGGCTTTCTGAAGGTCGAAGCCCGCCCCGACGCAGATTTTCCGTCCGCGGTGCGGCAGGAAATCCGCGATCTCTCGGCTGCGGCCATGACGCGGGCACTGGAGCTGTTGTCGCGCGAGCGGAGCGCCTTTACCGCGATTGCCGAGGCGCTCCTCGCGCGCGACACGCTGACCGGCGAGGAGATCCGCGGGCTTGTCGAGGCGCATCGTGCAGGTCGCCGGCAGCCCATGGCGGTTCCGGCATGACCGGGCCCATGGTTGAAAGAGGAGATCGGCGATGACCGACAAGCACATTCCGACCCTGCGCCTCAACGACCGGGGGGACGCGTATCAGTGGAATGATCCTGCCTGGCAGACCAGCGACACCGCCGTGGAGATTCAACTTCGCAAGCAGGACGGTCAATGGCAGCTCATGGTCGTCTACGCGTCGGAGGGCGCGATTGTGGACGTGGTCCAGCGGGACGTCGATCCGCCGTCGCGCGAGACCGGCTGCTACCAGTCGGATGTGGAATGTCTCCTCGAGGTGTCGCTCGGCGAGATGAGGGACGAGTCCCGGATCCGGACGTCTCTCGACGCGCATCCTCTCGCGCGGGGGCTGCGGTGCGAGCGCAACGGCAGGGTCGATGAGCTGGCTCTGCCAAGCACATCGCTCGGGCTCGGGAAGATCGCACGCAGCCATCTCGAAGGTCTTGCTGCTTTCGACTGGCTGAACGGCCTTGAACGCATCACCCGGTCCGATCACGGCCGGCTCTATCTCCGGGCCGACGATGCGGGCGCGCAGCGGCATCTCGGGAGCAAGATCCCGGCGGGCCCGGAGGGCTGGGACCTCATCCTTGTCGTTCGCGAGCACGGCATGGTCGCGGAGAAGGGCTACCACCTCGCGCCCGATACCGGCTTCGACACCGAGACCGACAGCCTTACCGGCGTCGGCCCGGCTTACGACCTCGACGGCAGGCGCACCTATTGTGAAGACATCTGGTGCGCGACAACAATCATCCGGCGTCTGCCGCCGGCGGACTGGCCTGAGGATATCCGTTACCGGATCGACCGCGCGCTTGACCGGGTCATGGACCCCCGACCAGATCGCGACGACGCTGCCGAAAGCCCTGGAGGCCCCTGATCGGTCTCGGGAAATGTCTTCCGGTTTTCGGCCTGTCCTCGGACAATGACCGCAACCCGAGGAGACAGCCATGCCGGCCGAAGACTACCCCCGCGTCCTGCGCCACCTCACCGAGAGGCGCGCGGCCCAGTTCACCGCCATCGTGGCCGAGCTCGAGGCGGCGCGTGCTGCCGGTGAGATCGCCAATGCGCGCCTGAACGATGCCAAGCTGCCCTTCAGCCGTGCCATCGAGGAGGCCTGGGACCGGGAGGCGCAGCGTCCCTACCTGTGGAACCGGGATTATCCGGGCAGCGCGCGCGAACGCGAGGCGATGGACGCGTTCACCGGCTCGCCGGCACCGCACCTGATGCGAAGCTTCACCGCCCGGGCGGCGAAGCTGGGGGAGACCGAAGCGGGACGGGTCATTCGCGGCTTTCTCGAGGAGATCGCGCCGCTCATGGAGCTCATGGCGCATTGCAAGACGATCGCGGTGAAGCGCCAGGTCAGGACGCCCGAAGCCCGGCCTTCCGAGATCTATAGCGCCCCGGCCGCGTCCGGCACCGCAATGGCCGAGGTGAATGCGGCGCTGCAGGAGATCACCCGGGCCGCGCGGGATCACCTTGCCGAGATGATCTCGGCGCGCGAGGAGCGCGTCCTCGAACAGTTTCTCGCCGCGGTCGAGGAGAACCGCAATCCGCCCGAGGGGCAGAGGCAGCTCAGGAACTTCAGCCCGTACGAATACTCGCGGCGCAAAGGGCGCGGACAATCGCGCCCCGACCTCCGCGTGCCCCTCGAGGCCCTGACCCAAGACCGCTACGACCGCGACCTGAAGCTGATGATCCATGAGCCGCGTCCCGATTTTCGCGACATCCTGCGGGATCGCGGCCGGAGCCAGGCCGATGCGCTCTGCTCGGACTTCATCGATCGCAATCTCTCCAAGCTTGCCAGCATCGTCGACGCCAAAGGCAATTTCGAGACAATCGACATCATCGGCCGCAGCGTGAACCCGGCCGGGATGGAGGGCCGGCTCCGGGTCAGCTTCGACGACGACTCGCGCTTCGAGGCCCGCACGTCGGTCGTCTGGTCCTGCTCGCCGCTCGGGACCCCGTTCACCCGCTATCCGGTGACCTTCCACGACGTGCGGATGCCGGGCGGAGAGCTTACGCGCAAGATGTCCCAGAAGGAGATGAACGAGATCTTCGCGGCTGCTCCTGCCGCCGCGCCCGACCCGCATCCGGGACCGTGAAGTTTGCGAATTTGTTTTTCTTGACACCTGTGGATCTCGAAGGGATATTTGCGAAAACCTTTCATCAATAGAGAACCTTCCATGTTCGACCGCAAGCCTCCCGCCACAGGCCAGTTCACCTCCGCCATCGTGTCCGAGGACAGCCCTGCGCCGATCGGCCCGTTGGCTGGCATGGACATGCGTGAGGCGCTGTCGCTGGCGGAGGGCGAGCGCGTCGACGTCACCGAGCCCGGCCTTTGCCTCGTCGAAGTGCCCGACGGCACCCGGTTCGTGATGCACTTGAAATCGGGCTCCTTCACCGGCCCGGTCCGGTTGCTCCAGATCCACGCCCCGATCACGGCCCGGATGATCGCCGCCGCGGGGCGCGATGGCGCCCCTGTCTGGACCTTCGGGTCGCGGGACGCATTGTACGGCGCCCTCATTCTCCAGTCGGTGGCTCTTTGTGTGCTGCCGACGCTCATTCCCATGACGTTCGTTGGCGGCACGATCAGCTACCTGATCATGGCCATCAGCATGTGTCTGGCGATCGCGATCCTGCCGCGGCCCCGTCCGGAGACGCTCGGCACATGACCGAGGACCGGATCATCAAGTACCCGCGGACCCCTCATATCGAGGGCTCGAAGCTGCAGCCTGGAGACAACGCCGACGGGCAGATGTCGATCGCGAAGCTGCGGGAGATGTATCCGGACGCCACCTTCGTCAGCGAGGAGAAGCTCGATGGGGCCAATACCGGTCTGTTCGTCAACCGGGACCTCGAACTGAACCTGCAATCGCGCGGGCACGTGTTGCGAGGCGGGGCCCGTGAGGGTCAGTTCAACCTCTTCAAACAATGGGCGTGCCACCACGAGGCGGCGCTGCTCGAGCGCTTCGAGGATCGCTACCGGCCGTACCACGAGTGGACCTTCGCCCGGCATACCCAGTTCTATGACCGGCTCCCGCATTTTCTGCACGAGTTCGACATCTGGGACATGAAGGACCAGATCTGGCTCTCGACGCCGCGGCGTCACGCGCTGCTCGAGGGGCTGCCGGTGGTATCCGTTCCGGTGATCAGCACCGAGTGGCCGCGCGACCGCAGGCAGATGGCCGCGATGGTCGGACCCTCGCTCTATCGCAGCGAGACCTGGCGCGACAGCCTCGTGACGCAGGCCGAGCGGGCCGGGGTCGACCCCGAGGCGGCGCTTGCCGAAGCCGGCGCGGGCAAGCCGGACGCCGATCTCGCCGAGGGCATCTACATTAAGATCGAGGATTCCGACCAGGTGCTGGCGCGGTTCAAATTCGTGCGCAGCGGCTTTCTGCAAACCATCCTCGAGAGCGGCTCGCACTGGCACGAGCGCCCCATCATCCAGAACGTGCTCCGCGAGGACGTGGACCTGTTCCCGGCCGTTGACGGGCCCGGCTGGTAGAGGGACGAAGGCAAGTCATGTGTGAAAATGGAATTTCGACAAATCTCATCATCACGGAGATCACGACGTGACCCCGACCCGCGCCTATATCAGCATCGACTACGACGAGGGCGAGCGAGGCAGCTACCGCGGCGTCGTGGTGGGCCATGCCACGCGCGAGCTCAAGCGCTGGTCGAGCGGCGATCCGCAGGCCGACTGGAAGGAGCTGCTGCGCTGGCTCGAAACCGGCCGGCCCGAGGGCCTCTCCGTCGGTGAGACCAGTTCCATCACGCATTTCCTGCAGGACGTTCCCGGCTGGCGGATGATCGAGGATGCCGCGGGCCGCGAGGTTCTGGTGCCCGAGGACCGTCCGGGCTTCGAAGATCGAAACGGCGTACCGATCCCCCTCCCCGACACCCCCGACCTCTGAAACGGAACCCAACATGAAAAAGGCCATCGGCGCCTACCTCGCCTTCTCGTCCGGTCAGCTGTGGATCGCCACGCGCGATATCCTCCCCGCCACCGGCACGGGCCAGAAGGTCTTCAGCCTGAACCACAAGGGCCTTCACGTCATGCCGCTTCCCGGCGGGCTGCCGGCCGAGGGCGTCGATGGTGCGCCCCGTGCGGAGGTGCTGGACGTTCTCGCGAACGGCCATGCCTACGAGGGATCCGTCGTGGTCTCCATCGATCACGACGGTGTCGTCGGTCTCGTCGACGGCTACGGGCTCCGCCGGCTCACGGCCGCGACCATCACCGAGGAGGATCAGGATGTGCTTCTGGCGGTCGAGCGGGCCGCGGTGTGGATGGCGCGCATGCGTCCGGCCCTACCGGAAGTGGTCCGCACCACACTCGCGGACTGCCAGTTCGCCGGGCCGGACGAGGTGGCGCCGACGGACATCGGCCTGACGATCACCGTCGCCTCCGATCGGGTCCTGATCGTGACCGAGGATGAGAGGAAGGTCGCCGTCGAACTGATGAACGGGGACCTGCGCGTCTTCGCGTTCGAGCACGATGCCGGCAAGGAATACCCGGTAGTCGTCACCATCCCGCCGCGCGGCGAGATCGGCGTCGAGATGTCCGACTATACGCGGGAAGAGCGTCCCGACGACGCCCCCGGCCTCGCCTGAAGGAGACCTCACCATGGCAATCGCTCCCATCACGCCGGACGAGGTCGCAACCGGCGCAGGCGCCGTTCCGGACGTTGTCCTCGCCGCTTTCAACGGGCTGCTGGCCGAACGGGCCCGCAACGGGCGGTCCCGGTTCACCCAGAACGAGGTAATCGCGCGGATCCAGGAAGGCGTCGAGGCGGCGGGCTCGAAGATCTCCCGCCAGGAGATCTTCGCCAAGCACTATCTCGACGTGGAGAGCATTTACCGCGCCGCCGGCTGGCAGGTGCGCTACGACGCTCCGGGCTACAACGAGAGCTACGAGGCGTTTTTCGAGTTCAGCACGGCATGACGGCGATGATCGATCTCGCGCCCTTTCATGCCTTCGACCGGGACTACGCCCGGGCGCTCAGGTCCTGCGGCAAGGGGACGATCATCGCGCTCAACGGCGCGGGCGCGGCCGGCACGCGCCTTCTTCAGGAGATCGGCCACGTTCTCCAGACAGGCCGCGGTCCGCGTTGGACGACCGAGAGCGGGGATTGCTACTTCGCAAGCACCGACATCATGCTGGGCCTGCTGCAGATGGAAACTGCCCTGCCCTTCCGGCTCGTGACCGGCCGTTTCGACCACGCCGACATGCCGCACCCGGTCTTCCATGCCTGGCTCGATGCAAAACTGCCGGACGGGGCGTGGGTCGCGATCAACGTCTCGAACCTCGGGGCACGCCCGCTCTACGCGGTGCCGCGGGCGGACTACCTCTGCCGCAACGCCTGCCGCGGGGAGTTCCAGGTCCTTCCGATGGGCGAGTTCGGGCGCCGGACGATGACGGCCTTGCGCCGCCAGGGGCTGCCCCGCGGGCATCGAAGGCTCGATCGGCTGGGCGTCCGCGAATTCACCATGGTGCTGCTGCGACGCACCCTCGCCGAGGCGCGGTGCCACGGCAATCTCAGTTGAGAGCGTGACACGGCGGTCGCTGCGGAGTGAACGCCCCGCCGATCAGTCGAAAATGCGCGAGTCCCGGATGAGTGCCCACCAGTTCGACCATTGCTTGAAGCGGGTCTTGGCGAGCTCGGCCACCTTCTTCAGGTAGACGACATCCCGCTTCTGGAGGCGTTCGCCTTTACGGGGCCCGTTCGGCACGCGGAACTCCTCGTTCGTCAGCGTACGCGCCGGGTTATTGTCCGCGCCGCCGCTGGACGCGTCCAGAAGTGCGAGGAGATAATCCCGCTCCGCTTCAAGGCCGAGGTAATGCATGTTCCAGGCGTCGACCTGATCGTGCAGCCCTTGGATCGTGACCTTCTGGTTCTCAACAGTGGTCTCAAGGTTCGCGCACAGCACCTTCCACTCACCGATGCTCTCCTCGAGGCTGCGCGCCTTTGCCATGTTGTATGCCGATGAGAAGCTCATCCCCGTTACCCCGTTCAGTCAAAAATTTTCCAGTCGCAGACGAGCTTCCACCAGTTCTTGAACTGGGGCATCTTCGACTTTCCCAGATCGGCGATGCGCTTGAGGTACACGACGTCGCGCTTCTGAAGCTTCTCACCCTTCCGCGGGCCGTTCGGTATTCGATACTCCTCATCGGCGAGCGCCCGCGCCGGGTTCTTGTCAGCGCCGCCGCACTTCTCATCTATTAGACGCAGGAGATAGTCCCGCTCCGCCTCTATGCCGGCGTAGTGCGCCCTCCAGACGTCGATCTTGTACTTCTTCTCCTCGACTTCAGCCGCAAGGTTCGCATTGGTGGCTTCCAGGTTCGCACACAACACCTTCCACTCACCGATGCTCTCCGAGAGAGCGCGGGCCCGCGCCATGTTGTAAGCGGATGCAAAGCTCATTCCGGTTTCGCCTTTCCGTGTGTTATCCGGAATGTATTCGGAGGACTTCGCGTCCGTAAACCTGCCGGATGCGGGGCCACGGAAGGTGTTGCCCTCTGCCGACGTAAACGCGCCTCCCGCAAGGTCCTAGCGATTTTTCGCACTCCTGTGTATCATCCCGCGAGACCACGACAGACCGGCGACCGCGCGGAGATCTCGACGATGAAACCGGCCCCTTCCGAGGAGATGGGCATCCCCGCGACGGTGCTGCGGAACCGCGGCAGCTGCGCGATCATCATCGTGGAACCTGCGACCTCGGGCATCTGGGAAAGCGGTGCCTTGCTGCGGGCCGAGCGATGCACGGATCGGCTGCGCCTGGTCGGCGCGGAGGTCGGTGCGGCGGCCGTCTTCGTCGACCTACAGGCCGAATGCGACTTGAGATCCGCGTTGTATCTCAGCCTTCTTCAGGCTGACCGGGGCGGGCTCACGCTGCTCGCGGACCGGCTTCGCGAACAGGTCCCCCTAGCCCGGACACGCCGCCGAGATCGAGGCGCTCGCCGCGGAGGTCGGCCTCCATATCGAGCCGAACTGAATGGGCAATGCGCTTGCGGATACGGACGAGACCCCCTCGCCCTAATCTGTTACCGCGCCTCTTTTCTTTTCCTCGTTTTTTTTTCGCAGTATTGTCGGGATGACCATTGGAGGATTGGACATGGCCATTCGCTGCGTGACCATCGGCGTTCACATCACCGTCCAGGGCGAACACATCGATACGCTCGATGACGGCCTGGCCATTGTC
This sequence comes from Roseivivax halodurans JCM 10272, assembly GCF_000521785.1. Lineage (GTDB taxonomy): Bacteria > Pseudomonadota > Alphaproteobacteria > Rhodobacterales > Rhodobacteraceae > Roseivivax > Roseivivax halodurans. The sequence continues at coordinate 20,512 of NZ_JALZ01000023.1, forward strand.
GACGGCGGCCGGGGCCCCCGTACCGGCGTCCTCGTCGGGGCGGACGAGGTCGCCCTGGCGACAGCGGCGATCCGGGCGGCGCAACGCGCGCCTGTCGCCGAATTCGATGACGTGCCCGAGGTGGTGCCGGCGATCTAAAGAGGGGCGCACGCCTTGCGCCTTCGCCTCGGGCTACCTCAGTTGTCTGAGGAGGAAGTTGGCGAGTTCCCAGGCCAGCGAACCGATCGCTGCCCAGACGAGAACGGCGGGCAGGAAAAAGCCGACCGCCCATAGCGGGTAGATGTCCTCCCCGATATCGCGACCAAAAACGATGCATTCCTGGGGACCGGCTGCATGGAGACCGCAGCCGGCCAGGACCAGGATGCAGGAGAGCGCGAAGCCGGCGAGCCAGACCGCAGCCGGCCCGAACACGAACGCCCGCCTTACGTGGGTCATGCCGCTGGTTTTATTCTCGCGCACCCTCGTGACCTCCCGCGGAGACGAACAACCATCAAGATATACGGTCGGGGCGCAACGGCGCAACTTGCGGTACCGGGAGGCAATGCAGGCGCTTCGCTGCGAGATTGGTGTCTGCAGGTTGGTCTTCACCGCCAAGCTGCGCTCGGCTACGGGGCGGCGTCGAAGAGCGACGGCTGCTCCGGAGCGCTATCGGTCTCAGTCTCGAGAGTTGAGAGCCCCCGGCGCGCACCGGGATTTGTGGTGGCCCCCTGGCATTCCAAAGTTCTGCCTACCATCGGGAGAGGAAGGACTTGTGGATTCCCCCTTCTGTGGCACTCTGAATCCAATTTGAATGACCGCCTTTCAACGCCTTCGGGCCCCTTAGGAATTGGATTCATGCTGCGCGTCCTGTCCACGTGCGCTTTTGCGCTTCTCGCCGGTCCGGCTGCGGCCGATTGGGCATTTCGGCCCTCCGAGGCTTCCGACGACCTTGGCAGCGCGTACGTGCGCAACAGCCAGGGCCACACGCTCGATGTCGGGTGTGGAAATAGCGGTGAGATCGCATTGCAGATCACGCCCGATATCTCCCGCCAGGCCAGCGGCGTCGAAGCCTACACGATGGTCTTCGAAGGCGAACGCGGCATGCTCCTGGTTCCGTTGACCTGCGAGCAGTGGGGATGCTCCAGCGACTCCGCTTATCCAGACGGTCAGGTCTGGACGCAGCGCCAGAAAGAGGTCCTGATCGATCATATCCGGCGGGCACCCAAAGTTTCGATCTGGATGCATGCCACCGATGAAAAGATCATATCCGAGTTCAGCCTAACCGGATCTACCGCCGCACTTGGCAAGTTGGCCGAAAGCGCGAGAGGCTGCATCGGCCTTTGACAGACAGTCACGGCCGGAAGCCTCGTGACCGGCCTCGGCCGACGTAGGATTTCGCGGCGTGATCCACTATCGTGCTCGCATCGGATGAAGAGGAAACGACGATGCAGCCCAGACCCGAGTACGATATTGTGGACGAGACAAAGCTGCGCGCGCTATTCCCGCCGACGCACGACCTTGCCGCCGCCAAGGTGCTGGGCCATCTGGACCGCCACGCGCGGGACTTCATCTCCCGTGCGCCCTTTATTTGTATCGGAACGCAGGCAGAAAACCGGATGGCTGATGTCAGCCCGCGGGGCGATCCTGCCGGCTTCGTGCATGTGCTCGACGACAGGACGCTCCTGATCCCCGACCGGCCGGGCAACAACCGGCTCGACAGCCTGGCGAATATCATCGCGAACCCGGTGGTCGCGCTGCTCTTCCTCATTCCGGGATATGACGAGACGCTTCGCGTGAACGGGCGCGCGCGGATCACCACGGATCCCGATGTCCTGACCGCCCTTGCCATGCAGGGCCGCTTGCCGCGCTGCGCCATCGTCCTCACCGTGGAAGAGGCGTTCTTGCACTGCGCCAAGGCCTTGCGCCGCTCACGCCTCTGGGACCCAGAGGCGCGCCAGGACCGCACCGCGATGCCCTCGCTCATGACCATGATGCTGGATGCCAAGGGCGAAGCGCCCGCCGATCCGGCCGAACGCGCCCACCTCGACGACGCATTGGAGGAGGCCTATCGCACGTCCATGTACTGACGTGCCGACCTCGGTGACGCCCGTTACGGCGCGGCGTCGAAGAGCGACGGCTGCGCCGGAGCGCTATCGGTCTCCGCCTCGAGACCGGATAGGCTGATCCCGAGCAGCCGGACCGGCCCACGGAACGGATGCTGCTCCTCGAGCAGGTGCCCCGCGATCCGCGCCAGGTCTGCGGCCGCGCGCACCGGCTCGGGGAGCGTGCGCTGGCGGGTGATCTGTTCGAAATCGGCGAACTTGATCTTCAGCGTCACCGTATAGCCGGCAACCCCCTTTTCCTCGGCGCGGCGCGCGACCTTCTCCGCGATCGGACCAAGATCGCCCTGCGCCAGCGCCAGGTCGAAACGATCCGTCTCGAAGGTGGTCTCGGCGCCGACCGACTTGCGCTCGCGGTGAGCCCGCACCGGCCGTTCGTCGATGCCGCGCGAGATCAGGTGATAATGCTCGGCCGAGGAGCCGAAATGCCGGCGAAGCGCATCCATATCGAGCGCCTGCAGGTCCGCCCCCGTCTCGATCCCGAGACTTTTCATGCGCGCCTCGGTGACCGGCCCGACGCCGTGAAACCGCCCGACCGGCAGGGAGGCCACGAAGGCCTCGGCGCGCCCGGGCCGGATCACGGTCAGCCCATTCGGCTTTTGCTGATCGGAGGCGAGCTTGGCGAGGAACTTGTTGTAGCTGACGCCGGCCGAGCCGGTCAGCCGGGTGGTCTCGAGGATCCGCGCGCGGATCTCCTCGGCAATCCCCGTGGCCGTTGCGCCCTGCGCGCAAGCCTCGGAAACGTCGAGATAGGCCTCGTCGAGCGACAGCGGCTCGATCAGGTCCGTGTAGTCCGAGAAGATCGCGTGGATCTGGGCCGAGACCGCCCGGTAGACCTCGAAGCGGGGCGCAACGAAGACCAGGTCCGGACAGGCGCGGGCCGCGCGCAACGACGGCATCGCGGACTTCACCCCGAAGCGCCGCGCCTCGTAGCTCGCCGCCGCCACGACGCCCCGTGCCTTGCCGCGGCCGACCGCAACCGGCCTGCCGCGCAGCTCGGGATTGTCCCGCTGCTCGACGCTCGCAAAGAAAGCATCCATATCGACGTGGATAATCTTGCGCAGCGGCTGATCCCCATTCGGCCTCATCGCTCGTTTTGAAGCCAATTTTCGACGCGGAGTCCCGGAACCCTGGCGAATTCCTGTTCATTGCCCGTGACCATCGTGGAATCGAGACAAAGCGCGTGCGCCGCAAGGAGAAGATCATTCGGGCCAATGGGTGTCCCCGCCCTCTCGAGAGCGAGGCGGATGCGCGCATAATCCGTGTCCCAGGGCTCGTTCAGTCCGAGGACCGGGATCCGTCCCAGGACCGCATCGACGGCCGCGGTGAGACGCGCCGATTCTTTCTTCGCACACCCAAAGCGCAATTCGGCAGCCGTGATGATCGATACACCGATCTCGCCAGCGCCGACTTCGGCGATGCGCCGCGTTACGGGTCCTCTTGGATCGCGAAGCATCGCAGAGACGATATTCGTGTCGAGCAGGTATCCCGACATCAGAGATCGATGTTCTTGAGCGCGGGCAGATCCTGATCCACGTCCGGGAAGGCGTCGTCCTCCGGAAGCGGGTCCATCGCCGCCAGAAAATCGAGAATGTCGCCTACCGGCACCGGTTCGAGGATCAGTCGGTGGCCGTCGCGACGGATCAGAACCCGATCGCCAGGCAACTCGAAATCGGCCGGTATCCTGACCGCCTGGCTTCTGTTGTTCCGAAAGAGCCGCGCCTCGCGTGCGTCTGATGCATCGTTCGAGATCATGGTAACTCCCAGCATATGCATCGTGCATATACTCTGCTTGAGGTGCCTATTCAAGGGGCTTCGGGATCGGCCGCTTCCCACCTTGCGCAGGATGTCGGATGCGAGGCTGGCCCATTGCAGGGCGCGACAAAACCCGCCAACAGCGAGCGGCCTCATATGTGTGCCGCCAGAAACTGTATCGTGATATTCTGCCCGACATTTGAGGGAGACATTCATGCGTATCGCGACATTCAACATCGAGAACCTCGACGACAGCCCGGTGGACCCTGATGAGGATCCTCCTTTCGAGGTCCGGGCCGCCATTCTTCGCCCCATGCTCGAGCGGCTGCGTGCCGACATCATCTGCTTTCAGGAAATTCATGGCCAGCGTGACGGCGAGGACGCGCCACGTCGCCTGCGCGCGCTCGAGCGACTTCTGGACGGCACGCGCTACGCCGGCTTCGAGCCGTCTTCGACGCGAACCCAGGCCGGGCAGATCGAGGCCGAGCGCAACCTCGTCGTCGCCTCGCATCCGGATTGGGCCGTGGAGGAGGCGCGGGAGATCCAGAACACGCTCGTCAATCCGCCCGAGTATTCCCGGGTGACCGCGGAGGGGGACCAGGATCCGATGCGGGTCCGCTGGGATCTAGTAGCGGCCGGCTGCGGCATGACGGTGCTGTCGTCGGCCTTGCGCAACCGGAGCGCAGGCGTAGAGAACAGCCTCACCCGCAAGGCGGCGCTGGTAAAAGCGCTGTTGTGACCCCATCTTTTGTGCTAGCTCAGTGCTAGCGGAGGAGATCGACGATGAGCATCGATGCAATCCTCTCCATTTCAGGGGTCGCGGCCTGTGCCGCGGGTGCCTACTTCGTGCTGCGCGCCTACGGTCAGACAACCAAGTCGGCCGAGCCGGATCCGGAGCGCGTGAAACGCTTCGTCGACTCTGCCCCCTTGGATCAGCTGCAGAACATCCAGGCCCGCTGAGCCTTCCGCTCGACGTCCCGCCCGCTCGGCCGCATCCGCTCGATGCGGCCGTTTTTGTTCGAGCCGTCCGGTCTCGACCGAAGGCACTTCCATCGACGGATCGCTCGGCTACGGTGGGATGCTTGTGCAACCTCTACGCCAACACCTCCACCCAGGACCTGATGCGCCAGCTCTTCTCGCTGCCGGCCGAGCGCGACCGCCTCGGCAACGCGAGCGGCTGGCCGGCGATCTTCCCCAAATACCCCGGCCCGGTTCTACGTCTTGCCGAGGATGGCGAGCGCGAGCTCACGCTGATGGGATGGGGCTTCGCGATGCCGCAGACCTCCAGGAAGACCTGCAAGCCGATCCAGCCCAAAGCGATCAACAACGCGCGGGACGACAAGGTCCGCAGCTCCGGCTTCTGGCGCAAGAGCTTCGAGGAGCGCCGCTGCCTGATCCCCGCGACGAGCTTCTGCGAGGCCAAGGGGCGCGGCCCGGCGGTCTATCACTGGTTCGGCGTGGACGGGCGCAAGCCTTTCTGCTTTGCCGGCATCTGGCGACCCGAGAAGATCGGCTACGGCAAGGAGGATCCGCCGGAGGCGACCTACTCGATGCTCACAAGTACGCCGAACCGCCTGGTCAAACCGATCCATCCCGACCGCATGCCGGTCATACTGGACGAGAGCGACTGGGAGACCTGGCTGCAGGGCACCCCGGACGAGGCCGCTGCCCTGATGCGGCCCTTCCCCGAGGACCGCATGGAGATCATCGCGAAGGGCGAAAACCTGAGGTCCGAGCCCGACTGAACTCGATCGGCTACACGGGGCGGGCCATCATGTCACGGATTGCTCAACGCGCTGTACTACGCACTTGCCAGTTTAGTTCTCGCATACCTAGAGCAACAAGGCTGGTGCGCTGACAGAAGTAAAAAACCTGTATCTCTGACCAGACCGCCCAATTCTCACCGGCCGGGTTTCTTCTTCGGGTCAAGGCCGACACGGCTCCGGCTGGGATGCTCTTCGACGGGATCCGCGACCTTTACACCATGCTGAGCCCCATCGCCGAAAGCAATCGGCTCTTTCTCGAATCCATCGTGCCGGTCCTCGCGGATTCCGCGAATGTGCAGACACGGGCGGCTGCGGTCGAGGCGGTCCGGGCTGGACTTCTTTTCGAGCATGTCCAGACGCAGCTCATCGCAGTGATGGACCAGATGAACTCGGACAATACGGCCCGCCTGGTCACGGCCGCGGAACTGGCCCAGGCCTGGGGCTACCTTGCGCTGTCCCTACGTGACGAGACAAATCGCCTGCGAGAACTTGTCATCGACATCGCCGCCTGAAATGGACCCTCGAACATCGGTGTCAGGTCCGTCCCCCTCGTGGAGACGATCCGGGCGGATCGGATCCGCTCCGGCGCGGTCGCCGTGTTGCGAAAATTGAAAACAGGAACGTCATGAAAGTCAGCGCCATCCCCCTCGCCCTCGCCGCATGCCTCGTGGCCGTAACCCCGGCATTTTCCGACACGCTGGTCGGAAGCTGGAACGTCAAGCACCTCGGGTGGGATAACGACAAGGACATCACCGCTGTCGCGCGCATCGCCTCCGCCTTCGATCTGGTTGCGCTCCAGGAGGTCATGTCGATGGACGGGCTCCAGGCGCTCGAGACCGAACTCGAGCACCTGACCGGCGAGGACTGGCAGAGCATGGCCTCCGACGAGATCGGCCGCGGCTCCTACCGGGAACGCTACGCCTTCCTTTGGCAGACGGACGAGGTCACCTGGCTCGACGGCGCCGTAGTCTTTATCGACGACCGGGATGCCTTCTCCCGCGAGCCCTTCTCGATGCGGTTCGAGACAGCGGATGCGTACCGGTTCGTTCTGGCCTCGGCGCACCTGATCTGGGGCGACAGCCAGGACGAGCGTGAGGTCGAGGCGGCCGCACTTGCCAGCTACCGCCGCTGGCTGGACGAGAGCTTCCCGGAGACGCCGGTCTATATCGCCGGCGATTTCAACCTCGCCCCCGACAATGCCGCGTGGCAGGGTCTGGGCGAGATCGCTTCGCCCCTTGTCACCGACGGAGCCACGACGCTGTCGCCGGTCGATGGACGCTTTGCCAACCTCTATGACAATATCTGGGTGCCGGCCGGAACACCCCTGCCCGTCGCCGCCTCCGGGATCCTCGATTTCCCGTCGGAACTCGGGCTCACTCACGAGACGGCCCGCACCTACGTCACCGATCACGCGCCGGTCTGGATGCTGCTCGATCCAGGTTCGGACTGGATCGAACGGCCCCCGCATGTTTCTGCCGGCGCATACTCGGACGACAAGGCACGGGAGCTGACGGGCGCCGCGGACGCGCCCATTCGCGGCAACCGGACCTCGAGCATCTATCACCTCGAGAGCTGCCCCGGATACGATCAGATGGCCGACCGGAACATCGTGGCGTTCGAGACCGAGGCCGACGCCATCGCATCAGGCTACCGGATGGCCCGAAACTGCTAAGCCCTGCTCCGACCGCCAGAATGGTCGAGAATCGGCATCACCGGACGGTGATGCCATTCCGACACGATTCCAATTTCAGGCAATTGCGGCCAAGGGCCGATCCATCAACAGGCGCAATATGTTACGGCCAATCTCTCACGCGCCGCGTGTGCCAGCCTCGCCCGCGCACTCTGTGGATAACATTTTATTCATGTGTTACAGCACCTTAACTGGAAAGCTTAATTCACGCAACGTGCCTTTGAGACGTCTATTTCACGCCAAAGATCACATTTTTATTGTCTCGCGCGATCCTGCGTGCCAAAGACCTAGTGCGCGCCAAACGACCTGAACAGGCAAATTGCGCGCACTCGAGGCAGCAGGATCGAGGGGCATGACCGAGCAGAACGTAGATTTGGGGCGCGAGGAGTCCCTCTCCGACTATATTCAGAACCAGGCGGAGCGATTGAGCCAAGAGCTCAACCGCCATATGTTCGACAGCTTCGCCCCCGACAACACCAAGGTGTTGCGGAAGTTTACGGCCGCGGAGGCGTCCGACCTCATCGGGACGTCGACGTCGAACCTGCGCAAGCTTCATTCCGAAGGCAAGATCCCCGACGCGGAGACCGACAGCCGCGGGCGGCGTCTCTACAGCGCCGAAGAGATCCACAAGATCCGCGACTATCTCGCGATCGAGGGCCGGAATACCGACATCTTCCGCCCCGGCCGGCGCTCCCCCCAGGATCAGATGCAGGTCATTGCGCTCGCTAATTTTAAGGGAGGCAGCGGCAAGTCAACCACAAGTATTCATATGGCACAGCGCTTCGCGCTAAAGGGGTATAAGGTTCTGGCGGTCGATATGGACCCCCAAGCCTCCCTTACGACCATGTTCGGATACCGGCCGGAGATCGCGTTCGCCGAGGGCGGCACGATCTACGACGTGCTCGATTACGAGAACCCTGCCCCGCTCAGCAGCATCATCCGCGATACGTATTTCCCCAATCTCGACCTTGCCCCTGCCGGCATCATGCTCTCGGAATACGAGACTGAAACCGCACTGGCGCTGCAGCGGGGCGCTCGGGTCAGCGGGGCCCCCTTCTACAGCCGGCTCACGCAAGCGCTGCTGACGGTGGACGACTATTACGACATCGTCTTCATCGACTGCCCGCCGCAGATCGGATTTCTGACGCTAACCGCCCTGACCGCCTCGACAGGCGTGGTGACCACGATCATCCCGGCCATGTACGACGTCGCCTCCATGGCCCAGTTCCTGATGCTGGCCGGCAACCTCATGCGCACCATCGAGCAGGCCGGGATCAATCCGGACTGGGCGTTCATGAAGTACCTGCTGTCGCGCTACGAGCATCACGACGGCGCGCAAAGCCAGATGGCGCATTTTCTCCGGATGATGTTCGGCGACAATGTCATGGAAAACCCGGTGGTGAAGTCGACCGTGATCCTCGATGCGTCCAGCACGCAGGAAACGATCTACGAGATCCCGCCCACCTCGGTGAACAAGAAGACCCTCGAACGGGCGCTGCAGAGCATGAATGCGGCGGCCAACGAGCTCGAGGTCCTCGTCCAGCAAGCCTGGGAAAGACCGGTCCCGGATAAGGGAGCTGCATGATGGCCCGAAAGAAACTCTTCGACAGCCTCGTCACCGGAGACGCGCACCCCGCCGCAGGTCCGCCTCCGGGCAACCGCAGCCGAGACGACGTGCCCGCCTCCCGACCGCTGCGGTCCATGGGCCACAGCCTGCAGGAGCTGCAGAAATCGTCCGTCCAGGATATCCCGATCGACCAGATCCGGCCCTCGGCGATCATGGACCGGATCGATGTCAATGAGGGGATCGAGGATCTCGTCGAGTCGTTCCGCACCTCCGGTCAGGAGGTCCCGATCAAGGTCCGGGTGACCTCGGATGACAAGCCTTACGAGGTCGTCGTGGGCCGGCGGCGCCTGGCAGCCGCCAAGGCGCTCGGATGGAGCACGATCCGGGGCTTCGTCACCCAGCTCAGCGACGATGAGCTGCTGTTGGCGCTGGGGTCGGAGAACTCCGCGCGGCTCGACACCTCGTTCATCGGCCGGGCCCAGCTGGCGCACCTTTCATTCGAGGAAGGGTACACCCAGGAGCTCGTGGCCAAGTCCCTCGGCGTCTCCCAGACGCTGGTGAACTTCATGCTCAACATCTATCGCAGCATCGGACCCGAGGCGATCGCAGCCATCGGGGACGCGCCCGGCATCGGCCGGGGCAAATGGCAAAACCTTCAGCGCGCGCTGAAGGAGAGCGAGATACCTTCTTCCGACGTCCCGGCCATGATCGAATCGAACATGGACCGGTTCGGCGGCGACGCAGAGGCGGCCTGGAGCCGCCAGAACGCGTCCGGGGATCACGACGAGCGCGGGATGCCCGAGAGCACCAGGCGCTTCGAGGTGCTCCTGCGCGCGCTGCAGGACAAGCCGGCGCGCAAGGCGGCTGAGAAACCGCCCTCCCCTGCCCCGCGCAAGCTGGGATCGGGCAGCGCTGCAACCGTCCGAAAGCAGCGCGAACTGGTGATCAAGCTCGGAAAGTCGGCCACGCCCGAACTGCTCGATTACCTGGAGGAGCGGCTCGAGCAGCTTGTCGCGGAATACGACGCCAATAACGATCGGCCCTAAGATAAGATCTTAACCCATTGATATAATTGAATAAAACAAGCATTGGGTGGACGCCGGAGGGTCGGCTAGCCGGATTATTACCCCTGTAATAGTCCATTCAAGTCCCGGAACGGGGCGCAGTGAAGAGGAGCAGACACGGGGCAAAAGAAAAGGCCCCCCGAAAACGGAGTTCCGGAGAGGCCAGTCTAGTCACGCAGCCTGTTTAGCCTTTCTCCGAATCGCATGCAACACCGGTTTCGGTGAACGGTCGATTTTTGCCGTCTGAAATTGCCATGACGACATTCATGCCCGCGGGAGCCCCGCGCCGGCAAACCCGAGAGGTTTGCCAACAGCCAGCGTCCCGACCACAGACGGTCGACCGCTGGGATCTCCTGCACCTGGTCATCGAGCTCAGGAAGCGGCTCGGTATTACAGATCGCGAGATCACCGTTCTGCGGGCGCATCTCAGCGTGCTGCCCCATGGCCCGCTCGACCCGGCCAGGCCCGCCTTCAGCTTCATGCGGGTCGGTGACATCATCGACCGGGCCAACGGTATGGAGCCTCGCCGCTTCCGTCGCGGTGAGGCACGGCTCGAGAGCATCGGGCTTGTCAGGCGCAAGCTGAGCGCCAACGGCCGGCGCTTTCCGGAGCGCGACGGAGACGGACAGATTGTCGCCGCCTACGGGATCGACCTCTCGCCCCTGATCGGCCGGTACACCGAGCTCGTCGAGACGCGCGACGCGATGGTCGAGGCTGCTCGGCGCTTCCGTGCGGTGCGTAACGACATCAGCGCACGGATCCAGTCGCTCGTCCGGTCGACTGAGGTGCTACACGCCGACCTGCGTGCGCGGACGGAGCGACTGAGAGACGTTGCACGCGCCCTGCTTCGGAGGGTCTCGACGACGTTGCACGACCTCCAGAATCTCGATCGCGAGCTGACCGAGATCGAACGTGACGCGGCCGATGATGGCGGCGCCCCAAGCGACCAGGCACCCTGCGAGCCGAGCCCCCCTGCCCTGTCGCCCGAGAGCCGAGACCGCGCGCCGCGCGAGGTCTCGGCTGCACCGCTTTGGCCGAGCGCAACCGGCGCCTTGCGTGCAGCCGCACCGGACAAAACCGCCCGCGATGACGGACAAATTGTCCGCCGCATAGAGTCTGAACCAAAAGATATAAATAGAACCTCAGCTCCAGGCGAATTGCCCCAACAAGCGGTTGCACTCGCATGGACCAGATGCGCTACGATCACCTCGCTCTATCCGGACATGCCTCCCAGTGTTCATGGTCTCGGTCAGCTCATTCAGGAATTTTCTTCATTCTTGGGACTTGGACAGGACATCACGGCCCGTGCCGTGGGCCTGCTGGGCTGGGACGGTGCGCTTCTGGCCATCGACTATCTTGCCGAGAAAATACAGAAGATCGATCGGCCACGCGCCTATCTTGAGGCGATGCTAAGCGGATACCGGTCCGGAAAGCCTATCGCTGGCGGCCGAGTGCAACCTCTCGGCACCGCGGCCAAAGGCGGGTATGCGGCGGCGTAACTTCTGGAGCCATAGCCCCCATCATGATCTCAGGCTCGGTGCCATTGCGGGATCGAGATCCGGCAGAAGCCGAGATCCGCGCCGTTCAGACCGGTCCACTGTCGATAGCGGCGGTGCCCACCGAACGCACAGGCGACGCGCCCCGAGGCGGCGCATTGGCGGTTGGCTTGGAAGCTGTAGCAGATGAGGAGTGACGGTGGTCGATGACGCAAGTCACGCGAACTGCCCGATCCGGGGTCAGCTGCTCTGGAGCAGATCCATCGGAACAGCACTCCGCCAATTGCCGAATCGTTATTACAGGCGTAATAAACGGCGCCTGTCTCGGGCATTGATGGTGCTTCAGGCTCCACAGGAACTGGGGAACGCGTCCAGCCTTCGCCGCCCGGCCACGACGGATTTATTACCCCTGTAATAACGCGGATCGGACCTGCATCGTCGATATAATAGTCGGCCGTCGCGCCGCGCTTCTCGAGACCATGAGGCCTTCGCCGTAGCGGGACGACCTGTTTCGAGAAAAGCGGCGACGCCCGGATCGCAGCAGATTATTACCCCTGTAATATCCTCGGCCGTGCGCACGGGCGAGCTTCTCTCTGCCGCCAGCCGGGGCATTATTACCCCTGTAATAAACTGTGCAGCTCGCGATATTACAGGGGTAATAAATCCGGGCCGCGCGAGGTCCACTTATCTCATCGCGAGCGAAGGGGCGCCTCGATCACAGCCGGTGCCGCGCGGCGACGAACGTCTTGAACATGGTTCGGCTATTGGGCAGAGTGGCGCAGGCGTCACCGAGCTGTGGGACGCACCGAGGGGCAGGGCGCCTCACAACGTCGGTGATGTCCGGCCGCGTTGTCTGCCAGATCCACGAGCGCCTGAAATCGCCACTTAAACCTCCATACCCGTTTCATTTTTCGCGGTATCGCCATGTTGGCGCGCGACGTCAAAATGCGCCGCGCGGGCGAACGGTTGCAGGGCAGGGCGGTTCTTGCTCAGCAGGTCAGCCGTCTAGGAGAAGGCCGTTCTGGCGCGCACGGTCGAGCAGCATCTTCACCGAGGAGGGACTCCAGCGCGAGCGGCCGCGCGGGGTGCGCTCCCGCATCTGTTCCAGTCGCTCTGCGATACCGGCGAGTGTGATGTCCGGCTGGCCACCGGCGATCGCCGCAACGAGCACCATCAGCCGGTCGTCGGGCGGGCGGGGCGGGGCACGGTCCAGGACCTCCGCCTCGAGGAGATGCTCCGCGACGTAGGTCTTGGCCGCACGTTTCAGCCGCTCGCTCGTCCAGCGCTTGGCATCGGTCGGCAGGCGGGCGTTGATGATACGGGCGACATCCTCCCAGGGCATCTGCGGGCGCAGGCGGCGCACTTCCGGGACCCAATCCTGGGCGCTTCCTTCGAGCCGCTCGAAAAACGCTTCGCCGCGGGCAGCCCTGAGCTTGCGCAGCGCCTCGGGATCCTTGGTCCGAAGGCCCGGATTGCCCCCGACACGCCCCTCGCGACGCGCTGCGACCAGCCCGGCGCGCGTGCGATCTCGGATCAGCGAGCGCTCGAGTTCCGCAGCGGCGCCGAGAACCTGCAGTGTGAACTTTCCCTGCGGACTGGAGGTGTCGACCGGATCCCGCAGCGATCGAAAGAACGCGCCGCGCTCGTCGAGCTGCTCGATCACCTCGAGAAGGTGGGACAGCGAGCGGGCGAGCCGGTCGAGGCGGACGACGACCAGCGTGTCACCAGGCGCGATAACCCGGACGAGGCGGTTGAGGGCAGGGCGGGAACGTGACCCGCCCGAGCCATGCTCCTCATGGACAGTCGTGCAGCCCGCGGCGCGCAACTCCTCGGCCTGGGACGCGGTGGACTGCTCGTCGGTCGACACGCGTGCATAGCCAATCTGAGTCACGCGGTTCTCCGGTGTCGGGGCAGGGGGGGGCGAAAGAAAGTGCCGAGAGCGGACCGTGACGCTCCGGGTCCGGGATTGCGGGCGGTCCTGTTCAGTGGGCATCGACAGAAGGCTCGGCTGCCGCGGGAATGTCCGGCCGGTACCACTTCGCGGCGGATGCGGGAACACTCCCTTGGGCATGGTGATCGCTGCGCGCATCGCAAGCGAAGATATCGTCGCATTCGCTGCCTGTATGCCAGAATGCATGAATCGATTTTTCGTTATTGCGCGGAAGGCTTAGGCGCGCGAGCTGTCCGCTCATACCAGTTCGAGATCCTGTTACCGGTACCGGGCGAAGCGTGCTACCGTCTAGTCCTCCTGTCAAATTAAATTTTCGCAAACTACTGCGTAATGCGATCCCAAACACGAACGTGCGGGGAACGAGGCGGTCACAGGCCTAGGCTGACGGCGCCCACCGCTCATGTTTCAATTGCGGAAGACGGTTACAATCGGTCGTTTGAAAACACCTGCAAGCTGCCGGCGCTCTGGTCCCGCTCGTTGACCGCACGCGGGCGCGGGGCGCCGAGCCTTGTTCTACAGCGCTTTGTGGTTGGGAAGATGTCCGGGCATGTGCCTTTCGCGGTAGGGTCCGCCGGCAGGGCAGGGGAGGGGAATTCGCGGGCCGGCGTAATTTACCAGGACAATAGAACGAATATGTGGTTTTCCTTCCGTAACGAGAGGTATCCGATTGGCAACTAGCGAAAATCAGCACACCGCTCGTCATGCACGGACCGCCTTCGATCTCGCGCTCGGGACGGAGGTGGCGGCTGCCCGCATCGAAGCGGCACTCGGCGTCGATCCTGAGATCGCGGCGCAGTGGCGCAGCGAGATCGGCGTCGCCGAAGCCGTCGCCTCCGTGGGTCTCGAGGACGTGCGCCTGTCCGAGCCGGATCTCCTGATCCGGGTGTCGGAGAATCCCGGGACCGGGATCGGTAACGGGGTGGAGGCGCGGGCGGTCGAGGACGCGCTCGCCATCCTGCGCTTCATTCGGGCGCCGGGCGACGTCGCTTCGGCGCCTGCGGACGTTCTCGATCGGATCGATCGGCTGGCGATGCGGGGGGAAGGGGATAGCGATGCGATCCCCGGATCCGAACTGGCGGACATCTTCTCCGTCTGTCGCGGACGCGCCCCGATCCTCGAAGCGGTGCGGGCGGCGGCCGACTACGCCTGGCGCACCGACCGGCGCAGCCCTGTCGCGGAGCGGATGGTCTTCATGGCCGCAGAGCACGCGGCACGGGGGCAGGGCGCGGGCGCCGCGCTGCGCGACACCGGGACCGACCTTCTGCGCGGGCTGGGTGGCCGCTTTGCCGCGGACTGGATCTGTCCGCCCTCGCTTGCGCTCACCCGCCCGATCTTTCGCGCCTGGTCACCGGGCAATCCGGGCATGGTGCGGGAGCTTCTCGAGGCGCTCGACCGCATCCTGTCCCAGGAGCTCGGCCGGGTGATCACGATCCGGCGGTGGCGCGCGCGCCTCAGCGAGGTGTCGGCCGGGCGCCATGGCCGGTCGCGTCTCGGCGAGGCCGGCCACGCCTTCGGCATCGAGCCGTTCATGACTTCGCGGGTTCTGGCTGACCGGATCGGGATCACGCAGCGCGGTGCGCTCAATCTCCTGGCCCAGCTCGTCGAGGAGGGGCTCATCGTGGAGATGACGCGGCGGCGCGCCGCGCGGATCTGGGCGACCCCGGGTCTCGCGGCGATCCTCGCTCCTGCCGCGCGGCGGCGTGCGGCCTCGGCGCGCCGGACCGGACCAGTGCGGTCATCGGCCGAAGGGGCAGGGGAGGGCGCCGACGCGGCAGGGCCCGGGCCTGCGGAGCAGATGAGCACCCGCAACCTGCGCGCGGAGGGGCAGGCATCGATGGAGCGCGCGATGGCCGAGTTCGACCGGGTGCTTGCGGAGGTCGACGGGATCCTGGGGCGGACGAGAACCGCCCCCTAAGCGATCACCGGGCGAAATCGGCGCCGACCCAGATATCTCTCCAAGCGGTGGTCTTGGCGACCTTTGGCCTCAGCCTGAACGTCAGCGACAATCACCTTGAATTGGGGCAAGCGAGACCTGCAGCATCTCGTCTTCGATCTCCGCAGTCAAAACGCCGGTGGCATCGGCTGGAACGAAGACATAGAGATGATCCCCTTCGATGGCGCTTGCGCCGAGATCGGAGCCGTCAAGCGATAGGCGTCCGATACCGCCGGCAGGGGTCAGGGCGACCACAAGCTCGCGGCTTTCGGTGCATCCCGCGATCAATGTGCGGCTACCTAGGGCAAGTCTCTGCGCGCCCCGTCCAGTCGGCTCCCAGTTCTCGAGCGGGCGCCAGTCCGCTTCCTCGGTATCGGACTCTGGTTCGTCGTCCTCGGCCGCGACAGACGGCGTGGGCGCGCGGCCGGCCAGCGCGGCCAGACGTCCGTCATCTATGCCGGACAGCGCGTGGTCGCACGGCGTCTCTCCCTCGGCCCAACCGGTGAGAGGCGGGGCCGCCTCATCGTAGGATTTGTCGTGAATCTGGTCGTTGTAGCGCTCCGGTGCGTTGCGCCAAAACTGCAGAACGACGATGTCCCGATCACCGGACCTGGGCGTTGCGTGAACCACGCAGGATGCAAGTGTATCGCCGGGAGTATCGCTGAAAGGGGCCTCCAGCGACATGCCTGCCGGGATGAGCGGCAGCGCTTTGGCGCCAGCCGCGATGCGCGCCCGCGCTCCAGTGGACGTATCGATCTCCCAGACCGAAAATGTGACATCTGTCACGAATGTCTCGTCGAAGCCCATACCGCCACTCGGGCCATAAAAGCCGCTCAGATTTCCGATGTAGCTGTAGTCGCCGAAATAGTAGATCCGCCCGGTCTCGCTTTCGACACGAGGCGGCAGGCCGCCCGGGTTTTGCTCGGAGGGTGTCATGTTGTCGGGCACATTGACACCGGAATTCCGTGCCAAGGTCACGATGTCGGCGATATTGTGCATTGTCGCCATGCCATCCGACGCTCGCGAGAGAACGCCGACAAGCCCTTTTTCTGCATGCGCGACAGGTGCTCCGGCGCTCATGGGTCCGACCGCATCACCCCGCAACACGACCATGCCGGACGCATTGCCAGAAGGTTCGAGCAATGCGTCCGGCCGCTCGAACCCACCGATCGGATTTTGAGTCATTATCGACACACCGCCATCGGTGTCCGGTTCGTATATTCCGATCAGGGGCTCCTGTGTCAGCCGGAGACTTCGGTACCATTCGGCAGCGGCACTTTCGGAGATCTGAGTGTCGACGATCGCGAGGGGAGCGAGCGCCTCGGCTTCGTGCTGTGCCGAGACCGGGTTGCAAGGACCATCGGACCACATTCGGATGCAGACGCCGGGTTCGGACACGGTGTCCGCAGGCACGACGAAGCTTCGGACACCCATCGTGCCTCCGATGATTGTCGCTGACGCCAATGGGGTTCCCTCTGGCGCCTCGACCATCGCGCCGTAGAGGACAAGCTCATCGGCCTCCTGAGCATAGACGGTGCTGGCCGACGCCACGCCAACCGAAAGTGCGGCCGATGCGAGCAGCCTCATCGTGCGGCCTCGAGCGCAGTGCCTGTCCAGTTCCATAGGATGTCGCACCCTTGCGCGGCACCCCCGCATGTTACCCCTTGGGTGCTGGTACGAAGGGCCACTTGGCCAAAAGCACGATCAATTAGCACGGGGTTCAGTCCGAGGATCTGTTTCCGGCTCGACGTCTCTGTCAGGAACACCTCGATTGTGCAGAGCGCGGCGCCGCAGAAACCGGCGCCGCGGCCTCGGCTGCGATCGTTGCAACTGACATCGGCCCAATCCAGAACCACGTCTTCTTCGGTATCGTTGTCGATCCGCCCGCTCAGGATAGCGTCCTCGGCAAGGGTGAAACCGCCACCGCAAGCCTGAGTTACCACATCTACGACCGGGGCCGGCAATCCAGAGTTTTCGGCTTGCGCTGGCGGGGCCGCGCTTGCTGCACCGCTGCACTCGGACAGGGCACTACTCATCGCGCGCGCGGATCCGCTCAGTGAAAATTGCCATGCGGGCTGCCCCGGTGGCGCCACGACAGCCACCGTTCCTCCGCGCAGTGCCGCGAGCAGTTCCGCAGACGGGTGACCGGTCCACAAGCCGTCGGGCGGATAATGCGTGCCGGTCAAGAGGTAGGGGCGTCCGTCGACCGTAATGGACACGCGTTCTTCGCGGTCGGGGCCGGCCGCGGCGGGCCAGCCCTGCGTCCACAGATACGGCGCCCCCTCATCGCACATGACGGCGAGGGCGCCGATACCGAGATCGGAGATCCCGAAAGCGGATGGCTCGTCGATGAAAATTTCACTATGTCCGACCCGCCATTCGGCCGAGACTGCCGCCGGAAGGTAGATAGAAAAGGCAAGCGTCCAGAGCCCTTTGATCCAAGGCATATCGGTAAAACCTTTTGCATAATTAATCTATCTATCGCAGCACTCTGAAGACGGCCTGTCAACTTTCTTCATCGCGCGTCTTCGGAATGCCGATTTCTCTCGCCTAACTTGATCGGTAAAGGCTTCATTCGACTTTGGAAAAGCTTGTACGACTTAACCTCAAGGTTGAACTCGCTAAGGTGGCTGAGAGTCGAGCCCCGCGTAACGCGCTGGCGTGGTTCCACTGGGAAACGGCGTGCTCGGCTCTCAGTTCAGCATCCTGGGGCGCTAGGGATGAAACCCCGGCCGGATGCGTGACCAGGTCGCGACGAAAAACGCCCGGGCAGTACCCGGGCGCAATCATGATGCAAATGTCACTCGAAACGTATGCCGACCAAGACCCTAGCCCGAGCGCGGAGAACCGCGGCGTCCGAGAATGCGAACCCGCCGCATTTCCTGAGGGGAAACCCTCGAATTCTGTGTCGGAAATGCGGCAGCGAGCCAGATCTCAATAAACGATTGTTGCCCCAACGGAAGATGATTCCTGCGGCTCGAGATATTTTCGGGCAAGCATATGTTAAGATGTGGTTAATCCTTTCCACACCCGTTCGGCACCGCTCGCGCAAGTAGAACGCCCTCGGGCCGTTCTTCCCGTGGGCGAAGGCAATCGAGAATCGGTGCGGGGCGGGGACGTCCCACCTTCGCTGTTGCAGACATCCGACATCTCAAGGAGCACCCCATGGAGCCATTCCGCCAGTCCTCTTCTGGGGAGCGCATCGGCGTCATTTCCGACACCCACGGCCTGCTGCGCCCCGAGGCTCTGGAGGCGCTCGAGGGCATCGACCGCATCCTGCATGCGGGCGACATCGGCAATCCCGATCACCTGGACGTGCTGGCGCGGATCGCTCCGGTGACGGCGATCCGCGGCAACGTCGATCGCGGCGCCTGGGCCGAGGCGCTGCCCGAAACGCTGAACCTCACGGCGGCCGGCCTGCGGATCCACATGATCCACGACCGAAAAGTCTTGAAGGCCGATCCGGCAGAGGAGGGATGGGACGTGGTCATCTCCGGCCATTCCCACAAGCCCGGCATCGAGGAGACGGGCGGCACCCTCTGGCTGAACCCGGGCGCAGCCGGGCCCCGGCGTTTCCGCCTGCCGGTCACGCTGGCCTTCCTCTGGGAAGAGGCGGGCCGCCCGCGGGCGATGATCCAGCCATTGCCCGTGTGACAGGCGTCGGTCTCGCAAGAGGTAGCCACCTGCGAACGGGAAGAGGGCGGACGCTGGGGGAGGACCGCCTGTGCCCCCCGACCGAGCGGACGTCTACCGGCGCCGCGGCCCGCCGAGCGCCCAGGGATCAAGAACCTCCGCGCCGAGGGCCGTGAAGGGGGTGCGGTCGCGTGTGGCGATCGTGGCCCCTGGCCGGGAGAGCACGATCGCCGCGATCTGCCCTAATGCGGGGTAGGGGCGATGCACCTCGGCAATAGTGACCCCAAGGTCGATCTGGCGCTAACGGATGCAGACATTGTGAATCAGCGAAGAGCCACGGCCCGATCCATCAAAGTCTTATAAGCCAGCGCTTTGCGCTATTCAAAAAAAATGGGCCGGTTGTCCCGGCCCATTGAGCTTGGCTCATGCGTGAGGCTTCAGTTCCAAAAGCCTTCATCGACGCCTTCGCGGTCTTCGAGTTGCTCTTCGGTGAGCTGCGTCACGTAGCCGTAAGTCTGGTCATCAACCGGGACGAGCTTCATCTCGTCGACGTTGATCATGACATGCTTGTCGCCAACATCGAGGAAGCCGCCGACTTCTGCGACGATCCCGGTGACCTCACCGTTCCGCGTCAGCACGATGTCCTCGATCTCGCCGATGAGTTCCCACTCTTCGTTGACGGCGTCGAAGGTCGTTCCCTCGTCCCAGGTCATCGAGGGCGCTTCACCATCCGCGTCAACGGTGTAGACATTTCCGTCGGTGATATCGCGTGTGCGGATGAGGTTCGCGCTATCCATGTTCTGCATGTCAGCGCCCGACTGGTCCGCTTCCATTTCGGTGCCGACGCTCTCGTCGGAGCTGTCGCTCTGAGCCGTTGCGGTGGTTGCTGCGAGCGTAAGGGCGATCGCGGATACGGTCATGCGGATCATGTCTCGTCCTTTCAATTTGCTTTCATCGAAAGAACGGCGAGTTTCCGCCGTTGTTCCATTACACGTTACAAAGCCTGAACCAGCATCGAACCGCATAATGGTCCGCATGATCCGGAACCTTTAGGACTGCATCTTGACCGTATGCCCCGGCGGATCGGGGTCTTAGCCAGGGCGTTCGATAGCCTGGCTGGACGGTTGGCCGGGGTCCCATTCCTGCCGTTCGAGGCCGAGCTCGGCGCAGATTGCGTTCCAGCTGTCCGAGGCCAAGGTCAGGTCGAAGTCGAAGATGAAAGACAGGCGCGGGATATGGGGATGGGTGGATGGCATCGAGTGTATCCGGGGGTCATTGAGCGGGTGGAGTGACGCGCGTGGTGGCGGCGATAATTGCGCGGGCGCGGTCGAGGTCGCCTGGACGTAGCTCGGGGGACGACACGTCGGTCGGCTGGTGGCAGAGCATCACTTCGACCGGGTAATGGTCAGAGCCGAAGCCGCGCAGGACCTCGAGGCCCGTCACTGTGACGCCCGTCGTATGCAGGACCTGATCGAGCGGCCAAGCCATCCACCAGGAGTGGGCATCATATGTGGGCAGAAACCCGAAGATCCGCCGCGGGTCGACGAGGCCGCCGATGCGCCCGAGTCGCTCGACCGTCCGCTCCCACGGCACCGCGTTGAGATCGCCGGCCAGCACGAGCGGAGGCCCGGCCGTCGAAGCCTCGAGCCCCGACCACATCAGCACGGCATCGCGGCCAACCGAGGACTGGCCGGGGTGCGGCGGACGGGGATGGATGCCGAGGAAGCGCACCTCGTCGCCCGCGGGCAGGGTGACGGTCGACAGAATCGCTGGCGTATCCTGTCCGACGGGAACCATCACCTCCGTGCCACTCAGCGGCAGGCGCGACAGCAGATGCATGCCGAAAAAGCTGCCGGTGATGCGGGCGGCGGAATAGGGCATCTCGCCCGAGAGTTCGGCAAGGTGCCGGTCCCACCATTCCGTCGTCTCCAGCGCGAGCAGGAGGTCCGGATCGTGCTCGCGGACGATCTCCAGAAGCTCCGCGGCATGATGGTTCTCGAGCTTCACGTTCGCGACCATCACCGAAAACCGCCGCTCGGGTGCGCAGGCCGCCGTGTCGCCAGTCGCATCAGGCAGGTAGGGAGCGAGTTTGACGGCATTGAAGGCCAACGCCGCGAGGAGCAGCCCGGCGAGCGCCGCGCGCAAGCGATCTGGCAGCCGTCCGGCGAGGGCCAGAACGAGCAGCACGATGCTAATGGCGATCGCGTATTGCAAGCGCGGGAAATCGGTCATCCGCACCCACCACATGTTCGTGGGCCAGATTGCCAGAAACGTCGCGAGACCGAGGCCGGCCGTCGCGAGGCACAGAATTAGAGATAGAAGGATTCGCATGGCACCGAAAACTAGTGCGCGCGCCGAGCTAGGTAAGTCTGCCATCGCAGCGTGTTGCCGAGCAGCGCAGTAGGTTTGCAGACGAGTTCGCGACAATCCAAGGCCGCGAGGCGACCGATTATGGGGAAGAAGCTGAAGCGGACATTCAAGCCGGGTGCAGCATGTGGCAAAAAGGGTTCGCTTGCGACCTTCGCCGCGGCTTGCCTGAGCTGCGGCAGTGCGGGACAAACCGGGCTGTCGCGAAC
>NZ_JALZ01000024.1 GCF_000521785.1 Roseivivax halodurans JCM 10272
CCACTCAAGCGGGGCAGGATCAGGTGGTTCCACAGGGCAGGTCCAATGCGTCGAAGCTGGTGGCGCTCGTCGAAGACCCGGCCAGCAAGCTGCCCGCCGATGCTGTTCCCATCCTTAAGGTCCTCGCCGCGACCCTTGCGCAGCTGAACGAGGAGATCGCCGGGCTTGATGCGGAGATCTCGCGCCGAGCCAAGGAAAACGATGTGGCACGACGCCTTATGACTGTGCCGGGGATCGGGCCGCTGATCGCCACGGCGATGGCGGTCCTCGCTCGGTGCCAATGGATCTACCTATGGTTGTTTTTCTGTATTGTTTTCAGGGGTGCTTAACTCCGTTCCTATGTCTCGATGCGGTGGTTTGATCGGTGTCATGTCGGTCGGACCCTCCCTCCAGCAATTACTTCGCCAATTTGGAAGCGCTGAACCATTTTTGAAAGGTAAGCGCGGGGCTGGTTGATCTGGTGAATGCGTCCGGCGAGATAATCTAAGCTCACAACCATGCCCGACATTCCCAAAACTGGAAGTGCCCTCTCCACTTGGTCCAGTCCAAGTCCCAGAAATCTTGAAAATTCTCTGATGACCCCAACCAGCTCATGAAGCGACCTGGGTGGAACGGGGTACATCGCGTTGAGCTCCATGCACTCATGCCAAACTTCGATGGCACCCGGTTTTAAATCGCGGGGTGTAGAATAAGATTCTTTTGGATGAGACTCTGATTGCCGGTCGATCTGTCCGGCATCGGCGGGTGTTCTGTCCGGCAGAGAGGAGTTCCCAACTCGGCTTGGTGTCGGTTCGGCGTCCAACTCGGAGAGAGATGTCGGGGCGTCTGTTTTTGTCGTCGTCATCTCCCTTGCCCCATCTTCGGCCACGTGGACTATAGCGGGACTTTTTTGGTACATACCAACTTTCACGCTGTCTGTAACAGCCGTGCTTGTTTGCAGAGGGTCTGTGGCCCCTGCCCCGGTTGTCTCGAGCTCTGTCGTCATCCGCTTAATCTGCACTTCGAGTGCTGACAGTTCCTCGATGGTCGCCGTCTTCCGGCGAGTGATCGCCCTGGCGCGCTGAGCGAACTCGATTAGGACGTCCGGTGCTGACCCCAAACGCTTTTCCAGCCGCCGCCGAAGTTCCGCGATCCGGCTGCTGATCCGCGTCGCGAGCGCTGTCCGGCGCCGGGTCTTCTCCTGGACTTGAGCTTGCCAGCGTCGGAGTTCGGCGGCTCGCATAAAGAGTGGTCTGAGGTCGATGCCGTATGCGTCGACGACTTCATCGTTCGCGTTGCGTTGCGGGAAACGTCGACCGTTCGCGGAGAGGCGTCTCTGGATCAGACCAACTTCTTCCAACCGGGCTTCCCCTCGACGGAAACGTCTTTCGTCCATGCCGTTGGCACGGTCCAATAGACCAGCTACCTCTGCGTAGCTCATCAAGAGATCGCGCGCACTGACCGGGCCTTTCGGAAGCACTGCTAGGTGGGCGCCGAGTACAGCAATTTCACGGTCGCCGATGCCCAAGTCTCTGCGGAGGTCCCGCACGAGCGCCAGCAACTCCCAGCGATCAACGGCATGAAAGTGTCCTGCTCGCGGTCGTGGCGCAAGCGGATCCTGTTGGCCTGCCGTGTTGGCAGCGCCCAAAGTCGTGTCAGTCATGTCTCATTCAGGAAGACAAAAAGATACCCCGCTCCGAAAAAGCATTTCGGAGTTGAAGTGTCCGTCGCGAGGGGGTATCCAGAACGTGCTAATGATCCTGGAAGCCCGGTAGTCCACGCGACGCCGGGTTTTCTTTTTTGTCTGGCTCCTGCTCCTTTCTGCTCGATGGTGTCTCTTGGTTGGTGGCCGGTTGGTCCCGGCTCTGAGTTGGTACGGACCAATTGTTTGTTTTCAGACGGTTACATTTTCGCCCACTGACCAAGGCACCTGTTTGTCTAATGCTCTTGGTTCGCGTTGGTCCGGACCAATTCCATGAAATCAGTCGGTTAGCTCTTGGCCTCCTTCCACTGATCGTACATGTCGGGGAGGCGGTCTCGCACGAAGTCGAGGAATTCCGCTTCTTCTTTTGCAGCTGCCTTCACGACGAGGCCGTTGCCGGAGCGGGTCGCCGTGATCTTGCCTGCAACCGATTCCGCGGTGGGTTTCTTTGCCGGGGCATCGGAACGGCCAGCGCTCCCTACCGCGGTCGTCAGAGCATTTACGCGGCGGCCCACCGGCAAATCGCGATCGACGAGCTGTATGATCTCCTGCCCATCGAGCTTCGATTGCGCAATTGCTTTCTGAAGGCCCTCGAAGGGCCGCCGACCGTCTTTGACCGGTCCGAGTGCTTGGACCAGACCATCAGGAAGCGTCTCCATCAGGGACTTCATACGACTGATCTCGGGCGCATCCTTACCAAGCACGCGCTCGATGTCGCGTCCGTCGTAGCCAGCTTGCCGTAGCTGGTGCGCAAAGCTCGCGCGCTCGATATAAGACGTCTCGAGCCGTTCGGCGTTCTCGACACCCTGAAGCAGCACCGCTTCGGCTTCGTCCATGTCTGCGATGATCGCCAAGACAGGTCGGCCGAGTTCACGACACGCCGCCAGTCGGCGCCGGCCGTATACGACCTCATAGGGCAGGGGGCCCGATGTCTTGGTACGTACCAATATCGGCAACCGCTGCCCGTCTTGCTTGATGCTGTCGACCAGACCGGCGAGGTCGTCTCTGACGTCAATCCGGTCAGAGAAGCGGCTATCGGACACTTGGTCCGTACCAATTTCGCGCGGCGCCTGCTTCTTGAGTCGCTCAAGCTCTGCCATCCGTGACGACAGATCCTTGTCGAAGACTTCCAGCGACTTCGTGAAATGCGGCTTCTTCGATGCGGGCGTCTCTTCAGAGGAGGGGGCTTCTTGGTTGTGAGAGTCCGCCGTCAGGGCATCCTCCAACCCGGCCAGCCGGCTACGTCTCTTTTTCATGTCCGCCCCCATGCTTGCTGGATCAGCCCGTGAATTTCGTCGGTCACCGCGGTTGCGGCGGCCACGATCCTTGCCCGGGTTTTCCACTGTGCCTTGCCAGGTACGACTTCCCAGACCGTCTTCTGTTCAAGGCCGGCGCTGCTGATTTCCGAAGATTTCAGGAATTCAGACGCCAGAACGTGATCGCCGAAGCGGCTGCGCAGATAGTCTGCGACATCGAGGTGTGCTGAGATCGACGTGTCGAAGCGAGAAAGCTGGAATCTCATGAAATCGATCTTCTCGTCGACGCCGTGCCTTTTGAGGACGCCCATGAAGTCGCCGGCCATGCGCAGGAACTGGGCGAGGGAGGCCACATCGACGCGATCCGGAATGACCGGGAGAATGAGACCAGTCGCCGAAGTCAGTGCTGCCAATGTGGTGAAGCCAAGGCTCGGCGGGCAGTCGATCAGGACGACATCGTATTGATCCTCGACTTCAGCGATCGCGGCCGACAAGCGCGTGTGGAAGGGAGGCTGCATATTCGCGAGCGCGCGTGGCGCTTCGTGTTCGAACTCGGCAAGATCGATCCCGCCCGCGATGTAGTCGAGATGGGGAAAGTAGCTCTTGTTGATGACGTCCCTTGTGGGCAACCTGTCTTCGTCACCATCGGGGTAGCGGATGGTGTCGTAGAGCGTGCCACCGTCAGCAAAATCGAGAGAGGGTTGCTTGCCGAAATATGTTGTCAAGCTGGCCTGGGGGTCGGCGTCGATAACGAGGACTCGGTAGCCGCGGAGGGCAAGGCGTTGTGCCGTGTGGATGCAGCTGGTGGACTTCGAGCTGCCACCTTTGAATGTAGAGAATACGAGGACCTGGAGATGGTCATCGGGTCCTCGTCGGCCAGGCTGGAAGCGAGCAGGGTCCCTGGCTTCGGAGGCGAGCATCTGCCGGATGGACCAGATGTCCTCGGCCGTAAATACTCGACGATTCCCCGGGCCCAACGGCGCCGTGATCTTGCCTTCGGCCAGCAGTTTTCGGACGTAACCAAAGGTTACCTCGAGGAGTTCGGCCGCTTCTTGTCCACTGAAAGTGCGCAGCTCTTTCTCACCCGAGGGCGCGAAAAACCTCTGCTGCATGGCCGCGAGTCCACGGGAAAGCACGTCCGCGCACTCATTGATCTCGTCAGTAAGACTTGCTCTCTCCAACTGCTCCGCCTCGTGCTACTCAACAGGGCCGTTTGGTGTTTTCGGTAGCGTGACGTGCGGCCCTCACTTGTTTCCACGCTACTAGAGTGATGCACGAGTTTGTGAGTCCATTCAAGATCTCCGTTAAACGCCTGATCATATTTCTGAATCTAGGTTTCTGGTGGGGCTAACGAACAAAAACCTCAAGATATGGGGTCACTCGGCGCCAATGGATTCGACTCATATGTGCTGCTCTCAACCCACAAACTAACTGGCGATTTTCGTAGGGCAGGGGCTCACTTAATGGCTGTTCGAGTGCCGAGCTAAGCCAGTTAGTGGAGAAGTATGCAGGCGAATTTGCCATCTGGCTCGACAACATCGTCTTCCGAGATATCGAGGTCCGCGAAATTGTCCGGTGCCGTTGACCGGGTGTTGTCGGCAGCGGACTCCTTTCTGCAACGCGACCGCCGAATTCAGGATGCTGATGTGGGTGTCCAGATTGGTATCGGGCGCGACGGCGACATCGATCGTGTTCAGTAGCTCGAGGAACGGGCGCTCATGGTAGGCCGCGTAAAGGTGCCTTGGGATGATAGCAGTGCCCGAAATGATCGTCGTACCCAGTGGCTTTGAGTTCCTGTTCCCGGTCTCCGAGAATGGGTAGGATATCGATGGCCGTCCTGAACTTACTCCCGGCAGTCTCTACGCGGCGCTCGTCGCGGTGCGCCTTTGATCCCGGGGCAGGGTAGGAGAATTGCTTTGCGCGTTCGCGCTCGAGCTGGTCCTGAACGACAGCGTGCTCGGCTTGGAGGTGGCCGATTTCCACCTTTTCTTTGGCTGCGAGTATGGTGTGGCGGACGTCCTGATGTGAGTCTTGCTCAACTTCCCTGAATCCCCGGGGCACAGAAGATTGCCTGCGGTGCAGAGTATAGGGCGCCATCGATCAGGTCGGGGCGAAGTTGTCCGACCATTTTCTTGAACTGTATCGGCTCGATGGGCACATCGAATTCCGAGCATAAAATTTGCGCAGTTTATCAGTCACCATCTCGTAGTCGTAGACACTTCCTTGGTTCTGTCCCTTAGTGAATCCCGCAGACGAGGACAGGGAGCACCGTGCCCGTGCATTCTGGATACCTTCGGGAAGCTGGACCCGCGTTTCAGCGATTGCGGCTTCGGTCTCGTCGGGGGGCGGTCACATCATCAACGCCGCTCCGCAGGCTTTGCGCTCAATCTTCAAGTGCTGGAGCCTGATGAGAGAGGCACATGTTTCGCGCGCGAAACATGTGCCTCTCTCACCCTGTCTTTTTCAGCCAGTTCATCAGGCTTTCGCGCAGCTCCGAGGTCATCGCCGGCCCGGAGAGGGTGATCCCGCCGGAGCTCTCGGTCTGATACCAGAGGCCTGGGCGGAGCTCCGTACCTTTGCCCGCCGGTGCAGCCACGCGGGAGGATTGCGCGGCCTTGCGGGCAGGCTTGGTGTTTTTGCCCGGTAGAAGGGCGCTTGAGATCAGACCCTGTTCCGCCTCTGCTGACCCTACCCCAGCGGTCTCCAGCTGGGACCGCAAGCCCGGACCAAATTCGGGATCCGCATCCATCGCCTTGGCGAGCGCCAGACCCTGCCGCTCACCGATGGTCTCGGGAAAACGCAGCGCCCCGTCGAGCGCCTCGACCAAAGCAAGGAAACTGCCGATCTTCGAGCGCTTGGCCCGCGACGCGGCGTGGAAGAGTGCGCGCAGCGCGTCGCGTTTCGTCTCGAACACACCCTGCTCTACCGCTCTGGCCACCACACGGGCGCGCTCGTAATAGCTCAACCCGACCCGGATCTCATTTTCCTCGACCATGGCCAGATACGCGTCCGAGGCTTCGCAGGGACGGCGCAGAAGTGCCAGGACCCGGGCGAAGCGGTCTTCCCCGGTTTCGGCATGAAGCTCCGAGAGTGCCCGGCAGCGGCGCCAGCCCGAGATCAGCCCATAGCGCGGGGTTCCATCCGTGCCCTGCTCCAGCTCGGCGACTTCGACCGGCGCCTGCTGCCCGCGTGCGCGCAGGCTGTCCTTCAGGACCTGCATCTCGCCCTCGTCGACCGCGATCCGGTCGCGCACCAGATAGCCGGTCTCGATCTCGTCCAGCGACAAGGTCAGGACCATGCGACCCTCTTCCCGCGCGGTGGCAAGCGTCTCCGCCATCTCCTCAAGCGCCGCGGCCGAGGAGGCGTCGCGCGCCACGTCAGCGATCGGCGCCGGCCGGGCGAAGAGGCTCTTGGCCTCCGCCCCCGCGGGTTCGAGAAAGTCGGGATTGGCGGGGGTCAGGCGTTTGCGCTTGGCCATAGACAGCTCCTTCCGGTGGATCCCTCGGGCGCGACCATTCCCACAAAAGGCGCCCTATCCAGAAACGCGCTGTGTTTCGCGCGCGAAACACATTGCGCTACTTTCATTCCGCCGCCTCGCGGGCTTCGAGCTCGTCGCGTCGCCAGGCCCCGACCAGGAGCTGCTTGAACGCGGCGTAGGTGGCATCGAATGTCTCACGGCCCCGGACATAGGTCTCGCGGTTGAAGTCGCGGTAATCGGCCTCGTAGATGCCCTGCACCTGTTCGCCGGCCTGTCCGATCAGCGCGGTGTAGCCCTGCCGATGGGGCGAGAGAGTCTGGCCGAGATAGGTCTGCATGAGACTGGCAAGTTCCGCCTGCTGTGCCGCGTCGAAACGTGTGATCACCGCGCGCACAGCGTCCCACTGGAATGACAAAGCCTCGCGGCCGAGCGCCCGGGCCGCCATGCCCTCGGATTCCTCAATCGAGCCGAAAGTCGCGTGCAGCATGTCGAAGAAGCGGCCTGTGGAGTCGAATTCAAGAAACGATGCGCCGAGCGGCACAAGCAGCAGATCAGAAGCGGCCAGGCCGTTGATGGTCAGGTAACCGAGGGCAGGGGGGGTATCGAGGAAGACCACGTCGTATTCGTCTAGAAGTCCCCCCGCCTCGAGCATGTCGGTGAGTGCATCCCAGAGTTTCCAGCCGCGGCTCTGCATCCGCCAGACCGGGATCTGGAACTCGGCCCAATAGAGGTTCAGCTGCGCGCCGATGAGGTCGATATTTGGCCAGTGGGTTTTCTGGACGAGCGCTTTGGGATCGGTTTCCGCGGCTTCGGCGAGGGTCTCGTCAAGCGGGATCGGTGCCTCACCCCGGTCCATGCGCCGCTGGTTCTCCCCCCTGAGATGCTCGGCGTAATGCCGGGCGATGAGCGGGAAGACCGTCTGCCATTCGTCGGCCACCCGACCCCCGAAGATCGAGGTCATCGAGCCCTGACTGTCGAGGTCGATCACCAGAACCCGGTAGCCGTCGAGCGCCGCCGACATCGCCAGATGCGCCGCGGTCGAGGTCTTGCCAACACCCCCCTTGAAGTTCGCGACCGCGGCAATCTTGGCGGGGAGCTCCTTCGGTCGGTAGGGTAGGTACTCCTTGGCCTTCGAGCCTTGGGTGCCAAAATGCCCGCGCAGCCGCAGCACCTCCTCGAGGGTGAACCACTTGGCGCCGCCCTCTGTCTCGGAGCGGCCCTGTGGCAAGTCGGGGTTTTCCTTCAGCACCCTGCGGAAATGCCCGACCGCGACGGGGATCAAATAGCGGGTGATCTCCCAGGTCGAGAACATCCGCAAGGAGCGCTTACCATCGGCCTCGAGCCCGCGGGACGATAGATCCGCACGACCCTTGGCGCAGGCCTCGGCGGTGATGCCGAAGGTCCGTGTTCCAGCGGGACCGCCAAGGGCCGCCGCGGCACTATCGGGGTCGATGTTGAAGTAAGGGGGCAATCCACCCCTGGTGTCACCCTTCATCCTGCTCAGCCTCTCCGCATCTGAATGTGCGCGCTTTTTCTCAGGGTACAGCAAAACGGCTTACATGGAAGTAGAATCGCTACATCAGGCGATTTTTTCAGCATTTTCGGGGGATATGAGGCCGGAAAACCGGGGGCAGGGGAGCGCTTCGGCGATTTTCTGCAGTTAGATTTTGTTAGTTAAATCGTTACAGGATTGGAGCGTACCGCAAAAAGCCCTTTATTTTATGGCCAAATCGGGCGCGCTTGGAAGACCATGTGAATCTGAACCCCCGTTCATGCGACTCCGAACCCACGCCTCTGCGACTCCGATCCGACGATGGGCCGCTTTACGGAGCCGGCCGGCACTTCTAGGCTGGGTGTCACTGAAACCCCGAAAGTGAAAAATCGCATCAAAACGGGGATACGAGGCGGGCCCGAGCAGGCCCCGAGACGCGAGGGATGCGCATGAGGACGGGGAGTGATCTCCCTGGCCCGTTTCCGTGAGCGGTACGGGTGACGGGGCAGGCGGGTTGGCGCCGCAGGGCCACCCGGCGGGGGTTTTCTTTGTCGCGGACATCTTCGATGCCGCGCCCAAAAATGATCTCGGCAGTATGGAGCATCCGCTCTTCTCGCTGTCGACCCGGCCCGACCGGCGGGTCTTGAGCTATTCCCATAACGGAGCGAGCGTGGAGGTGATCCCGTCAGTGAAGGGACGGGCGACGATGCATGACAAGGACGTGCTAATCTATTGCGTCTCGCAGCTGATGGGGGCGATCAATGCCGGGCGCGAGGTCAGCCGAACATTGCGGCTGCGGGCCCATGACCTTCTCGTCGCCACCAATCGCGAAACCTCGGGTGATGCCTACAAGCGCCTCAAGGAGGCGTTCGAGCGTCTGGCTGGCACCCGCATCATCACCAACCTCACCACCGGCGGTGAGGAGACGACCCGAGGCTTTGGCCTGATCGAATCCTGGGAGATCGTGCGCAAGACTCGCGGCGGGCGCATGGTCTCGGTTTCCGTGACCCTGTCTGAATGGCTCTACCGGGCAGTCCTGGCGAAATCGGTGCTGACTCTCAGCCGCGACTATTTCCACCTGCGCAAGCCGCTCGAGCGACGCGTTTACGAACTGGCTCGCAAGCATTGCGGTCGCCAGCCCGAATGGCGCATCTCGGTCGCCACTCTGCACAAGAAGGCGGGCAGCGTGGCGCCGCTGCGGGTGTTTCGCGCCAGCCTGCGCCGGATGATCACCGAGAACCACCTGCCGGATTATGCGCTGGCCGAGGCGGAGGGTGACCTTCTGGTGGTGACCCGGCGCCGCCCCCGCAAGAGTCCGGCGGCCCCCGTCCTTACCCCCGAGGCGTTGGCGAAAGCCCGAGCGCTCGTTCCCGGCGCGGATGCCTACGCGCTCGAGGCCGAGTGGCGCAGCTGGTGGGAGGATACCGGGCGCCCCCGTCTCGGCAATGCGAATGCCGCCTTCCTCGGCTGGGTCCGCCGCCGCGCAAAACCCTAGACGTTTCGCGCGCGAAACATTTCGCACCAGGCCAGGCAGCGGTGACCCACGCGACCATCGGCGGATCATCGTCTATGAGGTGACGAGGCTGCATCGGGTGAATCGATCCGCCCCCTTGGCTTGCGCTCGCGCGCCAGAATAGGTCGCGATGTGGCAGAGCGGTGTTGTCGGGGTCTCTGGCACACGCCGCCGCCAAACTGGCGCGAAGACGGGGCAGGGGAGACGTGGTGCGCTTAGCGGTCGCAACGGCCCCATGAAGCTGGAACACATTCTTCGCCAGATCGAGCCCGACCGTGGTAATCTTCGACATGACCGCTCCCTCCCGTGGATCATCGCTGACCCACCTTGGCACACCAGATGCCGTCGGGGGGCGGTCACACCATCAGTCCCAGTGAGCCCTACGCGGACTTGTTCGTGCGTTGCATACACGGTACTCTATTGGAGCACCGCTGGAGAGATCAGGATGTCCGTTCAGAAACAGTCTGTGAGCTTCACCGAAGCGGCCTATGCCTTCGCCAAGGAGCTAGTAGAGACCGGCGAGTATCCGAATGTCAGCGCGGCCGTCTCTGGAGAGCTGGTCAAGGCCAAGGCTGAACGCGACCGCGAGCGGTCGCTTCTCGAGGTGGAGCTCGAGCGGCGGCTCGCGCTGCCGCTCGACCAATGGGAGCCGGTCGGTGAGGCGGGCACCGTGA
Organism: Roseivivax halodurans JCM 10272; assembly: GCF_000521785.1. Lineage (GTDB taxonomy): Bacteria > Pseudomonadota > Alphaproteobacteria > Rhodobacterales > Rhodobacteraceae > Roseivivax > Roseivivax halodurans. The sequence continues at coordinate 10,095 of NZ_JALZ01000024.1, forward strand.
CCGACGGTGCCCGCGCGCATCTGGCGGCGGTCAGACAGAAATCCTGATGCGGATCATCCGCCACCCGTTTGTCGAACGGGACCTGATCGGCATGGTTGACCATGTCATCGACGTCACCCAAGGCGATGTCGCAGCCGCGGAGCGACGCCTCGACGAGGTGGATGCGCTGATCGCATCAATCCTGGAAAACCCGCGGTCCGGTATTCGCCTCGGCGGCGCGCTTTCGGGCTGGCTGGTGCGTCATGGCGGAGCGGGTCACCGGCTGACGATCGTGTTTCGCCCGGACGTGCAGAACGGCACGATCTACCTAGCGCTCATCGCGTTCGGCGGCCGGGACTGGATCCGGCTGGTGGCATTGCGGCGCGGGTTCGTCGAGGAACCTGACGGACAAGATCGCGGTCACTGATCGCCGCGCGCAAATGATGATCTCATCGCGACGACGGCTGCCTGGCCTTTTCCGATCCCAAGCGCAGATCAGTCTCCCACGCCTCTGGCGCCCCACGCTCCTTCGGCGGACCTCTCCGGGGCTGATCTGACCGGGAGCGGCTGGCGCCTCGCCCGCCGGGGCGCAACGGCGGGGATGGACTTTCTTCCCCTGGCGGCCTGGGTCGAGACCGGGCCCGCCATTCCTCGCGAGACAAGAAAGACCATCCCCGCCGTCCTCTGCTGCGCTCCGGGCCCGAAGGGCTGCGCCGGCGGGTCGTCCCGGTCCTGTCGATCACCATCGAGGCCGCGATGGGCGCGGGCTCGCAGCAGAGGAGATACGACATGACCACCATCGGCACCTTCCGGAAGTCCGGCAGCGATTACGTCGGCGAGATCGTCACCCTGAGCCTGCAGGCGAAGAACGTCCGCATCGTCCGCGAGACCAGCACGCCGCACGAGACCGCCCCTTCGCACCGGGTCTTTGTCGGCCGCGCCGAGATCGGCGCCGCCTGGGCCCGGCATTCGGCGGAGGGACGCGACTACCTCAGCCTCAAACTCGACGATCCGAGCTTCACCGCCGCCATCTACGCCAACCTCTTCGACGACATCGTCCTCGAGGGCGGTGAGGAGAGCTTCAGCCTGGTCTGGTCGCGGCCGAATGGCCGCCGCAGCGCGGAGTGAGCTCTTGCCCCGGGGCGGCCCTGCCGCCCCGGTCCCGTTCCCCCCTTCGAGACGGGAGCAGAGACATGGACCTTCTGACCGATACGATCCTTGCGCGGCTCGCGACAAACGGCCGCGAGACCCGCGACCGGCAGCGCAGAGGCGCCGAGGAGATCGACCACCTGCCGGTGGTCAAGCTCTTCACCCCGGATGCAGGCGCGACCTAGCTGCTGTCCGAGACCGACCCTGACGATCCCGACCTTGCCTTCGGGCTCTGCGATCTCGGGCTCGGCTGTCCGGAATTCGGCCGGGTGCGCCTGAGCGAGATCCGCGCCTTGCGCGGGCGCCTGGACCTGCCGGTGGAATGCGATCTTGACTTCGCACCCGACGCGCCGCTCGGCCTCTATGTCAACCGCGCGCGCAAGGCCGGGGCCATCCTGGCCTGAGCGTCCCTCTGCCATCGATCGCGGGGTCCCGCGCTGATCCTCTGTTCGCTGCGGGGCAGGGGCCTCGTCGCCAAGGACTCCCTCCGATCTCTCGCATGTTTTCCCCCCGTGGCGGGTGCGCCCGGCATCGGCGAAGATCCGCGTCAGTATGATCTGCGCAATATGACAAATTGTGCGTAGTGACGTTGTGCGGTATATCGGAAGGGGAAGAGAAGGGGACGGTGGCAGGATATGCCAAATGTCTGCGCCTTTTGTCCGAGGGGTCCGAGATGCCGACGGGACGCGGAAGACGCCTGACCTTGGAGGAGCGCATCACCCTCGCGCGGCGCTACCATGCGGGTGAGACCCCGAAGGTCCTGGCCGCAGCCTATGGCGTCTCGCGGCGGCACGTGACCCGGCTCGCCCGGGAGGAGCGGGGTGAGGGGCAGGGGGTGCGCGATCCCTCGGTGGCGGTGAGCTTCCGGGCGTCCCGGTCGGAGATGGCGCTCTTCGACGCGGAGTGGCGCGCCCGCGGCTTTGCCTCGCGGAGCCAGGCGCTGCAGGCGCTGGTGCGGGCGCGCTGCGGTCTGCTCGACGCCGCCCGGGACGATCTGCGGTGCTTCGGGGAGACGCTGGCCCGCGCCCAGGTGCTGGCGGAGGCGGGGCGGCGCCTTGCAAAGGAGGCGGCGCGCGGGCGCCTGGTGCTGCAGCAGGGGGACCGGAAGGTGCTCGCGGCGCTGCTCGATCTTGCGGAGGAAACGAAGCGACGGCTGCAGGAGATGCAGGCGGCGGCCCGGGCGCGGCGCGGGCAGGGCTGGCGGGCAGGGGAGACAGCAGCCCGGGCGCCGGACGGGCAGGGCGGGTCCCATGACTGAACCGCTCGCGCTCTACGCGGCCGTGATGGGACGGCTCTGGGAGGACGAGCGTCTCCGCGGGCAGCGGCAGGCCCGGATCGAGGCCCGGCTCGCGGGGCGCCGGCAGGGGGGCGGGACCGGAAGCCGGGGCTCGGCGCGCGACATGCTCAAGGCGGCCAGCCGCGAGAGCCGCGCGGCCATCTTCAAGCGGATCCGGTCCGGAGGCTGCAAGACCCGGGTGAGCCTGTCGCACCAGCTTGCCTATGTCAGCGACAAGGCGGTCTACACCTATTCGACGATGACCAATCCGCTGCGCACGGGGGCAAGCCTCAGCACAGCGCAGAAGGCGGAGATCGTCGCGGCCTGGGCCGAGACCTGGCGGGGCACAACAAAGCTCGGCTTCACCTCCCACATGCTGCTGTCGTTCCCCAAAGAGGTGAGCGTTGCCCAGGCGCGGGAGATCGCGCTCGACTGGGGGGAGCATTTCTTCGAGAGCGGCGCGTATGGTGACCGCTGGGATTACGTGCTCGCGGTGCATGACGACCGGGCGCACAAACATGCGCATATCGTGCTCAACAATCGCGGCACCGAGGCCGGGACCTGGTTCTCCTGCTGGGCCGAGGGTGTGATGTCGCCGCAGCTGATGCGCGAGAAACAGGCCGAGATCGCGGAACGCCACGGGGTGATGCTCGAGGCCACGCGGCGGCTCGAGCGGGGGATCTTCACCCGGGCGGCCGGGATCGAGGAGATCTACCGCGCCAAGGCGGAGGCCCGGTTGCCGCGCGAGATCGCGCTGAGCCCCGAGGAAAAGGCGATTGCCCAGGCGCAGGTCGCGGGCTTTGCCGAAGGCTACCGCGCGCTCGCCGACGTGCTGCAGGTCATGGACAAGCGCCCTTTGGCACAGGCGATGCGGCGCGTGGCGGCCAGTCTCGGGACCGGCACAGTCTATCAGCTCGACGAGGGGGAGATCGACATGGAGACGATCCGCACGGTCGGCGATGCCATTGCGCAGGCCGAGAAGACAATCGAGGCGCTCCGGCTCAAGGCCGAGGAGCTGGGGCCGGACATGCGGCCCGGCTTCGAGATCCGGGCTGCGCCGGTGATCCGGGATCTGTCGAAGATGGTGCCCGATCCCGAGCTGCGGGCCCGGTTCGCGCGCGATCTGACCGAGCCCTATCCGCCGGGATCGGGGGTGGCGCGGTTCGCGGCAGCCTATGCCGGGAGTGATCCGGTGCTCGACCGGCTCAAGGCCCATATGGAGAAGGTTGGTCTCGACGGGGCCGAGATGGCCGCCCGGATCGCGGCGGGCGGCACGACACATTACGGGCTCGCCCAGGATTGGGTGACCCGGGACATGGAGGCAATCCTCGCCCGGGACGGCCTCACGCTGGCGCGGGCCAGCGAGGCGCAGCAGGCGGCGGCGCTGGAGACGGTCGACCAGGTCATGGAGGGGCTGCTCGCGCGGGCGCGCGCGCTTGGTCTTGGCGGGGAGGGCGCAGCATCGGATCTCGCCGATCGCGAGGGCCGCGACCCTCGCAGCCCCCTGCAGGGGCTGGCGGACCTGCTCCGCGCCGGGCCCCTTGGCGCTCCTCAGGCGGAGAGGGTCACGCGAGAGCTGCGGGGAGAACTTGCCCGGACGCTCGGCGAAGACGAGCTCGGCGCGCTGCGGCGCGGCCAGTACGAGGTCCTGGCGGAGGCGCTGCCGGACCCGCTCGACCGGATCATCGTCACCCAGAGCTTCCTTGAGATGACCTCCGCGGAGACCGGCTCGCGCGTCTTCAGCGAGCGCGCCTCGGCGCTGCAGCAGGACAAGGCCGAGGCGCTGGCAAGGCAGACCCGTCTCGAGATGCATCGGGGCCGGGAGAGCGCCCGCGATGCCGGCGAGGAGTTCGGCCTCTGATGCGCCCGGCCCTGCCGACCTGGGCCGCGGTCTCCGCGGGCCTGCTCTGCGGCGGCGTGATCGGCACCATCGTCGCAAGCTTCTACCTCGCGCTTGCGCTGCGAACCCCACCGGCCGAGTTCGACATGCTGGTGCTCTGGAGGGCGGGCGGCGAGACACGCGCCGCGCATCACGACGCCTTCCAGGTGGGGTTCGGGGCTGTCGGTTTCGGGGCGGCCGGGCTCGCGCTCATGGCCTTCATCTGGGTCCGGCAGGGCCGGAGCGATGTCTACGGTGCCGCCCATTGGCAGACAAAGACCGAATTGAAACGAAACGGCATGCTCGAGGCCCCGGGCCGCGGCTTTGTCTGCGGCAAGCTCGGCCGACCAAAATCGAAGGCTCCCTATATCTCCGCCAGCTATATCCCGCATGTGATGATGGTCGCTCCAACCCGCGCGGGGAAGGGGGTCGGTTTTGTGATCCCCAACCTTCTTTCCTTCGCCGGCTCGACCGTGGTGCTCGACGTCAAAGGCGAGAATTTCGAGAAGACCGCGCGTCTCCGCGCGCTGAACGGCGACGAGGTCTTTCGCTTCAGCCCTTTCGACTGGGCGAACAGCACACATCGCTACAACCCGCTTGCGCGGATCGCGGCGGCTCCGAGTTTCGCGCAGCAATTCACCGAGGTCTCGATCCTGGCCGATCTCTTCCTCGACAAAGACAACAAGACCCTCGACACCTTCTCCGAAGCCGGCAAGTCGATCTTCGTGGCGGCCTGCCTGCTCGCGATCCAGCGGAAACGAGCGACCCTCGGAGAGGTCAACCGGATCGTCACAGGGGGCGATTACAAGAACGCGCAATACAGCGCCTATGCCGAAGAAGCGCTCGAGCCGACCGTACGTGCGCTCTGGATCAATGCCGCCAGCGCCTCGTCGCGGCTCCTGACCTCGAACATCCAGGCGCTGATGACCGCCGGCCTCAAGCAATGGGACAACCCGGCGGTGCGCTCGGCGACGCAAGCGAGCGATTTCGACTTCGCCGCGTTCCGGACCAAACCCCATTCGCTTTATATCGTCGTCTCCGAGGATCACATCACAACGCTCGCGCCGCTTCTCAGGCTCATGTTTGCCGACCTCATCGCCAGCCTGCGCCTGCGGGAGCCGGGGCCGGACGAGCCCTGGCCGGTGATGATGATGATCGACGAGTTCCAGCAGATGGGCGCGATGCCCTATCTCGAGCGTGCGATCCACTCCCTCGCCGCCTATGGCGGGCGTGTGGCGATGATCGCGCAATCGCTCGCGTCGCTCGATCGGATCTACGGGCCCGAGGGACGCGAAAGCCTCGAGAACGGGGCAGGGCTCAAGCTCTACATCACGCCGCGGGACCAGCGCACCGTGCGCGAGGTCTCGGCCGCGGTCGGAAGCACCACGCGCGAGGCGGTCACACATGTCTATGGCCGCAACAAGGGAATCCTGGGCGCAACCTCGTCCTCCTCGCGCCTGGAGGAACGTCCTCTCCTTTCGGAGACGGAAGCCCGGACCATGGATCCTGACGATGTGATCATTCTCGCCTCCCCCCAGCATCCGATCCTGGCAAAGCGGATCAAATATTTCGAGGATCCGCTGTTCACCACTCTCGCAGACCGGCAAGCGGGGCGGGAGCATCCGTATCCGCCACAGGTGGCGGGAGCGGGTCCCTGGACCGAAGAGCCGGATCGCGAGGACCGGTCAGATTGGTCGGAGACCGATCAGGCAAGTGCCGCACGGATCCGGCACCGCCAGTCCCGCGTGATGCAGGTGCGGCCCCATGACGAGAGTGGAGATGCTCTCCGCCCCGAGGATATGAGATTGGCAGATCCGGTACCGGCAGCCTGGGACCAGATGTTCCGGGAGCAGGGCGATTTCATCGATGAATTGTTGGGGGAGAGGTGAGGGCGTCATGCCGACCGCTACACCCCGGCGCCTCACATCACCGGCGACGGAGAGCCGATCATGGCTTTCCATCGCCGGCACGACAAATGTGCACTCCGATCGGAAGACCCGGCGAATAACTCAAGCGCGCCAGATCCTCTCCAGGGAGCGGAAAGCACCTGGCTTGCCGGGCCTTCACCGTTCGCCTTCAGCGCCGGTTTCGCAGCGGTCGCCATAGGCGGGACGCCCCCCGCGTCTCGAGCAAAGACACTCGCGCCGATACCGGGGTCAGAACCCCACCCGGCATGTAGCAAGAGCAAAACCCGGTCACCTGATAGGGCGGCCAACGAGGGCCAAAACTTACCGGTGCCACTCCGCCCCGCTAGCTTGAACCGACGCGAGGCGCTGCCACCAATGATTGTGCGAATCCAAAATTAAGAGCATACTTTGTGCGCGCTGAATGTGTTTTCCGCATTTATGTTTTCGTTTCATCAAATTCAAAATTTCTCATGCGTTATTAGGAGCACGGCATGACCGATATTGAAGTCAAGCACGGTCAAGGCACTCGCGAAATGAGCAAAACATCCCTGCGGGCTCTCGCGGGGCATGGTGATCCGGGAAAATTCGGCCGGATGTTCCCCGATCTCGATCCACTCGTCGTCGACGATGGCAAGCTGCTGGAGCTTGCCAAGGCCATGAAAGACAGCAATCCGATGGGAGGGGATGGCGACAACGACGCCATTCCAGCGGGCTTCACCTATCTGGGGCAGTTCGTTGACCACGACATCACGCTCGACCTGACCCCATTGTCGGAGCAAAGCGCAGATCCGCTCGCCACTCGGAATTTCCGCACCCCCGCACTCGACCTCGACAACGTCTACGGCATGGGCCCGCAGCTTGCGCCCTATCAGTATGACCGCGATGCAAAGGGCAAACAGACCGGCAAGCTGCTGATCGGAAAGACCGAGGTTTCGGGTGGGCCCGGCGGAAACATCGCGGCCGGAGATCACGATCTGCCCCGCAGCCGGTTCGGGCGCGCCATCATCGGTGACGAGCGGAACGACGAGAACCTCCTCGTCAGCCAGACGCACCTCGCCTTTCTGAAGTTTCACAACCGCATCGTCGACCTTCTGAAAGACGATCATCCGGATTGGGGCGCGGCAGAACTCTACCGGGAGGCCCGCCGGATCGCGACATGGCATTATCAATGGATCGTGCTTTACGACTTTGCCGAGCGGCTGACCGAGCCCGGTCTGATCAACAAGATCCGGCATGACGGTCGCAAGTTCTATCGCTTCAAGACGACCCCCTACATCCCGGTGGAATTCGGCGCCGCGGCGTACCGGCTCGGTCATTCGATGGTCCGCGAGGAATACAACCACAACGCCGTCTTCAGCGGGCAGCCAGGAAGCTTCGGACCCGGGACACTTCCTCTCCTGTTCCACTTCACGGGCAAATCGGGAGCGATCCTCGGAGACCGTGCCGCAGATGCCGATCCCGCCGACTTCCCAAACGGGCCGGGGGTGTTCGAAGGACTGCCGTCGAACTGGGTCATCGACTGGAGGCGGTTCTACGACTTCAGCACATCTCCGGACGAGCCGGGCTTCTCGCTGAACCTCTCCAGAAAGCTCGACGCCTTCGTCGTGCCAGCCCTTCACACGCTGCCGGGAGAAAACCAAGCGGCAAACGAGCACGTCCTTCCGTTCCGCAACCTTGCCCGCGGCGTGCGCCTCGAGCTCCCCTCGGGGCAGGCGGTGGCCGCGGAGATGGCAAAGCAGGTTCAGATCGATCAGATCACCACCGACGAGCTGACGAGCGGGCCAGACGGGGCAGCTCTCAAGGATGTCGGCCTGCAGAACCACACGCCGCTCTGGTACTACATCCTGAAAGAGGCGCAGGTGAAGCACGACGGCAAGCGCCTCGGGCCGGTCGGCACGATGATCATCGCGGAAACCTTTCTGGGCCTGGTTCACGGGGACAAGTCGTCGTTCATGTGGCAGCGCACTGATTGGAAGCCACATCTTCCCGCCGCCAAAGCCGGCCACTTCACGATGGTCGACATGCTGAACTTCGTCGGGGAGCTCGACCCGATAGGGGAAGCGGCCGCGGCAGAGCAAGAACCGGCCGAATGAAACCCCGGTCCGGGCAGGGCTGATCCCTTGCCCGGACGCGCCACAGCGGCGTGATCCTCTTTTGCCCTGTTGAGGCTGCAGTCTTCTCTGCGGGATCCCCCGGAGGTGCATGTCTCCGCGCGCGCAGATCCATTCTGAGCCCGGCGCCTATTCGAAACTTCCGTCGATCTCACGGACAACCAGCAGCTCTGTCACGCCGCGCCGCCCGCCAGCCCGCCCGAGCTGCACGATCATGTCGACGGATTTTCGGATGTAGGTCCGGACTTCGGCGAAGGAGAGCGGGGTGCCCGCCTGCAGCACCATGATGGCCAGCCGGTCTATGGCCAGTTCAGCCGTCTCTGCGTGAATGGTCGTGACCGATCCGCCATGGCCCGTGTTGATGGCCTCGAGATAGGCCAGGGCCTCGGGTCCCCGGACTTCGCCGAGGACGATCCGGTCGGGTCGCATGCGAAGCGACGCTTGCAGGAGTGCGCTCGCCGAGCGCTGCGATTGTGCCATGCGCTCGGCAAGAAGACACACGGTATTGGGCTGCGGGGGAAACAGCTCAAAGGCGTCTTCGATCGTGATCAGCCGGTCCTGCGCCGGAACGTGTTTCAGAAGGTGCCGGGCAAAGGTCGTCTTTCCGGACGATGTTCCTCCGCTGATCAGCAGGGTCAGGCGCTCCTCGACCAACAGCGCCAGCGCTGCATCGAGATCCGTCCTGGCAAGAGAGGCAATCTTCACGAGGATCTCGCGTCGGCGCTCATCGAGAGACACCGGCTTGCCGAACAGGTAGCGGGGCCTGTAGCGCGCCAGCATCTCCACCCCGAACAACCGGACCGAGATTGCCGCACCACATTCGACAGCGGGGGGCACAACAACCTGCACCCGGAGCGGGCGGCCGCGATACTCGATCTTGCCCGAGACAAGGGGCACTCGTTCCGACACCCGGGCCCTGGCATCCCCAACAAGCGTGTTTGCAAGATTGGTTGCGGTGGCCGGGTCCAGTTTTTGGCCGGTCTTTTCCATCACCGCCGCGCCTTGCCGTTCGATCCAGACACAGCCATCGGGGTTGATCGCAAATTCGACGATATCGTCACGCGTGATCAGGTCGCGGAAGGGATCAAGGTAGCGCTCGAGATAAGATGAGGGTAGCGACGCCTCCATCAGAAGATGACGATGTCCCGATCGACCAGCACGGTGACCATCGCGCCCTGGTCGACATAGATGGTCGGTGAGATCGAGACCTGGTCGGCGATGACAGAACCCGTGGCCTCCTCCAGGCCGGATCCGATCTCCGCGAGCACATCGCCGGTGATCTCGTCCTCCGCCGAGTTGGCGGCCACGGCGGGAGCCGCACCGATGATCGAGATCAGCGCTGCGCCGCCAAAGCGTTCGTCGAACTTGGTGTCGACGAGACCGGTTAGACCCGAGCGGCCGAGCGGATCACCCCCCACAGCCGCAATCTCCATGGAAATACCCTCCGGTGTCAGAATACGGGTCCAGAGCACCAGGATGCGCTTTTGGTTCACGTCGATGCCGGAACGGTACTGACCGAAAAGCCGCGCCCCCTTCGGGACAAGGACCCTATCACCCGCAAATCCGTAGACCGGCTCGGCCACAACCGCGACAACGTTGCCGGGCAAGTCGCTGTTGATTGCGGTCTGCAGGGCTGCCTGGATCACGGTTCCCTGCGCGAGGGTGCGTTCGGGGGTCTCCATGCGCGTGGCCTCGTCGATCTCCAAGGCTCGCGCACCGCGCCGAAGATAGGCTTCATCCGCCTCAAGCGGCAAGCTCGGGGAGGCGCGTGCGCCCTCCGCGCCAGACGCCACGTCCGCGCTCCCGGTACTGCTGCCTGCCGAATAGACCACCGCCGGGGACCGGATCTGTGCGGAGAGAAGCTCCGTTGCCTGGCGCTCCGCTTCGAGCCTTTGTTCCTCGGCTTCCTGTCGCCTGCGTTCCTCGAGGAGCTCTAGATCGCGGATCAGCGCATCGTCGGCGCGTTCGGCTTCCAGGGCCTCCCGCTGCGCGCGTTCCGCCTCCAGCATGGCCTCGAGCGAATTCAGCCGGGTTTCGTTCTCGCGCTCAAGCCGCGAAATCCGCTCGTCGCGCTCCGCCACCGCGGCCTCGAGAGATCGGGTCTGATCCCCGAATGCCGCCCGAAGCTCACCGACCGCGGATTGAATCTGAGCGTTCCGTTCGGCCTGAGAGGCGGCCAGCGCGTCCCGCAACCGCTGGAGCTCGGCGAGGATTTCCGCGCTCGGCACCGCAGGCTCCGGCGCGGCAGGCGGAGGAACAAGAGCGTCCTCGATGGCGATCAGGGCGTCTTCGATGCGCCCCCCGGCCTCTTCCTCGGGGAATTCGAGTCCCCCACCGGTTTCCGGCCGATCGTCCTGGAAGGGCTCGACATCGGAGGTGCGGAGTGCGTCGCGAGCCTCCTGCCAGTCCACAGCCAGGACATATGCAATACCAGCACCGCCAAGCCCGAGCATCAGCGCCAGCAGGGTGATGTTTATCCCGCGACCGGGCCGACGCTGTCTCGAGGCCGAAAAGGTCTCGAGACGTTTCTGGAGATCTGGATCCTCCGCCATCGCTCAGTTGCTCATGTAGATCAGGGAGCTGTCGCGGTAGATGCAGAGCGCCTCTTCGCCGAGCCGAAGCGTCCAATAGGCATTGACCCCCGGGACCCGGACCACATTGCCCTCCTGGGTCCAGTTGACCGTCCGCTCGCGGCCGCCCGCATCGGCCTTGAAGATCGCCGGCTGGCGGCCGGTCTCGGAAAACGTGAAATAGGTGAACCGGCCATCGTCGTAGACCGAGACGGGCCGGAAATCTCCCTCACCTGCGATCTTGTAGGCATGGCGTCTCGGTGCATCAAAACCTTTGGGCTGGCTCGCGGCGCGACGCGCAGATTGCCGGTCTTCGGGGTAGCGGAACCGGACTTCGAAGAACATTCCAGTCGGACCCGGGATCGCCCCTTCCCGAAGGTGGAAGGAATAGGTCCGCCGATTGGTGATCACCGTCATGTTGGTCGCGGCGTTCTCGATATGCGGCTTTATCGTCAGTACGTTGCCGAGCTCTGGGATTGGATCGACCTGAAAGCTCTCGGTGTCGCCGACAATCACCGCCGCAAAGCGCTCGCCCCGTCCGAATTGGATCGTCGTCGAATGACGCAGATCTGTCTCAATGCCGAAGACCTGCTCTTCGTCATAGGCCGCGTAGCGGATGCGAATGTCCCTCGGGCCACCCTGGGGGATCGCTTCGGCAAGGATCATCGCCGGCATGAGTGCCAGAGGGATCGCGAGAAGAGACGGGCGCATCGCTCACTCCTCCAGGGTTTCCGCATCGACGCGATAGGAGGTGACCACAAAGCCGAGCGGGTTGGCCCAGACCTCCTGCAGGCGCTGGCGGGTGTCGGGGCGGAACTCATAGCCAAGGGTGGCGACATAGGGCCGGGTGATTGTGCGGGTGTCACGTGACTTCCGAAGAGTCCGGGTGAAGCGCACCTGGGCGAGCCCAGGCTCGATCTGGTTTACCGACCGGATGACGACGTCTATCTTGGCCTCGCTGCCATAGACGGTGATGGGGTAATCGGCGTTGGTCGAGGACCAGAGATCCCGCAACGTGCGCGCGGCGTCGCCATCTGAGCGCTTCAGGACCGCGTTGATGCGGATCTCGCTATCGGTCAGATCGTAAGTTTCGCGGTCGTCCACATAGGCCACGAGACTGGCTTGGATGATGGCGTCGCTCTCGTCGAGTGTCAGCGCCTCGACCCTGGCCACACGATCCATTTCGCCGGTGTTCTTGTCGACCAGGATCACGAAGGTCTCGATGGATTTGAGAGGGAAAAGCGAGACGGCACCCAGGAAACCCGTGAGCCCAACGGTGACGCCGACAGCCGCGACAGCATAGGCAACACGCTCGCGCCGCCTCGGCCCGAAGATAAAATCCGCCTCGAAGGCATCCTGATCGAATGCCGGCTTCATTAGCTCCTCCGGAAGGACTTGGTGACGGCCAGGAGCGCCGCAGGCGAGCGGCGGATGAGTTGATTGCCCTGTGTTGCCGCATGGCTCACCCCTTGGCGGAGCTCGTAAGGTGTACGCCCGGTCAAAAGGCGTCCGGCGCCGCCGATGCCGTATTCACCCGCGTTGACAACGCCGCGTCGCGCGAGCCCTGTAAGGCCAACGGCGTTCGACGCAAGGGCCACAACACCGGTGAGGTTCGAGGCGATCGACGGCACCGCCAACATGATGCCCGCCGACAGGAGCAGGATGACAAGAAAGGGCAGGATCAGGCTGACGGTCTCGACGCTGTCGGGATCGACCGATGCCTCGCCAACGGTTTCCGCAATCGCAACAATGATGCCCGCTGCCCCCGCCGCCGCAACAGGCATGAGCGCGTAGCCGATCGTGGCCCGGGACCAGGCCTCGAAGAGCGACTGGGTCGGCTTGAAGAGTGAGGTCAGGATCATGAAGGGTGCAATCACGATCATCAGCGTGAAGACGATCCGGCCATAGGCAACGATACCGGCCGTCACGGCCGCAAACAGGGCCGATAGAACAAAGAAGATCGCACCCAGGACCGCACCGAAGACCCAGCCCGCACGATCCCCGATCGCGTCACCATAAGCGGTGATCCGGTTCACCATGCTGCCGAGGCTTTCGTAGACACCAGCTTCATTGCCTGAGTCCGTCAGCGCCAAGATGGAGGCACCAATGCTTTCTGGGACGTCAGTGGCAATCAGATAAACGACTTCAAAGCTGTCCCAACTCTGCGCAAATATACCGATGAGTGATATTTTCAGTCCAAAGGCAAAGGCACTTCCAAAGGTCATGGGTTGAACCTGCATGACGACATTTATGCCGATGACGATGAGTAGCAGGATCGACCCGGCTGTTAGCGTATCTCCCACAGCACCTGCTGACGCTACGAAGCCATCCTGAGAGACGGTGGCGATCGCTTCATCCACCTGGCCTAGAATATCGCTGATAATGCCCATCTACTCGATGGAGCACGCATCGAGGCGTGCACCTTCGAGGTTGGCGGCTTGCTCGTCCAAGGCAACCACATCGAACGGCAGACGTGGATTATCCGAAGTTACTAATTTCTCGGAGCGTTTGACCACTTCAGCCCATGTGAAATCGGTCAGGAAACATATGCATTCCTTGGTCTCCTGCCATTTCTCTGCCGCCATGATACGCAGGATCGCGCGGTAGCCGTTCCGGATATAAGCTGTCTCAGCGAGGTCCTTGGGCGGCCGCGGCGCCTTGCACTCGTCATCAGTTTCGACTGGTTGGGCCATCGTATCGAAACTTTGCGCCGGCACCTCGCATGGGAATGCGAGCATCAGCGTGCATAGGGACGGAACAAGAATGCCGGGGGCAGGGATCATCTCGGAACCTCCATTGAGCGGAACTTGCGTTCTTCGGCGAGAGTGGCGGCATCGACGACCCCGAGCTGACCCCCGTTGACCCCAGCGGCCGCTTCGAGACGCCAGATCTGCGTGAGGATGATGCCAAGCTCCGCGGTGACACGGGTGTTGAGATCGACCGCCGCCTTGAGGCCCTCCTGGTCGTCGATGAGCCCGACCATGGTCTCCAGGCGGTCGAGGCTCTCTCCCGCCTCAACGTGACTGGTCTCGGCCGCCACCGAGAGCATGGCGCTCGCACCGACCTGTGTGGCGATCCTCTTGTCCGCCGGCTGCACACTTTCCGAAAGCGAGGTGAGGCGCTCCTGGGTGAAGCCCGATCCGGAAAGAACACGTTCAACCACAACGCCGAGATCTGCCTCAGGGCGAAAGCCTCCCAGGAAGTCGCCGGCGGCGAGCGCTTCCACGGTGCCGAGCGGCGCTGTCAGCTTGCCGCGTACTCGCTGGAACTCTGCAACGCTTGCGAAAAGCCCGCCTAGTTCGTTGCCCTCCACAAGGGCGGAGAGCTGGGCCTCAAGGTTCACAAGCTGGGCCGATTGCGTCTCGAATTGCTGGCGCATCGTCGCCAGCTGCTCGAGCTGGATGGTCAGATCTTCTGCCATGTGATCGAGCTGCAGGACCAGTTGCCGCAATTGGGCATTGTCGAAGGTCGGGACACCCTGGGCGAGGGCCGGGGCGCCGGAGAGGCCGCCAAACATACATGAGAGAAAGAGCCAGCGTCTCACCGACCCACCTCCATGCGCATGAAGTCCCGCTCCGTTAGCCGGTCGGCGACCAGGTGCTGGCCATGCGCGGCCTTGTGCTTGCGGCTGGCCGCCATGAGGCGCAGCCGCGATGCCAGAATGCGGCCGAGCTCGGCGCGGGCATAGGTGTTGTGCTCAAAGGCGCGTTTTGCATCCGGCGTCTTGTCGATCCGGCGAATGATGGCGGTCAGCCGTGAGATCACCTGAGCCGTGAGCGCGTGGCTGTCCGCGGCATAGTGGAGCGAGGCGTGGGATATCGAGCTGTATTCGGCGAGCGCCATGTCTTCCGGTGACAGCGTGCCAAGTGCGTCGGCCCCGCCCACGACAGCAAGATACTCGCTGTAGTAGCGGGTGATGTTGCGCACGTAACCTTGGGTCTCGGCGAAAGGGGGCACGCCTCCGTATTCCATGACCCGTCCAGGCCCTGCATTATAAGCGGCAAGCGCGTGCGGGATGGTCCCAAAGGTCTCAAGCTGAGTCGTGATGTAGCGCGCCCCGCCGCGCAGATTGTCCATCACGTCGTAGCGATCGACCCCCATGTCCGATGCCGTGCCAGGCATGAGCTGGGTGAGACCATAGGCGCCGACCGGGCTTTCGGCGGTGACGCTGAACCGGCTCTCCTGCTTGATGAGGGCCTGGTAGAGGCACCGCCACTGAGTTGCGGAGAGGCCGGCGCGGCGGACACCTGACGCGTTTGCGTATTCGCCGGCTACGCGGACGATCATCATCTCGATTGTCTCGCGCGCCTCACCAAAGAGGCGGCTGTCCATTGGGTGATTGTCGGTGGCGGGGTAGACCACATCTGCAGGGGCATCCGAGTGCTCCTCGAACGTCCGGACGTCAAAACCGGGACCGGTCAGGGCAGCGGACATGGCCGTAAGCGTCCGGAGCTGCTCGGTCTCGATGGCAATCAGCGAAGTGGCCGTCCTTCGCTGCGCCTCCTGCACCTCCCGATCGTCGCCAAGATGCAGGAGCAGGGTGGTGAGATGACCAATCCCGCTGCTGTCCCGTGTCGGCACACCCTGCGCGAGTGCCGGAGAGCCAACGGCCAGCGCCGCAAACAGGATGAGAGGCGCGCTCTTCATCGACCCGGTTCGATCGGTTCGAAAACGCAGTCTTTGCGGCTGTATTCCTCCGCCGCGAAGGTCAGCAGCGCAATGGCACTGCGCCCGACCACAGGCGCGCCATCTGCGCCGAAACATGGCGAGGTGGCCTCGGTGTATTTCTCGCAGGCGGCGAGGATCAGAAGAAGACCGGCGAGGGTCAATCGCATGCCGCCCTCCAGAACTCCGGGTCAGCGCGCCAGTCCGGTGAAAAACAGGCCTCGCCCGTGGCACCGCCCCCCAAGACCCGCAGAAGGGGCCCCAGGGCGGAGAGGTCGGCATCGACGAAGACGCTGTCCCCAGCCGACCGCACGAGCGCAATCCGTTGGCCTGCTGTTGTGCGGGTGAGCAGCGCCGCTTCCTTGTCGTTGACCTTCAAGAGGTCGTAATCTGTCGGGGCGCCGCGGTCGTTGGGAAAGAGGATCTGCGTTGGCACGGTCTCCACGATAGTCTTGCCGACACGGGAGGAGGCGAGCTGACCGGGATATTGGGTCAGCATGACCACCACAGCGTTCATCTTCCGGAGCGTGACCAGCCAGTTCTCAAGTCGGATCCCAAAATATGGATCGTCGAGAAGTTTCCAGGCCTCGTCGAGGACAATGAGGGTCGGGCGCCGATCCTCGACAAGTCTCTCGATCCGCCGGAGGATATAGGACAGTACCGCCGTCCGCTCCGTGGTCATGTCGAGGATCTCGGTCATGTCGAAGGCGACGATCTCACCGGAAAAATCGACGCTTACGCCGATCTCGGCCTCATCAAAGACCCAACCGAAACGCCCGCCCGGTGCCCATTCCGCAACGCGGGCACTGAGCTCGCCCTGATCGTCCAGCGGATGGAAGAGCGTCTGGAAGGACACAAAGCGCTGCAGCGTCGACCCCGCGCCGGCGTTCTGAGACACCGCGCTCTGAACGTGACGTGTCTGTTCACCGGAGAGCGTGCCGGCTCGCGACAAGAGTGTTGTGAGCCAATCCGAGAGCCAGGCCTGCCCCCGTTCATCGGTTTCGGTCTGAAGCGGGTTGAGGCCGGTCGGAAGACCGGCGCGGATCTCATTGTAACGACCGCCCAGGGCACGAACCGCCATTTCGAAACCACGATCCTTGTCAAAGAGGAAGAGTCGCGCACCAACCCGCTGCGTCTGGGCTGCCAGAAACATCGTGGTCAGGGTCTTGCCGCTGCCCGTGCGGCCGAGAACGAGCGTATGCCCTACAGTCGGTTCGCTTTGCGCCGATCCAGGTTCGTGGAAGCTGAACCGGTAGGCAGCAGAGCCGACACTGGGCAGGATTGTCATTGGCGTTCCCCAGGGCGTCTGGCCCGCATCCCGCCCTGTGACGCTGCCGTGCAGCGCGGAGAAATCGGCGAAGTTGATCGTCGAGATCGGGGTCCGGCGCGCGCGGTAGGCAAAGTTCCCAGGCGCTTGCGCAAAGTAAGTGGCCTTCAGCGCCATGGTCTCTCGGACGATGACCGCCATTATTTCCTGGCCAAGCCGCTTGATCTCGGCAGCGGCGTGTTCAAGCTCCTCGCGCGTTTCCGCATAGATGGCGATTGATAAATGATGATCCCCGAAGGCGATCCGGCCTGCCTCCTGATCGTCGGCAGCCTCGAGAAGCTGCTCGCGGAGCGAGACTGCAGCATCTTCGGCGGCCCGCATCTGACGGACAATGCGCTGGATGCGCTCGGCCATGATGTTCGCCGGGATGGGCGTGAAGGAGTTGGTGAGAACGATATCCAGTGGCAAATCTAGCCCGTCCATGACCATGGCATCTGTGAGCGCCGGGTAGGACTTGATGCTGAAGAGCGCCCCCAAGCGGGGCCGGCCAGTGGTCGCGCAGTCGATCCGGATCGTGTCGGTCTCGAAGGTCGCCCGACAGGTCCCAAGACAATGGGCGAGGGGCAGGGGAGAACAAGGGGCCGCGATCGGCGCGAATTGGCCCGAAAGCAGCGCTCCGAGGAAGCCGAGCCATTCGCCACCCTCCCGGGTCAAACGCTTCGGGTGTGCGACGGAGAGCGCGGTTTCGAAGAAGCCGGTGACTTCATTCAACTGGCGTGCGCGGGCCGTCTTGTCCTTGACCCAGGCGCGTTTTGCGAGAGCGCCGAGAAGCGGGATGCGCGCTCCGATATCGGGACGCCGCAGGATGCTGAAATATATCCGGGGTGTTTTGGGGGCGAGTTCGCGGAGATGGTGCTGCCAGCGCCGATCAATTTCCGCGGCAAAGTTCTCGCCCGGGACGGCGGGAAGCCCGACCTTCTGCGGCACGGTGATCCGGTGGACGTAGAACCCAAAGGCATTGCCGGTCTGCGCGACGATCGCTGCTACCGCTCGTTTCAGGGCATCGAGATCACCATCCGGGGTCGTCAGGGCCGAGAGGCCGTGGAGGCCAAGCGTCGCCATGAGACTCCCGTCCCGGAGCACGATGAGGTCCCGCTCGTGAAACGCGACAAAGGGCAGGTGCTCGGACAGGTGGCTCTCGAGCGTTGCGGGTCCGCCGCCTGTGGCGAGAAGCGCGCGGCCGGGGAGCGCATACCGAAACCCGTCAAGCGCCAAAGCTGTCGCCTCCGTGCCGCGCGCGGTTCCTCGTCGCCCTGACAACACCATAGGAGACACGGATCACCTCAAAGACATGCGGCTCCTTGGCCGCGACGATCCACAGCACCGGATAGGCAAGAGCTCCGGCGAGGAAGAACACGAAGGACTTCGTCCAGATGAAGGGCAGAACGACACCGAGGGCCAGAACGACGAGGTAGCCGACGGGAAGCCCGAGATATTTTGGGGATCGGGCGAGACCGAGGAAAAGCGGGGATTGCTGGGCCATGGGATCAGGTGAACCCCGCCACTATGGTGCCAGCCGAGAAGATCAGAACAATCCCGATGACGACGGAGGCAAACCAGCCCCAGTTGAGGCGACCCATCATGCACATGAACCCTGTCCCGATCACGGCAAGCGTGGCGACGGCGATACCGATCGGTCCCGTGAGGGCGGCCTCGACCGTCTCGAGCATGTCCTGGATCGGTGAGAGGTCCTGGGCCATTGCCGGGTCGGTCGATAAAAGCAAAAGTCCGATGAAGGCGGAAGCGAGGTCGGAAGCTTTTCGGTTCATCCTCATATCCCCGCCCTCCGACCCCTCTAGTCGAGCCCCAGCACAACCGCTGTTCGGCCGGGAGGGATAAGTGCTCCTTGGGCTGGGCGGGGCGACGTGCGGGCCGACACTCGTGCGCGGATGTTATGTATGCGTGCAATGTAGCGGTGGGTTTCGGGAAACGGCGGCACTCCCCCATATCGGATGACGCGATGCGGCCCGGCGTTGTAGGCGGCGAGCGCGTGATCGATATCTGCGAAGGCCTCGAGTTGGCTGAGCAGATACCGGGCAGACCCGTCGAGATTCTGCGCGATGTCCCGGCGGTCGATACCAAGCGCCCGCGCGGTTTCCGGCATGAGCTGGCCGAGGCCAAAAGCCCCTTTCGGGCTCATGGCCGCCGGGCGGTAGGCGCTTTCGGCTTCGATCAGCGCGCGGAAGAGGGCGTGCCAGTCTTCGGCGTCGAGCCCCACCGGCCCAAGCGCCCGGTTCTGTGCGTGCCGTAACGAGGTTGCCCGAATGGCGTCGAGAATGTCGGCGTGTCCTGGATTGGCGAGCTTGGCGGATATCAATGGGGAGGCCTGTGCAGACGGCCCGTGGCGATGCCAGCCTTCAGTTGTTCTTGTGCTTCCGTCCGGACGGAACACCATCACCTCCGCCCGGGGTGCTGAGGGCAATAGTGTAGTCGCTGCCAAAACACAGATTGCGACCGTCGCCGAACTCGTGGTGATGCTTGAAGAGCCCTGGCCAGATGTTGAAGAGCCGCGCTTCAGGCCCGTAGGGGCCGAAACGGGTGGAAACCAGCACCGCTTCCGGTTCTCTCTCGCGGAGATAGACGCATTGGTAGCGGGGCTTTCCATCGTCCGTGAACCCGACAAGCTCGTACCGACAGCGGAAGTCGACTCCCGACCCGATGAGGTCCTTCACCCCATCGATTGTAATCAAGATTTGGTCTCTCGCGATCGGCACCGGGCACCCCCACTGGGAGCCCTTCTACATTTGGCAGGAAAGCGCGCAAAGACACCGCTTAGCAATATGTAATATTGTGCGATACGTAATTTGGGCAAGAATACGCTTAAGGTTCGGAGGTGCTCATGAGAGTCCCAAAACTGGTAGCCGTCATTCTGCTCGTGTCCTCATTGTTCACGACAAAAGCGGCCCGCGCCTACGACATGGATTGCGCCATCATGCTCTGCATGGCGGGTGGGTTTCCCTCGAGCGATGTTTGCGCAGAAGCCTATGCCGAGATGATCCGCCGGATCACACCCTGGCCGGTTCAGCCGCCTTTTGGCGTCTGTTCGTTCTCCGGGCCCGTCCCACTTGGCGGTGCGTCCGGGGAGCGGGAGCTCGACATCTCAACGCCGGATTATGCCTGGCTTCGCCGGACGCGGGTCCTCTGGTGGAGGAGCCGCCATTGGGGCAACCGCACGGAGGGCACGGAGTATTGGTCCTGGTCTCTGCGGTCCTGCGATCACGAGATCCGCAATTGCCGCATCCTCAGCCGCCGTTACAGCTCGACCACACCGTGGCCGGCCAGCTTTGTGACTGAACACGGCCAGGTTATCACACCCCCCGAAAATGCAGGCCGATGGTTCTCGAACCGCGCCGTGAGGGTCGAGTACGGGGATTACGAGGGTAAGATCAATCACTCGGATTGGGTCCGGTACTGATCCCGGGGATCCGGTAGATCGCGTTCGACAATCAGGTCTGGGGAGATGTCGTCCGGCTTGACCTCCCAAGACTGCGTGTGGAGCCCCGTATTCCAGACATGTTTGAGCCAAACCGTTCGATCTTCGCCATCCAGCGGAAGATAACCCTCTCGAACGGGCACACCGTATATCAGGCGATCAGACATGGACCGATCTGCCCGCGCCCGCCAGCGCATTCAGAGCACGATGCGCTGCAGATCGTGAGAAGCGCCAGCGTCCGTTTCGAGCGGCTCGGATGAGAGTAAGGACCCGGCGCGTTCGAGCTTTCCCAGCCGGCAATGCACGGCGTCGGCATAAAGAGCAGCGCTTTTCCTGGATTTGCGAATTCCAAGCTTCGTGGGGATCAGGCAAAAGCGCGCGGTGGGTTCCCGGCTGGACTGGGAACATTCTCGCATGAGGCACCACGAGGCTGACCAGAGATGCTGGGACAAACGGGTTGGTGTCCTCGGTTCCGACCATGAGACTATTCTCGAACAGTCCATCAAGGGTTGTGCCATCATACAGAGATACACGCAAAATGCGAGCGTGGTGTTTTTCTCAGGCGGAAATATGCCATGCGCCGAGGTCGGAAAAGCGACGGTTGTCGAATGTATGCGAAAGCGACTCGATTCCACGGATTTCGAGATCTTGTGGGGAGGCAGTGCCGAGCAATCCTCACCCAGCTGCCAAGCATTTCGACCCAAAGCGAACCTTCGACGCGCCCCGCGCAAGTGCCTGCTATGCGGACAAAGCTACCGCGCGAGGTCGAACAGTCGATGAATGCTTACAACCCGAAAACCAAAAACGTATCGAGCGCCGAAACGCCCGTTGCCGGGCATTCTGATCCGTAGGGCTCCCGTGGCATCCGTCCCTTGCCGCTGGCAAAGTAGAACCGGTCGCAAAAACTGTCCGCGAAGCCGGGTTTTGCGTGTTAGCAAAGTCGCGACCGGCGGTGTGTCACCGCCAGACCCTTGATGCAGTGCGGATGGACTGAGAATGAAAAGGATTGGTCTCGACGCGACCGACATTCGCATCCTGTGCGCGGTGCAGCAATACGGGCAGCTGAGCAAGGGAAAGCTGGCCGAGATTGCCAACATATCGGCAACGCCGTGCTGGGCTCGTCTGGACCGGCTAAAGGCGGCGGGTCTGATCCGGGGCTATTACGGCGACATCGCGATCGACAGGCTCTGCGATCTGACGCAGGTCGTGGTCACCGTATCGCTGACCCATCATCGCAAGGCCGACTTTGACAGGTTCGAGGCCTTTGTCATGGGCCGGGACGAGATCACAGAGTGCATCGCGACAGGCGGCGGCATGGATTACGTGCTGAAAGCCGTCAGTTCCAGTCTTACATCGTTTCAAGCGCTGATGCAGGCGATGCTGGATGCCGAAGTGAGTGTGGACCGATACATGACCTACATCGCGACTCGTACCGTCAAGGCAGGTCGGCCAAACCTTGCCAAACTGGCGAGAAAAGACGTCGGCTGACACGCTCAGACCAAACGATACAAATTCTGCCCGAAAATTAGCCCGTCCAGTCTGGAACTGCCGGTTTTTCAGACCGAGCGTGCCCATCTTTCGAACCTAAATTCGCCGCAGGTTCAGTCGATCCCGGCCCATCCGGCCGGTGGCGCAGGAGGGGAAACAGAATGCACGCAGACGACTTCGGCTTTGGCACACAGATCCGGAAATCACCCTTTTTCGACGCCACCGTACGGTGGGGTGCAAAGGGTTTTTCCGTCTACAACCACATGTATATCCCGCGCGATTTCGGCGATCCGGAACAGAACTTCTGGAACCTCGTCAACGACGCGATCCTGTGCGACGTGGCTGTGGAACGCCAGGTCGAAATCACCGGCCCCGATGCGGCACGCTTCGTGCAGATGCTGACTCCGCGCGATCTGTCGAAGATGGCCGTCGGCCAGTGCAAATATATCCTCATCACGAATGCCGAGGGCGGCATCCTCAACGATCCGATCCTGCTGCGCCTGGCCGAGAACCACTTCTGGATTTCGCTGGCCGACAGCGACATCCTGCTGTGGGCACAGGGCGTCGCCGTGCATTCAGGCCTTGGCGTCACGATCAGTGAACCTGACGTGTCGCCGCTGCAACTTCAGGGCCCGAAGTCCGGCGAAATCATGCAGGCCCTGTTCGGTGACAGTATCCTTGACCTGAAATACTACTGGCACCGCGAACTTGAACTGGACGGCATCCCGCTGCTTGTGTCGCGAACCGGCTGGTCCAGCGAGTTGGGCTACGAGATCTATCTGCGCGACAGTGCGTATGGCGATGCGCTGTGGGAACGCATCATGGTAGAGGGCATGGCCTTTGGCCTGAAGCCGGGCCATACCTCCTCGATCCGCCGGATCGAAGGCGGGATGCTGTCCTATCATGCGGACGCGGATATCAAGACGAACCCCTACGAGCTGGGACTCGACCGCCTCGTGGATCTCGACGTCGAGGCCGATTTCATCGGCAAAGCCGCGCTGCGCCGCATCCGCGATCAGGGTGTCACCCGCATGCAGG
The DNA here is from genome assembly GCF_000521785.1 of Roseivivax halodurans JCM 10272. Lineage (GTDB taxonomy): Bacteria > Pseudomonadota > Alphaproteobacteria > Rhodobacterales > Rhodobacteraceae > Roseivivax > Roseivivax halodurans. The sequence goes on from NZ_JALZ01000024.1 coordinate 32,917, forward strand.
TCGGCGTGATCATCGACGGTGCGCCACTGCAACGTCCGAACACCACCTTCTGGCCGATCAAGAGTAACGGCGCGCAGATCGGCAAGGTCACATCGGCGGTCTATTCGCCCCGGCTGGAACGGAACATTGCCTTGGCAATGGTAGAGGTCGCCCATGCGCAGATCGGGACCGAGGTCGAGGTCATGATGCCGTCCGGGCCGACCCGAGCAACCGTCGTGGAGCGGCCGTTCTACGATCCCAAGAAGAAACTCGCCGCCGCCTAATCGGCCCGGCTCATCAAGAGATCCGACCTATGTCCGACCTTTCGATCCAGTTGCACTGGCAGCGTGCGGAACCTGCACTGATGACCGGCAAGTATTCCAGCGCACACACCGTGCAATTCAACAAGGATTGCGAGATCTGCGTGGACGCCGCCCCCGATTGGGGCGGCGATCCGGCCCATACCAACCCCGAACAGGCGCTCGCCTCGGCGCTGTCCAGTTGCCACATGATGACCTTTCTGGCGCTGGCGGCCAAGGCGGCTTGGCCTGTGGCCAGCTACAGCGATCTTGCGGTCGCGTACCTTGGCAAGAATGCGCGGGGCCAGATGTCGGTGACACGGATCGATCTGCACCCGGTGGTGCGGTTCGACACCGGCTTTTCGCCATTGGAGGCCGAGTTGGACAAGATGCAGCACCGCGCGCATCGCTACTGTTTCATCGCCAACACGCTGGCAGACAGCGTGGAGATTAATATTCTTCACCCCGCACACGCGGGGGCCTGATGCCATGCTGAAGGCCGACATCCTGACGCACGAACTGGACGCCGACGGCATCCTGCGTCTGACCCTGAACGACCCCGCGCGGCGCAACGCGCTGTCAGAGGCGATGCTGTCGGAACTGGCGGCCGCCTTTGCAGGGGCCGCTGCCGATCCTGCGATCCGGGTCATCGTGTTTGCCGCGAAGGGGCCCGCTTTCTGTGCGGGTCACGACCTGAAGGAAATGACCGCAGGCCGCAGCGGTTCGGACGCGGGCCGCGCCTATTTCGCGCAGGTTCTCACGCAATGCTCGGGCGTCATGCAGGGCATCGTCACCTGCCCGAAACCAGTCATCGCCGAGGTGACGGGCGTGGCCACCGCCGCAGGCTGCCAGCTTGTCGCCAGCTGCGACCTTGCCATTGCCGCCGACACGGCGACGTTCAGCACCCCCGGTGTTCACATCGGGCTGTTTTGCTCGACCCCCATGGTCGCCCTGTCGCGCAACGTGGCCGCCAAACACGCGATGGAAATGCTGCTGACCGGCGACATGATCCCGGCGGACCGCGCGGTAGAAATGGGGTTGATTAACAGGTCCGTCGCGATCGATGACCTGCGAGACACCACGATGGAGCTGGCGCGCAAGATCGCGTCGAAATCCAGCATGACGCTGGCGACCGGCAAGCGCGCCTTCTACGCGCAGCGCGACATGACGCTGTCAGACGCCTACGACTACGCCACGCAGGTCATGGTCGACAACATGCTGGCCCGCGACGCAGAAGAAGGCATCGGCGCCTTCATTGCCAAACGCGCCCCCGCTTGGCAGGGCGCCTGAAATGACGGACGCGAACCCCTACAACATCGGGCTCGACCGCAACCCCGCGAACCATCAGCCGCTCACTCCGCTGACCTTTCTGGAACGCGCGGCCAGCGTGTTTCCGGAGCATACGGCCATCGTGCATGGCGCGCTGCGGCGTAGTTATGCTGATTTCTACCGACGGTCGCGGCAGTTGGCGTCGGCGCTGACGCAGGCGGGGATCGGGCGCGGGGATACGGTCTCGGCCCTGCTGGCCAACACGCCGGCAATGCTGGAATGCCACTACGGCGTGCCGATGTGCGGCGCGGTGCTGCATTCGATAAATACGCGACTGGATGCGGCGATCATCGCGTTCCAGCTGGATCACGCCGGCGCAAAGCTGGTGATCGTGGACCGCGAATTCATGCCACTGATGCAGGATGCGCTGGCGCTGACGGCGGTGAAACCGGTTCTGATCCAATACGACGACCCGGAATTCACTGAACCGTTTGCCGCTGGAGATGCCTTCGACTACGAGGCTTTCGTGGCGGGTGGCGCGCCTGATTTCGCTTGGCTCATGCCGCTGGACGAATGGGATGCCATCGCGATCAATTACACCTCTGGCACGACCGGCGATCCGAAGGGCGTGGTGTCGCATCATCGCGGGGCCTGCCTGCTGGCACAGGGGAACGCGCTGACGGCGTCCATGCCGAAACATGCGTTCTATCTGTGGACGCTGCCGATGTTCCATTGCAACGGCTGGTGTTTTCCCTGGACGCTGTCAGCCATCATCGGCACCCATGTCTGCCTGCGACAAGTCCGGGCCGAACCGATCTGGGCAGCACTCGCCGATGAGGGCGTGACCCACCTGTGCGGCGCACCGATCGTCATGTCGCTGATGATCCAGGCCCCCGCGGCGGCAAAACGCGAGCTGCATCACAACGTGCAGTTTTTTACCGCCGCCGCCCCGCCGCCCGAAAAGGTGTTGGCGGACATGAAGACAGCGGGTTTCGATGTTGTCCACCTTTATGGGCTGACCGAAACCTACGGCCCTGCGGTCGTCAACGACTGGCACGACAGCTGGTCCGAACTGCCGCTTGCCGAACAGGCGCGTCTGAAATCCCGGCAAGGCGTGCGCTATCTGCCGCTGGAACAGCTCGACGTGCTGGACCCTGACACGATGCTGCCCGTTCCGCGCGACGGCCAGACGATGGGCGAGGTCATGTTTCGCGGAAACGTCGTGATGAAAGGCTATTTCCGCAATCCGCAGGCAACGCAGGAGGCCTTTGCCGGGGGCTGGTTCCATTCCGGCGACCTTGGCGTCATGCACCCCGACGGATATATCCAGCTCAAGGATCGATCCAAGGACGTCATCATCTCTGGTGGCGAGAACATCTCCTCAATCGAGATCGAAGAGGTGCTGTATCGTCACCCCGACGTGGCCGTCGTGGCCGTCGTCGCCATGCCGCACGACCGGTGGGGCGAAACGCCTTGTGCCTTTGTCGAGCTGTCAGAGGGGGCCGACATGGACCCGGACCAGCTTCGGGATTGGTGCCGCAACCATCTGGCGGGGTACAAGGTGCCGGGTCGGATCGCCTTCATGCCGATCCCGCGCACCACGACGGGAAAGATCCAGAAGTTCGTGCTGCGCGAACGGGCACGTGCGCTGGCGGCAGAGGGCACCTCGGCAATATCCGCATCCGCCAAAAAGACAAAACACCCTGCTGTTTAATTCCGGGATAGGCTCGGACCGAGGAGATCGAGATAGGCCAAAGACATTTTCAAGGGAGGAACGACCAATGAACCTGAGACCGGATCCAACGTTTCACGCAACCCCGAAACTTGCCATGGAGGCCCCGCCCGAAACGCTGGCTTTCACACTGATGCTCAGCCCGGACGGATCGCAACCCGACGGACTGGCAGTCGTCGACGTGGACCCCGCGTCCGACACCTACGGCCAGATCGTCCACCAGGTGATCATGCCCAACACCGGCGACGAGTTTCACCATTTCGGCTGGAATGCCTGTTCTGCGTCCCTCTCGCCCTTGTCTGGCCACGCCTTTCTGGAGCGCCGCTACCTGATCATTCCCGGCATCCGGTCGTCGCGTATCTATATCATCGACGTGAAAGAACCTTTGAAGGCGAAAATCCACAAGATCATCGAACCAGAGGAGGTCTTTTCCAAGACCGGCTATTCGCGCCCTCACACGATCCACTGCGGACCCGAAGGCATCTACGTCTCGACCCTGGGCGGAGGCGGCGAGGACGGGACCGACGGCCCTCCGGGCATCTTTATCATGGACTGCGAAACCTTCGAGATCCTCGGCCGCTACGAGATGGACCGAGGAAAGCAGGACAAGCACTATGATTTCTGGTGGAACCTGCCGCGCGACTACATGATCAGTTCGGAATGGGGCCTGCCGCCGCAGTTCGAGAACGGCGTCGTGGCAGAGGACCTTCTGGCCAACAAATACGGCCATTCCATCCACTTCTGGAACCTGCGCGCGCGCCAGAATGTCCAGACCATCGATCTGGGCGAGAATTACCAGATGGCGCTGGAAATCCGCCCGGCGCATGACCCGTCGAAAGACTACGGTTTCTGCGGCGTCGTGGTGGACACGACGAACCTGCAAGGCGCAATCTTCACATGGTGGCAGAGGGACGACGACACGTTCGAGACCAAGAAGACCATCACCATCGACCCGCGCCCGGAAGACCCGGAAAATCTGCCGCCCTTGCTGAAAGGCTTCGGCGCGGTGCCACCGCTGGTCACCGACATCGACCTGAGCCTTGATGACAAATATCTCTATGTCGCGTGTTGGGGCCTGGGCGAGATGCATCAATACGACGTCACCGACCCGATGAACCCCAAATTGACCGGCAAGGTCGAACTGGGCGGCATCGCGCGAGGGACGAAGCATCCCAACGGAAAGACCTTCGCCTACGCCCCGCAGATGGTCGAGATCAGCCGTGACGGCAAGCGTGTCTACTGGACCAACTCGCTCTACTCCACGTGGGACGACCAGTTCTATCCGGATGACGAAGGCGGACAGATGGTGATGGCGAATGTGGGCGAAAATGGCGGCCTGACGCTGGACAAGGATTTCTTTGTCGAATTCCCGAAAGGATACCGCAGCCACCAGATCCGGCTGGAAGGCGGCGACTGCTCGACCGACAGCTTCTGTTATCCGTCGGCGTAACGCGGGATGGACATGACGACGGCAACGGCCCTTTGGTGGGCCGTTGTGGCCTCTGGCGTATATCACGGGATCAATCCGGGGATGGGGTGGCCACTGGCTGTCTCTGCCGCGCTGATGGACCGAACGCCGCGCAGCCTGATCAAGGCGGTCGGTGCCCTTGCCGCGGGGCACCTGCTGGCCATGGGGGCCATCCTGTTTCCGTTCACCGCCCTGATGTTCGTGGCGCAGTGGCAGCGCGAAATCCAGATCACCGCGGCCTGTCTGGTAATCGGGCTTGGCGTCTGGCTGGTCTTCAACCGCCGTCATCCGCGTTTTCTGGCGCGGGTGCCGCCGTCCCGCTTGGCGCTGTGGTCGTTTCTTGCGGCCATGGCGCATGGTGCGGGCCTGATGCTGGTACCGATTTATCTGGGCATCTGCCAGACGGTCGACACCGACGCTGGGCACGCCGCGGCCCAAGCCCTGATGAGCGCCAACGCCGGGATCGCGGTCGGCGTGGCGCTGATCCACACGCTGGCGATGACGCTCTCGGGCGGGCTGATCGCCTTCGGCGTCTACAGGTGGTTCGGGCTGAAGTTTCTGTCCAGAAGCTGGTTCAATCTAGATCTTGTCTGGGCAACAAGCCTCATTCTTGTCGGTGCAATATCGCTTCTTGTTGCGGTCTGACGTGATGTCGTTTTTGCTTTTTTCGCCAGATCATCATCGACGCCACTCACTTTGGTCGAGCATGATCGAAAGCACGCGCAATATCACTTTATTTTAGCGTCATATCGCTCGAAAAAATGGACACGCCGGCCGCGCCAAGCACACGCGTTTATTTTGATTCTGCAGTGTCTGATTCCAGCGAAAAGCAAACGATGTTGAAATCGAGGCATTGGTCAATAAGGGCTCGAAGTTGACCCTCGCCGAGCGGCCAACGAATGGCGGCACTGGCATTTCACTATGCCGCTTTGTCGCGCGGGCAACCCTGACGGGATCAGGACACTAGGTTGTCCCCACGGCGTGTTCCAAAACGCGGCATTATGCGACTTATGCTGATATCGGCATAAGGCCCACGCGACAAAGGCATCCCACCGGCTCGATCGGAGCTTCGGCGCGTCGAGTTTCGGTAAGGAGGCATATGCTAAGGAGGAGTTGGTGGCCTGCTTTTCCGAGGCATTGATTGGCCAGCGCATGAGGTTCTACGCCGATCACATCGACAACCACGCGGCGTATATCGACTCGTGGATCAAGATGCTGAAGGGCGATACGCGGTTCCTGTTCACCGCGGGGGCGCACGCGCAGCGCGCCGTTGACTGGCTGGTCGCTGCGCCGGAGACAGGCGCGAAACAGATG